>NZ_CM147840.1:2110000-3673487 GCF_055804415.1 Olleya sp. NP1-10 | reverse complement strand
TAGAGTAAGAAAAGGTTTAATAGTTTTATTTGGGTATACTTCAAACTAATAGTATAACTACCAATTAACAAAAAAAGACCCAAGTTAAACCTTGAGTCTTTGATAATTTATTTGTTTTGTCCTTTATAGTTTAAAACCTAATGTTAGAGTAATTAAGGTGTTGTCTGCTTCAATATTAGCAGGGTTTGATAATCCTGTAAATAGTTGTTCGTTTCTATCTTGTTTTGCATTACTGTAAGCTAAATCTAAATTTGTATTTCCAAAATTATAACCTAAACCTAATGAGTATCCTGTTAAATCACCAATGGTAGTTTCATCTTTATAAGGGCTTTCTTCTAATCTGTAACCTCCTCTGAAACTAAAACGATTCACTTTATACTCTGCTCCAATTTTATAGGTTGATGCTGCGGTTAAAGTGTTTTCAATGTAAGCGTTTTCAGCATTAAAAATTGGGTCTGATGTTGGTTTTAATTTGGTTTTACTGTGATCTCTTCTAGAATAGTCTATACTAATTAGACCTTTAGTGCCAAAAACATAAGCTAAACTACCTGTTAATTTACTGGGTGTTTGTACTCTGTAACTTTCAAAAATATTAATAACATTAGGATCCACAACTTGGTAGAAATCACCATTAGTGTCGTCTACTACTAATGTTTCAATGTATTGAGTTGTTTCTTCATTTATTGTCATCCAAGTAGGTGAATCATAAGTTATTCCAGCTCTTAAGCTTTTAGTTAATTTAAAAATTCCTCCTAATTGAAATGAGAAACCTGATCCATTTGATGTTAATGCGTTTTCAAAAAGAACTTCTCTTACTAAAGATTCTGAATCATTGTTTGTTTCATAAAAACGAGTATATCTTTCATAATTTAAAAAATGAGAATTAAGATTTAAACCGATATATGTGTTTTCACCATATTGAGCTCCTGCATTAAATCCAATTTTTCCGTTGTAGCCAGTTGCTGAATAGTTATGGTTTTGCCTAAAGGAATCTCCTGCAATATTGCTAGTGTAAGTTGTGTTATTGTCATCATAAGTAGTTGGCTCTAATATGTATGAGTCATAGCCTAAAAATGCTTGTTGGTTTTGGTAGCCATAGGCACTACCAATACCTGAATAAGCTTGTGATGTAGACTCACCATCAAATGCAGATATTTCGTCTAATCGCAACCCTTGAGCATTAGCTAAAAAATAATTACTAATACTACTGCTTCCTGTACCGTTTGCAGTCCATTGATCATCATAGTTTTTGGTGTTGTCATAAACGATACTTAATGAAAATTTCTTCCATGGAGAGGATTGGTTTTGATTTTTGAATACAAATACACCCCCTCCTTGGTTAATGTCTAAAATGGATTCAGAACTATCTCTTTGACCATTATAATAGGTTGTATTATTATCTGTATGGGTATTTGATAATGATATTGAAGCATGGCTACTTGTGAAAACAGCTGATCCTGCAGGATTTATGTTTATAGCACTTAAATCGCCTCCTAAGGCTCCAAATGCACCACTCATAGCTTGAAAACGTGCTGTACCATTTATTTCTCCAGGAGAATATCTTAGAGCATCATTTATATTTTGAGCTTGACTTAAAGTTATAGATAGTGTACCTACAACAAATAAAATTATTCTTTTCATAAACTTTTTTTAATTTTAACCTCTTCCTCTTCTTGAACTTACGCTACTAGTAGATCTACTTCTTGGTGTGCTTCTAGAAGGAGAGCTAGATCTTGGAGTAGAGCTATTGCTCCTAGGTGTTGATGAGTTTGTTCTAGGTCTAGTCGTGCTCGTTCTAGGTCTAGTGGTATTAGTTCTAGGTCTAGTGGTATTGGTTCTAGGTCTAGTGGTATTAGTTCTAGGTCTAGTGGTATTAGTTCTAGGTCTAGTGGTATTGGTTCTAGGTCTAGTGGTATTGGTTCTAGTTCTAGTGGTATTAGTTCTAGGTCTTACCAAATTATTTCTAGTATTAATTCTAGATGATCTAGAGTTAAGATATGAACTGTTTCTATAGTAACTACCTCTTCTTCCTGCATTATAAGCTAAACTTCCTCTTCTAAATCCATTATTGAAAGCGTATCCATGTCCATAATATGGATTGTTCCAGTATGAGTTATAAAACCCAGAATATCCCCATCCGTAATTCCAAGAGTAAGGACTATTCCAACTGTTCCATCCAAACCTATTGTAACCCCAAGGTCTGTTCCATCCCCAATTGTTCCATCCCCAATTATTATAGGCCCATCCATAATTGTTATAAAATCCGTTATCATGAATGTTAATTACAACAGTTTCATTAGAGGTTCCCCAACCAGCATTTTGGCTAGTTTCTTCTAAAGTTTCGTCATAACTACCTTGATAAGAATCAATATCCGTAAAAACATCATCACTATCATTATATATTTCAGCTTCTAATGCTTTTTCTTTGAAGTAATTAGAATAATAATCGTTATTGTTTTCTGCAGGTGTAGCAACTGTTTCTTGTTCTACATTTTCGGTAGTAGTTTGATAGATGCCATCACTAGACTGTCCAACATATTGATAGGATCCACAAGAACTTAAAGCTAAACCAGCTAAAAGAGCAGTAAATAAGGGTATTTTGTTAAATAAGTAGTTAATTAATTTCATAACGAGTAGTTTTTAATTGTTGAACATTACAAAAATAGTTAGTTTTGCTGAACTATTTTATTATTTAACATAATCACAATTTTTGTGCCAAAATACTGTATATGAGTAAAAAACTAACAAGTAGAGCTGAAAATTATTCCAAATGGTATAATGAATTGGTTGTAGAGGCTGATTTGGCTGAAAATTCAGCTGTAAGAGGATGTATGGTTATAAAACCATATGGTTTTGCAATCTGGGAAAAAATGCAAGCAGAATTAGATAGAATGTTTAAAGAAACAGGACATCAAAATGCTTATTTCCCATTATTTGTTCCTAAAAGTTTATTTGAAGCTGAGGAGAAAAATGCTGAAGGCTTTGCTAAAGAGTGTGCTGTGGTTACACATTACAGACTGCAAAATGATCCTGATAAACCAGGAAAACTTAGAGTAGACCCTAATGCAAAGTTAGAGGAGGAGTTAGTTGTGCGTCCAACAAGTGAAGCTATTATATGGAATACTTATAAAGGTTGGATTCAATCATACAGAGATTTACCTTTATTAATAAACCAATGGGCAAATGTTGTACGTTGGGAAATGCGTACGCGTTTATTTTTACGTACTGCAGAATTTTTATGGCAAGAAGGTCATACAGCACATGCAACTAAAAAAGAAGCTATAGCTGAAGCAGAATTAATGAATAATGTTTACGCTACTTTTGCTGAAAAATTTATGGCAATACCAGTAATACAAGGTTTGAAAACTGAAAGCGAACGTTTTGCTGGAGCAGATGAAACCTATTGTATTGAAGCGCTTATGCAAGACGGTAAAGCCTTACAAGCAGGTACATCACACTTTTTAGGTCAAAACTTTGCAAAAGCTTTTGATGTCAAATTCACCTCTAAAGAAGGTAAGCAAGAACATGTTTGGGCTACATCATGGGGAGTTTCTACAAGATTAATGGGAGCTTTAATAATGACGCATAGTGATGATAAAGGGTTAGTATTACCTCCAAACCTTGCGCCAAATCAAGTTGTAATTGTACCTATATATAAGACAGATGAGCAATTAGACGCTATAACTGAGGTTGTAAATGGTATCATGAAAGATTTACGAAGTAAAAATATTTCAGTAAAATTTGATAATCGTGATACATACAGACCAGGAGCTAAGTTTGCACAACATGAATTGCAAGGTGTACCATTACGTATAGCAATAGGTAGTAGAGATCTTGAAAACGGAACGGTTGAATTAGCTAGGCGTGATACTTTAACTAAAGAAGTAGTGCCTTTAGATGGTTTAGTGGATAAAGTTGAAGGTTTGATGACTACAATACAAGAAGCATTATTTAATAAAGCTCTTGATTATAGAGATAATCACATCACAGAAGTAGATTCTTTTGAAGAATTTAAAAAAGTTTTAGAAGAAAAAGGAGGATTTATTTCTGCACATTGGGATGGAACTACAGAAACTGAAGATAAAATCAAAGAAATTACAAAAGCAACTATAAGATGTATGCCTTTAGATGGAAAGGTTGAAAAAGGTGTATGTGTCTATACTGGAGCAACTTCTGAACGAAGAGTGCTGTTTGCAAAAGCGTATTAGAAAAATTTTTTTAATTTTTTTTCATTTTGTTGTTGCGTAACTTAAAATTAGTTGTATATTTGCACCCGCAATGGAAACATTGTTAGTTAATTGAAAAATAAATTTGCAAGTTTAAAATATAAGTTTTATATTTGCGCACTCAATAACAAAATGGCCCGTTCGTCTATCGGCTAGGACGCATGGTTTTCATCCATGTAAGAGGGGTTCGATTCCCCTACGGGCTACAATTTTTTATTAAAAAGGAAAAAACAAAATGGCAAATCACAAGTCAACGTTAAAAAGAATTAGAAGTAACGAATCTAAGCGTTTATTAAACAAGTATCAGCACAAGACTACTCGTAACGCTATTAAGAAGTTACGTGAGATGGAAGATAAGAAAGAGGCTGAAGCTTTATTTCCTTCTGTAGCATCTATGTTAGATAGATTAGCAAAGAAAAATGTTATTCATACTAATAAAGCTTCTAACTTAAAATCTAGTTTAGCCAAGCACGTAGCTGCTTTATAATTAGTTTTAGTTATATAATATTTAAAACGCTTCATTTATTTGAAGCGTTTTTTTTGTGCTTTATTTTTAGGTGGTCTTAGTCATAAATTTGTGTGCTGTCCATTGCTATAGTGCGTTAGCGGTAGTAGTGGTTAGCAAGCGCTCTGATCCTAAATTATTAACGGATGACGCGACGATTATCCTGATTTTTTTCAGGATAATGGTAATGCTATAATTATTACTTCAAGTATATAGTAAATAAAAAGCCTTAATGCAGTACATTAAGGCTTTTAGTTTATTTTAAGTGGTTTTGATTATCCATTCATAGATATTAAAAACTCTTCATTACTTCTGGTTTGTTTAAACCTATCGTTTATAAACTCCATTGCTTCTACAGGATTCATATCTGCTAGATATTTGCGCATTACCCACATACGTTGTATCGTTGATGCGTCTAATAAAATATCGTCACGACGTGTACTTGATGATGTTAAGTCAATTGCAGGGAAAATACGACGGTTAGATATTTTACGGTCTAACTGAAGCTCCATGTTACCTGTACCTTTAAATTCTTCAAAGATAACCTCGTCCATTTTAGATCCTGTTTCTGTTAAAGCGGTTGCTATAATAGTTAATGATCCTCCGTTTTCTATATTACGTGCAGCTCCAAAAAAGCGTTTTGGTTTGTGTAGAGCATTGGCATCTACACCTCCAGAAAGAATTTTTCCGGATGCTGGTTGTACAGAGTTGTATGCTCTTGCCAGACGTGTAATAGAGTCTAGTAGAATAACTACGTCATGTCCACACTCTACTAATCGTTTTGCTTTTTCTAACACGATGTTAGCAATTTTAACGTGTTCATGAGCTTCTTTGTCAAAAGTAGAAGCAATAACTTCACCTCTTACATTTCGTTGCATGTCTGTAACTTCTTCTGGACGCTCATCTATAAGTAAAATCATTTGGTATACTTCAGGATGGTTTGCTGCTATTGCATTGGCAACATCCTTTAATAACATGGTTTTACCTGTTTTTGGTTGTGATACAATCATACCACGTTGTCCTTTACCTATTGGAGCAAACAAATCCATTATACGTGTTGATATGGTTGCTTGTTTTTCGGCAATATTAAATTTTTCTTGAGGAAATAATGGTGTTAAATGCTCAAAAGCAACACGGTCTCTAACCACATTTGGGTTTTGACCATTTATTTTGCTTACTTTAATTAATGGGAAGTATTTTTCTCCTTCTTTTGGAGGTCTAACTTGACCTAATACAGTGTCTCCAACTTTTAATCCAAATAAACGGATTTGAGATTGTGATACATATATATCATCTGGTGACGATAAATAGTTGTAGTCTGACGAACGTAAAAAACCATAACCATCTTGCATGATGTCTAAGACACCTTCACTTTCAATAATAGCATCAAACTCAAAATCAGGTTCTCTGTAACGGTTACGACTGTCTTTGTTACCATTATGTTGGTTACCGTTTTTTTGATTATTGTTTTTCTGGTTATTATTTTTTTGATTGTTATGTTTAGGACGGTTTTGTTGTTTGTTATCGTTTTGACGATCGTCCTTACTATCGTTAGATTGTTTGTTTTTTTGATGATTATGAACCGGTTTTTTAGGCTGTGCTTTAACAGGTGCTTTTTTAGCTACGGGTTCATTTTTTGTTTCTGTTTCAGGTTTTAAGTCTAACTGTGGTTGGTTAGAGTCTTCCTTTTTTGCAACAGGTTTTGTTACCCTAGCTCTTTTAGGTTTAGGCTTTTGAGCTGCTGGTTTTGTCGCACTAGCTTTAGCTGGAGTCGCTTTTTTAGCAGGTGCTTTTTTTGCAGGAGTATCTTCTTTTTTTACTTCTAAAACAGCTTTTGGATCTGCTGCTTGCTTATCTAGTATTTGGTATACTAAATCTAATTTTTTTAATGAACGAAATTTTGGGACGCTCAGTTTTTTAGCTATATCCTGCAACTCAGGAAGCTTCATTTCTTTTAATTGTGAGATTTCAAACATTGATGTTGAATTAACTTATGTGTTGTTGTGATTTGAATTGATTATTTCTTGAAGAAAATAAGATATACTTCTGAAGAATTAACGCTCTGCGAGAGTGAGTGTTGCATTGCGTTACTGCAATTATACAACTTTTATTTTAATTTTTTATTCTTGAAAGAATCTTTATTGTTTTTTAATTGAAATACAACGTGTTGTGACTGTGTTTTGTTATTTGTATCAATTTTTAGTGTGTGATGTTTCGTTTATAAAAAAAGAAACTATATTTTTGTTTTTCAAAATTTGAAATTTTAATATGTTACAACGTATACAAACGGTATATTTATTAATAGTTGCTATAGTTTCTGGTGGATTAATATTCGCTTTTAATTTATGGACCACTACTAATAAAGTTATGGTTTTTGCAAAAGACGAACTAGTTGTTTTAGGTTTGTTTTTAGCATCTGCGTTATTGGCTGTTATTTCAATATTTAATTTTAAAAATAGAAAGTCTCAATTTATGTTGGGACGACTAAATCAGATATTAAATTTAATTTTACTAGGATTTTTCGTGTATCGAATACTAAATGCATCTGGAGAAGCAAATGATGTTTCAGAGAAAGGTGTTGCGATTTTCTTCCCAATTATTTCTATCGTCTTTTTGATTTTATCAAATAGAGCCATTAAGAAGGATGAAGATCTTGTAAAATCTGTAGATCGTTTACGTTAAACCTAACATCTTAGTAGTATTAGTGCGAAAAAAACCGAAGTGAAAGCTTCGGTTTTTTTATGTTTTACTGTCAATAGTTTATTTTCTTGGATATTCTATAACTTCTAGGTTATCTATTTTACCCTTATCTATAGTAAATCGTAACATAGTCCTTACATTATGAAAACCATGTATACCAATGGCTCCAGGATTCATGTGTAATAATCCTAATTTTTTATCAGGCATTACTTTAAGTATGTGAGAGTGTCCGCAAATAAAAAGCTTTGGTGGATTGGCTATTATGTCCTCTCTAACTCTAATATTATACCTGTTAGGATAACCACCTATGTGAGTAATCCATACATCCACACCTTCAATCGTAAAACGGTTATGTTCCGGAAATTCAGCTCTAGCTTTATCATTGTCAATGTTTCCCCAAACAGCACGAAGTGGTTTTAAAGCTTTGATTGCATCTGTAACTTTTAAGTCACCAATGTCTCCAGCATGCCAAACCTCGTCAGCTGCTTTGACATGTTTTAGTACAGCTTCATCAATATGACTATGTGTGTCAGAGAGTAATAATATTTTTTTCATTTTAGAAGAACTTAGCCAAGTCTATTTTAATTATTTTTTAGCATTTCTTTAGTAACAAAAACAATTATCTTTGTCTTTTAATATGTAAAAATACAGCTTTCTTGCGCTATTTTATAGAACTATCTTATAACGGAAAAAATTATCATGGTTGGCAAAAACAACCCAATGCAATATCTGTACAAGAAGTTTTAGAAAACGCATTGTCTACTATTTTAGGACAAAACATAGTTGTAATGGGAGCAGGAAGGACAGATGCTGGTGTGCATGCAAAGCAGTTATTTGCACATATGGATACAGATGTGGTTTTTGAGTCAGAAAAACTGATGTATAAACTCAATTCTTTTTTACCAGAGGATGTAGCAATTTATTCTATATTTAAGGTTAAACCAGATATTCATGCACGTTTTCATGCGACTAGTAGAGCGTATTTATATCGTATTGCACTACAAAAAAGTCCCTTTAATGTTGAGCAAGCTTATTATTTAAAACATAATTTAAATGTTGAAAAGCTTAATAAAGCAACCAAAATATTATTTGAATACAAAAATTTTCAATGTTTTTCAAAGACACATACAGATGTAAAAACCTATAATTGTGATATAATGAAAGCTGAATGGAAATTGGTGGATAATGAACTTCATTTTACAATTAAAGCAGATCGATTTTTAAGAAACATGGTTAGAGCTATTGTAGGAACTTTAATTAACGTTGGACTTGGTAAGATTGAAGTTGAAGATTTACATACTATCATAGCCTCTAAAAACCGAAGTAATGCTGGATTTTCAGTTCCTGCAAAAGGATTATATTTAACAGAAGTTGCTTATCCTGATACAATAAAATTAAATGACTAAGACTAAAGAAAATATTTTTGATTTACAGTTATTTAAACGTTTGTTTAAATACACAAAACCATACAGAACGGTATTTTATGCACTAATAATTTCGGTTTTAATATTAGGGGCTCTAAGTATAGCAACTCCAGTGTTATTAAGAGAAATTATTGACGAGCATCTTGTTAAAAAAGATTACAGTGGTTTTGTTTACTTAATAATTTTAATGATTGTTTTACTTGTTGCGCAAGTTGTGTTGCAATTGTTTTTTATCTTTTACTCTTCTTGGTTAGGTTTAAAAATGGTTAAAGACATTCGTGTTAAACTATTTGACCATATCTTAAGTTTTAAAATGAAATATTTTAACACTTCCTCTGTAGGTGTTTTAATTACAAGAGCAGTGACAGATATGGAGCGTATTGCTTCTGTTTTTGGAGATGGCTTATTTACAATTATTAGAGATCTTTTGGTTATGGTTGTTATTTCTGGAGCCATGTTGTATTACAATTGGAAGTTAAGTTTAATTGTATTTGTGACGTTGCCAATAGTTTTATTTGCAACCAAAATTTTTCAGCGCTACATGAAACGTGCATTTGAAGATGTGCGTAATGAGGTGTCTAACCTAAATTCGTTTGTGCAAGAACGCGTTACAGGAATGAAAATTTTACAACTGTTTACCAGAGAAGATACCGAATATAAAAACTTTAAAGCAATTAATGATCGTCATAAAAAAGCATGGTTAAAAACTGTTTGGTATAACTCTATATTTTTTCCAATTGCTGAGTTTTTAGGATCGCTAACTACAGGATTAATTGTATGGTTTGGAGGATTAAATATATTGGTTGAAGGTAGTCACGTTACACCTGGAGATTTATTTATGTTTATTACCATGATTCCAATGTTATTTAGACCATTACGCCAAATAGCAGATAAATTTAATACACTTCAAATGGGAATGATTGCCTCAAACCGAGTGTTTAAAATTTTAGATACAACATCGCATATTGATAATTCTGGTAACTTATTAGCTGATAGTTTTAAAGGAAACATAAACTTTAATAATGTTCATTTTAGTTATGTCGAGCAAGAAGAAGTTTTAAAAGGAATTAGTTTTAATGTTAAAGAAGGCGAAACTGTTGCAATTGTTGGTGCTACAGGAGCAGGAAAAAGTACTGTAATAAATTTATTGAATCGTTTTTATGAAATTAATTCTGGTGAAATAAATATAGATAACAACAACATTAAAGATTATACTTTAACGTCATTACGACAGCAAATAGCTGTGGTTTTACAAGATGTATTTTTGTTTGCAGACACCATTTTAAATAATATTACACTTAATAATCCAAATATAACTGAAGCTCAAGTCGTAAAAGCAGCCAAAGATATTGGGATTCACGATTTTATTATGAGCTTACCTAACGGTTACCAATATAACGTTAAAGAACGTGGTGTAATGTTGTCTTCTGGTCAAC
Source organism: Olleya sp. NP1-10 (assembly GCF_055804415.1). Lineage (NCBI taxonomy): Bacteria > Pseudomonadati > Bacteroidota > Flavobacteriia > Flavobacteriales > Flavobacteriaceae > Olleya > Olleya sp. NP1-10. The sequence continues at coordinate 3,663,196 of NZ_CM147840.1, read as the reverse complement.
GTCAATTAATTTCGTTTTTACGAGCATACGTTACAAATCCTAGTATTTTAATATTAGATGAAGCCACGTCTTCGGTAGATTCTTATTCAGAGCAATTAATACAAACAGCTACAGAGAAAATTACTAAAGGACGTACATCTATAGTTATTGCGCACAGGTTAGCAACAATCCAAAAAGCCGATAATATAATTGTTATGGATTCTGGTTTAATAGTTGAACAAGGAACACATAATGAGTTGCTTAAAAAAGAAAATGGATATTACAAAAACTTATACGAAGTACAGTTTTTACAAGCTGAGAAAGTTGCTTAATTTCTAATATTACTTTAAGATTTTACTCCAATTTTGGTTAGCATTTTTTTAAAGTGTTAACATCTTTAATGGTCTTTAACTCATTTAAATCACGCGTTTTACCGTTAGTTAATTTAAAAGTATAACGTTTGGAACCTAGACTTGTTTTTTGCTCTAGAGCTTCAATGTTTTTTACAGGAATGTTTTCTAAACTAGATTTTTTAGTAAAAAATATATACAGTACAAAAATTGATAATAACGCTAAAAATATCCAGATTGTAGACATAAAACTCAATTTGGTAATATTAACATCGTAAACGTTTAAAATAGCATTTACCAAATTAAGAATCATAATGGATTTAATTAACATGTGATGCGTTTTTAAACCATCCTTAATTTCTATAGTTTGATTACTTTCGTTGTATTTAATATTCATTTTGGATTGTTTTTAATCTTTAAAGAAATAATTTTAGAAGCTTTAGTTTGATTTTGTTAAAACTATCAGAGGAAGAAGTTATGATATAAATTAATCTAAATCTGCTTTTAAAATTTCAGCTAATTGTATAGTGTCTTCAAACGGAAGGAACTCGCCATTTCTAAAACAAGAAATCTGTCCAGTTTCTTCACTTACAGCAATAGCAATAGCATCTGTACGTTCCGTTACACCAACAGCAGCACGATGACGCAAACCAAAGCGTTGCGGAAGATTTTTCTCGTTGTTTACAGGTAAGATTACACGTGTAGCTTTTACAATATTATCTTGTATGATTATGGCTCCATCATGTAATGGACTATTTTTAAAAAAGATACTTTCAATAATAGGTTGAGTGACTTTAATATTCATTTCGTCACCTGTATTGGCTAAAAAATCAAGATTATTATTGCGTTCTAAAACAATTAAAGCACCAGTTTTTGTGCTACTCATTTTATTACAAGCAGATATAATTGCATCTATATCTGTGGATGTACCTTGTTCTATCTTTAAAAATTTTAATTGACTTAAAAACTTACGTCTACTAGCAAAATTGGTGGATCCAATCATTAATAAAAATTTCCTAACTTCTTGTTGAAAAACTATAATTAAAGCTATAAAACCAACACTAATAAAACCACCTAAAATCTTGGTTAATAATACCATTTGCAAGGCTTCAACCGTTAGGTAGATAAAGTAAATAACTACAATACCAATAAAAATATTAATGGCAACAGTACCTTTTACTAGCTTGTAAACGTAATAGAGTAGTAGTGCAACAAGCAAAACATCTATCATGTCTATCCATCCAAATTTTAGTATGTCTTTAAATATATCCAAGGGAAAGTGGTTTTTGTAAATTTAGTAAAATTGGGTTAAAAGATATACTCGATTTTATTAATAACAGTTCTTTCATTTTTAAAATGCATTAATTTTGATTTTATAGATATGTAGTCTTGAAAACTTAAACTTTTATTGAAACCTATTTGTAGATTATAAAAGTCGCCTCCATGTTCCTTATCGTCAAGATTAAAAACAGTAAGTGTTTCTTTTAGGTAATCATTTAATTTTTCAAATTTCGTTTTTCCTGAAATAATAAAAGAATCTATAGTAATATCTTCAAGACTATTAATAATAAGATTTATGCCAAATGAATTATTATCTATTTCAATATCTTCGTAATTGATTTCACTGTAAATTAAACGATATTCAACCTCAGTAAAATCAATAAACCCTAAATTTTTGATGTTAGTATCATTGCAAGTGTAATAATTTTTGGCTTTTTCATTTTTATGCATAGTTGCATTACGCTTTTTCTCTTGTAGCTTTATTATAGATGGTAACGCTTGTTCTAGAGTTAAGCGCTTATCTACGTTTACTAACCAATTGGTCGAGATAATTAAGTTTTTTCGGTTTAACTCAACACTATCTTGTTTGGTTTCATCATAAAAAATATAAGCAGGAGAAACGTCTAGAATCTGAGTTATTTCTGCATTTTGTATTTCTGGTAGTTGTAATACTTTTTCGTTTCCGCAAGAAAAAATAAAAATAATACAGTGATAAATAAAAATCTGTTAAGCATCTAATTTATTATATAGAGTGATACATTCTTTGGCTTCTTTAACGTCATGTACACGTAATATTTTTGCGCCTTTTTGTAAAGCAATCATGTATAAAGCAGTTGTTCCGTTTAAAGCCTCTTTAGCAGTTAAATCTAAGGTTTTGTAAATCATAGATTTTCTGGATATACCAGCTAATACTGGTAAATCTGCAATATTTAATAATTCAAACTTATTTAAAAGTTCAAAATTTTGTTCTAATGTTTTTGCAAAACCAAAACCAGGATCTAAAATTAAATCTATAATACCCAAGTCGCGTGCTTTAACAATACGCTCTGAAAAATAATAATTAATAGCCTTTACTAAGTTGTCGTATTGGGTTAATGTTTGCATGGTTTGTGGTGTACCACGCATATGCATCATTATGTATGGGACTTTTAAATCGGCAATGGTTGATAACATATTATTATCTAAAAAACCAGCCGAAATATCATTAATCAAAGCAGCACCTTCATTAATAGTTACCTTTGCTACTTGACTTCTAAAGGTATCTACAGATATGATAATATCAGGAAAATGACTAACCAAAAGTTTTATTATTGGTACTATACGTTGCAGTTCTTCATCTTCACTTACAAAAGGCGCATTTGGTCTTGAGCTGTAAGCACCAACGTCAATAAACGTAGCACCTTCACTTAGCATGCTTTCTACTTGTTTTATTATTGAAGTTTCGTCTTTATAACGTCCACCATCAAAAAAAGAATCTGGTGTTACATTTAAAATACCCATTACTTTTGGGGTACTTAAATCTATAAGTTTGCCTTTACAATTTATTGTCATTGATACGCTTAAATATGGTATTGGGATAACGTTAGCAAAACTTTAAACCCTAAACCTTGAACTTTAAATAATTTTATGCGAAATTTACGCAAAATTCAATTAGAGTTTATCAAATATGCAAGATACTTCAAAACAATACGATGCTGTAATTAAAACCTGTCGTGACCTTTTTATTAATAAAATGACAGATTATGGTAGTGCATGGCGAATTTTACGTTTGCCATCATTAACCGATCAAATTTTTATTAAGGCACAGCGTATTAGAAGTTTGCAACAAAATGATGTTCGTAAAGTTGACGAAGGCGAGCAAAGCGAGTTTATTGGCATCATCAATTATTGTATTATGGCACTAATACAGTTAGAAAAAGGAGTAGTAGAGCAACCAGATATTGAAGTTGAAGAAGCTACTATTTTATATGATGAGCAAGTAAAAATAACAAAACAGTTGATGCAAGATAAAAACCATGACTATGGTGAAGCTTGGAGAGACATGCGTGTTAGTAGTTTAACCGATTTAATTTTGCAAAAATTATTACGAGTTAAGCAAATTGAAGACAACTCAGGAAAAACAATTGTTAGCGAAGGGATTGATGCGAATTATCAAGACATGATAAATTACGCCATCTTTGCAATGATACATTTAACAGAACAATAAAATTGCTTTTGCAATTTGATATTTATATACAATTATGAAATACATAGTAGGTTTTTTAAGAATATTTGTTGGTATATTTTTTATAATTTCAGGATTTATAAAGCTTAACGATCCTATTGGATTTGCCTTTAAATTAGAAGAATATTTTGGGCCAACCGTTTTAGATTTGCCATTTTTTATTCCTTATGCACTAGGGATTTCAATAATTGTAGTCGTTTTTGAGGTGCTTTTAGGTATCTTCTTAATTATTGGTTATAAACCTAAATTTACAATATGGAGTTTATTATTAATGATAGTTTTCTTCACGTTTTTAACCTTTTACTCAGCTTATTTTGATAAAGTAAAAGACTGTGGATGCTTTGGAGATGCCATGAAAATGGATCCTTGGGAAAGCTTTGGTAAAGATGTTGTGCTATTAATCATGATAGTAATACTATTTATTGGTATAAAATACATTAAACCATTTTTTACAAAGTTACCAACTACAATATTGTCATTATTAAGTTTTATAGCTTGTTTAGGATTTGCTTACCATGTATTAATGCATTTACCAAGTATAGATTTTAGACCATTTAAAATAGGAAACAATATTACTGATAATATGATTGTGCCAGAGGATGCACCACAACCAATCATTGAATACACTTGGACGTTTAATGAAAACGGAACCGAAAAGCAATACGTAACAGATGGATCTTATCCTAGCTCATCAGGAGATTATGTTGGTGTAACAACAGAAACCATATCAGAAGGTTATGAACCACCAATACATGATTTTTCAATCGAAAAAGATGGCGAAGATTTTACAGAGGACATATTGTCAAGAGACAATGTTGTATTAATAGTTAGCTATAATTTATCATCTTCAGAAACTGAAGGTTTAAAAGCTATAAAAGTAACAGCAGATAAAGCAAAAGCTAATGGTTATGATGTTATTGGGCTGACAGCATCTGGACCAGATGTAGCAAATAAGGTTAAAGCAGATTATAAATTAAATTTTGATTATTATTTCTGTGATGAGACTGCTTTAAAAACCATCATCCGTTCTAATCCAGGAGTTTTAAAATTAGCAAAAGGAACAATCATTCAAAAAGTACATTGGAATGATGTTGATGATTTAAATTTTCCAAAAGTAAAAAGACCTGAGCCTGTAAAAATAGAAGAAGTTATAGCGTATTATATTAATGATACAGTGGTTACTAAAGAAGAAGTAGAAGATTTAGATCCGGAAGCAATCTTAAAAACAGAAGTATTTAAAGGTAAAACGCAATTAGACTCATTAAATATGGATGTTAATAATATTACTGGTGTAGTAAAAATAACACTTAAAACAGAATAACGTCACTTCTAGTGTTTTGTAAGGCACGAGAAAATGTATCGAGAAGCACACTATGTTGTGAAACAGCATAAAAATGTATCTAAAATAAAACAATCTGGTAACCTATCTATTAAATAAAACACTTTACGCATTACTCACTTTATTTGGTGTGGTAACCGTTATATTTTTATTGTTTAGTGTATTACCAGGAGATCCAGCACAAATGATGTTGGGTCAAAACGAGGATAGTCAGCAATTAGCAATCATCAAAAAAATACGGATTTGATAAGCCTGTAGCAACGCAATATTTGTATTATTTAAACGATTTATCACTTTTATCGTTTCATTCTAATTCAGAAGAAGATTATACTTATTTAAGTTCAAACAAATATTCAGCCACCAAGTTATTTACAATAGGTAATACGACAATCGTTTTAAAGTTTCCGTATTTGCGTGAGTCTTTTACAAAACAAGGTAAAAAAGTAAGTCAAGTATTATCAGAGACCTTACCAAATACATTCGTACTTGCAGTTTCTGCAATAATAATAGCTATGTTATTAGGAGTGACATTAGGTGTGATTTCAGCATTAAAAAAAGATTCTTTTTTAGATAAAACCATTCAAATTTTAAGCACTTTAGGTATGAGTGTGCCATCCTTTTTTAGTGCAATCTTGTTTGCTTGGTTATTTGGATTTGTATTACATAAATATACTAATCTAGAAATGACAGGAAGCCTATATGAGTTGGATGATTTTGGCGAAAACATGCACATCAAACTCAAAAACCTCATACTGCCAGCAATAGTATTAGGTATAAGACCATTAGCAGTAGTTATACAATTAATGCGTAACTCGTTATTAGAAGTCTTTAATCAAGATTATATCAGGACAGCCAGAGCAAAAGGCTTATCAGAATTTCAGATTATAAAAAATCACGCCATTAAAAATGCATTAAATCCGGTAGTAACAGCTATCTCAGGATGGTTTGCAAGTATGTTAGCAGGAGCAGTGTTTGTAGAGTATATATTTGGATGGAATGGACTAGGTAAAGAAATAGTAAATGCGCTAAACACATTAGATTTACCCGTAATAATGGGATCTGTGTTAATTATCGCCTTACTATTCATTATAATTAATATTTTTGTAGACATTATATACACTTGGTTAGACCCAAAAGTTAAATTAGAATAAAACCCAACGTCATGAGAAAAAACATAGTAGCAGGAAACTGGAAAATGAATAATGATTTATCGCAAACCGAAGCATTAATTTCAGATTTAAAAAAGCAAACCAAAACCTCTAATGCAGAGGTCATGATAGCACCAACATTTACTAACTTATGGCACGCATTTGAAGCAACCAGAGAAGAAGATATAGAAGTCGTTGCACAAAACATGCACTTTGCAGAAAATGGAGCTTACACAGGAGAAGTTAGTGCAGATATGTTAAAAAGCGTTGGTGTTCAAACAGTCATATTAGGACACTCAGAGCGTCGTGCGTATTTTAATGAAGACGATGCAATACTAGCCAAAAAAGTTGACCAAGCCTTATCAAAAGACATGCGTGTAATTTTCTGTTTCGGAGAAGAGTTAGCAGACCGTAAAGCAAATAATCAAGAAGCAATCGTAGAAGCACAAATTAAAAATGCACTATTCCATTTAGACGCTTCCGCATTTGCAAACATAGTTTTAGCCTACGAGCCAGTTTGGGCAATAGGTACAGGTGAAACAGCTAGCCCAGAACAAGCACAAGACATGCACAAATTTATCCGTAAAACATTACACGATACACACGGTAACGACGTAGCAGACAACATGACTATCCTTTATGGTGGAAGTGTAAAACCAGCAAACGCCAAAGAGATTTTCTCAAAACCAGACGTAGATGGAGGATTAATTGGTGGAGCAGCACTAAAAGCAGCCGATTTTTACGCAATCGTAAACGCCTTTTAAGCACTAATAAAAAAATAAAAATTTGGGCGTTACCACAAGGGTCGCGTCTTCCGTTATATCTTTTTTGTAAAATAGTCCCAAACTCAGTTTGGGACTATTCTACAAAAAAGGATGCCACTTCAACCGCTAACGCAGCATACCTGCAATAAACAGTACCAATAAAAATGTCAGACAATATCTATTTAGGCTATTACTTTAAAGTACAACCTTTACAACCAGCAACCGAAATTTTAATAGCAGAATTAGGTTTTGCAGGCTTTGAAAGCTTTGTCGAAACCGAAGAAGGTGTAACCGCTTACATTCAAAAAGACGAGTGGAAAGACACTATCTTAAACGACATCCAAATACTACAATCAGACGAGTTTAAAATCGAATATACCTTTGAGCAAATAAAACAAACCAATTGGAATGCCGAGTGGGAAAAAAACTTCAATCCAATAGTAGTCGATGATCAATGTGCAGTACGAGCACCATTTCATGAAAAATTTGACACACCATTCGAAATAGTAATCGAACCAAAAATGAGTTTTGGAACAGGACATCATGAAACCACACACATGATGATTCAGCATATACTTAAAAACGACTTTAAAGATAAATCTGTTTTAGATATGGGTTGTGGTACTGCAGTATTAGCTATTCTTGCCGAAATGAAAGGTGCAAAACCAATAGATGCTATAGATATAGACAATTGGTGTTATTTAAATAGTCTAGAAAATGCAGAGCGTAACAATTGTAAACACATATCTGTATATGAAGGCGAAGCTTCACTATTAAAAGATAAAAAGTACGATACTATAATAGCTAATATTAATCGTAATATTTTATTAAACGACATTCCGACTTATTCATCATGTTTAGATACAAACGGAAGTTTGTTTTTAAGTGGTTTCTACACTGAAGATATCCCTATGATAGAACAAAAATGTAACGACAATAAATTAATCTTAAAAGATGAGCTAAATAAAAACAACTGGGTTGCACTTAAGTTTGAAAAAGAATAAAATCTATTAAAAACCTCTTTTTTTAGCTAATTATGTATAAAATTAACTCATTTTTTGATTAAAATTTTTCTTTTTACGGTAAAAACCGCAACAAATTTATTTGTGTAAGAATTATCTTTGAATTGATAATTATCTAACATACTATTAATATTAAAATAACATATTAATAGCGATGTAAAACCTTTACGTAAAGCAAACCATTTATTAATTTAAAATTCAACCAAAAATGAAGAAAATTAAATTTATGGCTTTAGCTAGCCTATGTTTTATTTTAGGATTACAATCATGTCAAAATGATGAAGCTACAATTATTGAAGAAGAAGCAGTAGCAAAAAAAGAAGTTTCAGCAAAAGTTTTACAAAAATTAGCTGATGCACAAATTAATACCAAAGACGTTAAATACGTTGACTTTATGTTGCCTGACGGTACATTTAAAGAAATGATAGAATTAGAAGGTGATGTTCACATGAGCGAAGAAGATGTTTTAAATCTTGAGCCTGTATCAGCAAGTGACCGTAATTACCGTACAAACAATCTAGTATCTCAAGGTAAAACTATAACAATTATTGGTTATACTGGAGGTAGTAATGCATTATCAACAAAAGAACAAACAGCATTACAATGGGCTGTTGATAATTACAATGCGTTAAGCGGAGTTTCAATTTCATTTCAATTAACATTTGGTACTGATTATCAATCAAAGGATATGGTAGTGTATCATAACCCAAGTCAATCAGGTGCTGGTGGATCAGCAGGTTTCCCTAGTAATGGTAACCCATACAAGTTTGTACAAATTTATGGTTTAAATAACTATGATACAAACGTTGTAGAGCATGTTATTACGCATGAAATTGGTCACTCAGTTGGATTTAGACATACAGATTGGTTTAACAGAGCTAGTTGTGGTCAAAACCAAAATGAAGGAGCTGGATCAATTGGTGCAATTGATTTAGGAGGAAATAATCCAGAAGACTCAATTATGTTAGCTTGTTTTAGTTCAGGTGAAGATGGTGAGTTTGGAGCAGATGATATTAGCGCATTACAGGTAATGTACTAATATTAAGTTAAATACAAGTTTTAAAGGCTTCTGTAATCACAGAAGCCTTTTTTTATATCCAATATTTTTTTACTTTTATACCCAAAAGAAAGTACGTATGAGTACAAAAGAAAAAATACAAGAACAACACGAGGTACAAACCTTAGAAAAACCCAATAATGAGATTGTAGTCTATAATGATGATGTCAATACTTTTGATCACGTTATAGATAGTTTAATATATGCTTGTGACCACACACCAGAACAAGCAGAGCAATGTACTATTTTGGTGCATTATAAAGGACAATGTACAGTTAAAACCGGTTCTTATAAAGATCTAGAACCACGTTGCACTATGCTGCTAGAAGCAGGCTTAAGTGCTGAAATTATTTAATAAAAAAACGTCTTTAAACAAAGACGCTTTTTTTTATGATGTAATTTTTTGTAAGTCTTGATTACTCAAATAGTTTAGAAAAGGTTGAATTTGATAATTGCTTGATTAAAAAAAATAATAGCTTGTTCCAATTTACATATAACCTACTATTTTGTAAATTATACTTATATAATAAAGTAAAGCTTAAGTCTAAAGCGTTTTATTATTTTGCTAACTCCTCGTTTAAAATCGTTTTTAATTCTTCAATCGAAGGGTGTCTTATATTGTCTTTAATAACTTCACCTTTTTTATTGATTAACATATAGCGAGGAAGTGCATTAAAGTTGAATTTGTTTAATAAATAATCCCATTGCTTTTCTGTAAGCCAATAGTGTTCTCCATTTATGTCTGCAATGGATTGTCTCCATAGATTTTCTGGGGCTCTTTTACTTTCACCTGATATATACAAAAAGACAACATCTTTACCTTTTATTTCTTCTTTAAGCGATTTAGTTTCTTTAATGGCTGGTATACAAACTCCACACCAAGTTGCCCAAAAATCTACATAAATTACTTTGCCTTTATATTTTTTAATCATAGCTTCAAATAATTCCTCGTCTTCAGCTTTTTCCACGGTATTGATGTTACTAGCGCTTTTTGCTTGAGTTGCTTTAATTTTTTCAGCGATAATTGTTAAGTAATCTGATAGAAAAGGGTCTTTAATTACCTGCTTTGCATTTTCTACATCTGCATCTGTAAAGCTGTTTCCTTCATTAAAAAAATCACCATATAATCGTCTAAACCTTATAAAGTCCATCATAAAAGTATTTTCTAAATTTAAACGGTCTTGTATATTGTTTTCTATGTCAATAGCAGAATCATTCTCGTTTTTAAAAATACTATTAGAAGTTATGTTTTTAGCTACAAAGCCAAAATTAGGTGTTGCTAATAAGCCTAAGTGATCATTAAATAGCTCTCTTGGATAAAAGTCGTAATAAGATGATTCAATTTTGTAGTCTGTAATTTGCGCATCATCCTGTTCTAACCCTAGTTCTTTAATTTTGTAATTTCTTGTACGTTCATAGCTATTAATAGCTTGCATCGTAGTAAATTTAATATTCATTTTTTTATTTGAAGGGCTTTACGACTAAAAAACTGTTTTTTATTAAGTTCTTTAAGAGCAGCAAAGTTATTGTCTCTAAGGTTAAGGTGTTTTCTTTTATAATCTTCAGGAGATAATGAAAGTATACTATGGTATATTTCCTTGTTTTTTTGTCTTCTTAAAGAATTTATAGATCTCATTTCTAATAATCCATCATTTAATATGTTGCAATCTCCCATAAAAAGTGGTGTATTGTCGTTTATATAATGAAAGGTTTCTTTTCCTGGTTCTACGTAAACTTCTTGTTGATTTGTATAAGTAGAAATCAACAAAATGTGTTGAGGGTAATTTGCTGGAAATTTAATTGAAAAACTACCATCTGTTTTAATTTTAACTTTTAAAGGCTCTACTTTTAATGTAAATGCATCATAAATATAAATATCAATAAAAGCTTTTTCTTTTACACGTTCTGTATATCCTTTTATTACACCAGAATAGGTTGTAGAGTCTAATTTAAATAAAGATTCAGAATTGTAAGGTATATCGTTTTCTAATTTAAAATTGGGATTATGTAACTTGGTTAAGCTATATGTACGGTATTGTTTTGGGGTGACTCCAAAATTGATAGTACCATTTTTATTAAGTTTTGCATAAACAGTTTTTAGGTTTCCCTCTCTTTCTAGTGTGATAGTATATTTTTTTCCTTTGTTAGTTACTTTTTTATAGTTCCAAACAGCTTTATCTATTATTGCGTTTTTAGTGTAAAAACCATAATCCCAAATATTACTACCATCCATTCGCATCCAATTACCACGAAGTGCTAAAGGTAGTATAGATGCATTTTCTTGATCTATAACAATATCATAAGCATAGGCATTATTCTCTTCATTATCGTGGACTTCAACAAAATCTATAGTATTTACATTAGTCTCTAGCTTAGGAAAATGTAGGCTATAAATAAGCTCGCCTGTATCAGAAGCTTTTTTTACCTCGTTAAGTTTTATACCTTCGGATTTAGTAACCAATAATTTTTTGTTACTACCAATAACTTCAATATAGCTTTTGTCAGAAATAATAATTTCTCTTTTAGAGTAGGACTTTATATGAAAATGTAAAACGGTAGTGGTATCTAATATTTCTATTTTTGTAATTGAACCAGGTACAGTGATTAAACCATATTCTGGGTTTTCTATAGTTTTTTGAGCAAAAGTATTGGTAAATAATACCAATAATAAAATGGTGACAATATTACTTTTCATTATTAATAGCTTGATTTGGAATTTACTTCTGAAAGATATAAAAAATGAACTATGGATACTTATGGTTTTAAATAAGATTTTATTTAAATAATAAATAGGGACACATATAAAAAGTAAAAATCCGCAACAATCTGATGAACAGTTGTATGCGGATTTTTTCGTGACCTCGATAGGATTCAAACCTATAACCTCTTGAGCCGTAATCAAGTGCGCTATTCAGTTGCGCCACGAGGCCTATTTTTTGTGGGTGCAAATATATGTCTTTTTATATAAGTATCAAAGGTTTTTTGATGAAAATTTTAATTTAATGCGTTTTTTGTAACAAATACCTTCCAGCCAAAAATAGCCATCTGTATTTTAGTGGCTTTACTTAAATCTAATTTTTGCTTGGTATAGCTTGGTAGTACAAGCTTATTTAGTTTTGCTAAAAACTTAAAAAGTGATTGTTTCATAACACTTAATTTTTTTCAAAATTATTGCTTTATTATGTATTAGCCAAAAGTCCTTTGTAATTTAAAAATAGTAAAACTTATTCTAGACTAAGTTTTACATTTTGGATTTAAAGGTTAATCGATGTTAAGATGTCGATTATTAATTTGGCAAGTGTTAGCATAATTTTACAGTTTTAAGGGTTAATAATAACAACCGTTTTAAGGATTGTTTTTTGAAGATATATTTTTTGGATATTATCTTCCAAATAAAACAGTATAAATTTATAAACTTGACTTTACTTTTATAAGTAAAAAAATAGTTTTGGTTTTACTTTTTGAAACATTCTCTTCATAGATGTGTTAAATTGTAACTTAAAAAAGGTTTTAATGTTTTATATATTAACAATTGTAGGGAGTTTTGTTATTGGTTTTTTTAATCCAAGGCGATTTTTATGTGTTTTCTGGTGTTAAAAGAAGTTTTCATCTTTTTGTAACTTAAAATTTAATTAACGTTACAACAAAAGTTAGGCTAAGATTATGCTTTATATTTGCAGTAAAATATATTAATATGAAAAAAATTACTTTAATACTCTTTTTATTATTTGTTAGCTTATGTTTTTCGCAAACCCTTGTGATTAACGAATTAGATTGTGATACCACTTTTGAAGGAAATAATATCGATAATCATGAATTTGTCGAGTTGTTATCCGAAACTCCTAATTTTAGCTTAGATGGATATGTATTAGTCTTTTTTAATGGTTCAAACTCAGGAAACGACTCTAGTTATTATACCATTGACTTGGATGGTTACACAACAGATGTTAACGGATTATTTTTAATAGGTAACAATAGTGTATCTCCAATTCCAAATTTAATTATTCCAAGTAATCTTATCCAAAATGGTGCAGATGCTGTAGCAATCTATTTAGGTGATGATACAGATTTTCCTGAAGGTACTATGGCTACTCAAACTAATTTGGTAGACGCTTTAGTGTACGATACTAGTGATGCTGATGATGTTGCATTAATGGCTTTATTAGGTGTTAGTACGCAATACAACGAAGGTTCTGGTAATAATACTAATTCTATTCAGCGTTTTGATGACGGTTTAGGTAACCCTAATAGTGTAACTTATACGTCAACTATACCAACGCCAAGAGCTTTAAATGATGGTTCAGGAGTGGTTTTAAATGGTGTTTTAATTTCAGTGGTTGATGCTCATTTCAATGAAGGAGATTCATTTGATGTTACTTTAACTACAGAGCAAGCTGTGGATTCGGATTTAATCCTTGATTTTACATTAAACAATGGAGGGTTTAATACTTCGGATTTTACAGGAAATACACAGGTTACCATTCCGACAGGACAAAATACAATAACATCTACAATTACTTTGGTAGATGACACGATGGATGAAGGTGACGAGGTGTTAAAAGTTGTTTTGCCAACAGTGCCAAATAATTATGTAAGATTAAATAATAATATAGAACGACGAGTAGTTGATAACGATTTTGTAGTTGCTGCATATGGTACGCCTTTAAATCCTACTTTTGGTATGGTGTCTAGTACACATCCAGATGGTTATTATAATTCTATTGATGGTTTGTCTGGTGCAGCTTTAGAGCAAGCACTACAAGGTATTATTGCTGAAGAAGGTGTTGTTAGAGCGCAAACTTATTCTGATATTATAGACATACTTGAAGAAGCAGATCAAAATCCTGAAAATTCAAACCAAGTTTGGTTAGTGTATACAGAGCAAGGTCGTGCTAAATTAGACTACCAAACAACATCTACTAATACAGGGACTTGGAACAGAGAACATACTTTTCCTAGATCTTTAGCTGGTTACAATAGTATTGATTTAGACGATTTTAGAGATGGTAAAAATACGTTTTGGAATACAACAGCAGACTCCTTAAGACATGGTAATAGTGATGGTCATGCTTTACGAGCTGCAGATGGACCAGAAAACAGTACAAGAAACAATCAGCATTATGGTGAGTACAATGGACCAACAGCTACTGCTGGAAGCTTTAAAGGAGATGTTGCTAGAAGTGTGTTGTACATGCAAATCCGTTATAATGGATTAAGTATTGAAAACGGGTTTCCTGATGTGTCAGGTCAAATGGGAGATTTAGCAACACTTTTAGATTGGCACAGAAATGATCCTCCTGACGATTTTGAAATGAACAGAAACAATGTTGTTTATGAATGGCAAATTAACAGAAATCCATTTATAGATAACCCTGATTTAGTAGAATATATTTGGGGAAATCAAATGGGTAACGTATGGAATAATCCTTTAAGTATTGATCAGTTTACAGCCGAAACGATCAAGGTGTACCCAAACCCTGTTAAAGATAAATTATATATTTCAGGAAAAAAACAACAGTATAATGTGTCTGTTTTTTCAGCTGAAGGTAGAGTAGTTTTAACGCAAAAAGTTGATAACAATAGTTATCTTGATTTAGAATTAGCTAGTGGTTTGTACATGGTTACTATTGAAGCTAATAATGAAAGCATTACTAAAAAGATTGTTATTGAGTAAATGTAACATCTGATTATTGAACAAAAAAAAGACCTTCAATTGAAGGTCTTTTTTTATTGTTTATTAAATAAATATTTTAGGATGTTGGGTTTTAGTCAATACTAATGACTCCTTCTGCATCAATGTTTATTGTTATGTTGGGAATACCTTTTGAGGATTGGTATAATACTTTGTTGTTTTGACCGCTAGTATTAGTAATAAGCATTTTAAGTTTTGTGATTTCTTTTTTGCTATTTCTTCTTAGCGTTATGTATTCTAAAGTTTGTCCTAAAGACGAAATGTATGTTTTATGTTGATCTAAAACGGTGTCAGGTGTGTTTTTAGTTATCTCTAATTTTGTGAAGTTTTTTGAAGAATCTTCATCATCTGAGTAAGTTGTACTTGAAAGATTATACATGACATGCCAAGGACCATCTTTCTTTATTGAATCTTTGTTTTTTGTACTGTTAGCCTCATAGGTCGCTCTCCAATTACTTTGTTTTTTAGTTGTAACTATTATAACTCCATTTTTCCCTTCTTCACCATATGCTTCAATCGCATTTGTGTCTTTTAATACGCTTATGTTAATGATGCTATTTGGGGCTATTAAGTTGATATCCTTTGCATTTGTCTTTTTGCCATCAACAATTAATAGTGCTTGTTTAGGATTTGTTTTATTTGAATAAATAGTGTTTAATTGATCACTTATAAAAGCATCATCTTCCTTTGAGTTGGTATTAATTGTTTTAATTTCAGTTACTTCATAGTTAATAGACCATGGGTTGTTTTTTTCGATATTACTTCGTTAACACCATTTTTACCTTTGTCTCCATATTTTGCACTAGCGGTTTCTTCTTTTAATGTATTAACAGAGTCTATGTTTTTGGTGTTTAAGTTTGTTTCTTTTTTATTATCTGTTTTTAATTTAATATTATCTCCAGTATTGTGGCTATAAACTTTTACAGAACTAGAAGTTTTTTCTTTTAAAGGAAATTTGTCGGCAACTACACCACGTTCTGTTACTCTCATGACTAGGTTTTGCTTTTGGTCTCCAAAAACTAATTCTCCATTTTCAATTTTTAAATGAATATTAGAAATAGGAATTTCTAAGTCGTTTCCATAAGTTGCATTGTGATTATAATTGCTTTTTCCTTTTAATTTTGTTTCGATAGAAAGGTTTATAATTTCACCATCAGCATTTCGTTTTAAATTAGAAAACTTAATCTTTAAATCTTCCGAATTAGCTTCAAGTTTATTTTTTATATGTTCTATATCTAGATCTGAAGATTTTGATGTAAGGATCAGAATTTCGTCTGGAGTTTTTTGTTGTGTTTTACTTGTTTCCGCATTAGCGATATAAACCTCTTTTGTATTAAAACTCATTAAAAACAAGACTAAAAAGGGTAGAATGATTGTGAACTTTAAAAGATTGCTTCTTCTAGATTTTGATTTTTGTAACATAACAATTCGTTTTTTGATTAATGATTGATAAAAATTATTGGTTATTGCTAGTTGATTAGTATTTAAACTAGCTTTTAATAATACGGTTTGATAGCTTTTAGCACATCCTGTTTTGTTCTGAGCCTCATGATCTGCTATAAATTCTAAGTTTTGTTGTAGTGCTTTTTTATACCACCAAATACAAGGATTAAACCAGAATAGTATTGTTGCTATTTGGGCTATTATGTTGTCTACTGTATGGTTTTGTGTTGCGTGGATTTTTTCATGAGTAATAATATGTTTTAATTCTTGTTTAGAAAACTGATGCGGATTGTAGACAATTGTTTTAAAAAAGAAAAAGGTGTAATTTGCTTATTTATTTGTACATGTTTAAATTCACCTTGCTTTACTGTTTTTTGATGCTTTAATAGTTTGTGTAATGACCAAAATTGAAGCATTATTTTAATAGTCACAAACAGTGTTCCTAATAGGTAAACAATAGGTAGTAGTGTCCAATAGTCAAATGTAGATTCTTGAATTACAGGTTGTGTAATAGTTGCGTTGCTTGTTGTCTCGTAATACTGGATAGGTGTTGGAGTGTATTCAATATAAATTGGAATTACCATTAATGGTAGTGCGATAGCAGTGAATAATCCAACTAATAAAAACCAGCGATTGGCTTGAAAAAAGGTTTCTTTTTGAAGAAACAACTTATAACAAGTATAAAATAATATTATAATTGCCGAAGCTTTTAAAAGGTATTCCATGGTTATTCTTGATTTTCTATTAAACGAATAATCTCTTTTAGCTCGTCAACACTAATTTTTTCTTCTTTAGCAAAAAACGAAACAACATTTTTATAAGAGCTGTTAAAAAAGTTGTCAATTGCAGTATTCATAAACTTATTACGATACGCTTCTTTAGAGATAATAGGGAAGTAGCGATGTGTTTTTCCAAATGCTTCATAACTAACATAACCCTTTTCTTCTAGATTTCTTATCATAGTAGATAGCGTGTTATAATGCGGTTTATCCGTCTTTATTTCTGCCATAACGTCTTTTACAAAAGCGTGTTCTAGCTTCCATAGTATATGCATTATTTCTTCTTCCTTATTTGTTAGCTTTTGCATGTTGAGTATCAAGTTTATATTACATAACAAACATAACTAAAAAAATAGTTATATAACTAAATATATAGTTTTTTAACTATTTTTTTAGTTTTTGATTGGCTTTATTTCCGCGAAAGCGTAAAAAAAGACAACCAAATTCTTAATTAAAAATTCAAAATGTATCTTCGCTAAAAATTAATATTTATGAGTATAGTCTTTCTTATTTTAGGGTTTATATTATTGGTAGTAGGAGGAGAGTTTTTGGTGCGATCATCTGTAGCTATGTCTTTTAAACTTAATATTTCTAAAATAGTAATAGGTATGACAGTAGTGTCTTTTGCTACTTCTGCACCTGAATTATTAGTAAGTCTTCAGGCAGCTTTAAAAGGTAGTCCTGCAATTGCAATTAATAATGTAGTAGGATCTAATATTGCTAATATTGGTTTGGTTTTAGGTATTACAGCAATTGTTGGTGCAATTGCTATAGATAAGTCTTTTTACAGAATGACTTGGCCAATTATGATGTTGTTTTCTGGTGCTTTATATTATTTTTTATGGAATGATAATCAGTTAATCGCTATTGAAGGTATGGTGTTATTTACAGCATTATTGATTTTTGTGGTGTATTTAATAAAAGGACAAAAACCAAGTACTGATGATTTAGAAGAAGTGGATGATACTTTAGCGGTTGTGTCAAATTTTAAAATAATTATTTGGTTACTTATTGGTGCTGCTGCTTTGTATTTTGGTAGTGAGTGGTTAGTAAAAGGAGCAACTCAGATTGCAACAAGTTTAGGTGTTAGCGAGGCTGTTATTGGTGTTACTATGATTGCTATTGGTACAAGTGTGCCAGAACTAGCAGCTTCTGTAATTGCTGCAGCTAAAAAGGAAAAAGCAATTTCTTTAGGTAATTTAATTGGGTCTAATATTTTTAATATTGGATCTGTTTTAGGTTTAACGTCTATGATAAAAACTATTCCTGTTACAGAGCCACTAATTTTGTCTAGAGATATATTTTGGATGTTATTATTTGCTGCTGCTATTTTACCTTTAGGTTTGTTGCCTAAGCGTAATGAAATTAATAAGTTTAAAGGTTTTGCGTTGGTTGTACTGTATGGGCTGTTTATTGTTTTGGTCTTTAAAGGCTAAGCAGTATTTATAACAATAAGGTATAAAAAAAGGCTTTCTAATTATGTAGAAAGCCTTTTTAGTTGGATTTAACTAGGTAATCAAATACTAGCTAATATTTGCAGATTTAACCGTTTTAATAATACGACCTGCAATTTTATATGGATCACCATTAGATGCTGGACGACGGTCTTCTAACCATCCTTTCCAACCTTTTTCAACGGTAATAATTGGTATACGTATTGATGCGCCTCTGTCAGATACACCATAAGAGAAATCGTTAATAGAAGCAGTTTCATGGTCTCCAGTTAAACGTTGGTCGTTAAACTCTCCATAAACAGCAATGTGCTCTTTAACTACTGGTCTAAATGCTTCACAAATTTTCTCGTAAGTTTCTTGGCTACCACATGTTCTTAAAACAGTGTTAGAAAAGTTAGCGTGCATACCAGAACCATTCCAATCCATATCTTTACCTAATGGCTTTGGGTGGTAATCTATGTAATAACCATAGTCCTCTGTTAATCTATCAAGAAGGTATCTCGCTATCCAGATTTCGTCACCAGCTTTTTTTGCACCTTTAGCAAATAGTTGGAATTCCCATTGTCCAGAAGCAACCTCTTGGTTAATTCCTTCAAAGTTTAAACCTGCGTCTATACATAAATCAGCATGTTTTTCTACTAGTTTTCTACCATGAGTGTTTTTTCCTCCTACTGAGCAGTAGTACATACCTTGTGGTGCAGGATAACCACCAATAGGGAAACCTAGAGGTAATTGAGTTTTTGTATCCATGATAAAGTATTCTTGCTCAAAACCAAACCAAAAGTCATTATCTTCATCTTCAATAGTCGCTCTTCCATTAGATACGTGTGGTGTTCCATCTGCATTTAAAACTTCAGTCATTACTAAATAACCGTCTCTTCTTGCTGGATCAGGATAAATGGCAACTGGTTTTAAAAGACAATCAGAAGATCCTCCTGATGCTTGTTTTGTAGAAGATCCATCAAAAGACCAGATTGGGCAGTCTTCTAATTTTCCGCTAAAGTCATTTTCAACTTTAGTTTTACTTCTCATGTTTTGTGTTGGAAAATAGCCATCCAACCAGATGTATTCTAATTTAGATTTACTCATGATAAAAACTCTTTTTTTAGTTATTTGTTTACACAAATATAGAATAAAAATAAATTGACCCGTAAAAAAACATGGTTCTAAATGTAATATTTATTAAAAGACTGTTAATAACCCTGTATTTTTTAGGGTATCTTATTTTAAGAGTCTTTATTTTTGTAAATTCGTAAAATTAATAACTTAAAATATTTATATGTCAACATTAAGATTTCATGCTATAAAAGAATCATTAAAACATAAACCGATTGTTATCCAAGAAAACCATCGTCGTTCTGAAATCTTTGGAAGCAATGTGTTTAATGAGTCGACGATGCGTCAGTATTTAACTAAAGAAGCTTTTGAGAGCGTTAGAGATGCTATACAATTAGGGAAGAAAATTGATCGAGTTGTAGCTGATCATATCTCTACAGGAATGAAAGAATGGGCAATCTCTAAAGGAGCGACTCATTATACACATTGGTTTCAACCTTTAACAGGAGCAACAGCAGAAAAGCATGATGCTTTTTTTGAAACAATTGGAGGTGGATTAGCTATCGAAAAATTTGGAGGAGGACAATTAGTACAACAAGAACCTGATGCGTCAAGTTTTCCAAATGGAGGAATAAGAAACACTTTTGAAGCTAGAGGGTATACCGCTTGGGATCCAACATCTCCAGCATTTATTTATGGTACAACATTATGTATACCAACCGTTTTTGTGTCTTACACAGGTGAAGCTTTAGATTATAAAACCCCTTTATTAAGAGCTCTACAAGCTGTAGATAGTGCAGCTGTAGCAGTCTGCAAATACTTTGATAAAAATGTAAAAAAAGTGAATGCATCTTTAGGTTGGGAGCAAGAATACTTTTTAATAGATCGTGATTTAGCAATGTCTAGACCAGATATTGTACAAACAGGACGTACATTATTAGGTCATGCGCCTGCAAAAGGACAACAGCTTGATGACCATTATTTTGGAACCATTCCTAATCGTGCTATGGCTTATATGCGTGATCTTGAAACCGAATGTATGTTGTTGGGTATTCCTGTTAAAACTAGACATAACGAGGTCGCTCCAAACCAATTTGAGTTAGCACCAATTTTTGACGAAGCTAATTTAGCGGTAGATCATAATTCATTACTAATGGATGTGATGGATAAAATTGCGGATAGACATAATTTTAAAGTCCTATTTCATGAAAAACCATTTGCAGGTGTTAATGGTTCTGGAAAACATAATAACTGGAGTTTAAGTACAGATACAGGTGTTAATTTATTAGGACCAGGAAAAACACCAATGAGTAATCTTCAGTTTTTAACCTTTTTTATAAATACAATAAAAGCAGTTAATGATAATGAAGAGTTGCTTCGTGCAGCTATAGCTTCAGCAAGTAATGATCATAGGTTAGGAGCTAACGAGGCACCTCCAGCCATTATTTCGGTATTTATAGGTCAGCAATTAACTAAGACTTTAAATGAGTTAGAAAATGTAACCAATGGTAAATTGTCTCCTGAAGAAAAAACAGATTTAAAACTAAACGTTGTTGGTAAAATTCCTGATGTATTGTTGGATAATACAGATAGAAACAGGACGTCTCCTTTTGCTTTTACAGGAAATAAATTTGAATTTAGAGCAGTAGGCTCTACAGCTAATTGTGCTAATCCAATGACAGTTTTAAATAGTATTGTCGCTAAACAATTAATAGACTTTAAAGTTGAGGTTGATGCCTTGATTGATAAAAAGGATATGAAAAAAGATGATGCTATATTTAATGTCTTAAGAGAGTATATCAAGAAGTCCAAAACTATTTTATTTGAAGGAAATGGCTATGGTGAAGCTTGGGAAAAAGAAGCAAAAAAACGCGGACTTAGTAATAACAAAACAACACCAGAGGCTTTAAAAGCAAAAATATCAAAACAAACATTACAGCTTTTTGAATCGCTTGGTGTGATGAATACAATTGAATCTGAAGCTAGATATGAGATTGAAATTGAGGAATATGTACTACGTATTCAAATTGAAAGTCGTGTATTAGGTGATATAGCACGTAATCATATAGTACCAACAGCTGTAAGATATCAAAATATTTTAATCAAAAATGTAAAAGGATTAAAAGAGATTTATGGTAAAGACTTTAAAAAGTTTGCACAGGAGCAATTAAATTTAATTGAAGAAATCTCAGAACACATTGCTTCAATAAATTCAAATGTCACAAAAATGACAGCAGCAAGAAAAGCCTCTAATAACAGTAAAGATTTAGATAAAAAAGCAATGGCTTATTGTAACGATGTTAAGTCTTTATTTGAAGATATTAGATACCATTGTGACAAATTAGAGTTACTTGTGGATGACGAGCTTTGGCCTTTAACAAAATACAGAGAGTTATTGTTTACTAAATAGAAAATCATAACAACACACAAAAAAAGCCTCGTTTCTGAGGCTTTTTTGTGTGTTATATTTAAATTTAGTTAAACAATATATTTGTTAGCAGTGTTAAAATGCCCGATTGGAAATAAATACAATTAAACATCAAATTAATTATAAAAGCGCACATATTATTTGTGTGCTTTTTATTTATAAATATCTTTGTTGCTTAACACAACACAATGAGTTCAGAAATTTCAAAACGTTACAGTCAAAGAGGTGTGTCTGCTTCTAAAGAAGATGTACATAATGCAATTAAAAATATTGACAAAGGCTTATTTCCAAAAGCTTTTTGCAAAATTGTACCAGATTATTTAACCAATGATGATCAATATTGCTTAATTATGCATGCAGATGGTGCAGGAACAAAATCTTCTTTAGCCTACATGTATTGGAAAGAAACAGGAGATGTCTCTGTTTGGAAAGGTATTGCTCAGGATGCATTAATAATGAATATTGACGACTTACTTTGTGTTGGTGCTACAGATAATATCATGTTGTCTTCAACCATTGGTCGTAATAAAAATCTAATTCCAGGAGAAGTTATTTCGGCTATAATTAACGGTACCGAAGAATTAATTGAAGACCTGAAAAGTTTTGGAGTTACCATACATAGTACAGGAGGTGAAACTGCAGATGTTGGTGATTTGGTTAGAACAATAATTGTAGACTCTACAGTAACAGCAAGAATAAAACGAAGCGAGGTTATTGATAATGCTAATATCAAAGCAGGAGACGTTATTGTTGGACTAGAAAGTTTTGGACAAGCCAGTTATGAAAAAAGCTATAATGGAGGAATGGGTAGTAACGGTTTAACGTCTGCACGTCACGATGTATTTGATAATTACTTAGCTAAAAAATATCCCGAAAGTTTTGATGCTTCAGTACCTGAAGATTTAGTTTACTCTGGTAAAATTAAATTAACAGATAAAGTAGAAGATGCTCCAATTGATGCTGGACAATTAGTATTATCTCCAACTAGGACTTATGCGCCAATTATAAAAGAGATTTTGTCAAAGTACAATAGCCAAGATATACATGGTATGGTGCATTGTAGTGGTGGAGCACAAACCAAAATTTTACACTTTGTAGATAATTTACATGTTGTAAAAGATAATTTATTTCCAATTCCGCCTTTATTTAAATTAATACAAGAACAATCAAAAACAGATTGGAAAGAAATGTACCAAGTGTTTAATTGTGGACACAGAATGGAATTGTATGTCTCTCCTGAAGTTGCAGAACAAATCATCGAAATTTCTAAGTCATATGGAGTTAATGCCCAAGTGATTGGTAAAGTGGAAGCTTCTGAAACAAAAAAACTGACAATAGAAAGCCAGTATGGTACGTTTGTATATTAAATGCTAAACTAAATTTTATACTATGAGATACATTTTTATTATGTGCTTTATGTGTTTTGTCAATGAGATGATGGCACAAACGGAAACAGAAGTAAAAGTAGCTGATACCACGTTATGGGAACAAAAAAATAGATTAGGTGTTGATGTAAACGAAGTAACTTTTGTTAACTGGAATGCAGGAGGAGCAAATTCAATTTCTGCTTTATTAGCAATTCAATCTAGTTTACGTTATAAAAAAACAATCTAATTTGGTATAATGAAGTGAGAACACGCTATGGTGTAAATAAACAAGAAAATCAAAAATTAAGAAAAACTGAAGACGAATTAGAATTAATTTCCACTTTAGGGTTTAGAACAGATACCATTACAAATTGGTATTTTTCAGGGCGTTTTAATTTTAAGACACAGTATACTAATGGTTTTAATTATCCAAATAGAGATAATTCTATATCAAGTTTTATGGCTCCTGGTTATTTGTTTTTAGGTGGAGGAGCAGAATATGGTAAAAATATCGAAAAATTGTCGTTTTACATGTCGCCTTTAACCTTTAAAGCAACTTTTGTTTTAAATCAAGATTTAGCAGACGATGGTTCTTTTGGAGTAGAACCAGCTGTGTATGATGCTTTAGGGAATAAAATTAAGGATGGTGAAAATACACGTACCGAAATGGGAATACTTGTAACCAATTCATATGAAACTGAAGTCCTTGAAAATATTTACATAAAAAACAGATTAAGCTTTTATACAGATTATTTAAATAGTTTCGGAAACATTGATGTCGATTGGGAGGTTGTTTTTGATTTTAAAGTTAATGATTTTGTAAAGGCAACGTTAGGTTCGCATCTTAAATATGATAATGATATAAAGATAATTGAAGAAACAGAAGTTGAAGACGAATTTGTAGAAAGAGGAGCCTCCTTACAATGGAAACAGCTTTTGGGTATAGGTGTAATAGTAGATTTTTAATCATTATATTTATAAGAAGCCTTGATCAGTAATCTTGTATAAACAACAAAACATAATAATCTTTACGGTTACTCTTGCTATTATAAACATAGCAGCACTACTTTGTCTTGATTTTTTTAATAGTCAGATAGTTAGGTTGGCTTCAAGCGGTTTGTTTTTAATTATGTTTTCTTTTCTTAATGTTAAAGACAAGTTGTTTATTTTATTTACCAGTCTATTATTTATAGCAGATGTTTTAGATTTGTACTATAACTCACCATATATAATAGAAGCATATTCTGTAGTTAAAACATTAGCATTTGGTTTACTTTGCTTTAGTCTTTATAAAAAAATGAAGACTAAAAGACTAGGTAATACATTATCATTATTGTTTATAATTGTAATGGTTATAAATTTACTTATTGGTTATATAACTGTCTCTGGTGTTTCTGGAGCTATGACTGCTAGTCAACTACTTTCAATTCAAGTATATTGGTTTTTTTGTGTTGTAGCTGCTGCTCTAGCTGCTAAATACTACTTTTGTACAGAGTCCTCCAAAGCTGTTTATATTATAATTTTTACTTTTATGTTTGTGTTTGCAGACTTATGTGGGTTTATAGCTAATTTTATAGAGGTACCTAGTTTTTATTATGGAGAAAGACTATTGTATTTATTAGGTTTTTTCTTTTTAAGCCAATACCTGTTTTTTGATAAAATAAAAGTTAAGATTAAAATTTCTTAGACTATAAATTACCTTGACGTAAATAATTATAATCTTCCAATTCTGTAAGATTATTAATTAGTTTAGAACAACCATTTTTGATTAAATATATAGTGTCTGAAATTGAAATAACATCTTGATACCTATGGTCTGTTAAAATGATGGCTTTCTTATTTTTTTCAATTTCAATTAAAGCTTTGATTTTATCAATATATAAAGGTGAAATACCATTAAACGGTTCGTCTAAAAGTATGATTTTGGCATTCTTTTTTAATATTAAGTAAATCTAAATAAGACGTCTTTCTCCTCCTGATAACGTATTTATTTTAAACTGTTTATATTTTTTAAGTTCAGGAAAATCTACTATAAAATCATTCCATTTAACTTTAAATAATTTAAATAAAACATTAACTTTTACTTGATTTGGTGTAAAATGGTATTGTGGTAAAAAACTAGCTAATTGGGTTTGGTATAAAGGTTTTTTTAGTGGTTTGTTGTTTAATCTTATGTGGCTGTATTTCGCGATAAGCGTGCCAAAAGCAATATTTAAAAGACAGCTTTTTCCAGAGCCATTTCGTCCTAAAAGGCTAGTGATTTTACCAGTTTCAACTTTTAAATAAATCCCGTTAAGGATTGTTTTTTCTTTAAAATAAAGTTCTATACTATCAATTTCAAAAATCAAAATAGTTTAAATAAATTGGTTAATCAAACTTAAAAATACTATTGTAATAATAGTATCAATACAATATACAATGCTAAATAATTTAAAGTCAGACACACCTAAGTTTTTGTAAAATGTCAGTTTTTGCTTAGCTTGAGTTTGGTTAACAATATACCAGAGTAAAACAATCAAAAAGAATTTAGTTATTAAAGCGACTAATATATTTAGACTTCCAAAAGCTAATAATAAAATATTAATAGCAATAGACCACGTGGCAAACGTGCGATAATAATGTAATATAGCGAATAATTGACTTATCATATACTTATCAATAACGAATAATGCTATATTTATAGTATAATTGCTTATAAAGATATAATTTAACAGTTGTCATTTGGGTAAAAAACAATTCTATTTATTAGCTGCTATACTATTAGTAAATTATTATATTATTTTCATGTTTCCACTGTTTTACAGCAGGATTATTAGAATAATTATCACTATAATTTGTTTTGGATTTTATTTAAATATTAGAAACAAAGCTAATAGGTTTATCTTGTTTATATTCTTGTTTTTTATTTTGGCAGATGTGTTTTTGTTTTTCTACGAAATCCCTTTATATGGACTATTAACCAGCCTGTCAAGAGTTGTTGGTTATTTACTAGTATTAAACCATTTCAGGAAGTTATATGATCATAAAGCGTCAGATAAAGTTGCAATAGTAGTTTTTGTAATCTTAGGATTAATTAACTTATTTGGACTGTATTTGGTGACTAATTATGTTTATGATACATCTAGTTTTACAGTCATAAAAGAGTACAACGTTTATGGTCATGGTCTAGTGCTTATTACAGCATGCTTTTATGCAGGAAATAATAATTTTAACCAAACCACTAGTAAATCTTTATTTGGTGCCTTTTTTATTTTTGCTTTAGCATTTGCAGATTTATGCGCTTTAATAGGGTATTATTTTGACTTTTCTCCGTTTCAATATATAGACAGATGTTTTTATATTTTTGGTTTAGTTTTTCTTATTAAATATGCCGAAAAATGCTCAGCTACAGTTCCTGAAATTTTAAAAAAATAACAGCTTTTATTCTCAGTAATTTTTATTAAGATGCTTATAGTTTGTATATAAAAGTATTGCTAGTTCATTAATTATCGTATTTTTGTTTCACAATTTTTAAGAAGAAGATGTTAGAAAAATTACAAATAGTAAAACAACGTTTTGATGAGGTTAGTGATTTAATTATCCAGCCAGATATTATCATGGATCAAAAACGTTATGTAGAGCTAAATAAAGAATACAAAGACTTACGACTTTTAATGGATAAGCGTGAGCAATATATCGAGTTTACAGATAACCTTAAAGAAGCAGAAGAAATTATTGCAGATGGTAGTGATGCCGAAATGGTAGATATGGCTAAAATGCAATATGAAGAAGCTAAAGAAGGTATTCCTAAATTAGAAGAAGAAATCAGAGTATTATTAATACCTAAAGATCCACAAGATTCTAAAAATGCGGTAGTCGAGCTTCGTGCAGGAACAGGTGGTGATGAAGCTAGTATTTTTGCAGGAGATTTGTTTAGAATGTATACCAAATACTGTGAAGGTAGAGGTTGGAAAGTAGATACTGTAGATTATAGTGAAGGTACAAATGGTGGTTTTAAAGAAATCCAATTTGAAGTTTCAGGAGAAGATGTCTATGGTACTTTAAAATTTGAAGCAGGTGTGCATCGTGTACAACGTGTACCTCAAACCGAAACTCAAGGTCGTGTACATACAAGTGCAGCAACCGTTATGGTATTTCCAGAAGCTGAAGAGTTTGATGTAGAAATCAATCCAAAAGATGTACGTATAGATTTTTTCTGTTCATCAGGACCAGGAGGACAGTCGGTAAATACAACTTATTCAGCAGTACGTTTAACACACGTTCCGACAGGTTTGGTAGCGCAATGTCAAGACCAAAAATCTCAGCATAAAAACAAAGAAAAAGCCTTTAAAGTATTACGTTCTAGATTATACGATCTAGAGTTGGCTAAAAAAATGGAAGAAGATGCAGCTTTACGTGGTACAATGGTTACCTCTGGAGATAGAAGTGCAAAAATTAGAACATACAATTATCCACAAGGTCGTGTAACCGATCACAGAATTGGATTAACACTATATGATTTATCCAATATTGTAAATGGAGATATCCAAAAAATTATAGACGAATTACAATTAGCTGATAATACCGAAAAATTAAAAGCTAGCGACGAACATATTTAATAACAAGCCTCTTAATTGAGGCTTTTTTTAAAGGCTAGTTTATCATAAAATTTTTGAAATGAAAAAGTAAGTTTTGTGATACTTCACAAAATGATTAAATAGTACTAATGACAACACAACAACTAACAGCACAAATTATTAAAAAGAAGTCTTTTTTATGTATTGGATTAGACGTCGACTTAAATAAAATTCCGGAACATTTATTACAAACCGAAGATCCTATTTTCGAGTTTAATAAAGCAATAATAGAGGCCACTCACCATTTATGTGTTGCCTATAAACCTAATACAGCTTTTTATGAAGCCTATGGTTTAAAAGGTTGGAAAGCGTTAGAAAAAACAATTAATTATTTAAACACAAACCATCCAGATATTTTTACAATTGCAGATGCTAAACGTGGTGATATTGGTAATACAAGTACAATGTACGCCAAAGCTTTTTTGAAGATTTAGCGTTTGATAGTGTGACTGTAGCACCATATATGGGTAAAGATTCGGTAGAGCCATTTTTAGCCTTTAAAGACAAACATACTATCATGTTAGCACTAACCTCTAATCAAGGTGCTTTTGATTTTCAGACTAAAACGGTTGAAGGAAAAGAGTTGTACAAACACGTTTTAGAAACGTCTAAATCTTGGGAAAATAGCGAAAACCTAATGTACGTAGTTGGAGCGACAAAAGCCGAATATTTTACTGACATTAGAAAAATTAGTCCTAATAGTTTTTTACTGGTTCCTGGTGTTGGAGCTCAAGGCGGAAACCTTCAAGACGTTTGTAAATATGGAATGAGTGATAATGTTGGTTTATTGATAAACTCGTCTAGAGGAATTATATATGCTTCAACAAATGAAGATTTTGCTCAGGCAGCAGCCAAAAAAGCAAAAGAGTTACAACAGCAAATGGAAGTTATTTTAAATAATAAATAAACAATTGCACGTTCTATGATGCTGAGTTTATTTTAATATTTCATTATTAAAAACATCACGATCATTTTAAGCCAAAACTAAATGCTTCTTACAGACCAAATAGGCAATGTACTTGAGATAAATGCGACGCCAATACGCATCATCTCGTTGGTGCCTTCTCAAACCGAATTATTATATGATTTAGGTTTGGAAGATAGTATCGTAGGTTTAACTAAGTTTTGTGTGCATCCTATTCATCTAAAAAAAGAAAAACAAATTGTAGGCGGAACAAAGCAGATTAATTTAGATAAAATTAAAGCTTTAAAACCGGATTTGATTTTATGTAATAAAGAAGAAAACACGCAAGCTATTGTTAAAGACTGTCAATCTATTTGTCAAGTTCATGTTTCAGATATTTTTACAATTAAAGATTGTATAAAAGTAGTCAATCAATATGGTCAAATATTTAATAAAATAGAAGAAGCAAAAGGTATTGAAACTAAAATTGAAACTAATATTTTAGATTTTAAAAACTTTATAAAAAATAAGCCTACACTAAAAGTGGCTTACTTTATTTGGAAAGATCCATGGATGGTTGCAGCAAATAACACTTTTATCAATTATTTATTAGAATTAAATAAATTTGAAAACGTCTATGCTAACCTTAGTCGTTATCCAGAAGTTAGTATAGAGGAATTAAATACCAGTTTGTCAACCGATTTGGTATTATTATCAAGTGAACCTTACCCATTTAGTGATAAGCATAAAGCCGAATTTAAAAATGCAAAAACAATTTTAGTTGATGGCGAATATTTTTCGTGGTATGGATCAAGATTGATTTTAGCTTTTAATTATTTTAAACAATTAAGAAGCAGTTTGTGAGACATCTCTAGCTAAATAACTAAGTCTATTTAGTTTGTCTAGAATTTTAATAGCTTTATAAGCAGATACATCGCTGGCTTCATGATCTGTTTGACGCAAGTTGTAAGCTTGCTCAACTAGCTGTTTATAGCGTCTGTTTAGCTTGTTTTGATGTTGTTGTAGTAATTCTCTACGAGTCATTGGTTTAGTTGTTTGATTTTCAGATAATTAAATTACTTTTTTTATTTAAATAAAAAAATAATTCAGTAGAAAATATCGTAAAAAATAAAAGAGTCTATTCCTTTCTCAAAAAAACAGACTCTAATAACTAACTAAACTAACTCAGTAAAAGAAAGTTGTGAGGCGTTTTCTTTTACTATGCAAATATCTTACTTAAGTTTAGTTTAAATGTTAAGTAAATATTATTCTAAGATTAACTTAAAGATTAATCTTGTAAAGCAAATACTTTTTGTAATAAAGCTGTGCTTCTAGACCCAACTTTAGTTCTAATTTCTTGCTCTTCTACAGCTATCATTGTGTAAACACCTTTTAAAGCTTCACTTGTAACATAATCTGTTAAGTCAGGATTTACATTGCTTGTAAAAGGTATAGCATTGTATTTGTTGATTAAATTAGACCAGATTTGATCTGCTCCAACCTTGTCAAAAGAAGATTTAATAACAGGATTAAATTTGTCATATAAAGCAGTTTGTGTTTTGCTAGTTAGGTATTGTGTTGCAGCATCATTACTACCTAATAAAATATTCTTAGCATCAGTAAACGTAATCTCTTTAACAGCATTTACAAATATTGGTGTCGCTTCACCTACAGCATCCTCAGCAGCTCTGTTTAATACTTTTAAACCTTCATCAGCTAAATTACTCAAGCCAATATCACGTAAAGCTTTATCAACTTTTTGTAATTCTTCAGGAAGTAAAATTTTAACTAATTCGTTTTTAAAAAAACCATCAGTTTGGGTTAGTTTAGTCACTTGCTTGTCAATACCTAAGTCCAAAGCTTGTCTTAGTCCACCAGCAATATCTAAATCACTAACACTTCCAGATTGTGGTAATTGGTTAACAACTTGTTGTAATTCTGCACAAGCAGTAAAATTTAAAATAATAATAAAGGTCAATAATTTTTTCATGTTCTATAATTTATGGTGTAAATATACTTAATCTTTAGATGCTTTTTTAAAACAAAAACTGCGTTTATGTAAACTATAATTTAATTTAAAAGGAAATAATTGCCTGTAAAGTATCATTGTGTGTTTTTAAGAAAAAATTACAGTCTTATTATTAAATACCATTACTTTTCGTTTAAGATGAAGCTTTATGGCATTTGCTAACACAATTTTTTCTAGATCACGTCCTTTAGCAATTAAATCTTCAATAGCGTGTGTATGTGATACACGTGTTACATCTTGTTCAATAATTGGGCCAGCATCTAATTCTTCAGTAACATAATGACTTGTTGCTCCAATAATTTTCACACCTCTTTTGTAAGCAGAATGATAGGGTTTTGCACCAACAAAAGCAGGTAAAAACGAGTGATGTATGTTTATTACCTTATTTGGATATTGGTTTATAATTTTGCTAGATACAATTTGCATGTAACGTGCAAGTACTATAAAATCTATATCAAAAGTTTTGCATAATTTTAATTGCGCATCTTCAGCTTCAGCTTTAGTATCTTTTGTAACAGGAATATGGTAAAACGGAATGTTGAAGCTGTCCGCAATAGGTCTTAAAGTATTATGATTGCTAATAATAAACGGAATTTCTAAATCTAACTCACCAGAATTATAACGACCTAATATATCATACAAACAATGGTCGTACTTAGATACAAATAATGCCATTTTAGGTTTGTTATTAGCCTCATAAATACGCCATTTCATTTTAAAATGTTCAGCTAGATTTGTTTTAAAGTTGTTTTTAAACGTGTCAATATCAAAATTATTAGTTTTAAATTCACCTTCCAAACGCATAAAAAATATGTTTTGTTCTCTATCTACATGTTGGTCTATATATACAATGTTTCCGTTGTTATTAGCAATAAAATTGGTCACTGTTGCTATAATTCCTGATTGATCATTACAATTTATTAGTATAGTAAGTTTTTTCATTTTGATAACATATTGACTACTAATTTAGTCTAAAATTGCAAGGCTATTATTTCTGCTTTTAACTTTTAGATAATTACAGATTATATAGCAATATTTTTGAATATTCCGTAAATTGCAAGTCTAAAACAGATTATATTTTAAGAATGACACAAGCAACACCATATAAGCCAAAACATAAAGTTAGAATTGTAACTGCAGCAGCCTTATTTGATGGTCACGATGCCTCCATAAATATTATGCGTCGTATTATCCAATCTACAGGAGTTGAGGTAATCCACTTAGGACATGATAGAAGTGTAGATGAAGTTGTAAATACAGCCATTCAAGAAGATGCTAATGCTATTTGTTTAACCTCTTATCAAGGTGGTCATAACGAGTATTTTAAATACATGTATGATCTATTAAAAGAAAGAGGAGCAGAGCATATCAAGATTTTTGGTGGTGGAGGTGGTGTAATCCTTCCTTCTGAAATTAAGGAGCTTATGGATTATGGGATCGCTAGAATTTATTCTCCAGATGATGGTCGTGCAATGGGTTTACAAGGTATGATTAACGATTTGGTAGAGCAGTCTGATTTTGCTATTGGAGATACATTGAATGGTGAATTGGATATATTACCAACTAAAAATTCTAAGGCAATAGCTAGAGTAATTTCTTCTGCCGAAAACTTTCCGGAAGTAGCAAAAGACACTTTAGATAAAATTCATATTAAAAATAAAGCCTCTAAAACACCAGTTTTAGGAATTACAGGAACAGGAGGAGCAGGAAAGTCTAGTTTAGTAGATGAATTAGTTCGTCGTTTTTTAATTGATTTTCCAGAAAAAACCATTGGTTTAGTCTCTGTAGATCCTTCTAAGCGTAAAACAGGTGGCGCACTTTTAGGAGATAGAATTCGTATGAATGCTATTAATTCTCCAAGAGTGTATATGCGTAGTTTGGCAACTCGTCAATCTAACTTAGCATTATCTAAATATGTAAATGAAGCGGTTGAGGTTTTAAAAGCAGCAGAATACGATTTAATTATCCTAGAAACTTCAGGAATTGGGCAGTCTGATACTGAAATTATTGAGCATTCAGATGTGTCTTTATATGTTATGACACCAGAATTTGGTGCTGCAACACAATTAGAAAAAATTGACATGCTAGATTTTGCAGATCTAGTAGCCATTAATAAATTTGATAAACGTGGTTCTTTAGATGCTTTACGTGATGTGAAAAAGCAATACATGCGTAACAATAATCTTTGGGATACACCTCAAGAAGAATTACCTGTTTACGGTACCATTGCGTCGCAATTTAACGATCCAGGAATGAATACGCTTTATAAAGCCATCATGGATAAGTTGGTTGAAAAAGCAGATTCAGACTTAAAATCTACGTTCCATATTTCTGATGAAATGAGCGAAAAGATTTTTGTGATTCCTCCAAGTAGAACACGTTATTTATCTGAAATTGCTGAAAATAATCGTGCTTACGATAAAACAGCAAACACACAAGTTGAGGTTGCTCAAAAATTATACGGAATTTATAAAACTATTTGTTCAGTAATGGATGTCACATCGAGCGCAGTCGAGATGTCTCTTATTGGTAAGCAAGGACTTGATCAAGATGAGATCCTGAAGCAAGTTCAGGATGACAATAAAGATTTTATAAAATTACTTATTGCAGAATTCGACCGTGTAAAATTAAACTTAGATCCTTACAACTGGGAAGTCATTACAGGCTGGGATGAGAAAGTAAATAAATACAAAAATCCAATTTATACATTTAAAGTAAGAGATAAAGAGATTAAAATTGAAACACATTCCGAGTCGTTGTCTCACTTACAAATTCCACGAGTAGCTTTACCAAAGTACCAAGCTTGGGGAGATTTATTACGTTGGACGTTGCAAGAAAATGTACCAGGAGAATTCCCGTATACTTCAGGATTATACCCTTTTAAACGTACAGGAGAAGATCCTGCTCGTATGTTTGCAGGTGAAGGTGGACCAGAACGTACCAACAGACGTTTTCACTATGTAAGTGCAGGTTTACCAGCAAAACGTTTATCTACCGCTTTTGATAGTGTAACGTTATACGGAAACGATCCTGATTTACGTCCAGATATCTACGGTAAAATTGGTAATGCTGGTGTTTCTATTTGCTGTTTAGACGATGCTAAAAAACTATATTCTGGTTTCGATTTAGCTAATGTCATGACATCGGTTAGTATGACTATTAATGGACCAGCACCAATGTTGTTAGGTTTCTTTATGAATGCTGCCATAGATCAACAATGTGAATTTTACATTAAAGAAAATGGTCTTGAAGAAGAAGTAGAAGCAAAAATAGCGAAGCTTTATAAAGATAAAGAACGTCCTACTTATAATGGTGATTTACCAGAAGGAAACAACGGTTTAGGATTGATGCTTTTAGGTGTTACAGGTGATCAAGTATTACCAGCAGATGTGTATGCAGAGATTAAAAAGAATACCATTGCACAAGTTAGAGGAACCGTTCAAGCAGATATTTTAAAAGAAGACCAAGCACAAAACACCTGTATTTTTTCTACCGAATTCGCGTTGCGATTAATGGGAGACGTTCAAGAATATTTTATCGAGAATAATGTTCGTAATTTCTACTCGGTTTCAATTTCTGGATATCATATTGCAGAAGCAGGAGCAAATCCGATTACACAGTTAGCATTGACGTTATCTAATGGTTTCACTTACGTGGAATACTATTTAAGTCGTGGTATGGACATCAATAAATTTGGACCAAACTTATCATTCTTTTTCTCAAACGGTATCGATCCAGAATATGCAGTAATTGGTCGTGTAGCTCGTAAAATTTGGGCAAAAGCCATGAAGAATAAGTATGGTGCAAATGCAAGAGCACAAATGCTGAAGTACCATATTCAAACCTCTGGACGTAGTTTACACGCTCAAGAAATTGACTTTAACGATATACGTACAACGCTTCAAGCTTTGTATGCTATTTACGATAATTGTAACTCATTACACACCAATGCGTACGACGAAGCCATTACCACACCAACCGAAGAATCGGTTAGACGTGCAATGGCTATTCAATTAATTATCAATAAAGAATTAGGGTTAAATAAAAATGAAAACCCAATACAAGGTTCTTTTATTATTGAAGAATTAACCGATTTAGTTGAGGAAGCAGTATTACAAGAATTTGATAGAATTACAGAACGTGGTGGTGTTTTAGGAGCTATGGAAACCATGTACCAACGTAGTAAAATTCAAGAAGAGAGTTTGTATTACGAAACGTTGAAGCACAATGGAAAATTCCCAATTGTAGGCGTAAATACATTTTTAAGTTCTAAAGGTTCGCCAACAGTAATTCCTGCGGAAGTGATTAGAGCAACGGAAGAAGAAAAGCAATTTCAGATAAAAACTTTAGAGAATTTGCATAAAGCAAATGATACTAAAGCGATGCTTAAAGACTTACAACACAAAGCTATTAATAACGAGAATATTTTCGAAGCTTTAATGGATGTTTGTAAAGTATGTAGTTTAGGTGAAATTACGTCAGCTTTGTTTGAAGTAGGTGGTCAGTATCGTAGAAATATGTAAGCAGAGAACCACTTTTTGCTTTTGCAAAAAGTGTGTGAATCGCTTATCCCGAAATGGTTTCGGAATCTCAGAGAACCACTTTTTTCTTTCTTGAAAAAAGAGCGTGAATCACTTATCTCAAATTTATTTCGGGATCTCATTATAACTTTTGCTATTTGAAGCACAGTAAAGAATATTAATACATAAAATAAAAAAGCGTTTCAATATGAAACGCTTTTTTTATATTTAATAAAAAAATATGTCAATAAAACACACCTTCAAAGCACAAGTAAAATGGACAATTAATGAAGGAGAAAGTACAAGTAGCCCAAGGACTTTTAGTAGAAATCATAAAGTAACCATTGCTAATAAAGTTTCGGATTTATCCGTGTCTGCAGCAAAAACATTTAGAGGAGATGACACATTATACAATCCTGAAGATTTACTATTGTCAGCTTTAGCCTCATGCCACATGATGTCTTATTTATATGTCTGTGCACAACATAATATTGAAGTTTTAAGCTATATAGATCATGCTGAAGGTGATCTGGAAGTACTAGCTTCAGGAAGCGGAAGTTTTAAAATAGTACGATTAAAACCTATAGTCACCATAAAAAATGAAACTCAAAAGGAGTTAGCGGAAAACCTTCATGGTAAAGCAAATCAACTGTGTTTTATTGCTAATTCATGTAATTTTCCAATCATACATGAAGCTATAATACAAGTGGGATAATTTCATTTTTAAAAAAAGTTCTAAATTTTTGCATCTTTTTAGTGTTGCTTTCGTCTATTATATGAACATTAAAAACAGATATTATGAAAAATATAGCATGCACATGCAACTGTGATGGTTGCGCAAAAGGAAATTGTCAAAACTGTACTTGCGATAATTGCACGTGTACGACTTGTAATTGTTAAGCAAGACTTAAAACAGATATTAATAACGCTAGTTTTAGTAACTTTACACTAAGATTAGCGTTGTTTTTAATATAAGTTTATGGACACTAAAAACATTTGGAAATTATATGCAGAGGACATTAAATACTTTATTTTAAGTAAGGTAAAGGACGCTGTTATTGCAGAAGACTTATTACAAGAAACCTTTATAAAAGTACACACCAAATTAAATACATTAAAAGATGAAGATAAGCTTAAATCTTGGGTGTTTTCGATTGCTAGATATACGGTTTTAGATTACTTTAGAAGTAAAAAAATAGTGTATGAAATTACAGAAGAAGACTTTGTTTTTGAAGAACAAAAGTTAGAACATACTGAAGCCGATTGCTTACCAGGTATTATTAAAAGCTTACCCAAAAAATACAGAGATCCTTTGTTTTTAAGCGACATAAAAGGATTAAAACAACAGCAAATAGCAAACCAATTAAATTTAGCTTTACCAACGGTTAAGTCTCAAATACAACGTGGTCGAAAACTAATTGCTCAAGGTTTTGTAGACTGTTGTGATTTTGTAATTAATGACCAAGGATTTTTGGTTGGAGAAGTTAAAGACAAAGCAGACTGCAAAATGTGTCATTAATTAGTATCTTTGTAAACTATGGTTTTTGCCATATTTTACTTATAATATTATACAAGACATGTCTTTTAAAAAATACCATCCTTCACTTAAAGAAAATATTGAAAAAGCAGGTTTAGAAACTACAAATGCATTTCAAAAACAAGTTATGCCTTTAATTAAAGGTGGTAATGATGTGTATGCAATAGGACCTAAAGGTTGTGGTAAAACAACAGCTATGGTTATTAGTGCTATTCAAAAATTAGGAGCCGAAGCATTTGAAGACTCTCCAAGAGCTTTGGTTGTGGTTAAAGACAAACAGGCAGCTTTAGATTTAAAAGAGCGTTTTGATGTTTTTACTAAAAGAACAGACTTACGTGTGTATTGTGCTTACGAGGAATATGATTTAGAAAAACAACGTGAGGAAGTGTATTATGGCGTTGATGTTTTAATTTCTACACCAAAACGACTAAGTAAATTATACCATTTAAATAGTTTGCATTTAGGAGAACTACAGTTGTTTATGATTCATGATGCAGATTTTATTGCACGAAATAATTTACACAACTATGTTTTAAGATTAAGTGAAAGTGTACCGAAAGCTAAATTTGCAATATTTTCTGAAACCTTTAATCCAAAACTTAAAGCGTTTCAAGATTCATTTATGTACAACGCAAGAGTTGTTGACTTTAGTTAATTTTAATAATTAAAGAGTTAGCATCCAAGTCGTCTGAAGTTTTCTAAACTTTCTTATTTCTCGTTTTAATATTGGGACATAATCTTTACCGTTACTATTACAAGATTCTAAACGATTACAGTTTTTGTAAAGTCTGTTAGTTAATCTAACTACAGAAGCTATATGTCTATGTTTCTTGTCTCGACAACGCTCTAATTCTGCATTAATAATTTCTGGAGCTAAAGACTCTGAGTGTTGTACAAGATCACCAGTAAAGTAAATGTTTGCATCTTCAGATCCATCTTCATATAAATAGGATAAATCCTGATTTAGATATGCCGAAATACTTCTAGATAATGCAAAAATCTGCTTAGCTTGCTTATATATAGGCAAGTCCGATAAGTGTGAGGGTGGGTGTACAGACATTTTAATTTTTCTTTTTTATCAAAAATAACGACTAGTTTATGTTTTTTGCTTTCGATTTTAAATCAAAAAGCTATATTTGCTTTAGTTATTAAATTATTTATTAGTTTTACTTTAATATGAGTGTTGATAGCCTTAATTGGAAAATTTTGAAGTGTTTGCAGCAAAATGCAAGACAGTCTAATGCCGAAATTGGCAGACAGGTAGGAATAACCTCACCAGCTGTTTCAGAGCGTATAAAGAAAATGGAAGACTTAGGAATTATCCAAAACCATATTACATTAATTTCACCTTATGAAGTCGGTTACCAATTAAAAGCATTAATAACATTACAAGCTTTTATGGGTAAGCTAAAACCCTTTTTAGAAAAGGTAAAAACGTTTGACGAGGTAGTAAACTGCTATCGTATTACAGGTAATGAAAATATTGTAATGGAAGTCATTTTAAAAAACCACAAACATTTAGAGGCTTTTATTGATCAGTTAATTGTTTATGGCGAATGTAAAACACAAATTATTTTGTCGCATGTGGTAAAAAATAATGCAATTACAAAGTATTAACTAATCTACAATTAAATGCGGAACTGTTTTTAAATCCCAATCAATGACTAAACCTCCAGCTAAAGATTGTGCGATTTCTTTACCGTAAAGATATTCGCATAAATACAGAGCAGCCTCAAAACTTTTTGCGCCTCCTGCAGACGTAATATATTTTCCATCATGAACAAATAGAACGTCTTTTTTGATGTCTAAATCTGGATAGCGTTGGCGCATTTTATCTATATCACTCGGAAACGTTGTAGACACTTTATTATTTAAAACTCCTGCTTCGGCTAAGACAAAAGCACCATCACAATGTGAGGTTACAAATTGGGCTTCCTTGTCAATTTGTTTTACAAAGTCAATCATAGCTTTGTCTTCAAGGTCTGTGTCTAAATGGTGCTCTGCACTTGGCACCACTAAAATATCAATTTTAGGTAAGCTATCTGTTACATAATTATAGTCTGGTAACAAACGCATACCTTCAAAAGTGGTAATAGCTTGGTCTGTATTAGCTACAGTAAAGACATTCATAGCTTTAATATTTTCTCTAAAAATAGTGTGCTGAAAAATATCAAAAGGAGCAGTTAATTCAGTATTAAAAGTGCCATCCATAATTAAAAACGCTACATTATATCTGTTGGGTTTTAAGTCTGGAAATTGTTTTGTTTTAACAACGGTTTTTTTGTTGGTATTGTTAAGATCTACTTTTTTGTTTTCAATATTATTACAGCTTACTAACAATATTAGGGTCAAAATATATAATGTGTTTTTCATAATTTAATCAATGCGCCAAGGTGGATGTATTCTGTTATTACCAGCTTTAAATAATATAATTTGATTTCCGTCAGGATCTAATAATTTTGCTTCTTTCCAAAGCCAAGATTTATCTTCAGGTTGAGATGTAAAAGTAATTCCTTTTTGTTGTAGTTGAATAACTAATGATTCTAAATTATCATCTTCAAAGTAAATTGTAGTATTGTCGTTATTTTGCATACTTTCATTTAAATGAATAGAAAACGTAGCATCACCATCAGGACATAAAAATCTTGCGTAACGTGGTAAAGCGTCAACAATAAGTTTAAGGCCTAATTGCTTGTAAAAGGTAACAGCTGTTTTTAGGTTTTTTGACGAAATAGTCACTTGGTTTAAATTCATGATACATTGGGTTTTGATTTCATGTATTGTTTTAACATAAATAATAAAAGCATACATAATGCACCAAGTCCAGACATGATGTACCATGTATTATCATATCCATAACCTTCCACTAGTTCCATGCCTGATTTATGTCCAAAGATATGAGCAAATGAAAAGGCTATAGAATACAAAGCCATGTATTCGCCTTGATTTCCTTTCTTGGCTTGTTGTAATGCAAATGCATTGGCAAAAGGGAAGGCAATCATCTCTCCAACGGTCATTAAAAACATCCCGAAAATTAATATTCCAGTCCAATTAGTAAAGTTTAGTATTAAAAAGCTAGTGGCTGTTAAGTAGGCACCAAACAATATTAAAGTGGTTTTTGTAAAACGAGTACTTTCTAAATATTTAATTAATGGCATTTCTAATAGAAATATAAAAAAACCATTGGCACCAAGTAATAATCCAATTTGAAGCTCGCTTAAAACATGAATTTCTCTGTAATATAGAGGCATAGTTGAAAAATATTGTAAGAATATAAAACCAAATAAAAACAGTGCCAATAAAAATATAATAAACGGTTTGTCCTTGTAAGCAGAGTATGGATTGTCTACAACTATATTATCTTGGACGCGCGTTTTTTTAGGGTTTAATACTTTAACTAGTAATAATGTTGCTGCAATACATGTAATGCCATCCACCCAAAACAAACCTCCATAACCTAAGCCAACAATTATTAATCCACCAACAGCTGGGCCAGCTGAAAATCCAAGGTTAATAGCTAGTCTAATTAGGGTAACGCTTCGTATTTTGTTTTCGGGTTTACTATAAGCACTTAAGGCTACAAACATGGCTGGTCTAAACATATCTGCAACAATCATTAGTATAAAAATACCCAGTGATAAACTAAATATATCTTTTAAAAACTGTAAGGCAATAAACATGAATCCAGAAACAAATAAGCTAAAAACCATAATTTTGTAATAGCCAATTTTATCTGTTAGTTTTCCGCCTAACCAAGATCCTAACACAGATCCTAATCCAAAAGCGGTCATAATAGTCCCAACGTTAGATAATGTAAAACCTAAGTCTTCGGTTAAGTACAACGATAAAAAAGGAATAACCATAGTACCAGCTCTATTAATTAATGTAATTAAAGATAGCCACCATACTTCTTTTGACAGTCCGTCAAAAGTACTAATGTAATTTTTTAATAGTTTTTTCATAGGTTTGGTTGTTGTTATAAATGTAAAAAGTCCAACCGTTAGGTTGGACTTTTTTGTATTGTATTAATTGATATTTATATCATAATAACATATAGCAAGTCCAACTACTTGTATCTCTACAAGAGTTTTGTTTACTTAAATATGTAATGACTAAATTCATTTTTCTTCAATTTGTTAAGTCAAAGCTAATCAAAATTTTGAATAAGTTGTATTTTTGAAACAAATTTTTAAAATAGTTTTTCCAAAGTAATGGTACGATATATAACTTTCTTTTTAATACTTTTTGTTACTATTGGTTGTGGTCAGGATAAAAAACCTTTGTTAGGCGACACTCCTTTCCAGCGTAAAATGAATGCAGATTTTAAAGATGCAGCAAAATCTCCATTAACAGATAGAGATCGTAAAGTGTTTTCTACGCTTGATTTTTTTAAATTTGATAGCCTATATGTTGTTACTGCTAATTTTAAAAGCACTCCAAACCAACCGTCTTTTAAAATGAAAACGACTACAGATAGAGTAGTGGATTATAAAAAGTATGGCGAAGTAACTTTTAATTTAAATAATAAAACACTTAAATTAAATGTATATCAAGATATTGAAATGGCTTCAGAATTAGGAGAGGAGGAAGCTTTGTTTTTGCCATTTATGGATAATACCAATGGAGTCGAAACTTATAAAGGAGGTCGTTATATAGATGTGAAGCTACCTAAGAACAATCAAATGTTAATCGATTTTAATACAGCTTACAATCCATATTGCGCATACAATAGTATGTATTCTTGTCCTATTGTACCCAATGACAATATTTTATATGTTCGTATTGAAGCAGGTGTGAAAAAGTATACTAAAGTTATTCCTTAAAACTGTTTAGCTAACCATATACCTAAAAAAACAGCTAAAAAACCTAGTATAAAACTAGCAATAGTATATATAGCAAAGCTGGTAAAATCTCCAGATTTTAAAAACATATGATTTTCATAGGCAAAGGTTGAAAACGTTGTAAAACCACCACAAAATCCTGTCGCTAATAATAAGGTTTGATTATTGCTAAGGGTATTGTTTTTAAGTGCCAAACCTAAAATTAAACCAATTAATAAGCTTCCTATAATATTAGCTAAAAAGATACCATATGGTATTCCGTTTTCCGAGTTGTTTAAAGTTTTTCCAATACCGTAACGTAGTACACTTCCAAATCCACCACCAATAAAAACTAGTACAAGTTGTTTCATATTTAATGACTTTGTAATGTATCGTTATCAGGCGCTAATGGTAAATAAATTTCTGTAATCCATTCTGCTGGATTTGCAGTGTTTGTTGGATCTGTCAAGTAGACTTCTAAAGCAACACCAGTTTGATCTGCAATTAAATTATTATCTTTTTGGTAAGCCATAGCAGTGTTCCACGCTTCTTCAAGATTTGTGTAATTTCCTTTTAAAGTGGTTTTTAAAGCTTTAAAAGGTAGCAGTTGACCAGTTAAAATATCATCCTCAGTCGTTATTACTTTGTCAGCAGTTGGCATAGCACAAGAAAACATGACTGAGTTGTTTTCTAAATCCCATTTATGATAAATTACAAAAGGTGCACCAGAAGGGATGATGTTATTTTTTGCAAAATACTGTCCAACTTTAGGTAGCATGTCTTTGATTTTATCTTTAAAATTATCCATTTTAGCAGAAGTGGTATTGTATAAATAAAAGCCTCCTCCATGTTCAGTAACACCATTTACTTTTACACTATATTGTTTCATGCTTTCAACCACTTTTTTATCTAATAATTCCAAACTACGCTCATAATAAGGTCCGATTTGCTTATACATTCCACCAGAAAAAGCACTATAAGCTTTAAATCCAAAAGGAAGATTGTTACCAGAAATTGTCCAAGTCACATCAGTGCTACCATCTTTATTATCTTCAAATAACCAAGTCACTTCAGAGCTTGGATATTCTCCAAACTGCATAGTTTGTGTTATGGTTTTATTAGGATTGGTATCTGTAGTAGTCATTGTCCCAGTTTCCGTATTATCAATCCAAGAGTATGAGCCATTAATCCCTTCCGTTTTTTCTGGATATGTAATAGTCATGTCTGGTTTTTCTTCAACCCAAGTATTCCAATCTTCCCAATTTTTAAAATCAATAACTTCATTATAAATTAAACTAGTAGGAGCTTGTATAGTCTTGGTTCTTGAAACACTGTAATCATTTGGTTGTACAGCAATATAAATAGCAATTGCTATGATAGTAATTAGTAGTAAAAATAATATGTATTTAAAGTATTTCATTGGTTTTGGGAGTATTGAAAGGTTTATTATTTCAAAGATAATCAAATTATAATATGTCAAATAATCTTATCTTTAGACACTATTAAAAACAAACTAACATGAAATTAAAATCAATATTAAGTGCAGCTTTTATAGCAACACTTTTAGTGTCTTGCGGAAACGAGAAGACCAAACAGGAGGAAACTCCTGAAACAGAAACAAAGCAGAGTGTTGAGACTGCTTTTGACTTTAATGTCGAAGAATTTGCAGATATTAAAATATTACGTTATCAAATTCCAGGATGGGATAAACTAACCCTTAAGGAACAAAAACTAGTATATTACTTAACACAAGCAGGATTAGCTGGTCGCGACATAATGTGGGACCAAAATTACAGACATAATTTAAAAATTAGAACAGCTCTAGAAAATATTTACACAAATTTTAAAGGAGATAAAAGCACAGATAATTGGTCTGCTTTTACAACTTATTTAAAGCGTGTTTGGTTTAGTAATGGGATACATCACCATTATTCAAATGATAAATTAACTCCAGAATTTTCTCAAGATTATTTAAAAAGTATTTTAGCT
This sequence comes from Olleya sp. NP1-10, assembly GCF_055804415.1. Classification (NCBI taxonomy): domain Bacteria; kingdom Pseudomonadati; phylum Bacteroidota; class Flavobacteriia; order Flavobacteriales; family Flavobacteriaceae; genus Olleya; species Olleya sp. NP1-10. The sequence continues at coordinate 3,619,398 of NZ_CM147840.1, read as the reverse complement.
GAGACTAATACAACTTTAGAAGGTGAAGCTTTTGATGTTATTTTTAATACACAAGACAGTAAAAAAGTAAACCAAGCAAAAGGTGTAGATAATGTGTTAGAAAGTGCTGTTAACTTTTATGGTCCTGATGTGACTAATGCAGATGTTGAGTCTTTTTATGGTAAAATGAAATCTCCGGATCCTAAAAAACCATTGTCTTACGGGTTAAACTCTCAGTTGGTTAAAGAAAACGGAACTTTAAAAGAACGTGTTTATAAATCAGGAGGTTTATATGGTAGTGCAATTGATGAAATTGTAAAATGGTTAGAACTAGCTCAAGGTGTGGCAGAAAACGAAGCACAAGGTAATGCCCTAAGTTTATTAATTAAATACTATAAAACCGGAGACTTACAAACATGGGATGATTATAATGTAGCATGGACTGCTGCAACAGCAGGAAATGTAGATTATATTAATAGTTTTATTGAAGTTTATAATGACCCATTAGGTTATAGAGGGTCTTATGAAACGGTTGTACAAATCAACGATTTTGATATGTCAGCAAAAATGGCTGTTTTATCAGAAAATGCACAATGGTTTGAAGATAACTCACCATTAATGGATGCACATAAAAAGAAAAACGTCGTCGGTGTAACTTACAAAGTCGTTAACGTAGCAGGAGAAGCCGGAGATGCCTCGCCAAGTACACCAATAGGTGTGAATTTACCAAATGCAAACTGGATTCGTGCAGCAGTTGGAAGTAAGTCTGTGTCTTTAGGAAACATTATTCATGCCTATAATAATGCAGGAAGTACAGGTCGTTTAAAAGAATTTGTACATGATGATGAAGAGTATGAGCTTGAAGAAAATTATGGGCAATTAGCAGATAAATTACATACCGCTTTACACGAAGTTATTGGTCATGCTTCAGGACAATTAAATCCAGGTGTTGGAGAAACAAAAGAAACGTTAAAAAACTATGCATCAACACTTGAAGAAGGTCGTGCAGATTTAGTTGGATTATATTATTTATACAACCCTAAATTACAAGAATTAGGTTTAGTTGAAGATTGGAAAAAAGTAGGTATGGCTGCTTATGATGGATACATCCGTAACGGATTAATGTCTCAATTAATTAGACTTAAACTTGGTGATGACGTAGAAGAAGCTCACATGCGAAACAGACAATGGGTTAGTGCTTGGGTTTTTGAAAAAGGGAAAGCAGACAATGTTATTGAAAAAGTAACTCGTGATGGTAAAACATATTTTAACATTAACGATTACGAAAAATTACATGACTTATTTGGAGAATTATTGCGAGAAACACAACGTATAAAGTCAGAAGGCGATTATAAAGCTGTAGAAGATTTAGTAGAAGGTTATGGTGTAAAAGTGGATCAAGCAATTCATGCTGAGGTTTTAGAGCGTAATAAGCAATTTAAATCTCCTCCTTACAGTGGTTTTGTTAATCCTGTTTTAGTACCAGAAACTGATGCTGATGGAAACATCAAAGCTATTAAAGTAACACAACCAGAAAGTTTTGAAGGTCAAATGTTATTTTACAGTAAAAACTATAACTTCTTACCAGAAGAAAATTAAAAAAGTTATAACGCTGTAGCGGAAATAAAAAAGCCTTAATCTAATTGGATTAAGGCTTTTTTTGTGGTACTAATTATACTTTTTGCTTTGATAAATTGGGATTTTTAATCCAACAAAAAGGTCAGTTGATTTAGAATGATCAGAGATAACATTTGATAAAATAGAACTTGAGCCAAGTGTTAAAGGACCTAATCTAAAACCAGCTCCCCATGCAGTATCATCATACTGTCTGAAACTTACAGGTGTATAAAAACTAAACCATTTAGTCTCTATACGTGGTGCTATAGTAACAGCGTTATTAATCTTGTTAGTAAATTGAGTATTGTTTTGTATTAACGAAAAAGCACCTTGTAAACTCAAATAAATGGAACGGTCAATATGGTAATCGGCACTAACACGTAAAGCGGTTGGTAAGTTAACTTTTATCTTTTTTGTGATTTCAGTAAACGTATAGTTTTCATTTAAAAACTCTTCAGTATCGTTATAGTTAATAGTACTTTCAGTTTGGTTATTTAAATCATAGTTATATTGTGTTATATCATCATATGTAATAGATCCTATGTCTGTAACAGATAATCCTACTTTTAATAGGTATTTATTATGACCCTTACCATCTGTAGTATTGTTTCTTCTCCATTCATAAGTAAATCCTATATCGGCACCAAAACCAGTTTTTAAGTCATCAAAATCTATAGGGTCATCTTCATAAATACCGTTTCTACTTCCATAATTTATACTTCCAGCTGTAGTTATAGTTTGTGCTGAAGCATCATAATTTCCTGAAAATCCTGGACTATTAAAAAACGATATACCACCACCTTGTAATAGTTTTAAAGTAATTCCTCCTTTTAAAAAGTGATCATAATCATCATACAAAATACGACCATAACTAATACCTAGTTCTGCCCAAGCATGAGTTGTAGAAACTAAGTTACTAGAGTCAAAATCAAAATCGTTAGTTTCATCAAACGATTCGTTTAAACTTTCAAATAGTAAACCATTTACATTGTTGATATTAGCAAAGCCTCTTAATCTAGTAATTACACCAATACTATTATTTGCATTAAGGTTAAACATAAAAGAAGGTCCTACAATATCTGCATTAGAAAAGAAGTTGTTTTTTTCAGAAGGAGATATTTGTGCAGTGTTGTCAATATCTACATCCTCACCAAATAACTCTCCAAAATCTATTGCGTAGTAATCGCTACCAATAAAGGTGCTTGCAGACATGATATTTATGTCAGTTTTAAATCTAGAATCAACAATATTAGAAGGATTATCTATAACGCCTATTATTCCAGAATAGTTGTCAATAGAGTGCCCTACGTAACTTTGTGATAGACTTAAGTAAGAAATTAAAAAAATGTAATCGTGGTTAGTGACTTAAAATAATTCATGATTAATATATTAGTTTTTATTGCAAATAAAACTAATATTAAGTAATCTGACTAACTATTTTTTACTTGAAAATCACTTTTATAGCGACAATCATGCCTATAAAACCAATAAAGGCTAGTAATATCCATAATACACCTTTGTAATGGACTTTATGTAAGTTTAAATCTTTTCTGTACATTCTTACTAAAACTAAAATAAAAGCAATAGCGAATAAAATTCCAAAAACGATTTGTCCTTTACTAAACATAATTTATTTTTAAGCAAAATTACTAAAACTAAGGACTAACATCAAGGAATAAATAATAATAATATGCAAGATAAAATAGAAGCAGTAAAAGCCTTTCATACAGCATTTAAAATTGGACATTTAGAAGCTCCAAAAGCTAATTTAGGTACAGAAAAAAACAAGCTTCGTCATGAGTTAATGCGCGAAGAAAATGCGGAGTACCTTCAAGCAGCAGAAAATAATGATTTGGTAGAAGTAGCAGATGCTTTAGGAGATATGCTTTACATTTTATGTGGTACTATTATTGAACATGGTATGCAGCATAAAATAGAAGAAGTCTTTAACGAAATACAAAAAAGTAACATGAGTAAGCTGGGTCAAGACGGAGAGCCTATTTACCGTGAAGATGGAAAAGTACTAAAAGGGCCTAATTATTTTAAGCCAAATATCAAAGCCATTTTAGAACAGTAGTTCAATACTGTTTTAGGTTACAGACAAAAAAAGCAACCAATTGGTTGCTTTTTTTATATAAATTTTAGTTTAAACTTAAAGCTTAATTCTCCATCCAAAAGGATCTTCAACTTTATTAGTTTGTATAGCTACAATACGATTTTTTAATTGTGAAGCAAAAGAATGGTCTTGTTCAGGGATTTCAAAATCATCTCCTCTAAAACCAAAACCAGAAATTGGAGAAATTACTGCAGCTGTACCAGCTCCAAACATTTCTTTCAAGCTTCCATTTTTAGAGGCTTCCACCAATTCGCTTACTTTAACCTTTCTAACTTCAGTTTTTATACCTTCAGCTTCCGCTAATTGTAAGATGCTTTTTCTTGTAATTCCATCTAAAATACGATCACTCACAGGAGATGTTAAAAGGGTATCGTTAATACGTACAAATACATTCATAGCTCCAGCTTCTTCAATGTATTCATGTGTGGTGTCATCTGTCCAAATAACTTGTTGGTAACCTTTATCTTTAGCTAATTGTGTTGGATAAAATTGTCCAGCATAATTACCACCAGCTTTAGCAAAACCAACACCACCATTAGCACTACGCGAGTATTGTTCTTCTATTAAAACATTAACTTTTCCAGAAAAATAAGCTCCAGAAGGTGCAGTAGCAATAATAAATTTATAAGCATCAGCAGGTGAAGCATGAAATCCGTTACCTGTTGCAAAAATGTATGGTCTGATGTATAACGAGCTACCTTCGTTTGTAGGTATCCAATCTTGGTCTACATCTAATAAGGCTTTTAAACCTTCCATAAAATAATCTTCAGGTAATTCTGGAATAGCAAGACGCTTTGCAGACAAGTTTAATCGCTTAACATTGTCCATTGGTCTAAATAAAAAACGGTCACCATTGTTGTCTTTGTAGGCTTTCATACCTTCAAAAATAGATTGTCCATAATGAAAAATCTTAGACGATGGGTCTAATGTAATTGGACCATAAGGCACAACTTCTGGCTTATGCCATTTGCCATCTTTATAATCGCAGGTTAACATATGATCAGAAAACACTTGTCCAAACGCTAAATTGTTAAAATCAATCGAGCTTATTTTAGACGCTTCTGTTCTGGTAATTTTTATATCGTTTTTGGTTAAAGTAGCCATATATTGTGGTTGAATTTCTTTCACAAAAATACAGAATTATTACTTAGAAAGTAAGCAATTAACCTTAAAATACTATCTTTGAAAATAAGAATCTAATAAATTATAACATGAAAAATTATCTAATCCTTATAGCATTATTAATCACAATAGTTGCTTGTAAAACAGAAACTAAAAACGAAACAGAAACAGTTACTAAAGAAGATATTACTGCTAAAACAGAAGCCGTAACTTATAAAACTTTTGGAAAAGAAATTATATCTGATGACGCTATAGCATCCGCATCAATGGTTGATCATTACATGAGTTTAAAAGCAGGAGATAGTATTCCAGCTAAAGTTACTTTAAAAGTAAAAGAAGTATGTCAAGCTAAAGGATGTTGGATGACAGCAGATTTAGGAGATGGTAAAGAAGTTATGGTTAAGTTTAAAGACTATGGTTTTTTTATGCCTAAAAATATTGCAGGAGAAGAGGTGATTGTTAATGGATTAGCATTTATTGAAGAAGTATCTGTAGATGATCAACGTCATTATCTTGAAGATAAAGGAGCTGCTAAAGAAGCTATTGAAAAAATCACTGAGCCTAAACGTACATTTTCATTTCAAGCAGATGGTGTTTTATTAGTTGAAAAACAATAAAATGAAAAAACGTGTTTGGATAATTTTATTTGTGGTTTTAACGTCATGCAATTTTAAAACAGAAACTCCAGTTAAAGCTAAAAAGGTGTATGACATGTATGTGCCTTCAGAAATGTCAAAATTAATGTTGGAAATGTATGCGCATAATTTAGAGCTTAAACAGCAAATTATTAAAGGCCAAATCCCAACACAATTTCCAAACAATTTTTTAAATATTCATTCAGCTCAGTTATCAGATTTTCAAATTAGAGATCAACAATTTAAAAGTTTTTCAAATCTATTTATAACAGCTCAAAAAGAGATTTACAATACAACATCTACTTTAAATTTAAAAGATAGATTTAATAATACCATTAATACATGTATTGCCTGTCACAGTAAAATATGTACAGGTCCAATACCAAAAATCAAAAAACTTTTAATTAAATAACAACGTTGAAACCAAAAATAGAAATTACAAAAGACGGTTCTTCAACCCTAGTGCATCACAAATATAATGCACATTATCATTCCACTTTTGGAGCAATAGAAGAGTCTGATTTTGTTTATATAAACACAGGATTGTTATATTTTTTGTCAACCGAAAGTGGACAGAATTTAAAACAGTCCTGTTCTGTTTTAGAATTAGGTTTTGGTACAGGACTTAATGCTTTTAATACACTTTTAAAAACGGAAGCATTACCGTTAAACATCCATTATTTAGGTATAGAAACAGACCCTGTGCCAATGGATATTATAACGCAATTAAATTATCCAGAGCAACTCTTAGCAAGTCATAAAACTGAAGTTTTTAAAGCGATGCACCAAACTAATTGGGAGCAACCATATCAGATTACTAAACAATTTGTGTTAGAAAAGCGCAAGCAAGACATCATGGATTTAAAAGTTAAAAATGAATATAATGTCATTTATTTTGATGCTTTTGGACCTGCTGAACAGCCTGAACTTTGGACAGAATCTGTGTTCAAAATAATGTTTGAGGCATTACAACCCAATGGTGTTTTAATGACCTATTGTGCACAAGGTGCAGCCAGACGTGCTATGCAAAGTGCTGGTTTTACAGTAACCAGATTACCAGGTCCACCAAGTAAACGTCATATTTTAAGAGCTATTAAAATTTGTTAATTACCATTTCTTTTCGTGACTTTAAATAAACGTTAAACCTTACTTAAACATCGCTTTAATGCGTGTTTAAAATTGTATTTTTAATAAAAAAAGAATGCGTATACTTATAACAGGTGCAACAGGATTAATTGGAACTGAAATAGTCAAGCAATGTCATAATCAAAACATTGATGTAAACTATCTTACAACAAGTAAATCTAAGGTGTCTAATGCAGATCATTATAAAGGGTTTTTATGGAATCCCTCTAAAAATGAAATAGATGTAGCGTGTTTAAAAGATGTTGATGCTATTATACATTTAGTAGGAGCAAGTATCTCTAAGCGTTGGACAGAAGCCTATAAAAAAACTATTATTTTAAGTCGTATTCAAACCTCTCAGTTATTATTTAATACCTTAAAAAATACAACACATCAAGTTAAGCATATTGTCTCTGCAAGTGCAATAGGTATTTATCCTCACTCTTTGACCAATTATTATACAGAAGATTTTAATAAAGTTAGTACTTCATTTTTAGGACAAGTGGTTAAACAATGGGAACAAGCTGTAAATGCCTTTTCTGTTTTAGATATTGCAGTTTCAAAAATAAGAATCGGATTAGTATTGTCTTCCAAAGGAGGCGCTTTACCTGAAATGGCTAAACCTATTAAATTTGGAGTAGGAGCAGCTTTTGGCTCTGGTAAACAATGGCAGTCATGGATTCATGTACAGGATCTAGCAAGTCTATTTTTACACGTATTGACTAATAAATTAGAAGGTGTTTATAATGGAGTAGCACCAAATCCAGAAACTAATAAAGAGTTAACAAAAGCTATTGCAAAACAGTTAAAACGACCTTTAATTTTACCAAACATACCTAGATTTGCTATGCGATTGGTTTTAGGCGAAATGCACATTTTACTATTCGAAAGTCAACGTGTAAGTTCTAAAAAAATAGAAGATACAGGGTTTCATTTTAAACATTATAATGTGCAAAGCGCTTTAGAGGAAGAGTATTAAAGTTTATACTTTAGGTTTCTTTTTCTTATAAGTTCTTCCATACCATAATAATATACCTGTTACAGGTAAAGTTGCTGTTAGTAAACTAATTAAGAACGCAAGAATTTTTCCAGCTATACCACCAATTGCACCAATGTGTATATCATAATTCATACGCAGTATTTTATCTGCAAATTTAGCGTCTTTGTATTTACCGTATATGGCTGGAGTTTCTATTTCTTCTAATGTATTTTGATCAAAAAATCTGTAATCAGAATCATAATACAAGCCTTTACTATTCGAGACTTCTACATAAATACTTTCTTCATCGTTGGTAGGATAATGTAATTCATAACTTTCAGCATCAGGAGATTCTTTCAATAGTTTTACAATTAAGTAATCCATTGGTTTAATGCTATCGTTTTTAGTGGTTTCACTATTGTTTTTAGGAATAATAAAAGCAGGTACTTTGTCTCCACCAGTCGATACATACACTACATATTTTAACCAATTATAAGATATTACAGATCCTGTAAATGCTAATATTAATGCAAAAGAGCATATGTAAAATCCAATAACCGTATGCAAATCAAAGTTTTTACGTTTCCATCTGGTTGTTTTTTTCCAGTCAAATTTTAATCGTTGCTTTATGTTTTTACGCTTTTTAGGAATCCATAAAATAAATCCTGAAATAATAATTAAGATAAAAATTAAAATTGAAGCAGCAACAACTTGTTCGCCTATAGCTTTTGGTAACCATAAGCGCATGTGTCCTTTAAGTGTAAAAGCAAAAAAACCAGACATATGGTCGTCTACTTGTATAACTTCACCAGAATAAGGATTTAAAAAAACACTCTGATAAAATTCTGGTTCTGCATCATAAAATATAACTTCAATAGCATCATCAGCTTTTTTAAACAAGGTACCATGTATGTGGTGATCTGGTAATACAGCTTTTGCAAAATCTTTAGCTTGTGTAGGTGTTAAGATTGGTTTGTCTTGCGGTTCTACCTTTTTATAGTCGTTGTATAGGCTTTCAATTTCTTCTTTGAAAGCCCAACAACAACCTGTTATAGCAACTATAAACACAACTAAACCAGTTGCTAAACCTAAAATTTTATGTAATTGAAAAATGAATTTTTTAAAGGTCATATTTTATTAAATACCAAAAGGACAACTTAGTAAAGTTGTCCTTTTAAATTAGACTAATTGAACTTAAAATTTAAATGTAACACTTCCAAGAATTGTTCTTGGTCTCTGTGGAGTTACCGTACTCCAACCAGAGAAATAAGTTTTATCTGTAATATTGTTAGCTTTTACACTAGCTCTAAACGTGTTAGTTTCGTAATATAAAGAGGCATTAAATATTGTATATGCAGGTATATCAAAACTACCTGTTACTGATTTGTAATCTACCATTGTATCATATTCTGACTGACCATTAAAACCTGCTCCAGCACCAAAGTTTTCAAAAAACTTATAGTCTGCCCAGAAGTTATAGGTTATATCTGCTCCAGATTCTCCATAACGATTGCCTTCTAAAAACCTTGCAGAAGGAGAGTCTGTAATTTCAGAATCATTATAGCTAAAACCAGTATGAATGTTTAATCCATCAATTGGATTAGCATTTACTTCTAATTCTATACCCTGACTATTAATAGCTAGATCTTGTGTTTGAGTTGCCCAATAATATTTATTGTCTACGTTTATGTTGTAATAACTTAAAGTCGTTTCTAATTTATTATTAAACAGGTTTGTTTTTACTCCAACTTCATATTGGTTTGCTTGCTCTACGTCATAGCTTTGTAATGTTACAATACCAGTATCAAAATCTGTTATATATTGAGGGTTGACATACGAGAAACCATTTTGGTAGTTAGCAAATATTGATAATTGATCAATTATAGGTTGGTAAACAATACCAAACTTTGGCGAAAAAGTAGACTCAGTATATTCTGTATCATCATCAGCATCTGTTTGTCTATCTCCTTGGTAATCAAATCTGTCATAACGTAAGCTCGCCATTACTGATAAGCTAGGTAAAACCTTAACGACATCAGATACATAAAAGCCTAATATATTTTGGCGTATGTCACTATCTAAATATCCAATACCTGTTAATGCTGCGCTTAGGTTGTCTTCGTTAATTGCTGGCTCACCATAAACTAAATCACCATCAATATTTATAGTGTGTAAATATCCCCAATTTGAGCTATTATCAATGGTATTAGAATCTAGATAATCTGCTCCAACTAACAATTTGTTTTCAATATCACCAATCTTAAAAGTACCAGTAAAGTTTTGTTGTAAATTTCTAGTTTTAGTTCTTGCATCAGTATCTTGAGCATATAAGTTAAATAATGCATCAGATCCATTCCATAAATACGTGTAATACCCTAAAGATTTAGCTAATCCACCAGAAATTAATGTTTGAGAAGACCATTGGTCAGATATTTTCCAAGCAATTTCACCACGATAATTCTGAGTAATGTTTTTAATGCTAATATCATCATTTGTAAATGATAAGTCCGTATTGTAATTTAACTCGTCAATAGAGCTAAATGCTAAAGGTGCATATCTGTTTAAAAATAAGAAAGTTTCATTTGTTTGTTCGTTATCTGAGGCTTCATATGAAAAGTTAAAAGTCAAGTTATTGTTTACCTTATAAGAAATTGAAGGTGCTACAAATACAGATTTTTTAAATCCAGCATCTTGAAAACTATGTTCTTGTTGAAAACCAGTGTTTATTCTAAACGATAATTTATCACTTGGGCTAACATTGACATCTGCATTAAACTTTGCAAAATCAAAAGATCCACCAGATACAGTTATTTCTCCACCAGTTTTATTGTATGGTTTTTTAGTAATGATGTTAATTAACCCTCCGTATGAAGAAACAGAGCTTCCAAATAATGTTCCAGCAGGTCCTTTAATAACCTCAACACGCTCTACGTTAGAAGGATTTATAAAGCCATTAGTAATACCAGCAACACCATTTACCAATTGTGGTTGTACCGCAAAACCACGACTAGAATAGTAACCTGCACCATCACCACTACGACCAGTAGATGACCATAATTTTGTTATACCAGCAGCATTTTTTAATGCATCTTCAAAAGTATTTACAGACTGAGATACTAATAATTGGTTTGTAATTGTATTATAAACTTGTGAGTTATCAATATTTTTTAATGGTAATTTAGAAACATAAGCACTTTGCTTTCTTGAAAATTTATTTTTTCTGTCAATATCTAATACAACCTCATTTAGTATTTCGTTTCCTTCGTACATTGTTGTTGTTCCTAAAACTACGCTTTCATTATTTAAAATAGAAACTTCTATTTCTTTGGTTTTATAACCTAAATAGGATACAGAAATTACATAATCTCCATTGGTTACATTTTTTATTTTAAAGTTTCCATCAATATCAGATGTTGTTCCTTTTGTAGTGTTTTTAATTAACACATTAACACCTACTATTGGTGATTGATTATTATCCAATATAGTTCCTTCAATTGTCGCATTTTGTGCAATTGATACAAATGAAACTAAAAATAGGGTTAGTAATAGTAATAAATTTTTCATTTATCTTTATTTAGACTTAATTTAAATAGTTAATTTTGTGCAAAAATATCTATGTACTTTGGATTAACCAAATTATTTATAATAATTCTAAATAATATTTTAAAATTTTAATCTAACCCTTTAAATTTGAGATACGTTGTAATAAAGTAGGATGAGAGTAATGCATGAAAACGTAAGCTGGATGTGGTGTTAAATTACTTAAACTGTTTTTAGATAATTTTTTAAGAGAAGAAATTAAAGGCTCTGGCTTATAGGTGTTTTTAGCATAATCATCAGCTTGATATTCAAATTTACGCGAAAACCAATTCATTAATAAACCTGTTATTTCTGATAAAGGTGAATACAAAATACCAAATGCTATTAATCCTATATGAAAACTTGGTGTTGCAACACCTAAAGCTTCACTTAACACAGGGTTTCCTATTAATAAAGATAAAATATATAGTGTAAATCCAGTAAGTAATACAGAAGTCACTAGATTAAAAATGATATGTTTCTTTTTATAATGACCAATTTCATGAGCCAAAACAGCAACAATTTCATCTTCATTTAAATCATTAATTAAAGTATCGTAAAGTGTGACGCGTTTTTCGCTTCCAAAACCAGAAAAATAGGCATTGGCTTTGGTACTTCTTTTAGAACCATCAATAACAAAAATTTTATCTAAATTAAAACCAACCGTTTTAGCATAGTCAGATATTGCGGTACGTAGACTTCCATTTTCTAAAGGGCTTTGTTTGTTAAATATCGGGACAATTAATTTTGAGTAAAATAAATTTATAAAAACTGTAAATACCGTTATTAATAACCATGCATACAACCAAAAATTAGTTCCTGTTGTTTGATAAAACCAAGTTAAGGCTGCCAATACAGCTCCTCCTACAATTATAGTCATAAGCCAACCTTTAATTTTATCTAAAATAAAGGTTTGTTTTGTGGTTTTATTAAAACCAAATTTGGCCTCAATTACAAAGGTTTTATAATAAGAAAACGGAGTCGTTAATAAATCACTACCCAACATTATAATTCCAAAAATATAAGAGTTACTAAAATGGAATGATCTGTTAATTGACGTGCTATATGGTCTACAAAAGCAAAGCCATCTAAAAAGAAAAAACTAAGCGTTAGTACAATTGAAAACCCAGAAGTTAACAACCCAAATTTATAGTTTGTGGCTTTGTATTGTTGTGATTTTTTATAGTCTTCAGTATCGTAAACATCTTCTAATTCGGTTGGAAGTAAATTGTTGTAATGTTTCGCGTTAAGCGCATCTAAAACTTTATCAATCAAAAAACTAATAATTATTATGGCTATAATGATGTAAAATAGTGTGTTTGCTGTCATAATATTATTTAAAATTACGTTGACGTTTAGCTTCAAAAATTAATATTCCTGCTGCAACAGATACATTCATAGAGTCAATTGCGCCTTGCATTGGTATTTTTATGTTTTTTTGGAAGCGTCTCTCCATGCGTCGCTCAATCCAATAGCTTCTGTACCAACAACTATGGCTGATGCTTGAGTAAAGTCTTGTGTGTGATACTCTTCAGCTTCCTGTAAAATAGCACTGTAAATGTGGATATTATTTTGGTTTAAAAATGTGATAATATCATTGGTGTTTCCTGTAGCAATTTGGTTGGTAAAAACGCAACCAACACTAGAGCGTACTATATTTGGATTGTATAAATCTGTTTTAGGATTTGCAATAATTACAGCATCTACATTTGCTGCATCAGCAGTACGTAAAATAGCTCCAATATTACCAGGTTTTTCGGGTGCTTCAGCAATTAATATTAGAGGTGTTTTGTTAGTAAAAATAATACTGTCTAATTGATGAGGTCTACTGTTTACAATTGCTACAATCCCTTCCGTTGTATCACGATAAGCAATTTTTTGATAGACTTCTTTTGTAACTTCAATACAATTTATATTTTCAGGAAGCGCACTTAGTTTATTAGTATCATAAATTTCCGGAAAATATAAAACGGTTTCAATACTATACTGTCCATTAATGGCTAATTGTATTTCGCGTTCGCCTTCAATAACAAAAGTCTTTGTTTTTTTACGTTCACGAGATTTTTCTTTTAACAAAACTATATGCTTTATTAATTGATTTTGTGTACTTGAAATTTGTTTGTTGAGCATATTGAATATTAATACTATATTTGAGATTATAAAATTACAGTTTTATGAATTACAAAATATTTTTTTATATGTTGTTTTTAGTATATCTTCAGTTAATTTAAAAGCGCAAAATAATACTTTATGTGAGAATTTACAGGCTTTATGTTTTGAGAATAATACGTTTGTATCTACAAATAATATAAATAGTAATAGTATAGGACAAATCGCTTGCTTAGGATTGACACCTAATCCTTTATGGAATTATATTCAAGTAGATAATTCCGGAACTTTAAATATAGAAGTAAAGCAAATTAATAATTCAGGAAATTTAATTGATGTAGATTTTGTAATTTGGGGTCCATATAGTTCTTTTCAAACACTTTGTGATAATTCATCTTCTTATCCTAATGAAGCAGATATAATTGATTGTAGCTTTAGCCCATTTAGTATTGAAAACTTTACTATTACAAATGCTCAATCAGATGATTTTTATATTTTATTAACTACTAATTATTCTGGGCAACAAGGCGAAATAATTATAACACAAAGTAACTCTAGTTCTGTTAATGCTGGTTCCATTTATTCTAATGTAGAAATAGATTTAGGTCCAGATCAAACGCTTTGTAATGATGAAATTTCAACAACGTTAAGTGCATATTTTCCTGGAGTACAGAGTTATGAATGGTTTAAGGATGGGGTTTTTTTAAGTGATCAAAGTAGTTCTGAGTTAATAGTTTCAGAGTCTGGTAATTATGTGGTTACAGCCTATAATTCTTGTAATACTGTTGGTCAGGATAATATCAATATAGCTTTTGTGGATTGTTCTAATTATGGCTTAATAAATGTAAATTCCTTTTCTGATTTAAATAATAATTCGGTTTTTGATTCTGATGAGTCATTATTTAATAACGGATATTTTACTTATGAACTAAATTCTGATGGAATAATAAATTATATAACCTCTTCTACTGGTGATTTCTCAATTATTAGTAATGATGGTAACAATACATATGATATTTCATATTTTTTAAATGATGATTATCAAAATTGTTATAGTTTACCATTAACACAATTTAATAGTGTTAGTGTAGAAAATGGGGAGGAAATAAATTTAGGTTTCTCTGTTACAGAACAGCAGGTTTGTGAGGATATCGCAGTTTCTTTAAATAGCAGTCAACCTCCAGTACCAGGATTTAATATCTCTAATTCGCTTACAATTGAAAATCTTGGAATAGTTCCTGTTTCAGGAACAATAGAGTTTAATTTGGATGATAATTTAACTTTTAACTCAGCTACGTATATTAATCAAAACTATACACTTACTCCAAGTGCTAATGGATTTGTTCTAGATTTTGTTGATTTACAACCTAATAATAGCTCGAATATTGATATATCTATTTACTGTCCAAATAATCTAGTATTAGGTAATTTAATTACAAATACAGCCGAATATATAACAGGATCTAATGACTTAATAGTCGATAATAATTTTTATGCTATTACTGAGAGTATTGTAGGGTCTTTTGATCCCAACGACATTATGGAGTCCAATGGTCCTGAAATTATTTATGAAGATTTTATAACTACCAACGAGTTCTTATATTACACTATTCGTTATCAAAATTTAGGGACTGCAGAAGCTGTTAATGTAAAAATTGAAAATTCTTTAGATTCATTTTTAGATAAAGAGACATTACAAATGGTAGATTCTAGTCACGATCTTATTCTTAGACGAGTTGATAACCAATTAACATTTGATTTTAAAGATATATATCTTCCAGCAGAATCTCAAAATGAAGAAGGTAGTAAAGGTTTTGTTACATATAAAATAAAACCTGTTTCTGGTTATGATATAAATACCATAATTCAAAATACAGCTGAGATTTATTTTGATTTCAACGCAGCAGTTGTAACAAATACTTTTACCACAAGTTTTGTTACAACACCTTTATCGGTTGAAGATTTTGAAATAAAAGGTTTTGACTTATACCCAAATCCAGCAAACGGAGAAGTATCAATTCGTTTAAATGAAACTTTAATTGGTGATTTCGATTTAAAAGTATTAAATATACAGGGTAAAGTTATGTTGTCTGAAAGTGTTAACTCAGGCATTTCAAATACAATTAATGTATATGGATTTGAGAGCGGAATGTACTTTGTGAAAATTAATAATAGTATAACAACACATACACAAAAACTAATAGTAAAATAAGTAGTTTACAATACTTTATCAAGTTGGATATTAATGAAAAGTTTATTTTAACTTTTTAAGCTTTTTTATGTAAGTTATTGTGATTAATTTAGACTAAGTATAAAGTACTAAACCAATTTATTTTAAAATGAAACATTTATTTTACACCTTATCTTTAGGGTTATTATTGTTTTCTTGTAAAACAGAAACAAAAAAAGAAACAACTACAGTTGCAGAAGAAACGACTAAACCAGAAACTAAAAAAGTAGTTAAAGAGACTAAAAAATATCCAGAAAACTTGGTTAAGGTTTTTGATGCACATGGAGGCTTGGACGTTTGGAAGTCTATGAGAACTTTAGAGTATACTGAAGAAAAACCAGATGGTAAATTAATTACTACAACAGATTTATATAACAGAAAAGCGTTATTAGATTCGCCAAAACACGCAATAGGTTTTGATGGAGACAAACCTTGGTTGTTAAATAAAACAGATGAAGAATATAAAGGTTACGATCCTAAATTTGGATATAATTTAATGTTCTATTTTTATGCGATGCCTTTTATTTTGTCTGATGACGGAATTACATTTTCTGAAGCTGAAGCATTAACGTTTGAAGGAATAACTTACCCTGGAATTAAAATATCTTATGATAGTGGAGTAGGAGCAACACCTGAAGATATTTATGTACTGTATTATAATGCTGAAACTTATACAATGGAATGGTTAGGTTATACAGTTAATTTTGTACCAGGAATTGATACCAAAGAATTACACTTTAGACGTTATGGAGATTGGCAGGAAGTAAGTGGTTTACTTTTACCAAATACAATTACAGGTTATGGTTTTAAAAATGACCAACCTACAACTCCAAAAAAACCAAACGTTTTTACTGATGTGAAATTATTAAAAACAGCTCCTGATGCTGCTATGTTTGTTAAGCCAGAAAAAGCAGAATTTGTAGACTAAAAAATTCAACAGATTATATATTTAAAAGCTTCAGTTTAAAACTGAAGCTTTTTTTGTAAAGAAACAGAAGTATTATCGACTATAACCAGAATTATAAAACAATAAATTAAATGAAACACTTACTTTACACATTATGTATTGCATTGCTTGTTGTATCATGTAAAAATGAGACGCAGTCAACACCTAAAGATTCACCAATGCCAAAAGCGGTTACTAAAACAGTAGCGACTAAAACTTATCCAGAAAATATTACTAAAGTATTTGATGCTCATGGTGGTATTGATAGCTGGAATGCATTAAAAGCTTTAGAATTTACTATTACAAAACCAACAGGTAAAGAAGTAACCACTGTTAATCTAAAAACAAGACAATCTGTAATTACTATGCCAAATCATACTCTAGGTTTTGATGGCAACAATGTGTGGTTAGATAGTAAAAATGATGAAGCTTATAAGGGTAACCCTAAGTTTTACTACAATTTAATGTTTTATTTTAATGCAATGCCTTTTGTTTTAGCTGACAACGGAATTAATTATGAAGACACTAAACCATTAGAATTTGAAGGGGTTACGTATCCAGGAATTAAAATTAGTTATGATAATGGTATTGGATCGTCTTCTGACGATGAGTACATTGTTTACTACAATCCTGAAACATTTAAAATGGAATGGTTAGCCTATACCGTTACTTTTAATACTAAAGCTAAAAGCGAAAAATGGTCATTTATTAAATACGGAAAATGGCAAACCATTGAAGGTGTAGTTGTACCAGATACATTAACATGGTATGTAGTTGAAGATAATTTACCTGTTAAAAAGCGTAATGATTTACCTTTTACTGATGTTAAATTATTTAAAACAGCACTTCCTGTAAGCACATTTGCAAAACCAGAAACTGCTAAAATAGTTGAGTAATTTTACTGAAAACAATAAAAAGGCGACCCAATGGGTCGCCTTTTTTATTTAACTATGAGTTAGTATTACTAAAACTGAATACAGCTTTAGTTTTTCTTATACTTATTTGAGTAACGTTTGTATAATTCTGTTTGATGAGTTTCTAAACTTACATCACGACCTTGTATAAACGCTTTGTCAAGTTTGTTGGTTCTCATGTCTAAAGCATCACCTTCACTTATAAAAAGGGTTGCATCTTTACCAACTTCTAAAGATCCAACACTATCATCAACACCTAATATTTTGGCAGTATTTAATGTAATTAAACTTAATGCTTGCGCTTTGGTTAAACCATGTGCAACAGTTGTACCAGCTAAAAACGGTAAGTTTCTTGTATTCATACGCTCCATATCTCCAGCGTTTTCTAATCCAACTAAAATACCATCATTTACTAATTGTGTTGCTAGTTTGTATGGTAAATCATAATCATGATCATCTCCATTTGGTCTAGAATGTACACGTTGTAATAACACAGGTACATTGTGTTGTTTTAATAAATCACTAACATTATTAGCTTCATAACCACCAACTATTACAAGGTGTTTTACATTTTGTGTTTTAGCAAAATTGACAGCGTCTGTTATTCCTTTTTCATAATCTACATGTACAAATAGTTTTTTACTACCATCAATCAAACCATGTAAAGCTTCAAACGGTAAGTCTTTAGGACTGGTTTTGTTGGCATTGTATGCTTTACTTTGTGCAAAGTAGTTAGAAAGTTCTTCAACTTCTTTTGAGTAGTTTTTGTTTTCTTTTAAAACATTAGGTTCTCCTAACCACCAACGACCTCTAGAATAATTTCTTGGCCAATTTAAATGAATTGCATCGTCTTCTTTAATAACAGCATCTTCCCAGTTCCAAGCATCTAATTGCACAACACTTGACGTACCAGAAATACGTCCACCTCTAGGAGTAATTTGTGCCATCAAGACTCCGTTAGGTCTCATAGATTCTACTATTTTTGATTCTGTATTATAAGCAATTAAGCTTCGTATGTGTGGATTCATTGCGCCAACTTCGTCCTCGTCATCACTAGCTCTAACAGCATCGACTTCTACCAAACCTAAAGTAGCGTTTGGTGCTATAAAACCAGGATACACATGTTTACCTGATGCAGTAATAATATTACCTTTTCTTGCAATTTTTGTATTGGCACTTCCAACAAAGGTTAGTTTACCGTTTTCAAAAATTATTAATGAATTTTCAATGACTTGACCGTTGCCTATATGTGCTGTAGCACCTTCAATAGTAATGGCTTGAGATTGTTTGTCTCCTGGTGTTTGCTGGGCAAAACTAATTACCGAAATCAACAACGCAAGGATTAATATATTAAGTTTTCTCATGATTTATTATCGTTTTTATTTCCGCTTAAAGCGAAAAATTTATGAGTGTTTTTCTGTTTACTAATGGATGTGTTGGTGATCAATAGAGTCGCAATGCAATAATTCTTTCTCCTTTTTTTCAATAGGTTTTGTTTTTAAACCTTTGTTTTTAGCATCAAGCATTAACATTGTTAATTCGTTTTTCTCTTTTTTGATAGCCTCTCTAAGTTCTGCATCACGTTTTAAATCAAAATAAACAGCACCTTCAATGATTGTTTTTTCCGCTTTAGCGTAAATAGATAAAGGGTTATCTGTCCATAATACAACATCAGCATCTTTACCAACTTTAATACTACCTACACGATTGTCAATATGTAATAGTTTTGCAGGATTTAAGGTGACAAATTTCCAAGCATCTTCTTCGCTAATGTCTCCATATTTAACAGATTTTGCAGCTTCTTGATTTAGACGTCTTGACATCTCTGCATCGTCACTATTAATGGCTACTAAAACACCTGCATTATGCATGATTGGTGCGTTAAAAGGTATGGCATCATTAACTTCATATTTGTAAGCCCACCAGTCAGAAAATGTAGACCCTCCAGCACCATGTTGTACCATTTTGTCTGCGACTTTATAGCCTTCTAAAATATGTGTAAACGTGTTGACGTTAAATCCATATGCTTCACAAACCTTCATTAACATATTAATTTCGCTTTGCACGTAAGAGTGACAAGAAATAAAACGTTCTTTATTTAAAATTTCTGCAATAGTTTCAAGCTCTAAATCTTTACGGTAAGGTTTACCGCTTTTTTTAAGAGCATCATATTCTTTTGCACGTTGGAAGTAGTCTGTAAAAACTTGTTCTACACCCATTCTGGTTTGTGGAAAACGTGTTTTAGCATTGTCTCCCCAATTTGATTGTTTTACATTTTCTCCTAAAGCAAATTTTATAAATTTAGGACTGTTTGTGTACACTAGGTTATCAGCTTTTTCACCCCATTTTAATTTAATAATTGCTGAGCGTCCACCAATTGGATTGGCAGATCCATGTAAAATCTGAATACTTGTTACACCTCCAGCAAGGTTACGGTAAATGTCTACATCTTCAGCATCAATAACATCTTCAATAGTAACCTCTGCGGTACTGTTGTGTCCAGCTTCGTTTACACTTTCTGTCGCAATATGCGAGTGTTCATCAATAATTCCAGCAGTTAAGTGTTTACCTGTTCCGTCAATAACAGTTGCGTTACTAGCACTTAGATTTACACCTATTTTAGCAATTTTTCCGTTTTTAATTAAAACATCAGTATTTTTTATAATGCCATCTTTCTCATTAGTCCAAACCGTTACATTTTTAAACAATAATGTTTCTTGCTGTGGAAGGTTTTCTGTACCATAAGCCATGTTAGGGTAGGTAACAGGATACATTTTTGGTGTGTCTGTTTTTTTATTCTTTTTATCTTTTTTACTACCTTTTTTATCTTCTTTGTTTTGTTTGGAAGCAAAAAAGGTTGTTTCGTTTCCGTTAGGATAAAAGACCTTACCATTTAAAGTGTTGGTATTAGTAACATGACTTACAACTCTAAAAAACTCTTTTTTGGTAGTGTCTTGTGTTGCAAATGTTAGTTGCATCCAGTTTTTATCAAAACTAATTTTTCCGTCGTAAGCTTTAGTATCGGTTTTAACCTTAGATTTAAGTTTTTTAATATTACCAGTAATTTCTAATTGGTAGTCTGTATTGTCTAAATTAAAAGTGTAATTACCACGTAAATCCGTGGTGTTCATGTCAGTTAGTTGGTCTTTAATACCTGTAATCCAGTTTTCATAAATTGTAGTTTCTTTATCAAAAATATCTCCAGAGGTAATTAAAAAGTTAGCATAAGCACCAGACTTAAGATGTCCTAATTCTTCAGATTTTCCTATTATACTTGCAGGAACAGAAGTTAATGCTTGTAATGCAGTAGTTTTATCTAAACCATATTTTATAGCTTTTAATAAATTAGGCATTAATTGTTTAGCGTCTTTTAACTTATGAGTAGTTAAAGCAAATGTGATATTGTTTTCTGCTAAAATTTTAGGATTAGCAGGACTTTGGTTCCATGCTTTTAAATCTTCTAAACTAACAGATTGCGCTAACAAAGGATCTTCCATATCATAAGCAACAGGAAAATCTATTGGAAGTACAAATTTTGCATTTGTATTTTTGATGTCTTTAATAAGTTCAAACTCGTCACCACCACCAACAAATACATATTGTATACCAAATTGGTCGCCTAATTTGTCAAAACGTAAAGCGTTGACTTTTTTTCCTGCATTGAAAAACTGAACCAGATTTTTGTTAGCTATATACGCCTCTAAAGCTCTGTCTTTTTGTTTAATATTACCTTTTGCATACCAATCTGCATCATGATTAACTTGACGTAATAAAGCCATAGTACCCATTAAAGATGTTGGGTAAGCTTGTCTTGACGTTCGGCTTTTTGAAGTACTAGAAAACTGTCCCACTTTTTGGTCTAGTAATCTAGTAGCATCATTACCATTAGCAGCTAAAGTAACTAAAACTCCAGTCCCTTGGATAATACCATCATCAATATGTGACGTTACAACACCAAAACCAGCTTTACGTAAAGCTTCTGCT
Source organism: Olleya sp. NP1-10 (assembly GCF_055804415.1). Classification (NCBI taxonomy): domain Bacteria; kingdom Pseudomonadati; phylum Bacteroidota; class Flavobacteriia; order Flavobacteriales; family Flavobacteriaceae; genus Olleya; species Olleya sp. NP1-10. Next base: position 3,598,063 of record NZ_CM147840.1, on the reverse strand, counting down.
TTTTTGCTGTCAAACTTAAAATGATCTACAGCGTTTTGGTCAGGTCTAATGTGGTCATTCCAATAGTAACCTTCACGACCAGCATCATACTGAGGGTTTCTTCTGTTACCAGGAGTGCTGCTTGGTTTTTTAACACCAAAATCAGAATAGATATCAATAAAAGAAGGATAGATAGTTTTACCAGAAATATCAACAACAACAGTGTTTTTAGGGATAGTAACATTGTTTCCGCTAGAGACAACTTTACCATCTTTTATTAGTAACGTTCCGTTTTCAATAACTTGATTTGCAGTGACATAAATTTTAGCATTTGTAAATGCAGTGTAGTTAGAAGTGTTAGTTTTAACACCATCATTTTTAGGTACATACTCCTGTGCAAAAGAAAAATAACCACACAGCAGTAGGCTTAATATTGCCCATTTTTTAATCATTTGTTGATAGTTTAAGGTTGTTTAAACCTTAAATATACGCAATAGCCAATATGCTAAACAAACGTTAAAAGCTATTTTAACGTTTTATATGGGTTTTCCGTCTAGGTAATTAACTAATAATGCAACGACATAACTATAGCTGTCCATACCCTTAGATTGGTTGTTTGCTTTAAGGTAAGAGGTGTATGTAGATCTAAAAAGGGTTCTAACGGATTCATATACTCTAACCAAAACTGTCTGCTTTCTTGGAAATTTTTTATAATCCCTTTATTTATGTCGGCTAATAAGGTATCATACAATTCAGGATCACGTTTATAGACTTCGCCTAAACAATGTCTTAATCCAAAAGTGTAACCAGAATATTTAAAATATATATTGTGATTACTAATAGTCGCTAAAAAAGCGATAAAATTGGCTTCGTTTTCTTTTGCATAACCTAATTGGTGTGCAACTTCATGTGCAGAAGTCGTTGGGTATTTGTATACAGGAATAAGGTAATTAACCTGAGCTTCATGTGTTAAAGGGTTAAAATAACCAGCAAAACCCATATAAGCTTGAGGATAACTAAACAGTGATTTTTTTAAACTCTTAGGATGATATGCCAATTCTGGAAAATCATTTTTTAAGACCTCGTAACTTGTTGGCGTTAACTCTAAAATTTCTGACCTTGTAAATGGTAACACCACTTTAATACTATCATTTTTAACAATATCTAAATGTAAAGCATTAGACTTATTTATAAGGTGTTTAGTCACCTTAATAAGTTGTTCTGTAGTATAGTCGTCTTCAAGATCTAAGGTTTTATGTAAAGCAACTCTATGATAATTTAAACCCCAAAATAACTGAAAAGCAATAAAAATAATACTAACAGTAGCACCAACATCCAATAACCAGTTGACAGTGTCTTTCCAGATGCGTTTAAAATTTAGAATTAACCAACGGATTGCATAAATAATAGAAAAACCTAAAAAAACATCACCAATACTAAATGGTATCCATCCTAAAGTATATCTAAACAATTTAGCTATAAAAGGGTAGATGCCTTTACTGTAAATAACTTCGACTGTTTCAGGGTAATTAGTCGCTAGTTTTACAACAATGTACATTGGTATTATTAGTAAGACAACCCAAAGTTTTTTGTTTTTAATCATAACTCAAAAATAATTAAAAATTAGGACCAATCACTTAGGTTTATTTAAAAGGTTTCTACCTGCTGTCCGTTATATCTTTTTTTGCAAAAAAGGATGCCACTACCATCAGGAGTAGCGACTAAGGTTGTTTTGTATTTGTAATGGTATGCTAAGTAGTTTAAAGATTTGAAAAACATTCGATATTGAGGAGTCATTGAAGTATAAATCAATTTATATTTCTACTTTTAAAAATTCAATAAAAATAAACTGTTGTAGAGTAATGAAATTTATACCACCATTAGAAATAGCTTCTAAAATTATGACTTTAATTGAAGAGTCAAATAATGAGCTTATTTTAGTTTCACCATATGTTGAATTGTCAAATTGGAATAAAATGAAAAAATGCATTGATCGAGCATTAAAAAGAGGTGTGAAAATCACTTTTGTAGCGAGAAAAAATGCTAAGCAAAATTTAAGTTTTTTGAAACAATCAGGTATAAAATTAATTTTAGTAAATGATTTACACGCTAAACTTTATGTAAATGATAGTTATGGAATTGTGACCTCTCAAAACATTGTATTCTATTCAGATATTAACTCTATTGATATAGGATACAGAACAATTAATCCTGAGCAAAGATTAGAGTTAATTGACTTTATAAATAAATATGTTTTAAATAATAGATTAGAAGTAGATGATAAAAAATCTATTAAAATTTTAGATATTAACAGTACAAACAAAAAGGTAAAACTAACTTTAAATCAATTAGAAGAATTGTCTGTTTTTTTAACAGAAAATACAATGAAATTAAATTTGTAACAACAGATTCTTATCTTTTTAGTAAACACTTAATTTCTTTTGCTGATGTTATGATTAATGGAAGTTATACTATAAAAACTCATAAAAAAAGAAATGAGAATATTAATGAGTTTATAGATGAGATTATAACATTTGATTTAAATCTTCAAAATCAATTTGAAGTTAAATTGGATTCAGAACATAACAGGTTTTATTATATAAATTTCTATCCTAAAGAAAATTTTCAAATAGAAGGATTAATTAAAGACTTTTGTTTAATTACAGAAGCTGTTGTAAATTCTAAATATGCTAATCGAACAGTAAAATCTGAATCAGTATTAATTATTAATCGTTAATATTATTTGTTGTTTACATCTTTTTTAAGCTTTTAGTTGTTTATAATAGCCAATATTATTTCTAAGCTAAAAAGGTTTCTAAATGCCTATGCAATTTGTATTTTTGTACTTCAATTAAAACAACACAAATGAGTCAAGACGTTAGGGCTTTAGAGCCAAAAGCATTATGGAATAAATTCGCAGATTTAAACGCAGTACCTAGACCTTCAAAAAAAGAAGAACGCGTTATTAAATTTATGAAAGACTTTGGGACTAATTTAGGTTTAGAAGTTATAGAAGATGAGGTAGGAAACGTCATCATTAAAAAGCCAGCAACTGCAGGTATGGAAGATCGTGTGACTATTGTAATGCAATCGCATTTAGATATGGTACACCAAAAAAATGCTGATACCGATTTTGATTTTGACACACAAGGCATCCAAATGGTAGTGGAAGGTGACTGGGTAAAAGCAAAAGGAACAACACTTGGTGCAGATAACGGATTAGGAGTGGCAACCATTATGGCACTTTTAGAAAGTACAGACATACCACATCCAGCTATTGAAGCTTTATTTACTATTGATGAAGAAACAGGTATGACAGGTGCAATGGGACTTAAAGGTGGTTTGTTAACTGGAGGAATCTTACTAAACTTGGATACAGAAGAGGATGATGAGATTGGTGTTGGTTGTGCAGGAGGTATTGATGTTACAGCAACAAGAACCTACGAGCAAGAAGAAACACCAGAATTTAAAATAGGTTTTGAAGTAACAGTAAAAGGCTTACAAGGAGGACATTCTGGTATGCAAATACATGAAGGTTTAGGTAATGCTAATAAAATAATGAACCGTTTATTATTTGATGGTTTCGAAAACTTTGGTTTACGTATCTCTGAGATTGATGGTGGAAGCTTACGTAATGCAATTCCAAGAGAGAGTAGAGCAGTAGTTGCTATTGATGCAGTACATGAAGCCGCTTTTGTAAACGATATGCAATTATTAGCAGATAGCATTAAAACTGAACTTAAAACCATGGAACCTGATTTGGTTGTTGAGGTGTCTAAAACCGAAACTCCAGAATCTATTATGGATCTTGGTGTGCAAGAAGGATTAACACGTGCTATTTATGCTGCATTAAATGGCGTGTATCGTATGAGTGCAGATATTCCGGAATTGGTAGAAACTTCTAATAACATTGCGCGTGTAATTGTTAAAGATGGACACGTTAAAATAGGGTGTTTAACGCGTAGCTCTGTAGAAAGTAGTAAAATGGACTTAGCTAATACGTTGCGTGCTGCATTTGAGCTTACAGGTTGTGAGGTTGAATTGTCTGGAGACTATCCAGGTTGGACACCAAATATGGATAGCTCGATATTAAAAGTGTTAGATAATTTGTATCAAAAATTAAACGGAGAAAAAGCACATATTGCTGCCTGTCATGCTGGATTAGAATGTGGTATTTTAGGACAAAATTATCCAGATATGGAAATGATTAGTTTTGGACCAAACATTAAAGGCGCACACAGTCCTGATGAGCGTGCACAAATATCGTCTGCTCAAAAATATTGGAAATTTGTTTTAGAGATTTTAAAAGAGATACCAAAAAAGTAATCTTTTAAGCGTATTTTAAATAACATAGAAAAAGCACAATCTTAGGATTGTGCTTTTTTTGTGATTTATTTTATTTGTTCAAGGGTTTGTTTAAAATTAGTTGCGTTGGTTTAGTGTATAAGACAATGAATGTAAATTGAATATGCCATCCAATAGAATGCTAAAACTAGGCTAGAACCTATTAACTTGGATATTTGCGTCTTAACGTTACACGCTTAAATTGCTAAATGGTCTATTAGGGTTAGTACTTACTGACTAACTAATATTATGCTATAAACTTGCTATAAGCACTTTATAACCATGCTATAACCACGCTATAACCTATATTTGAATATTATGTAAACCTTTGTTTTATAGGTGTTTAGTTTGAAATGTGATGATTTTATAAAATAGACAGAAATTATACCTTTTTTGGGACTTTTAAGTGATATAAAATTTTATTATTCGAAAAGGAAGTATAACACTACAGCTAGTCTTTCAAAGTGATTTTTAAGCAATTGATAGCTAGAGAAAGATGTGAAAATTAAGTGTTGATAACCGTTTGGAATACACTATTAAAACAAGCTTTTTTTAATAGTAAATCAAGACTAAGTTATGATAATAATTATAGAAGTTTTTTATTAAAAAATTAATGAGGTTTTACTTGTTTTTTGCCACAGTACTTTGTTGTGCGTTCGGCTTTGTTACATAGACCATAAGTTCCATTTTGTTTTTACAGCATTTGGGTTGATTAATTTTATTTTCTCATAAAAAAGAGGGAAATTTTTATTCCAGATTGTAAAGTTATGAGCAAATTTGAAAACGATTTCTTTATCATTTTCTTGTTTTATTTTTACTTGCCAAAGTCGCCGATTATTGATTTCGATAGACGTTTTTTTAATTTCTACAATATCACTAATTTTAAAAACTGCTTTTTTAAAATTTTTGTTTATTGCGTAAAAATTATTATCATCAAAGTAAAATTCATAGTCATTTATGAGTTTTTTTTCAAGTCCAAATAAGAAAGGTCTTGTCGATATTCGTTTTAGGTTGTCAAAATCAGAGCTTGCTATATTGTTGTAGCTTATCTTGTTATTGTTTGGCTTGAAACCAAGAATGTGTTTTTTATAAATTTCTCTGATTATTAAAACTGAAAATGCTAAACTAATTGCTATAATTATAAAAATGTATGAATCGCCAACTTTCTCCGTATTTAACGTTAGAGTCAAATTGACTAATATATAAATTATAGATAATATTATTATTTTTTTTACCATTTTGGTTTCGATGCGATTTTTCAAATGTTTGTAAACGTGTTTCGTTAGTTTGTAATAAATTATATTTAGATAGAAAAAGAGGAGAACTATAACGTGTTTTAGAACACTAGGTCCATGACACCTACCGGTTATGTATATGGTTTGTTGCGTGATTTAAGCGCTAAAGTTAGCAAATAAATCACAGATAGAAAGTCCGCGAGGACTTTCGTAAATAAGCTAAAAACAAGCAATTAATTTTATACGGTGTTAGCAAATCGTTATTTTCTTTTCCATTTAACTCCACTCCAAATAATTCCTAATGAAACTAAAATTAAAGCAAAACTCACAAAATTAAATTTCTCATCCGTAAACGATTTGTAAATTGTTCCAATCACAAATAAAATCGACATAATTACAGCAAAGTAATAACCCTGTTTAGATTCGAAAAACGACTTTTTTCTTTCTATTTGTCCGTTATTATATTTTAAGAGTTTTGAGTCAATATTATGGCATAAATTCACAAATTTCTCGGAATTACAGAAATTATCATTTGAGCTTAATCGGACTGTTTTTCCGTTTTTGAGCCTAAATTTTATTCCAGCTCCTTTCATCCAATGAATTTTATAATATTCTAAATTTTTAAAATCAACATTTTTATTATTCCATTCCAACTGATTTGATGTTAATTCAAAATCTGAAACTTTTACTATAAACTTCTTTTTTAATAAATAGAAATAAATTCCAGCGAGAACAAGAGCTAAAATTCCTTTTAATAGCCCAAAACTCATAATTCTATTCAACACGAATATTATTCCAGAAAAGACAGCTACTGTTGAACCAAGTAAGAATAGTAATTCAAATTGGTTTGTATATTCAACATTTTCGTGTTTCCGCATTGTTTTGTGTAATGTTTGCCAACGTTGTTGTATAAGATTAGTTGCGTGTTTTAAGCACTAAACTTAGCAAATAAATCACAGATAGAAAGTCCGAGAGGACTTTCGTAAGTAGGCGAGAAACCAGCAATAAATTATATACGGTGTTACCCACAGGCTTTTATTCCCAAATATTTTCTAATTTAATTTCTTCTCCAACTTGTCTCGATAAAGATGCAAGTAATCTTTCGAAAATCTCTTTTTGCATTTCAACAACTTTTTCTAAACTCTCTGTTGAATTAAATTCATCTAATGACTTTTGGAATTCATTATCAACATCAGCTTTTTTTGAAAGATCAGAAATTAGGCTCGAAAAATATTCATCAAGTATTTCTTGAACAGCATAAATATGAGAACGTCTTATGATTAAAACTCTGTCTGGTGGTCCATTTTCAAATTCTGGACTTTTTGTATGTTCAGTCATTAATTCGAAACGACCCAAAATATCCAATAAATCGTGAATTTCAAATGTCAGTTCAGGAATAATTTCACTTTCTTTTTCTGCAACAACTTTGAATTTTATTATTTCTTCTTCAAAATTGTCAATTTTGTCAATCATTTGAATTAGAGCAAAATCGGGAACATTTTCAACACCATTTTCCGCAAATAGCATTTTATGTTTTACATATGAATGATAAACTTTTAATAGATTTCCTAAAACTCGATTATAAGCTTTTGATTTTTCTATTTCGTTCTTTTCAGATTGAAGTTTGAAGTTCCTTTTATTATTAACTACTGTAAAAATTAATGTTCCGATTGCAGATAGAAATCCCAGTATTCCAATAAAGATTGAAACTGTTGCTGTTGTATCATTAAATATTCTGTCTTGTATTTCAGTCACGATGTTTCTTTAGCTTGTGGGTAACGTGTTTGTATAAGAATAGTGCGGTTTTGTGTGCGAGGATTTTCCGAAGGAAAATCAGATGTAACAAAAAAGCACGACACTTTGATTAAGCACTAAACTACGCATTATTTTTATACGGTGTTGGCAACCGTTTTTTATTCAGATTATTAATTTTAAAATTCAACATATTATGAAAAATATTAATTCATATTTTTTTCAATCGTTCGTTTTCTTTCTCCAAAGTTCGCACTTGATTCTGAAGGTCGAGTAAATAAGTGGACATTTCTGATATTGTTTCAGATTGTTTTGATTGCGTGTCAATTATTCGGTTTATGGATTCGTTATAGTTAGGTTTATCAACTAATAATTCAGCAGCAATAGGAACTAAACTAATAACAATGGCAGCAATAGTCAAAAATATTGAAATTTTATACTGCTTATCAGATGTTTTTGATTGTATTTCAGCAGTCTTTAATTGCGAATCTATTAAATCACGAATTTCTATTTGTGTTTTTTCAGAACCGCTTAATAAATCAAAAGTAGGATAGTTCATGTTTTTAAGATTATGAGTGAGTAATGGTTGCCAACGTGTTTCTTTAGTTTGTAATAAATTATATTTAAATAGAAAAAGAGGAGAACTACAACGTGTTTTAGAATATTAGGTCCATGACACGTACCAGTCCTCTCTTTCTATAAAGTTGCAAAGAACCATTTGGAATACTAGAAGTATTATCTCCCGATAAAGGAAGTAGTTAAAGCAACATAATTATTAACTGTAATTGTAAAAATATGAAAAATTATGAAGAAGTTGTAGGAATCGATGTTTCAAAGACAACATTAGATGCTTATTGTTACCAAAGTGAAGTACACAAAGTGTTTGTAAATGATTTAACAGGCTATAAAAGTCTTATAAAATGGGTTTTAAAGCAAGCCAAAGGAAGGTCTTTATTTTATTGTTTTGAGAATACTGGTTATTACTCGTTAAAACTGGCTCTTTATTTAAGCAATCAATCAATTGTTTATGTAGAAGAGAGTCCATTAAAAATCAAGCGCTCTTCAGGAATAGTTAAAGAAAAGACGGATAAATTAGATGCTCAGCTAATCGCACGATACGCATGGTTATATAGAGAAGAGTTAGCGCCAAGCAGTGTCAAGAGTAATTCACAATTAGAATTAGGTAGATTGTTAGCCTTGCGCGACCAAATAGTTAGAAATAATGCAGGACTTAAGGGGACTTTAAAAGAAATGAAAATGCTTTTATCTAGCCCAACAACAGATTTAGGTTGTATTAGTTTAAAACGCAGTATAGACTATTTAACCAAGCAAGTAACCAGTGTTGAAGCACGAATAAAAGAAATTATATCAGAGAACGAATCGATGAATACAAACTATAAATTATTAAGTAGTTTAAAAGGAATAGGTTTGGTAGTGGCATGTCAATTAATATATCACACCGGTAATTTTACCCGTTTTGATAATTGGCGAGCATTTTCAAGTTATTGTGGTACCGCACCCTATGAACATCGCTCAGGGACAAGCATCCATAGACGAAAACAATGTCATTATTTAGGAGATAGAAAAATGAAAAGTCTATTGAGTATGGCAGCGGTATCAGCTATACAACACGATAGTGAGTTGCGTTTATATTACAAACGAAAATTAGCTGAGGGTAAAAAAACTATGATTGCAGTCAACAATGTTCGAAATAAATTAATAGCAAGAGCTTTTGCTGTGGTAAAGAGAGGAACACCTTATGTGGTTCTTGATCAATATGCAGCTTAAAAAAAATGTTTTTTTATTAGGATTTGATCTTGGAATACGTGTATGGTTAGTTGCGTGGTTAAGCAACTAAATTAGCAAACTTTTACGAACCTGTGAATATTCCGCAGGAATATTCGCAAGTAGGGAAGAACCTAGCAATTAATTATACACGGTGTTGTGTGTAGTTTTTATTCTATATTATATTTTTATTCTTTGCTTTAATTCAGAAAGTTCTATCCCAATCTGTATGTCTTTTGTAACTAATTTTAAATATCCTGTAATCGAATCATCATTTTTTATTAAAAAACAGAGGTTATCTGCTCTCTTAAAAAAAATAGCAGAGTCGTATTTAACTTCTTCGATTTCTCCTTTTTCAATTCTTTCGTAAACAATTATTTCTGTTAGCTTGGATGTCGCACCTAAAAGAAGTGAACTAAAATTCGGATAGTGGATAAGCGAGTTTTTTAGTTTTGGGTCTTTCTTTGTTTTTATGTCAGCTGGTTTTTTCTCAATTCTTGCGTTTAATTCGAAATAATTAATTCCCTCTTTTTGAGTATCTGACCATTCATTTGTAATTATCAAATATTCCTCACGGCTTATATTTATTGATATTGTTGTAGTCAAAATAAAATCAGTTCGTACATCCAATTGAAAATTTCCAGATTTAATTGATTGTACTGATTTGTTGAGCATATAATTCAACGCTTGTTCACTTTTTGAGTCTAATTTTTTTATGATTTTGTTCATTCAGTTTAAGTTGCTCAAATTACACACAACGTTGAGTGTATGGTTAGTGCGGGAATAGAAAGTCCCAAGACTTTCAATTTAGCACGAAGGCAAACCATTTTGTTTGTCTTTAAATTATTTTTACTGAAGTCGAATCAAAATGATTTGACGACAATGTAAAAATACACAAAACTTTTGATAAAACAGAAAACCCCGCATTAACTATACACATTGTTAGCACCTGCCTTTTATTCATCATAAGTGTCATTCTCTTGAAGAGGAAATATTTCCCACTCAAATTCCGTTAATATACTTTTTTCATATTTGTCATTTTCCTCGTGGTATAAATGTCCGTGTGGTGCTGGAAAAGAAAAATTTTGTTCCTTGTATTTATTATTAATTAATCGAGTTCTATATTTTTCGATGCTTCCATAAGCAAATATTACATTATGTTGGTCATAAACAAATAATCCATTATTTTCAATTGTTCCAATCCAAATATGGTGTCTTGAATCAGTTTCAAAGTATTCTTGATACTTATTTAAGAATTCAGTTAATTCGTTTTTAGTTTCAAAAATTGGGGATTGATATCTTCCTCTTTCTTGTTCTATTCTTGAAACAACTAAAACATACAAAACATAAAAGGGCGGTTGCAAGTCTTCCAGTAAATCACATAAAAGTTCAATTTGGTTTTTACTTGCTGAAATTTTTATAGAATTATCAGATTGTTCAAATATTTTTCCATAATCAAATTCAATTTCAGGAGTATCTAAATCTCCGGCAACAAATTTCACTAATCTTTTAGATTCTGTTTTATTAGATTTAAATATTCGACTTAGTTTCATTTTTTTTGTTGGTTGGTGCTAACGTGTTTGTATATGGTTTGTTGCGTGGTTTTAGCACTAAAGTAAGCAAATAAAAACCGAATAGAAAATCCGAGAGGATTTTCGTAAGTAGGCTAGAACTAGCAATAAATTATATACGGTGTTACCAAACGTAATTATTCAATTTTTAATTTCTTTATTATACTTTCCAGCGCTAAGGTTTGTTTTTCAGTTAATTTTCCTTTTTTCTCACAACTCGATTTTAAAGAATTCACGAAAGTTTTGTCAAACCAAGATTTGTCCTCTGCCCATTTTAAAACAAGATTTATTCTCGTAAAATTCGAATTCGATTCATAACTCGTGAAGTCAATTAGTTTCTGATTTATTCTTTCTCTAATAGCTAATTGTTTGTCCGATAATTTCCTCTTTCTAATTGTGTCAGAATAGAATTTATAATCAAATTCCGTTAAAACATTCTTTTTTCTTAAATATTCCAAAACTTCAGGACTCATACTTTTGGATTTGTCTATTTTTAGTTTTTTAATTGATGTGAAAATTTTATTTCCATCTTCGATTCCTAAAAATTTATTTACGCAACAATTCCCAACTTCCGTTTCGTTTTTGTTGTCACTATTTTTTATGACACAAACATTTTTAATTGGATAATGTCCACAAAGGCATCTTTGTAATTCTTCGCTATAATAAGCGTATTCAAAATTCCATTCAAGTTTTGCGCTACTCCAAATGTCAGAATTACTTAATTTAATAATTTCCTCTGTCAATTTATAGTGCATTTTCCGGTCGGTTTTTTATGTTTGGTAACTGGTTATATGACAACTAATATAGTTGTTTTTGGGGTTATATTTCCCGTTATGACAACTTTTTATAACTCATATCAAATAATTGTCATTTTATTATTGCTGTATTATTGATAGCTAAACTATAATAATGCGCTTGCAAATGCAATACGTATAACTACGTATTTTTATTAAAAAAAGCAATCCGATTACTTTTATATGACTTTAGTAATTGTACGTTTTAAGATGCATTTAATTTTTAATCCAACTATTTCAGGAAAATTAATTATATGGTTACGCTAGTTCAACACCAGTGATTTAGCAAAGTGGGAATAGCGTAAAAGGACGTTCGCGAATTGGTAAAATAAGAAATTAAATGCTTCGAAATTTATTATTTATGTGCAGTTTTAATGCCTGTAAATATAACTATGCTTGAAAAGCAATATACGATCGATTAGTAGCTAAAGGGAAGAGTAAAAATTAGTCTTAAAAGCGGTTTGTAATACACTATTAAAACAGGCTTTTGCTATGGCAAAATCAGGAGTAAGTTATGATTATAATTACAGAAGGACTTTATTGAAAAATTAATACGTTTTCTTATACCACATAACGTGTAACGAATTTCATTCCGATTTAATAAATGATATTTGAGGTTAGTATAAAAAAATGACATAGTCAAGTGGGTTGTTAATTTGTGGTTTAGCTAATTAAAAGTAAATTAGATAAGTGTGTTTTAGTTGTTTTTGTTTGATGCTTTTTATTTACAAAGACAATCTGTATTAGTTAATTCAACTCTGTTCCCTTTTTTTATATCTAATGTGCTTTTTTCTAATTTAAAATTAATGAAGTCAATTAGATAAGTTTCATAAATTTCTTTTTCTTCACTCCAAACTGACGTAAAGTATGTCTCGTTTTGATAAAACCAATCTCCCAAAGGTATTTCTAATTCTTTTTTTAAGCGAACTTGTTTATTTTTTAAATCATAAATAGTTAAACCACCAATATCTGATTTCCAGTTGGATACCAGGTATTGATTATTTTTTGTTATAAAATATTCTCCTCCTTCATATTTTAATATTTTACCAGTGGTATCGATGATAATAATTTCTCCATTATAGTCACCAAATTTTGAAAGAATAAATAAATCTGATAGATTTTGATTTTCAGAAAAAGTTATTCCATAACTACCACCAACCGGTTCAATGTCATTATAATATGTTTCATCTATTAATTTATTTGTCTTACAGGTTCTTATTAAAGCTTTACAGTAAAATTTATAATTAACGTTTTGAGGTTTTAACTGAAATACAGAAATGTTGATATTATTAAGTGAATATTCAAATAATGAAATATCTACTTTATTATTTAAAATTTTTCCTTGATGATAATATCCTTCCTTAAAGAATGAAATTCTACTTTTATGTACGTATCCAATGATTCCTGATTTTGATTCTACTATCCACCAGTTTGAAGACCTGTCTTCAAAAAAATTAAAGGATTCATTTTCAGTCAACGTTCCTATTAGATCACTTTTACTTGATTTTTTTAATCTAATATTTACAAAACCATCTTTATCATTTATAATACCAATTTTTGAATGACAAAACCCTTGTGCTGATGTTAGTAATAAAAATAATAATAATATTTCTTTAATTTTTTTCATAATGTGTACAACTTTAAGCTAACGTAATTCCGTTTTAACACATTATTTTATGCGTTAACCGAAGTGAATTTTAAAGAAATAGAGACTCAAAATAAGTGATTAATTTGTCAAGTACATTTGATTTGTCTTTTTTAATCTAAAGCCCAAATCAAAAGATTTGGTAGTATTAATTAATAATTCAACGTTACATCTTAAGCACCAAAATCTGTATTTATTTGTAGTTATTGTTAGTTGTGGTTTTTATTTGATAATTATAGAACCAATTAAAAGAATTATTTGAACAATAATTAATATCCAGAATAACTTTAAAGATGGTTTTGTGGTTTCAGTTATAAAATTATTAAACTTGCTAGTTAATATATTTGATATATTTAAGTTTTCATCTTGAAAATTAATTTCGTCAAGTTTTATTTTATTAAACCCAAAATTTATAATCTTACGTTGTAATTTAGATGTATCATTGTCATTTTTTGTTAGCTGTAATATTTTAGCTTTTAAAATAGCTTTATCAGTAAGATCTTTTTTCCATCCTTCTTTTTCTGTTAATTTTTTAGTTACATTTTCTACTTTCGACGAAATATAATTTCCAGCTTTTGCTTTCCATAATAGATATATTGCATTTTGAACAGAAATTTTATTTGCAATTATAAAATAGATAGCAATGAAAACTGGAGATCCAAAAATAAGTATAAAGGCAAATATATTTGTTGTGATTAGTCCAGTAAATAAACCTATAATACTTCCATGACCACCACCAGCTAGTTCGATATTTCCATACAAAGCTATAAGGAATGTTATTAAGGTTACTATAGTTCCAAATGCAAAAATAAAAAGCCATTTAAGAGCTGTTTTTCCACTAATTTTTACTGCTATTTTAAAGTTTTCTTTCATTGTTTTCTTTTCGTTTATAATACTGTCAACGTATAGAGGGTATCATTCTGTTTTAATAAATTATATTAACGTTAACCGAAGTTAATTTAAAAAATGAGAAACTCAAAGTTGATTATTAATTTCTTACTTAAGTAAGTCAAGTTATATGTGATCTACTATTTTAGTTATTATACAGAACGTTTGTCTTGTAAATGTTAAATGAGGTGTAAAAACGTAATTAGTATATATCTTGAGATTGTATTAATTTATTTGTTTAACGGTTTAGTATATGATTTCGTTACGTGTTTGAGATTTAAATATACCAAATAAATCACAGATAGAATGTCCGCAAGGGCTTTTGTAAGTAGGCTTGAACTAGCAATAAATTATATATAGTGTTGTAGCTAGTTATTTTTCTTGTAATTTTCTATTATATTTTCAATAAACTTTTCTTTGTTATCTCTTATCATTTCTATCTGTTCTCCTGAATATAAATCTGAATGAAATTCTCGTAGGTTATTATCGCTCCAAATTATTAATTCTACAATTAATGGTGTAAGTGCAATTCCCTTTTCTGTTAATGTGTATATGTTTGTTTTTTTGTTTTCAGGAAGTTTTCCCTTTATTATAATTTTAAATTCCTCAAGCATTTTTAATCTCGTGGACAATATATTTGTTGCGATAGCTTCTTCACTCTCAATAAAATCTTTAAATGTTTTTTTATTTTCAGTTAGCATTTGCTTAATAATAACTAAAGACCACTTATCTCCAATAATATCAATTGCACTAGTAATTGGGCAGTCGCATCTAAATTTATGTTCCATTTTTAATTTTGTATTACTTTAAAATTATTTTGTAAAAATACATTTTTTTATTTATTGCTTGCAAAACAAAAGTAATATATTATATTTGCTTGCGATTTGCAAGTAATAATTTGATGTAAATAAAATATAATAAAATGAAAAAAGTATTAGTAACGGGAATTTCAGGATATGTTGGTCTACACGCAGCGGTAGAATTATTAAAAAATGGATATGCAGTCAAAGGTTCAGTTAGGAATTTATCCAAAAGAGACGAGTTAACACGAGCAATTCGTAGAGAAGTTGAGCCCAAAGGTAATTTAGAATTTTGTGAACTTAATCTTTTAAAAGATGAAGGTTGGAGGGAAGCAATGCAGGATTGTGACTATGTTTTACATATCGCCTCACCTTATGTGGCAAGTGAGCCTAATGATGAAAACGAGCTGATAAAACCTGCTATTGAAGGTACACAACGTGCTTTAAATTTTGCTAAAAACGCAGGTGTGAAACGAGTAGTTTTAACCTCTTCTATGGTAGCCATGTTTGGTGATGCAAATAAGTCATTAAACATAAAACAAGATACTTGGACTAACCCAAATGCTAAAAATATGTCTGCCTATGTAAAAAGTAAAACACTTGCAGAAAAGAGTGCTTGGGATTTTATAGAAACTCAAAAAGGGGATAACAAGTTAGAACTGGTTGTTATTAATCCAGGTCCAATTTGGGGACCAACCTTGTCTGATAAACTTTCTGGTGAATCGATGAATATTGTAAAAGATATGATAACTGGTAAAATGCCAATGCTTGCCAAAGTGCGTATTAATATGTCAGATGTAAGAGATATTGCCAATATCCATGTTAAGGCTTTAGAGAATGAGAAGGCTAATGGACAACGATTTGTTGTTGCAACTGAAAATCCATATTCGTTTAAAGAAATGGCTCAAATCTTAAAATCAAATGGAAATGATAAAGTAAGCACTTTAGAAGGTCCAAATTTCTTATTAAAATTTATGTCTAATTTTAATAGCGATTTAAAAGGTATGAAGCCTTTTATTGGAAACACTTATGACGCAGATGTTAGCAAAACAAAGGAAGTGTTTAATTGGAAGCCGATTTCTTTTGAAAAGTCGATTTTAGACACAGTTCAATCAGTAAAACAACGATTAAACAAATAGTTGTTTTTCAATTATCACTCGAATTTCAATTAAAGTTCGAGTGATTTTTTAATTGGATACAACGGTTCATATATGAGTATTTGCAGATCTCTAATCACAAACTCTTCGGTTTGTACTGATCTTTTTTATATCTAATCTTTCGTTTTATCACTTAAAACGTTATTACTTATACAGTGTGTTGTAGCACGTTTTTATTGTTTTCTTTTAATAAAATTAAGCTAAAACCAATTAGAGTTATCGCGTATCCAAAAACCAGTCGGTAAGGCAATGGGATTATATGCCATAAAATAAGATTGGCTATAAAAACTAAAATTATTCCCAGTTTACCCTTTTTTATATAATTTAAACTTAAAATTAGTAATCCTAGGTTGAAAATTTTTGAGCTTGGACCTATAGTCATAAATGGTTTCCAAATGGACGGAACTTGAGAGATATGATTAGTGAATTCATTTCGCATTTCTGCATTCGGAAAACTCCACCAAATAATATCCAACACACACATTCCGATAATACAAACAATTCCAATTAATGTTAAGGGTATTCCTATCAGACTATAGATTTTTTTAGGAAAATTTACTACCTGTGGAATCAATAAAGCCACACCGATTAATAAAAACCAATGAGCAAAATCAATAGGTTCTTGTTTATACACAAAATCATTGCCTTTTGCTAATATTAGTTCTCCTATTAAGAAGAAAACAAGTCCAACTAGAAAAAGTATTCTATTGGTTATGTCAATTTTTTTATCTGTCATAAATTTCGTTATGTCAAATGTGCTACAACGTATAACGAATATTACTCAATTTCAATGAATTATATTCGATGTTAAACGAAGTTAGTAGAAAAAAAGGACAAAGTCAAATGTGGGATTTAACTCATTTAAATTATGTCGTTAATGTTAAAATCCATAAGATTTGAGTATTTATTATTAAAGATATTATTGCCAATAAAAAGCTTTTGAATTAAGCTTTTTTCTTTGTTTATATTTTCTGTTTACTCGGATTAACTTATATCTTAAATCGTCGTAAAATAGACTTGTTAATAAAATTACAGCACCAATAATTAGAGTGTTTAATTTTAGGTCTAAAGTTGAGTAAAAATAGCCACCAATTATTCCTCCAAGAAAGAAAAAACAGATAATATACATACGTAGTTTTATAGTCGATTTTATTTTTTCTTTATTTGGTTTGTATTTACGAAAAAACAGTTGTGATAGCTCAATCCCTAAGTCGGTAAATAGTCCTGTTAGGTGTGTTGTTCTTACAACAGCATCCGAAATTTTTGTTACAAAAGAGTTTTGAATACCCATTGCAAAAAGTAGTATGCAAACTATTATATCAGGATGTTTAATATTTGTATAATTACTTGTAATAGCGATTGATAATAAAAGGAGACATTCAATTATTGTTGGTAAAACAAAAACATTAAGTTTTTTGTTTTCGTTAAATTTTTCAATTAAAAAACTTGATAAAAAAGCACCAAATAGAAAGAAGAGTATGTATAAAAAATAGATGGTTCCTTTCCAGAAATTAAAATGAGCAACATCATTAATAAATAACGCAAAATGCCCTGTTACGTTAGTAGTTAGTTGCTTAAATTTTAAAAAGCCTGTTACATTTACAATCCCAGCCACAAAGGATAAAATTGTAGCAATACGCAGATTGTGTTTTAAAGTTCTGCTTTTGCCTTGATGTCTAAACATTATTTTTGGTTGTATTTAGATGATTCATTTCTTGCTTAAGTAAGTCAAGTTGCATTTGATCAATTATTTTAGTTACTACAGGACGTTTGTCTTAGAAATGTTAAATGAGGTGTGAAAACGTAATAAGATATATCTTAAGATTGTATTATTTTATTCGTTTAACGGTTTTGTATAAGATTAGTTGCGTGGTTTGTATGCGAGGGTTTTCCGAAGGAAAATCAGATGTTACAAACACGCAACAACCTTTGATTAAGCACTAAAACCGCAATTATTTTTATACGGTGTTGTACAACGTAATTTTTAATTCGGTTATTTTTCTATCAAAAAAGTCATAAATAAATATCTCATCAAAATTTGATTCAAAAGGTTTTTCTGTAATGTCAGAATCGAAAAATGAATAATCAGATGATTTTTCAACTCCTCCAATGACTAATAGCAACCAAATCTCATCAAGATTTTCATTTGAGTAACTTTTTAATTTATTCTCTTTTGTTTTAATTTTTTCTTCAACAACTTTTCGTTCTAAGTTTCCAACAATTGTAGTTTCTCCTTTGTAAATGCTAATTTCAGACATTGGTCTTTTCTTGATAGCTTTTACATATTTCTGTTCTATTTGCTGACCTTTAATCAGAACAATTATTTCTTTCTTGAGAGCTTCTCTATTTTTCTTTTTTAAAGATAAATTCTCATCGATTAATTCTACACGATAGAGTCCGCAAAGAGATTTTTCCTCACTTTTTAATTCGGATTTAATTTGCTCAAAAAGTGATTTTAAAATTCCCTCTTTTTCTTTTTCATTCTGGCGAATTACTAAATCTTTTAATTCGACACCAATATTTAGTTCATTTTGTTTTATTATAAAATCAGGACTCTCACTTAATGCGTCTTCAATTATTAAACTTGAATCAAAATAATGTATAAAATTCCCAATGTCAATAATTTCTTTACGTTTTTGTTTTTTTTCAATTTTTGATTGTGAACTCTTTTCTAAAATATCTAACCAAGGATTTATTTTTGAAAGCACAACTTTCCTATCTTCTTGAAGTTTTTTACTTTGTTCAAGAAGTAATTCAATGAGATTCGGATTATCTGCTTGTATTCCCATTCAGTTTGGTTATGTTGCACAACGTATAACGAATATCATTCCATTTTAATGAATTATATTCGAAGTTAAACGAAGTTAGTAGAAAAAGATGACAAAGTCAAATTGGTTGTTTATTTGTAGTTACACTTATTATTGAATGAAAAAGGGAGATTTTAAAATTATACTTTTTTAATCCAGTCATTAACTGTTGATGAGTAACGGAGTGGTGTTTGCGTGGTAAGCTATGTGTAAGTTTTACTAAAATTTTTAGTTTAAAAGGTTAGTTATAACACCTAATTATTATATTGTTGTTGAGCACAATACTTAAACTAAATTTTAAATATAACATAGTACAATGTTGGGATTGTACTATGTTATTATGAGGTATCAAAATGTCTTTGTTAATTATTTAGAGCTATTAAAGATTGAAAATTCATTAGGTTTTATCCAATTTATATCTGAGTTTTTAAAGTAGGTATAAACAATTGGAGTTACTTTTTGAGCTTTGGAGTGTATATCATGAAACAATAGGATCCCTTTTCTCCATAATAACATTAATTTTATTTGTCTGTTAGCTACTTGTTCGACAGTTAATTTCGAGCTCCAATCTCTAGAATCAATATTCCAATATAAAATTTTAGATTTTTTAGATGTAAAATAATCAACTATCTCTTGGTTTCTTTGTCCATAAGGAGGTCTAAAATAAATTAATTTATTAGCGGATGGGAAAATAGCTTGAATTAGATCATTAGTATGATTAATAGAGGTTTTCCATTCGGCATATTTTTGATGAGGTTTGTGTGTTTTTCCATGAGAAAATACTAGATTTTTATTGTATAAAGTTTTAATAGACTCTACAGAGGTTTCTTTTAATCTTTTTGTTAGATTATCTCCTAGGACAAAAAATATTCCTGATAAATTATATTTATCTAATACTTTAATTAGTTTATCTGTATTACCATTTGTTTTTGTAGGACCATCATCAAAAGTTAATAGAAATTTTTTGTCTTCAAAATTGTGTCCTTGAATTTCATTATCTGAAAAGGTTAAAATTTCACTAGTAATTGTAGGGAATAAAGCTGCTAGTCTAATTTGTTCTTTTACATAATTGGTATAAAACACTTTAGTTTCATTATACCAATTTAAAAAATGCTTGGGTAAATTGGTTTTTAAATTTACATTAGATAATGTTTTCCATGAATTTTCCTTTTGTATAACTACGATCTCTTTTAAAGATTGACTTGAAAGATTATTAAAATTGGTTAAAATTCTTTTTTTAGTTTCTTTTTTCCAAAGGTTAATAGAGCTTTTGTTTATGTTTTTAACCTTTATTTTAGAAGCTAGATCTACTGTAGACAACGTATCAATAGAGTTAAAGACTTCTATAAATACTAACATTTCACATTTTGAAGCAATATCAAAATCATTACCAGAATTTAATTCTAATGGCCAATTAGTATTGCCTATATTGTTTTTTTCTGCAAAGGAGTAGGAGAAAATCAAAAAAGGTAGGTAACATAAAAATAGAAGTTTTTTCATTATTGTAACTTAATGTTCATTCTTGAAATCCCTTCTGTATAAGCTCTGTGTTCTCTATTTTGTTTGGCATTTTTATAGTTTTCTAAAGCATCAGCCCATTGTCCTTTCTTTTCGTAAATTTTTGCAATGTTGTAATATGAACTTGCTCTAACAATGTGTGCTTTACTTCCGTTTGCTAAATCAATAGCTTTTCTATTAGCCCATAACGCTTCAGCTTCTCTATTCAGTTTTTGAAAAGCTAATCCTAAATTACTATATGCTTGTCCGTTATTATTATTAAATTCTATGGCGCTCTGATATAAAGAAACCGCACTTTCTAAATTACCAGAATGATATTCTTGTTCTCCTTTTTTATTTAATTTTAATGATTCACTTTTATCATAATCTGACACTATTAAATTTTGTCCATCAAATCTATAGTTTCTTAAAATACTGCGTACTCCTTCCCAAGTAGTTGCATTTTTAAAATCACCAACATCTACGATATTACCCATTTCATCAATTAAAAACGGAATCCAAACGGTTCCTTTTTTTCTCTAGGTATTTCATAAGTTTTAATAAGCGTATTTCCTATATATATAAATACTTTTGCTCCACTTATATTAGAAATATTTTCATTGTTAATTGAGTTTCTGTCTGAGTAGTTGTGTACCGCATAAACATATTTTTTTCCATGCTCTTTTTTAGTTATGGTAATAGTTTCTGGTCCGTAACCATCTGTGTCATCTACATCTAAATTTGCTTGAGAAGCATCTTTATCATGATAACAAACATACCCTCCTTCATAAGATAAATGAGAGTCAATATCTTCAGGTGAATTATTCCAATTTAATACAATTCTCATACCATCTAATTCTGACATTGTTGGACTAATTGCATATGTTAACCCGTCGCATAAACATTTAGTTACTAGTGCAGAATAGCCTTGTTTTTTTATTATTACTAAAACATTTTTGTCATTTCTATATTCAACAGGGATTGTAACTTTTCCGTTACTATTAGTATACTGAGTTATTGATGTTTCTCCATTTTTTTGAAAAATAACTTTAGCACCTTCTATGGCTTTGTCTTTTATGGTTGCACTTAAAACTAATATTTCAGTTGAAGACTGTGCAAAAATTAATGTGTTAAAGAGTAATAATGCTAGAATTAATATTTTTTTCATGATAGTTATGTGTTTTAAAATCTACAACAAATAGGGTTTAGTGTTAATCAGTAATACTAGAAGTTAAACGAAGTTAATTTAAAAATACATAAACACAAAGTAGATGATTAATTTCTTGCTTAAGTAAGTCAAGTTGCATTTGATCAACTATTTTAGTTACTACAGGACGTTTGTCTTAGAAATGTTAAATGAGGTGTGAAAACGTATTAAGATATATCTTAAGATTGTATTATTTTATTCGTTTAACCTATAACGTATATCATTCTTTTTTAATGAATTATATTCGAAGTTAAACGAAGTTAGTAGAAAAAAATGACAAAGTCAACCTCTGTATTAATTTGTACTATTATTAGAGGTTCGATAAAGTCAAGTCGTTAAATTTTAAAAATTTAAAATGTATACTCAACAAAATTTTGTTGATCAAACAGGTTAGGGTTAGTAACTAGTTTAAGGTATTTATTTTTGGTTGTATTTAATTAGTATTTTTTTAATTTTTCTGCTCCGTTATTATCAAATGAAAAATCTGATGGTTTTAGATTATAATTTTTAGAAAGCCATTCAAAAAATAATTGATATTTTTTTCTTCTTGGCAAGTCATATGTTGTGTATCCATCAAATTCTCCATCAGTAATTTTTTTTAATATATAATTAGACTGTAAAGCCAGTCGTGTTTTTTTATCATTGAGAGTAGTTAGATATGCTATTTCAATTTAACACCATTTCCTCCGTATAAATACACTGCTATGGCACTAAATTCATCTTGTATTACTTGTCGTTTAATCCCGTATTTTTTTCCGGAGTCTTTTAAGTTGTTTTTTAATTGGTTGTTTAATCTTATAGCTACTATTGCTGTTATTATTAATGCAAAAACAAGTATGCCTACAATAGATATTTCGATTGTTTTAATAGAATTATATGTGTCATAATCATAGGTTTTTCCTGCTATAAAAACATTGTGTATTAAAATTAAAACAGGAAATATTATAAAACTCATTTTAGCATAAGCTTCAATATTAGCAGATTTAGCATATAAGTTTAATTGATCTGTTAATAATTGCTTGGGTAATTTCTCTGTTATTTCTAACTTTTCTTCTTCAGTTTGGTTTTGTTGTTCAATTGTATTCATAGCTTTGGTCGGTCGTTATTAATAATTAAAATATATAAATATGATCTTTTAATTATGAGTGTTTAAATTTATTTTTGGTAATATAGTGTAAATCGAAATATTAATATTTTAGTGTGAAGTTAAAAAAGAAAAATAAACAGCCTTGGCCAACTAAAAAAGCAATGGAACAAGTATATGATTTAAAACTTTGGGGAGATAACCAAGCTCCGTTTTATTCTGGAGAAGGGTCTCATGATCCAGAAATAATTACTCCATATTTACAAGTTGTTAGCACATTTTTAAAATCTTTTAAAACACCAATAGAGGTTTGCGATTTAGGTTGTGGAGATTTTAATATAGGGAAACATTTAGTTCCTTTTACAAGGATATATCATGCAATAGATATTGTTGAAAATTTAATAGATTATAATAAGTCTAATTATAAAACTGAACATTTAAATTTTAAATGTTTGGATATTGCAGTTGATGAATTACCAGATGGCGATTGTGCTATTATTAGACAAGTTTTACAGCATTTATCTAATGCAGAGGTTAAAAATGTACTTAGTAAATTAGTGAAGTATAAATACCTTATTTTAACTGAACATCTCCCAAATACGACGTTTGTACCAAACTTAGATATTATTTCTGGTCAAGGGATTAGAATAAAAAAGAAGAGTGGTTTAAATATTTTAGAAGCACCTTTTAATTTTAAAGTCACGTCAGAAAAACGACTAATGTCACATGTTTTAAAAAATAACAAAGGGCTTATTGTAACCACTTTATATCAAGTTTTTTAATTATTTGTCTATACTTTAAAGCAAAAAAAGCACTCCGTAGAGTGCTTTTTTATATTTTGATGTTGTTTTATTTTTTATCTAAACCAACTAATTCTATATCAAAAATTAAGTTAGCATTTGGTGGTACTGGACCACGTCCAGCAGCTCCATAACCTAAATAACTTGGTACAAATATTCTGGCTTTATCACCAATATCCATATTTAACATCGCTTCTCTAAATCCTGGAACTAGGGTAGCAGACTCGTTGTATGGCATTGCAAATGCATTATATGCACCTTGCTTTTCAGCATCTTCATTGTAGTTGTTGTATTTTTTAGCGTCTTCTACTATTGTAGAAAAGAAAAAACTTCCATCTTCAAAAAGACCAGTACAGTCAATTAAAACACGATCAGAAGGTTTAGGTTTAACACCATCTGCTTTAGCATCTAATATCATAACCATTCCTGTAGGAAACTCTTTAACTTCTCCAGGGAAATCAGCATGCTTTTTAATAAAGTTAGCAGCTGCTTCTTTTGACTGTTCTTTAATACGCTCTAATTCTTTTGCTTTAAGCTCTTCCAATTTTTGCGGTAATAATGGTTCTTGTTCTGTAAATACTTTAGCTGCATCAAATGCTTTAGCTGCATCACCTTTACGTATTATATTTAATTTTTGAATCACAACATCTTCTAAAGGTTTGTTTTTAGGATTAACAGCAACATTAGAGATACTGTCTTGTACTTCTAATCCTTTAACTAATTCTCCAAATACAGAATGACAACTTACGCGACCATTACAGTTTTTTAAACTACCATCTGCATAAAAACCATCAAGGTTTTGTTTTGGTACCTCTGTTATAAAAAATTGACTTCCGTTTGTATTGTAACCACCAGAATTAGCCATAGATAAAATTCCTGCTTTGTCATGACTTAAACTTGTGTCAAACTCGCTAAAAAATTTGTATCCAGCGCTTCCCATTCCTGTTCCTGTTGGGTCACCACCTTGTATCATAAATTTATCCATCACACGATGAAAAATAATGCCATCATAAAAAGGTTTTCCTTTTAAGCTATCTGCTAATTTTGGATGTGTCCCTTCTGCTAATCCAACAAAGTTAGCGACTACAACAGGTACTTTTTCATAAAATAATTTAGCAACCATTGTCCCTTTATTTGTAACAAACTCTGCGTAAAGACCGTCTTCTAAATCTTGGTGTTTTTCTTGACAAGAGCTACTTGTTAAACTGACCATTAAGGCAATAAATAATAATTTCATTGTGTTAATTAATTTGTTCATTTGTTTTGGGTTTATATCTATTCTTTTTGGTAAATCGAAAATACAGAAACTTCACAAATTATAGGGATGTTAGTTCCTATTTTATTTTCATCTCCATAATAACCATATGCTTTTTGTGACGGAAAAATAAAAGTTGCACTCTCGCCAGCTTTCATTAATTTTAATCCTTCGCGAAGACCAGAAAATAGCTCTTCTTGATCCATTACATACTTTTGTACTTTAAGCTCTTCTTTGCTGTATATAGTCGTTCCTTTTAAATCTTTAACATTGTAGCTATACACGATTTTATCTCCAAAATTGGGTGTAGATAAGCTGTCGCTTTCAATTTTAGTGCTAAAGTAATACCAAAAGCCATTACCAGATATTTGATAGTTTTTTTCTGGTTGTTGGGCTATTATGGCTTTAATAGCTTTAGTTTGTTTTTGATTTAAAGATTTATTTCTTTCAATAGATTCGTCTATAAAAGAGCCACTACTAACTGTTACTGGTTTTCTAGCTTCAGGAGATTTGCATCCTAAAACAGTACAAACTATAATAACTAATATAACTAAACTATGCTTCATGTAATGCTGTGTTGTATTGTGGTAAGATACTAATAAATTTTTCAACAGTTTTAGCAATATTTACATCGCTTTTTCCTCCTGCAGCATTAGTGTGTCCTCCACCTTGGAAGTGCGCTCTTGACATTTCGTTTACCGAAAAATCTCCTTTTGATCTCAGAGATATTTTTATAATCCCTTGTTGTAAATCTTCAATAAATATAGCAGCTAAGACCACGTTATTTAAAGATAATGCATAGTTTACAAAACCTTCTGTATCTCCTTTTTTGTAATCAAATTGTTGTAATTCTTTTTGAGACAAAGTGATAAACGCAGCTCTAGATTCTGGTATTACTTTAAGATTACTTAAAGCACAACCTAAAAGTTGTAGTCTATTGTAGCTATTAGTGTCAAAAACTTGATTGTGTATAAAAGTGTTGTCTGCACCTTTATCTATTAAGTTGGCAATAATCCTATGTGTAGCACTGGTTGTAGATCTAAATCTAAACGAACCAGTATCTGTCATAATACCAACATAAATGGCTGTAGCAATATTACTGTCAATAACTTGTAAACCGTCTAAATACTCTATAAAATTATAAATCATCTCACAAGTGCTACTCATGCTAACATCACTATATGTGTATTTAGCATAATCATCAGGTTGTTGATGATGATCTATCATAATTTTTAATGCTTGGCTATTAGTTAACACATCAACCATGTCTCCAGCACGATGGAACGCGTTGAAGTCTAGAGTAAAAATAATATCAGCTTCAGCTATTTTTTGTTCGCTATCTTCTTTTTGACTGTCGTATTTTAATATTAAATCTTGACCAGGAATCCATTTTAAAAAATCCGGATAATCATTAGGGACAATAACAGTCGCTAGATGATTAGTTTTTGTTAAATAATGAAATAAAGCCAAACTAGAACCTATAGCATCTCCATCAGGATTTTTATGGCTTACAATTACAATTTTTTTAGGTGTTGCCAATAACTGATTAATGGCTGTAATGTCTTGTTTTGTCATAGCCAACGAAGATACAATTTTTTAATATTGGATTGTATTGTTTTTCTTAATAAATGGCGTACTTTTGCACAAAATTAACAGCCACTTTTTACAAGTATAGTGGTTGTAATTAATCACATTAGATAACATTAAAATTAAAAAATGGCAACTAACAGAACATTTACAATGCTTAAGCCTGACTCTGTTGAAAAAGGGTACATTGGCGCAATCTTAGAAAAAATTAACGCTTCAGGTTTTAGAATCGTTGCAATGAAGTTAACACAAATGACTAAGCAAGATGCTGAAGCATTTTATGCTGTACATAACGAAAGACCTTTCTTTGGTGAGTTAGTAGAGTACATGACACGTGGACCTATTGTTGCTGCTATTTTAGAAAAAGATAATGCAGTTGAAGATTTTAGAACTTTAATTGGTGCTACTAATCCTGATGATGCAGCAGAAGGTACTATCCGTAAATTATATGCAGCTTCTATTGGAGAAAATGCAGTACACGGAAGTGATAGTGATGAGAATGCAGCTATTGAAGGTGCTTTCCATTTTTCTGGACGTGAAATGTTTTAAGTATAAAACACTATAGATTATATAAAAAAATCCAGCGTATGCTGGATTTTTTTGTTTTAACATTACTCAGAAATAAATTTAAAAGTAATTGAGTAATAATGTGTGCCACGAAAAAAGCCTTTCCAATTGGAAAGGCTTTTTTTGTAATGGTTTAAATAGAAAATATATAATTATACTACTTTTACATTTACTGCGTTCATTCCTTTTCTTCCTTCTTGTAAATCGAATTCTACAACATCACCTTCACGAACTTCGTCGATAAGTCCAGAGATGTGTACGAAATGGTCTTTGTCTGATCCTTCTTCAGTTATAAAACCGAATCCTTTTGAATCATTGAAAAATTTTACTGTGCCTTGAGCCATTGTAATAAAAAAATTTGTTAATAATAGTGTCAAAGATAGAATTAATAATATTAACTAAACGTTATTTTTAAATTATTTCAAAAAAATATTTAGTTTTTCTATTTTTAATTATCTCAAAACCAGTTTTTTAATAATTTCCTTTCCTAATTCTTCATTTAGCATGGTAATTATCTTTTGATTACCATAACTTAATTCTTCTCTTAAAGCACTAGAACTTAGTTGTATATAAAGGATGTCTTTTTTAAGCTCAATTGCAGTGGTGTAATTGTTAATTCCGTTGCCCATTAACTTCGACCAAGCGTCTCTAACATTAACTTTGTCTAGTCCTTTTTCAAGTTTATTTTCGGTAACAAAATCTTGTAATGCTTCAGATATGTTAAGTAAATTGTTGCTGCGTTTTGCCATGTTTTAATCTAATGTAATTGGTGTGTAGCGTTTGTATAAATACAAATCTTTATTTTGGTTAATGACGTGTAATTTGTCCTCGCTTGCTTTTAATATCGTTTCTTTCCATTTAGCAAATGGAGTAGTGTAATATAAATTTAGACTATCGTTTTCAATTTTAAATAAAAATTGTTCTTGACTTTTTGAAGTTTGGTAAGTGCCTCCAAAATTAGGTTTTAGTTTTTTTCTAAATCCAACCGAGTCGTTACTTATTTCAATATAATCAATAGTCTCGTTAATTGTGTATTGTTTTTTTGTGCCATCCTTAAGGATCACCTCTTCAATCTCCCAATATCCAGTAATGTGTTGTTTAAATTGTTCGGGATTATTGCTACAACTAAGTATAAGTAATAATATTATATAGATGGATTTTTTCATGTTAAAGTTTAAAAATTTCATAGGATTGATGCACTTGTTTTACTGCGTTTTCGGTACGTTCTGCATGTGTATCGCTTATAAAAATCTGACCAAAATTTTCGTCATTTACAAGTTTTATAATTTGTGCGACACGTGTTTCATCTAACTTATCAAAAATGTCATCCAATAATAATATAGGGTTATCACCACTTAGTGCCTTAATACTATCAAATTGTGCTAATTTTAATGCTATTAAAAACGATTTTTGTTGGCCTTGACTACCAAATTTTTTAATAGGATAGTCTCCAATATTAAACTCTAAGTCATCTTTATGTATACCAACACTAGTATATTGTAGCGCTTTATCTTTATTAATGGATTTTCTTAGTAATTGCTCTAAATCGTTTGTAAATAAATCACTTTTGTAGTTTAAGCTAACTTCTTCGTTATTATTACTTATAGCTTTATGACGAGCTTTAAATAACGGGATAAAGTCTTCTAAAAATTGTTTACGTTTTTCAAAAATTTCGGTACCATATAATTGTAATTGTTGGTTGTAAACCTCAATAGTGTCGTTGTTATAAGTGTGATTTGCAGCAAAATATTTTAATAACGAATTACGTTGCGAAAGTATCTTGTTGTAATTAATAAGGCTACTTAAATAATTTTTATCACTTTGGCTAATTACGCTATCTATAAACTTACGCCTTGTGTCACTACCTTCAATAATTAAATCTCTATCTGCTGGACTTATTATAACTAAAGGTAAAAAGCCTATATGATCACTAAATTTGTCATAAGCTTTAGTGTTACGTTTGATAACTTTTTTTGTCCTTTTTTTAGACTAACAACTATGTTTTCGGTTTTATTATCTTTATGATATTCACCATTTATAACAAAAAACTCTTCGTTATATTTAATGTTCTGCGATGCGACAGGGTTAAAGTAGCTTTTACCAAAGGATAAATGATAGATTGCATCCAATACATTGGTTTTTCCGACACCATTATTACCTACCAAACAGTTAATAGTCTCATTAAATGCAAAGGTTTTTGAGTCAAAATTTTTGTAGTTTAATAGTGATAAAGACTTTAAAATCATAGAGTTATTTCTAAAAGGGAAGGCTTTTAATGTGGTGGCCTTTTAAGGATGTGCAAATTATTGAAAAATATCAAATAAATAACCTTTTATTTCTGAAGAAAAATTATATTTTTGTGCGCATTAATAAAATTAATATGGCAACTTACAAGAAAAGAGGATACAAACCAAAAACAAAAGTAGAAAAGGAAATTGAGGTTGAAGACACATCGTCATCAACAACAGCTGAGGTTTTTGATACTTTAGATGAATCTGCTAATAAAGCAGAAGAATTTGTTGAGAAAAATCAGAAAAATATTTTTATTATCATTGGTGCTGTAGCAGCTGTAGCATTGCTATATTTAGGATATAAACAATTTGTTGTTAAACCTAATCAAGGTGAAGCAATGAATGAAATGTACCAAGCACAAAAATTCTTTAACGATGCTGTAACAGCAACAGTTGGACAGGACTCTTTATACACGTTGTCTTTAAAAGGAGGAGAAGGTAAATTAGGTATGGTCGATATAGCTGACCAATACAGTGGTACTGCTGCAGGAAATTTAGCTAACTATTATGCAGGAATGGCATATTTAAATACTAAAGATTACCAAAATGCTATCACATATCTTGATAAGTTTGAGAGTGATGACGAAACTTTAGCTCCTATGGCTAAAGGTGCAATTGGTGATGCCTTTATGCAATTAACAGAAGCAGAAAATGCTTTAGATTATTATATAGAAGCTGCTAACTTACGTCAAAACGAGTTTACTGCTCCAACATATTTATTTAAAGCTGGTATTACTGCTTTAAATTTAAACCAAGCATCAAAAGCATTAGATTTATTTAATAAAATAAAAGACAATTACCCAAGCTCACCTGAAGCAACTCAAGCAGAAGTGTTTATTGGTAAAGCTAAGGCAATGTCTAACTAATACATACTATGGCAACAACAAATTTATCAGCATACGATAAAGCAACAATCCCAAACGGAGAGCAATTTCGGTTTGGGATTGTTGTTTCTGAATGGAACGAAAAAATCACTCAAGGTTTATTAGAAGGTGCCAAAAGCACATTAATAAAACATGGTGTAAATGAAGATAACATAGCTATTTGGGATGTTCCAGGAAGTTATGAGCTAATTTATGGTTGTAAAAAAATGCAGAACCAAATGGTAGATGCAGTTATAGCAATAGGTAGCGTAGTGCAAGGTGAAACAAAACATTTTGATTTTGTTTGTGAAGCTGTAGCACAAGGTATTAAAGACCTAAATGTTATAGATGAGACACCTGTTATTTTTTGCCTATTAACCGATAATACGATGCAACAAGCTATTGATAGATCTGGAGGTAAACTTGGTAACAAAGGTGTTGAAGCAGCAGTTGCAGCATTAAAAATGGCCCAATTACGTAGTAATGCTTAAGGACTGTTAACAATTTTTAGCATTCTTAACCTATAGCTTTATAGTATTTTCAGTATTTTTGAGTAGTATTCACTTAAAAACTACTTAGACTTGTTTGGTCAAAAACAAAATAAAAAATTTAACTATCAGTCTCGTTTTTCAAAAGACGAAAACTCAGCAGCTAAACTTAAACAAAGTTTAAATACAAGTTGGACTGAAACTAGACGAACAGCTTCAAAATCAAAAAAAGGAAACACATTGTTTCTACTTATTGGTGTGTTAGCTGTTTTGCTGATTGTAATGGTGTACTTAAACACCAAAATTAAATAGATAACGCTATGGGATTACTATCTAAACGTAAAAATAAAAAGTTTAATTACTCGCCTAGATTTTATAAAGGTGAAGGTAATCCGTATGAAATCAAACATAAGTTTGATGAACATAGAACAACAGTTGGTGAAAATCCAAATCTTAAACAAAAATTTAATAATGCTTTTGATGAGTTTAAAAATAGCCCAGATAAAGCAGCCAATAGACGTATACTGATAATCGTAGCTGTATTAATATTTTTATTTTTACTAATCATCGGTTTTGATTTATCTATATTCTTCTCTAATTAAAGTATGGCAGATATTATTCAATTATTACCAGATCATGTAGCTAATCAAATTGCTGCAGGTGAAGTAGTGCAACGACCAGCTTCGGTTGTAAAAGAGTTACTTGAAAATGCAATTGATGCAAATTCAGACTCCATTAAATTAATTATTAAAGACGCAGGAAAAACCCTAATTCAAGTTATTGATAACGGAAAGGGGATGAGTGCAACTGATGCAAGACTTAGTTTTGAGCGTCATGCAACTTCAAAAATAAAATCTGCTGACGATTTATTTCAACTTAATACAAAAGGGTTTAGAGGTGAAGCTTTAGCAAGTATTGCTGCAATTGCACATGTAGAGCTAAAAACGAAACAAGACCAAGAAGAGCTTGGTACAACTATAGTTATAGAAGGTAGTGAAGTTAAAACCCAAGACGTTATTGTTACACCAAAAGGGACGTCATTGTCAGTCAAACACTTGTTTTTTAATATTCCTGCTAGACGTAATTTTTTAAAATCTAATACAGTTGAACTTAGGCATATTATTGACGAATTCCATCGTGTTGCATTAGCTCATCCATCCATTGCATTTTCAATGTTTAGCAATGGTAACGAGACTTTTAACCTTCCTCAAAGTAATTACAGACAACGTATTGTAAATATTTTTGGAAATAAAACAAACGAAAAATTAGTACCTGTAGAAGAAACCACAGAAGTATTAACCATATCTGGATTTGTTGGTAAACCTGAGTTTGCTAAAAAGTCTAGAAACGAGCAATTCTTTTTTGTTAATAACCGTTTTATTAAAAGCGCGTATTTAAATCACGCAATTAATTCTGCTTTTGAAGGTTTGCTAAAAGATGGAGCACAACCAAGTTATTATTTAAACTTAACGGTTAATCCGCAAACTATAGATATTAATATTCATCCAACAAAAACCGAAATTAAATTTGATGATGAGCATACGTTGTATGCTATTTTAAGATCCGCTGTAAAACATAGTTTAGGACAATTTAATATTGCACCTGTTTTGGATTTTGATCGTGATGCTAATTTGGATACACCTTATAGCTACGAGCAAAAAGGTATGCCAAGTGTAGAGGTAGACCAAAGCTTTAATCCATTTAAGGATGACACACCAGTATCTAAACCTACAGCAATTGCTAGTCCTAGTTTTAAAAAAGATACAGGAGCAAGTTGGGAGAGTTTATATGTTGGTTTAGAGTCTAAAGGCACTAAAACGACTAAAGATTTTGATGAAATTACTTTTGAAAGTCAACCTGAAAATGAAAGTATTTTTAAAAATGAAAATGAAGTCGAAACTAAGCAAACTACGTACCAATTAAATAATAAATTTATAATAAGTACCATTAAATCTGGTATGTTGGTTATAGATCAGCATCGCGCACATCAACGTGTTTTATATGAAGATTTTTTGCGACATATTACTATAAAAGAAGGCGTAAGCCAACAATTACTGTTTCCGTTAGAATTGCATTTTTCCAGTCAAGAAATAGCCTTAATTAATCAATTAAAAGAAGATTTAGAATCTACAGGGTTTGTATTTCAATCCATAAAAGATGATACCATTTTAATTTCAGGTGTACCAGTAAATGTACCAGAAAGCGAAGTCTCTATAATCTTAGAACAGCTAATTAGTGATGTTGAAAACGAAGTGCCTGACAGTAATTTTTCGGCAACAGATTTATTAGCTAAATCTATGGCAAAAAGTTTAGCCATAAAAACAGGTCAAACGTTAACCAATCCAGAGCAAGAGCATTTGGTAAACCGATTGTTTGGTTGTAAAGAACCTAACGTGTCACCTACTAATAAAACCACATTTATAACAATGACTGTGGATGAGTTAGATAAAAAATTTATGTAAGTTATGATTAAAATAACAGATACAGTCAAGCACCTAATTATCATAAATGTACTAATGTTTATTGGAACAATGACTGTTGGTGATGGACGTTTGTTTTACGATTTATTTGCAATGCATTTTCCTGCAAGTGACGCCTTTAAGCCTTGGCAAGTGATTACTCACATGTTTATGCATGGTGGTTTTACACACTTGTTATTTAATATGTTTGCTTTATGGATGTTTGGAAGCCCAGTAGAGCAACGTTTAGGTCGAAATAAATTTTTATTCTTATATTTTTCAGCTGGATTAGGAGCAGTCTTGTTTCAGTTATCTGGATATTATTGGGATTATTTTCCAGCTTTAAAAAGCTTACTAGAATCAGGGTTAAGTAGTTCTGCTATTAATGATATTATAAATTTTAATATTTTAGATGGTCAGCAATATACAGGTCAGTTATTACAAGAACAATTAGCAACGTATATGGCAGATCATAACATCAGTAGTAATGTTATTAATCAATCTGTATTTCAGTCTTTATTTGAAACTAATGTACTTATAAATAATAGTACAATGGTTGGTGCGTCAGGATGTATTATGGGTGTTTTAGCTGCTTTTGGTATGATGAATCCAAATGCTGAGCTAATGATGATATTTTTACCAATCCCGATAAAAGCTAAATATTTTATACCAGGAATTATACTTTTAGATGTTATCTCCGCGTTTACAGGACAGTCGTTTTTTAGTCCAAGTAATACTGCTTATTTAGCTCACGTAGGAGGAGCGATTATTGGCTTTTTTATAATGTGGTATTGGCGTAAAACACAATTTAATAAAAACCGTTGGGATAGGTAATATGAATCAAATTCAGCAATTAAAATATAAATATGCTAGACTAAATGTCCTAGAAAAAATTATAGCAATTAACGCTGTAGTGTTTTTATTTGCTTTATTGTTAAGGCGTTTGGTTCCTGAATTATTTGTTTGGCTGCGTCTACCTAGTGATTTTATTGGCTTTTTATATAAACCATGGACAATCATCAGCTACGGGTTTCTTCATTTTGATCCGTTACACTTGATATTTAATATGTTATGGCTTTACTTTTTAGGTAGAATCATGCTTAATTTATTTAGTCCTAAAATGGCACTTAATATCTATTTTATGGGTATTATATCAGGAGGTTTGGCTTTTTTATTGGGTTATAACTTGCTACCAAAATTATTTTTGCAACCAGCATATTTAATTGGTGCATCTGCAGGAGTAAGAGCTATTTTAATATTTTTGTGTACTTATATGCCTAATAAGGAGTTAAGGTTTTTTACCTTTAATTTAAAATTATGGTGGATAGGAGCAGTGTTAATTGGATTTGATATTATTAATATATTTAGTGGTCAAAATGCTGGTGGAAATTTAGCCCATTTAGGAGGTGCTTTATTAGGTTTTATCTATGCTAAACAGCTAGTAAAAGGCCATGATATTGGTACTGGTTTTTCGCGTTTTATGGATTGGATTTCTGGTGTTTTTAAAAGTCGTCCTACTACCAATTTAAAAACTGTACATAAACAAAAAGGGAAAGTTGCTGGTTATAAAAAAGAAGAGTTTAACCAATTTAATAATCAGAAAAAAGTAGATACTATATTAGACAAAATAGGCAAAAGTGGTTATGATAGTTTGTCTAAAGAAGAAAAAGCGTTTTTATTTAAAGCAGGTAAATAATTAATAATATGAAGAATTTAAATTTTTTCGAGAAAGTCGTGTTCTTCATAAATTCTATTGTTGCTTTTTTATTGCTGTTATCTTATGTTTTGCCTAATATTCCGCCAAAAACATTTGCAGTATTATCTGTTTTAAGCTTAGGAGTTCCTTTTTTAATATTACTTAACGTTTTGTTTTTTGTGTATTGGTTGCTTAAAATAAAAAAGCAATTGCTATTGTCTTTAGTAGTTATAGCAGTTGGTTATTTTTTGTTTGGATCGTTGTACAAATTCTCTAACTGGGAAGAAAATGATGCAGATAGTTTATCTATAATGAATTATAATGTGCGTTTATTTAACCTTTACGATTGGATTGAAGATGATGCTATAGATACAAAACTTGTAGATTTTGTAAAGAATGAAAATCCTGATGTTTTATGTATTCAAGAATATCATGAGCAGGACGGTGTTGATTTTTCGTTTTACAAATACAAATACAAAAAACTGGATGACAAAACTAAAAAAATAGGACAAGCTATATTCTCTCACTATCCAATTGTTAATTCTGGCTCTGTTCAGTTTCCTAAAACAGCTAATAATGCTATTTTTGCAGATATTGTTAAAGGTAAAGATACTGTTAGAGTGTATAATTTGCATTTACAATCTTTAAGAATTGATCCTAGAGTACAAAGTTTAACGACTCAAAACTCTGAAGACCTGATAAACGGAATAGGAGAGACGTTTAAACTTCAGCAAAATCAAACAGAATTATTTTTAAAACATAAAAATCAAAGTCCTCATAAATCCATTATAAGTGGAGATTTTAACAATTCTGCATTTTCATACGTTTACAAAGCTATTAGAGGAGACATGAAGGATGCTTTTAAGCAACAAGGTAACGGTTTTGGACGTACATATAACTTTAAGTTTTTTCCGTTGCGTATAGATTTTATTTTAGTCGATAAATCTTGGAATGTCAACAGTTTTAAAACTTACGATGTACAATACTCTGATCACTTTCCTATTCTTACTAAAATTTCATTTTAATTAGTAAGACATTAAAAAACAGTCTGTAATGTCTGCAATAATATGAATTACTAATCCTAAACCAATTAACCTCGTGGCTTTAGGTAGTAATAAAATAATATATAATGCTATAGCGTAATAACTGTGTAAAGGATGAAAGTTTATGCTACATCTATCAGCTTGAAAAATTGGTGTAGCTAATAAGTGGTCCAAGTCTATTAAATATCCTGAAAGCATAATTAAATATGCTTTTTTCCAATTCGATTTAAAAAATAACAAAGCTACTAAAAGTGGTAGTAAAAAATGAATTCCGTAATGTATAAACGGTCTAATCATTATGTGTTATCATTTGGTTTTCAAGATAATTTAAAGCATTTGTACCTTCGTTAAATAATAAATCTAGGATACTTAAATTATTTAAGAAACCATGTTTGGGACTAAAAACTTGTGTGTAAGCTTCAAAATTAAAATTTTGTTGCTGTCTCGCCTTAGATAAGAATCTATAATCTATTGTGTTTGCATTGGTTTCCTTATTAAAGGTCGTTGTGAATTTTGGTGTTATATCCAACTGAAGACAATCACAGACTATTTCAAAACATTTAAGATTATGGTCAAAAATAAATTCTGATTTTAAATCAAAAAGAGGCTGTAATTCATCTTCATAAAATTCGAAAAAAGGTGACGTTCGGTAAGCAGACTCTAAGCTTTTCCAGTGTACAGTTTGCCAATTATCTACATCACTAATTTTAACATCTTTGTAAAGCTGACGTTGTTTGTGACTATGAATAATAGGTACACTTAATTGTAACTTACCGTTTGCTCCATATATATAGGTCCTATTTCTGTAGGACTGTTTCTGAAAATTATCATGTATTTCAAACGTCAGACTTTCAGCTTTAGCTATAGCAACAAATTGTGCTATACTTGGAAAATATGTTGGATGCAGTACTATATTCATTTTAAAATAGAGCACACTAAAATTAATATTAGTATACTAATGTCTTTTTATTATTAAGCCGCTTTTTTATTTTTCCTGAATTTTTTGTAACCAAAAAATAAAGCTAAGACTACCAAAAACGGAATAAAATATGATGTTAATTTACCATCACCACCAACAGTTGTAAATAATCTGTTCCAACGTATTTTATTTATTCCTTTTCCATTAGTATCATAACTCATCCATACAAAAACTGGTTTTCCAACAACATGATCAAACGGTACAAATCCCCACATTCTAGCATCTTGAGAGTTATGTCTATTGTCTCCCATCATCCAATAATAGTCTTGTTTAAATGTGTATGAAGTTGCAACTCTTCCGTTAATTAAGACTTGATTCCCTTTTACATTAACTGTATTGCCTTCATAGGCTGTTAATAAGCGTTTGTAAACTGGTAAGTTGTCTACATTAATATCAATAGATTTTCCTTCTTGTGGTATATAAATTGGTCCAAAATTATCTCTGTTCCAGGTATATCCAGGTGCATTTGGGAAAATGTTTTCAGTTGTACTATTAGATAAATCCTTAGTAACGCTTTTAACGTCAGGATCACTTTTCATTATAGTAGCCAAATCTTCTGTAAGATTAACGTGTAGTAAACTTTCAGCAATATCTAGTTTAAGTAAATTGAAAGATTCTTGATCAATATTAGCTGTAAAATTAACTTGTAAAGAGTCTTGTTTTGTAATCTCTACTGCAATTTTTTTAACTTTTAAGTAATTCTGAAATTGAGGTCTATTAAAATTAGCGGTTTCAGTTTTAAAAACGTATTGGTCGTATTTTTCTGTAATGTTATATTTTTGGTAGATTGATTCTGGAGAAACACCGTTTAATACTACTTTATAAAAAAACTGTAGTTTAGCTCTATCTGGTAATTGGTTTTTAGTTCCATTAATATAAACATAACCATCTTTAATAGATAGGTTGTCACCAGGTAATCCAACACAACGTTTTACATAATTGGTTTTTTTGTCAATTGGTTTGTGTCTTACTTCTCCATAAGGATTATTTATGTCTACTAAGGTATCTACAGGCCAGTTAAAGACAACAATATCATTACGTTTTATACTTTGAAAAGCAGGAAATCTAAATTTTGGTAATTGTGGAAATTTAAGATAAGATGGCGTAGTACTTCCAGGTATTGCATCATGTATCATTGGTAAAGCTACTGTCGTTTGAGGCGCTCTGGCTCCATAATGTATTTTACTTACCAATAAAAAATCACCTACTAATAGTGTTTTTTCAAGTGATGATGTAGGTATAACAAAGGGCTGAATAAAATAAGTATGCACTATAGTCGCTGCAACAATTGCAAATAATATCGAGCTTACCCAATCACCAACTTCTGTTCTAGGTTGTAAATCTCTGTCTTTTATATGGTTGATATCCTTAGCGACATAGTTTAAATAAAAACTATAAAAACCAAAAGTAAAAATAGCTAAAAAGGTATCTATAGCAGAATTTTTGCCATAGCTTCTTGCAATTTCAACCCAAATTACTGGAAATAAAATTAGATTAACAATTGGTAAAAATAATAGAATTGTCCACCACCAAGGTCTGTTAATAATTTTCATTAAAATTACAGAATTATAAACAGGAATAAATGCTTCCCAAGCTTGTCTGCCAGCTTTAATGTATAGTTTCCAAGTGGCTAAACCATGTAAAACCTGAATAACTAGAAAAAATATAATCCACTGCGTAACGTCCATATTGGTAAAAATTATTGTCTTTTGGTTAATCTATTAATGCAAATGTTGTTAAAATTAATAAAGTTACCCAATATTTAACACATCTTTCATAGTAAAAACACCAGTTTTATCTGCAATCCACTCTGCAGCTATAACAGCACCAAGCGCAAAACCTTGCCTGTTGTGTGCTTCGTGTTCAATTTTTATAGTATCAATTGGACTAGTGTAACTTATAGTATGCGTTCCTGGGACTTCAGGGATACGTTTAGCAACTATAGGTATATTGTCATTATTAGCTTTATCTAATTCCCAACCTTTGTAAGCTTCATTATTTTTAATGATACCTTCTGCTAAAGTTATAGCTGTACCACTAGGAGCATCTAATTTTTGAGTATGATGTATTTCTTCAATATCTAATTTGTAATCCTTTAATTTGGACATCATTTTTGCTAAAGTTTCATTTAGTTCAAAAAATATATTTACTCCTAAACTAAAATTAGAAGCATAAATAAAAGCTCCTTTTTGTTTTTCGCAAAGCGAAACCACATCGTTATATTGATCTAACCATCCTGTAGTACCAGATATAACAGGTACTTGATTGTTGATACAGTTACTAATGTTTCCAAATGCAGCAGAAGGGACACTAAAATCAATAGCTACATCGGCATCAGTTATAGTGTAATTATCTGTTTTTGAAGTTTTAATTACTATGGTATGACCACGTTGTAATGCTATGGCTTCAATTGCTTTTCCCATTTTACCGTAGCCTAGTAAAGCTATTTTCATAAGATGATAGTGTTTTAGTTTTCAGAGTTGTTGAAAACTATAGTTTTAAAATTGAAAATTTAAAGTTAATCCTACACGACCTACATTATCAATTTCTTCGATTTGATAGTGTGGTTTTAAACTTAAATCGTCGTTAATATTATATTGTAGTAAATGCGCATCAACATTGGCATCAATTATATTTAAAGCATACATACCTATGGTGACTAAAAGTGATAATTCTTTATTTCTACGATAGTTTTTTTGAGCTTCTTGTAAACCTTCATCAGTTATTCTATCTTGGAACTCGTCATCAGAAAAACCAGCTAAACGTCTTTTATAAGCATCTCTAACACGTTTGTATTGGTTGTTATTGTCTATATAAAAATATATACCTGTACCTAATGCAGCATAGACAATAGGTATTTTCCAATATTTACCATTGTAAGCTTGGCCTAAACCTGGTAAAATAGCAGAATAGAAAGCAGCTTTTGAAGGCGCTAAAGGATCGTAGGCTTTAGTTTTTTTAATAACTGTACTATCTATAATTACAGGTTTGTCTCTTTTTTTGTTTTAAAGATTTAGGTAGCTTTTTTGATGATTTAGAACTGTCTGTTGTTTTGACAGCATCATCTGTTTGAGCAAAACCAATTGCACAAAATAAACAGAATATAATACAGAATAGATATGGCTTATTTACCACCTTCGACTAGCTTTTTAATACGATTAAAATCTTCTTCAGAATGAAAAGGAATCGTAATTTTACCTTTACCATTATTAGATACTTTAACGTCTATTTTATGACCAAAGTATTCAGAAAATGTGCTAATCCCTTTTTTAACAAAAACTGGTAATTGTTCCTTTTCTTTTTTAACAGGAATTTTGACTTCTTTAGTCGTATTGTAGTTGCGTACTAAAGCTTCAGTATCTCTAACAGAAAGTTTGTTAGCTAATATTTTTTCATAAATTTCTAACTGTATGTTTTGATCTTCAATATTAATTATAGCACGACCATGACCCATAGATAAAAATCCGTCACGCATTCCTGTTTGGATAATTGGATCTAATTTTAAAAGACGTAAATAGTTAGAAATGGTACTACGTTTTTTTCCAACACGCTCACTCATTTGGTCTTGAGTCAGTTCAATTTCGTCAATCAAACGTTGGTAAGATAAAGCAATTTCGATAGGGTCTAAATCTTGACGTTGGATATTTTCTACCAATGCCATAGTTAGACTTTCCTGATCATTAGCTATCCTGATATAAGCAGGTATGGTTTCTAACCCTATGGATTTAGATGCTCTAAAACGACGTTCTCCAGAAACTAGTTGGTACTTTTCAAATCCTAATTTTCTAACAGTAATAGGCTGTATAACACCTAACTCTCTAATAGAAGAGGCTAATTCACGTAAAGTTTCTTCGTTAAAGTTAGTACGTGGCTGAAATGGATTCATTTCAATAGCCTCTAAATCTAACTCGACTATATTTCCTATTACTTTATCTGCATTTTTATCTTTTGCAGTTTGAATATCATTTTCTGGATCTTTTAATAATGCTGAAAGTCCACGTCCTAAAGCCTGTTTTTTTGTTGCCTTCGCCATATTTTAGGAGTTTTTTGTAATAATTTCTTTTGCTAAACTTAAATAGTTACTAGCACCTTTACTTGACGCGTCATAGTTAATGATACTTTCTCCATAACTTGGGGCTTCACTTAACTTAACATTACGTTGAATGATCGTTGAAAACACCATGTCGTTAAAATGCTTTTGCACTTCTTCTACGACTTGATTAGATAAACGTAAACGAGAATCGTACATGGTAAGTAGTAACCCTTCAATATCTAATTCTGGATTATGTATTTTTTGAACACTTTTCACAGTGTTTAATAGTTTTCCTAAACCTTCTAATGCAAAATACTCACATTGTATTGGTATAATTACAGCGTCTGAGGCTGTTAAAGCATTAAGGGTAAGTAATCCTAAAGAAGGCGCACAGTCAATTAAGATATAATCGTACTGATTTTTGATGTCTTCTAATGCTTTTTTAAGCATGTATTCTCTTTGGTCTTTATCTACAAGTTCTATTTCAATAGCAACTAAGTCTATATGAGCAGGAATAAGATCAAGGTTAGGTGACTCTGTTTTTAATACAGCTTGTGCAGCCGAGTTTGTATGCTCTAATAATTGGTAGGTACCAATATCTACGCTTTCAACATCTATACCTAAACCAGATGTAGCATTAGCTTGTGGATCTGCATCAATAAGTAGGACTTTTTTTCTAAAACACCTAGAGATGCTGCTAAGTTTACTGAGGTTGTTGTTTTACCAACACCACCTTTTTGATTGGCAATTGCTATTATTTTACCCATTAATTCGATTTGGTTTTATTGAAATTTTAGCTTTTAACAAAAGCTAAAAGACCAGCGTAAAAATACAATTATTTATGACTAATAAAAACCTTAGTTGTTAACAATAGATAAAATGAGACAACCATGCTTTATAAACCTGATTATAAACCTCTATTTTAATAAAAGTTATGCTTAAAAAATAAAAACAAACTTATATTTTTATAAATTATATTTGAATTTGATTGTTTATGTAAGAATTTAATGAAGGATTAATCAATCAAAATCTCTAAAATTTTAATAGCAGCATCACTAATTTTTGTTCCAGGTCCAAAAACAGCAACAGCACCTGCATCAAATAAATATTGATAATCTTGTTTTGGTATCACTCCACCGACAATTACCATTATATCGTCACGACCGTATTTTTTTAGTTCTTCAATAACTTGCGGAACTAATGTTTTATGTCCAGCAGCAAGAGAAGATACACCAAGTATGTGTACATCATTTTCTACCGCTTGTTTTGCAGCTTCTTCTGGAGTTTGAAATAACGGTCCAATGTCTACATCAAAACCTACATCAGCATAGCCAGTAGCTACAACTTTTGCACCACGATCATGTCCATCTTGTCCCATTTTTGCAATCATTATACGTGGTCTTCTACCATCTTGATCTGCAAATTGATCTGCAAATGCTCTTGCTTTTGCAAAAGACTTATCATCTTTAATTTCTTTACTATACACGCCAGAAAATGATTTTATTTGTGCTTTGTAACGTCCAAATTCAGCTTCAAGAGCATCACTAATTTCACCTAAAGTAGCTCTTTCACGAGCAGCAATTACAGCTAAAGCTAATAAGTTTTCTTGACCTGTTTTAGCAGCTTTAGTTAAATTAGCTAAAGCATCATTGACTTTACTGGTATCTCTAGTCGCTTTTATCTTTTCTAAACCTTCAATTTGTTGTAATCGTACAGTTTGGTTGTCTACTTCAAGCGTTGCAATAGCATCCTCTTCATCCAAAACAAATTTATTAACACCAACAATTATATCTTGACCGGAATCTATACGTGCTTGTTTTCTAGCAGCAGCTTCTTCAATACGTAACTTTGGTATACCTGCTTCAATTGCTTTTGTCATACCACCTAAAGCTTCAACTTCTTCAATTAAAGACCAAGCTTTTTCAGTAATATCATGAGTAAGTTTTTCGACATAATAACTTCCTGCCCAAGGATCAACTGTTTTAGTAATATTAGTTTCTTCTTGTAAAAATATTTGTGTGTTACGTGCAATTCTAGCAGAAAAATCTGTAGGTAATGCTATGGCTTCGTCTAATGCATTGGTGTGTAAGCTTTGTGTGCCACCAAAAGCAGCAGCAGCAGCTTCAATGGTTGTTCTAGCTACATTATTAAAAGGATCTTGTTCGGTTAAACTCCATCCACTAGTTTGGCAATGTGTACGTAGCGCTAAACTTTTAGGGTTTTTAGGATTAAATTGACTTACTAATTTTGCCCAAAGCATTCTAGCAGATCGCATTTTTGCAATTTCCATAAAATGATTCATCCCTATTGCCCAGAAAAAGGATAATCTTGGTGCAAACGTGTCAATATCCATTCCTGCAGCTAGTCCTTTTCTAATATATTCCAGTCCATCAGCAAGTGTGTATGCTAGTTCAATATCACAAGTTGCTCCAGCTTCTTGCATATGATATCCAGAAATACTAATACTATTAAATTTAGGCATATTTTGACTAGTGTATTCAAAAATATCCGAAATAATTTTCATGGAAGGGGTAGGAGGATAGATGTAGGTATTACGTACCATAAACTCCTTTAAAATATCATTTTGAATAGTTCCTGCTAGTAATTCTGGTTTAACACCTTGCTCTTCGGCTGCAACAATATAAAAAGCCATAATAGGTAAAACAGCTCCATTCATGGTCATTGAAACAGACATTTTATCTAATGGAATTTGATCAAATAACACTTTCATGTCTTCAACAGAGTCTATCGCAACTCCTGCTTTACCAACATCTCCAACAACACGTGGATGATCAGAATCATATCCTCTATGAGTCGCTAAGTCAAAAGCTACTGATAGCCCTTTTTGACCAGCTTCAAGATTACGTCTGTAAAAGGCATTACTTTCTTCAGCAGTACTAAAACCTGCATATTGGCGTATAGTCCAAGGTCTTCTAACGTACATCGTGCTGTAAGGACCACGCAAATTAGGTGCTAGTCCAGCAACAAAATCTATATGATTGACTTGACTTAAATCGTCTTTAGAATATTCAGATTTAATACTAATGTCTTCTGCAGTTAAAAACGTATTGTTGTTTGTGTTTGACTTATTTGCGTCAGATTTTAGGGTTATATGTTGAAGGTCTTTTCTAGCCATTAGTTAATTATGGTTTTTTGAATGAACTTATTATAATCTCTGTTCAATAAAGAGCGAAAGGTTATTATAAAAGATTTATAATTAGAACTAACAGCGTATATCGTTGAATAGCTAGAAGGTTCTGTTTCAGAATCAATTTTAAATTTAACCATAAAAGCTTGTGTTTTATGGTTTCCTGAATACCCTGATTTTATCTTTGTACACGTACTGTTAGTTGTTTCAGCAGTTTCTTGACAATGCTGTGTTAATAATGCTGACATATAATTTGAGTCTTTTTTATTAAAAGGATAGTAGTCAATCATTTTTATAGAAACATCTGTTGTGTGATTTGCAGATCTAAAGAAGTACACGTTTTTTTGAATATTTTAAAATATTATAACGCAATATTTCAGATTCTCTAGCTATTGAATCTTCAATAGTATTAAGCATTCTTTTGTATTCAACTAAATTGTAATGCTGTAAAGTGTTAGGTAAATATATATCAATATTATCTTTTTTTAAGTTGAAATATTTACCAAATATATCTTGTTTGACAACAGTTTGTTTCTTTTTCTCTTCACAAGAAAAACAAATAAATAGAATTATTAATATTGAAACTTTTATTTTCAAACTGTGTTATGTTTAAGTAGAGTTGTTTTATTAGTTATGATTATGTCCTGTGTGGTCAATACTACTATTAATAGGTTCTTTAACTTTTAAAGGTGTTTTAACAGGCGTCTTATTAAAGTCTATTGGCTCTGGTTTTGGCGTGTTTGCTGTTAGATCAACTTTAGAAAAATCTATATCATGTAATTTAGAATAGTATAAATCTAAAGCAACAAAAGTTGCTAAATAGGCATCTCT
Source organism: Olleya sp. NP1-10 (assembly GCF_055804415.1). Classification (NCBI taxonomy): domain Bacteria; kingdom Pseudomonadati; phylum Bacteroidota; class Flavobacteriia; order Flavobacteriales; family Flavobacteriaceae; genus Olleya; species Olleya sp. NP1-10. The sequence continues at coordinate 3,553,478 of NZ_CM147840.1, read as the reverse complement.
TGAGTACGCAGTACTACTTCTTAATGGTGCTGCAAATAAGTCCGAACTCATACTGTTAACAGACAATAAAGATTGTATAGTTTGTTTTAAGTTTTTGTCGTTTAAATTGTCAATAATGCATGTTACTTCAGGACTACTGTAATTTAATTGTTTGCCATTCCATAAAGTTTTTTTCGATTTTAAAACATCAAACACAGCTTTTGTGTGAGGTGAAACAGTTTCTTCTAAAGCGGTTCTATTAGAAATGTAATTACTGATATATGCACGATAAGCGCGTAATTTGTTTTTTTGTTTTGGGTCGTATTTATTAATAATATCACTCTCAAAAGTATACAAAGCTTCTTTTAAAATAGCGTCATAACCTGTATTACAAGTTATGGTTTCTTTTTGGTCTGCGTATTTAAACTGTTCAAGCTTAGCTTCATTTGTATTACAACTTAAATTAAAAGCAATGATTAATAATAATGAAATTTTTAAAATACGTGTACTCATGGTTGTTTTGATTTTATTCGGTTTTTAAACGATTTTGTTCAAGGGTTTCGGCTAATCTTTTTTCTATAATAGGTTCGATTAAAGTTTGTCTTGGGTTCATTTTAACAAAAGGATACAATTCCAACTCATTTTGCATTTTATCGTTTTTATTAGGATGTTTGTTTGTTCCTAACAAAGTGATTTGTCCATTGTCAAATTGTTCTTGCTCTTTGGTAGCGCTTTCTTTTATTTTTTTCTGAATACTGCCTTCTTTTAACTGAGCGATAAAACCACCGTTAGCCTCAATCTCTTTAAAGAGAATTAAAGCTTTATCTGCTAATTGAGAGGTTAAAGTTTCGATGTAATAACTACCGTCAGAAGCATTATTGACAATATCAAAATAGCTTTCATTTTTTAAAATTAACAATTGGTTTCTGGCAATACGCTCGCCAAACTCATTGTCTTTATGGTAAATCGCATCGTATGGCAAGTTAAAAACGGTATTGGCACCACCTAAAATAGCACTCATACATTCCGTTGTAGTCCTAAGCATATTTGTATTGTAATCGTAAATAGTTTTATTACGTTTACTAGGAATAGCATTTATAACCAAATCTGCATCACAATTATACTCAGCTGTTAAAGTGTTATAAAGTGCACGAAAAGCACGAAGTTTTGCAATTTCAAAAAAGTAATTGGTACTAATAGCTACATTAAAAGTGACTTGTTGTATTGCTGAAATGTTAGCTTGGGCAACATTAAAATATTCGTTTAAATGTGATAAACCATACGCTAATTGTTGCGTTATATTTGCTCCAGCATTTTGATACGTATCCGTATTAATGGTAATGGTATTACCAATTATTAAGTTGTTATTGGTTGTGTTAAACCAGTTGCCTGATTTAGCAAAATGACCAATTGGGTCTATAATTAATATTGCTTTCGCAGAAATTTTAGCTAGTTGATCTATATATTCTTGGTCAAAAAACTGAAGTTCTATTTTAATATCAACAGTATTTAGGTCGATATTTAATAATGTTTTTTCAATTGAAATATAGCTATTTGGAATTACAAACTTTATTGTTTGTGCACCTCTACTTAAAGCATCAATAGCCTTTAGATTCGCAGCATTTTCATTCTGAACAAATATAATTTGACCAATCGTCCATTGTTGTGGTTTTATGGTTAATGTTTCAGTCATTTCATCTTGATGATAAAATGGTCTTACATCTATACCATGATTGGTGTTCCAAATTAAAGTATCGTTATAATCAGCACCTTTTAAATCTACATGTATTTTTTGTTTCCATGCTTTAGACGATACTTTTTCAAATGCGGAAAAAAGTGAATTATTCATTGTTATTAGTCTTTAAACTGTCAGCATACTCGATGATATAAATATCTTCGTTCTCTTTTTTCATGTAATATTTTTCTCTAGCAAAGGTTTCTAATCCCTCTTCACTAGTCAAACGTTTGATAGCTTTCTTATCCTTAATGATTTCTTTTTTGTAATATTCTTTTTCGTCTTCCAATTTGCTTTTTTCTTGGTTAACATCATTATGGTTTAGCAAAGAATTGGTGTCAAAAAATATCATCCATACACCAAAAATGATGAGGATAAGAATATATATGTTTTTGAACCATTTCATATTAATTACTGAAGTTTTTCGTTAATAATAGTTTTAACAATACCGACAGCAACCGTATTATACTTGTTGTTAGGTATAATAATATCAGCATACTCCATCATTGGTTGTATAAATTGCTGATGCATTGGTTTAAGGGTGTTTTGATAGCGCGTTAAAACCTCGTCAATATCTCTACCACGCTCAGTAATGTCGCGTTTAAGTCTTCTAATAAGTCGCTCATCACTATCCGCATGCACAAATATTTTAATATCAAACATTTCTCTTAACTCAGGATGTGTTAAAATTAAAATACCTTCAACAATCATTACCTTTCTAGGTTTTGTTCTGATGGTATCACCTGTTCTGTTGTGTTTTACAAACGAATATACAGGTTGTTCAATAGGTTGACCTTGTTTTAATTCTTTTAAATGTTGTTCTAATAATTCAAAATCTATTGACCTTGGGTGATCAAAGTTGATTTTAATACGCTCGTCATAAGTTAAATGACTTGTATCTTTATAATATGAATCTTGAGAAATAATACCAACTTCTCCTTCTGGCAACTGGGTTAAAATTTGATTAACAACCGTTGTTTTTCCGCAACCTGTTCCTCCTGCAATACCTATAATTAGCATAATATTTTATTAAATCTTTTAAAGTACAAATTTAATAAAATCTTTAGGATGTTTGTTATTGATATATATGTAAATGCAAATTAGTTTAATCTGATAATGTAGAAATTTTCTTGCTAGATTTATTTTTAAAAATAATTTAATAAAAACAGCATTAGTTTAAAGAAAAATTATATATTTGCACCTCCAAAAAAACAAATAGTTTTTGAGGAAAGATAATCAAATTCGGGGTGTAGCGTAGCCCGGTTATCGCGCCACGTTTGGGACGTGGAGGCCGCAGGTTCGAATCCTGCCACCCCGACTTTTAGAGCTTCAGTTTTTACTGAAGCTTTTTTTATATATTAAAACCACTTAAATATATAGCCTGATACGATTACAGCCACTACTAATATAGCTAGTACAGTGACTACAAACCCTCCTGTACGTTTTGTAGTTTTATCTTTTTGCAAAATGTAATCTTTTGTGTTTTCGTCTTTTTCTTTAATTAAACTCATAGTTTTTTATTTGTTAATATATACTGTTTTTGTGTTTACAAATTCTAAAATGCCTTCTTTAGATAATTCTCTACCGTAACCTGATGCTTTTGTACCACCAAAGGGTAATCTTGGGTCTGACTTAACCATTTCGTTTATAAAAAGTGCACCATCAGGAATTTGACTAATGTCTTGATAAATATTATCAATATCTTCGGTGAAGATCATGGTTCCTAGACCAAATCTTGAATTTTTGGCAAGATTTAAAGCTTCGGTTTTGTCTTTTGCTTTAATTATTGCTGCAACAGGACCGAATGTTTCTTCTTTAAATATAGGCATGTCGGTAGTTACTTCTGTAATGATTGTTGGTTGGTATTTTGCTTTGTCTCTTAAGTTACCATAATGAACTTTAGCTCCTAATTGTAATGATTTAGAGACTTGATCTTCTAGCTCTTTAGCTAAATCTTCTCTAGCCATTGAGGTACTGTAAGCATCAGAGTCCTTAGGGCTTGCTTGTTTTAAGTCTTTTACTTTATTAGTAAACTTTGTTAAGAATGTGTCATAAATATTTTTAGTTACAATAAATCTTTTTGCAGCAATACAGCTTTGACCATTATTTTGCATACGTGCATTTACCATTGTGTCTATATGTTTATCTAGATTAGCATCATCTAATACGATGCATGCATTATTTCCTCCTAACTCTAAGACTGTTTTTTTTAAGTTTTTTCCTGCTAAAGCAGCAATGCTTCGACCAGCTTTTTCGCTACCAGTTAATGTCACCGCTTTTATAGTATCGTTTTCTAATAAGCTGTCCATTTGATCATGCTGAATGATTAAGGTTTGAAAACAACCTTCAGGATAACCAGCATCAGTAAAAAGTTTTTGAATGGCTAAAGCTGTTCCGGTTACATTTGATGCATGTTTTAAAAGACCTACATTACCTGCGGTTAAAGTTGGAATAGCAAATCTGAAGACTTGCCAAAATGGATAATTCCAAGGCATTATGGCTAAAATTGCTCCTAGTGGATCGTAGCTAATGAAACTTTCTGAAGCTTCAGTTTCAATAATTTGATCTGCTAAAAAGTTTTCCGCATTAGCGATATAAAAATCACATAAAGTTGCGCATTTTTCGATTTCAGCTATACTTTGGGATATGGGTTTCCCCATTTCTTCAGTCATTAAATTAGCATACTCTTGTTTATTGTCTTCAAGTAAATTAGCTAAATTTTTTAAAAGTTTAACCCTGTGTGCTATTGGCTTGTTGCTCCATGCGTTAAACGTTTGATTAGCAGTTTCAAGTTTTGAGTTGACTTCAGAATCAGAATTAAAGTTGTAAGAATTTAATTTTTCGCCTGTATAAGGATTGTAGGTTTCAACTTGCTTTTTCATTTCTTTTTGTTTTTGTTAAAATTATGAATAATCAGTATTTTTAGCTTTGTTAATTTGGGTTTTAACATAGATTTATCAGTTTATTTAAAGTTTTATTAAGAATTATTTAATGTTAAAATTTTATCTTTGAGTAAGTTGCTTTGAGAGACCTCTTAGAGCAAAAATTATTAACCAAAAAAACAAAAAGAAAAATGAGCAAGAACACAAACACAGCGTTAGGATTATTATTAGGAGGAGCAATTGGTACAGCGGTTGGAATTTTATTTGCGCCAGATAAAGGAAGCAATACTAGAAAAAAACTGAAAGAAGATGCAGTTGCTACTAAGGATAAGTTAACCGATAGTGCTTTACATATGAAAGATCAAGTTACAAGTACTTTGACTTCTAAAAAACATACGTTAGATACTCAATTAGAATCCATAGTATCTGATGTAAGCTATAAAGCAGATGATGTTATTACAACTTTAGAGAATAAGTTGAAAGAATTAAAATTGAAGAACAAAAAACTTCAGAAATAAGATGACTGTATTTGAATCGATACAAGACTCGTCCAATCAAGCTATAGATAAAGGAGAGGAATATCTTAAAAAATCTCATGAATACTACAAATTAAAAGTTTTTGAGCAACTAACTACATCAGTAAGTTTAGTTTTAAAAGCACTTTTAATTGGTGGTTTAATTTTGATTGCTTTTGTTTTTATGGCAATAGCAGCTTCCATTGCTTTAGGTAATGCAATAGATAGTTATTCAGGCGGATTTTTAATAGTTGGTTTATTTTTTATTGTTTTTGCAATTGTCATATACGTTGCTAGAAAACACATAAATAATAAAGTCATCCAATCTATATCTAAAACTTTTTTGAATAACTATGGCACAATACAAAACACAAGAAGATATTGAAATTAATTTAAAGCGTTTACGTCTTGAAAAAGATATTGCTTGGGAAGAACTTAAAGGTATTAAAGGGGACTTTAAAGAAGCAGTCCAACTACCAAATTGGTTACAAACTGGATACAAAATGATTTCTAAGTTTAGTACCATGATGCTTTTAAAAAGAATTATTAAATAATTAACCACAAAACAACCACCATGACTATATTTGAATCTATTAGAAAAGATCACGATACACAACGTCATTTACTTGATAGACTTGTTAAAACAGAAGGCGATAGTGACCAAAGAGATGATATTTACAAATCGTTAAAAAACGAGTTAGAAATTCATGCTCAAGCTGAAGAGCGTCATTTTTATAAGCCATTAATTAGTAATGATATGATGCAAGAGAAAGCCAGACACGGTATTGCTGAACATCATGAAATTGATGAATTGATTAGTCACTTAGATGAAACCGATTACAGCTCGTCTGCATGGTTAAAGATAGCTAAAGATCTTAAAGAAAAAGTTGAGCATCATTTGGAAGATGAGGAGCACGTTTTTTTCAATTAGCAGGAAAAGTTTTTAATGAAAATGAAAAAGAAAGCTTAGCAAAACAGTATAGTGATTTCATGGTGAATAACCTTTAATTTTAACAAATTGAAGGCTTTAACAAAACAAATTTACAATCAAATTCTTTTACAACCAGAACAGGTTATAGAAGAATTTGATTTGGTTTATACCAATCCGTCTCATCTAAAAATTATTAGAGAAAGACAGGATGAAAATTTTATTTTTAAATTGAAAAATAAAATTATTAAAGAAAAAACGGAACTAAGCAGAATAAATAACTTAGTTATACCTCCAGCTTGGAATAACGTTAAGATTTCTGAATTAAAAAATGGTCATCTTCAAGTTGTTGGAAGAGATGCTAAAAAACGTAAACAATACCGCTACCATCCTAAATGGAATAAAATAAGGAATCAAACTAAATTTTATAAAATGTATTTGTTTGGTCAACAGCTACCAAACATTCGTGCTCAAGTTGATTTGGATTTAGATCAAAACACTTGGACTAAAACTAAAGTGTTAGCTTTAATTGTAAGATTAATGGAAGAAACACATATAAGAGTTGGTAATACTCAGTATGCAAAGCGAAATGAAACTTATGGCTTAACTACACTTAGAAGTAAGCATGTTAATACTTATAAGGATAGAATTTTATTTGAATTTACAGGAAAGAAAGGGAAGAAGTATAAAATTTCATTAAGGAATAAGAAATTAATACGTTTAGTTAATAAATGTGAAGACATACCTGGTTGGGAATTGTTTCAGTATTATGATGAATTTGGAGAAAAGCACAAGGTAGATAGTGCTATGTTAAATGATTATTTAAAAACTTTAAGCGGAACTTTATTTACAGCAAAAGACTTTAGGACTTGGGCAGCAAGTATTATTTGCTTTGAAACCCTAAAATCTATTGGTTATGTTTCCAATATAAAACAGAATAGTAAAAATATAATTCAAGCTATAGACATTGCAGCACAGCAATTAGGTAATAGTCGCAATGTGTGTAAAAAATATTATATACATCCAGCTGTTATTAGTAGTTATCAAGATGGTACAATTGTTAATTACTTTAAGCAGGAAGCATTAGTCAGTAAAACAGTAAATTTCACCAAAATGGAACATGTGATGATGCTGTTACTTAAATCTTATCAGCCTAAGTTTGATTAAGTTTTTTCTTAATAACGTCTTAATAATCTAATATTAGTGTTAAGTGCAGTTAAAGTCTTTGTAAATGCATGTTAAACACTGTTATACAGTTTGTTTTAGGTTTTATATTTGTAAAACTAAATACAATTAAACATGCGTTGGACTATTTTTTTTATAACATTTGCATTTATATCTGCTGTGTTGGGATTTGGACATATTGCAGGTAATTTAGCTATTATAGCTAAGTTATCTTTCTTTATTTTTATAGCCTTATTTTTAGCAAGATTATATAAAACGATAAACGAATATTAAATTTATATGTGTTTTTTATCGTCAATAGCGTTCGAGCTTCCTTCTAAATAATGTCTAGCTTCAGAGGGATTTTCAATCTTATAATACTTATCACCAACAACTAATATTGAAAAAGCAACGACTTGAGGACTTTTTTGTATGACTTTAATCCAATCTTCATTACTTAAATCACTATTAGAATTATAATTATTTGTGTAATCTGGATGCTGTTTGTTTACCAAATCAGCAACAGATATATTTAACTTATCACAAATTTCAATCCATTGTGTATCTGCAACTTTTGTTTTAGAAAAATCTATAGTTAAAACCTTTTTTAAGCTGTCAGTAACATAAGCTAAGGTTTGTTTGTCTAAGTTGCTGTTAGAGTTGTAATAAAAGGTTGTTTTGTTGATATTGGTGGCTATAATTCCCATGATTTAGATTTGTTTGTATTTAAGGTATAAGTTATACTATTTGAATTATAATTTTCTTAAAAAAATCAAAAATTGCAGTATAAGTACTGTTTATGATTAAATAATAACTTTTAATAATTGTAGTGTAAGTTTTCTTTTAAAAATTCTACTTTTGTAATAGATAAAATGATAAAATTATGTCAGACACAATAGAAAGAGTAAAATGCTTAATAATAGGTTCTGGTCCTGCTGGTTATACAGCAGCAATCTATGCAGCTAGAGCTAATATGAGTCCTGTTTTATATCAAGGCGCTCAACCAGGAGGACAATTAACAACAACCAATGAGGTTGAAAATTTCCCTGGATATCCTGACGGAATTACTGGTCCTGAAATGATGATGGAACTTCAAAAACAAGCAGAACGTTTTGAGGCTGATATTAGAAATGGTTGGATTACTAAAGTAGATTTTTCTGGAGATGTACATAAAGTGTGGGTCAATGACGAGAAAGAAATACACTGTGATACTGTAATTATTTCTACAGGAGCTAGTGCTAAATATTTAGGACTTGATTCTGAGCAAAAATATTTAAAACTTGGTGGAGGAGTATCTGCTTGTGCAGTATGTGATGGATTTTTCTATCGTAACCAAGAAGTAGTGATTGTTGGAGCAGGAGATAGTGCTTGTGAAGAGGCGCATTACCTATCAAAATTATGTTCTAAAGTTACAATGTTGGTACGTCGTGACGAGTTTAGAGCTTCAAAAATTATGGCAGAACGTGTTAAAAACACTGAAAATATTGAGATATTATTCAATACTGAAACAGAAGAGGTTATTGGTGATGGTCAAGTTGTAACTGGTGTTCAGGTTAAAAACAATCAAACTAACGATCAACATTTAATACCAGCTACTGGATTTTTTGTTGCTATTGGACACAAGCCTAATACAGACATTTTTAAAGGCTTTATAGATTTAGATGAAACAGGGTACATAATCAATGCTAAACCAGGAACTTCAAAAACTAATGTTGATGGTGTTTTTGTAAGTGGTGATGCTGCAGACCATGTTTATAGACAAGCTATTACAGCTGCTGGAACAGGATGTATGGCTGCTTTAGATGCAGAGCGTTACTTAGCAGCTAAAGACGCTAACTTTGAAGTAAGTACTTCAAATTATAACTAAAGTTTTTAAAACTTAGACACAAAAAAACCGAAGCTAAATGCTTCGGTTTTTTTATTGGTATAATTATAATTATTTCTTTTTTAAGATCGCATTATCTTCAAAAGATTCAATTATTATTTTTGGACTTCCAAATGTTTCAATAATCGAAGATCCTGAAGCATTAATAACTAATTCTGAAGTTGTTTGGACGCTTACTTCTGCTCTGTTTGCAGTTGTTAGATTAGTGTTTTTAGCTGTTAGATTTTCTCCTGTAAAATCTGAAGAGTTATCTATGTTAAGTATTAGGTTTTTAGTGTCACCTTCAATTTTAGCATTTGCACTTTCTAGCATGTCTACAACAATTTTTGATGCATTTATTAAAGCTTCCACTTTACTACTTCCGTTTAACTCTAAAGTTGCAGATTGTGCAGTTATATTTAATTCAGCTTTAGCTTTATCATTATTGATTAGTTTAAATAAATCAGTTTCAATAGTTAAATAAGCTTCAGAGCTAGATGTGGTTGTTAAGGTTAAGTCTTTAAATTTTAAACTTGTTTTAGATAGGATTTCAGCATCTTCGTTTAGCTCGATAGTATTTAAAAAGTCATTATAATATATAGTTATATCTAATCTTTTTTCTTGAAGTCTAGCAGTAGTTTTAAGGCTTAAAGTACTGTCTTGAGATACAATTTTGATGTATTCGTGTAGGTTTTCATCTGTAGTGATTTCTATTTTAGTAGAATCTGATTTAACTAAGTTAACTTCAAATTCTTCGTTTAAAACCAAACGTTTAAAACTATGCAAAGGGGTTGCAACCTTGGTTAGTACACGACTACCTTTTACTTTTTCCTTTTTTTGAGCAAAAGCTGTAATAGTTATGAATGTAAAAATTAGTGTAAGTAAGCGTTTTGTCATTTATCTGTAAATTTATTTGTGTACAAATATAATCAAAAACCATCCCAAACTTTTTGTTAAGGAAAAAGTGAGATGGTTTTTTTGGTTGGTTTTTTAAATGTGTGTCATAAAAATATAGACACTAGGGTATTTACTATGTACTCGATTACAGTAATCATAATGTTTGGTTTTTGATTGATGATTGATTATTAGTCTTTTGGTGTGATGTTAATTCCGTTTTTATTGTCAATAGTTACATTAATATTTTCGGTACTAGCTTCAGTCCCTTCGCTTTCAATTATAGGTTCTGTGTTTTTAGGTTTTTCAATGTCATTGCTGTTATTTTTATTTATTAGTGGTTTAGTATTGATTTGTTGTTCATTTACATCACTATTTTGGTTATCACAATCTAGACATATTAATTTAGAGCGTTTAACTAACAAATAGTGTTCTTCCATCTCGTTATTTAAAATATCATTGTAATAATGCGTATTATTTCTGTGGTAATTATATGTGCTTTCGTCTGCATATAAAATTGTTCCTTCAGGTAAAAATAATGTTAGTTCAATTTCTTGATCTCTTGATATTGCATCGTTAGGGACTGTAAAATGATTATTTAAAACCAAATTATTGTTAGTTAATCTGTAGTCATACTGTATGTTTTTTGCTCTGTCTTTTGCAACGTTATAATTTGTACCTCTAGCCGATTTATCCACTCTTAGTTTAGCAACGCTGTCTTTAGTAGATTTTACGATTAGTCTGATGCCTTGCGAGAAAATTATTGGATTGCCATTATCATCATGTGCCTTTTGTAAGCCATAATCACGTCTAAAACGATCTGCAAAACTATCGTTATAATTCATGCTAACTACTAAAGTGTCATTAGCTTTAATTGAAGTAAAAGGCGTTGTTTTAACTACTGCAGCTTCTTCTTTATAGCTTAGGCCTTGTCTAGCGCTAATTACAGCTAAGGCAATTACAGCTAATATCCAAAATCCAATTAGGCTATATTTGGCAACATTACCCATTGGTTTTAGGTTGTTTACCAAGATTTTTAATCCTAAGTAAATAAAAAAGATAATTGGAATAACGCTAACAATAAATATTAATACCGGAAACATCCAAAAAGGTCCAGCTTCAGTGTTATATCCATTTACAAAATTAGTATCAAAAAATCTTAAGTCGGCTTCAAAGAAGGTTCCGAAAATTAAACCAACTAAAAGCGCTATAATTCCTGCGACACAAGATACAACCAGAGCGACACCAATAAATTTAGAAAACACTTTAAATACAGATGAAAATACTTGACCTAAACTTCCGAAAAAGGATTTACTACTAGATTTTATTTTATTGGTATCTATGCGTTTAACCGAGTCTGATATACTATCTGAGGCTTGGTCAAAACCTTCTTTAAACTTATCTGCATGTTTCTGAAAGTCTATGTTTTTTACGTTTTCAGAAACGCTGTCAAATCCGTCTCTAATTTTTTTCAATGTTTGTAATCGTGACTTCTTCTCCTGTCATGGTTATCTTGTCAGAAGTAGAAGTTGCTTCAGGAATAAATATCCATAATAAGATGTATAAAAACACACCTGTTCCAGCTCCAAAAATTAGTAATACCCAAATTAATCTGATCCAAACAACATCAATGTTAAAGTAGTAAGATAATCCAGAGGCTACACCACCAACATAACTATTGTCTGTATCTCTAAATAATTTTTTAGAGTTACTGTTAGATGATTTTGATCTAGAGGTTTTGGTTTTAGGTTCGTCTTCAAATATTTCGTCATCAACAAGGTAATCTTCAGGTTGTCCCATAATGGTAATAACCTGGTCTACTTCTTTGTTTCCAATAACTTGACGATCTGTTTTCATACGTTCAGAAAACAATTCAGCTATTCTAATTTCTATATCAGCAATAATTTCAGAACGCCCTTGAGAGTCAGTAAATGAACGTTTTATAGCCTCAAGATAGCGCTGTAATTTTAAGTATGCATCTTCATCTATATGAAAAAATATACCTGCTAAATTTATGTTGACTGTTTTATTCATTTTTTAGTTGATTTAATTGATGTTACTATATTAACTGCATTTTGTAATTCGTCCCAAGTCGTGGTTAATTCTTTTAAAAAAAGTTGACCTGTTTCTGTTAATCCATAATATTTACGTGGTGGTCCAGAAGTGGACTCTTCCCAACGATAGCTTAGTAATCCTGCATTTTTAAGTCGTGTTAGTAAAGGATATATTGTGCCTTCAACAACCAGCAGTTTGGCGTCTTTTAATGTGCCTAAAATTTCGGCAACATAAGCGTCTTCGTCTTTTAATACAGACAAAATACAGTATTCAAGAACACCTTTACGCATTTGTGCTTTAGTATTTTCTATTTTCATAAGTCTTTTCTAATGTTTGTTACAAGTCTTATGCATTTTGCATCATAGACATCAGTATATAATAATAAAGTATGTGATGATGTAGCTGTCATAATTGTGTAATTGATTTCATAATTAACTGTTCGTTTTTTGATGATTTGATTGATTGATGATGATGGTTATTTGATAAAATCAATGGTAAAAGGATACTTATAGTCCTCACCATCTCTAGCCTTTAAACTAGCATTGATAATAAATACAATTTCTAATATAAACCCTAATATAGCAAGTAGTGTAAATGTACCGCAGATATAAAATAATGGCGACGGACTGTTTATTTTAATGCTAATGTCACTAAAATAATTAAAGTCTAAAATGTCTAAATGATTAAACAAGCTAAAAGCAAAAAAAGGAATGCATAATGTACCAATTATTAATACATATAATAAAATACTAAACTGAAAATTAATAGCTTGTTTACCATGTGTATCTACAAAATCAGACTTTTCTTTATTAGTTATCCATAAAACTAAAGGCGCTATAATGTTTCCAAACGGAAATATAAACCTAGCAAAGGTGGATAAGTGTATAAAAGTAGCAATGTTTTTGTGGTGATTAGTTACCATGATTTAAAAGTATATAATAGTTTCTTATGCAAATATATATCTTTAAAAAGGTATTATGCAATACAAAGTACTAAAAATTAACATTTTTTTAACATATTGGTAATTCAATTATTTTCAATAATTTAGCTGAAAAATATTTAATATAATGAAGATGACTCCTAGTAAACTCAATACTTTTACAATGTTTAAGTTACCATCTGCTTTCTTGTGTGGTGTACGTACTAAAGTATTAAACGAAGCACAATGTGTAACAACTGTAAAACATAGATGGATTAATCAAAACCCATTTAAATCCATGTTTTGGGCTGTTCAAGGTATGGCTGCCGAGTTTTCAACTGGAGCTATGATGATCATGAAAATTAAAAATTCTGGTAAAAAAGTATCCATGCTTGTTACTACCAATAATGCTACATTTACAAAAAAAGCTACAGGTAAAATTACATTTGTTTGTAATGATGGAGCAAAAGTAGATGCAGCTTTAGCTGAAGCAATAAAAACAGGAGAAGGTCAAGCCTTTTGGATGCAGTCTATAGGTACCAATGAAGATGGAGTAGTCGTTTCTACTTTTAATTTTGAATGGTCTATAAAAGTAAAAAACTAATAGATTTTGTAACAAAACAGAATCCTTTGCAACATATAAATAAATTAAACCCTTAATAATATGTATCAAAAAGACCAAATACCAAACAATAAATTAAATGCACACGAGATTGATTTTGAAATCTTTGGTGAAGAAATGCAATATGTAGAAATCGAATTAGATCCTGAAGAAGGTGTTATAGCTGAAGCAGGTAGCTTTATGATGATGGACGATGGCATTAAAATGGAAACTATATTTGGTGATGGTTCTCAAAAAGACACAGGTTTTTTAGGAAAAGTTTTTGGTGCAGGAAAACGTCTTTTAACAGGAGAGAGTCTTTTTATGACTGCTTTTTACAACAACCTTACCGGAAAACGCAAGGTTAGTTTTGCTTCTCCATATCCTGGAAAAATTGTAGCAATCGATTTGTTAGAATATAATGGTAAATTTATATGTCAAAAAGATGCTTTTTTATGTGCAGCTAAAGGTGTAAGTGTAGGTGTCGAATTTAGTAAAAAGCTTGGTCGTGGATTATTTGGAGGAGAAGGTTTTATCATGCAAAAATTAGAAGGTGATGGATTAACATTTGTACATGCAGGAGGAACTTTAGCTAGAAAAGTTTTAAAACCAGGTGAAACTTTAAGGGTAGATACAGGATGTATTGTTGGATTTACACAAGATGTAAATTATGATATAGAGTTTGTTGGTGGTATAAAAAACACTGTTTTTGGAGGCGAAGGTTTGTTTTTTGCCAAGCTTGAGGGTCCAGGTGTTGTTTATATACAATCTTTACCTTTTAGTAGGTTGGCTGGACGTGTTTTACAAAGTGTGCCAAGTGGAGGTAAAAGTAAGGGTGAAGGTAGTATTTTAGGAGGTTTAGGAGATTTGTTAGATGGTGATAATAGGTTCTAATTTTACTGTTTTAACTTTGTTTTAACTGTTAAAATTTGTAGCCAGTAAGTTTTGAATAATATTTTTTCATTACCTTTAATCGAAACTTTTAAACTGTTTGCCTATAGTATAACACTACTTTAATTTAACCAAATCCAATAATTAATTATGGCAAGAGCAATGTTTGAGTACACTAAAACTGTACTACAAAAGGTTAGTTTTGACACCACGTTGTTTTGCAAAGAAGTACAAAAAGCCCTAGAACGCCTTTTACCATATGAGGTAGAAGAACTTAAAGTTTATATACAGTCTTTAGTACAGCAAAACCCAAAACTAGACCAGTGTTTAATTTATTTAAACCCTTAAAAAAATAAAATTTAAAAAAAGCGACCAAATAGGTCGCTTTTTTTGTGTTAATGCACAAGATTAATTAAAAAAAGACGTCTTAATAATGTAACTTTGCCAAAATTTTATTTTTTCTGAAAAAGCTATTTACAATATTATTGTTTTTATCATTTGCTATACGTCCAATGTATTATGTTGGGTATGTGGCTTATTTTCAGTTAAACATAGATTACATTGTAGATACTTATTGCGTTAATAAAGAAAAACCAAAATTAGCCTGTAATGGTAAGTGTCATTTAGCTAAACAACTTCAATCTGCAACTGCAGATAGCATAAATTCTGAAGGAATAACTTCTTTAGCTGAGTCTTTTTTTCCAGTATTTTATGCAACTTATAATTATGATCAACAACAAGTATTTTCAACAGACTCAGACAATCGTGTAACTATAGCTTATAAACAGAGTTATTCTTTTGACTTTGATTATGATCATTTTAAACCTCCAATTGCTTAATTTTTATTTTCGGCTTAAGCCAAATATGGCTTAATAACTTACTATTTAAAATAAAAATTATACAAATGAAATTATTAAAATACACATTTGCACTATTAGCATGTGCAGTAATAACAGCATGTTCATCTGACGATGACGCAACATCAACTGAAGACTTATCAGGACAAACAGGATCATTAACATTAAAATATGATAATGGAGTAGGAGATCAAGATTTTTTATTCTCTACGTCTTACAATAAATCAAATTCAGAATCTTTTAAATTAGATAATGTAAAATACATTATTAGTAATGTAAGATTTACAGATAGCAATGGAGATGTATTTATGTATCCTGCTGAAGATAACGTATTTATTGTTGATGAGGAAGATGGTAATAATGCAGGAGAAATTTACATCACTTTAGATAATGTAGATGCAGCAGATTACGTATCTGTAACTTTTGGTGTAGGTATAGATCAAGAACGTTTTGCTCTAGGAGCAGAAGGACAAGGAGACTTTTTAGACTTAGCAGACGAAAAAGGTATGATGTGGAGTTGGGCTACTGGTTATAAGTTTATTAGATTAGACGGAACTTACACAACCAGTACTGTTATTGATGAGCCATTAAACATACACATGGGAAGTGTAGGTACCTCTTTAGATAATTATAAAGAAGTAACTTTAGATTTTCCTAATACTGTTTTGGTAAGAACAGATAAATCTCCAGAAGTACACATAAAAGCAGATATTGCTAAGGTGTTTGATGGTACTGTATCAGTAAATTTTGCAGATGGATATAATCAAGTGCATACCGACGAGCTTACTACAGGTATTATTGCAACAAATATCTCTTCAATGTTTGAAGTACACCACGTACACAACGATTAAAACTAATAATAATACACCATTATAAATTTTATAATGGTGTATTAAATTTTATTAAAATGAAAAAAGTAAGCCTTTTAATTTTAGGGTTGGTTACTTTTTTTCCTGTTCTGATAACTCATCACAAGAAAAGTATGTGCCAATACCTTTACAAATGGAATTGCCGACTAATTTTCCGGACTTAGCCTACAATTTAGATAATAATCCAATCACAGATGCTGGATTTGAGTTAGGTAAAACCTTATTTTACGATGGTAAACTATCATCAAATGGAGCAATACCTTGTGCTTTTTGTCATGAGCAAGCATTTGCATTTACACATCATGGACACACATTAAGTCATGGTGTAAATGGAGCTGTTGGTTTAAGAAACGCACAACCCATTCAAAACTTAGCCTATCAAACCTCGTTTATGTGGGATGGAGCCTCTACACATCTAGATTTACAGCCAATAATACCGTTAACTAGTGAGGTAGAAATGAATGAGACATTAAGTAATGTTATCAGTAAATTACAAGCCGATAGTTATTATCAAGAACAATTTGGGATAGCCTTTGATGATGGTGAAGTTAATTCTGAAAACATGCTAAAAGCATTATCTCAGTTTATGTTAATGATGGTATCTTCTAATTCAAAATACGATAAATATGTAAGAGAAGAAGATGGTGTAACATTAACCACAACAGAATTAGATGGACTTAATACCTTCCAGAATAAATGTAGCACTTGTCATGCAACAGATTTGTTTACAGATCAAACCTTTAGAAATAACGGTTTACCTGTAAACCCTCAATTAGACGATAAAGGACGTTACAACGTGTTAGAAAATCCTGATGACTTATATAAGTTTAGAGTCCCAAGTTTACGTAACGTTGAGGTGTCTTATCCATACATGCATGATGGACGTTTCTCTACATTAGACGCTGTTTTAAATTTTTATGATACAAATGCAGTAGATAATGGTAACGTAGATCCAGAGTTATTAAGACCTGACGGAACTTACGGAATAACATTATCAGATTACGAAAAAGAAAGCTTAATAGCCTTTTTAAAAACATTAACCGATACTCAATTTTTAGAAGATGAACGTTTTGCCGAATTTTAAACAAATACTATTAATTGTGCTGTTATTAGGTTTCGCTAAAGCGGAAGCACATAGCTTGAAAACACCTTGTTCTACACATCAACCATTACAAGTGTTG
The DNA here is from genome assembly GCF_055804415.1 of Olleya sp. NP1-10. Lineage (NCBI taxonomy): Bacteria > Pseudomonadati > Bacteroidota > Flavobacteriia > Flavobacteriales > Flavobacteriaceae > Olleya > Olleya sp. NP1-10. The sequence continues at coordinate 3,536,144 of NZ_CM147840.1, read as the reverse complement.
TGTGATCTTTGTGGATGTTCTACCAGTAGCGGAAGCTTTGGCTTTGGAACGCTAAGCAACGCTAACTTTGTTGGTGTACGCTATATTTATCAAAATTTTGAATCAAGAAATGGAATTTTTGAAGATTCGCCATTAAGTAAAGAAACCTTCAATACGTATCAAGTTTGGGCTCAAATACCAATTAACGATTCGTTTTATGTTACCGCTAGTTTACCTTATCAGGATCTTACTAGAGATTTTAACAATGTAAAAGAAAACTTAAACGGAATTGGAGATGCTAACATTATTGGTTGGTATAAACATGTGTTTTATAAAAAAGAAGACGAAACTGTTATTAATTTTTCAGGCGAAAAAATAGCTTCAGGACACAGTTTACAGTTTGGTTTAGGTGTTAAGCTACCAACAGGCGAGTTTGAACAACGTTTAACAGATAATATTAATCCTGGTTTTCAAGTTGGAACAGGAAGTGTAGATGGTATATTTTCGGTTGGATATAATTACGGTAGTGATACCTTTGGTGTCAATACTTTATTAAGTTATTATCTAAAAGGAGAAAACAAAAATGATTACCAATTTGGAGATCAGTTTAGTTATGCAGTTAACTTTTTTACTGCTATACCTAAAGAAAAAATGAATATTATGCCATTTGTTGGATTATCAGGAGATCGATATGATAATATTACACAATATGGAGAAACCTTAAAAGACACTGATGGAAGCATCCTAAATGCGTCTATTGGTACAGAGTTGGCTATCGAAAAATTTATTTTTGGAGCCAGTTATACGTTACCAGTCAGTCAAGATTTATTTGGAGATAATGTGCAGTCCAAACAACGATTGTCTTTATATGTTAATTTTGCATTATAGCAATAATAAAAAAACGCGACCAAATGGTCGCGTTTTTTTATTACATAAAGTCATTCTATTTTTTAGAAATAGGACTTATAATTTGTACGTTTTGAAACGCAATAGCACCTCTAATAACTCCAGAGATTACATCTTGTAAAGCTTCAATGATTTGCATTTTAAGTTCGCTTTTATGATAAATTAGACTGACTTCTCTAGCAGGAGAAGGCTCAGTAAAATAATGTAAGTTTGCTTTAGATTTTTCATGTATATCTAAGGTGTGTAAATAAGGTAGTAATGTCATACCTAAACCTTCATTAGATAATTTAATTAATGTTTCAATGCTTCCGCTTTCTAACTGAAACTTATCATCTGTATGGTTTTTAAATGCTTTACATAGGTTAATAACACCTTCTCTAAAACAGTGACCATCTTCAAGCAACAGCATATCGTCTATGTCTAAATCGGTAATGTTTAAACTTTTTTTGTCTCTTAATCTATGATTATTGGGTACGTAAGCTACAAATGGTTCAAAATACAAAACACGTTCTTTAATCGTTTCATTTTCTAAAGGTGTTGCAGCAATTGCAGCATCTAAATGCCCATCATTAATACGTGCAATAATTTCTTCAGTAGTTAATTCTTCAATTTTAAGTTTAACTTTTGGGTATTTTTTCACAAAGTTGTTTAGAAACATTGGTAAAAGAGTAGGCATAATTGTTGGAATGATACCTAATTTGAATTCGCCACCAATAAATCCTTTTTCTTGATCTACAATATCTTGTATTCTATAAGATTCGTTTACAATATTTCTGGCTTGCGTCACTATTTTTTTTCCAACTTCGGTTAACTCGATTGGTTTTTTACTTCTATCAAAAATTAAAATATCTAATTGATCTTCTAGTTTTTGAATTTGCATGCTTAATGTTGGTTGTGTTACAAAACATTTTTGAGCAGCTTTAGTAAAATTTTGGTGTTCGGCTACAGCCAAAACATATGATAATTGAGTAATCGTCATGGATATAAATTTAGGTTATAAAAATATAACATCTATCAATAAAACTTATTGAATATCTTGATTATTTAATCGTAAATTTGAATAACAATCAAAACACAAATATTATGACTTTAAATACACTAGGATTAGATACCCAAAAGACCAAAGAATTAGCAGGACAATTAAACCAATTATTGGCTAATTTTCAGATTTATTATCAAAATTTAAGAGGAATCCACTGGAATATTAAAGGGAAAAACTTTTTTGATTTACATGTGAAATTTGAAGAGCTTTACAATGACGCTAACATGAAAGTTGACGAAATTGCAGAACGTGTTTTAACTTTAGGCGAAACCCCTTTACATACATTTGATGATTATGTTAAGCTAGCAAAAGTGCCTGTAGGACACAATATATCTGTAGATGACAATGCTGTAGCTTTAATTGTGACCTCTTTAACTGAGTTATTAAAATTAGAACGTGACATTTTGAATGCAGCTGGAGACGCTAATGACGAAGGTACAAGCTCTATGATGAGTGACTTTATCTCTGAACAAGAAAAAACTGTTTGGATGATGAATGCTTGGTTAGGTAAAAGTTTATAACATATATAATTTAGTAATATAAAAAAAGAGCAACTATTGTTGCTCTTTTTTTATTTAATGAGGTTTAGAATCTAACCTTAAAATCTAAATCTTGGTTAGCGACCTCAAACTTTGCGTCACTAAATTGTGGTGGTCCATAACTTAATGGATTATTGGTCATTCCGTAGTTTTCTAAAGGCATACCGTTTTTAAAATCCATGCGGTTATTTTTGTTTTCATCATGTAATACTAAAACTGCATAATTACCAGGTTTTACGTTTTTAAAAGTTACAGTCGCTATATTGTTTTCAATTTTAGTTGAGGTGCTTTGTATGCCTTGGGTTTTCATCCAAGTTTGATTATTATGTAATCCAAATGTAACTTGTCCAGAATTGTTTTTAACATTGTTAACTGTTACTGTTATGGTTTGTCCAGTTTCAGCGTTTTGCTCAGTTTGACCAATTGTTGTCAGGCTAAATGCAAAAAATAATATAACGTTTAAGATTATTGTTTTTGTTTGGTTAAATGTTGTTGATGTTTTCATGATGTGTTGTTTTAATTGGTTAACACTTCAAAATTGCAACATTTACTAAGTGTTTAATAAAACAACTTACTGAACTGTTATTTTATAGATCTCAATTGTATTTTTAGTGTAAAAAGATGATTTCTACACCTCTGTTTTTTTTGTAATGTTACTTCTGTGTTAGTTTTGTCAATAGGAAACTTAAAATAAACATTAAAACGATTAAGTTAAGATGCTTTTTTTGAGTGTTTAAGGTGCGATTGTTGTGTTTTTTAGACTGAAAATATTATGGATAAAACCAAGCTTTAAATTTTTAGTTTACATTATAAAATCTAATTTTACCTTTTTTAAAATATGTTTTATATACTTGATATTTTAGGGACTGTTGCTTTTGCTATTTCGGGTGTTTTGGTAGCATTAAACAAACGTATGGATGCTTTTGGAATATTTATTATTGCCTTTGTAACAGCAGTTGGAGGTGGTACTTTAAGAGATGTTTTAATTGGCGAAACTCCGGTAAGTTGGATGAAGGATATGACCTTTATTTACGTAGTGATTTTATCTACCATATTTGCTGTGGTTTTTAGAACTAAAATTGACTATCTAAGAACCTCTTTGTTATTGTTTGATACTATAGGTATTGGTTTGTACACTGTTGTTGGTGTAGAAAAAGGGATTTCGGCAGAATTACATCCAATAATCTGTGTGTTTTTAGGTACTATGAGTGCTTGTTTTGGAGGTGTTATAAGAGATATTTTATGTAATGAGATTCCTGTTATTTTTAGAAAAGAAGTCTATGCAACTGCATGTATCTTAGGAGGTGCAACATACTTTTTAGTTATAAAATTACCTATAGCCTCTAATTTTGTATTTATTATTGCAGGAGCTGTTGTTATTACTGTTAGACTGATAGCTATAAGATTTAAGATTAGTTTACCTAATTTGTATAAGGATTAATTAGGTTGATATAAACCTACTTCACTACATGTATAGCCTGTTGTTTACTTACTATTAGTAATTGTTTATTGTAGGAGTCTATTCTTGCATATGCGGTACCATCGATTAACAAAATGACAATTAGCATTGCTATGGTTGTCACACTTATTGCACGCCAAGTTGGACTACTTAGACACATGATTAGTAATGCAGCTACAATAATGATTATAGGAATGGCTTTAAAGACTACTGTTTGGTATTCTTTTAAAGTACTTTCAGTACGTTCAATCTCTGATTTTACAAAAGCTGAAGCATTTGTATTGTAGGCAGTTTCAAATGCTGAAATTCTTGATTTGTTTGTAAAAAACAAACCTAACCCAATGACTGTTAATAAAAGTCCTGCTACTAGTGTAGGTATAATGTATGCTTTTGCTATATCTGTTTTTCCTAATTGCCAAAAGCCGATACTTGCAGCTAAAAACATAAGCCCAAATATTACAAAAAATGGTGTTGAAAAAAGTTCGGCTTTAGCCCAATCTGTTGCTGTTTTTAAAATATCCATACTATTAATTCATTTTATATAATTCTCGGTATTCTGTAGGACTAATACCTTCTTTCTTTTTAAATAATCTAGAAAAATACTGAGGATACTCGAAGCCTAATTCATAAGCCACTTCAGAGATGCTTTTGTTAGGTTTTAATAAAATATTCTTAGCTTGATCTATTAAATATAACTGCAAATGTTCGGTTGTCGTTTTACCAGTTTCAATTTTAAGTGTATCACTTAAATAGCGTTTAGATACTGACATTTTAGTTGCTATCTTTTCTATACTAGGTATACCGTTTTCATGTAAAAGTCCTGATTCGAAATAGTCAGTTAGTTGCTTGTTAAATTGTTCTAATAAGCTATTGGATAGTTCTTTTCTGTTTAAAAACTGTCTTTCGTAAAACCGATTAGCATATTTTAAAAGTGTACTTAATTGCGAAATAATGATGTCCTTACTAAATTCATCTTGATTGTTTTGGTATTCTATTTCAATGTTTTCAACTAAAGCTTCAATTTGTCTTTCTTCTTTAGGAGACAGGTGTAATGCTTCATTAGCTGAGTAAGTGAAGAATCCATATTTTTTTATTTGATGCGCTAACTCTGTTCCTTTTAGAAAATCTTCGTGTAAATTAATAGAAAAGCCTTTTTGTTCAAATACGACACTATTATCCCATTGTAGCACTTGTTTTGGGGCTATAAAAATTAAAGCTCCATTTGTGAAATCGTATTTAGTGCGTCCATAATTAAGATTTCCTTTCACGAATTTTTTTAAACTAATAGAATAACAATCTGTAGTGATAGGAGGAGAGCTTTCTCTGGGACAAGGTAAAAAACCGTCACCTTTGGATGTGAATATGCTAAGCATAGGATGCTCTGGACTAGGAAGTTCTAGATATTCTAAATAAGAGGATAGTGTTTTAAAGTGTTTCATGTTTAATGGTGTATTACTTTTAAAATACTTAAGTTGTCGTTTAAAATTACTAATTTTTAATCAACTATTACTTTTGTTTTGTAGCACCTAAATTAATAACAATATTAGCAGGACCTTCTGGAAACCATGTTTTTATTAAAAAGTTAGGAATAGACCCAATTGGTATGTAATCTGCATTGTAAGTAATTTTAGTTGTTGATTCATCAATCTTTTCGAACTCGTAGATTACTTTATAGGTTTTCATTCTTTCAACCTTCTTCGTTTTGTAATCACTGCTTGAAGCTGTTGCTATAAATTTAAGTTTGTTATCTTCTTTATAACGGTTGATTTGAATGACTAAATCACTATCAGAAAGTGGCCAAGGCGCATTAAAATAATAATAGGCTAGCCATTGGTTGTCAGATGTTTTTTCTATTTGTTTAGTAATGGGTGTTCTTTCTAGAAATAGTTTATGATTATCTGTATTAGAAAAATAGGTATCTAATATATCTAAAGTTGTGTTTGCAGTCGTTTGTGCTATGTAATAAAAATGAGTCCCTTCATCATCCTTTACTAATTCATATTTTACTGTGGTTTTTCCGTCTTTTAAGGTTTTTTCTGTCCAATTTCTGTTTTGAGAAAAAGCATTACTAGCCATTAACAAAACGACCACTATGCTTAGGTGTTTAATATATTTCATGATAATATGTTTTAGGTTACTTAATTAATGGTTATAACTTCCAGTTAAAGTTTACTGCTTGTTCTGACACTTCCCAAAGCTTTTCCATTACAGTTTTATCTTTGGCATGAGGTTGTAGTTTACATTCTCCAACAGGTCCAGTCCAGTAATTTCTTCCTGTAGGTCCATAATATCCCTTTTGATCAAGGTCTGGTTCTGTTGCACACATTAATTGTGGATAAGCGCCTCTTTCTGCAGATTGTACCATTGGTGATAACTTCATTATTTGCCAAATAAACCTAGTCATTAGGCTACCACTAGTTTTAATTAAAGCGGTTCTGGAAGCACCAGGATGACAAGCATACACTTTTACGTTTGTTTTACCAGCCTTTTTAAGTTTATCTTGTAGTTGATACACAGACATGATTTGAGCTAATTTACTTTGACTGTAAACCGTGTTAGGGTTATAGTCTTTATTCCAATTCATGTCATTAAATTTGATGGTTTTAATTCCCATTTTATAACCTTCGCTACCTACAGTAACGATACGTCCATTTGATTTTTCAATACGAGGAAAAAGTAAGCCTTGTAATAAAAAATTACCATAATGGTTTACCCCTAATTGACTTTCAAAACCATCAACAGTAAGGGTTTGTTTAGGGACTTGTGCAATTGCAGCATTACAGATTAATGCATCAATATGAGGTATGGTTTGATTAACTACTGCAGCTGCTTTTTTTACAGATGCTAGCTCAGCCAAATCCAAATGGATATTTGAGACGTCTATAGTATTACCAAGTTCTTGTTTTAATGTATCAATAGTGTTTTGGGCTTTTTTATTATTACGGTTAAGCATTACAACTTTAGCGCCTTTTGATAATAATATTTTAGCAGCTTCAAAACCTGTACCACTTGTGGTACCTGTTATTACATACGTTTTACCTTTTAAATTATTAAGTCTATCTGGTGTCCATCCCTTTTTTCCAAATTGATTATTTTCCATTGTGTTTATCTTTTAAAATTATAATACAAAGGTCGTTTGGAGATGGAAAAAGCACTTACACAGATTTTCTAAACTTGTATACTTTTTTGTTTTGCGGTCTCTTTTTTACTTAAAAATGTGTGTCAAGTGCTGTTTTATAAACTGTTTGGTTTATTTGCTAACTGGTTTAGCATAAAAGTCTTGTATTGCGTTGGTGTATAAACAATAGTCTACAGTCATTTTCCAAAAGTCTATTTTTGTAAGATTTTGTGCTCCAAGTGGGACTAGCATTATAGATTTTTTTCCATTTATTGTATAGCTATCGTTTTCAGAATAACTATTATTTAAAGTTGTGTCTAAATAAAATAAGTAGTCGTATACAAAGGCTACATAATTTCTTTTTGTAACGACTTCTTTTCCTAGGCTTTCTAAAACCAAATCCTGATAGCTGTTATTTATTGCATTTTGAAACTGGACAGCATTTAAAGGTGTACCGTTTAAGGTTGGCATCACATTAAACTGTCCATCAATAAAAGCCCATTTATTACTGTCTTTTAAATATACTTCGGTTACAACATGTCCAGGAGATCCTTTTCTATTTGCAGCATCTTCGGTTTTTAAATATACTGTTCTAGCTTTGTAACCATTAGCGTTTAATTGGTCTTTAAGCACTATAGCGTATGCAAAACAAGGAAATTCTCCTCCATCTTTAGCTTCGTTTAAAATAGAAATAGCATCCTGTCCTTTAGGTGTATTATTACCATTATGTTTCCAGCGACTATTGGTCCAATTTAAAGCTTTTAAAACAGTTTGTTTGTCAGACTTATTTTTGTTTATAAAATCAAGTGGATATTCATTTTTTAAAGCTTTTAAGTAACTGTTAGAGTCCGCACTATAATTAATTGTAATATTGGATTGTTTTTTATTATCATGCGTAATCTGGTTAGCCTTAAATGGTACACCTTTAACAATGGTATGAGCATATAAACTATCATTTAATACGACATAAAAACTTTTAGTAGTATTGGGTTTGATGTTAAATGATATACTATCTATGTCCGTTTTAAATGTAAACTCTTGATTTTGTTTATAGCAAATAATAGGTAAGGTATCATTTGCAACCTGAGGTGCAATTCCCCATCTGCCAAAGCTCCAAGTGTCTTCTATTTTATAATCTATATTTTGTTTAGTTGCTTTGACTATGGGTAAACCGTTATGGGTTTGTTGTTGGTTGTCTTTACAGGCATTAAACAATAACGCTATTAGCAATACTTTTAAAACTTTTTTCATTGGTAGACTATTTAAATTAATTGTTTAAAGGTTTTGAGTAATCTATTTGAACTACTGATTACATCATTTATTTATATAGACGTAATTATTTGGTAATTAGTTGCCTGAGTGTCTTGTTTTTTTATGCTAGGTATTGTTTATAACTAGGTATGCCCCAAGCTAGTCCAATCTAGCTGGCTTAGCGTTTTACACTTGTATTGCTAAGTTGGCTATTATGCTTAGTCTTTAGTGACTATTATATAAAACGCTATAAGCATGTTATAAGTACTTTATAAGTATGCTATAACCACGCTATAACCCTTATTAAAATATTTTGTATATTACTGTATTATAGATGTTTAATTAAAAAAATGATGATATGGCAAAACAGACAGGAATTATTCCTTTAGTAGGAACGTTAAATGGTGTTAATTTTTATTATTTGAACGGTAAGCCTATTGCCCGAAAAGCAGGTGGTGGGTTTAGTAAAAAGGCTATTAAAAGCAAAGCTAGTATGCAGCGTGTGCGTGAAAATGCCAATGAGTTTGGGCATTGTTCTGCAGTTAATAAAGCGTTTAGATTAGCTTTGGCTCCGTTTTATAAGGGGTATACTTTTCCGCATTTTCATAGTCGTTTGATGGGTTTGTTTATGCGTATTAAGGCTTTAGATGCGACTAATACACGTGGAGCACGTACTGTTATTAATGGAGTAGGGCAGGCGGAAGGTTTACAGCTCTTACAAACGTTTAGCTATACACCAACTTGCGATGTACGTCAAGTATTGCCTTTTGAGTATGTTGTATCTGATAGTGATTACGCGTTAACCTTTACAGATTTTAATATTAATCAGGTTGGTTTTGAGGATGGAGCCACACATATTGCACTGACTTATGGTGTTTTGGATTTTGATTTTGAGCGTTTGGATTACGCCTTGCATTTGGCACCACCTTTAGTTATGGAGCGTAGTTATACTGGATCTGCTTTGACTTTAACACCAGATGCTTTGCCTAATGTGCTTGGAACTAGGCTTTTTGTGCTTGGTGTGCGGTTTTACCAAATGGTTGATGGTGCTTTGTATGCTTTAAACGCTACAAATTGTGTTGGTCTTACGGTTTTGAATGGTTTTTAGGGTGTGTAAAAGAACGTCCACTAATTAGTCAATATGGAATTAAATGTTATGCCATTTATTATTTTTTAACAGCTTATGATAAGCTGTTAAAGGAGGCTTTAGCAATTGTAAAAATTAGGACTAATTTATGATGATTATTGCAACAGTATTTTAGTTAAACATTAGTGGGTTTTAAGTTGTTTTTTACTACGGTACTTTGTTGTGCTGCGTTTTATATTTTATATGTTCGTTTATTTTTTCAAACCATAATTTTCATTTATTAATTACAAAGTCAAATTCTTTATTGTTATTTGTTATTATTCTAATTCCGTCATAAATAATCTTTGCGTTTTTTTATCTAATAACTTCCTTTGTGTTTTTATATTCAATGTTAGTTTGTCCTTTCTGAATATTAATTTTATGATTTAATATTTGATGCTATAAATATTTATGGCAGGTAATAAACATTATTGATTGATTAGGTGTAATATTTTAGTTTTACTTTTTTTATTATTAGTTTTTTTATTTTTTAATAAACTTTAATGTATTTCCGTTTTCAAATTTTAAGAAGTATAAACCATTAGAATAGTTTTTGATGTTAATTTTTTCATTTTCAGAAATGGTTTTTTTAAGCACTTCAAGTCCTAGTGCATTGTATATAATGATTTTTTTGCTTTTGTAAAGTTTGAAACTTGAATCAAGTCATTTGAAGGATTTGGATAAATTTTTGTAATAGATGGTGCAAATAAACTTTCATTTATTGAGAGTAGAGTATCTTCAAGCTTAGAAATTTTATTACCAGCACTTTCAACGATATATAAATCATTTCCAATAATTAAAGAGGCATTAGGATTATTTAAACCAGTAATAACATTTGTTGCTGTAGGTGTATTATCTGTAATATTTACTTTAGAAATTTTATTTCCAAAATGTTCAGATATATATAAGTCAGTTCCGTATATATTAATTCCTGTAGGATTATTTAATCCAGTAATAACATCTGTAGCTGTAGGTGTAGTATCCGTAATATTTATTTTAGAAATCTTATTTTCAATAGGTTCAGATATATATAAGTCGGTCCCGTAAATATCAATTCCTGTAGGGTAATTTAATCCAGTAACTACATCTGTGGCTGTAGGTGTAGCATCCGTAATATCTATTTTAGAAATCTTACCGCTATTATTTTCAGCAATATATAATTCGTTTCCATAAAAAGCTATCCCTATTGGGCGATTTAATCCTGTAACAACGTCTGTTACTGTAGGTGTAGCATCTGTAATGTTTATTTTAGAAATTTTATTTCCTGTAGATTCAGATATATATAACTCGTTACCTTTAAGTGCAAATCTGTATAGACCTCCTAATCCGGTAACTACATTTGTTGCTGTGGGTGTAGTATCTGTAATATCTATTTTTGAAATCTTATCTCCACCATTTTCAGCAATATATAAATCATTACCAATAAGTATTATATCAATAGGCCAATTTAAGCCAGTTACAACATCTGTTGTTTGAGCAGTTGACAAAATATAATTTAAAAGAAAGACTATGGTTAATAAGTATTTTTTTTCATTTAATAGATAGGTTATGATTATGAATTTCAAAGTTACTCTAAAAATTATATTATTAATATATTTTATTTTTTTGTATTTAAATAGAAGGGGCATTTTTTTGTTAATTTTTACGCTTAATAGATTTTTACTTTTTTAGAAGGTGAAAAATTAAGAGGCTTTAATGTACTTAGTTTTTTAATTGTTTGTGATTTACAACATAAAATTGCAGGCTTTTTATTGAAAGGAATTAAGCAGATTACGGATTATCTAATTTAATTTACTGTTTTTGTTTTTTCCAGTATTGCACACAACGTCTCGGCTATGGTTAGTACGGGAATTATAGGTAGTGAATTTCCGATTAAGCATTTAGCCAAAACTTTTTATTTTGTTTTATCTTTTTTGTTCTAAAGCCAAATCAAAAGATTTGGCGGACTTGGTTTAAAAGCATTTACTTCTGGGTTAAGCACAAAACCCGTATTAATTATAGCCATTGTTGTGTAGGTATTACTTATCAAAGTCCATCAACATAGCAATCAAAAAATTGCCTTTCACGGTAAATAATCTTTTCGTCATAATCATCTGGTCTGTCAAAAAATGGAACTTTATGTTCTTTTAATTCTCCGCTTTTTGATAAATAACTGTGGTTAATTATTTCTTTTATGTCACTCGCTGTATATCCGTTTGGCATTTGAAAAAAATCAAATAAAAAAGAACTTCCATATCCGAATATTTTTCCATCATTCATTTTTACGCAGAATCCAGTCCAACCCATTGTTGTTTCTCCTTGAATTTGGTCAAGGACTTCTTTTGAAAAAGCACAAGGACTCTTTTCAATTCTATCAATATCATATTCGTTAATACGATTTCCTGATGCTACAAATGTTTTAACTATATCTTTGTATCCCATTACTGAATCTCTACTAAAAATACTTTTCCCTTTTCTTTCGTCATTGAACCTTTTTACAGCAAGTTCAGTTATGGGTTTTGAGTTTCTAAATCGAACGCAAGGAATAAAAGTTCCATCAGTCAAATATGCAGATGCTCTAAATCCATTTCCATAAATTTGGTCTGATAAAGGTTCAATATTGTCTTTTAAAAACTTTATTTTTTCTTCTGTCGTCATTTTTTTGCATTAAGCACAACGTGTTTGTGTATGATTTCGTTGCGTGTTTAAGCACTAAAGTTAGCAAATAAATCACAGATAGAAAGTCCGCGTGGACTTTCGTAAGTAGGCGAGTACTAGCAATGAATTATACACGGTGTTAGGCAAAGTTTTTATGATATTCTTTATAAAATTCTATATGTTTCTTATTCAACTCAATTGTTTTTTCAAAAGTTCTTTCCTTACCCGATATTACTTTTGATAGAAAAGCGTTTTGTCCTTCATACACTTTAGCGATGAGCTCTCCGATTATTTTAACGTCTTTTCCTTTTACAGATTCAAAATATAATTCAGCATTTAAATCATAGATAGGAATTACATCATCATCGGCAAATCGGAATAGTGTTCCTATTCTTTTTTCTCTATCGATACAATTTTGAATTAAATACGAATCACTGAAATAATTAGTTTCATAATTCATTTCAGTGTGAATAGGTTGTAAAACAGTTAATACTCCTTTAAGTAGTTTCAATCCGCTAATTTTTTTGAAACCGTTCTATTATATTCCCAATCTTTTAATGATAGCATTCCGTTTTCAACAGATTCAATTTTCTTTGGAAATGGAAATCCACAATTTTCAGAAATAATAAAGTCGTTCGAGCCATTTAGTATTAAAATATTATTAATTCTTAAGCCAAAACAAGATGGGTTAAATTGAAATGATAAAGTTTCTACACCGAATGCATTTAAGCCGTCTGATTTTTTATTGGATTCGAGGAATTGAACTTGCATAAATCTATCTTTCCTTCCCATTCTATTTTCAATAAACATTCTCGGGTTTATTTGCGCTTTATTTTTTTCTAAATAATAATAGTTTATCCATAATCCAATTCTAACTTTATCAAGCCAATCCAAAAGCTTAATAGCTTCATTTGAATTGATTTCTGTTTTGTCACATAATTTCTCAACTATAGGTCTTACTTCTCTTTCGAGCTTTGCATATTTGTCATTACATTTTGTGCAAGATGGAACAGTGAATTTTTTCCAACTAAAAATTATATCTTTTCCTTCAAGGTAATTATGTCCAAATTTTACTACTCTATTTGGGTTACCTGTCATCTTTAATAGCCATTGCGGAAGAACGTGTTCTTTGTTCTTGTTTTCAGGTGGGTTTCCACAAAAAACACAAATTTTGTTCATTTACTATTCGTTTTTTTAAATTTTGCCTAACGTTTATGTATATGGTTTGTTGCGTTTTTTATTCCCACTCTAAATTAATTATTATCAATTTTCCGTTTATGATTTGTTCTTCTGTTCTTTTCTCATTTTCATTTAGTCCAAATTCAGAAATCACGTTTTTAATTAATTCATTTTCTTTTTCAAGAGTTAGAATTAGTTGAAAGTTCAGATTTGATTTGTTTTCTTTTTCTTGGTCATAGGACGTTGTGAAATAATCTCTAATGATTTCCGTTTTCCAATTATCTTCGATTTCGTCAAATTCCTCAAGTACAATTAGAATGTTAAACGTGTTATCAGTCCAGTCCAAATGAAAATCCCAAATTTGATTTAAAGTCCATTTTTTCGGATTTTGCTCGTCCCAATTGTAAGGGACAAATGGGAAAATATTTCTTACTTCTTCAATATATTCATCAAAGTCTTTTAGATTTCGTTTAAATCGATAGATAACTTTATCTGAAGTTGAAATTATATTATCAACGTATTTTTTTCTTTCGTTTTCAGATTTTCCAACAATCAGTATATGTTTTTTGTCGGTATATTTTTCTTTGTCAAATGTCATTTCGTTGGTTGATTCAAATGCTCTACAACGTGTTTGTATATGGTTTGTTGCGTGGTTAAGCAACTAAGTTAACAAATAAAAACCGAATAGAAAATCCGAAAGGATTTTCGCAAGTAGGCTAGAACCAAGCAATAAATTATATACGGTGTTGTAAGCAGTTTTTTTTAATTCGTTTGTAAATAACAATTGTCTTTCAGATGGATTTTTTCTCCGTCATAAAAATCAATTTCTTTATTTAAATCTTCAATGTATTTCAATTCATCTATCGGACAAATTTTAAGAAATCTTTTGTTTAATATTAATTTTCCTGTGTCATAATCGTAAATTGAAATTTGAGCATTGTTTTTGTGATTGTGAATAGAGTTGATTAAAAACCAATTCAGTTTATCTTCTTTTCCAGCCAAAAATGCATTTTCTGGAATTCCGCCAACTTTTTTTACTAATTTTCCATTTATGTTTTCCGCTAAAACATTAGTTCCATTTTCGGTTTTAATGAATTTCGCACTTTCTTTTGATATTAAATTTCTCAAATTTGAAAAATCACCAATTCCTCTTGAAACTTCTGAAATCTTAACAGACTTTCCGTTTTTTAAGAAAACTAAAAGATTGATTGAATCATCATATTCGATTCCATTTTCTCTTATGTTTTCCAAGTCTAAATTCAATTCTTTTTCTATGTTGTCGACTACAGAATATGGTCCAAGAATTAATAGATTATCCCAATCAAATTCATTAAAATTCTTTAAGTCTATTATTTCCGATTCCGATTTGAATTCTGTTTCAATTTTTTCAGTCAGAGAATTGTCCGAACTCAATTGGTTTAAGTATTCACAAGAAAATAAAGTCGAAAATATTATTCCAATTATTATCAGTTTTCTCATTTCTCAAATTGCTTACAACGGTTTTGTGTATGGTTAGTTGCGTGTTTCAAACACTAAAGTTAGCAAATAAATCACAGATAGAAAGTCCGCGAGGACTTTCGTAAGTAGGTTATTACCAAGCAATTAATTATACACGGTGTTGTGGGTAGTTATTCTTCTTCCTCTAAATTTTTTCTAACTACCCTATTTGGTTTAAAAAATGATTTTGAAATATAAAACTCTGCACATAATGAATCATTGACATTTTGAGAAATGAATAATTCGTTTTGATTAGGTAAACAAAGTATTTCATATTGGTCATTGTCAAAACATTCTGATACAATAAAGGATGAAAAAATATTTATAAGAATACAATCTAGTTCTATTTCTATAAAAACTTTTCTTGTATTGTTTTTACTAATCATAAACTTTTCAGCAACTCGTCTATTTAAACTATAAGAGTTTAAGATTTTATTTTCAAAATATGAGATTGGTTCTTCTAAACCAGTAAAAACTGAAAGAAAGTCAGGGTCATTATTTTCTATATTGTTTTTTTGATAATGTATATTACCTAATCCTCGATATACATATTCTGAATTTAAATCAAATTCATCTGAAATCTTAAAAAATTTAATTAAAGCTTTAGAGGTATATAAACTGGCAAGTTTTTTATAAGCTTTAATACTTTTTTTGAAATCAACTTAACATCTTTAGTTAGTATTGATTTTGTATTCTCAAAATAATCTTTTTTTATAATTTGTTTAGTTTCCTCATCCGCATAATTATATGTTTGAGTTAGTATATCATCGTTGAAAGCATTTAAGATAGATTTTTTCAGGGTAATCAAATTTTCAGTTTCAACTCTTGAACTTTGAACATAATCTGTAAGACCTGAATTTATTTTTTCAAAATCTTTTAATCCAATTTTAGATATTATTTTTTTAAATTTCTTTCTTGCTTTGATAATTATTGGGTTTAATAGCTCGTAATTATATATTGTTTCAAAGCCATCATCTAATTTTTTTCTACCTTTTTCTGCTTTTGGTAGATAGTGACCTTCTAATTCTGTAATACCATCCCAAATACCAAATTGTCCTAATTTATTCGTTAGTTTTTTTTGTTTAGACATAGTTTTTTAATTACCCACAACTAGTTATATAACAACTAATATAGTTGTTTTTGGGGTTATATTTCCCGTTATGACAACTTTTAGTTACTTATATCAAATAAGAGTCATTTTACAATAGCTGTATTATTAAAAGCTAAACTACAATAATCCGCCTGTAAGTACAATACGTAGAACTACGTATTTTTATTAAAAAGCAGTCCTATTATTTTTATATGGCTTTAGTAATTGTACGTCTTAAGATGTATTTAATTTTTAGTATAACTATTTCAGGAAAATACATTATGTTGTTACTGTTGGTTAACATCTTTGTTTGATCCACATGGAAAGTGTGTAAAAGGGCGTCCGCGAATTAGTAAAATAAGGAATCAAAAGCTTCGAAATTTATTATTTATGTGCAGTTTTAATGCCTGTAAATATAACCATGCTTGCAAAGCAATGTATGATAGATTAATAGCCAAAGGGAAGAGTGAAAAATTAGCATTAATAGCGGTTTGTAATACCCTTTTTAAACAGGCTTTTGCAATAGCAAAATCAGGGCTAAGTTATGATAATAATTACAGAAGTACTTTATTAAAAAATTAATGAGTTTTTACTTGTTTTTAACCACAGTACTTTGTTGTACACAGTTACTTTTTCAGTTTATTAGTTTAAATTCATTATTTTTTTTAACAACAAACATTTTTTTCGGAATATTTTTCTAAATCGTTTTTAGCATTTTTGTTTCCGTTGATATAGGCCTTTAATAAATATTTCAATGCAATTTTCTGTTCGATTTTTGTCAAGTCAGATAATTCAAAACCATTAATGTTCTTATAAGTCAGATAGACATCATAAGTTGCATTTTCATGTTGATGTTTATCAGACATTAGTTTAGCTATTGGTAATAGTTCTTTAAACTGGTATTGTTCTTCCAATTGAAATTTCGTGTATTCATAAACAGGAATGTTTCCACGTTTTTCAATAATATTTGTTAGCCTTGAGATTTCTTCTTTTGTTACTTTTTCATACTTCATTCCACCATGATATGTTTCTTTACAAGACATAAAAATCAATAAGAGAAAGATTCCGCAAAGTTTTTTCATAATTGTGTACAACGGTTTTGTGTATGGTTAATTGCGTGTATAAGCAACTAATTTAGTAAACAAATACGAACCCGAGAAAATTCCGAAGGAATATTCGTATGTAGGCTAGAAGCCAGCAATTAATTTTATACGGTGTTGCCACACGTTTTTGATTCCGCTACATTCCATCTTTACGATCAGAAAGCCAATCTTTATATTTAGTTTTTAATTCGTCTCTTTTCTCTTGAGTGTCAACTATTATGTCCATTCCGCCATCATAAGGTGCTACTATACAATTCCTTTTCGGACAAATAAACATTGCTCGAAATTCACCATCTGCAATATTTTTCAACAGTTCATTTTTATTGTTTTTTCTCCAAACACCAGACGTTATATAAACTCCAAAAAAATCGTTCTCGTCATATTCTTCTGGGTATATTTTATGCAAATCGATTGTCCTTACTTTATCAAAATTAGAATACTCAACTATTTCTGTAGATAATTTATTAGTTGTTTCCCATTCATATTGTCCTGTTGCAATTATTATATCAGAATTTTCTCCGATTAAATTAGAAATCAGTTCATTTTGTCTATTTAGAATTATCTGATATTCCTCTTCCGATTCTGCATATCGTTTCGATTCGGGTAAACTATGGATTCGTAACCATCTTTTTGGATAATAACTTTTCAATTTATATCCGATTGGATTTGATTTGGGATAGTTTAATTCCCAATATTTATTGAATTCTATGACGTTCATTTAATGTATGGCAATGGTATAGTGTATGATTTCGTTGCGTGTTTAAGCATTAAAGTTAGCAAATAAATCACGGATAGAAAGTCCGCGAGGATTTTCGTAAGTAAGCTCTAACCAGCAATGAATTATATACTTTGTTGGCAATAGTTATTAGTTATCAATAAATTCGAATTCTATTTGATCTAATGTTTCTTTATAAATAATTTCATTATTGTCAATTGTTTGACCACCTATAAGATAAAATTTATTATTATACTCAAATGATAGAGAAACATACCTACCCTCATAAAAATTATTTTCAATTTTTTTGAAGCTATTGTTAGTTGTATTGTAATAGTAGAATTCATTATTCAACTGGAAACTTGTAATATTGCCATTTCCGTCACCTGAAGACTCTCCTCCTAAGCCAAAAACAATATTGTCATTAAAAACGAAACCAGAGCCTTGTGCAATATATTCAGATTGATATTCATTCAAAAACTCAAAAGTTGTAAAGTTATCAATCCATTTATAGATTGATATTCTGTTATAACCGGATAGTTTTGTGAAATAATAAGTATCTCCAATTTTAAATATAGATTTTACTAATTGTCCATAATTACTTTTTTGTTCAAATGTACTATGTTCTACAAGTGTGTTGTTTTCAAAGTTATATTTGTATACTTTATCGAATATGTCTGAAAATATAAAAAGAGAATCATTATGATATACACCAATTGGAGATGTTAAAAAGTTATTGGTAAATTCTTTTAATTTCTCCCAATTATTAGTAGTAAAGTCAAATTCCCATAGAGCATTTTGATTAATAATATTCCATTTATTATCTCGAATAAAGCTTACATTATATTCAAAATAAGGGTAATTCGCAACGCCAGTACTATTGGTGTTAATTGTTTCCCAAGAATTTGAATTGAAATCATATTTGTAAGTATTCATATCATTTATTGTGTATAAATTATTACCAAAAACAATAGCTTCTCTAGGCTTAGAAAATGGAGTATTCGATACACTTGAAGAGTTTGTTAAGGTTAATACACTAACTGTTTCTGTTTCTGTTTCTGTTTCTGTTTCGGGATTTGTTTCATCACTTGAGCATCCTAAAATTATTAAAAAAAATAAGAATTTTAATGTGTTTTTCATTTGTAGTTTAGTTTTTTGTTTAATTATTGCCAACGGTTTTGTGTATGGAAAGTTGCGTGGTTTAAGCGAGTAAGTTAGCAAATAAAAACCGAATAGAAAATACGTGAGTATTTTCGTAAGTGGTCTATAACCAGGTAATTAATTATACGCGGTGTCGGCAGTAGTTTTTTTTAATCGGTTATCAATTAATTCAATTTTCTCGCTCCAATATTCGACAGCTTTTTCTATTTCAACTTTTCGATTCTTTTTAGTTCCAGTATAAAAATCATTTGGAATACTAAATAGATATTCATTGTTTTTATCCCAGTCTCTGCTTTTCTCGCTGTCATTTTTTGGTTCAATTCTATTAGACCAAAATCTTCTGTGCTTTATATAATTCTCTTTTTTTCTTTAAGAAACCCAATTAAACTTTGTTTGTCTTTCGGAATATAACCAGGTCCAGTACATCCACAAGAATGAAAAGTAATTCCAGTTTCGTATAAATCTCGAATATGATTCCACGCTTTTAAATCAGTTTTTTTTGGCGATTCAAAATCCAATCCCATATTCGCAGTCATTCCTCGACATTCAGGACATTTATACGGCTGATTTTCCCAAACTTTGGAATATCCTGTATTTCCGTCAATATCAATTAACAATCTCCTCTTAAATGTTTTTCGACACTCGAAGCAAGCATAATGAGGTTTGTATGAGTTAATTCCGTATCGACACATTTTGTTTGATTTTAATATTATTTATAATTCCGATTACTAGATTTTCTTTCAGTTCACGATTTTTTAAAATTACAGCCAACGGTTTTGTGTATGATTAGTGGCGTGTTTAAGCACCTAATTTAGCAAACTTTAACGAACCTGTGAATATTCCGCAGGAATATTCGTATGTAGGCTAGAAGCCAGCAATTAATTTTATACGGTGTTGCCACACGTTTTTGATTCCGCTACATTCCATCTTTACGATCAGAAAGCCAATCTTTATATTTAGTTTTTAATTCGTCTCTTTTCTCTTGAGTGTCAACTATTATGTCCATTCCGCCATCATAAGGTGCTACTATACAATTCCTTTTCGGACAAATAAACATTGCTCGAAATTCACCATCTGCAATATTTTTTAACAGTTCATTTTTATTGTTTTTTCTCCAAACACCAGACGTTATATAAACTCCAAAAAAATCGTTCTCGTCATATTCTTCTGGGTATATTTTATACAAATCGATTGTCCTTACTTTATCAAAATTAGAATACTCAACTATTTCTGTAGATAATTTATTAGTTGTTTCCCATTCATATTGTCCTGTTGCAATTATTATATCAGAATTTTCTCCGATTAAATTAGAAATCAGTTCATTTTGTCTATTTAGAATTATCTGATATTCCTCTTCCGATTCTGCATATTGTTTCGATTCGGGTAAACTATGGATTCGTAACCATCTTTTTGGATAATAACTTTTCAATTTATATCCGATTGGATTTGATTCGGGATAGTTTAATTCCCAATATTTATTGAATTCTATAACGTTCATTTAATGTATGGCAACGGTCTTGTATATGAAAAGTAGCGGATTTTACCCACTAACTTTTCGAATTATAAATGACCCTTAATTTATTCATTTTACTTCGATTAAGCGATTAAACCGCTATTTTTTATATACGTCTTAAGTTTGTAATTCATTAAATTAGAAACATAAACAGAAAGTACAAAAGAGAGGAATAAGGTTAATATATACGCAGAGACTATGATCTCGTCAACATTGAAAATCCCCTCTCTTTTTCTACACAGATTTCGTACAGTTCTATGAGGCTTTTAGACCTCGATTTTAAGTCGTTGAAACTCGCGTAGCTTGTCCTTTCAAAAAACATTTTCTTATGAATAAAGATATAAAATATTTTGGACTTGACATCAGTCATTTAGTTTTTGATGTAACAGATTCTGATGGTAATTATTACCAATTTAAAAACAGTATTTCGGGCTTTAAAAAGTTTACAAAACTGTTAGATTTTAATAGTCATTGTGTAATGGAAGCTACGGGTTATTATCATTACCAATTAGCTTATTTTTTACAAGAAGAAGGGATTAAAGTTTCGGTAGAAAATCCCTTAGCCGTAAAACGATTTATACAAATGAAGTTGTCTAAAATAAAGACAGATAAAAGTGACTCAAAGTTGATTTGTGAATATGCCAAAGATGTAAAATTAAAGCTTTGGAAAGGCAACTCAAAGCATCAATTAGAATGTCTTCAAATGACCAGACTCCTTGGTGTGTATACAAAACAAAGCACAATGTTAAAAAATAAACTACATGGCGAAGCTGTTTTAGGCAATCCAAGTAAAGTAGTAGTTAGCTCTTTAAAACGCAGTTTAAAACAAGTTCAGAAAGAGCTAAAAATGATAGAAGATAAATTGTTAGTTTTAGTAAAAGAAGTGCATCAAGATGTTTTAACACGCTTAAAAAGTATTCCAGGAATTGGTCCCAAAACATCATTAATGCTAGTGGTTTTAACCGATGGATTTGATCGTTTTACAAGCGGAAGTGAATTGTGTAGTTACGCAGGTTTAACACCAGTGATCCGTCAAAGTGGAAGTAGTGTAAAAGGACGTCCGCGAATTAGTAAAATAGGGAATCAAAAGCTTCGAAATTTATTATTTATGTGCAGTTTTAATGCTTGTAAATATAACCATGCTTGCAAAGCAATATACGATCGATTAGTAGCCAAAGGGAAGAGTAAAAAATTAGCATTAATAGCGGTTTGTAACAAACTATTAAAACAGGCTTTTGCAATAGCAAAATCAGGACTAAGTTATGATAATAATTACAGAAGTACTTTATTAAAAAATTAATGAGTTTTTACTTGTTTTTTACCACAGTACTTTGTTGTAGCCAGTTTTTTATTTAATATTATTTACTAATTCTTTGATATCTTTCTCAAAACTCCCAGAACGATACCACTTTTGTGGAACAAATCGCTTTAGTTCTAGTTTTGTCTCTTTATCATAAAACATTCTATGATATTTCGATGTGTTTTGACTAAACTTAGCCATATGCTCATCCCAAATCTTATTAATTTTTCCTAGATTTTCACTTATAGCATTTTTATAATCTTCTAATGAAGAAGGTTGGTATAATTTTGTCATCAGGAAAAGTTTCGCAAAACCGCTTTTATCCCTTCTAGCTCTATTGTTACTACTAGGAAGAGGTATTTTTAATTGCATTAAATATCCAAAGTAGAATTTATCTAAGTCTTCAATTGAGTCCAGAGAGTTTAAAGTAGTATCAAAACTCTGAAAAAGTCTCTTACTTGAGGCCTTATTAATATCTCCTTTTACAGCATAATAGATTCTAAAAAATAAGTTTCTTTCAATAAGCTCGTCTCTATTTATGTATCCATTGATAATTCCATCTTCAAATTCTCCTCTTTTGCGCTCCAACAAAAGCCCATATCTTTCGAATAATGTTTTTTGTAAATTTTTATAAACTACATCATTGGCAAATTTATCAGCATTAAGAACTGGTGTTTGTTGATTAGTGGCATTTGAAACTCTATCAATTAGTTCGACTTTACTTTGTTTTTCTTCGAAGTTTTCAGGTGAATCTAAGAATGTAATGACTTTTAGTAATACTTCCTTATTTTGAAAGATTTCTAAATTATCTTGATTTTCTTCCAATAAACGACTTAGAGTATATGCTGTTTGTCCACCATTAATAATTTGTGGATTCCTTACGGATAATTGCGCCTTATTTTTCTGACCGATTCTCTCGTTAATCGAAGAATCGTCAGATAACATAGTAATTCCATTATTAAACAAAGCAAACTCATTTGTTGATTCGTTTATTATTGTTTCTCTTATTGCTGTATTTACTTTTTTGCCTGCAAATTCTAAATAACTTCTTGGATTGTATTTAAGAACTGAGTTCCTATACTTTAAAAGTACTTTGGCAATTTCAATGGTTGGCACAAAAAGTACTGTTATTTCACACTCTCCATTTCTTGTGCTTACTGTGTAACTAATTTTACTTCCAGCATTTTTGTTACTTAAGTCAAGAGATATATTTAACTCTGTTGCATTAAAAAATGTTCCTGTAATAACTGGGAAAACTAAATCATTATAGCACTTTTCATAATCAAAAGACGTAACAGGATATCCACCTGTTAATTGTCTGAATTTTGAACTAGGAATGTTTTCCTCAATATTAGCAAGTAAAATTACTTCATAACGATATCTCCCAATATTCTCAATTTCCGAAACCTCCCTTTGAAGTTGTTTTATTTTTCCATTATAGACATTTCCCTTAGCGTCTTTTTCATTGCCTTCTAAAATCTCATTGATATCCATCACAAGAATTTCATCTAGCTCTATTTTTTTTGATTCAAAATTATCTTCATTCGTTCTAAATTTTGATTGGATGAAGTAAATAGTTCTAGAATCTTTGTCAATATAATAACCATCAATTCCCCCATCATATGAGCCATCTGTTATGTATTTTTCTCTTTCTTCGAATGATGAAATTCCAAAACCAACTTTTAAATATAAATGAATGAATGCCCTTGACCTACTTTGGTTCGTTTTCTCAATAGATTCAGTAGAATAAAGCTTAGTAAACCTTTCAGGTTTTGACTGAATTATTTTATCTAAAATGTTAGTTAGAATTGTATATTTTTTCATTTATCTAATTCAGTTTTTCAAATTGGCTACAACGGTTTTGTATATGATACGTTGCGTGTATAAGTCACTAATTTAGCAAATAAAAACCGAATAGAATATTCCGCAGGAATATTCGTAAGTAGGCTAGAACTAGCAATGGATTATATACTTTGTTACCTGTTGGCTTTATTCCGCTCGTTTTAATTTTTTTGCTATTTCTTTTTCAAGGTCTTTTAACGTACTGTTTTCCGTTAAATTCAATTCCGATAATATTTTATTCGTAATAGGTCTGCAATAATCAATATCGTTTTCACTTCCAGCACAATTCAAACAACCAGAGTTATTATAAAAGATATAGCTCTCATTTATAATTAAATCTCCACCAAGATGCGAGTCAAGACAACTCGAAAACATTATCATTTTTCTTGATATTTCCTCACAATATTTTAAGTCCGAAATGCTATAAATGTCAAAAGCCATTGAAGGATACCAATTTTCATTGTAGGTTTCTTCTCTTAATTTGTCTTTTATAGATTTTGTTCTGCGAAATTCAATTCGTCCAATCGGTTTTATTGAATCCCTGTTTTCAATTTCATAAGCAATTTCATAAGTCCAATATTTTGGATTATTTATGTCAGGTTTCGAATCACACGAAAAAAGAAACAGAATTAATAAAATGAATAGAATTTTCGGCATTCTCAATGTTGGTTTTCAGCTTGCAGGTAACTAGTTATATAACAACTAATATGGTTGTTTTTGGGGTTATATTTCCCGTTATGACAACTTTTGTTAACACCTATCAAATAAGTGTCATTTTATTAAAGTTGTATTTTTTATAATTAAAAGCTAAATTACAATAATGCGTTTGCAAGTACAATACGTATAACTACGTATTTTTTTAGCTAGTGATTATTTTGTATTTTAATAAGTGACCGTAATTAATTGTTTAATTTTAGTCTACCTATTTTTGGAAAGTATATTATGTAGTTGCGCTAGTTAAATACCAATGATCTGGTAAAGTAGGAGTAGTGTAAAAGGACGTCTTAGAATTAGTACATAGGGAATTAAATGTTGCGGAATTTATTATTTATGTGCAGCTTGTGATTAGCTGTTAAAACAGGTTTTTGTGATTGTATAATTAGGACTGGTTTACGACGGTTATTATAGGAATGCTTTATTATAAAATTAGTTTGTTTTTATTTTTTTTTACTTTAGTGTTTTGTTGCACACAGTTTTATTTGACGTATACTTTTTGAGTGTATTCCATTATTTTTTTCAAAATGATTTTATTAACGTTTTCTTTGTTAATAACTCCGTTTTCATTATTTCTTCTCCAAAATTCATAAAGACTTTCTACTTCATATGACAATAAAAAATACTCATACTGTTTTTTCTTGAAACTTTGAAGATTCTCAAAATTGAATGTTCTTTTCTGTATAAAATTTCCATTTTCAATCTCCAAATATTCAAATATTCCGTTTTCAGGTTCTTTATCAAATTCTCCTCTAAATTCATCAATTCTTATAAGTCCTGAATACCATTCAAACTTATTATTTGGAAATAATTGTTCACGAAATGATTGCATATTAAAATCCATATCGGTTAACCAATCAAGTTCTTTAATTAAAAGCTTATTATTCTTGACCTCAAATATTGCCAGGTATCCTCTCCACAAAGCAGTACAGCTTATTTCAAATTCAGGTCGTTTTTCTGGATATTGTCGAAAATATTGTTCTATGAGTTCAACATTAAGATAATATTCTTGATTCTCATAAATTAATTTGTCTCTGATTTGACGTGTCATTTTATTATTATGTACAAAGTGTTTGTATACGATTAGTTGTGTGGTTTAGCGGGTAATTTAGCAAATAAAAACTTAATTGAAAATACGCGAGGATTTTGGTAAGTAGGCTTTACTCAATTTAATTTATTAAGTTCTTTATCAATTTTTATATGTACTTGCTCTAATTGTTGAGTATAATTCTCGGAATCCTCCTTAATTGCTTTTCTGAATAATTCAAACGCTTGAACTCTAAGTTCTGAATATTTTAATAAAATCTCGTTTTGTTTAATTAGTTCAGAAGGTAAATCTTCGTATTGATTTGTTTTATTAATTATCTCAATATTTTCTTTCCATTTAGGAATCGTTTTCTCGTCTAATTCTTTTAGTAAAGTATAGTTGGTTTCTGTATTTAAGTTGTCGTAAAATACCAAAGTTTCATTTTCGTTTTTTGAGAACTTAGCAATTTCGGTATCATATTTCTCATATAGTTCGTTATCTGTAGAAAGGAAGACATAACCAAATATTCCAATTACGATTATTAATAATGAAATGAATCCAATTCCAGCAGCTCTCCAGCCAGAAAAAAAGAATTATTATTTTCTTTATGAGCTTTGAGTATATCTCCTTGTTTCCATTCAATAATTCCCCAAATAATTCCTGTGTAAATTATTGGAATTAATTGTCTAGGAATTTTGTCAATTATATTTTCAGGAATCATAAATATTCCTCCAAAAAGCAATATTGTTGAAACAATTCCAATTATCAAAGAATTACGACCTTCAGTCGGTTTGTCTATTGCTTTGAAATTTTCTCCAATTAAATATCCAGCTGCAAGTGGTCCGCCTAAGAATGTTGCGCCACTTATCGCTTTTGAGGAATACAATTTAATGTTTTTAGTATTATTCACTGTTTTCAATTCAGTTTCGGTCATTTTTTTTCAGCTTACAGGTAACGTATTTGTATATGGTTTGTTGAGTGTTTCAAGCAACTAATTTACTAAATAATTACCGACCAAGAAAGTCCGTTTGGACGTTCTTAAGTAGGCTAGAACTAGTAATTAATTATATATGGTGTTGTGTTTAGTGCTTTCCACCCTCTAATTTGGTTGAGACAATTTTTTCGAGTTCATTTGTTTTAAAATCGAACCAATTTTGTCTAAAATCCGAGTTGTCAATTCTGTTTTTAAAATTCTGAAATGGTTTTTTTCTTCCCAAAATATATTCCAGTTCCGCTTGTAATTTTTTATTCTCAAGTTGCGAAACGAAACGTTCCATAATTTTAAAAGACTCAAAACTTTCCAAAACTTCGATTTTTAAATATTCTGTTTTGTTTTTATTCACTTTTTTTAATTCCGCTCCAAAAGATTCACGAAATTCTTCTTCGTCTAACATTTCTCCAAAATTCGGAATCGTTATTAATTCGTCTGTTTTCGGATTGTAATAACAGTCATTTCCGCAATCCAATTCTTGCGCAATTTCATTTATTATTTTTGATTTGGAATTTTCCATTTTTGAATATTTTTTGTTTAAAAAGTTAATTTAATATATTGATTTTAAAATCAGATTTTCTCTTTTAAAAAACTAAATTTTAAATGTTTAACGTTAAGTATAAGAAATTGTAGGGCAGGTGATAAGCACTATAGTTTCGGTTTATTACTTAGCTAAATATAAATATTTTGCTTTTATCCTTTTTTAAATGCCAAATTTTATCTTTAGCGGACTTTGTAAATGTGCACAGAATTTTCGATTTAGCACGAATGCCCTATGTTTTTTACCACAGTTCTTTGTTAGTAATAGTTTTGTAGTTAATTATTCATAATTATAACCATTCCATTTTAATATTTTATTACATTCAATGACTAAGTCATTAACATTATTAGTTTTTGTTTTTAATATTCCTATTCTTTTAGGTGAACCTAAAGCATCACATTTTAATTTTTTGTTATTTAATGTTATTTCTAAACCACTAAGTATTCCCCATCTCTCCCAATAACTCGCACTTATTTTGTCAATTATACCATTATTATCTAAATCATACTCAATATGTAGTGTTTTATCATAAATATGAGTTGCATCAGATTCTTTTGGTAGAAAGTCCTCAGATTTTAGCTCTAATATGGCTTCCTTTTTTTGTTGATGTTCAACATTTATAAGTTTTAATTCATAGCTTTCAAATATGTATGTTTCTTTTTTATCTTCACATAACGAAGTGTTTCCGGCTCCAATGTTTTGAGTATCTATTATAAAATGCCTTGTGTTGTTTTTATTATAGTTTAATTCTATTCCGTCAAAATCATATCCTACTTCTTGAGTTTGAATAAATTTATCACCATTATATGAAATAACAAAAAGGGTATTTCCACAACAATTCCCACCACAAGCATTAGTTTCTATAAGAGCTTCCTCTAAGCCATCATTATTATAATCTTGTACTTCAATAATCTCAAAACATTTTCTGTCTTTGAAACTAATTATATTAATTTTTTCGTTGTTTACAGTGGCATTTAATTCTTCATAAATATCTTCTCCATTTCTTTTTAAAGAATATTTTATTTTGTTTTGGGTAAATGGTTTGATGAAGCCATTAAAAACATAACCTTGCTTATTGTCATCAGTCTTAATTTTTATCCAATATCCTTTTATTTTTTCTGTAGTAAAAGAAAAGTCTGTAGTTTCTATTATATGAATTTTTTCTTTAAAATTTAACTTACCTATTTTAAGTCCTTCGATACTTGGTTTGTTCCTTATAGATAAGCCACTTTTAGCTGTTACTATATATTTTTTTTGACTAAAAGAGTTAAAGCTTATTAATATTAGAATTAAAGAAATTAAGTTTTTCATTTTTAATTATTGCCAACGTGTTTGTATATGGTTTGTTGCGTGGTTAAGCAACTAAGTTAACAAATAAAAACCGAATAGAAAATCCGCGAGGATTTTCGTAAGTAGGCTAGTACCAAGCAATAAATTATATACGGTGTTGGCAACTGTATTTTATTTTATTAAAGGTTCATAATTTTCATCAATTAGACTTGTATTCATCATTCCATTTCCTGTGTGAATTTTATCCTTAAACTCTATTCCTACTTCAAGCAACATTAATCTATAATAAAGTGCAAATTCGTCATAGTCAAATTCCTTACTGTAGATGTCATTTGAACTATTGACAGTTAGCTGGTTATTGAAAAAATGAGAATGATAATATGGAATTTTAGCTTTTATTGAAGCGGAATAAAACAAATAAGCTGTAATTTCAATTTGTTGAACAAAACTAAGAGGTGTAAATCTTATTTGTTTAAACTTAAAAAAATGATTTTCAATAGCGTTGTTATCCTCGAAAAGCACAATTACAATATACTTTCCAAGTTTAATTGATAAACAGGGGTAACTAACTCTTGTTTGATAAAAAAACTTTCAGTTTCTGATTCAAAAAGGAATAAACTCCAAGGTTTAACATTCCAAGTAGTTTGGTATCTAATTGATTGAAGAAAAAGTTGAAAACACGAATAACTTTGAAATTCTTCATCTGATATTATAGAACCTAATTCTGGTTTTTTTCGGTCATTTAGTAATGATAATTCTTTATGTCTCGTTGCATATAATATTTTACCACACCAATTAAAAATAACTTGTTCATCAATATTTGTTAATTCTTTAAAACCTTTTTTTAATAATTTTTGGAAATTACTTTCCATTATGGATAAATGTTCATTATTGCATTTCGAACAACAAGGAACTGTTAGATTTTTATATTGAATAGTTGTATCGTTTGTTATTGAGATAGTTTTATCCCATAAATCAAATTCTTTTTGTAACCATTTAGGGAAAACGTGTTCACGAGTTTTTTTCCTTCAATTTTATGTCCACACAAGAAACAATTTTCGGTCTGGAATTCCGAATTCTTAAATGGTATGTAAAACTGTTTCTCCATATAGTTGCCAACACATAACGAATATGATTCCGTTTTAATGAATTATATTCGAAGTTAAACAAAGTTCGACTATTTTTTTAGAAAAGTAAATTACTACTTTTTAAAGACGTTTATAGTATATTATAAACAATTTTTAGATTGATGATTTTGATTTAAGGCTCATCGTAAATCTCATTAGCTTTTCTATATTCCGATGGACGTTTACCTATAATTTTACTAAAAGTATTACTAAAAGTTGGTAAGCTGCTATAACCTACCATATTTGCTATTTGCGTAATATTATAATCGGAATTCATCAAATATTCTAAAGACTTAAATATTCTTAACTGCGTGTAATATTTTATAAAAGACATGCCAATATCTTTTTTAAAAAGACGGTATAGAGATTTGTCTGTCATACTAAAATTAGAAGCCAATTTTGTAAGTAAATGTTCTTGATCAATTTTTTCTGAAAGGTAATTAGTTATACTTATTAATTTTCTATCTGTAGGATGCGGTAATTCTAAATGTAAAGATTTCGATACACTTTGTTCTAAAAGCACTCTAAAAGCATTTACAATTGGATATTTGTTTTTTTGCGACTTTGTAATATCTCCGTTCCAATTTTTGGTAAACAAGAGTAATTCCATCACTAAATTATTAATGTGATAAATACCTTCTTTTTTATAAAAGGCACTCGCATTTGATTTTATAGGGAAATATAAGTTTCTCATAATCACTTTAGGAGAACTTGGATAAATAGCGTGTTTCACGCCTGCAGGAATCCACATATAATGTCTTGCAGGTAAATAATACATTCTTGTTTTAGTTTTAACATGTACAACACCGCCTTCGGTATATAAAAATTGTCCTTTATCATGACTGTGAGGCTCAATTAATGAAGTTCCCATAGGATTGTGGTAACAAAATATGCTTTTAGGATGTTTGTCCACTTCTGTTAAATAATATTTATTGTCCATGAATAATAACAGCATTTGCGGTGAATGCACTAAATTAATAAAACATTGTCTTTTTTCAATAAAAAGACATTAAATATCTTACATAAATTGCCAATGTATTTTATTGAAAAGTCAATTTTAAGGCTAATTTTAATTAAATATTAAATTTTTCAATCCCAAAATTATTAAATAATCATATTATGCAAAGAATAAATTATGCACCTTATAAAGATAAAATTCAAACAGCAAAGAAGGCCTCTTTATTAATTAGAAATCATGATGTTTTAGGTGTTAGTGGTTTTACTAAAGCGGGAGATAGTAAGGCTGTTTTACCAAAAGTTGCAGAAAGAGCTATTTACGAAGATTTTAAGGTAACGGTATTAAGTGGTGCATCGTTAGGGTATGATACTGATGCTAATTTGGCAAAAAATGGAGCATTGCATAAAAGAATGCCATTTCAAGCCGATCCTACTTTAAGAAAACATATTAATAATCATGACGTACTTTATGTAGACCAGCATTTAGGACAGACAGCTGATATGCTTCAAAAAATTGACACATTTAAAATTAATGTTGCCATTATTGAAGCTGTATCAATTACTGAAGAAGGTTATATTGTACCAACAACATCAGTGGGTAATTCTCCTATATTTACAGAAAAAGCCGATAAAATTATTATCGAAATTAATACTAGTTTTCCAGAAAGTTTATATGGCTTGCACGATATTAAACTATTAAAAAAACAACCAAACCGCGATATTATACCAGTACTTGAGTCTAATACACGAATAGGCGACCCATATATTAAAATAGATCCGAGTAAAGTGGTTGCAATTGTATATACAGAAATGCCAGATGCTCCAGCTGTTATTTCAGATGCCGATGAAAAAACAAAAGCCATCTCTAATCATATTCTTGAATTTTTAGGAAAAGAAGTGGATGAAGGTAGGTTAACAGAGTCCTTGCTACCATTACAAGCAGGTATCGGTAAAACAGCCAATGCTATTTTAGCTGGTTTTACCAACAGCAGATTTAATAATTTAACGATGTATTCTGAAGTGCTTCAAGACAGTACTTTCGATCTTTTTGATTCTGGTAAATTGGTATTTGCTTCTGCTTCATCGATTACTGTGACACAAAAGTGTTCTGATAAAATATTTAAGGACTTTGAAAAATATAGAAGTAAATTGATGTTACGTCCTCAAAATATTAGTAATTCGGCCGAAGTTATAAGTCGCTTAGGGATTATAGGTATTAATACAGCCATAGAATTCGATATATATGGAAACGTAAACTCTACACACATAACAGGAACAAAAATGATGAATGGTATTGGTGGATCTGGAGATTTTGCTAGAAACGGATACCTTAGTATTTTTGCTTGTCCTTCTATGTCTAAAGTAGATAGTATTTCGCATATTGTACCAATGGTGTCTCATACAGACCATACGGAACACGATGTAGATGTTTTAGTTACAGAGCAAGGTTTGGCAGATGTAAGAGGTTTAGCGCCTGTAGAAAGAGCTAGATTGATTATTAATAATTGTGTGCATCCAGAATATAGAGGGCAATTATTAAATTACTTTGAAAAAGCTTATAGTTTAGGCGGACAAACACCACATATATTAAAAGATGCTTTTAGTTGGCATACGCAACTAAAAGAACATGGTACAATGAAAATTACTGAGTACTCTAATTGTGATGCTTAGTTAATAATATTAAACCAAAAAAAGCGAGCTTTTGGCTAGCTTTTTTTGGTTAGTTTAATGTTTTTGTATAAGATTAGTTGCGTGTTTAAAGTACTAAAGTTAGCAAATAAAAACCGAATAGAATATTCCGAAGGAATATTCGTAAGTAGGCTAGAACTAGCAATGGATTATATACTTTGTTACCTGTTGGCTTTATTCCGCTCGTTTTAATTTTTTTGCTATTTCTTTTTCAAGGTCTTTTAACGTACTGTTTTCCGTTAAATTCAATTCCGATAATATTTTATTCGTAATAGGTCTGCAATAATCAATATCGTTTTCACTTCCAGCACAATTCAAACAACCAGAGTTATTATAAAAGATATAGCTCTCATTTATAATTAAATCTCCACCAAGATGCGAGTCAAGACAACTCGAAAACATTATCATTTTTCTTGATATTTCCTCACAATATTTTAAGTCCGAAATGCTATAAATGTCAAAAGCCATTGAAGGATACCAATTTTCATTGTAGGTTTCTTCTCTTAATTTGTCTTTTATAGATTTTGTTCTGCGAAATTCAATTCGTCCAATCGGTTTTATAGAATCCCTGTTTTCAATTTCATAAGCAATTTCATAAGTCCAATATTTTGGATTATTTATGTCAGGTTTCGAATCACACGAAAAAAAAACAGAATTAATAAAATGAATAGAATTTTCGGCATTCTCAATGTTGGTTTTCAGCTTGCAGGTAACTAGTTATATAACAACTAATATAGTTGTTTTTGGGGTTATATTTCCCTTTATGACAACTTTTAGTTACTTATATCAAATAAGAGTCATTTTACAATAGCTGTATTATTAAAAGCTAAACTACAATAATCCGCCTGTAAGTACAATACGTAGAACTACTTATTTTTATTAAAAAGCAGTCCTATTATTTTTATATGGCTTTAGTAATTGTACGTCTTAAGATGTATTTAATTTTTAGTATAACTATTTCAGGAAAATACATTATGTTGTCACTGTTGGTTAACATCTTTGTTTGATCCACATGGAAAGTGTGTAAAAGGGCGTCCGCGAATTAGTAAAATAAGGAATCAAAAGCTTCGAAATTTATTATTTATGTGCAGTTTTAATGCCTGTAAATATAACCATGCTTGCAAAGCAATATATGATAGATTAGTAGCCAAAGGGAAGAGTAAAAAATTAGCTTTAATAGCGGTTTGTAATAAGCTATTAAAACAGGCTTTTGCAATAGCAAAATCAGGACTAAGTTATGATAATAATTACAGAAGTACTTTATTAAAAAAATAATGAGTTTTTACTTGTTTTTTACCACAGTACTTTGTTGTGCGTTCGTTTTTTTATTCAGTTTTTGTTCCGTTCAAATCAATTTCCAATAAATCAGAATCCTCTTGATGAACTTTTATTTTAAATTTTTGTCCAACCTTTAGCAATTCAGGTTTATAAGTCTCTCTCATTTTATTTATTTTTTTCCTTTGTGCTGAAATTCAAATAAGAAAACATCTCGTCTTCCTGTAGTTCCTTTCGAAACGTTAAGTTTTATTTCAGTTATTGTTCCTTCTGTCCAGATAAAATTTGATTCAAGTTTTTCAATTCTATTTTGTCTATAAGTAGAAAATATAATTCCGAATATTAATATTAGAATTCCTCCAATTAATGCACTTTTTTTCCGTCAGTTAAATTCTTATAGAAATCAATAATCTTACTCATAAATCGATGCGCCTTTTAATATCTGACTAAAATTTTCCCAAGTTGGATTGTCAGCATTAATATCCATTTTCATATTATCATAAAATCCTTGAATGTCGTTTGTGTAACCAATCATACTTTCTAAAAAATCAGAAAGATTGACGTTCTCCCAATTCTCTTTGTTTTGGTCAAAATCAGTTTTAAATTCCTTTAAAAATTCAATAAATTCTATTCTTGTCATTGGTTTTCGGGATTTGTCTTAAATGACGCACAATGTTGTTGTATAAAGAAAGTTGCGGTTTTGTCAGCGAGGAATTTCCGAAGGAAATTCAGAAGTTGATAAAAATGCAACAGACTTTATTTTAGCACTAATTTAGCATTTTTTTTATACGGTGTTGGCATTAGTTTTTATTCTTTTTGTCCAAACCAATTCAAATTATTTTCATAATCGGTTTGTTTATTTTTATAAGTTCTGAAAATCCGCTTAATTGAAGTTTTTTTAAGTTGGTCTTTAATTGAATCCATTTGAAAATCAGTTATATTTTTGTCAGCAATCAAGTTAAATCTTGCGAATGGTCTTAATTCTTCTCGTAAGTTTTCTTTAAAATCGCTTACTTCTTTTTCCAGATTTTTCAGGTTAGATGTAGAATTGGTTTTTACAATAAAATTGTTATCAGAAAAACCTGCATAAACATTAAAAATCAAATTATTAGGCAAATTTAATGGAATTAATTCGTTGCTTTTTATTGGTAAATCAATTTCAATACCGATATTTTTTTGGAAAAAGTCATAAGTATTTTTAGCTTTAATTAGTCCAGGAAGTTGAATTATAGTGTCTCCTAAAATTTTAAGGGTAAGTAATTCGTTTGATTTATTTAATTTATAGGAATAAGTTAATTCCTTTTTATTGGTAAATCCGTTTATGTCTGTTAAGTGAATTTTGTCTTTATCAACTTCCCATTGCGCGAAAGTTTTTCCAAGTCTATCATAAAAAATAAGCGAGTCATTATAAAATTGAAATTCGAAAAACCCAAAGTTATCATCACTATTTGAATACCAATTTCCAATTAACTTTTCTTTCTGTTGTGTAGAAGAACAACTAAATAGAAAAATCAATAAAATGTATGTTAAAAAGTTCTTCATGAAATTAATGCCAACGTTGTTGTATATGGTTTGTTGCGTGTTTCAAGCAACTAATTTAGTAAATAATTACTGACCAAGAAAGTCCGCGAGGACTTTCGTAAGTAGGCGATAAGCCAGCAATAAATTATATACGGCTTAAGTTAGCATTTTAATAAAAACATTAAATTTAAGACATATAAATAAGAAAGCACAAAAGAGAGGAATAAGGTTAATATATACGCAGAGACTACAGATCTCGTCAACATTGAAAATCCCCTCTCTTTTACTACCCAGATTTCGTACAGTTATATGAGGCTTTTAGACCTCGATTTTAAGTCGTTGAAACTCGCGTAGCTTGTCCTTTACTCATTTTATAATATTTCAATAAATTGGAAATCGTGAATCTTCGTTCCTTGATTTCAAAAAAAACATTTTGTTATGAATAAAGATATAAAATATTTTGGAATAGACATCAGTCATTTAGTTTTTGATGTTACAGATTCTGAAGGTAATTATTACCAGTTTAAAAACAGTATTTCTGGCTTTAAAAAGTTCGTAAAATTGTTAGATTTTAATAGTCATTGTGTAATGGAAGCTACGGGATATTATCATTACCAATTAGCTTATTATTTACAAGAAGAAGGGATTAAAGTTTCTGTAGAAAATCCCTTATCAGTAAAACGATTTATACAAATGAAGTTGTCTAAAATAAAGACAGATAAAAGTGACTCAAAGTTGATTTGTGAATATGCCAAAGATGTAAAATTAAAGCTTTGGAAAGGCAATTCAAAGCATCAATTAGAATGTCTTCAAATGACCAGACTCCTTGGTGTGTATACAAAACAAAGCACAATGCTAAAAAATAAACTACATGGTGAAGCTGTTTTAGGCAATCCAAGTAAAGTAGTAGTTAGCTCCTTAAAGCGTAGTTTAAAACAGGTTGAGAAAGAATTAAAAATGATAGAAGATAAATTGTTAGCCTTAGTAAAAGAAGTGCATCAAGATGTTTTAACACGCTTAAAAAGTATTCCA
This sequence comes from Olleya sp. NP1-10, assembly GCF_055804415.1. Classification (NCBI taxonomy): domain Bacteria; kingdom Pseudomonadati; phylum Bacteroidota; class Flavobacteriia; order Flavobacteriales; family Flavobacteriaceae; genus Olleya; species Olleya sp. NP1-10. Next base: position 3,500,523 of record NZ_CM147840.1, on the reverse strand, counting down.
GGAATTGGTCCCAAAACATCATTAATGCTAGTGGTTTTGACCGATGGATTTGATCGTTTTACAAGCGGAAGTGAATTGTGTAGTTACGCAGGTTTAACACCAGTGATCCGTCAAAGTGGGAGTAGTGTAAAAGGACGTCCTAGAATTAGTAAAATAGGTAATCAAAAGCTTCGAAATTTATTATTTATGTGCAGTTTTAATGCCTGTAAATATAACTATGCTTGCAAAGCAATATATGATCGATTAGTAGCCAAAGGGAAGAGCAAAAAATTAGCATTAATAGCGGTGTGTAATAAGCTATTAAAACAAGCTTTTGCAATAGCAAAATCAGGATTAACTTATGATAATAATTATAGAAGTGTTTTATTGAAAAATTAATGAGTTTTTACTTGTTTTTTACCACAGTACTTTGTTGGCAAATCGTTTTTATTTTTCAGTTTTACTTTTCTCTTTTTCGCTAACTGCCCATTTCCTTATTTTTTCATTTAAATCTCGAAATCCAATTCCGCCGAGTAACATTCCAATAGGCATTCCGATAATAGTTCTCCAAAATTCTTTAGGGTTTCGTTTATAGTCAGGTAAATATGCCCAATAAAGGAAAGCTCCAAAAAGGATTATTAAAGCACCAATTATTATGTATTTCATTTTTTAAATCTCTCGTTTTTAATTTTCAAATTCAGTTTCTTCATAATTCATCATCTTATCAATTTTCCATTCAGAAACTTTTCTGATTCTTTTAATTCGGTCAGATAATTCAGAGTTGTAAGAGCATCTATTTTCATTAAATCCAACCCAATTCGGAAAGTGTTTTTTTGCTAATTTAAAAGTTCGTTTTCCAATTTTTCCTGAATTATCGTTTTTGGTTTCCAAGTCTTTATTCGCAATTAAATTCGTCCGATAATTAAGTGCATATCTTAAAGCGTTTTCCAATTTAGGGTTACATTTTTCAATTCCTTCGTCTTCCCAAACTATCGCATCAGCTAAAACGTGATAATTAAATTTCGGATTTTCACAATCAGATTTAGTTGGAAGGCTATCTTTATATTTTCTGAAAGCTCTTCTAATAAATAATTCTTGTATTATCCATTCTGCTGTTTTGCGCATTGATTTTTTAAATGTTTGCCAACGGTTTTGTATAAGATTAGTTGCGTGTTTAAGCAACTAATTTAGCAAATACAAACCGAATAGAAAATCCGCGAGGATTTTCGTAAGCAGGCTTGCACTCGCAATTAATTTTATACGGTGTTGGCAACCGTTATTAATTGTTCAATTTCTTTTTCGTTTTTGGAACAATAAATAAAATTATCTCCATTCAGTATAAAACTGTCAGGATTAATTTCTTTCAATTCCAACCAGAATTTTCTTTGAAGCTTTTCAGTTTGATTCAAATCGTTTTTAAGAGCTACTTTATCCCAAGTTGGGTCAATATCATCCAGTTCAAAATTTCTATCCTTTAAAGTGAACATTCCGTAATTCACAAAGTCACTCATAGATTCAATTTCAGTTTTGTTTTCAAATAAACACCATTGGTCGTAATCTTCAAATATTGGACATTTTAGTTCTGCTTTTGTCAAAACAGGCGAAAAACTAACTTCGTTTATTTTATTCCAACCTCTTAATCTTTCTTCCTCTGTCGGAACAAAAATTCCGCCATCAAAACATATAATTGCAAGATATTTTCCAATTAATAAATTTGGCATTTGCTCAACCAATGATATTAAATCAAAATCTGTTGAGCTAAATTCAACCCAAAAGTACTCTGAGGTTTTTCCTGCGTAATGTTTCATCTAATGTTTGCCAACGTGTTCGTGTATGGTTAGTTGCGTGGTTAAGCAACTAATTTAGCAAACAAATACGAACCTGAGAAAATTCCAAAGGAATTTTCCAAGTAGGCACTTGCCAAAGCAATTAATTATACACGGTGTTAGGCACAGTTATTTTATTCCAGTTTAGTTTTTATTTCCAATAATGAATTCGTGTATACGACTACATTATTTTCTTTATCAAGTAAGATGTAAGTCGGAAAAATACTTATTGCTAAATTATCCGTCAGTCCGTTTGCTTCTTTTTCAATATAATTTGTCCAAGAAAGATTCTTTGAATTTAGATATTTTTTCCAAGTTTCAATTCTATTTCCTTGGTCGCTTGATAAACTGACAATTTTAATTCTATTCTTTTTAAAACGCTCTGTTAATGTTTTAATTTCTATATGGTCTTTAAGACAAGGTGGGCAAGCAGTATGCCAAAAGTCAAGCAGTATATATTTATTATCCTCAATATATATTTTTTGCTCGTTATTATTTTGGTCTAAAAATGTGAAATCAGATAGTTTGATATTACCACTATTCAGTTTTGATTTTAGAGTTTTAATTAACAAGCCAGAAGTGTAATGACTTTTTAAATTTTCTGGTTGTGAATTTATTATACTCATCAGTTGAGAAAGTACTTCTTGATTGTTTTGATTTTTAAACATAATATTCAATCCAATCATAAATGAGAATGGATTATCAATGTTCTTGTTAAGTTGTTTAAATAAAAACTTGCTTATTTCTTCGTCAGTTGCATCTGTTGAGTTAAGACTTTTAAACCCTTTGTTATATTCGGTAATTTTGTCAAAAATTTCAGAACCTATGACATTTATCTGTAGAGATTTAGACTTAACAGAAATTTTAATATCAAAACTCCCTTGGTCTAGCCAAACCCTCTTTTTGTATAAACTATCTTGAGTTTTAATGTCAAAAAAATACTCCTCTGTCAATTCATTCTGAAAATTAAGGTTTGTTTGCTCATTGAATTTATATTCTAAATTACCTCTGAAATTCCTAAAATTAATTGTTTCAATTTTTTCATCTGAATCAATATCGATAGATAATTCCAACTTATTATCTTGACTAAATAAGAAGTTAATGAAAAAGAATAAGATTAAGTTTAAAGTGATTTTCATTCTTGTTTTGGGTTTTAATTGTGCCTAACTGGTTATATGACAACTAATATAGTTGTTTTTGGGGTTATATTTCCCGTTATGACAACTTTTTGTGACTTATATCAAATAATTGTCTTTTTATTATTGTTGTTTATTGATAGCTAAATTATAATAATGCACTTGCAAATTCAATACGTATAACTACGTATTTTTAGCCAGTGTTTATTTTGTGTTTAGATAGGTGTCTGTATTTAATTGTTTGATTTTTGTTAATGTATTGCAGAAAATTTGCTTTGGCGCATTGTGTTGAATATGTTTGTTTATGAGGTTGTTGTGTGCTTGTGTAACTAGGTTAGTAGATACAAACCGAATAGAAAATCTGGGAGTGTTTTTGTGAATAGGTTAAGGGAGTTATAAATTATGTGTAGTGTTATGTCTTGGCTTTTTAAATTCTGATTATTTTTTAAAACTGTTTCGGGAACTTATGTCTAATAAACATGTTTGTTGAAAATTTGCTTTGAAGTAAGCGTAAATTTTCAGCTTGCTTTATTGTTTTTAGCATAAATCATGTATATAAGCTTTTGAAGTTGTTTTTAAGGAATATTAAAATAGTTAATTGTAAAGTGGACTTAAAAAAGAAAACGCCTTAAAAAGCAATTATAGAAGCCTGTTTTTTTATAATTTATAGTCTTGTGCAACGGTTACTGGTGTTGGCAATCATTTTTATTTTTAATCGTTCTTCTATGTATTCTATTTTATATTCTTGTTCATTATTTTCAATAATAGCGTTAAAAGGTTGTGGTTTTATCTTTAAAGTTGTTGGAAACCAAATTTCTTTTACTTTATAGTTAGGTAACAATAAAATTCCTTCTTGATTTCCGTTTGTTCCAAACCTTTCGAAATCTCCTTTCCAAAATTTAGTACCCAATTCGTTTTCTAATTGTGTATTTATTTTTCTTACGTCATTTGTAGGCATTCCCATTTCATTTATTCCTAATACTTTTGAAATATCAAAATCAGTTTTATCGTCATTTTTCAGGTCATAACGGACAATGAATTCAGCTACATTTCCGCTAGCATCATAAAAATAGAAAGAGTCTGCATTCCAAGATTCAAATTTTTGAGTTTTTCTACCGTTTTCAATATCTATTACTTTTGTTCTCTTTTCCATCCAATCTAATGCTTTGTTTAGATGGTTTGCTGGGATTAAAAAACAATAATGGTATTTGTATTCTTTTTTGGATTTTTTAAAGGTTAATTTACTCCAACCGATTTGGACTGTAAATGAAATATCACTTTGTTTTAAAAGTTTAAAACCTAATGTTTTTGAATAGAATTTCAATTCAGACTCAAATTTTTTTGTATAAAGTTCTAATTCTATGAATTTCATTAAAATTATTTTTTGTTTACGATTAGCTTAAATTACAGACAACTAGTTGTATAATAATTAAAGGAATAAATATCCCGTAATATTATTACGGGATATTTATTCCTTTTAGTGATGATTATTTCGGTTTAATTATTTGTTGGTACAGGAAAACCTCTGTCGCGTAATAAGGCTTCGATTTTAGCATCACGACCTCTAAATAATCTAAAAGCTTCAGCTGGATCAATACTATTTCTTGGTGCAAATAAGTATTTAACTAATTTATCTGCTACAGCTTTGTCATAAAAACCATCTGGTGCATTTTTAAATGCTTCAGAGGCATCACTTGTTAACACATCTGCCCACATGTATCCGTAATAAGCTGTTGCATAGCCTTCTCCTGAAAATACGTGTCCAAAGTGTGGTGTTCTGTGACGCATTGGTAACTCGTTTGGCATATTTAATTCGGCTAAAGTTTCGCGTTCAAAAGCATCAATATCAATGTTTTCTGGATCTGCTAAATGTAGTTTCATATCCATTAAAGCAGATGCTAAATATTCGGTTGTAGCAAATCCTTGATTAAAGGTAGATGCTTTTTTAATTTTTTGTACTAAACTATCTGGTATAGGTTCGCCAGTTTTGTTGTGTACTAAAAATTGATTAATAACTTCGTCTGTAGATAACCAACGCTCTAATAACTGACTCTGGAACTCGGTATAATCTCTAACACCACCATTTAAAGTTGGGTATTTTACGTTAGAAGAGAAAAAGTGTAAAGCATGTCCAAATTCGTGAAAAAATGTTTCGGCATCATCCCAAGACACTAATACAGCTTCTCCTGGTGCAGGTTTTACAAAGTTTGAGTTGTTGGATGCTAATACTGTTTTTGGACCATCAAATGTGGTGTGACTTCTGTAGGTTGTCGCCCAAGCACCTGAGCGTTTTCCTGGTCTTGCAAATGGATCTAAATACCATAAGCCTATGGCTTTACCACTGTCTTTGTCTGTTACTTCCCAAACTTTTACATCCTCATGAAAAACAGGAACTTTACCTTCTTTTACTGGAGTAAAGTTATAGTTAAATAATCGTCCAGCTGTATAAAATAAGGCTTGCGTTAATTTGTCTAATTGTAAGTATTGTTTAACCTCGTCACTGTCTAAATTATATTTTTTTTGTCTTACTTTTTCAGCATAAAAACGGTAATCCCAAGGTTGTATTTTTAAATCATCACCTGCAACATCTTGCATGTCTGCAACTTCTTCTTTTACACGTGCTATTGCTGCTGGCCATACAGCTTCCATTAGTCCCGTAGCATTGGCTGGTGTTTTAGCCATTCGGTCTTGCAAACGCCATTCGGCATAATTACTATATCCTAATAATTTAACACGCTCTCTACGTAGTTTTAAAATTTCCGCGATAAGCGTATTATTATCATATTGGTCACCATTATCTCCTCTAGAGTAATAATTGGTCCAAACTTGTTTACGTAATTCGCGCTCTGTACTGTAAGTCAAAAATGGATCCATTGATGATCTGGTATTGGTAATAGCATATTGTCCCTCTTTACCGTTATCTGTAGCTATTTTTGCAGCCGATTTTATAAACCCATCACTTAAACCATCCAATTGGTCTTTGTTTAAGTAGGTAATGTAGTTTTCTTCGTCATGTAATACATTATCACCAAACTTGTTGTAAAGGGATGATAACTCTTTATTAATTTCGGCATAGCGTTTTTTCTTTTCAGCATCCAGTTCGGCTCCATTCATTTCAAAACCTTTGTAAACCAACTCTGTCACACGTTGTTGGTCTGCAGGAAGCGGATTGGTTTGTGAGGCATCATAAACCGCTTTGACGCGTTTAAATAACGCTTCGTTTTGATTGATTTTAGAACGATAGTCAGACAGTTTAGGTGCTAATTGACTTTGCACTTCTCTAAATTCTGGACTACTCATATTACTACTAAAAATTCCGTAGTAAGTAAATACGTTATTTAAACCGTGTCCAGCACGTTCCATAGCTTCTATAGTATTTTCAAAAGTAGGCGCTTCGGTATTATTTGCAATAGCTTCAATGTCTTTTAAACCTTGTTCCATACCCTCAATAACTGCAGGTTGGATTTGGTCCACTTTCATTTTATCAAAAGCAGGTACACCACCATAAGGTCCAGTGTAATCTTGTAACAGAATATTGTCGCTCATGGCAGTTTCGGTTTTAGTATGTTCTGTTTTAGTTGTTTTGTCCTTACAACTTGTAGAAAACAGTAACACTGTACAGGTTATAAAGGAATAAATTGAGTTTGTTTTCATGTTTAGTTTTTTATTGAAGCTTAAAGATAAGTGTTTTGTGTACTGCTAAAAAATGTAGCTTGTTAAAATGAAACCAAGAGGTTTAATCCAGAATTTTTACCGTTTCAATGTATATGTTTTGTAAAGGCCAATCGGCTTCATCAACATCCACACTATTAATATTATCCACAATGTCCATGCCTTTAGTGACTTCGCCAAAAACGGTATAGTCACCATCTAAATGAAATGCATCTTGTTGCGTGATAAAAAACTCGTAAGGAGAGGCTAATTTATGTGGGTTTTCTATATCACTGCTTGGCATAGATATAACTCCACGTTTGTGAGTAAAGCCACGATTTGTATCTGTAGGTAATAAATAATGACCAATTTTACGTCGTTTTGCAGCCACATTGACATTGTCTGTATTACCACCTTGGATAATAAAGTTTTTAACCACACGATGGAATTGGGTATTGTCAAAAGCTTTTTGTTTGGCTAAAAAAATAAAATTAGCACGATGGAATTTAGTTTTGTCATACAATTGTATATCAATATCTCCAACAGAGGTTACAATACGGACTTTGCTTTCTTTATGAAGTGGCTCAAACTCTAAAAAAAAGTCCATTACATTATCTTTATCTAAATATGGATATTGACGTTTAGGAGTTGTGTCTTTTTTAGTAGCGACTTCAGTTTTAATGTCTTTTGTTTTAGCTTTGGATTGTTTATCTTCACAATTAAATAAAACTAAACACAAACTAACCAATAATAATACGCGCATTTTTAACATGAATTTTAATGAATTTATCATAGCGTTACCAAAAATAAAAAATATCCCTTTGCCAGCCGAAGCATCTCAGCTTAAAATGGTGCCACCATATAGACAAGAGTTGGTAAAACAGCAAGGTGATGCTATTAAAAACGCAAGGCAAAGTGCTGTATTAGCGTTGTTTTATCCAGATTTAGAAGCCCAAACAAAGCTAATTTTAATATTAAGAAAAACCTACAAAGGGGTTCATTCTGGGCAAGTTGGTTTTCCTGGAGGAAAAGTAGAATTAGAGGATTATGACTTAAAGCATACTGCCTTAAGAGAAACTCATGAAGAAGTTGGTGTATCTCCTGACTTAGTTACGGTTTATAAAAAACTAACTCAAGTTTACATTCCACCAAGTAATTTTTACGTACAACCTTTTATAGGAGTCGCAGATAGTACACCAATTTTCACCAAACAAGATAGTGAGGTAGAGGATTTATTAGAAGTGTACCTATCCGATTTGTTAAGCGAAAGTAACTTAACACAAAAAACGGTAACGACCAGTTATGGTGCTGATGTACAGGTGCCTGCATTTAAATTAAGCAATCATTTAGTTTGGGGAGCAACCGCAATGATGCTTAGCGAAGTCAAAGACTTGTTAAAACAAACCCTTTAACCTAAAGGTTTTGCTATATTTGCATTTACTAAATGTAAAATTAAACTATGGGTTTATTTAAAAAAATCCTTTTGGACACATACTTTTTGTAAAAAAATGGTTGATTAGGATCTTAGGTGTCTTAACACACAGACGTTATAGAGGTTTTAACGACTTACAGATTGAAGGGTCTGATATTATCAGAGATTTACCAGATACTAACGTATTATTTATATCTAATCACCAAACTTATTTTGCAGATGTAATCGCCATGTTTCATGTTTTTAATGCAGCCTTAAGTAACCGTCAAGATACTATTAAAAATGTTGGGTATTTATGGCATCCTAAACTAAACTTTTATTACGTTGCTGCTAAAGAGACCATGAAGTCTGGATTAATTCCTAAAATATTTGCTTACACTGGATCTATAAGTATAGAGCGTACATGGCGTAGCCAAGGTAAAGATGTCAAACGACAGGTAAAAATGTCTGACATATCTGCTATTAAAACAGCATTGGATGATGGTTGGGTAGTGACTTTTCCGCAAGGGACAACAACACCATTTAAACCTATCCGTAAAGGTACAGCACATATAATCAAACACTATAAACCAGTAGTAGTACCAATTGTTATAGACGGTTTTAGACGTAGTTTTGATAAAAAAGGGTTACGTATTAAAAAGAAAAATGTATACCAATCTTTTGAAATTAAAGAACCTTTAAAAATTGATTACGAAAACGACAGTATTGCAGACATAGTAGAACAAATAGAATATGCTATCGAGCAACATCCTTCGTTTTTAAAAGTGATACCAGAAAAAGAATTATTAGCGCAAGAAGAACTTAATAAACAACGTGAGTTTTTAAGTTAATCCGAATATTACAATATAAAAAAAGCATCAAAAAATATTTATTTTGATGCTTTTTTTAGTTTTAACTAAAAGCTAGATTTCTATCTTTTTAAGTTCTTTATAATTTCTGTTTAATCGCTTTAGTAATATACCATATATCAAGCTGTAAAACGCATAAACAATACCAACCATAATTAAAGTCAGTAAGGTCACTACACCAATAAATTTTGATAATTCAATGGTAGATAATGCAGAGACATCAAACTCTGTACGCTTAGTTTTTAAGGATAAATAAGTGTAGTAAGGTGCCATTACTACAATCATAAACAAATTATAAACCACATAGTATTTAATGATTTTTCTGGTTTTTAAGATGTTTTTCATTAGCTGTTTGGTACTATCCACAACCGAAATTGTTTTGTACGATTTGTACAACAAATAGATGAAAATTATAATAACCACATAGGATAACCCTAAGATTACATAATGAAAAGTCCCATTGTTATACGTTTCGTTAAACTGATTTTTATAATCCTCCGACACAAAAAACGGAATAAAATTACAGAATAATATAAACACCAACTCAGCAATACTTATATAAAATAACGTCTTTACAATGCTAGACGATTTTTTTAATAGCATTGGATATATTTGGGCAGCCGATTTTTTTTCAAATTTATCGTCACTCTTAAGCCAGTCTTTTTTTAATAATTCTAATTCATCCATAGGTTACGGATTTAAAATGGTTCTTAATTTAGTTTTCACTCTATTCATTTTCACTCTAGCATTAACTTCAGTAATACCCATTGTTTCACTTATTTCTCTATAATTTTTGTCCTCCAGATATAAAAATACCAAAGCCTTTTCAATATCATTTAATTGGTGGACAGCCTTGTATAACAATTTTAACTGTTCTTCTTCAGTACTATCGTACTCCTCTGCACTAATTTTAAATTGTACACTATCAAACTCTTGTGTATTAATAGTACGTTTAGACTTTCTGTAAAGTGTAATTGCGGTATTTAATCCCACACGATACATCCAAGTACTAAACTTACTGTCACCTCTAAACTTCGGGAAAGCTTTCCATAATTGGATCGTTATTTCCTGAAATAAATCGTTATGCGCATCATAATTATTGGTATAAAGTCTACAAACTTTATGCACAATATTTTGGTGCTGTTCCAACAATTCAACAAAATTTTGTTCTAGTGGTTTACTCAATGGTTTGATTAGTTAGTTTAACTATTAGTAGCAATTAATATAAAGATGTTACACAAAATTAAAAATATTTTTTTTGGCGTTACCACAAGGGTCGCGTTTTACGTTACAATCTTTTTTTGCCATATGTGGCAGCAAAAAAAGGATACCACTGCAACCGCTAACGCAACTCATCCGCCAAAAACAACAATTCAGAAATTTAAAATTCTAAATCCTAGAGGTTCAGTACATCTTTGTACCATCAAACAATCAAAAAACAAACTTCGTTATGAAATCTCTATTATCCCTTTTACTAGTTTTATTAACCTTAACACTACACGCGCAAACCACAATATCAGGTACAGTAACAGATCAAAACAAACAACCTGTTTTAGGAGCCAATGTTTACCTAAAAGGAACCTACGATGGAGCCAGTACCTTAGCCAATGGTCGTTTTAGTTTTAAAAGCACAGCAACAGGAACACAAACCTTAGTTGTTTCGTTTTTATCCTATGAGACTAAAACCTTAGTTAATAACATCACCCAGTTTAAAGACCTGAAAATAACATTACGTGAAGATGTTAATACATTAGATGCAGTAGTCCTATCAGCTGGTACCTTTGCTGCAGGAGACAATAGTAAAGTTTCAGTATTAAAACCATTAGACGTCGTAACAACAGCTAGTGCTTTAGGAGACTTTGTTGGAGCATTACAAACCCTTCCAGGAACCACAACAGTTGCTGAAGATGGACGTTTGTTTGTACGTGGTGGAGAAGCCGAAGAAACGCAAATTTTTATAGACGGAATACGTGTATTTACACCATATGCACCAACCACAAATAATGCACCTACACGTGGACGCTATTCTCCATTTTTATTTGACGGAATTACTTTTTCAACAGGAGGTTACAGTGCAGAATATGGTCAAGCTTTATCAAGTATCTTAGAATTAAATACAATACATCAGCCAGATCAAGAAAAAACAGATATAGGTATCATGAGTGTAGGAGCTAACTTGGGTAATACGCAAATTTGGGGTAAAAATAGTTTAAGTGTTAATGCTTCATATATTAATTTAGCACCATATTTAGAGCTTTTTGAAGATAGAAACGATTGGAAACAACCTTTTGAAACCCTTTCTGGAGAAGCCGTATTTAGACATAAAACTAATAATGGATTATTAAAACTATATTCCGCATTTGATACCACAGATTTTAGTTTAGTTCAAGAGGATATAAATTATAGTAACGGGATTCCGTTTAGTCTAAATAATAACAACTTGTACTTTAATGGTTCTTATAAAGAAGCATTAAATAATAATTGGACAATTTCTGGAGGTGCTAGTTATACTTATGCAAAAGCCAAAACAGAGGTGTTTGAAAGTCAAATTAAAAGTACACAAAACTCAGTTCATGCTAAGGTGAAATTAAAACACCGTTTTAATAACCGATTTAAATTAAACTTTGGAGTAGAGCAATTTACCACACAGTTTAACGAGAATTATAATGATGATACTATCACCAATGTAAGCTATGGTTATAATAATAACCTATCTGCTGCATTTACAGAAGCTGATGTGTTTTTCTCGAAAAAGGTAGCTTTAAAAGCTGGTTTTCGTGCGGAATATAGTGCTTTGTTTGATGATATTAATGTGTCACCACGATTGTCTTTAGCTTATAAGACAGGATCTAAAAGTCAGTTGTCATTAGCTTATGGACGTTTTTTTCAGCAACCTAATAGTACTATTTTAAAATTTAATCAAGATTTGCAAGCACAGCAGGCACAGCATTATATATTAAACTACCAATACAATGCACATGGAAAGATTTTTAGAGCAGAAACGTATTATAAACAATATAGTGATTTAGTAAAATACGATTCAGATTTTACAAGTTTTGATACTGATTTTAATAACTCAGGAGCTGGATTTGCAAAAGGTATAGATTTGTTTTTTCGTGATAATAAAAGTATTAAAAATATAGATTACTGGGTAAGCTATTCGTTATTAGATACGCAACGTGATTATAAAAATTATGCAAATGCAGCACAACCAAATTTTGCTAATACACACAACTTATCAGTTGTTGGTAAATACTGGATAGATAATTTAAAAAGTCAAGTAGGCTTAAGTTATAGTTTTGCTTCAGGACGTAGTTATACAGACCCAAATCAAGAAGGGTTTTTAAATCAAAAAACAAAAAGCTATAATAGTTTAAGTTTAAATTGGGCTTACCTGTTAAGTCCTCAAAAAATCTTATATTTTTCGGTAAATAATGCTTTAGGATTTAATAATATTAATGGTTACCAATATGCTAATACACCAGATTTAAATGGACAGTTTAATAGTCGTGCATTGCGTCCTGCTGCAGATCAGTTTTTCTTTGTAGGATTCTTTTGGACCATAAGCGAGAAAGGTACAGACAACCAATTAGATAATTTATAGTTATACCTTCTCGATACAATTTGCTCGTTCCTCACAAATCACTCGAAGTGACGAATATGGATACAAAACTTGAGTTTATTAGGTTGTGAGTTATCACATAACTTCAGTTCGAGTGCTTCGACGCAGGAGGAGTGTATCGAGAACTATTAATAATTATAGCTTCTCGATACAATTTGTTCGTGCCTCACAAATCACTAGAAGTGACGACTATGGATATAAATTTTGAGTTTATTGGGTTGTATAATTCATTACATAACGTCAGTTCGAGAGCTTCGACGTAGTAGAGGTGTATCGAGGACTATTAATAGTTAAACTTCTCGATACAATTTGTTCGTACCTCCCAAATCACTCGAAGTGACGAATTAAGTAAGTAGTATTAATAAAGTTAGCGGAAGTAATAGTTGTAAGTCATCACGTAACGTCAGTTCTAGTGCTTCGACGTAGGAGAAGTGTATCGAGAACTATTATTAATGATTTTATCAATCAATATCACTGCTTCTTACTACTTTGCCTCCAAAAAATGAAAGCCATTATAAACCCAAAAGCCATGTAAATACCATGTGCAATACGTATGTCGTTTTCTGTTGGTCCAATAAGAGTTTCAACTTTAGTACCTAAGCTAAACCAATAAATAAAAATAGCAAAAACAACCAAAATAATACTACCAACAGTACCACTGACTAGTAAAACATGTTTTGTTGTAAAAAAGAAATTGGCAGCCAAAGCTCCCCAAAAAAGGTTAATACATATAAGCCATTATCTGTGTATGTTTTTATAATTCGGCTAATGGTATCGTTGTCCGTTGTATTATCTACAGCTAAATAGATGTCAAATCCAATTAGAAGTATAAATAAAATAATAATTAGGTATTGTACCTTTTTTACAAAAGCATCATTGTCTAATAATTGATTTAAAGGTCGCATACTATTAGTTGTTTAAGGTAAATTGGATAAATTCTTCATGACGTTGTGACCATATAAAATGCCCAAATAGTAATCCGCTAACCAATAAGATAATTTGATACTTGGTCTTTATTATATAATCTTTAGGCAATTTTCTACCATATATAATCATAATAATAACTATTACAGCTAGCACTATTGGAGGGATTTCCCAATGGGTAATAAAAATATCAAGTACAGGTTTTTTACTTCCTAAAAAAAGTGACCACCAAAAACGCCCCAAAGAAAAGGTATAAAAAAGTACTTGTTATAGCTCCAATTTTTAATAACAACATTAATAGTATCATTTTTATAGTAGTTAATATTTAAAATCGTGTTTAGTAAAATTAATAAGCCAATGGTACTAAATACAATAATTTCAACGGTTTTTATTGACATGAATAGCGAGTTTTAAGACTTAAAGTTAGTGGTTTTGTGTTGTAAAAACAATGCTAAATGAAGGCAAATGATAAAACTATTACAATTCAGACTAAAAAACTTACAGTTGGGTCATCTGCTTTTTTAAAAGCTGTAGTAGTGTTGGATATTTGTAGTGTTAATTTATAACTCATTAATTATGTACAAAATAGCAATTATTATTACCTTAATGTTTAGTCAGATTTTATCTGCACAAAGTGCTTATGAAACTGGTATGAATAAAGCCTTCGAGCTTTGGAAATCAGGACAACCTGCTGAAGCTTCTAATTTATTTGAACGTATAGCAACAGCAGAAAGCGATAACTGGTTACCATCCTATTATGCAGCTCAGGTTTTAATTCTAGACAGTTTTACTAAACTAAAAGACAAACAAGCTTTAGAAGCACAATTAAAAAAAGCACAAACTTTTCTAGATGATGCAGTTTCAAGATCAAAGGATAATCCTGAAAATATGGTGTTACAAGCCATGCTACACACAGCTTATGTCGCTAGTGATGGTGCAACTTACGGCATGTCATTATCCCCAAAAATTAATGCATTATATGCTAAAGCAGCACAATTAGCACCAAATAACCCTCGTGTGATGTTGTGTAAAGCAGAATGGGATATGGGAAGTGCTAAATATTTTGGGCAAGACACAAAGCCATTTTGTGAGCAAATAGAAAAATCTCTGCAACTTTTTGCTAACTTTAAACCAGAAACTACTTTTGATCCCAATTGGGGAAAAGAGCGTGCAGAGCAATTAACAGCACAATGTAAAGCTTAATTATTGCAACTGTTTTAATAACAAAACATTATGAACAAAGTATTTAAAAATATAATATTAACTTTTGCTATAGGCTGTGTAGTCTTTGTCATTGGACAATATTTATCCAATGGGTTTAAGTATGACACTACAACACAATTTATAGAAGATTTTATATTCTATCAATTATATGCTTTTGTTTTAGGCTTTTCAAACATGACGTTTTTTTCATACATGGAACGTCGTAAATGGATGTCAGGACAGTATGTTAAACGAGTACTTTTAGGGATTTTAGGATCTACACTAATTACACTTTTAGGCCTGTTTTTATTAAGGGCATTTACCTCTGTAGTGTATGTTGGTAATTCGTTTTTATTTTTTATATCAAATGAAACTTGGAAAGGCTATTCGTTTGGACTATGGATAACATTAACCATTGTGTCTATCTTTCATGTGGTTTATTTTTATAATAGATATCAAAAAAATAAGCTGAAAGAACAAAAAGTAATTGCAGGAACAGCAAGTGCTAAATTTGATGCTTTAAAAAACCAATTAGATCCTCATTTTTTATTCAACAGTTTAAATGTATTAACCAGTTTAATTGAAGAAAATCCAGATAACGCACAAAAATTTACAACCAGTTTATCAAAAGTATATCGTTATGTTTTAGAACAAAAAAATAAAGATTTAGTAACTGTAGATGAGGAACTTAAGTTTGCTAAAACCTATATGTCTTTATTAAAAATGAGATTTGAAGACAGTATTATTTTTGACATACCAAAACAAGCCACAAATCCAGAAAGTAAAGTCGTGCCTTTATCATTACAATTGTTATTAGAAAATGCAGTAAAGCACAATATTGTCACTAGTAATAAACCGTTGCACATTAAAATTTATGAAACTAACGGAAACTTAGTGGTTGAAAACAATTTACAAACCAAAGAAATAGTAAAAAAGAGTAGTGGAGTTGGTCTTGAAAACATCAAACAACGTTACCAATTATTAACTAATAAACGTGTAGTAATTAACCAAAGTCAAAACGATTTTATGGTTTCAATTCCTATACTAACAAAAGAAATAGTAATTATGAAACAAATACCAAAACAACAATTAGACGACTCTTATGTAAGAGCACGTAAGCATGTAGAAGAATTAAAAGAATTTTATTATAACCTGATTTCCTATTGTATCGTTATTCCTTTTTTAATTTTTATAAATTATAAAACAAGTTGGGATTACAAATGGTTTTTCTTTCCAATGTTTGGTTGGGCAGTCGGCATATCATTTCACGCATACAAAGTGTTTGTAAACGACGGAATGCTAGGGAAATCTTGGGAAGAAAAAAAGATTAAAAAGTTTATGGAAGAAGACAGTCAAAAACGTTGGAACTAAAATTTAATATTATGAAAAGCGATATAGATAATTATATAGAAAATAACCATCAAAATAACTTTGAAAAAGAAGAAGCTTATATTAGAGCAAAGAAAAAAGTAGAAAAAATTGTAGGTTTTTATTGGCACTTTGCCATTTATATTGTGGTTAATATTTTTTTAATGATAATGATTTATTCTAAATCAGGAGAACCTTTTTGGAGCTTTGCTGTTTGGTCGACGCCTTTATTTTGGGGAATAGGTATAGGATTTCATTTTTTAGGTGTTTTTGGAACAGATTTTTTATTTGGTAAAAACTGGGAAGAACATAAAATTGAAAAATACATGAACAAAGAAAAAGATAATAGGCGTTGGGAATAAGCAGTTAATTAGTTAACCATTGCCAGCTAAATAAATACAAAAAAGCAAATATTAAAACCATGAAAGTAATAATTATAGAAGACGAAAAACCATCAGCAAGACGCTTACAACGTATGCTTAAAGCAATTAATGTGGAAGCAGAAACCATGTTGCATTCGGTTGAAGAATCTATAGATTGGTTTAATAATAATACACATCCAGATTTAATATTTTTAGATATTCAGCTTAGTGATGGTTTGTCTTTTGAAATTTTTGATCAAGTAGAAGTAAAGTCAGCTATAATTTTTACAACTGCTTATGATGAATATGCATTGCAAGCTTTCAAATTAAATAGTATCGATTATTTACTTAAACCTATTGATGATGAAGATTTAGAAGCTGCTGTAACAAAATATAAGGCTAGGCTTCCGCAGAAAACAAATATTGCTTTAGACTTTGAGGATATTAAAAAACTATTGGTTAATCCTATTGATAGAGTCTACAAAAAAAGGTTTTCTGTTAAAGTTGGACAACATATAAAATTAGTAAATATTGATGAGGTTGAATGCTTTTATAGCGAAAATAAAGGGACTTATTTACATACCACAGAAGGTAGAAACTACCTTTTAGATACAACTTTAGAAGCACTTGAAAACGAGTTACAACCAGAAACATTTTACAGAATTAACCGTAAGTTTTTTGTAAACATTAATGCTATTAAAGACATTATTAGCTATACAAATTCACGTTTGCAAATCAAGTTAAATAATTATAATGACGACGATGTAATTGTTGCTAGAGAGCGCGTAAAGGACTTTAAACAGTGGTTGGAGTAGGTGTTATTCTTCTTCATCTATCCTGTTGTCATCAAATGCACTTGGTAATAATTTAGGAATAAATTTTACAACTAATGGTAGTAATAAAGCACCTCCAGGTAAAATAAAAATAGCAAGACTAGGTATGGATTTAAAAACATCTAATAGTTGGTCTTGTACTTTTTTTTGTTCGTCTTTGCTTAAATCTCTAACTGTAGATTGTGTCAGTAAAATTAATAGTTCCTTACTTTCTAATAACTCTTGTGTTAATTTTTTACTGTTTCGTTTTATTAATTTTAATACCATATTGGTAGAGTTATCATAAAACGTTTTTACTATATTTTTAGAGCCTAATAAAGGGACTTTACTTCTGTAAGTGTTATAAAATTGTGCAATGGTTTTGGATGCTTGATTAGTTTGATGCTGTGTTAAATTTAGCTGTTCGCCTAGATTATTTAAAAATAAGACTTCTTCATTATCTAATTTTGCATCAGTCCAAGTTGCCATAGCAGCTAGGTCTAAACAGTATCTAGCAAATAAATTAGTATCTACAGAGGCAATAGCTTCATTAAACAATAAAACACTATCTCTTTGATATCTTAACGATTGTTCAAAAAGCTCAATTAAACTGTTGTCATAATCAGATTTTTCTTTTTTACTGTTTAGTGTGTTTAAAACAATACTTTCAATAATAGATTCGTATTCTTTTATAATATCATCGTTAATAATGCCTGTTTTTAAATAATTTCTAAAGGCTAATACATCTACAAATAATAAGGCATTAGTTATAAAATAATTAAAACTTTTGTCTATTAAATTATCATCTATCTGTATACGTTTATTTATAATATTTTCAGTTTGATCTTTAACATCCTTTGATCCAATAATAGATTGTAAAAACGAGACTCTTTTTTTGTTAATAGCGTTATAAAAATTAACAACTTCGGTATAAAAATCGGAAGTGGTGTTATGGTTTGTGTAGGCAATATGCAGTGCAATGACTAAATTTATTTTACAAATTTCGTCTGCTTCAAAATCGTTGTCTTTTACCCAATTATTTACAATTGTTACATTACTTCCGTATATAAAACCGCAATCTCTAAAGTGTCTGTAGTACACCTCCAAGTCATTGTCTTTAAACAGCTCATTTGGTTTAAGCTCTTTAAGTAATTTTTTAATCCAGCCTGAAGCAGAAGGGTTCATTCAACATTTTTATTAGATGGGTTAAAGATACTTTTTTAAAATTATTTTTCACATTTTTTCATTTAAACTAAACTTTAATAAAACCGCTTTTATAAAAGTTGCGTAAGTGTTTCCGAGAACCAAAAATATTAATTAACAAAAAATCTCAAAACATTATGAAAAATTTAAAGTTTATTTTAGGAGTAGGTGTGTTTGCAGCAGCAAGTTTCTTCTTCTTATCAGCAGATCATATTGATGCTCCTGCTGTACAAGGTGGTACAAGTGATATTACAGATTTTTACGCTTTTCAGGGTGAAGACACAAACAATTTAGTATTTGTTGCCAATGTACAAGGTTTATTAAGTCCAACAGCAAGTGCTAATGCAAGTTTTGACGAAAACGTGATGATCGAGTTTAACATTGATAATACAGGAGACAATGTTGAAGATCTAGTGATTCAAGCTATACCAAGAGATGGTAAAATGTACTTTTTTGGACCAGTTGCTCCTGGAACAACAGGCTTAAGTAGTACAGTAATGACAGATGCAACACAAACTGTTGTAGACATTACTGCTTATGGTGAGTCTGCAATGACAGAAACTAGCAATGGTATTACTGCTTTTGCAGGACCAAGAGACGATCCATTTTTCTTTGATTTCAACCAATATTCTGCAATTATAGCAGGTGATGCAACAGCATTTAACGACCCAGGAACAGACACTTTTGCAGGTACAAATGTAATGTCAATAGTAGTTGAGGTACCAAAATCTATGATTGGTGGTACAGGAACAATCAATACTTGGGTAGAATCTAAGTCTAAATAATTACAAACTTTCAAAAACATATAAATTATGAAAAATTTAAAAAATATATTTACAGTACTTCTAATAACTTTGGTTGCCTTTAATTGTTCTGATGACGATGACGCAACTATGGTTGTAACTCTAACAGGAACTGATTTTTCTGGAATCTACACACAACAAGATCAAATGGGGAGACCTGCTGTAAACACAGTATTTGTGTCTTCAGGATCAAAGGATACTTTTAACACCACTGTACCTACAGACCAAAATGCTGGGTTCCAGTCTATGTTTGAAACTAATTTAACAGCTTTAAGTCCAGCATTTGCTAATCCAGGTGATGCTAATGCATTAGGTCAAGATGCTGCTGCTTTTACAGGATTATTAGCTACAGATGTACTTAATGTGTCCTTAGAAGGAACCACTACTTTTTATGACGGAACAAATGTTTTAACTGGTCGTAACTTAGCAGATGATGTAATAACAGTTGAGTTGTTATTAATTTTTGGAGGTGAAGATTTCTCTGAAAACCCAACACTTTCTAATGACAATGTTAGCGAAAATGATAAGCCATTTTTAGCCTCTTTCCCTTATTTAGCGTCTCCTTGGTAGACAGTATTTTAGTCCAGAGTGTTTTGTAGAAACACTCTGGATTATTTTAAAACCATAATATTTCCCATTTAAAACAAACAACAAAACAAAAATATCATGAACACAAAACTATACATGCTACTACTTGTTATAATTACAGCAACTAGTTGTTCAGACAAAAACCAAGGAATTACCAATCCAGAAGACTACAATAAATACCTAGTAAAACAACCCAGTAACGAGACTTTAGAAGCTACTGCAGATTATAACTTTTGGAATAAAAAAATAGAAGCTGCTCCAAATCAATTATCTTATTTATCACAAATAGCAAGTGCAGAAACTAGATTGTTTAAATCTACTGGTTATATTAAATATTTAAAGCATGCTGAAAAATCTTTATTAACTTTAAATACACGTACACATTATAATTGGGCTGGACATTTAAGAAGCTTAGCTCGTAATTATATTTCACAGCATAAATTTAAGGAGGCATTAGAGCTGCTTAAAAAAGCAAAAGCTAATGGACAAAATTTAGACGGAACAAAAAAAATGCTATTTGATGTACACATGGAGTTGGGTAACTTTACAGTAGCAAAAAATTATTTAGAACAAACTAAAGATTTAAACGATTTTGGATATTTAATAAGATTATCAAAATGGAGTGATCATCAAGGTGATCTAGATGCAGCGATTAAGTATTTAGAAAAAGCAACAGCTAAAGCTGAATCTTCAAAATTAGATCATTTAATGGAGTGGTCTTATACTAATTTAGCAGATTTTTATGGTCATGATGGACAAATAGAACAATCTTATAAACATTATTTGAAAGCATTAGCTTTAAATCCTGATGATGCTTATGCTAAAAAAGGAATTGCTTGGATAGTGTATTCTTACGAGAAAAATACAACCGAAGCTAATCGTATTTTAGATGCATTAACCCAATTACACCATGCGCCTGATTATTTATTGTTTAAAGCAGAAATTGCAGAATACGAAAATAATAATACTGCAAAAAACAAGTATTTAAACACTTACTTTGAAGCCATTAAAGACACCAGTTATGGAGATATGTATAATGTATATTCTTCAAAAATATTAGCAGATACCAAAAATGAAAAAGCCATAGCTTTAGCTAAAATTGAAGTCCAAAATAGACCAACTCCTTTATCTTATGATTTATTGGCTTGGAGTTATTTTAATAATGGAAATATTACTGAAGCTTTAAACATAGCCGAAAAACATGTTGTAGGCCAAACTTTTGAGCCTGAAGCACAATACCATATTGCCGAAATTTATAAAGCCAATGGTAAGTTAAAAGAGGTGGCTTTAATTAAAAAAGAATTACAAGAAAGTAGTTACGAATTAGGTCCATTAACTTCAAAAATTGTAAACAAATTATAATCTTTGTAACCATGAAAAATATATTAATACTACTAGTTTTAGTAGGCTTTACGCTTACTGTTAACGCTCAGACAGTTAAAGGGTTTGTTACAGATAACAATCAGCCTTTAGAAAATGCTTATGTGTATAATCAAAACTCAAAACAGCATTCGCATACTAATCAATTAGGACAATTTATAATTAATGACACTAAGATTGGAGACAGCTTAGTTGTTGGTTTATTAGGATACCAAAAACAAAGTGTATTATTAACAGAAACCCTTTTGCAACAACCTTTAGTTATAAAGTTAAAAACTAAAGCATTTTTGTTAGATGAGTTAGTGCTAACCGAACCTGTTAATGTTATTAATAGTATGGTTAAGATAGATTTGGCTACAGATCCAATAAATTCTTCTCAAGAAATTTTACGTAAAGTTCCTGGGTTAATTATAGGTCAACACGCAGGAGGTGGTAAAGCCGAACAAATATTTTTAAGAGGTTTTGACGTAGATCATGGTACTGATGTTGCATTATCAGTAGACGGAATGCCAGTAAATATGGTTTCACATGCTCATGGTCAAGGCTATAGTGATTTACATTTTTTAATTCCAGAAACTATTAATAATATAAGTTTTGGTAAAGGTCCATATTACGCAAACCATGGTGATTTTAATACTGCTGGTTTTGTAGATTTTAAAACCAAAGATAAGTTAGATGATAATCTAATAAGTTTTTCGGCTGGACAATTTAATTCCTTAAGAACCTTAGGGTTGTTTAATGTATTAGACAATAAAAATGCCCAAAATGCATATGTTGCAGTTGAGTATATTGAGACAGATGGACCTTTTGAGTCTCCTCAAAATTTTGACAGATTAAACCTAATGGGTAAATACAATGCTTATTTAAATAACAATTCAAAAATAGGGTTAACCCTAAGTCATTTTACTAGTCAATGGGATGCCTCAGGTCAAATTCCACAACGTTTAGTAGATGATGGTACAATCTCAAATTTTGGAGCAGTAGATGATACTGAAGGTGGAGAAACTAGTCGTACCAACTTTAACATTCAGTATAGTACCATTTTAGAGAATGATATCGAAATGCAAACTAATGCATTTTATTCAAATTATGATTTTCTGTTATATTCTAACTTTACTTTCTTTTTAGACGATCCAGTAAATGGTGATCAAATTAAACAAAAAGAAGACAGAAATATCTTTGGATTTAATACACAATTCAAAAAAATAAAAACTATAGTTCATTTGATGTCAATTATACTTCAGGAGTTGGATTACGTTTTGATGATGTTAATGATATCGAGTTATCACATACTTTAAACCGAAAAGAAACACTAGAAAATATACAATTAGGAAATGTTAATCAGCGTAATTTATATGGATTTTTTAATGCTGAAATTGACCTAGGAAAAGTAACTATTACTCCAGCTTTGCGTTTAGAGTACATCAAGTTTCAATACCAAGACCAATTAAGCGACACTTATAGTAACCTAACAGATAGTGAAGTCGCAGTATTACCAAAGCTAAGTATTCAGTACAATCAAAATAATAATGTACAGTGGTTTTTAAAATCAGGAATAGGATTTCATTCTAACGATTCTAGAGTTGTGTTAAATCAAAATATAGATAATGCTTTACCTAAAGCCTATGGTGTAGATTTGGGTAATATTTGGAAACCAACAGATAAATTAGTGCTAAATTCTGCATTATGGTATTTGTTTTCTGAAGAAGAATTTGTTTACGTTGGTGATGCAGGAATTATAGAGCCTAGCGGAAAATCTGAACGTTATGGCGTTGATTTTGGTGTAAGGTATCAGGTGTCAGATAACATTTATTTTAATACTGATGCGACCTATACTAGAGCAAGAAGTTTAGAAGAAGACAATGGTAATGATTACATACCATTAGCACCAGATTTTACTGTAGTAGGAGGACTGTCTTTTAAAGATATTAATAATTTTTCAGGAGGAATCAATTACAGATATGTTGATGATAGACCTGCAAACGAAGATAATTCGGTACAAGCAGAAGGTTATTTTGTAACCGATTTAAATCTTAATTATGCGTTTGATAAACATTGGAAATTAGGTGTTAGTATTGAAAATTTATTAGATACAGACTGGAAAGAAACTCAGTTTTTAACAGAGTCAAGATTACAAAATGAAGCAGCCTCTGTTGAAGAAATTCATTTTACACCAGGAACTCCTTTTTACTTTAAAACGACATTAAGTTACTCGTTTTAAAAACAATAAAACCTTACTTGTTAAACTTACGTAAGTATAATGCAATCGATTTAAGGGAAATAGTTAATTGCATAACTAACAATACGTGAAGACTATGAAAAAGTGAGGTTGTTTTTTGTTAGTTTGTTTTGAAAGTGTTTGATAACAATGTATATCAAACACTTTCTTTATTTAATAATGTTGCTATTAATTAAAATCAATAGACTTGTATTAAGTGTAATACAGATACAATTACATGAATTTTTAAAACTAAAAAAGACACCACATGGTGTCTTTTTTAGTACTATTAAAATAGTGATTTGTTATATTGAAGCTAAAGCTCCTAATGTATATAGTTGCTCCAATGTTGGCGATTTACTTCCTCCAGCAGGTTCTAAAGTGATACCAAATGCTTGTGATTGATTTGCATTTTTAAGCTTAAAAATCTTATTGTCATCTTGTATAAAGTCGTTAATAGTACCTAAACTAGTAGGTGTTAACGGATTTAATGTCAAGGACCAAACTTGGTAAACCTTACCTGCTGGTGGTTCTGGTAGACCTTGTAAGTCTAGATATACAGTATCATCATTTTTATCCCAATATACATTTGCATAAGCTCCAGGAGCTGCTGCTTGACCTTCTAATGGGATGTTAATAATACTTTTGTCTCTAATGATGTTTAGTAGATTTTTAGTTTCAGCTAGATCCGTTTTAGAAGTTTCCATTTGGATTTCTAAAAAGTCTTTTTCAGTATTTACTGTTTGTATCTGGTCTTCTAAATTAGATTTTTGATTAATTGTCCAAATAAGTCCACCTGCTAATACCACAGCTGCAGCCCAACCTGTATAGTTAAACCACTTAGTTTTTGGTCTATTTAAACTAACTACTTTAGTATCGTTATTTGTGTTTAAACGACCTTTAATAGTGTTAAAATCAATATCTTTTTTAGGTGCAACACTTGCGGTTAGTTTTACTAAAGCAGCTTCAATTTCTAAAACTTCTTTTAAAACTTCAGGGTGTTTTAACATTAGGTCATACACCTCTTTGCTTTCTTTTTCAGAAAGCTGACCAGCAACGTATAGTTCTAGTGTACCTGAGTTTATGTAGTCGTTAATGTTCATATTATAATACTGATTCTCTTAATTCTTTAATACAATTTCTGTTTCTAGTTTTGATAGTTCCAATAGGCATATCTAAAGCTTCTGAGGCTTCTTTTTGTGTAAAACCTTTAAAATATAATAGCTCGATTACCTGAATACATTTTTTAGCTAGTTTGTCTACAAACTTTTTTATTCCAATAGCATCTGTGCTATTATCTAAATTATCTTGCGACTCTATAATATCTACGAAAAAATCCGAGTTAAGGTTTTTACCAGCATTTTTGTAAGCCTTTGATCTGGTTTTATCTATGGCAGCATTTCTAGCAATATTAATTAGCCAAGTAAAAAAACGACCTTTGGTAGCATCATAACTATCTGATTTATTCCAAGCTTTGATAAATACATCTTGCATGATTTCTTCTGCAATATCATTGTCTCTAACAATATTATAAATTACACCATGCATGCTGTCTTTATACATGTTGTATAATTTTTCAAACGCTTTTTCGTCTTTTTGTTTAAATTTTGAAACTAAAAGTTCTAATTGCATAAATTGAATTAATGGTTAAGGCTAAAAAAAGCAGCTAATATTTAGCTGCTTTGTTTGGTATAAAGATAATAAATTATAATTAATTTTCTCTTAAAAAGGTATTCACATTAATTGCAACCTCTTCCCAAGTTTTACTAACTCCATCTGCACCTTTGTGTAGATCAAAACAAACTTTATTTAAAGCGCTAAGAGCACCTAACGCATCCCAATCTTTTAATTGCATAGTTGCTGTCATAGCCACACGTCTTTTGTCAGTAATTTTCACATCTAAAGGTAAATCTTTAGTAACATTATTCATTGTGATAGAAGCAACATACTTGTTGTCAATGTATTTAATGGTTCCTTTAATAAATTCAGGATTAAGCATTTTTCCAAAAAACGACGTTTTTAATTTTAAATCTCGGGCTTCGTTATTTGTAAATAATCCAGTAATAGGAATAGAAAAACTTAAGTCATTTAACGCTTCTTGAGGTGTGCTTCCTGTTTTTTGGTCAAATTTTAATACATTAAATTGTCCTCCAACAGGTACTTTTTCAGTGGTTTTATAAGCTGTAAACTTTACTGTTGTTGCTTCAGGTTTAACTACAAATTTTTCAGTTTTAACGTCTGTTTTTGTAATCTCTTTTTCAGCATCATTTGTTTTAGCTTCATCTTTACAACTTACCGCAAAAATAAGTGTAAAAGCTAATACTAATTGTGTTATTTTTTTCATTTTAAATAGTTGTTTTCTTTAATAATTATAAAGTTAAGCAGATAAATGTGCTTATCCAAATTACTGTACCTTAATCTAAGCTAAAGGTCTTTATTTCCTCGATAGGTTTAGTCATATTAATTTTGATGATAGACTGGTAATATGGTTTAAAACTGTCATTAAAAAAGGTGTTTGTTTTTTCTAATGCAGCTTTTAAATCGGTTTTAGCATGTTCTATCAACGTTGTTTCGGTTTTTGTTAGACCATTTTGTCTAGTCGCTGTATACCAAGACGCTGTACCTAATCTACTATTAACACTAACATCTAATGTTCTGGTTATACCTTGTCGTTTGTCTTGTTTACCTGTGTAGATGTCTAATAATGTATCAATCTCCTTGATAATATCTTTAGATGCTTTAATCTCTTCTTTGTATTTTGACTTATCTAAATCGGTTAATTCTTTTTTATACTTTTCAGCTAGTTTTTTATTTTCAGCTAACTGTTTAGTCGCGTCTGCAGCAATTTGGCGTAATTTTTCAATTTCTTTCAAAGCAGCATAAACTTCGTCTGTGTTTTTAGAAGACACCTCTAATCTAGGGTCAGAAGCGACAGTAATCATAGTTTCAGAAGTTTGATCACCATATTCTAAAACAGCTTTGTAAGTTCCTGGTTTAACATCAACGCCACCTGATTCTCTTTTTTGTTTTCTAATGCTTCTTGAAGGTCTACTACTACCTTTTTCATTCATGTACCAAGCCCATTTATGTAATCCTTTTTCTTCAGGGACTTTTCGTTTTAAAGTTCTAATTAACTTATTGTTGTTGTAGATTTTAAGTGAAATAGAATCCCATTTAATTTTATTTTCTTTGGTTTCAGAATCTTCTTTCTTGTCCTTTTTATCATCTTCTTTTTTAGTTTCTTTTGAAGCTTTTTCTGGTGTTACATAGTATGTAAACTGTGCACCACGACCTCTATTTTGACCATGAAACATAGCATCTGCACCAAAACGACTTCCTGTTGGTTGTTGGTAAGCAGCTTGGTAAGCAGTAGGAGGAGAAAATAGTTGTACTTTATTGTTTATAATTTGTTTGTTTTTAGCTATTGCTCTTAACGGTCTAATATCGTCTAAAACCCATGCAGCACGACCAAATGTACCAATAACTAAATCGTGTTCTCTTGGATGTATTACTAAATCTTTTACTGAAACCGTAGGAAAGCCTTCCGTCCATTTAGTCCATTTGTTTCCTGCATCAACAGATACATACAAACCATCATCGGTACCTAAAAACATAAGGTTAGGTTCAACTAAATCCTCAACAATGGATAGAGCATAACTTTTAACATCGTTTTGGTCTACAATTCTTTCCCAAGTTTTTCCGTAATTTTTAGTACGATAAGCATATGGTGTGTAGTTAAAGCGTCTATAATCATTAGCTATAAGTAATGCTTCTCCTTTATTTTTATTGCTTGCTTTTATTTGTGCAACCCAACTTCCTTCTGGTAAACCTTTTAAATTTTTAGAAACGTCATTGTAAGTTTGACCTCCATTTTGTGTGATGTGTACACGACCATCATCAGTTCCTACCCAAAATACATCTTTCTCAACAGGGGATGGTTCTATAACTAAAATAGTACAATGGTTTTCTGCACCAGTAGCATCCATTGTTAAACCTCCGCTTTCATGTTGTTTTAATTTTTCAGGATCATTAGTGGTTAAATCTGGAGATATTACGTTCCAAGTCAATCCTTTGTCTGTGGATTTATGCACAAATTGACTACCAAAATAAATGGTGCTATTATCAAAAGGGTCAATATTTATAGCACTATTCCAATTAAAACGTAGTTTAACATCTTTATTTGGATGGGTTGGCTTAACCGTATAGTTATTACCAGTCTGCCAATCGTATCGACTAACAGATCCTTGTTGACTCATAGTCCAACCATAACGTGCATCATCCTTATCTGGTACAACATCAAACCCGTCGCCAAAACTAATTTCTTGCCAATAGCTATTACGTATACCTTGAGCACGCCAAACATAAGCTGGTCCTCTCCAAGATCCATTATCTTGCATTCCTCCATATACATTGTATGGATACTCATTATCTACATTAATATGATAAAACTGTGCCACAGGCATATTACCTATAAAACGCCAATTTTTTCCACCATCTTTAGTGATGTTTAGTCCACCATCATTTCCATCTATCATAAAGTTTCCGTTAGTAGGATGGATCCACCAAGCATGATGATCAGGGTGTACACCATTATCTGCTCCATAAGCAGGCATTAATTGCGAAAAGTTTTTTCCACCATCTTCACTAACATTTATGTAAGTAAAAACAGAGTACACTCTATTTTCGTTTTGAGGATCTACATATATTTCAGAGTAGTAAAAAGGTCTGTTACCAATATCACTTTTATCGTTAACTTTTTTCCATTTAAAACCACCATCTTCGCTTTTGTATAACGCATTTTTTTTAGCTTCAACTAAAGCATAAACAATATTTGGTTTATTTCTAGCAATAGCTACTCCGATACGTCCTAATTCCCCTTTAGGAAAACCTTCTTTTTCTGTTACTTTAGTCCAGTTTTTACCACCATCATGCGTAATGTGTAAGCCTGAACCTGCTCCACCAGATTTAAAAACCATGGATCACGCTTGTGCTCCCATAGAGTTGCAATTAATTTATTTGGATTAGTCGGATCCATAACTAAATCTGCTGCTCCTGTTTTATTATTAGCAAATAGTATTTTTTTCCAGGTTAAACCACCATCTGTAGTTTTAAAAACACCACGTTCTGGATGTTCTCCCCAAGGACTACCTATTGCAGCAGCATAAACTATGTCTGGATTTGTTGGATCTATTACCACACGATGTATGTGTCTGGTTTTTTCTAATCCCATAGACGTCCAAGTTTTTCCAGCATCTAAAGATTTGTAAATTCCGTAACCACCATTTAAACTGTTTCTTGGATTTCCTTCACCTGTTCCAACCCAAATAACACTTGGATTAGATTGTTGAATAGCTACATATCCTACAGATGCTGTTACTTCTTTATCAAATAAAGGGTCCCATTTGATACCACCAGAAGTAGACTTCCATAAACCACCAGATGCTGTACCAACGTACATAATATCAGGATTGCTATGCACAACGTCAATTGCAGTTACACGACCAGACATACCACCTGGACCAATGTTTCTTGGTGTCATGTTTTTAACTAAATCCATCGAGAATTCTTGCGAAAAAGCTGTGATAGAGAAGAGTAATAAAAGTAAAAAGGATAATTTTTTCATGTTTGGTAAATTAGTTTGCATAAAGTTAAGCAACATATTCTTAAAAAGCTGTTAACACATTTATTTAGATGTTAATTTGTTGTATTTTTATACTGCAATGAAAGAAAAAAACATACACAAAAAAGGCTTCGTATTTAAACCTTACGAAGCACCTTCACTGTCACCTTTCGAGAAGCTTTTTGACATATTTAAAGAGTTAATTACGCATACTTCTGGAGATTTTGACGAGGCTATAGATTGGCTTCGTGAATTAGATAAAGAATATAAGTTAACCACTCCAGAATATACTATTGACGACTTTATTGAAGATCTTAAAGCTAAAGGTTACATTCGTGAAGAGATTAAACCCGATGGAAAAAAAGGAAATGCTATTACTGCAAAAACCGAACGTGCTATCAGGCAATCTGCACTAGATCAAATTTTTGGAAACATAAAACGAAGTGGTTCTGGTAATCATAAAAGTAAAGGCACAGGAGTAGGAGATGAGCATACTGGCGATTTTAGAAATTACCAATTTGGTGACAGCTTGGATAAAGTGTCCATGACTGAAAGTCTTAGAAATGCCCAAATTAACAACGGAATTGGAGATTTTAACTTAACCGAAGATGATTTAGTGGTCGAAGAAACGACACACAAATCTCAAATGAGTACGGTTTTAATGATTGATATTAGCCACAGTATGATTCTGTACGGAGAAGATAGAATTACACCTGCAAAAAAAGTAGCTATGGCTTTAGCCGAATTAATTACAACACGTTACCCAAAAGATACATTAGATATTTTGGTTTTTGGTAACGATGCTTGGCCAATTAAAATTAAAGATTTACCCTATTTAAATGTTGGTCCTTATCACACAAATACTGTTGCAGGACTAAAGTTAGCAATGGATTTATTAAGACGTAAGCGTAACACTAATAAACAGATTTTTATGATTACGGATGGTAAACCTAGTTGCTTGCGTTTACCAGACGGTACATATTATAAAGACAGTAATGGCTTAAAC
Organism: Olleya sp. NP1-10; assembly: GCF_055804415.1. Classification (NCBI taxonomy): domain Bacteria; kingdom Pseudomonadati; phylum Bacteroidota; class Flavobacteriia; order Flavobacteriales; family Flavobacteriaceae; genus Olleya; species Olleya sp. NP1-10. The sequence continues at coordinate 3,470,542 of NZ_CM147840.1, read as the reverse complement.
CCATACATAACCAATAAGTGTTATGCACAAGCACAGCAAGCTAGAAAATTGCATATTCCTATTACAACATTTATGATTGCTCAAGACCCTTATTTAATGCAATTTGTAGAAGAATTTACGCATGCCAATCAAGGAAAAGCCTTTTATACAGGATTAAAAGGTTTAGGTGAAATGATTTTTCAAGATTATGAAACAAATAGAAAAAAAGAATTAAAGGATAATGAAAATAGAAACAATTAAAACTTTAGGCGAATTAAAAAATGCTGGATACCAAAGCAAATCGATCAAAGATGAATTACGAGATAATTTAATTGAAAAAATAAAAAGTAATACAACCGTTTTTGAAGGTGTACATGGTTATGAAAACACTGTAATACCTGAGTTAGAACGTGCTATTTTATCACAACATAATATTAATTTTTTAGGATTACGTGGTCAAGCTAAAACACGTTTAGCACGTTTAATGCTTAATTTGTTAGACGAACATATTCCAGTGGTCGAAGGAAGTGAAATTAATGATGATCCCTTACAGCCAATCTCACGTTTTGCTACAGAGTTAATTACCGAAAAAGGTGATGATACACCAATTACTTGGATGCACAGAAGCGAGCGTTTTGCAGAAAAATTAGCGACTCCAGACGTAACGGTTGCAGATATCATTGGAGATGTTGATCCTATCAAAGCAGCCAATTTAAAACTAAGCTATGCAGACGATCGTGTGATACATTACGGAATGATTCCTCGTGCCAATCGTTGTATTTTTGTAATTAATGAGCTACCAGACTTACAAGCTAGAATTCAGGTTGCTTTATTTAATATTTTACAAGAAGGAGATATTCAAATCCGTGGATTTAAATTGCGCTTGCCTTTAGATATGCAATTTATTTTTACAGCAAATCCCGAAGATTATACTAATAGAGGAAGCATAGTAACACCTTTAAAAGATAGAATTGGGTCTCAAATATTAACGCATTATCCAACGGATATTGAAACTGCTAAAACCATCACACAGCAAGAAGCTAAGTCTGATGGTAGACAAAAAGAGAGTATTCATGTACCAGAATTAGCCAAAGATTTATTAGAACAAATTGTTTTTGAAGCTCGTGATAGCGATTTTATAGATGAAAAAAGTGGTGTAAGTGCACGTTTAAGTATTACTGCTTTCGAAAATTTATTAAGTGCAGCAGAATTACGAGCGTTAAAATCTGGAGACGAAAAGACAACCATTAGATTGTCAGACTTTTTAGGAATTATTCCTGCAATTACTGGTAAAGTAGAATTAGTTTATGAAGGAGAACAGGAAGGTGCAGCTCAAGTCGCTTATAATTTAATTGGTGAAGCTGTAAAAAGTTTGTTTCCAGAGTATTTTCCAAAGATAGAAAAATTGAAAAAACAAGAAGACGAAAGTCCTTACGACACTATTGTTTCATGGTTTTTTAATAATTCTGATGGGTTTGAATTGTTAGATGGTTTACGCGATAAAGAATACATTAGCCTATTGGATGCTGTGTCACCATTAGATGATTTACTAGGAGAGTATCAACCTAAATTATTAAAAGAAGAAAGCTATTTTGTAAAAGAATTTGTGCTTTGGGCTTTAGTAGAGTATAAGTTGTTAAGCAAATATAGATTTACGGAAGGGATTCAATTTAAAGATCCTTACGGAAGTTTTATAAGTGGATTATAAGATTTTTGAAATAAAGTAAAAATAGATAAAAGTGCCTAAATTTTTTTAGGCATTTTTTTATAAAAAAATGAATTTTGAGCAACCATAAAAGGTGGTTTGTTCGTATATATTTAAACCCCAAAAAAATATCAACCATGAAACATTTTTACAACTTAACCTTTTTAACTGCTTTTTTGTTTGCTACAACGCTTAATGCACAAATTTCAGCAGTAACTTTTCAAAATCAGACTTACCAACACGGTACACAACCTGATAACATTCAATCCAATGACATTTATGATGTATACGTCTCTTGGAGAAACACCTTTGCCGAACCCTGTAATAATGGTCGCTATCGTATAAAATTTGATACTCCAACGGAAACCGTTTCAGAAGGAGTTGCTTACGGTATGTTATTATCTGTTTATGCCAATGACAAGGAGTTATTTGATGGCTTATGGCTATACTACCAAGATTTTGTAAATAATAATGGAGTTATGAATTGGAAAATTGATGGCTGTAATAGTGTTATTGGTAGCAATGGAGCTACTGATGCAGAACTAGATGCAGCTTACGCTTTAATAGTCGCAGATCAACGTTGGCAAAGTTTAGGTGCAATTGACTATCAAAGTGATGCTATATCACTAATTACTATTATTAAAAATCATGAGGTTGAAGCAGGATCAAACGTCCTAAAACCAGGTGACGCTTGGGGAGGAAGTAACACGACTAATCCGTCTTATCTAGCTCCTGGTTACTTTAAGGTTTTTGGAACTTATACTAATGATAGTGCTTATTGGAATGCTGTTGCAGATAAAAGTTATGCTATTATTAATGCCAATTTAGCTCAGAATAATGCGAGTTATAATTTAGTGTCTGATTGGTGTAAAGCAGACGGAACCTACTCGACAGAAGTATCATGGGCTTATAATCAAGGTCAATCTTATTACTATGATGCAGCACGTACACCATGGAGATTTGCTACAGATTATATTTGGTATGGTAATACAGAAGCTAGTAATTACAATCAATTATGTATTGATTTTGTTAATGCACAAGGTGGTTTCAATCAGATTTATCCTGGTTATTCTCAATCTGGAGTAGCTATAAATACGTCTTATAAAGATCCAACTTTTACAGGAGCTTATGCTACAGCAGCAATGACGTCAACCAATCAATCTTTTGTAAATAATGGGTATTCTGAATTAAAAAATCAAGCAACAACTGCATATTTTGGAGCGACTTTACGTGCTATTTATATGTTTGCTTTATCTGGAAACATGTATAATGCTATAGAAGAGAATACTTTAAGTACAACGGAAAATGTTTTAGATACATTTAAATATTATCCAAACCCAGTTAAAGATACTTTACATATTCAGTTTAAAACAGCACAATCAAGAACTGTAGAAGTGTTTTCTATTAATGGACAGCAACTTTATCAAAACCAAGTAAACAAATCAGAGTTAAAATTGGATATGTCGCAATTTAAAACAGGTGTGTATTTTCTTAAAATAGATAATAAAAGCTTTAAAATAGTTAAGTCTTAGATGTAGCTATTTTTAATTAAAAGGTTTAATCAAGTAATCGTTTATTCCTTTTAATTTGTTTTGGTTTTAACCACAAATAAAAACCACTAACGCAAATAAATAATAATCCTAAACCAAGAACTGTAGAGTAGATTAATTTTGAATATTTAAAATGAAATAAATAATCTATGATTGATCCATCATGAATCATTTCAATTAAATCTGCAGTTCTTGTTTTTTCTGAAACAATATTTCCGGTGTAGCAGTCAATCTGTAATTCGGTAAAATGTGTTTCAAACCTAACCTTAGCAATACCTTTTCTAGGTCTGTAATCTATTCTATTAATTTCAGTTGAAAGATTAAGACTATCAATATAATGTATTGCATTCTGTTCAATTTCATTTAAAGAAATTAAAGGTCTATTATCAGAATGTACAGCAACTGAGGAAGGTTTAATACCTAACTGATCTTTCCATGCTAATAATAAACCTGTAGTACTCATTACTACAATAAAAAGAAGTAACACAATAGCTACTTTACGATGTGTTTGTCTATACCAGCGTGCTGATTTGGCTAAATTTTTATTTTTTTGTTTCACAGCTCATAATTAACAACTTATCTGACAAAAGTTGATGCATTAACTTCTTAAAAATTAGTTAATATTATGCCTGCTAATTTTAATACATTTATACTAAAGAGGTAACCACGTCAATATCACTATGTAATGTTTTATGTACAGGACATTTATCTGCAATTTGAAGTATACGTTGTATTTGCTTATCGTCTAAAGTTCCAGTTAGTTTAATCTCTCTGTTAAAAGTGTCAACTTTAATTTCTTTTGGCTCTCCATTTTCTACAATCTGCTTTGCTTGTTTAGAGTGAGAGGTATGCACTTCAATATTTTGTAAATCCCAACCTTTTCGTTTTACATACATTTGAACACTCATTGCTGTACAAGCAGATAATCCTGCAGAAACAAACTCATAAGGTGAAGGACCAAAATCATTACCTCCAAAACTAGTAGGTTCATCTGCCATCATGGTATGATTACCGACCGTCATTTGTGTAGTAAAACCATCTTCTTTTTCTAAACTAGCAACTGCTTGATGCGTCGTTTTAAGGGTCTCGATAATAGGGATAGAAATATAGCGTTTCGCCCAAGTTGCAATGACACTTCCAACGTAAACAGAATCTTCTTTTTTCATTAATAAATGATCAGCACCATCTAGAGTTACAAAACTTTTTGGATGTCTAGCAACCACATAAATGTCTTCTGCATTTACAATACCAACGGTTGTGTCTTGAGGCGAGTGCATAACTAATATTGCTTTGCGTAAGTGTTGTGCAACGTCAGGTAACGATTTTGTTTGGATATCGTCTAAAAATTGTTTTTTGATAGTAAATGGACGTCCTCCAATATTAACATTAGCTTTTCCTGTAGCGTTAATTTCTTCGACACTATTTTGCATTAAATGTTGTACATGTTTTGGGTTTGAAGGCGCTCCAATTGTTGCTACAGCTTTAACAGATTCTATTTTTGAGGCTGCAAAAATAACAGCAGCACCACCTAAAGAATGACCAATTAGTAAGGAAGGAGCAATGTAATTTTCTTTTAAATAATTAGAAGCACTAATTAAATCCTCTACGTTTCCAGAAAAATTAGTGTTTTCGAAATCCCCTTCACTTTCTCCTAATCCAGTAAAATCAAAACGTAAGACTCCAAAACCATTGGCTGTCAATTCTCTTGAAATATTTTTTACAGCTGATAAATTTTTATTGCAAGTAAAACAATGTGCAAAAATGACAAAATTATGAGGATGTTGATTAATAGGAAGCTCTAAACGTCCAATTAATTGTTGTCCTTCTGTATTTGTAAAATTTACTTTTTTAATATTCATTGTAATAGGTTTTTTATTCAGTCGGAAAATATTTAAAGCCTTTCAAAATGATTATACTACCACGTCTCTCTAGATTTAATATTAGCTTCGCATAATTTAATAATTTCTGTAACTCTTTTTGCTTAGTAGCCTCTCGTTTAGCTTGGTTTAACCAATATAAATAACTTTTTCTGTAGGAAGGTGCAAAGTTATTGTAGTTACTAAAAGCTTTGGGATTCTTGTCAAATGCAAGTTGTAACAGGTCTGGAATGATGCCTTTTTCAACTGCATCTAAAGCGGTCCAACTTCCGTTTTGCTTGCCAACTTCAATTATTTCTATACCTTTTGGATGCATTAAATCCTCAGCTATCAAAGTTTTAATATGTTTTTTGTTTAAAGCACTCCACACACTTTTTGGGTTTCGTTTGCAAAAATATTGTCTACGTTTTCCGTCGCCTAAACTTTTAACAGTACTATCGATCCAGCCATAACATAAAGCAACTTTTACAGCCTCTTCCCAACGCATACTTTGTTTTTTGTGGTTTACTTTGTAAAAGATAAGGTAAACGCCTTCATCGTTATCATGATTGTCGTGTAGCCACGCTCTCCATTCAATATCTGTTTTAAAATAGAGCTCTTTACGATTCATTTTAAAGTTTTTTTGTCTCTATATAAAAATCTCTGTCTATAACTATCTCAGCGTTTTTAGTTTTTAATTTTAGAGTTTGATTTTTTGAATTTGGTGTAATCCACTGTGAAACACCATTGACTTCAATTTGAATTGGCATTACAAAGTTTTCAACTGTATTATTCCATTTGTAAGTTAATTTTTTACCATCATAATTATACTGTAATTCAGGGATATTTGTAGTACGCAAATACTGATTAAAGAAGCCTTTTAAATCCAAACCAGATTCTTCTGCTAAACACTCTTCAATTTGTTGTGTTGTAACTGTTTGATGATAAAACTTACGATTTAGAGTACGTAGTATTTCTCTCCATTTTTTGTCATTATTTACAAGTTGACGTAAGGTATGAAGCATATTTGCACCTTTATAATACATGTCCCCAGATCCTTCTTTATTAACATTATAATGCCCAATTAAAGGTCTGTCGTTTTGAATATTTCGTCTTGTACCAATAACATAATCTGCCGAAGCTTGTTTTCCATAATAAAAGTCGATAAATAACCCTTCAGAATAAGCTGTAAAGCTTTCGTGAATCCACATATCAGCAATATCCACATTTGTAATATTATTAGCAAACCACTCATGACCAGCTTCGTGAATAATGATGAAGTCAAATTTTAAACCCCAACCTGAACCAGATAAATCACGACCTAAATACCCTTTTATATATCTATTACCGTAAGTCACAGAACTTTGGTGTTCCATGCCTAAATAAGGGACTTCTACTAGTTTAAAACTATCTTCGTAAAAAGGATAAGGACCAAACCAATGCTCAAATGCTTTCATCATTTTTGGAGCATCATTAAAGTGTAGTTTAGCTTTTTCTAGATTGTCTTTTAGTACATAGTAGTTCATATCTAAATCTCCTTTTTCTCCTTTGTATACCTCAGAGAAATTAGCATAATCACCAATATTAATATTTACACCATAGTTATTAATAGGATTTGCTACGTGCCAATGGGTTGTAATGGTTTCATCTTTATTATTTACAATACTTTTAAGCCTACCATTAGAAACATTCATTAAATTTTTAGGAATGGTAACGCTAATATCCATACTGTCAACTTCATCATACATATGGTCTTTATTGGGCCACCAAACACTAGCACCTAAACCTTGACATGAGGAGGCTATAAAATGTTTTCCGTTATTGTCCTTTTTCCAAGAAATTCCACCATCCCAAGGAGCTCTAACTGCTTCACGTGGTTTACCTTCGTAATAAGCAACAACACTATTAATTTCGCCTATGTTTTGTTGTTTTTCAAGAGTTACAAAATGCGCATTTCCATCGTGCTTTATCTTTAATTTCTTATTATTTTGAGTCACTTTAGTTAAAGTTAATGGCTCTTGTAAGTCTATTTGTAAAACCTGATACGGTTTTAAAACGCTATAAGTGATTGTGTTTTTTCCAGTAATAGTTTTGTCTTCTGGATTAACCTTAATGTCTAAATGGTAATGCGTTAAATCCCACCATTCACGCTCTGGAGTAATACTACCACGAAGTGTGTCTTGATGTGTAAAATTGTTTTTTTCTTGAAGTAAACCTTCATTATTTTGAGATATACAATAAGTTGCAATAAAACAAGTAATTAATATAACTAGATTTTTCATGTATTTAAATTGAATGTAAAGAACAAAAATAGATTAGTTTTTAATAAAAATAATTAAACTAACTGCTTTAAAAGTGCTCTAACTTTTTCTGGATCCTTAATTTGATATTTAGCTTTTGTTTTAACGTATCCTATTTTTATGGTTGTAGCCAAATCAGGAGCTACTTCAAACATATACTCATCTGTCCAATCGTCTCCCATTATTAAAATAAAATCATAGTCTTCTTTCATTAACAATTGTGTTGTAGCTCTACCTTTATTAACGTTACTACTTTTTATTTCAATAACCTTGTTTCCTTGTAAAACAGATAACTCATTATTAGCAACCATACTGGTTAAAACAGTATTTAGTTCCATGGTACGTATTTGAGCTAGTTCTGGATCTGCTGTTCTGTAATGCCAAGCTAAAGAGTATTCTTTTTCTTCTATAAATGTACCAGGAGTCCTGTCTACAAAAGTTTCAAGAATGGGTTTAATGTTTGTCATCCATTCTGTTTTTAAAATTTCTAAGGGTGTCCATTGATTTTGTTCTCTCATCCATACTCCATGATCTGTAATTAAATCATAAGATTTATTACCATACCAGTTTTCAAAAGTGGCTTTGTCTCTTCCACTTATTAAACATAATTTGGTGTTATTTTGATTTTCAAACTGGTCTAATAAACCGTAAAGTTCATCATCTGGTTTTGCATCTTGTGGATTGTCTTTAAAGCCAACTAAAGTACCATCATAATCAAGAAGGATTAATCGTTTTTTTGCTTTTTTATAAGCTTCAACAATATCGTTTTGTACAGATTCATTTATTTTTTTAGATACGACTACGTCTTGTAATTTATTAGTAGCCTCAAGGGTTTTAAAAAATTCGTCAGCCCATTTTTCAACATCATAACGCTTTAAACGTTTCTGAAGAATTTTCATTCTATTATGTTGTTCTTCTAAAGGCATTGTTAATGCTTTTTTAAGTGCAGATGCAAAATCTTCAAAACTATTTGGGTTAATAAGTAAAGCTTCATTCATTTCTTTGGCAGCTCCAGCCATTTCACTTAAAATTAATACACCATCTTGTTTAGTTCTAGTGGCAACATATTCTTTAGCAACTAAATTCATACCATCTCTTACAGGAGTAATTAATGCAATGTCTGAAGAAGTATATAAATCTATTAAGTTTTCAAAGGGTAACGATCTGTAAAAATACCAGATTGGAGTCCAACTTACTGTTGAAAACTCTCCATTTATCCTGCCGACTAATTCATCGGTTTCTTTTTTTAATAATTGGTATTGTGGTACACCAGATCTAGAGGGTACAGCAAGCATTACTAGTCTTACTTTTTCTTTGTATTCGGGATGTTTATTCAAAAAATATTCAAAAGCCCTAATTCTATTTGGTATTCCTTTGGTATAATCTAAACGGTCTATAGATAAGATTAATTTTTTGTCATCATCTTCATTTAAATGAGTATCAATTCTTTTTTGAAGTTCAGAAATTTCAGTGTTAGGATTATCATGTTCTAAAGCAGCATCATGAAATTTATTATAATCTATTCCCATTGGAAAAGAATCCACTTTTACAACCCTATCATGATAAGTAATTTCATTAAAATTAACATCTAAACGCAAAATTCTTTTAACAGAACTTAAAAAATGACGTTCATAATCGTAGGTATGAAAACCAATAAGATCAGCACCAAGCATACCAGTTAATAACTCTTCACGCCAAGGAAACGTCCTAAAAATCTCGTAAGATGGAAAAGGTATATGTAAAAAGAAACCGATAGTTACTTCTGGTTTAACGTCTTTAATTAGTTGCGGTAGTAATAATAATTGGTAATCATGTATCCAAACGGTATCTCCATCTTCAATGGTATCTAAAACGACTTCAGCAAATTTTTGATTAACACGTTTATAAGCTTCCCATTGGCTGTCTTCAAACTCAGTATATTCTAAAAAATAATGAAATAAAGGCCATAAAGTACGATTACTAAATCCTAAATAAAACTGGTCAATATCGTCTTGTGTAAGTCCAACAGCTTTACATTTTGCATCTTTAACTTTTGCATCAACCTCTTTTTTTAGGTCAGTATCTAATTCTTCATCAGTAATACCAGTCCAACCAACCCAAAGTCCATTACCATCTGCATGAACAGATTTCATACCTGTTGCCAATCCACCAACACTAGGTGTTACATTAAGCTGGTCTTGATCTATTGATATTTGTAGCGGTAACCTATTCGAAACTATTATTGTTTTATTCATAGTAATATTTTGGATGGTTTTATAGTTTTTTGTTAATTTAAAGAAATTAGTAATTATACCACTACTTTAAACAGAAAAATAATGAACAATTTAGATTACGGAATTATAGGAAATTGTAGAAGTGCTGCTTTAATATCAAAAGATGCATCAATAGATTGGTGTTGTTTGCCTAAATTTGATTCAGCATCAGTTTTCGCTAAGTTGTTAGATGATGATATTGGAGGTAGTTTTGGATTTAAAGTTGACGATGGCTATACTACAGAACAATTTTATCTTGAAGATACTGCAATATTAGTTACACGATTTACAGAAGGCGATAATATATTTGAAGTTATTGATTTTATGTCAAGATATCATAAGCCAAACGGAAGCTATCATTCTCCTCCAGAGTTTATTAGATATATTAAATACATCTCTGGACAACCCCAAATAAAGGTGGCTTATGACCCTAAATTAGAATATGCAAAAGGCGTAACTTCAACCTATGTAAAAGATGATTTTATTGTCAGTTTAAATAATGAAGATACCTATGATACGTTATTTTTATATACAGATTTAGACAAAGAAAAGGTCTTAAATGGAGATGTTATTACATTAGATTCTGATCATTTTTTCTTGGTAGGTTATAACGAAAAACTATTTGTACCAAACTTGAAATATGCAAGTTTAGAATATGAGCGTACTAAAGTTTATTGGTTAAATTGGTTAGAGCGTACACCAACATATAAGAAATATAACAAACAGATTTCACGTAGTGCCATGACTTTAAAATTACTAAGTTATGATAAAACAGGAGCAGTTTTGGCAGCAGCGACCACATCGTTACCAGAAACGATAGGAGAAGTCAGAAACTGGGATTATCGTTTTTGTTGGATTAGAGATGCGTCCATGGTCATTAAGGTCATGTCAAAACTTGGTCATAAAAATATAGCCAGACGTTACTTAAAGTTTATTATAGATTTGATGCCTGAAAAGGATGAGAAATTACAAATCATGTATGGTATAAGCGGAGAAAAAAATTAACAGAAACCTCTTTAGACCATCTTTCAGGTTATAAAAACTCAAGTCCAGTAAGAGTTGGTAATGCTGCTTATATGCAAAAGCAGAATGATATTTATGGAATATTAATGGACGTAATACATCAATTACTTCTTAATTTTAGTAATGATATCGATAATGGAGAAGAGTTGTGGACCATGACCAAAGGTATTGTTTGGGTAGTAAGTAATCATTGGCAAGAACCAGATAAAGGTATTTGGGAATTTAGAGAAGGAGATCAGCATTTTACGTTTTCAAAAGTATTATGTTGGACAGCAGTAGACAAAGCTTTAAAAGTAGCCAAAATATTAGGTAAAACATCCAAATTACCACGTTGGGAAGCTTTAGAACAGGATATTAGAAAAGACATCATGCAAAATGCTTGGAACGAAAAAGCACAAGCTTTTACTCAAGCTTATAACTCTGAGGATTTAGATGCCTCAGTTTTATTAATGGAATCTTATGGATTTATTGATGCAAAACACCCCAAATTTGTAAGTACCGTTAAAGCTATAGAGCGTGATTTATGTTATGAAGGTTTATTATATAGATATAAAAATAAAGACGATTTTGGTTTACCTTCATCATCTTTTACTATTTGTACGTTTTGGTTTATAAATAGTTTATATAAAATAGGAGAGGAGCAAAAAGCAACAGAACAATTCGAAAAACTGTTGTCTTATAGTAATCATTTAGGCTTGTTTAGTGAAGATATAGATTTTAAAACAAAACGATTATTAGGTAATTTTCCACAAGCCTATTCACATTTAGCTTTAATTGAAACTGCTATTAATTTATCTAATGTTACAGCAGAAGAAAAAGTAAAAGACTCTATAAGTTAACTTTTTAAAATGAAAAATAGAATAAACAAACAAGCCATTTCAATCTGAAATGGCTTGTTTGTTATCTTATAAAAGGTGTAAGGTTATCGCATGATTTTATTAGGAAACACAACAGGACTTTCAAAACCATCTTTTCCTACCGAAGCTATTCCAAAAAAATAGTTATCTATGACAATACCATCTAACATAAACTCTGAAACATCACCAACATAACGACTATGATCCCAAGTTGGAGACGTGGTATCTCTCCAATATATTTTATAACCAACAGCACCTTCAACTTTATCCCATTTAAATTTAACCGACGGTTCTACAATACCACCAATAGCAACAGTCGTTGGAGCAGGAGGAGCCCAAGCCAAATTGGCCATATTTATTGCATTAACAGTTGTTAGTTTTTTAGCGTATTCAAAATTAACATGTTCTATAACATCTCCATATTTAATACCATTTTCTTCTCTAATATCTTGGTGTTGTTGCGTATAGTTTTCATGAGCTTCCATAATTCTAATTCCTGCAAAACCAAGATCATTAAAAGGTCTGTGGTGTCCACCACGACCAAAACGATCTAAACGATAAACCATCATCGGATTCATTTCTGGCATATACGTTTTTACAGTTTTATGGATATATCGTGCTAATTGACGTGAAATACCATCAACTTCACCACCATAAAAACGTCTTAATCTTCGCTGTTTTTCAGTCTCGTTAGCAGGAACAGGTTCAGAGAAAATTCTAAACGTACGGTTGTCAATAACACCATCTACACCTTTAATGTTTCCAATCATGTCATTATTAAGTATACCAATAATATCCCAGTTTTGTTCCTTAGCATATTTAGCTAAACCACCACCACCAAAAAGACCTTGTTCTTCACCAGATAAGCCAACATAAACAATACTGTTTTCAAATTGATGTTTAGATAAAACCCTAGCAGCTTCAATTGTTCCAGCCATACCAGACGCATTGTCGTTAGCACCTGGAGCGTCTTTAGTAAACTCCATGGTATCACTACCTCTAGAATCAATATCTCCACTCATTATAATGTAACGATTTGGATATTTTGTACCTTTTTGAATCGCAACCACGTTTACTACCCAAGCATCGTGTGGTACACGTCTGTTACCTTCTTTAGTTACAAAATCCTTTTGATAAAACACCTCTAAACAATCTTTACAGTCTTTTGATATAGTTTCAAATTCAGATTTTATCCAACGTCTGGCTGCACCAATGCCTCTTGTTTCAGAAATAGTATCACTAAACGTATTTCTAGTACCAAAATCGACTAATTTTTGAATGTCTTTTTCTATACGTTCTGCAGAAACAGCATCAATAATATCGTATATTTTTTGACTAGTTTGCGCAGAGGCTATAACAGTTGTTAATAGTAATAAGGGAAGAATTAATTTTTTCATTTATTTTTTTCCTAAAAATACGAAAAAAGAAAAGCTGTTTCAAAATAGAAACAGCTTTTAAACTTTTATAACAATATTTGTTACTCAACAACTTCATTTTTAGTTTCATTTTCTATTGTTGGTTCTTCTGATTTGCCCATAAAAAATAAAGCACCTCCAATAACAATAAGTCCTATTTTAATGATCCAAGCAGGTGTTTCTCCCCATTCATAAATCCACATTAATATTGTAGGAACACGTCCCATAAAACTTAAAACAATAGCGAATAACCCGAAAAAGGCCATATAACCTCCAATTTTTTTCATATTTATATATTTAGTTGGTTTTTGAATTTAAATATATAAAAAAATAGTTTTTATAAAGTTTAAGCTCATATTTTTTATTGTTTTTGAAGAATAAATTATTTTATTTTTTAACTAGTAGTTTTGGTTATATAATTGTTTGACAAACTTAATTCCAAACAATCCTCTGCTACTAGAGGATTGATTATACTTTTCAAATTTATTAAAGCTTAAATGATTTATATAATTAAGATTGCGAAGAGTAAGTTTTAAGGAACAAAAAAAGCTACTTCATTACAAAGTAGCCTTTTTAGGATAATTAAAACTTAATTTTTAGAAGCAGTATTTGTTTTCTGCTTTTACTTTTTCAGCAATCTCGATACGTAAGTCTACGATATCTGGATAGTTAGCGTATTTTGTAAAACGCTTAAGCCCCATTAACATCATACGTTGTTCGTCTCCTTCAGCAAAAGAAATAATGCTTTCCTTTCCTTTTTCTTCAACGATATCAACAGCGTGATATAAGTATAATTTAGCCATTGCGATTTGAGCAGATTGCTCTGCTTCGCTAGTACGTTTAACGTTTTTCTCAGTTCTTAAAATTGCAGATTCTGCCATGTAGATCTCAATTAAGATATCTGCAGCTGCAATTAATAATTGTTGGTGCTCTTCTAATTGAGGACCAAATTTTTGAACAGCACCACCAGCAACCATTAAAAAGGCTTTTTTAAGCTTTTTAATCATTTCTTTCTCTTCTGAAAATAATTCAGAATAATCAGGAGTTTCAAAAGATGGTATTCCCATTAATTCTTCTTGAACTTTAGATGCTGGACCTAGTAAGTCAACGTGACCTTTCATAGCTTTTTTAACAAGCATACCAACGGTTAACATTCTGTTGATTTCATTAGTACCTTCATAAATACGAGCAATTCTAGCATCTCTCCAAGCAGATTCCATAGGAGTTTCTTCAGAGAATCCCATTCCACCAAAAATCTGGATACCTTCATCTGCTGCGTTTTGTACATCTTCAGAGACAGCAACTTTTAAGATAGAACACTCGATTGCATATTCTTCAACACCTTTAAGTTCTGCTTCTTGATGAGTATTTCCAGCAGCTTCACGCATTGCAATTCTGTCTTCAATGTTTTTAGCAGCTCTGTAAGTCGCAGATTCACCAGCATAAGCACTAGCAGCCATTTCTGCTAATTTAGTTTTTATAGCACCAAATTCAGCAATAGGTGTTTTAAATTGTTTACGCTCGTTTGCATAATTTACAGCAGTTGTTAAGATTCTTCTTTGCGAATCTAAACAAGCAGCAGCTAATTTAATGCGTCCAACGTTAAGTGCATTCATTGCAATTTTGAAACCTTCACCACGTCCAGCTAACATGTTTTCAGCAGGCACTACAGTGTCGTTAAAAAATACTTGACGCGTAGAAGACGCACGTATACCTAATTTGTGTTCTTCTTCACCTAAAGTAATTCCGTTAGGATTCTCACCATCATATTCAACGATAAATCCAGTAATGTTTTTATCATCTTCAATACGAGCAAAAACAATCATCACGCTACAGAAACCTGCATTTGAGATCCACATTTTTTGTCCGTTAATTTTATATGATTTACCATCTGCAGAAAGTTCCGCGGTAGTTTTACCAGAATTGGCATCAGATCCTGCTCCAGGCTCTGTTAAACAGTAAGCACCAAACCACTCTCCAGAAGCTAATTTTGGTACGTATTTTTGTTTTTGCTCATCAGTTCCATAAAGAGTAATTGGCATAGTACCAATACCTGTATGTGCACCAAAAGCAGTACTAAATGATCCAGTTCCAGAAGAAATGTAATCACATGTTAATACTGTAGAAACAAATCCCATTCCCATTCCTCCAAAATCTTCAGGAACAGCAACACTTAAAAAGCCCATTTCTCCAGCTTTACGCATAACTTCTTCAGTTAGTGCATAGTCTTTAGCTTCAAAACGTGCTTTATGTGGTATAATTTCACGGTCATTAAATTCCATTACAGAATCTTTCATCATTGCTTGTTCTTCTGAAAAATCTTCAGGAGTAAACACATCGTCACAATTTGTTTCTTTTACTAAGAATTGACCTCCACGAAGGATATCTTTTTCTGAATCTGCCATATTTTTATTCGATTTTTAGATTTCTAGAACCAAGAATCAAGACAGTTTAAGTCCAGATTTGAAACTTGAAATCATTTTTTGTATTTGTTTTATTTTGTTTTCTAATTCTTTAAATTTTTCTTCTGAAATATAACTTTCATTAAAAGCGACATTCAGTTGTGTTTCCCATTCAAATGCCGAACCTAAACTGTGCTCTAAATAATTTGCAAAATGTTTATTTGAACTTTTACTAGTTCCTTCAGATATATTTGAAGGAATAGAAACAGCGCATCTATTCATTTGACTCATTAATCCATAAGTTTCAAACTTTGGAAAACTTCGAGTTATTTTGTAAGACTCTGAAACTAACTCCATACTTTCAATCCAAATTTTCAACTTTTTGAAGTTATGCATAGCGTCTAGTTTTCGTCTTGCCTCTTGGTTCTAAGCGTCTTGATTCTTAATTAAGAAACTCAAATATTCCACAAGCACCTTGACCAGTACCAACGCACATGGTAACAGCACCATATTTACCTTTCATGTCTTGCTTACGCATTTCATCAAAAAGTTGTACTGAAAGTTTTGCTCCTGTACATCCTAATGGGTGACCCAATGCAATTGCACCACCATTTACGTTAATGATATCTGGGTTAAGACCTAATTCTCTAATTACTGCTAAAGATTGAGAAGCAAAGGCTTCGTTTAATTCAATTAACGCTAAATCGTCTTGTTTTAAACCTGCCTGTTTTAATGCTTTTGGAATGGCTTTTACTGGTCCGATTCCCATAATACGAGGCTCAACACCTGCAGCAGCATAGTTAACCATTCTTGCAATAGGTTCTAAACCTAGTTCTTTAACCATGTCTTCACTCATAACCATTACAAAAGCAGCTCCATCACTCATTTGAGACGAGTTACCAGCTGTAACACTTCCTCCAGCAGCAAATACAGCTCTAAGTTTAGCTAAAGCTTCTTTGCTAGTTCCTTTTCTAGGACCTTCATCTTTAGTTACCGTGTATGATTTAGTTGCTTTCTTTCCGTTGGCATCAATGTAAGTTTGTTCTACTTCGATTGGTACTATTTGATCTTGAAAACGATTTTCAGCTTGCGCTCTTAATGCTTTCATATGTGAATTGTAAGCAAATTCATCTTGGTCTTCACGAGATACTTTAAACTGTTTTGCAACAGCTTCTGCAGTATTTCCCATTCCCCAATAATAATCTTCATGACCAGATTTTACGATATCGTAGTTTAATTCTGGTTTAAAACCAGTCATTGGTACGCTACTCATACTTTCTGCTCCACCAGCAATAATACAATCTGCCATTCCAGCTTGTATTTTTGCAGTTGCCATACCAATTGTCTCTACTCCAGAAGAGCAAAAACGGTTTACAGTTACTCCAGGAACATCCACTATATCTAATCCCATTAAAGAGATTAAACGTGCCATATTTAATCCTTGAGAACCTTCTGGCATTGCGTTACCAACAATAACGTCGTCAATACGTTTTGGGTCTAAATTAGGCAACTCTTTCATCATGTGTTTGATGGTTTCTGCAGCTAATTCATCAGTTCTTTTAAAACGGAACACGCCTTTTGGTGCTTTACCAACTGCTGTTCTGTATGCTTTTACTATATATGCTGTTTTCATTTTTTTCTTAGTTTCTTAAAGGTTTTCCTTTGGTTAACATGTGTTGAATTCTTTCCAATGTTTTACGTTCTGTACAAAGAGAAAGGAATGCTTCACGCTCTAAATCCAATAAATATTGCTCGCTAACTAAAGTTGGTTCAGATAAATCTCCACCAGCCATAACGTAAGCTAATTTATTAGCAATTTTCATATCGTGTTCTGAAATGTAATTAGAATCTTGCATAGAGTCTGTTCCTACTAAGAACATACCTAAAGCTTGTTTACCCAATACTTTTACATCAGTACGTTTTACAGGTTGTGTATAACCAGAATTAGCCATTAACATAGCGTGTTGTTTTGCAACTGCTATTTGACGATCTTTATTTACTACAACAACATCTTTTCCTTTTTGAAGTAGGTTTAAATCGAAAGCTTCATAAGCTGAAGTCGATACTTTAGCCATACCAATAGTTAAGAAATGCTCTTGTAACACGTTAAGTTGTACGTCTCCTTTTTGGAAAAGATCTTGCGCTCTTAAAGCCATTTCTTTAGAACCTCCACCACCAGGAATAACACCAACACCAAACTCTACAAGTCCCATGTAAGTCTCAGCTGCTGCAACTACTTTGTCTGCATGTAGTGATAATTCACATCCACCACCTAAAGCCATTCCGTGAGGCGCAGAAATAGTTGGGATAGAAGAATAACGCATACGCATCATACTATCTTGGAAATATTTGATAGCCATATTAAGCTCGTCATATTCTTGCTCTGCAGCCATCATGAAAATCATTCCGATGTTTGCACCAACCGAGAAGTTTGCAGCTTGGTTACCAACCACTAAACCAGCAAAGTCTTTTTCGGCTAAATCAATAGCTTTATTTAATCCAGCTAAAACGTCACCACCAATGGTATTCATTTTAGATTGGAATTCTACGTTAAGGATTCCGTCACCTAAATCTTCGACAACAACTCCAGAATTTTTAAAGACTTCTTTAGTTTTTCTGATATTATCTAAGATGATGAAACTATCTTGACCAGGAATTTTTGTTTGTGTTTTAGAAGGAATATCATAGAAATATGTAGCACCTTCTTTTACTGTATAGAAAGATGTATTTCCAGAAGCAATCATCTCATTAACCCAAGCAGCTGGTTCTAAACCTTCAGCTTTCATTAACTCGATACCTTTTTCTACACCAATAGCATCCCAAATTTGAAATGGTCCGTGTTCCCAACCAAAACCAGCTTTCATAGCATCGTCAATTTTATAAACATCGTCTGAAATTTCTGGAATACGATTAGATACGTAAGCAAATAATGCAGTGAAGCTTTTTCTGTAAAACTCACCAGCTTTATCTTTTCCTTTTACTAATACTTTAAAACGGTCAACAACTTTATCAATCGTTTTCGTAAGTTCTAAAGTTGCAAATTTTGCTTTTTTAGAAGGTCTATATTCTAAGGTGTTTAAGTCTAAAGCTAAAATTTCTTTTTTGCCTTCAGCAGAAACGCTTTTTTTGTAAAATCCTTGTTTAGTTTTACTTCCTAACCATTTGTTTTCCATCATGGTGTTGATGAAATCTGGTAATTCAAATAACTCTAAACGTTCGTCATTAGGGCAGTTTTCTCTAATTCCGTTTGCTACGTGAACTAAAGTGTCTAATCCAACAACATCAACCGTACGGAAGGTTGCAGATTTAGGGCGACCAATAACTGGTCCTGATAATTTATCTACTTCTTCAACTGTTAGATCTAAATCTTTTACAGCATGAAATAAACTTTGGATGCTGAAGATTCCAACTCTGTTTCCGATGAAAGCAGGTGTGTCTTTAGCAACAACAGATGTTTTTCCTAAAAATTTTTCGCCATATTCATTTAAAAACTCTAGTACAGAAGCATCCGTATTTGGTCCAGGAATTATTTCGAATAATTTTAAGTAACGTGCAGGATTAAAGAAGTGCGTTCCGCAGAAGTGTTTTTGGAAATCTTCACTACGTCCTTCGTTCATGAATTTAATTGGAATACCAGAAGTATTAGAGGTGATTAATGTTCCTGGTGTTCTGTATTGTTCTAGTTTTTCAAAAACTTGTTGTTTAATATCAAGTCTTTCTACAACAACTTCCATAATCCAATCTACGTCTGCTACTTTAGCAATGTCGTCTTCTAAATTACCTGTGGTAATACGACTTGCAAAAGCTTGACTGTAAATAGGAGAGGGTTTAGATTTTAGTGATGCAGTTAAGGCATCATTTACTAATCTGTTTCTAACGACTTTGTCTTCTAAAGTTAGACCTTTAGCTTTTTCTTTGTCGTTTAATTCTCTAGGTACGATGTCTAATAATAGTACATCTACACCAATGTTGGCGAAGTGACAAGCGATACTGCTTCCCATAATTCCGGAACCAATAATGGCTACTTTTTTAATTCTACGTTTGCTCATGATTATTTTAAAGTGTGTTCTTTTTGATTGTAAATCTTTTTGTTAGAAATCATTTCGTTAATAGTTTCAGAAACTTCAAAAAAGTGTTTTAGTTTATCCTGAGGTATTTTACTTTTTATAGCCTCATTAAAAACTAGAACGCGTTCTCTTGCGTCGTTTCTTTTTTCTTTTCCGTAAGGAGTTAAATATATCAAAACACCACGACCATCGTTAGGGTTAGGTTTACGCATAATTAAATCTAACTCTTCCATACGTTTAAGTATACGAGATAGACTTGTTGCTTCCATACCCATAATTGGTCCTAGTGATGTTGAAGGAGTCCCTTCGTCTTGATCTATGCTTAGTAAAGTAAAACCAGTTGCCATTGTTGTACCAAATTTAGCAGCTTCTTCATTGTACATCTTGTTGACAGCTAACCAAGTGGTCCTTAGCATGTAATCAATGGTTTTGTCTTTCATATTGAAAACTCAATTAATTTGTTACTTCCAAAGATAATAAAAATTTATTATGCATGCATAATAAATTTAAAAAAATATGTACAAAAAAAGCTACCTAAAGATAGATAGCTTTTTTTAAATAACAACATGTTTAGTTGTAAAATATTAATAATCAATTAATTAATTGATTGATTAGTTGTTTGTTTTGTTAATGACCATAAATGTCATTGTATAATGCTTTATAACGTTCTTTTATAATTTTACGACGTAATTTTAAAGTAGGTGTAAGGTGTCCGCCTTCTACAGTCCATGCTTCTGGTGTTAATCTAAACTGTTTGATTTTTTCCCATTTGGCAAAGTTTTCGTTTGCTGCATCAATTTCTTCTTGAAAACGAGCTACAACTTCAGGGTTGGTTACAATTTCTTCATTAGTCCCTAATGTCTTGTTATGTATTTTACCCCAATCCCTAACAAAATCAAAATCAGGTTGTACAAATGCTGCTGGCATTTTTTCGCCTTCACCAATAACCATTACTTGATCAATAAATCTAGATTGCTTACATCGGTTTTCTAATAATTGAGGTGCAACATATTTACCACCAGAGGTTTTAAACATTTCTTTTTTACGATCTGTAATTTTTAAGAAACCTTCGTTATCAATGACACCTATATCTCCTGTATGGAAAAAGCCATCTTTGATTACTTCTGCAGTTTTAGCATCGTCTTTGTAATAACCCATCATGACTTGTGGACCTTTTACACAGATTTCACCATCTTCAGCTATTTTAACTTCTGTACGATCTAGTAGTTTTCCTACAGTACCAATTTTAAATCCTCCATTACGCATATCGTTTACAGATACTACAGGAGAAGTTTCGGTTAATCCATAGCCTTCCATAACGCCAAATCCTGCAGCATTAAATACACGAGCAAGTCTTGGTTGTAAGGCTGCACTACCTGATGCCATTACAGCAACTTCACCACCTAAAGCAGCTTTCCATTTACTAAAAATTAATTTATTGGCTAGGTTTAACTTTTGAGTATACCACCAACCATTTTCTCCGTAAGGCTTATAATCTAAGCCCACTTCTACAGCCCAGAAAAATAATTTTTTCTTTATTCCTGTTAAGTCAGCTCCTTTGGCAATGATTTTATCGTAAACTTTTTCTAAAAGTCTAGGCACAGCAGTCATCACTTGTGGTTTTACTTCTTGAGCATATTCGCTGATTTGATCAATAGGTGCATAATGTATTGAGGCACCACAATATTGGTATAAGTAAATAAGCATACGTTCATATACGTGGCAAAGTGGTAAAAAGCTTAAAGCTCTTGCTTTACCAAGCTCAATTGGTATGCGTTTAAAGCTTTCTAAAGCATTGCTAACAAGGTTATCATGAGATAACATAACACCTTTTGGTCTTCCTGTAGTACCAGAAGTATAAATTAATGTTGCTAAATCGCTAGCTTTAACTTTGTTTTTTAAATCTTCAACTTCATTTTGGTTAGATTGGTCTTTACCTAAATCTAATACCTCTTGCCAATTTTTACAATCTTCAAGTTGGTCAAAACAATATACTTCTATTAAAGAAGGTACTTCTGATTTTATTTTTTTGACTTTGTCATATACGTCTTGACAAGAAATGAAGCAATATTTAGCTTCAGAGTGGTTGAGTACGTACGCGTAGTCTTCTTCAGAAATGGTTGGGTAAACAGGTACATTTTGTGCTCCAAGTTGTAAAATACCAATATCCATGATATTCCATTCTGTGCGATTTGTTGAAGATATTACCGCTATTTTGTCGTTTTGCGAAATTCCTAATCTTAGTAGCCCTCTACTAATAGTATTAGCTTTTTCAATATAGTCTTTAGTTGAAATAGATACCCATTTATCATCATATTTTGTTGATAAAGCTTTTTCAAGATTATATTTTTCAAGTTGATAGTAAGGAAAATCGAAGAGTCTAGTTATTTCTATCATTTGTTAGTTTGCGAAGTTAATGTTTTGCAAAGTATGAAATTTTATTTCGATTTCAAATATTAGTTAAAAAAAGGAGCTGTAATTAAACAGCTCCTAAGCTAACTGATTGATAGCGTGAAAAAATGTTTTAATGATTTTTTTTAATAACTAACTGTGTTTAAATGAATCCCTTAACTTCCATTTAAATTAAATAAATCACATTATTTCGGAGCTAAATTATATAAAATCTATTTAAATAAAATGTAAATTTTCGTAAAAATTATTTTTTTAAATAATTTGATAGAAAAGGGGTTTTGGTATTAAAGTAGTCTGAGGGCTTTAAATTCATGAATAATTTAAAGTCTTTAGTAAAGTGAGAGAAGTCGTAATATGCGTAATAATCAATTAATTGAGAGATAGATGTGTTAGTGGTTTCATACTTTCTCATAAGGCTTACAAACTTGAAAAGTTTAATGAATTTTAATGGTGTAAGGCCTATTTTTTTTGAATTGTGTTTCCAAATGTTTTTGAGAAATTGGAAAAATTTTCAAAATTTCTTCAACATTTATTCTCCCTTCTTTTTTGTAAATAACATGAATGGCATCATCGACTAATTTTGTGTTTTTACTTTCATATAATTCAAGTTTTAAAAGTTCTTTTTCTATTTTATTAGCTAATTCTTCACCTGAAAATTCTTGTTTAAAAATTGGGTCTAGTAATTGATATAGTTTTTGATCTACTCCAGATAGATTAATATGTTGGTCTGTAAATTTTGAAATATCTGTTTTCAAAATTTTATAAAGCGCAGTAGGGTGGAAGTTAATTCCAAAATTATAGTATGGTTTTTGGGCAAGCAATGTGTATGATTTGTACGATTGCCCAAAAACCACAATACCTTTGTTTTTAAAAATTTTATTATTTACACCAGTTTGTAAAGGTGATTGAGATTTGAAAAATAAAATATGTGATTGTGCTGTAGGAATAACCCTAGAGCTTAATGGTATACTTGATTGTTTAACATTAAGCTCGAAAAAATTTTGTACCAACTGGTTAGGTTTAGTACATTCAATGTATCTAAAATTCATTAATAGCTTTTTAAATTCAATGTAGTTATACTATAAACCTAACGATTTTTTTAAGTTTCAGTATGGTATTAATTGTTTTTAACATTTATCCATTTTTTTGCATTTACAAAAGCTTCAATCCAAGGTGATACTTGATCTGTTCTATTGTTTGGGTAATTAGCCCAATTCCACTGAAAAGTTGAACGCTCTATGTGTGGCATCATTACTAAGTGACGCCCTGTTTTATCACACAACATTGCTGTGTTATAGTCAGACCCATTTGGATTAGAAGGGTAACTATCATAGCCATATTTAGCTACAATATTATAATCTGCTTCATTTTTAGGAAGGTTAAACTTACCTTCACCATGACTAATCCAAACTCCTAGAGTTGCATCTTTTAAAGTAGATAGCATAACAGAGTTGTTGTCTTGAACAGTTACAGATGTAAAAGCGCTTTCGTGTTTTTTAGAGTCGTTATGCAACATTTTTCCGTGGACATCATGTTCTGGATTTATTAATTCTAACTCCATAAATAATTGACATCCATTACATATGCCAACCGATAATGTGTCTTCTCTATTAAAGAAGTCTTTAATTGCTTTGTTAGCATTTGCATTGTATTTAATTGCTCCAGCCCATCCTTTTGCAGATCCTAAGACATCACTATTAGAAAAACCACCAACAGCTCCTAAAAACTGAATGTCTTCAAGTGTTTCTCTTCCAGAAATTAAATCTGTCATATGTACGTCCTTAACATCAAAACCAGCTAAATACATTGCGTTTGCCATTTCACGCTCTGAATTGCTACCTTTTTCACGTAAAATTGCAGCTTTTGGACGTAGTTTACTAGAGTCAATTACAGGTAATTGTCCTGTAAACTGTTTTGGAAAACTATATTGTAATGGTTGTTGAGCATAATTTTTATAGCGAGCTTCAGCAAGATTATTTGCAGTTTGTTTTTGATCTAACAAATAAGATGTTTTATACCACATATCTCTTAACCTAGAGACTGTCATAGTAAAGACTTCAGCATCATTAATGATACTTAAAACATCAGTATCAGTTACTTTTCCTATGTTATTAAAAGTAATATTAGCATCTTTAAGTACCTGTTCTATCGAAGCGTCTTTGGACTGAAATACAATTCCTGAATTTTCTGCAAATAGCACTTTATGTGAATCCTTTTCTTTTAAATCAGAAATATCTAGTTCGGCACCAAGATTAACATCAGCAAAACATAGCTCTAATAAAGTGGTAATTAAACCACCTGAAGCAACATCATGTCCAGCAACAATTTGATTATCTTTTATTAAATTTTGGATAGTATTAAAAACTGTTTTTACATAGTTGGCATCTTTAGTATTAGGTGTGTTATTACCGACTTTATTTAATACTTGAGCAAAACTACTTCCTCCTAATTTAAACTCGTCTTGAGAGATGTTTATGTAATAAATATCACCTGCGTTTTTCTTAAAAACAGGCTCTACAACTTGTTTGATATTATTGCAGTTTGCAGCAGCAGAAATAATTACTGTTCCAGGAGAAATAACGTCTTCTGTAGCATATTTTTGCTTCATTGACAACGAATCTTTTCCTGTTGGAACATTGATTCCTAAATCAATAGCATATTCTGATATTGCTTTTACAGCATCGTATAATCTTGCATCTTCACCTTCGTTTTTACAAGGCCACATCCAATTGGCTGATAGAGATACAGATTGTAAACCATCTTTTAAAGGTGCCCAAATAATATTAGTTAAAGCCTCTGTAATACTGTTTCTACTTCCTGCAACAGGGTTAATTAATCCTGAGATAGGAGAGTGACCAATAGAGGTGGCAATACCTTCTTTACCATTATAATCTAAAGCCATTACACCAACATTGTTTAATGGGATTTGTAATGGTCCAACACATTGTTGTTTAGCAACCTTACCACCAACACAACGATCTACTTTGTTTGTTAACCAATCTTTACAAGCGACAGCTTCTAACTGTAATACTTGATCTAAATAGTTGTAAAATTCATCAGATTTGTAAGTGACATCGTTATAATTTCTGCTAATTGTATTGTCAGTCATTATAGTTTTTGGAGAACTTCCAAACATGTCTTCTAAGGCTAAATCCATCGGCTTGTCACCATTTGTTTTAGATTTAAAAGTAAATCTGTCATTTCCAGTTACATCACCAACTGTGTATATTGGTGATCTTTCACGATCAGCAATTCTATTTAAAGTCTCTAAATGTTTTTCGGCAATTACTAATCCCATTCTTTCCTGAGATTCGTTACCAATAATTTCTTTTGCAGATAAAGTAGGGTCACCAACTGGTAATTTATCTAAATCTATTGTACCTCCTGTGTCTTCAACTAATTCTGAAAGACAATTTAAATGTCCTCCAGCTCCATGATCATGTATTGATACAATAAAATTTTCTTCGCTTTCAACCATTCCACGTACAGCATTGGCAGCACGTTTTTGCATTTCTGGATTGGATCTTTGTACTGCGTTTAGCTCAATACCTGTAGAGAACTCTCCAGTATCAGCAGAGGATACTGCAGCTCCACCCATTCCTATTCGGTAGTTTTCACCACCTAAAATTACTATTTTGTCACCTGTTTTTGGTGTATCTTTTAATGCTTGGTCTGCTTTTCCATAACCAATACCTCCAGCTTGCATGATGACTTTATCATAACCTAATTTACGAGGTTTTGCTGTAGGATTTGTGTCTGTATTTTCATCATGTTCAAAAGTTAGTACAGATCCGCAAATTAAGGGCTGTCCAAATTTATTACCAAAGTCTGAAGCACCATTACTAGCTTTAATTAAAATATCCATTGGTGTTTGGTACAGCCAAGGACGCGCTTCCATAGTTTGTTCCCAAGGTCTTGCGTCTTCTAATCTTGAGTAAGAGGTCATATACACAGCTGTTCCAGCTAATGGTAGCGATCCTTTTCCTCCAGCTAAACGGTCTCTAATTTCTCCTCCAGATCCTGTAGCTGCTCCATTAAAAGGTTCTACTGTAGTTGGAAAGTTATGTGTTTCCGCTTTAAGCGAAATAACAGAATCATAATTTTTTGTAGTATAAAAATCAGGAATATCTGCACGTTGTGGTGCAAATTGCTCTACCGTTGGTCCTTTTATAAAAGCAACATTATCTTTATAAGCCGAAACGATGTCGTTTGGATGTTGTTTTGAGGTTTCTTTAATTAGTTTAAAGAGAGAGGTTGGTTTTTCTTCTCCATCAATAATAAATGTACCGTTAAAGATTTTATGTCTACAGTGCTCTGAATTAACTTGTGAAAATCCAAAAACTTCAGAATCTGTTAAAGGTCTTTTAATTTTTTTAGAAACACCTTCAAGGTATTCGATTTCTTCATCATTTAAAGCTAAACCTTCTTTAGTATTATATGCAGCTATGTCTTCAATATTTAAAATAGGTTCAGGCTTTACGTCTATATTAAAAGAGGTTTGTGATAAGCTGTTGTATTTTTCAGAAATCATTGGGTCAAATCCTTTGAAGTCTTTGTCGCAAGTTTCAAATTCTTCTATTCTAAGAATGCCTTCAACACCCATATTTTGGGTGATTTCTACAGCGTTAGTACTCCAAGGAGTTATCATTGCAGCTCTTGGTCCAACAAAAAAAGCATCTAAAGATGCTTGTTCTATTTTTGGTTGGTCGCCAAATAACCATGTCAATTTTGAGATGGTGTCGGTTGATAATTCTTTTGTTGCTTGAACAGCAAATACTTTACTGTTTTGGTTTCCGAAGAAATGAATCATTATATGTTTAGTTTGAGTGTTGTTTATAATAAAGGCACAAATTTAGCTTTTTTAGTTAAATTTTACGCTTAAAAAAGTGACTTAATTTAATAGTTGTTCACGACTTTATTAACCATAAAAAAAGCGATTCTGTTTAGAATCGCTTTTGTATAATTTTATTGGGTTATTTAGCTTTTTACTAGTTTTTTAGTGATATTTCCTTTTTCAGTTTTTAAATTAAGGATGTATACACCACTTTTTAATTTGCTAACATTAACTTGTTTGTTGCTAGGTGATACGTTACCTGATAATATTTTTTTACCTAGCACATCATAAATATCATACGCAATTGTGTTTTTAACTTCAATATTTAATTGATTTCCATTAATTGGATTAGGATAGATTTTAAGAGAGCTTTCTGTATCAAATGTATTAACCGATAATAAGCTTTGCCAAATTGAATCTACATAACTTGGGTTGTCAATAAATGGATTACGATTGTTTTGAGCATTAAAAATAGCATTATTACGATCTAATTCACGTTGTGATACAGGATCCTGTGTATGCCATTGATACAAGATGTTGAAAAATGTTGTGTCAAATGCTTTATCTGCACTTCCGTCAAACATTGCATAACTATTGAAGCTAGTTAGATTGCTTTCGTATCTGGTTACAAAATAAAAATACATTCTTGCAATATCACCTTTAAACTCATCTATAGGTTCAAATACAGTGTTGGAATAACCAGCAGAATAGCCTGAGTTTAAATTATTACCTCTTTTAGATCCATTTGTAGATGTGAAATTTGGAGTTGCAACCACGCCAAAAGGAAAACTACCACGTTGTGCATTTACATATTTATCTGATGGTACCACAAAATGAGCATCATTTTTCATTGGTGAGTCACTGTCAAAAACGGATTGCGGTATGATGTGTTCTCTGTTGTATTTTTGTCCTTCAGATGTACCTCCAGTTCCGTTATCTTGGTTTGTCCCATAAGTATATTCATAAGCATCAGTACCTGATGGATTTTCAGAATACATATCTAATAATGTACCATTATTTTCATAATAAACATCAACATCAGAACTTGCGTAAGTTGTATACAACGCACCATAACCTAGATCTTGAGCTTGATATTCTGGTGATAAACCATCGTTACCATTATCAATAATATCTTGTAATTGTGTTTTTAATTGGTAACCACTACCAGTAGCTGAACTGTAATAATCAGTAGGTGCTTGACTATAACTAAGTGTTACTGCTAAGAAGAATAATACTGAGTAAATTTGTTTCATATTTATAATTTAGGATTATTTATCTTGTAAAATAATGTTTAATAATTTATTTTCAAAAACTATTTCTTTTCTAATAAAGCCATGTAAAAACCATCAAAGCCTGATTGATGTGCCAGTATTTTGTTGTCTTTTACAAATGTAAAATCTTTACCGTTTTCTGAGGCTAAAAATTTAGAAACTTGTTCTTGGTTTTCAGAAGGTAATATAGAGCATGTAGCATACACTAATTTACCTCCAGATTTTACCATACGCGAGTAAGTACTTAATATTTCGGCTTGAGTTTGTTTTATCTTTTCAATAAACTCAGGTTGCATTTTCCATTTAGCATCAGGATTACGACGTAAAACACCTAATCCAGAGCAAGGAGCGTCTATTAAAACACGATCTGCTTTGTCATAAAGTTTTTTAATAACTTTAGTAGACTCTATATGACGTGGCTCAATATTATGTGCACCATTACGTTTAGCACGACGTTTAAGTTCTTTTAACTTATTATCGTATATATCTAAAGCAATAATTTGACCTTTGTTTTCCATTAAAGCAGCAAGGTGTAATGTTTTACCTCCAGCACCAGCACAAGTATCTACAACTCGCATTCCTGGTTGGACATCTAAATATTCTGCAACTAATTGCGATGAGGCATCTTGTACTTCAAAATGACCATTTTGAAAAGCTTCAGTTGTGAATACATTACCTCGTTCGGCTAATTTTAAAGCAGTTGGATGCTTTGCTATTTCTTCAGTTTCAATATCTAAATCAAACAATTCAGATTTAAGCTTTTCCTTAGTCGTTTTAAGCGTGTTGACTCTTAAAATCACGTCTGCTTGTTGGTTTAAAGCAGTTGCCTCTTTAGTCCAAACTGCTTCACCTAACTCTTTAGCAGCTAACTCATCCATCCAATCAGGAAAAGATTCTTTGATTTTTCTTACTTTAGATAATTCGTCAAAACGACCTTTTATTTTTCTAGAAGGTGTATTTTCAAAATACTTCCAATCAGGTAGTGTTATTCCTTTTAAAGTCGCCCAAACCGCAAACATACGCCAGATGTCATCTCTGCTAAAAGGTTCTTTAACTTCTGCAATTTCGGCATATAAGCGTTTCCAACGGACAATATCGTAAGTGGTTTCGGCAACAAAACCTCTGTCACGACTTCCCCAACGTTTATCACGTTTTAATAATTGTTGTACTACTTTATCTGCATATTTACCTTCGTTGAAAATTAATAGTAATCCATCAACGGTTGCAAAGCATAAGTTTCTGTGTAAGCGCATTTTTTAAGTTTTAAAAGCGTGCAAAGTTACGTTAAATAACACAAATTAGTATTGCTTTTTTGTTATAAGATGACTAGTTTTATTAATAAAAATAAAAAAATATCTAATAGCGCAAGTTTTTGGATTAGATTGCATCTAATATTTATTAATAGCACAATTAAAAATTTTTGACCGAAACCCAATTTATAGAAGCCCTTAAAACTCAGTCTAGAGCAGCTTTTACCAAGCTGTTGCACGATTATGAGCAAAAAGTATTTGGGACTTGTTTGTCATTTGTGCCAAATAAAGAAGATGCTGAAGACATTGCGCAAGAGGTGTTTGTTGAGGTGTTTAATTCTATTAATAAATTTAAGGGAGACTCTAAATTATCTACTTGGATTTATAGAATAACAACTAATAAGTGTCTTGAGTTGATTAGAAAACGAAAAACTAAAAAGCGTTTTGCTTTTTTGCAATCGTTATCAAGTGATGATTATGCATTAGATAAAGCTAGTTATTTTACAGAGATTAATCATCCTGGTTTGGTTTTAGAGCAAAAAGAAATTAGTGAAACTTTATTTTTAGCAATCAATAAATTACCTGAGACACAAAGGTTAGTGTTTACTTTAAGTAAAATTGATGATAAAAGCTATAAAGAAATTAGTGAGATTACTAACAAAAGTATAGGATCTATTGAGTCATTATTATTTAGAGCAAAAAAGAATTTACAAAACATTTTAGAAGAATTTTATAAAAGTCAAATGTAGACGCAAGTTTTTAAAAACTATAGCATCTAATACTATACAATTATGAAAACAGATAAAAACATACAAGATAAAGTGAATCAAACACTTGATGTGGTTGAGTCCTTTGAGCAAGTTAATGTTTCTCCTTTTTTTAAAGAGCAAACGTTGCAGCTTTTATTTGATGAAAAAGAAGAAAAACAGACTATTTGGAGTTGGTTTACACCTCAATTACAACTAGCAACTTTAGTTTGTATAGTTGTAGTAAATGTTTATGCAATAGCACAAATTAAAAATTCAACATACGAATCTTCAGTATCTACCTTTGCATCAGATTATGGATTAGACACTTCAACAGAAGATTCATTATTTAATTTATAACAATGAAAAAAATACAATTTTATACCTGCTTCTTTTGGTATTAATTATAATGAATGTGTTTTTCTTAATAAATTATTTAGGAAGTCCTAATCATAAAGGTCCAAGAGAATCTAGTGATTTTATAGTTTCTGAATTAAATTTTAACAACGCACAATTACAGCAATTTAAAACTTCCGAAGCCAAACACATTGAGGTTATGAGACGTTTTGGAGACCAACTTAAGTCAGATAAAGATCAATTGTTTAACGCTATGCAGCAACCAAACATAGACACTAAAGTTATTGATGGTTTATTTGAATCTATTGCTAAAAAAGAAACAGCTAAAGAAAAAGAGATATTTTATAGATTGCGTCGCATTTATCAGATATGTAATGAAGAACAAAAAAAACGATTTACAGAAATAATAAAAAATGCAAGACAATTTGATGGTCAACGACCACCAGGACCAAGTCAAAGACAATAACATTAAAACAATAGAGACCTTCAGTAAAACGAAGGTCTTTTTTTTGTGTTTTAATTAACATAGGCTAGCACAAGTAAATAGTTAATACTTCATCTAAAACTACATAACAAAACAATTTAATAATGAAACAACAAGTAATAAAAACAGGAATATTAATATTTGGATTAACAGTGTTTAATCTAACTAATGTTAAAGCGCAATCACAAGATAGACCAAATAGAACTCCTCCAACATTTAGTGAATTATTAAAAAAGTTGGATACAGATGAAGATGGTAAATTATCTAAAACTGAAATTAAGGGACCATTAAAAGAAAGCTTTACAGAAATTGATACTGATGAAGATGGATTTATTAGTGAAGAAGAATTTAAAAAAGCACCAAAGCCTAAAAGAAGAGAACGTAACTAATTATATGAAAAAACAATAAAACCACAGTAATATGAAACAAAACAATAAAAACCTAAAACGACTATTTTTAGGATTACTTTTTACAATAACATTTATATCTTTTAATTCATGTAATGATGATGATATAGAAGATGTGGCAGCTGTAGGAGATGAAGAATCAGAAGTTGTTGATGATACAGATTTTGAAGCTACAGATTGGACAACAGCTACACATAGTAAAGATGCAGATCCTAATTTTGAAGAGGTATTTGAAGACAATACAGTTAAAAGACTAGATATTGTAATTACTGAAGCACGTTGGCAAAGTATGTTAGACGATATGACTAGTCTTTATGGCGAGTTTGGAGCAGGAGTAGGTGGGCTAGGTTCAGGTCCTGGAGCAGGACCAGGAGATGACGTTTTGACTGAAACAGATGAAGATCCAATATTTGTTCCTGCAGAAGTTTTTTATAATGGTATCGAATGGTATAGAGTAGGAGTAAGGTTTAAGGGTAATTCTAGCTTACAAACTAGTTGGCAAAACGGAATTTTAAAATTATCATTTAAATTAGATTTTGACGAGTTTGAAGACGATTACCCACAAATAGATAATCAACGTTTTTATGGATTTAAAAAACTAAGCCTTAAAAATAATTTTGATGACAAGTCTATGTTACGTGAAAAAGTAACAACAGATGCTTTTAGAAATGCAGGACTAGTAGCTTCGCACACTGCTTTTTACACTGTTTATGTTGATCATGGAGATGGACCTGAATATTTTGGAGTTTATACAATGGTTGAAGAAGTAGACGACACAGTGTTAGATACACAATATTCTGATAATGATGGTAATCTTTACAAACCAGATGGTGATGCAGCAAGTTTTGCTTTAGGTACTTATAATGAAAGTGAATATGTTAAAAAAACAAATGAAGATGAAGCCGATTTTGAAGATGTTGCAAGTCTTTTAGAAATTTTAAATGATGACATGAGATTGTCAGATTCAGAAACTTGGAGGTCTAACTTAGAAGGTGTTTTAGATACAGATGTGTTTTTAAAATATTTAGCAGTAAATACTGTTGTACAAAATTGGGATACTTACGGAAGGATGACACATAATTATTTTTTATATAACAACCCAGATACAGAAAAATTAAATTGGATCCCTTGGGATAATAATGAAGCTTTAGATATTGGTAAAATGGAAGGAGCGTTACCTTTAGATTTTAGTGGGCTAAATGCTTCAGAGTGGCCTTTAATTGGATATTTATATCAAGATTCTGTATATAAAACGCAATATGACAACTATTTGCAGGAGGTTATAGATGGACCATTTAATGTTGCTACTATTCAATCTCAATACGCTAATTATTCAGCTTTAATAGAACCTTATGCAACATCTGAAATTGCAGGTTATAGTTTTTTAGATAATAGTTCTGATTTTCAAAATGCAATAAATCAATTAAATGCACATGTTACATCACGTACAGCAGCAGTTAATGATTATTTAGATTAATAAGTATCACCTTAAACTATATAAAGGTTATAAAAACAGTTAAATACAATTATTAAAAAAGACCTTCAGTAAAACGAAGGTCTTTTTTTTGTGTTTTAATTAACATAAGCTAGCACAAGTAAATAGTTAATACTTCATCTAAAACTATATAACAAAACAATTTAATGATGAAAAAACAAGCAATAAAAACAGGAATATTAATATTTGGATTAACAGTGTTTAATCTAACTAATGTTAAAGCGCAATCACAAGATAGACCAAATAGAACTCCTCCAACATTTAGTGAATTATTAAAAAAGTTGGATACAGATGAAGATGGTAAATTATCTAAAACTGAAATTAAGGGACCATTAAAAGAAAGCTTTGCAGAAATTGATACTGATGAAGATGGATTTATTAGTGAAGAAGAATTTAAAAAAGCACCAAAACCAAAACGAAGAGAACGTAATTAAAATTTAATATTAAACTTTTATAAAAAAAAGTAATCTTAATAAAAAAACTAACCAAAATGAAACAAAACATTAAAACAGCAATCACAATTTTTTCAATGGTATTATGCTTTAGCGTATTTGCTCAAGGACATTCAGGAGGTGGTCGTGGTCAGGGTCGAGGTCAAGGTAGAGGTCAGGGTCAAGGTCGAGAAAAACCTGATGCGTCAAAAATAATGTCACAATTAGATAAAAATGGTGATGATGTTATAGATAAAGAAGAAGCTGCAAATGATACAAAAGGTAAAATAGCAGAACAATTTGATACTATAGACTTTAATGAAGATGGTGTTATCGATTTAGAAGAATTAGAAGCTGTAATTGATAGTGGTAAGCCTCGAAAAATTTCGGCTAAAAGAGTTTTAAAAGAAGTAGATGATAATGATGATGGTACTCTAAACGAGCTTGAAGTTGCAGCACAACAAAGACAAGAATTATCAGAACATTTTAGTGAAATAGATACAAATAATGATGGCGAATTGGATTTAGAAGAGCTAAAAGTATTTTATGAAAATGTCCAAGACAATTCTAAAAAAGAAAGAGAAAAGATTAATTATTACGCAAGTATTTTTTAAATGTCGCATCTAAATAGAACAGTCATAAATTAAACATTTTATTATATGAAATTATTTTTTAAACCTTTTTTAGTCGTATTAAGCATAGCCATAACTACCTATGCATGTGATAGTAATGATGATTCATCAACAGATACATTAGAATCAGCAAGTACAGATGATACAGTAACAGAGCTTCATGCTGCTTTTGAGGCATTTAACACAGATGCTACAGATATTTATTTGTCAAATAATGGAGCAACTGTTACTATTGAAACTACAGGATTACCAAATCATGAAACAGTGTATTGGGGAGAAGGTCACGATTTATATTTAGACGAGCCTAGTGTAGATACAACACCTTCAATAATGTCAAGTAACAATAACGCAACAACAATAACAGTAGATGCTATACCAGATTTAACAGGTAGTACCGTTGCAACAAATTTTGATACTATTGGTATAGCTGTTAGTGGAGCTTCAATTTTTAATGATCAAGAAGGTGGTGGACCACTTGATGCAGCTGCAGCAAGTTTAGATTGGACAGGAGCACACATTGGTCCTGGCGTTTACCACTATCATTTAGAGCCAAAAGCATTCTCAAATGATGATGATGCCTTAGTAGGAGTTTTACTAGATGGTGTATTTTTATATGGTCGTAAGTGTAATAATTTAGGGACTTACCCTTCAGATTTAGACGCTTCTGGAGGTCATACATCAGTTACTCAATATACAGATGGAGAAGAAGAATATCACTATCATATTATTAATGAGTTATACTCTACAACTGGTTCATATCTTGCTTTTGCAGGACCATATCAAGGTTATTAAAAAAAATGAAAGTTTATAAGCTTTTTTTATTATATTAGTTTTTTTAATTGTTAGTTGTAATACTAATACAACTTCAAATAGCAATTATAAAGCAAGTGTAGTAAATGTGGCATCAATTGATGCAGACAAAAATGTAATTAAAGATAGTTTATCGTTAGACGGAAACACAGGAGTGTGGTTCTATAAAGGTCAACCGTATACTGGCTATGCCATAAGATTACATAAAAATAATAAGTTAAAAGAAAAAACAGGCTTCTTAAACGGAAAAAAAGAAGGTTTGTATTGTGTTTGGTTTGAAAATAGTGTGCTAAAGTTACAGTCACATTACAAACAAAACGTGTTAGAAGGTAATTATAAAACCTGGTGGCAAAACGGAACTTTAGCTTTAGATTGTATGTATGTTAATGGAGCAGTAAATGGTGAAGCTTTATCATGGTACAATACTGGTCAATTATCAAAACAAAGGCAATTAGCTAATGGTAAAGAAGATGGTTTACAAAAAGCTTGGTTGAAAAACGGAAAGCTTTATGTAAATTATGAAGCTAAAAACGGAAGAATTTTTGGTATGAGACGAGCTAACTCTTGTTTTAAACTAGAAGATGAAGTTGTAGTACTAGATAAAAAAGAATAATGAAACAGTTTTTAATACTATTATTAGTCATTTTTGCTAGTTGCGATAGTAAAGTAAAAAAAGAAACTATTGTTGTAGAAGAAAATAGTAGGACAGATTATTTACCGTATTATAATGATGAGTCTTTTACACCAAATTGGTTAACACCAAATAGTGATGCAGAGAGGGATTTTCATAAAATACCAGAGTTTTTATTAATAAACCAACTAGGTGATACAATTACACATAGTACATTTAATGATAAAATTTATGTAACTGATTTCTTTTTTGCGACTTGCCCAGGAATTTGTCCTAAAATGACAGGTAACATGGCAAAAATACAAGAAGCATTTAAGGATGATGATGAGGTACTATTATTGTCACATTCTGTGACACCAACTATAGATACTGTAGCAGTTTTAAAAAAATATGCAACAGACTATAATGTAAATGATAATAAATGGCATCTTGTGACAGGTGATAAAAATGAAATATATAATTTAGGAAGAGAACAATATTTTGTCGAAAATGATTTAGGTGAAAGTAAAGATATTAATGATTTTTTACACACTGAAAATTTTTTACTAATAGACAAACAAAAACATATTAGAGGGATTTATAATGGATTAAACAGAGCTTCAATTGCTCAATTAATTATAGATATAAAAACCTTAAAGCATGAAAGTAAATAATTTTGGTTGATTATTTTTTTTGAAAAGCTTCGCTGTAATGGTGGAGCTTTTCTATTTTTATGAAAATTTTAAACATGAAACAAACACTATACATTGTATTCAGCTTAACAATAATCATTGGTTTTATAAGTTGTGGAGTAGGACAAAACAAATCAGAATCTAAACCTGAACAAAAAAGCTTTTCTTCAGTTAATATAGAAACTTTAATTGAAGATCCATCTCTTAATGTAAGAGCTATCGAAATAATAGATTCTGTTGGTTTAGCTTATTTAACCTCTGATGGTAAACTTGGAATGTATTTTCATAATGATGCACCAGAGTTTAATACAATTAAAGATATTTTTCCTATTCAGATTAAACACGATACAATTACTCCTAATTTTAGAGCTCTTGCTATTGCTAATAATAAAGGTTATGGTTTAAGTATTGGATCGCCAGCTTTGATTTTTAATCTTGATGTGGATTTACATAAAAATAAAGTGGTTTATCAAGAAAATCATGACAAGGCATTTTATGATTCGATGGAATTTTGGAATGATGAAGAAGGAATTGCAATTGGAGATCCTACAGATAATTGTCTAAGCATAATTATAACTAGAGACAAAGGTGAAACTTGGACTAAAATACCTTGTAGTAACTTACCTGAAGCAAAACCTGGTGAAGCTGCTTTTGCAGCAAGTGACACTAATATTGCTATTGTTGGAGATAAAACTTGGGTAGCTACAGGAGGTAAGTCTAGTCGTGTAATGTTTTCACCAGATAAAGGGATGACTTGGGAAGTTTTTGATACTCCAATTATTCAAGGCTTAGAAACTACAGGAATGTATAGTATTGATTTTTATGACCAAAACAATGGTTTTGCTATTGGTGGAGATTATACAAAAGCAGAGAATAATGTAGCTAATAAAATAATAACTAAAGATGGTGGCAAAACGTGGACAATAGTTTCTGATGGAGTAGGACCAGGTTACAGAAGTTGTGTCAAATATGTACCCAACAGTAATGCACAACAACTAGTAGCAATTGGTTTTAAAGGTATAGATTACAGTCGTGATGCAGGACATACTTGGACACATTTAAGTGACGATGGTTATTATACATTACGATTTATAAATGATACTACAGCTTATGCAGCAGGAAATAAAAAGATTAGTAAACTTAGTTTTAATTAGATTATTATTCAGAACAATACTCCATATTTGATAATAAAAAAGAAGCCATTTGGCTTCTTTTTTATTGATGTTAATTTTTTCGGTGTCTACCTTTGTATTCTTCAATCATTTTTTTCTTGAATGTTCGCTCTGCTCTAAATAGGTTTATTATTTTTTTTGCAGGAAGGATTTCTAGCAAATCTATTATATATTGGTCTTCAAGTTCATGCTTTTGCTTTTCTATTTTTAACACATCTAACAATAGCTTTTTAGCTTCACTATCTGATAAAACATCTAGATTAGCTTCTTTTCTCCTATCTGTAGATTGTTTTTTGATTTTATGTATTTTTTCTTCTTGTGCATTATAAATAGGCCAAAAAGCTTCGGCTTCTTTAGCAGATAAATCTAATTGCTCTGTTATATGCGCAACTTTAAGAGCTTTGATTTTTTCGTGTTGTTTGTTCTTATCTTTTTGTGCAAACGCGCTAAAAGAGAACAATAAAACTAGTGCTATTAATATGTGTTTTTTCATTTTTAATGTTTTTTATTCTTGATAGAAGTCGTTTAAATCTATATCATCTAAATAATCGTCAACCTCTATAATATTATAATCAATAAAATCTGTTTGGGATAATTCTGTGTCATTAATTAAAAGATTTAAGTCATTTAATTCAATTTCATCTAAAATATAATTTTCAACAGTATCAGTATCTAAAGCATCTAATGTTGTTATTGGAGATGATTTAAATAAGTTGAGGCTAAAAAATAGGACCAATGCTGCAGCAATACTTGATACAGATAGTAGTGTTTTTTTAGTAAATAACTTAAAAACTTTTGGTTCTGGTTTGTTTACTTTAGATATTATTGAGGTTTCAATAGTATCAAAATAGTCTTCAGGAACCTTAAAACCAGAGGATTTAGATTGGGTTTCTAAATGTATTTGTGTAAGTATTTTGTCTTCTAATCCCTCAAAATAATTTTCAGGGATTTTAAAACCAGAAGCTTGTGTTGTATTTAATTGTTTCTTTTTCATTGTATTAATAGGACTTTAAAAAAGTAAAATAGTTTAATTGTTTTTTAAATAGGTTTCAATTTTTTTTGCAGCAATATGGTAAGAAGCTTTTAAAGCGCCTTCGCTAGTCTCTAAAATTTCTGACAATTCGCTGTATTTTAATTCTTGAAAATATTTCATATTAAACACTAATTGTTGTTTTCCTGGAAGTGAAGCAATTGCTTTTTGAAGTTTTAATTGAATATCATTGCCTTCAAAATACACATCAGATTGTAAACTATCTATAGCTAATTGGTTAACTTCTTCACTACTACTATTTTTTATTTTAGAATTACGTTTTATATGTGTTAATGCTTCGTTAGTTGCAATCCTATACATCCATGAATATAATTTACTATCTCCTTTAAATGAATTTATATTTTTGAAAATTTTTATAAAGGTGTTCTGTAAAACGTCATCGGTGTCATCATGAGATTTAACAATGTGACGGATGTGCCAATACAAACGTTCTTTGTAAAGCGATATTAGTTTTTTAAATGCAGCATTTTTGTCTTTGTCAGACTGTAATTGTTGCAGTAAAAGTGTTTCTTCTTGTTGCATATATTTACTTAGACTCTAATTTAACGTAAAAGTTTAATTTAAATAAGTAAGAATTGTCTTGCTTTTAAAGTGTTGTTTTTTAGTTGTTTGAATCGGTTGATACGATTAAGAGTTGTGTTTTGACGATTAAGCGTTTTTTTCTTGTTTAATGTCAAAAAAGGTTTACTTTTGTCTTGTAAGCGTATTTATGTTGTTAGCCCCAAATCTAACAACTAATAAAAAAAAGGATAAACAATTGTTTATCCTTTTTTTGTTTTATAAATGTACGTAATTATTCAAAACTTTGCATTTCTACTAGCTTTTTATACATACCATTTTTCTCTAAAAGTTCGATATGAGTACCTTGTTCTACAATTTCACCTTTTTGCATTACAATAATTTGATCTGCATTTTGGATGGTAGATAGCCTATGTGCAATTACAATAGATGTTCTGTTTTTCATCATATTTTCTAAAGCAACTTGGACTAGGCGTTCGCTTTCAGTGTCTAGAGCAGAGGTGGCTTCATCTAAAATCATAATTGGAGGATTTTTAAGCACAGCTCTAGCAATGCTTAAACGTTGTTTTTGTCCACCAGAAAAATTATTTCCAGCATCTCCAACATTTGTTTCTATACCTTTTGGTAATTCACTAACAAACTCCCAAGCATTTGCAATTTTTAAAGCATCAATAATTTGGTCTTCGGTTGCATCAGGTTTACCTATTAAAATATTGTTTTTTATAGTGTCATTAAACAGGATAGAGTCTTGTGTTACTAATCCCATTAGATTACGTAATGATTTTTTTGTCACCTTTTTTATGTCATTACCATCTACGGAAATTGTTCCTTTATTAATATCGTAAAATCTTGTTACTAAATTAGCAATTGTACTTTTTCCACTTCCTGATTGACCTACAAGTGCTATAGTTTTTCCTTTAGGAACTTTGATGCTAAAGTTTTTTAGTACATAGTCGTCATCATATTTAAAAGAAATATTATCAACTTTTAATTCGTTTTCAAAACCATTTAAAATTGTAGCGTTTGGTAAGTCTGGTAATGTGTCATCTTCATGTAAAATCTCAAAAACACGATCTGCAGCAGCGATCCCATTTTTAACTTTATAAGAAGCTTTACTTATAGCCTTTGCAGGTGTTAATATTGCATATGCCAAACCCATAAAGGCTAAAAAATCGGTTCCTTTTATTATGTTTTCAACCAAAACTAGTTGTCCTCCATACCATAATAATACAGCAATAGTAGCTATACCTAAAACCTCACTTACAGGTCCTGCAAGATTATTTTTAACACCTATTTTATTGGCTAATTTTAGAATTTTATCTGCTGAATTAGTGAATTTTTGATTAAAAATAGTTTCAGAATTATAACTTTTCACAATTTTTAATCCTGTTAAAGATTCTTCAACAATAGATATTAATCGTCCACCTTCTTGTTGCGCTTTAAGAGAATTGCTTTTTAAACTTTTTCCTAATCTTGAAATTAAAAATCCTGCAACAGGAATGAATAATAGGACAAATAAAGTTAGTTTCCAGCTGAAGGAAAACATGAAAATTAAAGAAAATATGATAGTTGCTGGTTCTCTTACTATTAATTCTAATGCGATGAAAAAGGAATTTTGCATTTCATTTATATCACCTAAAATTCTAGCCATTACATCTCCTTTTTGTCTTTTAGAATAAAAAGCTAATGGTAAACTGATTATTTTTTGATACATCTGTTTTCTTAAATCTGTGAGAATTCCATTTTTTAGATACATCATATGTTGCATAGAGAAGTATCCAAACAGATTTTTAAGTAAAAAAGTGGAGATCACCAAAGCTATAACTATAACTAATGCCATTTGAGCGTTTCCTGCTTCTAAATAACGACTTACATTATAATTTAATAATTGTTCTCCGTAATCTTTAATACCAGATAGACCTGTCCAAACAGGAGCTTTATTAACTATTGTTGTTTTGTCGAATAAGACGTTTAACATTGGTATTAGAGATACAAATGCTAGGGCACTGAATAAAGCATATAATAAATTAAAAAGCACATTAAAAAAAACGTGCTTTTTAAACTTTTTTATAAATGGATAAAGTTGATCTATTATTTTTTTCATGAAATTATAACTGCATATCTTTTAATATTGCATCAATCTTTGATTCCAATTTTTGTTCCGTAGCTTCAAAATCTGACACATTGTCTAAAGTGGTATTGACGCTAATGTAAAATTTTATTTTTGGCTCTGTACCACTTGGTCTTAAGGCTATTTTACTTCCGTCTTCAGTATAATAAATTAATACATTTGATTTAGGAATGTCAATAGTGCTGGTTGTATTGTC
This sequence comes from Olleya sp. NP1-10, assembly GCF_055804415.1. NCBI lineage: Bacteria > Pseudomonadati > Bacteroidota > Flavobacteriia > Flavobacteriales > Flavobacteriaceae > Olleya > Olleya sp. NP1-10. Next base: position 3,429,636 of record NZ_CM147840.1, on the reverse strand, counting down.
AATAGTATTTTTTGATTCAGATAATTGATAGTCTTCAATTTTTACAACTTTAGATCCATTAACACTTGTTAAAGGATTTTCTCTTGCATCAATCATCATTTGCTTGATTTCTTGAGCACCTTCAATGCCTTTTTTAGTTATTGATATTAGTCTTTCTTTATAAAAGCCATGTTTTGTATATAAGGTTATTAGTTCTTTATAAAAGCTACTACCTTTAGCTTTGGCTTGTGCAGCAATTTCGCAAGCTAATAGTGCAGAGGTTACAGCATCTTTATCACGCACAAAATCACCAACCATAAATCCAAAACTTTCTTCTCCACCACCAATAAACTCTTGGTCAGGAAAATCTTTAATCATTTTAGCAATCCATTTAAATCCTGTTAAACCTACTTTGCATTCTACATTATATGCTTTAGCTAAAGCAGACATCATTGGAGTAGATACTATGGTACTTCCTATAAATTGATTGTTATTAATTTTATTGTTGTTTTTCCATTGGTCTAATAAAAACTGAGTCATCATGACCATGGTTTGGTTTCCGTTTAATAAAATCATTTTATTGTCCAACCCTCTAACAGCAACTCCAACTCTATCACTATCAGGATCTGTACCAATAACGATGTCACCATCAACTTTTTCAGCTAAATCTAAAGCCATTTTAAGTGCCTCAGGTTCTTCTGGGTTAGGAGATTTTACTGTCGGGAAATCGCCATTAGGTTCACGTTGTTCTTCAACAATATGTACATTGTTATAACCAGCACGTTTAAAGGTTTCAGGTATGGTTGTAATTGATGTACCATGTAATGATGTAAAAACAACATTTAAATTGTCTTTATCTTTTTGTGGTGTGTCGAAACTTCCGTTTTTTACTGAAGCATCAATAAAAACGTTGTCAACCTCTTGCCCAATATATTCTATTAATTCAGGCTTAGCTTCAAATTTAATTTCAGCATAATCTAAAGCGTTTATAATGTTAATTATTTGACCATCTTGAGGTGGTACTAATTGTCCACCATCTTGCCAATATACTTTGTAACCATTGTATTCTGGTGGATTGTGCGATGCTGTAAGTACAATACCACAATGACATCCTAAGTGTTTTAAGGCAAAAGATAACTCTGGAGTTGGACGTAGGTCTTCAAATAAATAAACTTTTATATTATTTGCAGAAAAAACATCTGCAACGACCTTTGCTAAGCTTTTACTATTGTGTCTGCAATCAAAAGCTATAGCTACTTTATGGTCTTCTCCAGGAAAAACGGTTTGCATATAATTGCTAATACCTTGTGTGTTTTTACCTAGTGTGTATTTGTTAATACGGTTTGTGCCAATACCCATTACACCACGCATGCCTCCTGTACCAAACTCTAAGTCTTTATAAAAACTTTCATTTAACTCATTAGGTTGTGTTGCTATTAGGTTTTTTATATGGTCTTGTGTGTCTTGGTCAAAAGTTGGTGTAAGCCAAGTGTTTACTCGGTTTAAAAGTTCTGGTTCAATATGTCTCATAGGTTTACTTTTTAATACTTGGTGATTGTATAAACTATTGATTAAGCGCTTTATAATTATATGTTTTGCTCTTCTAAATTTAAGGATTCTTTAATTAGATAGCGTTTTTTTCTGATTTTTGGCGTAAAATTATTTCACCTAAAAAACCAGCTACAAAAAACTGAGATCCTAATATCATGGTTACTAAAGCTAAATAAAACTGAGGTCTTTGGGTAATTAGTCTACCTGAGGTATTAAAAAACAGTTTGTCAATTCCTAAATACAAAGCAAAAATAAGTCCTAAGCCAAACATAATAACGCCTAAAGCACCAAATAAATGCATTGGTCTTTTTCCAAACCTAGATAAAAACCAAATAGTTATTAAGTCTAAAAAACCATTGACAAAACGGTCCATTCCAAATTTAGTTTCGCCATATTTTCTGGCTTGATGTTGAACTATTTTTTCGCCAATGTTAGAAAAACCAGCATTTTTAGCTAAAACAGGAATGTACCTGTGCATTTCTCCGTTTACATCAATGTTTTTAACAACATCTTTATGGTAGGCTTTAAGTCCACAATTAAAGTCATTAAGTTGGACGCCTGAAGTTTTTCTTGCTGCCCAATTAAATAATTTAGAAGGTAAGTTTTTAGTTAACTTGTTATCGTAACGCTTTTTTTCCATCCAGAAACTAACTCAAACCCTTGGTTAGTAATCATATTGTAAAGTTCCGGAATTTCGTCTGGATTATCTTGTAAGTCGGCATCCATGGTAATAATAACGTCACCTTCAGCTTTAGCAAATCCAGCGTGTAGAGCTTGAGATTTTCCAAAGTTTTTTAAAAATCGAATACCCTTTACATGGCTATTTTTAGCTTGTAGATTGGTAATAATTTTCCAGGATTGGTCTGTACTACCATCATCGATAAAAAGTATTTCATATGAAAAACCATTGGATTGCATCACATTTGCTATCCAATGGTGTAATTCTGTTAAAGATTCTTCTTCGTTAAGTAGTGGTATGACTACTGATATGTCCATAATTTAATTTGAAAAATATTTTCAAATATAAAACTATTATAAGTCTTCGTTGTTTTTTTCATTATTAATGAAATTATTAGACCTATTACACTATAAATTATTAATTGGATTATTACAGACTGTACCATACTACTTATAGCAAATTGACTAGGTGAATTTTCCATTTGGGTCAATGCTTCAGCTAAAGCGTCTTCAGGCGTGTTAAAGTTTCTCATCATTTCAATAGATTTTTCAATGACAAGTTCTTTTAAAGTAATTGCAGCTTCAGGGTCAATAAAATTAAAAATTATAACACTTATGATTGCGTTTATTAAAATACCAATCATAACAGTAATAAAATAGGCTGTAAAAGCTTCTTTAAAACTAATATATCCACCTAAAGCCTTTTTTGACTTGCTTACAGCTATAATACCAAAGGCTATAATAGCGACAAACAAACTAATGCCTAACCATGTTTGGGTCAGTAATTCAAGATTAGTAGCATAAGCAATTACTGTAACGGAAGACAGTATTACCCCTAGATAAATACCAAAATTTGTAGCAATAGATTTAATAGTTTTGTCCATGATATAATTATATTTGTTTTGTTAATACATGATAAGTATAAATGTACAATAAAACGTTACAAATTTTAACAATAAATTTTTTTAAAAAATTAGTTGTAGGTTTATAAAAATTACTTAAATTTGCACCTCGAATTTAGTTAAGATAAAAAGCATTTAGCGATGAAAAAAGGTATACATCCAGAAAATTATAGAATGGTAGCATTTAAAGACATGTCAAATGACGACGTATTTTTAACTAAGTCTACTGCAAACACTAACGAAACTATTGACGTTGATGGTGTTGAGTATCCAGTAATAAAAATGGAAATTTCTAGAACGTCTCACCCGTTTTACACAGGTAAGTCTAAATTAATTGATACAGCTGGACGTATTGATAAGTTTAAAAACAAATACGCAAAATTCAAAAAATAATTTTAGCGTTAACTATATTTTAAAAGCCTTTCATTTTATTGAAAGGCTTTTTTGTTACCTTAAATTGGATTATTTTTGAATCAAAACTTACTTCTAACATGAATTATATTCTTTTTGACGGACCAGTTCGTAATCAACTTTTACCATTTACATATACACGACCAGTAGCCGATATAAGAGTTGGTATTTTGACAATTAGAGAAAAATGGGAACTGTACTTAGGTAATACAACGACAACAATTACTGAAGATTATTTGTCGGAGAAATTTCCTATGGTCGAACTAGAAGCTAATGTAATGCTTAATGCTGCGTATTTACCAAATGCAGATTTAGTAGAAATTATTAAAGATTTATCCGAAAATCAGGCTGTTTTTAAAGATGAAGATGTTATTGCTTTTTATACTACAGATACTCAAGAAGCAGTAGATTTTGATGCTTATGAAGCGATAGAATTTGATAAAGACATTTTAAAAATTGAACATACTTGGGATATCTTTTCAAAAAATGGTGAAGCTATCCAACAGGATTTTGATTTGTTAACTAAAGATAGTATTTCACAACCTATCCCGAAAAGTAATAATGTGATTTCTCCTGAATATATTTTTATTGAAGAAGGCGCTAAAGTTGAATTTGCAACGCTTAACGCTAGTTCAGGTCCAATATATATTGGTAAAAATGCAGAAATAATGGAAGGTACATTAGTTAGAGGTCCTCTAGCATTGTGTGATTATGCAACATTAAAGTTAGGAGCTAAAATTTATGGACCAACAACAGTTGGACCACATAGTAAAGTAGGAGGAGAGGTCAATAATTCTGTATTATTTGGGTATTCAAATAAAGGACATGATGGCTTTTTAGGAAACTCGGTGTTAGGAGAATGGTGTAATTTAGGTGCTGATACAAATAATTCTAACCTAAAGAATAACTATGTGCAAGTTAAATTATGGGATTATGAAACTGAACGTTTTACAAAAACAGGTTTACAGTTTTGTGGTTTAATGATGGGAGACCACAGTAAATCTGGTATAAATACAATGTTTAATACGGGAACAGTTGTTGGCGTTAATTCTAATATTTTTGGAAGTGGTTTTCCTAGAAACTTTGTACCAAGTTATAGTTGGGGAGGAGCCTCAGGTTTTACAACATATTTAACCTCTAAAGCGTTTGAAGTGGCTAAAGTCGTTATGGAAAGACGAGGTATTGATTTTACAGCTCAGGACGAGGCTATTTTAACACACGTGTTTGAAGAGACTAAAAAGTTTAGAAAAGACTAACCGTTAATTTAACAGGTTCTCTTGCTATTCAACGGTTAATCATATAAAATGTAAGGTTTTATGGGTTAATTTTGATTTAAATTTTTATATTGTTTTTGTTTTAAAATCAATATGAATTTCATTTTTAAAAATACTTTAAGATTTTCAATCTTATATCTAAGCTTGTACTTATTGGACTCATTTTTTAAAAATAGTTACGATTTGTATTCATATAGATATTTTTCGAAAATTGCTTTAAGTATCAGTTTGTTATTGTTTTATGTTTTAAATAATAAGCAAAAGGATAACACTAAAAAAAGATTAGTCATTTATGCATTATTATTATTTATAATAGGAGACTTTTTTTATTACCGGTAATTCTGGTAAAATGAGTCATTTTATAATTGCTGCATTCTTGTTTATTGCAGGAAAAATATGCTACTCTGTAAGGTTTTTAAATAATGAGGATTTTAAAATTTCGAAGTTAATTCCGTTTTTGGTCTTTTGTTTTACCTATATGACCCTAATTACTTCTGTAGTCTATAGTAATTTAGATCATTACTTTTTTCCTTTTCTAATTTATCTTTTTGTTGTAATGTTATTAATGCAGTTTGCTTTTTTGAGAAAAAACGAAGTTAATAACAGTAGTTTTTGGTTAGTAATGTTAGGTGTGTTTTTGTCTATGATTGCCGATAGTATAAATATTCTTAAAATATTTTACAATCCTATGATAGCATATAATAAAATAACCGTAATGCTATTTTATTGTTTATCTCAGTATTTGATTATTATTGGAATTTTAAAAGAAAAAACAACTACAGATTATAAAGAAAGTGTATTAAAAACTAATCTGTAATATGGAAAAGTTAATACGATATTATACACCTCTATTTATATTTTTGCTTGTAATAGATATTTATACTAAAATCTATTTACCTTCAATGCCTTACAGGTATTATAGTAAAGTTTTAGTTATGGGTAGCTTGTTGGTTTTTACAGCTTATGCTATTTACAGAAAAAAGGTTTATGTTAAAAAATATATTTTTTATGGTTTAATTTTATTTTTTATTGGTGATATATTAATAATAGATCATCTAAATAAAATTAAATTTATAATAAGCATATGTTTATTTGTGATAGGTAAAATATTATATATTTTAAAGTTTTCTCATAAAGAAGACTTTAGTAACAAGCGATTAGTTCCGTTTTTTGTGATTTGTTTTTTATTAGTAGCTATATTATACAGTCTTATTTTTCCTAATCTTAAAGATTATTTTTTACCAATAACCTTATATTTTTTTATATCATTGGTCATGACTCTGTTTGCTTACATTAGAAAAGGTGTAGTTAATGCTAAAAGCTATTATACTGTTTTAATAGGAGTAGGCTTGTTTGTGTTATCTGAAGCTACAATGGTTATTAAAATGTTTTATGGAGATGTAATGTTTCAGGACTTTTTAGTCATGTTTGGTTATGCAATGGGTCAGTATTTAATTATTTTAGGATTAATGATAGATAAAAAGGTAAATAAGGATAATAAAATTTCAGTCTAAATCTTATTACTATTTTTCTTTTTTGACATATTTAATTTCTAATAAATTAATAGGGTTACTACTAAGACCAGAGATATTTTTTTGAGTAAACCTTATCACTTCATCATAGTATAGTGGTACTACAGGCGTGTTTTTTAAAACTAGACTATCCATAGTTGTATACGACTGTATCCTTTTGTTTATATTGTTTTCTAAAAATGAGGTTTTATAAAGACTGTCAAATTGTGTATTATAAAAATGCGTGTAATTTGGACCATTAGGAGCAAAATTTTCAGAGTAAAATAAAGATAAATAATTTTGGGCATCAGGATAATCTGCGACCCAACTAGCTCTAAACAGATCTAATTTTCCGTTAGCTTTTCCTTCTTTAAGTGTGGAAGCAGGAATCACATCTACATTTACAATAAGTCCAATTTTGGTTAATTCACGTTGTATATATTCACAGAAATTAAGATAATTACTTGTCGTTGTAATTGTTATTTCAGGATTGTTGTTTCCCGTTTGTGACTTGTAAGCTTCTATTAATTGTTTAGCCTTTTCAGGTTGATAAGTATAGCCAATATTACTGCTGTAACCAGGTAAACCTTTAGGAATAAAACCACCAGTAGCAGGTATACCTATTCCGTTTCTTAAATAAGTCATCATTTTTTGTTTGTCAAAACCGTAATTAACAGCTTCTCTAATACGTTTAGACTGTATTTCATTTAGGTCAGACTCCATGAAAAACGCTAAATATTCAGTGTTTAAATAAGGTCCTCTAATTAAGTCAATAGTGTTGGCGTATTTATCACGTAAGGCTCCTTTTGTGGTTAAAATATCATCTTGATATGAAGCATCTAAACTATTTAAAAAGTCTAAGTTACCTTGTATAAACTGCATATATTCACTTTGTTTATCAGGTAAAAACGTAATGGCTACAGCTTCAAGATAAGGTAATGTTTCGCCTTCAGCGTCAGTTTCAAAATACTGATTGTTTTTTCTGAACACTAATTTGACGTTTTCTTCCCAACGTTTAAATTTAAAAGGACCAGTGCCAATTGGATTGGCTCTAAAATCTGTGCCATAATGTTCTGTGATTTCTTTAGGAACAACACTACAGTATTTCATAGTCAATAATCCTAAAAAAGCAGGAAAGGGTTGTTTTAATGTAATATTAAAAACGCTGTCATTTACAGCTTCAAAATGCTTTATTTTATTAAAAATCCAACGTCCCGAAGACGCTATTTTAGGATCCAATATTCGATTAAAACTGTATTCAAAATCATAAGCAGTTACAGTTCTAGTGGAATCTCTTTTAAATAATTCGTGTTTATGAAAATACACATCGTCACGAAGTACAAAACGGTATTGCAAAGCATCCTCGGATACAGTCCAACGTTTAGCGATACTAGGTTTAACCAATAAGCTATCATCCATTTGGACTAAACCATTAAATAATTGGTTGACAGCCCAAATATCGGCATTATCTTTAGCAAAAGCAGGATCTAAAGAACCAATGTTTTTGTGTTCGTTATATCTAAAAACCAAATGGTCTTTGTTGCTTTTTTCTAGATTTGTACAAGATATAATACTGCTAATAAAGGCAAGTAAAATAAGATAATTAGTAGTGTTACGTTTTAAAACAGTCATTAATAGTAATCAATATATAAGCGTCTAAACACCTTTTAAGGCTTAAAAAAATACGTAATTTTGCAATCACAAATTTGTAATTACACTAGGTAAATATAAACAATCTTACTTAGCATTAAAGACTATTTTAAATTGAATACTAAAAAGAAAGTCGGCTTTTATACCTTAGGCTGTAAACTTAATTTTTCTGAAACATCAACCATTGCTAGGTCTTTTAAAGACGAAGGTTTTGATCGAGTGGATTTTAACGATCCAGCAGATATTTACGTTATAAATACTTGTTCTGTTACAGAAAATGCAGACAAGCGTTTTAAGACTATTGTTAAGCAAGCCCAAAAATCTAACCCAGAAGCTTTTGTGGTTGCTGTTGGATGTTATGCGCAGTTAAAACCTCAAGAGTTAGCAGATGTCAATGGTGTAGACTTAGTCCTTGGTGCTACCGAAAAATTTAAAATAACAGACTATCTTAACGATTTATCTAAAAATGATTTAGGCGAAGTCCACTCATGTGAAATAGAAGACGCAGATTTTTACGTCGGAAGTTACTCCATTGGTGATCGTACCAGAGCTTTTTTAAAAGTTCAAGATGGTTGTGATTATAAATGTACTTACTGTACAATACCTTTAGCTAGAGGGATTTCAAGAAGCGATACTTTAGATAATGTTCTGAAAAATGCAAAAGAAATATCTCAGCAAAATATAAAAGAAATAGTCTTAACAGGAGTTAATATTGGTGATTATGGTAAAGGTGAATTTGGTAATAAAAAGCATGAGCATACGTTTTATGAGTTAGTACAAGCATTAGATGAAGTAGAAGGGATAGAGCGTCTAAGGATTTCTTCAATCGAACCTAATTTGCTTAAAAATGAAACCATAGATTTTGTGTCTAAAAGTGAAACATTTGTACCTCATTTTCATATTCCGTTACAAAGCGGAAGCAATGACATTTTAAAAGCAATGCGTCGTCGTTACATGCGTGAATTATATGTAGATAGAGTTGAGAAAATAAAACAAGTTATGCCTCACGCTTGTATTGGTGTGGATGTTATAGTAGGTTTTCCAGGTGAAACCGAAGATCATTTTCTAGAAACCTATAATTTTTTAAGCCAACTTGATATTAGTTATTTACATGTTTTTACTTATTCTGAAAGAGCCAATACTGTCGCAGCAACTTTAGATCAAGTTGTTCCTAAAAATATACGCACTAAACGCAGTAAAATGTTACGTGGTTTAAGTGCAAAAAAACGTCGTGCATTTTACGAAAGTCAAATTGGAGCCACAAGAAAAGTATTATTTGAGTCTGAAAATAAAGCAGGTTATATCCATGGATTTACAGACAATTATGTAAAAGTTAAAACACCATGGAATCCAGAGTTTGTTAACACCTTACACAATATAGAATTAACTAAAATTGATGATGACGGTTTAGTAAGATTTGATTTTACTAATCAGCAATCAGCATAAAAAAACCGAAGTAATTTTACTTCGGTTTTTTAATTTCATTGTTTAGATTCTAAGACCAACAGGTAACAATTTTTTGTATCGTCTGTTTCGTCTAATAAATTTTGCAATTTCTGGACTTGTTGGCACAACACTTAAGTTGCGGTCTTCCATTGTATCCAAAACAGTTTTTAAAAATTCTGATGTAAACTCTTCGTTATTAAGTGGTTCAGGAAGTATTAATTTAGTTAAAAAAATCTTTCGTTCCTGTAAAGAGTATTCAATTTTAGCAAAATGATCGTCTATTTTCAGTTCAAATTGACGTAAAAACTCGTTGTCAACTAACTCTGCTGCATCAATCATGTTTATAAAGTTTTATTAATTATTGGGAGAGTTTCAAAAATAGTACCAAACTATTTTATAGCTTTACAGTACAAATGTACAAAAAAACTATTAGCAATAGCCTTGCGTAATGTTAAAACCTTATGAGTCAGCAAGTAATACCAGTCTATTTAATGCCAGGAATGGCAGCTAATCCGACTATTTTCGAGCACATAAAATTACCCGAAGATCAATATCAAATACATTGGTTAGAATGGAAGATTCCAGAAAAAAACGAAACCCTTTCTTCTTACGCCAAACGTATTTGTCAAGATATAAAACATGACAATCCAGTCCTAATTGGTGTTTCTTTTGGAGGTATTTTAGTTCAAGAAATAAGTAAATTAATTAATACTAAAAAGGTAATTATTGTCTCAAGTGTAAAAACGAAGCATGAGTTGCCAAAACGTATGAAACTTCTTAAAGCAACTAAAGCTTACAAGATTTTACCAACTCAATTGCTAGGTAATATAGATTTATTAGCAAAATATGCTTTTGGTAATACTATTACCAAGCGTATTGAGTTATACAAAAAGTACTTGTCTGTTAGTGATAAAAACTACCTTGATTGGGCAATACAACAAGTTGTGTGTTGGGAGCAAGAACAACCAATGGAGGGCATTGTGCACATCCATGGTGATAATGATTTAGTATTTCCGTTTTCCAACCTTTCAGATTGCATTACAGTTAAAGGAGGTACGCACATTATGATAATAAATAGGTACAGATGGTTTAATCAAAATTTACCAAAATTAATTGCTTAAACATAAATCAAATTACATAAAATATTTTATATTTAAAAGAAAAAGATAAGACGATGAAGATAGTACAAAAAAGCCTTGCAGTAGTAGGTTTAGCAGCATTAGGAATGTTATTTATTAACGCCTATCAAAATGCACCAACAGATGAAAATTTTGAAAAACAAATCATAAATGACTATAATGTTTACGCCATACAAATGCCGACCTATTTAGAGTTTGCAGGTGAGGAAGTCCCTTTATCAAATCCAGATATTTATGAGCGTATGGATAAAGAGCTTTTAGTCAACACTTATTGGCAATCTAATGGCTTATTAATGTTTAAGCGTGCTAAAAAGTATTTTCCTATTATAGAACCTATTCTAGCAAAACATGGTATTCCTGATGATTTTAAATATTTAGCAGTAATCGAAAGTGGTTTGACTGACGCACGTTCTCCAGCAGGAGCTAGTGGGTTTTGGCAAATCATGAAAGCGACAGGACGTGAACATGGATTAGAAGTTAATGATAATGTAGATGAGCGTTACCATTTAGAAAAAGCAACAGAAGTAGCATGTGATTATTTAATAAAAGCTAAAAGAAGTTTAGGATCTTGGACTTCTGCAGCAGCAGCATATAATGCAGGAAATTACGGAATTTCAAAACGATTAAAAGCACAAGATGTAACAAGTTATTACGACCTACTTTTAGGAGAAGAAACTGGTCGTTATGTGTTCAGGATTATAGCTTTAAAAGAAATCTTATCCAACCCAGATAAATACGGGTTTAATTTTAGAGATAAGGATTTATATACTACAGTGCCAACTTATCAAGTTGCTGTAGATACTGCTGTCACCGACTTTGCTGGTTTTGCAAAACAGTTTGGTATAAACTATAAAATTTTAAAATTACACAATCCTTGGTTGAGAGAGCCTCACTTAAATAACAAATCTAGAAAGCAATATTATATTGACATCCCTAGAGAAGGATATTACAAAACAAACCCATAAATGCTAGATTTTATAAGTCAATATTGGTGGACTTTTGCAATTGTATTAAACTATATTTTAGTAATTATAGCAGTCGCAACCATATTATTTAAATCTATTAATCCAACAAAAACACTAACATACATTATTGTATTGTTAGTGTTTCCTTTTTTGGATTGATTGTATATTACTTTTTTGGTCAAGAATATAGAAAAAATAAAATTTTTAACCGAAAGGACGTCTTAAACAATACGTTAATCAAATCAATAAACCAAAAGTTAAATCTTGATCCTGAGACCTTAACAAGTTATGAAGCTAATATTGAAGAAGATCAAATTAGATTGATTCATTTACTTCAAAAAAACGATAAATCACCATTAACCAAGTATAATGATATCGAGATTATATTAAATGGTGAAAATAAATTTGAAATCCTTTTTAAAGCTATTCAAAATGGCAAGGAACATATTCATATTGAATATTACATTTTAAAAGATGATAAAATTGGAACTAAGTTTATTAACTTATTATGTCAAAAGGCAAAAGAAGGTGTCATAGTTAGATTAAGTTTTGATGATGTTGGTAGTAAAATTTCTTCTAAAATGAAGAAAAAAATGACTGAATCTGGTATTCAGTTTCATGCTTTTATGCCTGTATTATTTCCTAGGTTTGCTGGTAAAATGAATTACAGAAACCACAGAAAAATAGTAGTCATTGACGGAGAAATTGGATTTGTTGGAGGTATAAATGTATCTGACACTTATGTTAATTATCCAGAAAGTACAGCTTATTGGAGGGATACACACCTAAAAATTGTTGGAGAAGCTGTGTTTACTTTACAAACACAATTTTTGACAAACTGGAATTTTGTAGCAGATACGACTTTAGAGTTAGATCGTTCATTCTTTCCTCAAAATAAGGTTCAAACCATTCAACCTGTTCAAATAGCAGCTAGTGGACCAGATACTGATTGGGCTAACATTATGGAAGCCATATTTTTTTCTATAGTTACGGCAGAAGATTATGTGTACATCACTACACCATATTTTATTCCAAACGATCAGATTATTACAGCCATGCAAGTAGCTTCAAAAAGTGGAGTAGATGTTAGACTTTTAATTCCGCATAAATCCGATTCTTGGACAGCAAAACATGCTACAAACTCGTATTTAGAACAATTATTAGAAGCAAATATTAAAATTTATAGATACGAAAAAGGTTTCATTCATGCTAAAACCATGGTTGTTGATGATGTCTTTACAACCATAGGAACTTGTAATATGGATTATAGAAGTTTCAATATTAATTTTGAAATCAATGCTTTAATCTACAATAAGGATAAAGCCAAAGAGGCCAAAGCTATATTTATGAATGATTTAGAGAGTGCAGCTCAAATAGATTTAGATAGATGGGTAGAGCGTTCTAATTTAAGACGTATTCAAGAAGCTTATTGTAGGCTTTGGGCTCCATTATTATAATCTATAAAGGTAAGCTTATAAAAAAAGGTCAAACAATATTGTTTGACCTTTTTTTATAATGAGAAGAGATAGTTATCTGCTACGTCTTTTTTGGGCTCTAATAGATCCACCTTGACCATAATGTTGTTTTGGTGCTTGGGCACGTTTCATGTTTTCTTTCATCATTTTAATCTGATCTGTTAACATGCCTTGTTTATCTAATTTTTGAGCTTCGGCTAATAGGTTAGTCGCTTCTTGCTTTCTTCTTTTTGATAAGGCAACACCAGCTAAGTTTAATTTAACCATTGCCATGTCATGATCCATAGATAATCCAAGTTTTTCAGCTTTTCTAAAATAACGCTCAGCTTCACTCATATTATCTTGAGATACCATGATACCATTTAAAAAGTTATAATAACCTTGTTGTTTTTGTACTAAAGCAGTTTCTGGATTTTTAATTTTATCTAACCATTTTTTAGCACCAGGATAATCTTGTTTTCTTAACCTTAAAAACGCAAGTAAAATAAATTCATTTTTAAAATATAAAAAGACAAATATCAGAGATAAAAGGATGTACATGATACCATTTCCTATGTTTCCTTCTACAAATTGCCAGATGGCTACACCAAAAATCCCGATTGCTATTATTAATTTTATTACTTTATTGTACATTATTGTTAATTTTAAATGTCTTATTTTTACTTAAATTTACACGCTTTTAGACGTATTTTATATTGGAGTACAAAGAAACTAAAAAAATCTTTAAAAATATTTTTAAAATTAGGTTTGTCAAATAAAAAAGTCGTTGTATATTTGCGCTCAGTTTTAGGGAAAGTCTAAAACATTTAAAACATTTACTATTTAGATTTAAAAACATAAGACAATGCCAAAAAGAACGTTTCAACCATCAAAGAGAAAAAGAAGAAATAAACATGGTTTTAGAGAAAGAATGGCTTCTGCTAATGGTAGAAAGGTATTAGCGCGTCGTCGTGCTAAAGGAAGAAAGAAAATATCTGTTTCAACTGAGACTAGACATAAAAGATAATTAATGATTTTCAATTGTTAATATATTAAAGGCGTTACTTAGGTGTAACGCCTTTTTTTGTATCCAAATTTGACTATTTTTGATAACCGAATAAAATTAAGACAATGCCAAAAAAATCTAATTTAAAATCTATTCTAATTATAGGCTCTGGACCTATAGTTATTGGACAAGCCTGTGAGTTTGATTACTCTGGTACACAAGCATTACGATCGTTAAGAGAGGACGGAATTGAAACTATTTTAATAAATTCTAATCCTGCAACAATAATGACTGATCCAAGTATGGCAGATCATGTTTACTTGTTGCCTTTAACAACTAAATCAATAATCCAAATTTTAAAAGAGCATCCACATATTGATGCTGTTTTACCTACAATGGGTGGGCAAACAGCCTTAAATTTATGTATTGAAGCAGATGAAAAAGGAATTTGGAAAGATTTTGGTGTAGAAATTATCGGAGTTAATATTGATGCTATTAATATTACTGAAGATAGAGAGAAGTTTAGAGAGTTAATGCTTGATATTGGTATTCCTATGGCACCTCAAGCTACAGCAACTTCTTATTTAAAAGGAAAAGAAATTGCACAAGAGTTTGGTTTTCCTTTAATTATTAGAGCGTCTTTTACTTTAGGTGGTGCAGGTGCATCATTTGTATATAAAGAAGAAGATTTTGACGAGTTGTTAACTCGTGGTCTGGAGATATCTCCAATCCATGAAGTTATGATTGATAAAGCTTTAATTGGTTGGAAAGAATACGAGTTAGAGTTACTTAGAGACTCTAACGATAATGTTGTTATTATTTGTGCTATTGAAAACATGGATCCAATTGGTATCCATACTGGAGACTCGATTACAGTCGCTCCAGCAATGACATTAAGTGATAAAACGTATCAAAAAATGCGTGATATGGCAATCCATATGATGCGTAATATTGGAGATTTTGCAGGAGGTTGTAATGTACAATTTGCTGTAAGTCCAGATGAAAATGAAGATATTATTGCTATCGAGATTAACCCTCGTGTATCGCGCTCTTCAGCTTTAGCCAGTAAAGCGACAGGGTATCCAATTGCAAAAATTGCAGCCAAACTAGCTTTAGGATATCATTTAGATGAATTAGAAAATCAAATTACTAAATCTACGTCTGCTTTATTCGAGCCGACTTTAGATTATGTAATCGTAAAAATACCACGTTGGAATTTTGATAAATTTGAAGGATCAGATAGGACTTTAGGTTTGCAAATGAAATCTGTTGGAGAAGTCATGGGAATTGGACGTAGCTTCCAAGAAGCCTTACACAAAGCAACACAATCGCTAGAAATTAAACGTAACGGATTAGGTGCAGATGGTAAAGGTTATAAAAACTACGACCAAGTTATAGACAAATTAACACATGCTAGTTGGGATCGTGTATTTGCTATTTATGATGCCATTCAAATGGGAATTCCGTTAAGTCGTATTCATGAAATCACAAAAATTGATATGTGGTTTTTAAAGCAATACGAAGAATTATATTTTATAGAAAAAGAAATCTCAACTTTTACTATTGATACTATTCAAAAGGATTTATTACTTGAAGCGAAACAAAAAGGATATGGAGACAGACAAATAGCGCACATGTTGGGTTGTTTAGAAAGTCAAGTCTATAATAAACGTGAAGAATTAAATATTAATCGTGTTTATAAACTGGTTGATACTTGTGCAGCAGAGTTTGAAGCAAAAACGCCATATTATTATTCAACGTTTGAAAACGATGTTGAAACTGCGGATGGAACACGTCAAGCAGATAATGAAAGTATTGTTTCAGATAAGAAAAAAGTAATTGTTTTAGGATCTGGTCCAAACCGTATTGGTCAAGGTATCGAGTTTGATTACTGTTGTGTTCATGGTGTATTAGCTGCAGCAGAATGTGGTTACGAAACCATCATGATTAACTGTAATCCAGAAACAGTTTCTACCGATTTTGATACTGCAGATAAGCTGTATTTTGAACCTGTATTCTGGGAACATATTTACGATATCATTAAGCATGAAAAACCAGAAGGTGTCATCGTACAACTTGGTGGTCAAACCGCTTTAAAGTTAGCCGAAAAACTTGAACGTTACGGTATTAAAATATTAGGAACAAGTTACCAAGCATTAGATTTAGCCGAAGATAGAGGCCATTTTTCTACCTTATTAAAAGATTTAGAAATTCCTTATCCAGAATTTGATATTGCAACAACAGCTGATGAAGCTGCAGCAATTGCAGATGTATTAGATTTTCCAATATTAGTAAGACCATCTTACGTACTTGGTGGACAAGGTATGAAGATTGTTATTAATAAAGAAGAACTTGAAAAACACGTGGTAGACTTATTAAGTCGTATGCCAGGAAATCAATTACTTTTAGATCATTATCTAGATGGTGCAATTGAAGCTGAAGCTGATGCTATTTGCGATGGTGAAAATGTATACATTATTGGTATCATGGAGCATATTGAACCTTGTGGGATACACTCTGGTGATAGTAACTCTTTATTACCTCCTTTTAACTTAGGAGATTTAGTAATGCAACAAATTAAAGATCATACTAAAAAGATTGCTTTAGCATTAAATACCGTAGGTTTAATTAACATACAGTTTGCTGTTAAAGATGATAAAGTGTATATTATTGAAGCCAATCCAAGAGCTTCAAGAACGGTTCCGTTTATAGCTAAAGCTTACGGAGAACCTTATGTAAACTATGCAACTAAAGTGATGTTAGGAGAAAAGAAAGTAACTGATTTTGAATTTAACCCAAAATTAAACGGTTATGCCATTAAGCAACCAGTGTTTTCTTTTAACAAGTTTCATAATGTAAATAAAAAGCTAGGTCCAGAAATGAAAAGCACAGGAGAAAGCATCTTATTTATTGATGATTTAAAAGATGACGAATTTTACAATCTATACTCAAGACGTAAAATGTACTTAAGTAAGTAATTGTCAAACAGAGATAATACAAAAAAACCTTCAATTTTAATTGAAGGTTTTTTTATTAAAAATTATCAGGTAAATCTATCCTAACTTTATGATCTTGTAGTAATGGTAAATAATCAATATGTGAAAAATCTTGATGATCAAATTCAAACTGACGTTGTTTTTTTGTTTCCATACGTTTTAAAGCTTTTAAAAAACGTTTGACTTCATTTTTGTCATTTAAAATTAGACCAGGTACAGGTGTGGATTTACCACTTTCGTCTTTTGCAACCATTGTAAAGTAAGACGAGTTACAATGTTTTATAACTCCTGTTTGTATGTTTTCTGCAATAACACGTATACCAACAACCATTGATGTGTTTCCAACAAAATTTACAGACGCTTTCATGGTTACTAACTCTCCAACTTCAATTGGATTTAAAAAATCTACAGTATCCACACTAGCAGTAACACAATAGGCTTTTGAGTGTTTAGACGCGCAAGCAAACGCAATTTGATCCATTAAATTTAGGATGTATCCACCATGTATTTTTCCGCTAAAATTGGAATGTGATGGTAGCATTAATTCTGAAATACTAATGCGTGAAGCGTCTACTTTTTGTAATTTTTCATAATTAATAATTAGATCGTCGGTCTTTGTCTTCTTCTACTTTTGTAATAAAATATTTAGTGTCACCTAACCAGAAAAAAGTTTTGTAGCGTTCAAAATACGTTAATTTTACAAATTTACCTTGCAAACGATTTAGATCTTTAATAACCTGTGTTTCTTTATCTTCTACTGAAAATTTAAAAAGTTGAGCCTCAGACACACCTTGGCTAACTTCGCCTTCCCAAGTTTTAAACATAACACCTTTACTACTAAATTTAACCAACTCACCAGCTCTTACACCTTCGCTATAGGTTGCAAAATAGATAAAGCTGAAGTATGCAGCGATTATTAATATAATTACAACTAAGGTTTTTACTAAAAATTTTATCATAATATCTTTGGGTTAATCGTCAGATTCGGCACGTTTGATAAAAGCTTCTGGTAAAGATTTTTTAGCTTTTGCACCAAGTTTTTTAATTTTTTCAACACTTCTAATCAGGTTACCACGTCCATCAACAAGCTTGTTCATTGCAGCAGAATAGTCTTTTTTAGCATCGTCAATTTTCTTTCCAACACCAGTTAAGTCAGATACTAAACCTTCAAATTTATCATATAAAGCACCTGCTTGTCTTGCAATTTCAATTGCATTTTGTTGTTGTTTTTCGTTATTCCACATGCTATCTACAGTACGTAATGTAGCTAATAGTGTAGAAGGTGTTACAATGACAATGTTTTTTTCAAACGCTTTGTTGTATAAAGTATTATCTGCGTTTATAGCAACTGCAAAAGCAGGCTCGATAGGAATAAAAAGTAATACAAAATCAGGAGATTCTATATCATACAAATCTTCATATTTTTTGTCAGACAGTTGGTCTACGTGTTTTTTAATCGAGTTTAAATGCGCTTTTAAATAGATGTCTCGTTCTTGATCTTCAGCATTAACATAACGTTCATAATCGGTTAAAGATACTTTACTGTCAATAATCATTTTTTTGTTTCCAGGTAAGTGTAAAACAATATCTGGTAACACTCTAGAGCCATCTTCTCTGGTAAAGTTTTGTTGTACAAAATACTCTCTATCTTTTTCTAAACCAGATTTTTCAAGAACACGTTCTAAGACCAATTCTCCCCAATTACCTTGCATTTTACTATCACCTTTTAAAGCTCTAGTTAGGTTTGTCGCCTCTTTAGTCATTTGTTGGTTTAAGTCTTTTAAACCTAACAATTGCTCTTTTAACGCACTATGCATACTGATACTTTCTTTTTGAGTATCGTCTACTTTTTTCTCAAAAACCATGATTTTTTCCTGTAAAGGATTTAAAATGTTTTTGATGTTTTCTTTATTTTGAAGTGTGAATTTTTCGCTTTTTTCGTCCAATATTTTTGTAGCTAATAGCTCAAAATCTTTACGTAACTGTTCTTGTCTAATTTCAAGTTCTTCATCACGTTTAATGTTTAATTGTTGTAGGTTTTCAAACTCGGTATTTTTTCTAGCTAATTCTTGACTTAAAAAATCCTTTTCACGTCTTATGGCTTCACGATCGGTTTCAATTTTAGAAATCGTGTCACGTAAATCTCCTAATTGTGTATTAAAATTAGAGTTTTGTTTTTCGTTTTCAGTGGTGTGATATTGTTTTAAATCGTTTAGTTGCTGTTGTAGGTTATTGTTACGTTCTTCTAAGGTGCTTTTTTCGCTTTTACTTTTTAATTTAGTAAATAGCATACCTAAGTAACCACCAATTGCTGCAGCAATTAATATAGCAATAATAAGGATGATGTTGTCGTTCATTTTTATTAACAAAGAATTTGTGTAAAGATAGTTAATTTGTCTCTCAGTGAGAAGTTAGTATTTTTATAAATTGAATACTTAATTTAGTTACTACTGAAAGTAATTAATAGTTAGTTTATGAGGTATCAAAATAGACTTTTAAAATGCTAAATTTGATATGAGATACTGAAACAAGTTCAGTATGACGTATGTTTGAAGGTTTTTACTACTGATTGATATTTAAGTTAGTATAATTTAATTGAAGAAAACACAAAACACTCAATAAAGATGAGATACTGAAACGAGTTCAGTATGACATGGTTTATAATTATTGATTTAAATTCAAATGAAGTTGATACAATAAAAGGGAATTCATAAAAAGCTTAATTAATGTGTGATACTGAAACAAGTTCAGCATGACGTTTGTTTGGTTTTTAGTAGTACTGATTCTTATTTAAGTTAATATAATTTAATTTAAGAGTATACAAAACACTTAATAAGTATAAGATACTGAAATAAGTTCAGTATGGCGCTTGTTTGTTATTTGAATCTTAAAGTATGACGTCTTATTACTTTTTAACTCTAAAACTGCCTGTATTTGGGTCAAAAACAATCATATCTTCAGGAAAAAGGTTAGAAAATGCACCTTTTTCGATTAAATGACATGGTGAGTCACTGATAATTTTGTTTGAAGTCATAACTATCATACTATCGCATAACTGTATAGCTAAATCTATTTCGTGAGACGAAAACAAAATGGTTTTACCGGTTTCTTTGGTTATTTTTTGAAGTAGTTTTAAGATGTACACCTTGTGGTACATGTCCAAATGTGATGTTGGTTCGTCTAGAATAATTAAATCGGTATCTTGTGCTAAAGCACGTGCTATCATTACTTTTTGTAGTTGACCATCACTAAGCTCGAAACATTTTTTATGTTTTAAATCTGTAATATTTGTCTGACTGATAGCTTTATTAATAATACTTAAATCAGCTTCGGTTATTGTGCCAACCCAATTAGTGTAAGGCTGTCTTCCTAGGGCAATCAATTCAAAAACGGTTAAGTTTTTTGCTGTTAAAGTTTCGGTTAAAACCAAACTTAACGTTTTGGCTAGTTCTAAATTACTGTAACTTTCTAAAGTTTTTTGCTTAATGCTAATATTTCCATGTAAAGGGTTTTGAACTTTTGTTAGTGTTTTTAATAATGTAGATTTTCCAATTCCATTACCACCAACTAAGCCTATTAATTCACCTTTGTTTAGGGCTAAATTAATATTGGAGGCAACTGTAATAGTTTCTTTTTTGGACGCATAACCAATGTGTAGATTTTCGGTTTTTAGGATGATATGTTTTAAAGCGGTTTTCATAATATTAAAACACCATTTTACGTTGTCTAATTAATAACCAAATCACAACTGGCGCACCTATTAATGAGGTAATGGCATTGATAGGTAATAAATAGTCTGTGTTTGGTAATTGTGCAATACTGTCACAAATTAACATGATTATTGCACCAAATAAAAATACTGCAGGTAATAATATTTTATGATTTGAAGTATTAAATACTTGTCTTGTTATATGCGGAATGGCTAAACCTATAAAAGCAATTGGTCCTGCAAATGCAGTTATTGTACCTGCTAATAAACTAGTAGCAATAATAATAATTAAGCGACTTTGTTTGATGTTTAAACCTAGACTTTTTGCATAGTTTTGACCTAATAATAAGGTGTTAAGTCCTTTGATAGAGGCTATGCTAAAAAGGATACCAATTGTATAAATAAGTGTAAATATTTTGACTTCGGTCCAATCTAAATCTCCTAAACTACCAAATCCCCAAAAAATGTATTGCTGTAATTGTTCTGCACTACTAAAGTAGGATAGTACGCTAACTATGGCAGACGTAATGCTACCAAACATTAATCCAATAATTAAAATAGCCATTGTATCTCTAACTTTAGAAGAAACTATTAAGACTAATAGTAGGACTAAAAAACTACCCATGCTTGCAGCAATGACTAAACTCCATTTAGATAATAGGAATGTGGCTAGAAATCCGCCAAAAATACCACTACCCAAAATAACTAAAGCTACACCAAGACTTGCTCCAGAGGTTATACCTAAAACAAAAGGTCCAGCTAAAGGATTTTTGAATAATGTTTGCATTAATAAACCAGAAATACCTAAGCCAGAACCTACTAAAATAGCTGTGATGGCTTTTGGTAAACGGTAATTTTGTATGATGTATTCTTTACTGCTATACGCTTCAGGATTTACTAAAAAACTATTTATTATAGTATCAAAACTAATAGAAATGGAACCTAAACTGATGTTAACACAGCATAAGATAACCAGTAGTATTATTAAAATGATAAAGCTATATTGATAGTTGTTTTTCAATAGTTTAGTGTTTGACTGAAATAGAATAACGTTAAACTCTTAGACGTCGTGTTGTATTACTTTAATTGTTTAAAGAAAAACGGTGTGTAGTTTGGTAATAACTCTGGGTGACTAATTTTAATAATATCTTTTAATACCAAATCAGGTCTTGCTAGACCAAGCTCATAATACAATACACCTCCTGTTTTACCTGTAGTATTAGAAAATGTATATATGGCATTATTTTTAAAAGCATTAAATTGCGTGTAATGTGTGTTAGCCTCTTTTAAGGATTCCATTGTAGGAAAATAAGATGGACTTAACCAAAGGTCTGCACTTTTTGCTTTTTCAAAAACGGTTTCAAAACTTAAAGCTAAACTTCCTTTTCCTGTTGTGTCAGCATATAAATAGTCCACATTAGCATCTTTTAAAAACTGAGCTTCAGTACTTGTCCCGTTTGGAAGGTACCATACATCTTTGTGCATTGCTCCACTTATTACTGTTGGTCTGTTTTTAACCGTTTGTGCTAGTTTTTTTGCTGCTTTATAATCCGTTTCGATGGTTTTAAAAATAGAATCGGCTTGCTTGGTTTTATTATATAAGGCACCAAAAAACTTAATCCATTCAGCTTTAGCTAAAGGCGATTTTTCTACCCAATCACCATTGTAAACTACAGGTATATTGGCTTTGCTTACAGTGTTTAAGGATTTACTTGATCCGTCAACACCAAATCCAACAACTAGATTAGGATTTAAATCTAATACAACTTCTGTATTTAAGCCTTCATTTTTTCCTAACTCTCTAACATGACCATTATCTATAAGTTGTCTTGTTTTTTGCGACGAGACATAATCTGTGCCAGGAAAACCAACCAAACTTTCTTCTTCATTTAATAATTCTAATGCAGGAATATGTGTTGTTGATGTGACTACAATACGTTTGACAGGAGTAATAATTATTCCGTCGTACTCACCTTTCATAAACGATCTTTTTGCAGCTTCTTCTTTAGATATTAATACATATTTATAGGTTTTGTCTGCATTTGGCCAAGGGTTATTGATTGTTAAAACTTTAAAACCACTGACCTCTTCAACACTAAAACCTTCAGCATAAGTAATACTATTTGTTGATTTTTGAATAGGAGGAAGTTTTCGACTGATGCCTTTATCTTCTTTACAATTAAATAGTAAAAATGAAGCTATAAACAGTAGTAAGTAGGCTTTGTTTTGTAACATTGGTAACGCTTTATAGAGATTGATTCCTTTAAATTTATATAAAATTCTAGTTATGAGAGATGGTTCAAATTTAACAATATATATAGTAGGAGGAATTATATTATTACATTTTTTAGTGGGTTTTATTTATTTGATTTACAAAATGAATAAGAAAAAATAGGCAAAACATTATTTTAAATAGTATTTTTGCGTCGAATTTAGGTTTCATTCAGTTTTTATTGAATGGATTAAAAGGGAATCTGGTTAAAATCCAGAACTGTTCCCGCAACTGTAAGCTATAACGCTTGTTATTACACTTCATGTCACTGTCATTAAGATGGGAAGACCAATAGCAAGACGCAAGTCAGGAGACCTGCCAAATTTGTCATCTAATACAATCTTCGGGAGAAAGATTTTTAAGATTTATGAAACAGAATATTGTAGTGTTTTTTGCTGTATGTTATTGCGTGTTGTCCTTTGGACAAACACCAACGGACTCTATTCAATTTTTAGATGAAATTGAGTTGAGTGATGTTAAGTTGAAAACATTTTCAAATTCTCAGTTTGTTTTAAAATTATCTGATAGTGTTATTAAAAAAGGAAACCCTTTATTAACACATTTATTAAATAGTAACAGCTCTATTTACTTTAAAGAAAATGGTTATGGCATGGTGTCGTCTCCTTCTTTTAGAGGGACTACTTCACAACAAACAGCTGTGATTTGGAATGGAATTAATATAAACTCTCAATTAAATGGTCAGACTGATTTTAGTACAGTAAATACTAAAATATTTGACAATATAGATGTTAGAAGTGGAGGAGGAAGTGTTTTATATGGTAGTGGTGCAATTGGTGGCTCTATTCATTTAAACAATGATATAACTTATAGTGAAAAGGATTCTCATTTCATTGGAGTCAATTTAGGTAGTTTTAGTACAATTAACAATACTTACAAAGGTCATTTCTCTACAGACAAAATAAGTGTAAATACTAATATTAGTTATTTACAATCCGAAAATGATTTTGATTATGTCGATAGTAATAAAACTAATTTAAATGGAGAATTTTACAGTAATAACATAGCATTAAATATAGGGTATAAGATAAATAGTACCAACATAATTAAGGTGTTTAGTAATTATTACGACGGTCAACGTCATTTTTCATTACAACTACCATCAGAGACTCCTTCTAAATATAAAAATAGAGATTCAAGAAACTTAATAGAGTATTCTGGTTTTATGGGAGATTTTATCTCTAAATTAAAAGTGGCTTATTTAACAGAAACATATAAATATTTTTCAAATATTGAAAGAGATACTTACACTGATGGAAACGTAAAAAGTTTGATTGCAAAATATGACTTGTCCTATAAATTTGGTGATAACGTTACTATCAATCCTGTTATAGATTATACTCAGAACACAGGTGAAGGTTCTAGTATAAGTAAAGTAAAAAGAAATGTAACAGGAATTAATTTATTGTTTAAGCAACGAATAAGTTCTGATTTTTTATATGAAATTACTACAAGACAAGAAATTACTAATAACTATAAAAGTCCATTTTTATATAGTTTAGGATTAAAATATAATTTATCTGACTTATATACTATAACCGTTAATGGTTCTAAAAATTACCGAGTACCAACATTCAATGATTTATATTGGCAAGATGGAGGTAATCTAGATTTAAAACCTGAAACATCATATCAATTAGAGCTTGGTAATACATTTAGATATAGAATTGTAAAACTATCAATTATAGGTTTTTATAATGATATAAAAGATATGATTAGATGGTTGCCAACTAACACTGTTTGGAGACCTATAAATACTGACCATGTTAAAACATATGGAGTAGAAGCGAAATTTAACGCAGCACTTTCTTTTGATAATAACCATCTGGTTTTGAATAGTAATTACGCTTATACTATATCAGAAGATCAGCGACGTAATGCACAACTGATTTATGTGCCTTATCATAAATTTAATACGACCCTAAGTTACAATCATAAAGCTTTAAATGCTTATTACCAATATGTATTTGTTGGTGAGGTTTTTACTCAGTCAGATAATAATTCAAAATATAATGTAGATGCATATTACTTATCTAATTTGGGTATAGATTATACATTTGGTTATTATAAAAATTTCACGGTTGGTTTACAACTAAATAATATAATGAATCACAATTATCAAAGTATTTTAGGGCGATTTATGCCAGGAATGCATTTTAATACTTTTTTAAACTTTAATTTTTAAACACTAATAAATAATACACTAAAATGAAACATTTAAAAAAAATACTATTCTTACTATTATCTAGTACCTTTTTATTAAACTCTTGTAGTAATGATGATGATGAAATAGGATATGACTCTGAGCCTATTAGTTCTTATGAAGATGGCTATTTTGTTTTGAATGAAGGAGGAGGAAGTTCTGTAACAAATTCTATAATTTTTGTAAGTGAAAATGGGACAAGAACTGATGATGTATTTAGAATTGAGAATCCAGAAGCAGATGAAATGGGGATTTATATACAAAATATATTTTTTGATGAAACTAGAGCCTTTATAGTTGCAGGAAGCGGATCTGTAACTGTTGTAGATCGTTATACTTTTGAATATATAACTACTATTAGTACAGATTTGGAAGCTCCAAGATATGGAGTAGTAGTAAATGATAAAGCTTATGTCACAAATAACGGAGACTTTGGTACTGTTACTGATGACTTTTTAACAGTTATAGATTTAACAGATTATTCAACGTCTCAAGTTTTAATTGGAAATTACTTAGACCGTATCTCTGCGTTAGGAGATAAAGTTATAACAACAAATAATCAATATGGTACAGAGCATTCTGTATCAGTAGTAGATACAAATACTTTAAGTGTTACAGATATAGATTTAGGAGAAGGTAATACTTCAAATTCTATAGCAGTTGTAAATAATGATGTTTATGTCTTGACAAATTCGGGTAAATTTATAGAAATTGACTTGGATACAAACACAATTGCAAACACTTTAGATATTCCAGCTTCTATACCAAATACTAAAAACTTAAATATTGATAATAATACTGTTTATTTTACTTCTTCTGCCTCAGTATATAGTTTTGATTTAGGAGATACTGTAGTTTCAGAAACACCTGTATTAACCTATGAATCTTCATCAGATTATGGTGTTATGTATGGTTTTGCAGTACATAATGATGTAATATATATTGGAGATGCTGGTGATTTTACATCTAATGGAACGTTTTATGAATACTCAACCTCAGGGATATTATATAGCGCGAATATAGCAGGTAGTGCACCAAACGGTTTTTATTTCAACTAAATAAACCACAAACCAACCAACCATTAATAAAGGCTTCTAAAATATTTAGAGGCTTTTATTTTATGTACAACAATTTCATCCGTACTTGTAATTTTAATCAAAGCGCGTAATTAAATAATTATTGCTTTATAAAATAATTTAAAGGGTAAAATCACAAACAAACTAAAACTTAAATACATGAAAAAAAACTATCTATTCGTATTAACATTTATTTTTAGCTTATTAGCCTATTCTGGCTATGCTCAAAGCTTTGATAATGGTGTTTTTATATTAAATGAAGGTATGTTTGGTACAAACACAGCTTCGGTCTCTTTTTAAATGATTCAGGAACATTAGAAAACGACATTTTTGTAACACAAAATCCAGGTCAAGATATTGGGCAATTAGGACAAGGCATGGGATTTGATGGTGATAATGCCTACATCATTGGTAGTGGAAGTAATGAGATTAATGTTGTAGATCGTGTAACATTTACACATATTGCAACAGTAACAACGGATATTAATAATCCAAGGTATATTGCATTTGATAATGGATTTGGTTACATAACTAATTGGGGAGATCCAGCAGTTACTACTGATGATTATGTTGCTGTCATGGATTTATCTACAAATACTGTCGTAAATACCATACCTGTTATTGAAGGTCCTGAAAGGATTATTAAAAAGAATGATCAATTGTTTGTAGCACATCAAGGAGGTTATGGTTTTGGTAATTCTGTGTCTGTAATTAACTTAGTAGATAATAGTGTCTCTCAAATAATAGTTGGAGATATACCTAATTCTATAATAGCAGATGATGATTATTTGTATGTGCTTTGCGCAGGAAAACCTGGATGGTCAGAAGATGAAACTTTAGGACAATTATATAAAATTGATTTAAATGATTTTTCTGTCATGAGTATTTTTGATTTTGCAGCGACTGAGCACCCAAATTATTTACAAGTACAAAATGATAATGCTTTTTATGTGTTGAATAATAGTATATATAATTTTAACTTTACAGGAAGCTTACCAACAACAGCTTTTATAGATACGTCAGCTCAAAACGTAACTTTAGCTTATGGATTATCTTTAATTAATGATATTTTATATTTGGCTGATGCCGAGGATTATGTCAGCAATGGTAAAATAAGAACCTATACAACGTCAGGTATATACGAAAACGAATATACCGTTGGGATTATCCCAAATGGAGTTTATAAATATGAAATTCCGTTAGGTATATATGCGCCTCCTGCTGGGCAAACAGGTACAACAGCAATAGCACAAGACAGTCCATTGTTTTCAGAATGGGCAACTGGAGCGACCATAACAAGAGGATTAGTAGACATTTCAAATCCATCTGATAATACATATGCTAGTGTTGGTGATTCAGATTCTGCTTTGGGTATCGCAGACGGAAGTGTTGTAAGTTTAGGAGATGGTGGTGAAGCAATTTTAACATTTGATACACCTATTAAAGATGATGAAGGTTTTGATTTTGCTGTATTTGAGAATAGCTTTAGTGATACATTTTTAGAGTTGGCTTTTGTTGAGGTAAGTTCAGATGGTGTTAACTATTTTAGGTTCCCTTCACACAGTCAAACACAAACAGATTCACAAGTCGGTGGTTTTGGCAATGTAGATGCCACTTATGTAAATAATTTAGCTGGAAAATATCGTTCTGGATTTGGTACTCCTTTTGATATAAGCGACATTGAAACGTCTACTATGTTAGATAAAAATAATATTACACATATTAAAATTATAGATGTAGTAGGATCCATAGATCCTGCATTTGCAACATACGATTCTTATGGAAATATTATTAACGATCCCTTTTCAACACCTTACGCTTCAAGTGGATTTGATTTGAATGCTGTTGGAGTTATTAATAGAAACACATTAGAAGTAACTTCTTTTTCAAAAGAAATAAAAATCTCTCTTTTTCCTAATCCTACCACGTCTCAATTTTATGTTTCAGAAATTGGTTTAATAACTATCTATTCTTCTGAAGGACGTTTGGTTTTAAAGAAAAATGTGGAGTCTACTGATAATCCAGTAAATATCGAAGATTTAAGTTCAGGAGTTTATATCGTAAATATCGCTACTAATAAAGGAAGAGCTACGCTTAAAGTTGTTAAAAAATAAACAAGCTTAAATACCAATAAAAAGCCTCTAAATTATTTAGAGGCTTTTTTATGCGTTATAATTTAGATAATTGTTATGGTATTAAATCACAATACCACACACCATAAGTTTCGGCATCACTTTTACAGATATCATTATCATCGGTTTTAGGTGCTTTATATTCGCGATATACTTTTTCTCCGATAGTAAACGGTATTGGATTATTAAAGATTGGACCATCAAAACAAAACGTGTGGAATTCTCCATTTTCGCCACAAGGATCTACACCTTCAGGAAGGTTGTCTATAAAATTTTCGTCTATAATAGTACCAACAAAATCTTGGTCAAAATATTTAGAATTTGCACAAACTACAATAGTTTTAAAACCCAATTTTAAAAATTGAGTCAATAGTTTTTTGGTGTCTTTTTTCCATAATGGAAAAACAGCTTCAATATCTAAAGTCGCTAATTGGTTTGTACGATAGGCTTTTAAATCTTCAAGAAAAATATCACCAAATGCACTATGCGTAAATCCTTGATTTTTTAAACTAATCACACTGTCTTGCATGATTTGATTATAGACTTCCATGGATGGTTGTTCTGGTAATTGTATAAAACTAGCTTTAATATTTAATGCTTGGGTTTGTGATACTAGTAACTCTTGTCTTAAACCATGCATTGTGACACGATTGTAATGCGAGTTTATGGTAGTCACTAATTGGTTGACGCTATAATTGTTGTCGTTTAGTAAATAATATAATGCTAAAGCAGAATCTTTTCCTGTACTCCAGTTAAAATAGGTGTTATGTTTCAATAGGATTGGTTATTTAAAAATGTTAGGCATATCATTAGTATCGATATACATATTATCTTTAAGTATTGTTTTAGAATTAGAACTTTCAATTATTTTAAATTTAGTGTCATTTTGCGTGTTACTAAATCTTCCATTGCCCGTTAAATGCTGAATAGCTCTAGCTAAAAGGGGTTCGTCTTGTTGTCCTAAAACTCCATAATTAGAAATGGTTTCTTCTAATTCAATAGTTGGTGTTAGCCCAGCTTCATATTCATAAAAGCCATTAGCATTTTCATTTTTACCAACTAAAGGTTGCATAGCCCAAGTATGATTAGGATTTATATTTGATGTGCAAGAGTAAGCGCAATCTGGACTATCATATAATGTTATTGAAAATTCGTTTTTACCACGAGTTGTGTCTCCAATATGTACAACATTAATATATGGGTTTAAACCGTTAATTACTAATTCGCTAGCCGAAGCACTACTGCCTTGAGCTAAAATGTAAACCTTATCAAGATTAAGCGTATTAATAGCTGTTCCGTCAGATAATTGGTTAACAAAGTTTCTAGTTACATCATCTTCACTTAATGCAGCTTGTATTTTATCATTCCAGCGTTGTTTTAAAAATAAATCCGAGGTGTCTTGACCAGCTATCATACTTGATAAGTTAATCGCAGAAGCAACACTTCCTCCAGGATTGTAACGTAAATCTAGAACTAATTCTTGTACACCTTCGGCTACGAATTGTCCGAAAATAGTATTAAGTTGTTGGTCAAAATTACTTGTAAAACGATTGTACATTAAATAACCAACTTTAATACCATCTACAGTAAAGGTGTTACTAATTAATATTGGGTTTTCTTCATAGACTTGTTTGTTCAGTGTAATTGTTTCGCCTGTTAAAACAAAGTTGTCATTAGCATCTATTTCGGCAAGACCAATTGTATAGGTGTCGTTGTCAGAAAATAATAAGCTACCAAAGTTGTTTTCGGTTAATTGTACACCATTAACAGTTAAAAATATATTACCACGTTGTACACCATTAGAAGTAGCGCTTGTGTTTGGTAATACATAATTAACAACTCCAAAAATATCAGTCTCAGAAGCGTCAACAAAACCTAAACTAAATTCCATTCCATTGCTTTTTGATACACCATTTAAAGCATCATTTAGTTCAAAATAGTTGTCAACAATCCAGCTAAAACGGTCTTCATTGGATAAAAGGTTATAAAACAAATCATCAGGAGCATCAAAGCTATTTAAATAAGCAGTGTAATCTTCAGAGTTAGAAAATCTATTATCAGCTAAATCTGTAACCTGATCTTGCCAAAAATACCAAAGGTTTAATCCTTTCCATACAAAATCTTTAATATCTACATCAGCAATAGTATTATCATCCTGATCTTCAAAACACGCTGTAAAACTAAGTGATAATAGCAATAGCATGGCATAAACCCAAGTCTTTTTCATAGTCATAATTTTAAGTTTTTCTTTATAAATGTACTTACTTTATTTTATTTTGGAAATAAATTGTAACAAATTTAATAATGGCTCGTCATAATAGAAACCAACCAACCAAAATGACACAAACCGAGTTTTTAAATATTGTGATGCCTTTTAAGGACAAGGTCTTTAGATTAGCCAAACGATTACTTGTGTCTCGAGAAGAAGCAGAAGATGCGACACAAGAAGTTATTTTAAAATTATGGAATAACAAAGCTAAAATGGAACAGTATAAAAACGTTGAAGCGTTTTCCATGACCATGACCAAAAACTTTTGTTTAGATAAGTTAAAATCTAAACAAGCACAAAATTTAAAAATTGTGCATAGTAATTATCAAGACCACAATGTTGCTTTACAAAAGCAAATTGAAGTTAATGATAGTTTAAAATGGGTCGCAAAAATTATAGAAGATCTGCCAGAGCAACAAAAAATGGTAGTGCAATTAAGAGATATAGAACAATATGATAACGACGAAATAGCAAAAATGCTAGACATGAATCCCACAGCTGTTAGAGTCGCATTATCAAGAGCAAGAAAAGCAATAAGAGAAAAATTAACAAGTACACATAATTATGGTGTTAAATAATATAGAAAAATTACTAGAAAAATACGAAGATGGCCTGACTACTTTAAAAGAAGAAGCACAGTTAAAAGACTATTTTAAACAAGAGACTGTTGCACCTCATTTAGAGCATTACAAAGCTATTTTTGGTTACTATATAGCAAATCAACAAGAAACTTTTACTAAAAACGTACCACTAAACACTAAAAATAATTATAAAATTAAGTGGTTAAGCGTTGCAGCAGTAGCAGTATTAATGGTTGGTATATATTTTAATAGACCTAAGGAAGACACAATAACAGAGGCAGATAGGTTAGCTTACAATCAAGCTAAATCGTATTTAGAGTTGGTGTCCAGAACCTTTAATAAAGGTACAGCACAAGTCCATTATTTAGGTGCTATTAACAAAGCAGGCACACAAGTTGACTATTTAAAAGAAATGGAAAACCCAGTAGGTCGCATTTTAAATAATAACAAACCCCAAAAACAATAAAATAATTTTAAAAACCAAATACAATGAAAAAATATATAACAATAACAGTATTAGCAATATTATTGATGCCTTTAACAGGAATGGCTCAAGACATTTTTGAAAAATATAGCGATGAGGACAAAGTAAGTTACGTGTCAATTAAGCCTAAAATGTTTCAGATGTTGGCTAAAATAGATATTAATACAGATGATGCCGAAGCTAAAGCTTACATGGATATGGTAAACAGTATTACTAGCTTTAAAACAATGGCTACAGGAGATAAAACTATAGCAAAAGACATTACCAAATGGGTAAATACACGTAGTGGTGCTTTAGAAGAACTAATGGAAGTTAAAGACAATGGTGTGATCATGAAGTTTTACGTTAAAGAAGGTAAAGACAGTGATCATGTAAGTGAGTTATTAATGTTTATTAATGGTCTAGAGGCTGTAATGAAAGACTCTGAGGTTGAAATTAATGGAGAAAAACGTAGTATTGAAACTGTTGTAATATCATTAACAGGAGATATTGATTTAAACCAGATCTCAAAATTAACTCAAAAAATGAATCTTCCAGGAGGAGAGGAATTAGAAAAGAAAACAAAAAACTAAAACCATGAAAACAACCATCCAATCCATAATAACATTCCTTGCTTTAAGTCTTGTTTTAGTAAGTTGTAAAGACCAGAATTCAATACAAACCTATTTTGTAGATCATCAAGAGTTACCAGCGTTTATGTCATATGATGTTGCTGCAGATGTCGTAGATTTTTCTAAAGCTAACCTAAGTCCAGATGAGCAAAAAGCATATCAATCTGTAGATAAATTGGACATTTTAGCTTACCGAATTAAAGATAATAACCTAGAAAGCTATAAAACAGAGTTACAAAAAGCTAAAAAAGTCTTTAATAACGAAAAGTATGAAGAGTTAATGGAGTTTAAAGACAAAGGTGTTAAAGTAAAAGTGAGCACTTTAGGTGACGAAGATGCAATTGACGAGTTTTTAGTACTTGCAAGCTCCAATGAATTTGGATTTACAATTGTTAGAATTTTAGGAGATAACATGAAACCAGAAGAGTTAATTAAATTAACAGATAAGTTACAAAATGCAGACATAGATCAGGCACAACTTAAAAGCTTAACTAACTTTTTTAAATAATCCTTAATAGAGTTTAAAAAAAAGGCTTATCCATTGGATAAGCCTTTTTTTATTATGCATTATTTTCTTTCTCAAAAAAATTATCATCGTAATCTTCAGGTTTTTTAACCATAAAAACGTTAATAATTACTATTAAATAAACAAAAACAGTTATACCAATATAAACAGGATGGCTTAACCAACCTGTAGCTGCACCAACTATAAATAATATAGCTGTCATAGTGCAAAGCATTAAAGAGGTTTTGTCGTTAAACATAATTAGATACCTGTGTAATTACTTGGAGAGATCGCTTTTAATTCGGTTTTAATAGCATCACTTACCTCTAACGTATCAATAAAATTTGAAATAGAGTTTTTATTAATAGCTTCGTTAGTTCTTGTTAGACCTTTTAAAGCTTCATATGGATTAGGATAAGCTTCACGTCTCAATATAGTTTGTATTGCCTCAGCAACGACAGCCCAATTATTTTCAAGATCAGCTTCAAATTTAGCTTGGTTTAATAACAGTTTACCTAAACCTTTAAGTGTCGATCCAAAACCTATTAAGGTATGTCCAAAAGGGACACCAACGTTACGTAAAACAGTACTGTCTGTAAGATCACGTTGTAATCTTGAAATTGGTAATTTAGCAGATAAGTGTGTAAAAATAGCATTAGCAATACCTAAATTACCTTCACTATTTTCAAAATCAATTGGGTTTACTTTGTGTGGCATTGCACTACTACCAACTTCACCTTTATTAATTTTTTGCTTAAAGTAATCCATAGATACATAGGTCCAGATGTCTCTATCTAAATCTATAATAATAGTATTTATGCGCTTTAAACAATCAAATAAGGCAGCCATATGGTCATAATGCTCTATTTGTGTTGTTGGAAACGAGTGTTGTAACCCTAGTTTTTCTTGTACAAAAGTACTTCCAAATGCTTTCCAGTCAATATTTGGATAAGCCACTTTATGAGCATTAAAATTACCAGTTGCACCACCAAATTTAGCAGCACTTGGTATATCATTTAGTAAATTAAATTGTTCTTCAAGACGTACAACAAAGACTTCAATTTCTTTACCTAAACGTGTTGGGCTAGCAGGTTGACCATGTGTTCTGGCTAACATTGGTATGTCTTTCCATTCTTCAGCTAGACGTTTTAATTCTTTTACAACAGTTAAGTATTCTGGTACATAGGCATCATTCATAGCCTCCTTAATGCTTAAAGGTATGGCAGTATTGTTAATATCCTGAGAGGTTAACCCAAAGTGTATAAATTCTTTATATTCACTTAATCCTAAAGCATCAAATTGCTCTTTAATAAAATACTCAACCGCTTTAACATCATGGTTGGTTACTTTTTCAATATCTTTAATAGCCTGAGCATTTTCAGTACTAAAAGAGTTGTAAATGTCACGTAAAGCTTCAAATTTACTACTATCAACAGATTCTAGTTGAGGTAATGGTACTTCACATAAAGCAATAAAGTATTCAATTTCGACTAAAACGCGATATTTTATTAAGGCTTCTTCAGAGAAAAAATCCTGTAATTTTTCAATTTTATTACGGTAACGACCATCAATTGGAGAGATGGCATTAAGTTGATTTAAAGACATAAAAATAGTTGTTTTTTAACAAGCTATAAATATAGTTTTTTTAACTAGAAGACTAAAGGATTACACTTTAAGAATTTAATAAATATTAACAGCTATACATTCAGTTTTTTAAAGATATGTTTGGCTCTTGCCTTAAAAGCAGCACTTTGGCTAGTAAAATCGCGTTGTAAAATCTGTACTAATTCAGGGTGTATCCAGTCGTAATCTTGCCCAAATAAATATAAAGTGCTCATACTATAAGCTTTTGGAGCCACTTTACAATCATTAATTAACCAATCAAAACAAGCTTCAATAATTTTTTCTCGATGTATCGGAAGTAAGGCCTTCTTTAATTTAGAAGGTGCTTTACCATAGTAGGCTTTAGCAATATATTCACAGATTTTTGCGACAGGTCTTTCTGCCGAATCTAAATGCACTAAACCCATTTGATCCGTAAACTTATCTAAGTATGGGATTATGGCTTCAAGGTTTTCGCCACACATAAACTCTAAAATCCAAGCAGCTCTTGCAGATATTTTATCATCTACTCTAAATAGAACATCTAGGGTTTTAGGTATTAGCGTACTGTCGTTTAATAGCATTTTTGCATAATACAAGCGTTTTTCTCTTGAGTGGTTTACATAATTTAATTCTTGATAAAAAGCGTCAGTAGTCAAAGATTTACTATTTTTAAGACCTAAAAATAGCTAAAAATGAAAATACTTAAAAAGTTAGGACTTCTTATTTTAATACTTTTTGTAATTGCACAGTTTTTTTCGCCTGAAAAAAACGAAGGAAACACAGAAGACCTAACCGCTTTTTTAAACGAAACAAAGCCAAGTCCTGAGGTTCAAAAAATATTAGAAACCACATGTTTTGACTGCCACAGTAGTCATACTAACTATCCATGGTATGATAAAATCACACCTGTTAATTATTGGTTAGCAGAACATGTAGAAGATGGTCGTAAGCATTTAGATTTTTCTAAATGGTCTGATTATTCAGTAAAACGAAAAGACCATAAATTTGAAGAAATCGCGGAAGAAGTTGAAGAACACAAAATGCCTTTACCAAGTTACACGTGGACGCATTCAGAAGCTAATTTAACGCAAGATCAAATTAAGGCTATAGTGGATTGGGTTAACCAAGTCAGAGTAGGCTATGCATTAGCGCCAAAAGCACAATAGTACCAAGTAATAATCCGTAAAAACCCCTCATTTGAACCAAAAATTATTAATCATAGGATTTGTATGGCCAGAACCCAAAAGTTCGGCAGCAGGAAGCAGGATGATGCAACTTATTAATGTATTTAAGTCTGCAAACTATGATATAACCTTTGCATCTGCCTGTACAAAAACAGACAATGCTTTTGACTTAACAACTCTTGATGTTGTTACTAAAACTATTGTTTTAAACGATAGTAGCTTTGATACATATATAAAAGATCTAAATCCTTCTATGGTGTTATTTGATCGTTTTATGGTTGAAGAGCAATTTGGTTGGCGTGTAGCAGAACAATGTCCTGATGCACTCAGAGTTTTAGATACAGAAGACTTACATTGCTTACGTAAAGGTCGTGAACAAGCTTTAAAAGATCAAGCTATATTTGATACAAACTATTTGCAAAACGATACAGCAAAACGCGAAATTGCAAGTATATTACGTTGTGATTTATCGTTTATAATCAGTCAGGTTGAAATAGAAATTTTAGTAAATCAATTTAATATAAACGAGTACCTTTTATATTACTTGCCTTTTTATTAGATCCAATTCCTCCGGAAACACAAAAAATAAGTCCAAAATTTAAAGATCGAAATCATTTTATTACCATTGGTAATTTTATGCATCCACCAAATTTTGATGCAGTACTTTTTAAAAACCGATATTTGGCCTCTTATAAGAAAAGAATTACCAAAAGTAGAAATGCATGTTTATGGAGCCTATGAGTCTCAAAAAGTAAAGCAATTACACAATCCTAAAGACGGATTTTTAATAAAAGGTTTTACAGAGGATGCTAATAAAGTAATGCAAGAGGCTAAGGTTTGCTTAGCGCCTTTAAGATTTGGAGCTGGTTTAAAAGGAAAACTTATTGATGCCATGATAAATGGTACACCTTGTGTAACTACAACTATTGGCGCAGAAGGTATGTACGGAACATTAAGAGATACCAATGCGTTTATTGAAGACGATGCTATTGCATTTGCCAAACAAGCAGCAGAATTGTACACCAATCGTATTTACTGGAATGGTAAACAAAAAACTGGTTTTATGATTATTAATACCTTATATGATAAAGCAATCTATACTAAAGATGTTTTACATAGACTTGAACAACTTCAAGCAGGATTACAAAGTCATAGACAAAAACATTTTATTGGCCAAGTATTAATGCATCATACAGTGCAAAGTACTAAGTTTATGAGTCGTTGGATTGAAGAAAAAAATAAAATTCAAAAAACAACCTAATATTCTTATTTTAATTAATGTTATGTACATTAAAAGAGGCAATAAAAAAAGAGCTTCGGTTTTAAACTGAAGCTCTTTTTTTATTACTCTATATCTTATATAATATAGCGTTACTTTATTAAGCAGTAACTTCACTTTTTTTGATTTTTCTGTAAGGAAAAGAATTAAAAATACTGCGTTTTGCAAAACGTGTTTGTTTATCACTCTGAGAAAATTTAATGTACAATCCTTTATTTACACCAAAATACTCATAAGTATCACCATTTAAAAACGTCACTTCTAATAAAAGACCTTTGTGTTGCCAGTCCATAATAGGTGTTGTAATGGTTGTCATATATTCTTCCTTATTTGCTTCAATAGTTTCAGGAGCCATACTTACTAAAAAGTGGTAACCATCAATAATTTTTCGGCTCATTGCTTCAGCTTCAATAGCTTTTTCATCTCCAGCTTGGAATTTGTCAGGATGCCATTCTTTTACCAAATTACGGTAAGATTTTTTTAAAGTTTTTAAAGATAAATCTTGATCAACGTTAAATAGCTTTTTGTACTCGTTAATACGTTTCATAACAGGTGTTTTTTTTAATAAGGCGCGAAAGTACTCTTTTGTTTTGAATTGACTATTAGAAAGTTGCAAAATTATTTGATTATAATTTCAAAATAGCATTCGAGGTGTTCATTTGCTTGTTTTTAAGTCGTTAACAAAAAGCTTAACCTATAAAAATAATGTATTTATTTATTAAATAAATTTAGTGATGTAGGTATAACCTAAATTTAATGTAGCTTACAATTTGGTTATACTTTGGTAATTTTTAGTTAAAAAACCTCTTCGATACTTATTGTTTTTTTGTGAAAAAATATTTATCCTAAAAACACAATTTAAAATGAAAACATTTAACTACTATGCATTAGCATTTGTAACATTATTTACAATCACTTCTTGTAACGATGATGACGATTCTGGAGCAGATGAGATGGAAGTAAATCCAGTGACGCTTATGTCACACTCACAAACGCCAAATTTTTTACAAAAAACTAGCGATTTTAACAATATCAATATATACAACTTAATATCATCCGAGGATCAGTTAGAAAATACTCCTGATTTTGTTTACGGATCTATGGCAGATGGAGCAGGATTGATGAAAAATGATGATGGGACTTTTACTTTAATCAATAATATTGAAGCAGATTACTCTATTGCAAGAATAACTTTAGACAAGACTTTTAAGCCAGTAGGTGGAGAGTATATTTTAAATGCTGCAGCAACAGCATCTACAGCACAATGTTCTGGAACGTTAATTACTCCAGAAGAGCATGGTTTTGGACCATTATATTTATCAGGAGGAGAATGGGGTGGAGCCTCTAAAGGTGTTTTTATTACAGATCCATTTAAAAGTGCTGGTAATGCATCAACAGCTACATTATTAGATGCCATGGGACAATGGTCGACAGAAAATGCTGTGGCTATTGGTAAAAATGCTTATTCTGATAAAACAGTTGTTTTTATTGGAGATGATCATTCTGATAACTCTGTGCCTTCAGGTCATTTAGGGATGTATGTTGGTGATGCTGGAGATTTATATGGTGGTCAATTATATGGGTTAAAAGTAACTGCAGAA
This sequence comes from Olleya sp. NP1-10, assembly GCF_055804415.1. Classification (NCBI taxonomy): domain Bacteria; kingdom Pseudomonadati; phylum Bacteroidota; class Flavobacteriia; order Flavobacteriales; family Flavobacteriaceae; genus Olleya; species Olleya sp. NP1-10. The sequence continues at coordinate 3,391,145 of NZ_CM147840.1, read as the reverse complement.
GGTGTAGACTTTGAAGTGGATATGGAAGAAGGAGAATCTTATACTGCAGAATTTGTACAGTTAGATGAAACACAAATAGACCTTTTGGATGCTGAAGCTAAAAATAAAGGTGTTATGGGATTTTCTAGATTAGAAGATATAGACTGGAGAAGAGGTAGCGCTGCTAATAATAGAGAAATTTATTTTTGCGTTACAGGAAGACATAAACCAGATTTAATAGGAAAAGGATCTTTATATGGAAGAATCTATAAAGTTACTTTAAATGAAAACGATCCAACTGGACCAGCAACTATTACTTGTGTATTGGATGGAGATAAATTAGATGGTGTCGCAAAAGCATTTCATAGTCCAGATAATATCTTAGTGACTGAAAATTATGCTTACATTCAAGAAGATCCAAACGGATATTTTGATACAGATGATAAAACACACTATGCTAGATTATACCAATATAATTTAAATACAGGTGAATTTAAAACAGTTTTAGAATGTGACCAAATATCTGCTGCAGCTCAAGGTTATGGATCTGAAACTAGTGTTTGGGAACTTACAGGTATGATTGATATTTCTGAAACAGTTGGAAAAGAAGATACATTTATATTAATTACTCAAAATCATGGTTGGGAACCAGCAGATGGTTCTTCTTTTACAGATCCAAATGCAAATCCAGATCTAGAAAACCGTAAAGAAGGTAGTATGCTTTTTGTAGTTGAAGGTTTAGAACGTTAATACATGAAAGTATATTTTTATAAAAATATAAAGACACACCAACTGTTGGTGTGTCTTTTTTTAATGGTTTTATGTGGTTGTAAAAAGAATGATACAACTACTAATATTAGTCCTGTTAAGCAATATCAAAAAACTTATTTAAAACATTTAAACGCTAGCGTAAATTATCTAGACTCATTGTTATCTAGTACTTCTAAAAACAAATTTCAAGACCACTATTTAAAAGCTAGACAACATTTTAAACAGATTGAAGCAGTATTTGCTTTTGTAGATAAAGAAAATTACAAAACTATAAATGCTCCAAATATTTTAAAAATTGAAGAAGAGGATGCAACAGATATTAAAATAAATAATCCGTTTGGTTTTCAGGTTATTGAAGAGACTGTTTATGAAGACACAATAGACACAGTTGAGCTTAAAAAGATAGTTTTAAAAACAAAAAATAGATTACAATTAATAGCTAATAACACCAATCTAAAATTAAAAGACTACCATGTTTTATGGATTATTCGTAATCAAATTGCTAGAATAGCACTGACAAGTATTTCTGGTTTTGATTCACCTGTATTACAGTCCCTAAAAGAATCTGCAATTGCTTATCAAGGTGTTTTAGATGTATTAGAAGTATTTAAGAATAATTTTAAGTCTAAAACAGTATATCAAGATTTTAAATCTGAGATTGAAACTTCGCAAAACTTATTAAATTCAAGTGATTTTGAAACTTTTGATCGTTATAGTTTTATTAAAAACCATGCGCATAAACAGTTAGAGTTATTACAAACTATTAAAAAGGATTGGTCAGTAGACTTTCCTTTGGAGTTGGCTTTTAATAACGACATGACGTCTTTGTTTTCTAACACGACTTTTAATCTTGATTTTTTTGCAGATTTACCTCATGCAGATACATTGCAATTACAAAAGCAACAATTAGGGAAAGTATTATTTAATGATACTAGATTGTCTAAAGATAATAGTATGAGTTGCGCTAGTTGCCACCATAAAGACAAAGCCTTTACAGATGGACTTAAGGTGTTTCCTAATCAAAAACGAAACTCGCCAACATTACTTTATGCAGCTTATCAGCAAAGCTTTTTTTATGATGGTCGTACTGGTAATTTAGAAGGTCAAATTGTAGATGTGGTAAATAATAAAGCCGAATTCCATTCGGATTTAGACAATTTAACAAAGGTTGTTAAAACGGATTCTATTTACGTTAATACTTTTAACACCTTGTTTAAGGATGGTGTTAATCAGCAAAACATTAGAAACTCAATTGCTGCTTATGTTAGAAGTTTGGGAGATTTTAATTCTAAATTTGATTTAAATATTAACGGAAAAGAAAACACTTTAACCACTCAAGAAATAAATGGGTTTAATTTATTTATGGGAAAAGCAAAGTGTGCAACTTGTCATTTTCCACCAGTTTTTAACGGAACAGTACCACCTGTTTTTACTGAAACAGAGTTTGAATTGTTAGGCGTACCAAAAGACACGATTACTAATGTGGTTGATACAGATTTAGGACGATATAATGTGTTTAATACACCACAACGACAGCACTTTTTTAAGACACCAACAATAAGGAATATTTCTAAAACAGGACCTTATATGCACAACGGAGTGTATACCACTTTAGAGCAAGTCATGACATTTTATAACAATGGAGGAGGAGCAGGACTTAAAATGGATTTAGAATACCAAACATTACCTTCGGATTCATTACAGTTATCCAATAAAGAAATTAAAGCTGTGATTAGTTTTATGAAAACATTGGATGATCTATAATCTATTATTCATTTAAAAGAACAAAAAAACAACCATTATTAATGGTTGTTTTTTTTGTTTTCAACTTTAGTATAAAGTTTTTTTAAAATTCTAAATCTGTATTTTTAAATAATGCTTGAAAGGCAAAAGCAATAAGCATAACGATGACACAACCGACAAAGTTTAGCCATAAAAAAGGAAGGTTTATAACCTCAAATTCATCTAAAAAGAATAATCCAATGACTAATACTTGCGTAATTAAAGCAGCTACAAAAACAGCATTAGCTTTGATATGTTTAAAGAAAAAGGCTAATAAGAAAATACCAAGTACGTTACCATAAAATATAGATCCAATAATATTTACTAACTGAATTAAGTTTTCGGCTAGATTTGCAACACAAGCCACACCAATAGCCAAAATACCCCAAAGTAATGTAAATCCTCTAGAGGCTTTCACCATTTCTTCGTCTGTTTTAGATCCTACTCTGTTTTTGTATAAATCAATAGTTGTAGTACTAGCTAGTGCATTAAGCTCTGAAGCTGTACTTGACATAGCTGCACTTAAAATAACAGCCAATAACAATCCAATTAATCCTTTTGGTAAATTATTAAGTATAAAATGAATAAAAACATAATCCTTATCGTTGCTTTCTACTTTTAAACCTTTTGCTTCACCAGCTTTTTCAATTAACGCTTTAGCTTCGTTACGGATATCATCGTTAGCTTCATTTGCAATAGAAATATATTTTGCAGCATTAGGAGTTTCGTTGTTTGTAAACGCACTGATAATGGTTTGTTTATCCTTGAAAATTTTACTTTGTTCAGCTTCCAAACTTTTATAATCCTCAGCATATTTACTATTTAATACTAAATCTGTAGCAGTTGGATTAAAATTTAAAGGGGCTTCATTAAATTGATAAAACACAAAAACCATGACACCAACTAGAAGAATAAAAAACTGCATTGGGACTTTAAGTAATCCGTTAAAAATTAATCCTAAGCGCATTTCTTTTACAGATTTACCAGATAAATAACGTTGGACCTGACTTTGATCTGTACCAAAATAAGATAGCATTAAAAACGTCCCTCCAATTAAACCACTCCAAACTGTGTATCTATTATTTAAATCGAAAGAAAAATCAAGGACTTCCATCTTACCACTAGCTCCAGCAATGTCTAAGGCTTTTCTAAAAGTAATGTCGTCAGGTAATTGATTTAAAATTAAAATGAAAGCAATGACCATTCCTGTAAAAATGACCACCATTTGATGCTTCTGTGTCACATTAACAGCTTTAGTACCACCAGAAACCGTATAAATAATGACCAAAACACCAATAATTACGTTTAATAACAAAAGGTTCCAGCCAAGTACAGCAGATAATATTATAGCAGGCGCAAAAATGGTGATTCCTGCAGCAAGTCCACGCTGAATTAAAAATAAAACAGCGGTTAGGGTACGTGTTTTACGGTCAAATCTGTTTTCTAAAAACTCGTAAGCAGTGTACACTTTTAGTCTATGATACAATGGTATAAAAACCATACAAATTACAATCATAGCAATTGGTAGTCCAAAATAGAATTGTACAAATCCCATTCCGGAATGAAATGCTTGACCTGGTGTACTTAAAAAGGTGATAGCACTGGCTTGGGTAGCCATTACAGATAGACCAATAGTCCACCATTTGCTATTGCTTCCGCCTTTTAAATAATCTTGTACATTTTTACTTCCTCTGGTTTGATACGTACCATATATAACAATGGTTAATAATGTCCCGATTAAGACAATCCAATCTAGTGTTTGCATAATTTAGAACAGTTTTGTGATAAAGTAAAAAGCGATAACATACGCAAGGTTAGCGACTAACAGTAAGGTGTATAATGGTTTCCATTGGTATTTTGGTTGGTCTTTTTGCATGGTTTAGTGTTTTAATCCATTATCATTATTAATATTGTCTTTACCTATACTTAGCATATTTGCAAATAACCTATATGCACCAGAAACTCCTGCAGGAAACTCTCTAAAAAAGCTTAAGCCTGTATAGATATAATGTCCTTTTCCATGTTTTGCTACAAGTAAACTTCCTGTTTTTGCAGTTTCGTTTTTATCATGCATAGATAGTATTGGCGTAAACTGTGGAGCCCATTGATTTGGAAAATACAAACCACGCTCTTGTGTCCAGCCTTCAAAATCTTTAGTGGTAATAGTATTTGGAAAGTTTAATATCTCATGTTTTGGAGCTAATAAGGTAACCTCTGCGTTTTCATCAGTGACACGATCTCTAGATAATTTTAAGTCGTAAGGTGCAATTTGGTCTGTTTTTAAACGACGATTTGTATTGTATTGCACAATCATGTTTCCTCCATTTTCAACAAAATCAAATAGCAGGTCTTGTTTAAATTTTAAAGCTTCAACAATATTATAAGCTCTAATACCAACGACTACAGCATCAAAAGCACTAAGTCTTTCTGCTGTAATGTCTTCAGGTTTTAAAACCATAACATTATAACCAATTTGCTTTAAACTTTCAGGAACCACATCTCCAGCACCTTCAATGTAAGCGATGTTATTTCCTCTTTTTTGAATGTCTAAACGTACAATTTTACTTTCGCTTGGTAGTAATACCGTTTGAAACGGAATGTGCTCATAGTCAATTTCTACTAGCTCTCTAGTATAATTTTTATCACCTATAGTGACAATAGGGCTTAATAAGCCTTCATTTTGATTTTTAGGAGGAATAACAGTAAAAACTAAGGTTTGCTCTTGACCTTTATTAGCAATTAATATTTTTTGTTTTTCAGGATATACAGTCCAGCCATTTGGGTAAGCAAGTGTTGCAAAACCTTCTAAATTATTTTTACCAGCTTTAACTGTAACTGACACCTCTTTTTGTTTGTCATTTTCAAAAATGATGACTTTTTGATCAATTTTAGCAGATGCTTCAGGAATGATTTCAAATGGTCTGTATAATTCACCTTTATCCGGTTTTGAATAACGATAAATCAGGTCTTTTGTAATAGTTAAAGGAAAACCATTAATATTTAAATTGAAATCAACCGTTATAGCACGAGGTGTTTCAGGTTTACCAATTAAATTTTCATCTTCAACAGTATACATTCCTAAACTTCCTTTTTTGTTTAACCAATAAGGTGCGGTTGTTTCTAGTTTTGATGAAATAGTAATAGGTTGCTTTATTTGTTGTCTATTATTGTAACTTAAAGGTTTGCCATAACTTGTCGTGTTTTTTTCGTGATTTAATATAGAATAACTATCCAAAATAACGGTAGCGTTACTTCGGTTTAAAGCTTCGATATTTATATCAATACTTTGTCCTGTTGAAGCATTTGGTGTGTTAGCAGATGCTTCTAGATATAAACCAGCGCAAGCTTCAATAATTCTATCAATTTCTTTAATTTTTTGAGTTTTCCATTGTGGACTATCTATGTTAGCTATTAATTGTCTAGCTTCTAAAAGCTGACTTAGATGTGCTGAAGGATTCTCAAAATTAAAATTGTTTTCAATGGTTTTTAAAATAGCTTCAATTTTTTCACCACCTTTAACTCTTGTCCAAGTGGTGTTTATGCCATCAAAAAGATTGTTTTTATCTTTTGGTAAATCACCTTTAATTAACTCGATATACTCAGTTTGACTTCCTCTTTGAGATAAACGACCAAAACCTTGGCATAAATGTTGGCTACTAGCCAGTGCTGCTATTTCGTTGTTTGAAAGGCCTAAAGCAGGATAATAAACACCAATGTCAAAGCTTAAAAGATTAGTTTTATCTGCTTGGTCAAATTTTTCTTGGCTACCATAAAACCACCATGAGGTATTAAAAAACTCGCGTTGAGGTTGCCAAGTTCCGTATTGTTTAACTTGTTCTGGATAGGCATTTTTATCGTTAGCCAGATCAAAAGCTTCTACACTTAACATAGCCGAACTTGTGTGATGACCATGTGTCGTACCTGGACTTCTGTGGTCAAAACGATTGATAATTATATCTGGTTTAAATTGTCTAATAGCTAAAACTACATCACTTAAAACTTCGTCTTTATTCCAGATCTCTAAGGTTTCATCAGGATGTTTAGAGTATCCAAAGTCATTGGCTCTTGTAAAGCGTTGTTCTCCACCATCTGTGCGTCTTGCAGCTAATAGTTCTTGTGTTCGTATTACACCTAATAATTCTCTAATTTCTGGACCTATAAGGTTTTGTCCACCATCACCACGTGTTAATGATAAGTAGGCAGTACGTGCTTTGACATGGTTTGCCATGTAAGAAATTAATCTTGTGTTTTCGTCATCAGGATGTGCTGCTAAATATAAAACAGAACCCAAAAAGTTTAGTTTTTTAACAGATTGATGTATCTCTGAAGCGTTAAGTTTTTCGGGTTGTTGTGCTTGTGTAGTAAGCGAAAAACATAGTAGTAGTAAGACCGAAGCCAATAATTTTTGCATGGTTTATTTTTCAAATTTGAAACTATTTCAAATATAAACAAGTCATGTAGTGATTATTGGTTTTTTAGTTTTCTTTAACTATAATTAACACAAAGTGAAAAGTGAAAAGTGAAAAGTGAAAAGTGAGAATGTTTATAAGTTTAGTAATGAAATTAATTTAAATTATGTTTGTTAACTCACAGCCACTTTTTACGTTTAAAATAAACAACCATACTAATAAAAATAGCAATCATGACAATCCAAACAATGTAATAACCGTTAGGGTTTTCTAATTCAGGTATGTTTTTAAAATTCATACCATACACACCAGCAATAAAGGTTAATGGTATGAAGATAGTAGCCATGATGGTTAGTACTTTCATGACTTCGTTCATTTTATTACTTATGGACGTCATGTACATGTCCATTAAACTCCAAATCATTTCTCGGTAAATGTCAATGTTTTCTGTAACCTGAATAATATGGTCGTAAACATCTCTAAAATAGTGCGTAGTTTTTTCTTCTATTAACGTTCCTTCGCTTTTTTCTAGCCTATTTATTATTTCGCGAAGCGGAAAAATTGCACGTCTAATTTTTAAAATTTCTCGTTTTAAGTTTTGTATTTGCTGAGAGATTTCTTCTTGTGTTAAACCTGTAAATAAATCGTCTTCAAGATCTTCGATTTTGTTACCCATGGTTTCGATAATTGCATAGTAATGGTCAACAATAGCATCAATTAATGCATATAATAAATAGTCGGATCCTTCATCACGAATACGACCTTTTTTGTGTCTTATACGTTCTCTTAAACCGTTAAAGACATCTCCTTCCGCTTCTTGAAAAGTCAATACGTAATTTTTACCCATGACCATGCTAACTTGTTCTGAGACTATTTTTTCAGATTCGTCATAATACATCATTTTTAAAACTATAAAAAAGTAGTCTTTATACTCGTCTATTTTTGGTCGTTGTGATGTATTTACGATATCCTCTAATATTAAAGGATGAAGATTGTAATGTTGTCCAATTTTTTCGATTTGATTTATAAAGTTTAAACCGTTTAGATTAAACCAAGTTACGGTTTCAGAATCTTTAAATCTAAATGCTTCTTCAACAGAAGATAAATCGGCTTCTTTATAATCATGCTCATTATAATCAAAAGCATGAAGTTGTAATTGCTTATTGTCTTTGGCACCTGTATAGACTAATGCGCCTGGAACTTGTCCCAAGTGTTTTTTATAATTTTGAGTACGCTTTTTTTGTTTTTTTAGCCATAATATTTACCTAGTGCATGTCGCCAAAATGTTCAATAGCATCTTTTTTCACTAAAGTTACAGCTTTTTGCAGAATTAGATTGTTTGGATAGGTTACTAAGTCTCCATCATCAAGTCTTAGTAATAATTGAAAGGCTCTAATGTCCTCTATAATAGCTTAGATTAGAGCGTCTTTATCTTGTGTTTTTATAGCCTCCTTGTTTTTATTGAAATTTTTAATAGCATACGAGTAACTATAAAAATTAATAACAATATAGTTGAAGCTAAAATCTCGGATTCTAAATTTTTAAAAAACATATAGCGCTTTAATAAGAAGGCTAATATGGTTTTTATTCTAATTTAAGTGTTTGTCTTAATTCTAAATCTGCATTGCTTTTTTTGTTCCAATAGGCCGATTTTATGGTTTTTAATTTTGTTGCTTTTGTAGTTAAACCGTTGATGGTTTCCTGCCAAGATTCGATAGTAAACGGAAATTTAGGACTGAAGTTGATGACTAGCTTTTTGTCTAAATCTGCTATAGTTAGCGTGTACTGTCCTGACTTTATTTCCGCGAAAGCGTTATAAGATTTTAAGGGTTTATGGGTTAGTCTAGTAAACTCTAAACTTGGTATGATTTTAAAGTTACCTACTGGTAAACTTTTAGGGTCGATACGTAATTGTGTCCACAGTTGATTTTCTAAAATGGCTTTGTCTAAGTTGAAATTTTGGTCTGCTTCACCTTGAAAGTAGGAGTGAGAGCTAATTTGAAATTGCTCGCGATTATTTAGTTGCGTGTACACATGTCCACACCATTCTTGCATTGATGCGCTGACTTTTATAGCGTGTTGGTTATTGGCTATTGGGTAAAATGTGCTTTGCATGATGCTGTAAGGATAAATACCTGTGTTGAATTTTTTTGTGGCATTTAGTTTTAAAACATTGATGTTTTTTGAAGTGTTTTGGTCTGCTTTGACTTGTTGATCTTCTAGAAATGGTTCGGTAACAAATACCAAAACTGCTTTTCCGTCACGTATTTCGCCATAACGAGCTTGGTCTAATTGGTACGAGGTGATTTCGGCTTGACCTTGGTACCAATAATCATTAAATTGTTTATTAGGTTTAAAAGCAGGTGTTTTTATGGATTTAGTATCCGTTTTCTCCACTTTTGCTGTTGTTTTAGTTGTATCTTTTATTGTGCTTTTAGGCTGATTATTACAGCTTAAAAACATGAAAGCTATTATCGTTACTGTAGCGTATTTTAGGATTTTCATAATGTATTTTATTATAAAAATACAATTCTAAAATTGGTCAGCAATGGTATTTAACGTTTCATAAACAAGGTGTGTTGGCATACCAACAACATTAAAAAAGGATCCTTCTATACTAATAACTCCAATTTGACCAATCCATTCTTGGATACCATACGATCCAGCTTTATCCAAAGGTGCATAGGTATTTACGTAGTGCCAGATTTCGTCATCAGTAAATTCTTTAAATGTGACTTTAGTGACTGCATTTACGGTTTTTTGAAAGTTTTTAGTGTGTATGCTTACTGAGGTAATGACCTCGTGAGTATCATTACTTAATGAGGCTAGCATTGCGTAGGCTTCATCGTTGTTTTGTGGTTTGCCTAAAGCTTTACTTTTGTGCCAAACAATGGTGTCACTGGTAACTAATATTTCATGAGGTTTAAGTTGATCCATAAACGGAACAGCTTTAAGCTCGGCTATATAATCACTAATTTGGTAGTGTAATAAATGCTTAGGATAATCTTCTTTAGTGTCTTTTAAACGGACTTCAAAATCTAAGCCTAAATCTCTAAAAAACTGTTGTCGTCTTGGAGATCCTGAGGCTAATATTATATGTCTGTCTTTTAGTTTTTGGTTTAGCATAATTACTTGTTTAAAAGATGAATGACCATTGATAGTATACCTAATAACATGATTACTTTAAGCCATTTGCTTATATTTTTAAACTCTGTTTTTTTCTCGGCAGTAAACAGTTTGATTGCAACGTAAACTAAAGGAGCTATGACGGTTATTAAAAAATAGACAACTACTATTTCTTGCATGTATAAAAAAGCAGCTAAATAGTAAATTAAAATACCTATAGCTATTATTGTTATTACAAATGCGATTTTTGAAGCTCTGTTAATACCTAATACTATTGGTAAGGTTTTTAGTTGGGCTTTATAATCGCCATCAACGTCTTGTATGTCCTTAACAATTTCTCTGATTAATGTCATAATAAAAGCAAAAACAGAATAGTCAAAAAGAACCTCAAACATTGAGGATTGTAGGTATTGGTTTTGAGGTGTTACTGCAGGCAGTAAGTCAAAAACACCAACTATAATTAGGCTTAAACCAACCATTAAACCAATAACAATATTACCAACAAGTAGTATTTGCTGTAAAAAAGTAGCATAAATGTAAAGTAAGGCTGCTATGATAACAAATATTGCGAAAAAGCTACTTTGACCCACAGCATGAGATAAATAAAACCCTAAAACGACACCAATGACCGTAAATATCATATAATAATTGTAGGCTTTGTTTACTGAAATGTGTTTGCCGATAACAAGTTGGTCTGGTTTATTTATGGAGTCTGCATTAACATCAAGAATATCATTAATAATATAACCACCTGATGCAATACAAAGTGTTGAAATTACTAAAAGTATAAACTGAAAAGTGTCTAGAGTAGTGGATACAAAAACCGAAGTTCCGTCAATAAACATGCTTAGCGATGGGAATAAGGCATACTTAATCAAGATTTGTACTAATGCTATTAGTAACAAATTTTTAAACCTAATAAGTTGTAGTAGTTTCAAGTTGAAAATTATATTAATTATTAAAACGTTTGTGCGTCAAAATCGCTATCCCATTTACCTTGTACTTTTAGTACTTGTTCTATGACATCACGTACACAGCCTTCTCCTCCTAATTTATGAGATATGTATTTTGAAACACGTTTAACCTCTGGTACTGCATCTTGTGGACAACTAGATAAACCAACTTGCTTTAATACAGGTAGATCAGGTATGTCATCTCCCATGTACAATACATTTTCGGCTTTAATTTGGTTGTTGTTTAAATACTCATCAAATTGTACTACTTTTTGGTGTGCACCTAAATACACGTCTTTTATACCTAAGTGGTTTAATCTAGTACGTACACCTTCGTTTGTACCACCAGATATAATACAAACATTAAAACCATGGTTTAATGCTTGTTTCATAGCATAACCATCCTTAACATTCATATGTCTTATCATTTCACCAGTGGAAGTAATTGTGATCATTCCGTTAGTTAATACACCATCAACATCAAAAATGAAGGTTGTAATTTGGTGTAAATATTCTTTGTAGCTTTTAGTGTCCATGGGTTTTTTTATAGATTCAGTCATTAGTTTGTAAATCACTTCATGTTCTGGATTATCTAATAACTTTAAATGTCTTTTAATGGTTTTTTTATCGTTTCGTTTTGCTGGTCCTGTTTGTGCCATGTAAGGTGATACTTCTTGGACTTTTCTTGCAGTTTCGGTAATTAAGGGTTTTAAAATGTCAAATTCTGCACCTTGTTTTTCTGTTATTTCATGCGCTATTCTGTAAATTTGATTTGTAAAATTATTAACAAAAACAGCAGCAAGATGTAAAGCAGGTCTTTGTTTTGGATTTACTTTATAGGTGACGCAACCCAAGCTTTGTCCTAGAGTTTCCAGTAATTTAAAATCTTTTTTTCTAAGGGTTTCTATACAAATTGGTACGGTTGTAAAATCTAAATCTACAGCTTTACTAAAGGTTTGTAATGGGTAAAAAACGCCTCTATAAAGTTTTTGGTCAATATCATACAATCTTGCGCTACCAGAGGTATGTACAACCAGTCGGTTTTCAAAGGGTAGTGCGCTACTTAATTCTGGTATAGCATCATCATTTACAGCAATAATATATACGTCAGCTTCAATTAAGTTGTTTACGTTGTCTGTAATTTCAACCTCATTTTTATAAGTTTCAATACTTTTTAAGTTTCGGTTATACCATTGCACAACGTTGACATCATTAGCCTTTTTAAAGCCTTTATATAAGTGTGTGGCAACATTTCCTGCGCCAAGCAAAACTATTTTAATCATACCGCTAAAATACTAAGAAAATAGAAATTTAGAAGTGCAAAACTTTATCTTTGTTATTATGAATAGGAAAACTATATCAAACCGTCAAGATGTTAGGCTTTTAGTAAATCAGTTTTATTTAAAAGTAAGAGCAGATAATGTATTGGGTCCTATTTTTAATGAAGTTATTACAGATTGGGACAATCATTTGGACCATTTAACTACCTTTTGGGAATCTAGTTTATTTATTGGTAAAAAATTAGCACATAAATATATTGGTAATCCTTTGGAAGCTCATGAAAAAGTTGACGCTAAGATGAAGCACACTATTACCGAAATGCATTTTGGTATTTGGTTAAATTTATGGTGCGAAACTATTGACCAATATTTTGAAGGTGAAATTGCTGATAATGCCAAGCGTCGCTCAAGAAAAATGGGAACCTTTATGTACTTAAAGATTTTTGAAGCTAGGCAAAAGACTTAACCGTAATTTTAACACAAGATTTGGAAGTTTTTGAGGAATTAAAACCAACAAAAACAATTATCTTTGCACGAGCTAAAAAAGGCCTATTATTATGCAAAATAGAATTGCCAAAATCTTGTTTTCTACTAGATTGACATCTGTCTTATTTATTGTTTTTGCTGTTGCTATGGCAGCTGGAACGCTTTTAGACAGAAACATGGATACCTCTCCAACACCTTATACCAGAAACTTAATTTATAATGCTTGGTGGTTTGAAGCCATTATGGTATTGTTTATGGTTAATTTTATTGGTAATATTTTTAGATTTAGATTATTACGAAAAGAAAAATGGGCTACATTATTGCTGCATTTGGCTTTTATATTTATCATTTTAGGTGCTGGAATTACACGTTATTTTGGTTTTGAAGGGATGATAGCTATCAGAGAAGGTGAAACTGAAAGTGGCTTTTTGTCTCAAAAAACATATATCACAGCTTACATTGATGGAGATTATAAAATTGATGGTGTACCACAGCGTTTACCTGTAGAAGAAGAAGTAGATTTTTCTGGACGTATGACTAATAGTTTTGATTATACCGCGTCTTACAATGGAACTCCAGTAAATTTTGAATTAACAGATTTTTTTCTTGGAGCAGAGGAAGATGTTGTTCCGGATGACGCTGGTGAAAATTATTTAAAAATAGTTGAAGCTAGAGGTAATGGACCACATAATCACTTCTTAAAACAAGGTAGTGTAGAAAATATACATAACCTTTTAATTGCTTTAGATAAACCAACTCAAGGTGCAGTAAATATTACATCCACAGAAAATGGGTTGATGGTTGAGTCTCCTTTTGAAGGTGAATATCTTCAAATGGCAACCATGAATACAGGTTTATTAATTAAAGATAGTATTCAGCCTTTAATGTTACGTTCTAGATATGTAATTGGTGACATGCAATTGGTGTTTCCAAAACCTGTAGTTAAAGGTAAGTTTGATGTTGTTAAAAAAGCAAGTTTCCTTAAACAAGATGATAATGCAGTGGTATTAAATGTCTCTGCTAATGGCGAAACTAAAGAGATTAAATTATTAGGTAGTCAATGGTCTAACAACCGTTTTAAGCAAGTTAAAGTAGGTGGTTTAGATATAGCTTTAAAATATGGGTCTAAAGTTTTAGAATTACCTTTTGAAGTTAAGTTAAATGATTTTATAGCCGAAAAGTTTCCTGGTACAGAGAATAATTATTCTTCTTACGAGAGTAAAGTAACTGTATTGGATAAAGAACAAGGTGATTTTGATTTTCATATTTATATGAATAATATATTAGATCATAGAGGTTATCGTTTTTTTCAAGCCGATTTTGATAAAGATTTAAAAGGAACCATTCTGTCTGTAAATCATGATTATTGGGGAACTTGGGTGACCTATTTAGGTTACTTTTTATTATATATTGGTATGATGGCAATTTTATTTGCTAACCATACAAGATTTAGAGATTTACAAAACGGTTTAGAGAAAATTAAAAACAAAAAAGCAAAAGCAGCAACATTACTTTTATTGTGTTTTAGTTTAAGTGGTTTTGCGCAACACGAGCAACATACCGAAGATGATGGTCATAATCATGAGACAGTTGCTGTTACACCAAACAGTAGGCCAACAAAAGCTCAAATAGATTCTATTTTAAAGGCTAATGTGGCTCCTATTAAACATGCCGAAAAGTTTGGATGTTTAGTAATACAGGATTTAGATGGTCGTATGATGCCAATTGATACGTATGCATCAGAATTAGTTAGAAAACTTACTAAGCACGAAGGTTATGAGGGTTTAACTTCTAATCAAGTATTTTTAAGCATTCTAGAAAGTCCAATGCTTTGGTATAACGTGCCAATAATTTATTTAGCACCAAAAAAAGCAGATTCTATTAGAGGTATTATTGGATTGGATAAAAGTCAGAAATACGCAACAATGTTAGACTTTTTTGATGACAATTTTCAGTATAAATTAGATTCGTATTTAGAAGAAGCTTCTGCAGTAAAAGCACAAACAGGAATACAAAAAGAGTTTATAGAGGCTAACCAACGTATTAACCTTTTAAGTAATGCTATTGAAGGTCGATCGTTAAAGATTTTTCCTGTTCCTGATGATGAAAACAATAAATGGATTTCTCCTTTTGAATATAAAAACGAAGGATTTAACCAAAAAATACAAGATACTACTTATGGTAGTTTTATAGGTTCTGGTTTTGATTGGTATTTATTAACTTTAAATGAAGCCAAAAAAACAGGTGATTTTACTAAAGCTGAAAAGTTGTTAGATGCTTTTAAAGTTTCGCAGAAAAAAGTTGGAGCTAACGTCATGCTTAGCGACGATAAGATTGATACTGAAATCTTATACAACAAGTACGATGTGTTTAAAAAGCTATTTAGTTGGTATATGTATGCAGGAACGTTATTGTTTGTATTGTTATTATGGCAAATCTTTAAATCTAACAATAAGTGGTTAAACAAAAGTGTAGTTGTTTTCAAGTTTATTATTTTAGGGTTGTTTGTAGTACATACTTTAGGATTGATTGCACGTTGGTACATTTCTGGTCATGCACCTTGGAGTGATGCTTATGAGTCTATGATTTATGTGGCTTGGGCTACAATGTTTTTTGGTTTAGCTTTTGGACGCAAAAGTGACTTAACTTTAGCCTCTACAGCATTTGTGACAGCTATGATTTTAATGATAGCGCACTGGAATTGGATGGATCCAGCAATTGCAAATCTTCAACCGGTTTTAAATAGTTATTGGTTAATGATACATGTAGCTGTAATTGTAGCAAGTTATGGTCCATTTACTTTAGGAATGATATTAGGAATAGTATCCTTGGTTTTAATTTTGTTGACCAACAAAAACAATAAAGCTAAAATGGATTTAAATATAAAAGAATTAACTATAATCAATGAGATGGCTTTAACCGTAGGTTTGGTCATGTTAACAATAGGAAACTTCCTTGGTGGTCAATGGGCTAATGAAAGTTGGGGAAGATATTGGGGTTGGGATCCAAAAGAAACTTGGGCTTTAATCAGTATTATGTTATATGCATTTGTTATTCACATGCGATTAGTGCCAGGTTTACGTGGACGTTGGTTCTTTAATTTAATGTCAGTAATAACTTTTGGAAGTATATTAATGACTTATTTTGGAGTAAATTTTTACTTGTCAGGATTGCATAGTTATGCAAGTGGAGATCAAATTGTAAGCTTTAAATTTATAGGAATTGCATTAGTAATTATTGCAATATTAGCTGTGTTTTCATACAGAAAGTACGCTAAGTTTTATAAGAAATAAAAAGGATTAACTTTATAGTAGAAAAAAACTCACTAAGATTAGTGAGTTTTTTTGCTTTAATAAGTAGCTTGTTAATAGTAATACTTATTATGATGAATCTGATACTTAACAGTAAGTCTATTACGTGTATTCAATATGGAGCTATAAGCAGTTATTTTTTGCTAAGATATTCTCTCAGGTTTTTTATAAAAAAAGACTTGCTATCTCTAGCAAGTCTTATAAATGTAGGTTGTAATTAACTAATTATTTGTTCAGAACAATTTGTTTAATTAGGGTTTCTTTTTCAGTAGTAATATGTAGTATTATGTTTTTTTCTTCGCTAGCAAAATTTAAATATGTTTGATTAGCATTTATATTTTTAGCCATTTGTAATGTGTTACCGTTGTAATTGTAAACTTTAATTTCTTTTATTGTGTCATTATCTGGAGCAGTAACTTTTAATTGCCCAGAGTTAATTAGGTACCCAACTTTAGCTTTCTTTTTCTTTTTTGGGTCTAATGACGAGATGTTATCGTTATTCTCATCTGTTGTTTCTGGTTGGCTAAAGGTAATGTAAAAACGATCTGTATAATCTGTAGCATCTACAGTTTCAGTATAAGCAGTGTCGTTTATTTTAGTGTAAGTGTTTAATAAAGCATCGTGTATGTAAACATCAATATCATTAGAAAAGCCTTGCAAGCTTGTTAGTGCTATTTGTGCTGTTCCAGAAGTTTCGTTATACATTCCTAGTAAATATTGTTTGCTATTGTCAAAACTACCAACTCCTTGTATTACATACCTGTTACCTTCAATAATCCAGTTTAAATCATTGGATTGTGGAAAAATAACTGAGGCGTCATAACCATAATCAACACCTTCTGTAGCAATGTTATTTGATGTAAAACCTAATACAAGCTCTCTAACAGCTCCATTTGGAGAGGTATATTCTAATCTTAAAATTTGAACACTGCTTGATGCATTATAAGTGTTTTTCGAATTGGTATTAGAGTTTAAAGCGAATATGTTATTACAGATTAAAAGTAATATTAGTAAAGTAGATTTTTTCATAACTAGCGTATTTGTCGGTTAAACGGTTAATTTCTTCGGTAAAGTTACATTTTATTTTGAATTACAGCCATGAATTGCAATTTTTTTCGATGAAATGCAATTTTTACAACAAATAGAAGTTTGATATTCGATTAAATACATATAAATAAGTTTAAGTGTATTATTTCGTCCTTTACATTCAATATAAACAGATAATCGAGTGATTTTCTGACAAAACATAAAGCAATGGTTGTGTTAAGTAAGAATCATAAAGTTTTAGCTGCTTCAAAAATGACTTGATTAGTAATCTTTATTAACTTTGAAACATAAATAATATGATATAGTATGAAGTTTTTAAAAGAGTTTAAAGAATTTGCTGTAAAAGGTAATATGATGGATATGGCTATTGGTATTATTATAGGTGCATCCTTTAATAAGGTAATAGATGTTATGGTAAAAAAAGTGTTTTTACCACCTTTATCTTTAATGACAGATGGTTTAAACTTTCAAAATAAACGCTTAATCTTAAGGGACGCTATCACAAATAATGAGGGTACAATTACTACTCAGGAAGTAGCAGTGCATTATGGAGAGTTATTTGAGGTGTTTTTAGATTTTTTAATCGTAGGTTTTACTGTATTTTTGGTTGTAAAGGCAATGAATAGATTAAGAGATAAGTCTCAAGATGTTAAAAATAAAACCGTTAAAACGCCTAAGGATATAGAATTACTGTCAAGATTATCAGAGTTAATGGAAGAGCAGAATTCTTTACTAAAAGCATCTAAAAAATAAGGTCATGCCAAAACCAAAAGGTCAAAAAAACACTAAAAATAAAGCAAAGCACTCTAAGTTAATGGCTAAAAAGATTAATAAAAAGAAAAAAGAAGAGTCGCTCAGAAAGCAACGTCTTAAAGCAATTATAAAAGGAGTTTCAAAAGAAGAAGATAGTAATTAAACTATAATTTAATTAAGGTTTTATCAAGATTAAGCTCTTTAATTATAGTGTTAGCAAAACTATAATGTCCTTTAGTACTTATAATTTTAAATCTATGGTCTTTCATTCTAGTAAAAACATCTAATAATCGCCATTTTGATTTTAATAATTTAGGCTTCTCACTTTTTAGTCCAAGTTCAAAGTAATATTTTTTGGTTCGTTTATAAGCGGTAATATCTGGTGTCATAACCAAATTGTTTTCCTTTTTAATAAAGGTTTTTGGTTGCTCGTAACCAGTTAAATCTGCTTTAATGTTTTCAAAACCTAAAAACTCTAAATGGTTAATAGATTGTTGTAAAATGTCTTCGTGTGTGGTTTTATCTTGTGCTATCATACTCAATAGTATACAAAATAAATAAAACCTATTGCGTTAATAAGTCGTTAAATTTGAATAAGTTATTTATATTATTGTAGCTTACAATTAAATATTCAGCTATTAAATTAGTAAATTACAGCTTTAAAATTATGTATTAAATGAAAGCAAAAAAACAAGGTTTAAATACTATTTGCACTCACGTTGGAGAAGTGCCTGATGATCAGTTCAAAGGTGCTATTTCACCAATATATCTATCTTCATCTTATCAATTTATGGATGTTGACGTAAAAAGGTATCCAAGATACTTTAACACACCAAATCAAGAATATCTAGCTAAAAAAATAGCTGCTTTAGAGTTTACTGAAACTGCAATGATTTTTGGTTCAGGTATGGCAGCAATTAGTCATATGTTTTTAGCCTTTTTAAAATCAGGTGATCATATTGTTGTACAAAACACATTATATGGTGGAACAGCAAATTTTATAAGAGAAGAATTTCCTAAGCTAAATATAGAATTTACTTTTACAGACGGTTATAAAGTTGAGGATTTTGAAGCTGTAATTCAACCTAATACAAAGTTGATTCATATTGAAACACCTTCTAATCCGTTACTAACTATTACAGATATTAAAGCAATTGCAGAATTAGGGAAGCAAAACAATATTGTAACTAGTATTGATAATACGTTTGCAAGTCCAGTTAATCAAAATCCAGCACAATTTGGTATAGACTTAATAATGCATTCGGCAACTAAATATTTTGGTGGTCATTCAGATATTTGCGCAGGTGCAGTAGCAGGAAGTCATGAACACATGGAAAAAATTTGGCATGTTTCTAAAAATTATGGAGGTAGTTTAAGCGATTTTACTGTTTGGATGTTGGAGCGTAGTATGAAAACTATGGGATTACGTGTTAAAGCACAAAGTAAAAATGCTTTAAAAATGGCAAAATGGTTAGACAAACAATCCTTTGTTAAAACGGTATATTATCCTGGGCTAAAAAGTCATCCAGAACATAAATTAGCTAAATCACAAATGAAAAGCTTTGGTGCTATGTTATCTTTTGAATTGATAGACAGTATTGATTCTGATCAATTCATGAAACAATTGCAATTAATAAAACCATCAATAAGTCTTGCAGGAGTAGAAAGCACAATACTGTCACCAACACAAACCTCTCATGCATTATTAACACCAGAGCAGCGTGAAGCTGTTGGGATTTCTGACGGTTTAATTAGATTTTCATTAGGAATAGAAGAAACTAAAGACTTAAAACAAGATATTAATCAAGCGATAATAACAATCCAATAAAACCAAAAGTTGTGCATAAAAAAAATAAACATTCTGAAGATTACAATTTTGAAATACTAGCAACAGTACACCCAAAACTAGAATCTTTTGTGTTTACAAATGCCAATAATAAAAAGACCATTGATTTTGCAAATCCTAAAGCGGTTAAAACCTTAAATGCAGCATTATTACATACGCATTACGGTATAAGCTTTTGGGATTTTCCAGATCATTTTTTGTGTCCTCCAATACCTGGTCGTGTAGATTATATTCATCATATATCAGACTTATTACAACGGTCACAATTGGATAAAGACATCACTATTATGGATATTGGTACAGGTGCAAATTGCATTTATCCTTTATTAGGGACTTCAAGCTATGATTGGAATTTTGTTGCTGTAGACAGTAATGATGAAGCCATAAAGTCTGCTCAGAATATTATAGAAAAAAATAGCCTACAAGATAAAATTAAGCTCAAAAAGCAAACAGATGATACACATATTTTACAAGATGTATTAGATGAAAATGATAAGGTCACAGTCACGATGTGTAATCCACCTTTTTTTAAAAATGAAGCTGATGCAATTAAAGCGACAACCAGTAAGCTGAAAGGTTTAGGGAAGCCAACGGACCAAATGGTGCGTAACTTTGCAGGACAAGCTCATGAGCTATGGTATAAAGGAGGAGAAAAAGCTTTTTTACATACTTATCTTTATGAAAGTTCATTACAAAAAACAAGTAGCTTTTGGTATACTAGTTTAGTTTCTAATAAAGATAATATTAAAACCATGAATCAATCTCTTAAAAAGTTAGGAGCTACATCAGTAATGACTATAGCAATGAATATTGGAAATAAGAAAAGTCGTATTGTTGCTTGGACTTTTTTAAATGAAGAACAAAAACAAAATTGGAATAAAAAATAATAACAATGAAAGTAGATATATTAGCATTTGGTGCGCATCCAGACGATGTCGAGCTTGGAGCAGGAGGTACCATAGCTAAAGAAATTGCAAACGGAAAAACTGTTGCAATTGTAGATTTGACTAAAGGAGAATTAGGAACACGTGGTACAGAGTTTACACGTAAAGCTGAAGCTGAAGATGCTAAAAATATTTTAGGCGTATCTTACAGAGAAAACTTAGGTTTTGCTGATGGCTTTTTTGTTAATGATAAACAGCATCAGTTAGACATTATAAAAATGATACGTAAGTATCAACCTGAAATTGTTTTATGTAACGCTATTGACGATAGACATATAGATCATGGTAAAGGTAGCAAGTTAGTTAGTGATGCTTGTTTTTTAAGTGGTTTAATTAAAATTGAAACCAGTATTGCTGGTCAGCCACAAAAACAATGGAGACCAAAACAGGTGTACCATTATATACAATGGAAAACTATAGAGCCAGATTTTGTTGTAGATGTTTCAAATCATATGGAAACTAAGTTAAAAAGTGTATTAGCCTACAAAACTCAGTTTTTTGATCCTGATAGTAAAGAGCCTGAAACACCAATTTCTAGCAAAAACTTTACAGATAGTGTAAAATATAGAGCTCAGGACCTAGGAAGAATCATAAATGTTGATTTCGCAGAAGGCTATAATGTAGAACGTTACGTTGCTGTGGAAAGTTTATTTGATTTAAAGTAAAATTTTTTATAAAAAATATTTGTAATAACTAGTAAATAAATTACCTTTGCACACGCATTATTAAATGCGCACAAATGGTGGTTGTAGCTCAGCTGGTTAGAGCGTCGGTTTGTGGTACCGAAAGTCGCCGGTTCGAACCCGGTCTTCCACCCAAAAGTAAAAAGCTTCTCTGAAAAGAGAAGCTTTTTTTGTTTATATAAATTTAGAATTAAGACATAAAAAATCCCGTAATTTTAATTACAGGATTTTTTAAATTATTACTCAGCTTTATCGACTACAAGTCTCGCGTCTCTATTAGCGACTTCCCAAGCAGTGTAAAACACTAATCGTGCTCTGTTTTCTAATAAGTCATATTCAATCTTATCTGGTGTATCACTCGGTCTGTGATAATCATCGTGTGTTCCGTTAAAGTAAAAAATTACAGGAATATTGTTTTTAGCAAAGTTATAATGGTCCGATCTGTAGTAAAAACGGTTAGGATCATTATCGTCATTAAACGTATAGTCCAACTCAATGTTTGTGTATTTAGTATTAACGTCTTCAGATATATTATGTAAATCTGTACTTAGTTTATCACTTCCAATTAAGTAAATATAGTTTCTATCTCCTGTTTTACGTTTTGGATCTGTACGTCCAATCATATCAATGTTTAAGTTAGCAACAGTGTTTTCTAAAGGAAAAATAGGATCGTTATCTGTATAATGTCTACTTCCAAGTAATCCTTTTTCTTCACCTGTTACATTTAAAAAGACAATCGATCGTTTTGGTCCATGACCTTCTTTTTTTGCTTTGGCAAAAGCCTCAGCTATTTCTAAAACAGCAACAGTACCAGAGCCATCATCATCAGCTCCATTATATACTTCTCCATCTTTAACACCTTCGTGATCTAAATGTGCCGAGATGACAACATATTCATTTGGCTTTTCGCTTCCTTTAATAATAGCAGCAACATTTTCAGAAGACAACGCTTTAGACTTGTTTGTATAATCTAAGGCTATCGTAGCAGGTTGTGTTTCATTAGTAAAAGATTTGTCAAAACTAGTGATGTCCTTATTAAATAAAGCTTTTACAGTTTCGGTATTAACTAAAAAGTAAAACATTTTTTTATCCTTGCTGACTAAGCTCATTCTTCCGCTTGAAGTTCCGTAGCGTAAAGCAGCCATAGCAAATACTTTTGGATTATAGTATAATACTGCTTTAGCACCTTTTTTCATAGCTATGTCGCGCTTTAAAGCAAATTCTTGTCTAAAATTCGACCATTTAGAATCTTCTTTAGTACCAGAAATAACGTAAGTTCCATCGTCATTCTTTGGCTCACCATTAATAAAAAAGACAACTTTATCTTTAATGTCTACATTTTTATAATTGCTGAATTTATCATCCTCAATTCCGTAACCTAAATTAACAATTTCATTAGCTTTTAAGGTAGAAGTCTCCATTGGATTAATAGACACAAAATCTTCAAGGCTTGTTAGGTTTTTATCATTAACAGTTAACGAGACCTCTGGTTTTGATTGTAACTGTAAAGGTACATCTTGAAAATAGTTTCCGTCAGACTTTGCTGCAGGAATACCATATTGTATATAATGTTCTTTTAAAAATTGAACTGCTTTTTTGACCTTCAGCTCCAGTTTCTCTTCCTTCAAACTCATCTGAAGCATATTGGTATAATGCTGTTTTTAATTCTGCCTGAGTTATAGTTTTTGCATAAACACTAGGATCTGTAGTCGTAGTGGTTGTTGTGGTTTTGCCTTTTTGAGAACTTCCGCAGGCAATAAATAATAAGCTTAATGAAGCTATTGAAAAAATGGATTTCATTTAATAAAATATATTTTACAGTTACACTTGTAAAAGTACAAGAAATTATAAGCTTTTACCAAATTATAATTGCATTTTATAGTTTAGTCTAAATCAATAAAAAAGAGCCTATTTTAAAATTTAAAACAGGCTCTTTTTAGTATAATATTAGAATGTATTGATTTAATCAGTTATGATTATATCTTCTAATTCTTCTTTAGCTTCTTCTTTCCTTTTGTCCTCTGTTTGTTCTAGTTCTTTAGTGTCTCCAACCTCTGCAACAGTAAAAAGGGTTTTATAGGTAGCAAGACTTAAACTAATTATAGTTAATAGAAAAATGACCTGAATGACATGAGTTGGTAAATCTTGATTACGAGCTTTCAAAAATGCTACAACACCAAATATTGCAGCTAAAATAGCAGGTATAAATGCTAGTTTGTATAACGGTAAAACAGATAATATTACTGCCAATACAGCAAAAATTAAACCTAAAATAATACTTAGTTTTCTCATGTTTTGATTAGTTTTTTAATCCAGTTGCCGATTTAATTTTTAACTCACCACTACCTACTGCAATTTTAAATTTAGCAAAAACAGGTATTTTATTCTCATCAGCAGTTAACCATAACAGGTTAGAGTTGCTTCCTTTTAAAACATCTGTTCCTGAGGCACTAATGGCTAATTTATAACATTCTTTTTTACCTAAAGCTGTATTAATAGTCTCTTTAGCTAATAATTTAAATCTAAACTTAGTCTGCTTATTATCAAATAAAACAGTAAAAGAGTCTGATGCTCCAATTGGAGCTTTTTTAATGTCTAAAGTTCTAATTTTATAAATAGTAGCAACAATATCTTTTGTTCCTCCATTTATTTTTACATTTTCTTTTTTATCCCAAAATCCAGAAGCAGTGTTTTTTGTTTTCTTTTTAATAACACTATTTACGCGATTGGTTTTATGGTTGTATTTATATTTTACAAATTTGTAATAACCACCTTCATTAATTTCTCGGTTGTATAAATATGGAGTTATAGTTCTTGGGTTAACATAGCTTTCATATAAATCTCTAATTTTAAAATAACTATCAAAACTACTGTATGTGGTTGCTGTACATTTTAAATGTAAAAGTTTAGAAGAGCTTGTATTCATTTCACTAGTTTCCATCTTAACTTCTGCTACATCTGTTAAAATTCCAGACATGTTGTAAGCTGCTGAAAACGTAAGTTTTTCACCTGCTTTAAACGCTCTGTTGTCCTGTCCATAGCTAAAAGTTAAAGCAGCTAGTAGTAATAATAAGGTTAGTTTAAACTTCATAATATGAGTATTTAATTGTCAAAGATATAACTAAACATTAATTGTGCCGAAATTATTGTATGAATTTAAAATCATGTTAAAGCTTTTTTTACATCTCTATCAATTAATCAATTTTGTATCTTTGTATTGTGATAAAAGTATTTTTACATAAAAGTTTGTCCTTTGTTATGGCTTTGGTGGTGTTGTTTTCAACATTGTCTTTTACCGTAGAGCGTCATTATTGTGGTGACTTTTTAGTAGATTCAGCAGTATTTACTAAAGCTAAAAGTTGTAACACAGATGTTTCTCATGCAAATGAAGAGCCTGTAGTGGTAATGAAACCATGTTGTAAAAATGAAATTGATGTCGTTAAAGGTCAAGACCAATTAAAAGTTAATTCGTTTGATGATTTAGACCTTACAACACAATCTTTTATTACTTCTTTGGTGTTGTCTTATTTTCATTTATTTGAAACTTTACCAAAGTTAAATATTCCTCATAAAAATTACGATCCACCTTCCTTAATTGTGGATTATCAAGTCCTTCACGACGTGTATATTATTTGATAAAATGCTTTGTTTAGTTTTCGCTAAAACGGAAAAGATATAAAGTAATTTTATTAAAAATATATAAATGAAACAAACTTATATTATTACAGGTCTGTCCTGTAATACAGGTAAAGTAGATGTTAAATCTGCTTTACAACCAAATAAACAACAGGTTTTAAAACCTATTTATGCTGTGCTTTTACTAATGTTTTGCTTCTTGCCAACAGCTAGTTTTGCTCAATCTGAATTGTCAGGTGTAATTTATGAAGCCTCAACAGATAACAATCCACAACCCTTATTTGGTGCCAACATGATTTGGTTAGGTACTAGTGTTGGGACTTCTACAGATATAGATGGACAATTTAAAATACCATATAATTCAAACTATAAAAAGCTTATAGTTAGTTATGTCGGATTTAAAACTGACACTATAGATGTGACAAGCAACAAGACTATTAACCATTATTTAAACCCAACTACAGATTTAGATGAAGTTGTTGTACAATCCAGAAAAAAAGCAACTTCCAGATCCTATTTGAAAGCCACAAATACAATGTTAGTTAGTAGTGATGAACTTTTAAAAGCAGCTTGCTGTAATCTGTCAGAAAGTTTTGAAACCAATCCGTCAATTGATGTTAATTTTAGCGATGCAGTAACAGGAACAAGGCAAATAAAAATGTTAGGGTTATCAAGTCCTTATATATTAATTGCAACAGAAAATATTCCGTCAGTAAGAGGTGCTTCTCAGGCATTTGGATTAAGCTTTATTCCAGGAACTTGGGTTGAAAGCATTCAAATTACCAAAGGAGCAGGTAGTGTAGTTAACGGTTTTGAGAGTATTGCAGGACAGATTAATGCAGAGCTAGTAAAGCCAACTACAGATAATTCGTTTTTTTTAAATTTGTATGGAGCAAGTAGTACGCGTTTAGAGCTTAATACTCATTTTAATACCAGTTTAAACGATAAATGGAGCACAGGCTTATACCTTCACGGAAACACACATCAAGAAAAACATGATGTTAATCATGATGGGTTTTTAGATATGCCTGTATATAGTCAAGTTAATGTAATGAACCGTTGGCAATATACTGATACCGAAAAGGGTTTTGTAAGTTTTATAAATCTTAAATACTTAAATGATGATAAACAAGGTGGTCAGTTAGATTTTAATCCTGATACTGACAAATTAACTACAAATGCTTGGGGAAGCGAGATTAATACTCAACGTTATGAGTTGTCTGCTAAACTAGGTTATGTTAATCCAGAAATTCCTTGGCAAAGTATTGGTGTGCAATTAGCAATTAGTCAGCATGATCAAGACTCTTACTTTGGATTAAATCAATATGATATAGAACATACAAGTGTGTACACAAATGTTATGTATAACTCTATAATTGATGACTCTAGACATAAAATAAAAACAGGTGTTAATTTTACTTACGATGCTTATGACGAATTTGCTATTGGTCAAAACTTTGAAAGAGTAGAGCGTTCTTTTGGAGCTTTTGGAGAATATTCGTTTGATAATTTAGAAAAATTTACACTGACTGCTGGACTGCGTTTTGATAGTCATAATTTGTTAGGCGAATTTATAACACCTAGACTTCATATGCGTTACTCTCCATGGAGTAAATCTGCTTTTAGAGCTTCCATTGGACGAGGTAAACGAAGTGCAAATATTTTTGCTGAAAATCAAAACTTATTTGCGTCGTCTAGAGTATTTTCAATTTTAAATTCAAACGGAAGTATTTATGGATTAGATCCTGAAATTGCATGGAATTATGGTGCCTCTTACTTACAAGGATTTAATCTTTTTGGCAGAGCAGCAGATGTTACGTTTGACTTTTATCGTACCGATTTTAAAAACCAAATTGTGATTGATTTAGAAAATGCACAACAAGTTAATTTTTATAATTTAGAAGGTGATAGTTATGCAAATAGTTTTCAAGTAGAATTAAATTATAATGTATTTAATCATTTTGATTTTAGAACTGCTTACAAGTTTTATGATGTGAAAACGCAATATCAAACAGGTAAATTAGCAAAACCATTAACGCCAAAGCATCGTTTTTTTGCTAATACATCTTATGAAACCAATATAAGAAACAATAGTAATTGGAAATTTGATGTCACCTACAATTGGTTAAGTCAGCAACGTTTTGCATCAACAGCAACTAACGCTTTACCATATGTACTTGATGATTATTCTCCAACAATAGGCACAATTAATACTCAAGTAACCAAAGTATTTTCTCCAAAATTTGAAGTATATTTAGGAGGAGAAAATATAACAAATGTTAGACAAAGTAATCCTATAGTTAGTGCAGAAAATCCATTTGGCTCAAGTTTTGATACAAACTTTGTGTATGGACCAATATTTGGAAGTATGTATTACGCAGGATTAAGATATAAACTAAAATAAAAACTTATAAAAAAATGAAAAAAATAATAGTTTTACTACTAATGGTAACGTCATCATTGACGTTTGCCCAAGACAAAAACAAAAGAGAAAGCATAGATGTAGATGGTGTTTGCGGAATGTGTAAAGCCAGAATAGAAAAAGCATGCTTTAAAACCAAAGGTGTTAAAAGTGCTATTTGGAGTGTGGAAACCCATGAGTTAAAATTGATTTATGACGAGCGTAAAACAGATTTAAAAACAATACAACAAAGTGTACTTAATGCAGGACATGATTCAGAGGGTTTAAAAGCACCTGATGAAGCTTACGCCTCTGTTCACGATTGTTGTAAATACAGAGATGAAGCTATTAAAGATGATCATAAAAAGGAATAACCTTTAAATTGACTATAAAAAAAGCGTCTACAATGTTGTAGACGCTTTTTTTTAATGAAGTATAGATTATTTGTTAATCAAAGACAACATTTCTTTTTCAATAGAAATGTCAAACATATTAGCCTTTGGGTTAACAATAATAGCATTTTTATCTAATATAAATACCTTGTTAATGGGTTTGATAGAGAGATATTCTATAGCTTTTTTAGCGTTTTCAAAATGGTATTCGTTTTTGTGAGTTAAGTTATTACGTTGTAGTATAGCAGCTTGTTCTTTACTACTAATAGGATTAACACAAATGGCCTTAAAATCAAACTCAGGATATTTGTTCTTTAACTCTTTAGCACGTTGATGGCATACTTTTAAGTGGTATCTATCCTTAACATCCCAAAAATATACAATACTAGGTTTTGTTATAATATCTTTTAAATGTAAAGAGTTTTCGTCTTTATCTATAACAGTAACATCTGGTACTATTTTCCCTGGTTTTAATCGTTTGTAAGAATCAACTAAAAGGTTTGCTTTTTGTTTTTGTTTAGTATTAGTACTTTTTTCTGAAAAAGATTTAAAAAGCGTATCATAATCATCTACACTTTTTGAAGCATTAATAAACTTAATCATGTTATAATATAACAGTCTGTTTTTTATAAATGTATCTGTTATTTTATTTTCAATTAAATCTAATTTATCAAGGTTATACTCTAAAGACTGGTTGTTGTAAATGTCGTCTTCTGAGTGTTTAAAATGCTCTTGTAATGCTATGTTGTTAAAGTGAAACCTTAAAAAAGAGATATATGGTCTGTAGTCCTTTAAAGTGTTATTATTGTAATCTATCTCATCTCTAAAAGCAAAAAAGTCTTTAGGTAAATCCTTAAATAACTCACTTTCACTTTTACTGTAATTAATAAAAGGATAAGCTTCTTTACTGTAATAATAATTGTAATTTATATTAGCTAAAGCAAATACAGTAAATAATTCCGAAGCTCCATATCTTAATTTAAACTTAGCTAATTTATCAAGTTTGTCTTGTCGTATTCTAGATAGTTTTTCTTCAAATGCAATAGGTTTTAATTGACTAATTTCTAAAACTTCTTGTTCTTGTTTTTCGGTTTCAAGAAATAAATTAATAAGATAATTATTTTCTTTTTCACCAATACCATTAAAAACTAAAGACTCATCAAATTCCATAGTATTAACGCGTATCATAATACTATCGTTAGGTTGTATTAAAAAAGCTTGAGACTCTTTACCATCATAAAAATTATATAAACCTGCTTCAAAATTTTTAAAATTGTATTTAAATCTGTTTCTAGAATCTAAATATACGGTATCGATTATTTCCGACGATTTAAAAATAATAATGTGGTTACTACTTGGGTTTACAATCTGACCACCAAAAAAAGCAGAGTTTTCTTCAATTACGTTTTTATCTTTTTTACAAGATACTAAAACACTTAGGCAGATTATACTATATAAAATGGGTCTTAAAGACATAAATTAGTTTGTAAGGCAATCATAATTAAACAAAAATATGTTTTGCAAAACTGTACTCGTGTTAAGGCGTTGTTAAAACTTATTAAAGACTCAATGTATAATGGCTATTTCGTGTTAATTTTCTACTTTTGCACAAAATTAAAATTATAGATATGTTATCAGTATCAAATTTATCAGTTCAATTCGGTAAGCGTGTACTTTTTGATGAAGTTAGTACCTCTTTTAATAACGGAAATTGTTACGGGATTATTGGAGCTAATGGAGCAGGAAAGTCAACGTTTTTAAAAATAATCTCTGGACAAATGGAGCCAACCTCAGGTCAAGTACACCTAGAAGCTGGTAAACGTATGTCTGTTTTAACTCAGGATCACAACAAACATGACGAGGATACTGTTTTAGAAACTATTTTAAAAGGAAACCAAGAACTTTATAAAATCAAGTCTGAAATTGATGCATTATATGCAGATTATACAGACGAAAATGCAGAAAGAATAGGAGAGCTTCAAGTACGTTTTGAAGAGATGAATGGTTGGAATGCAGATAGTGATGCAGCAGCAATGTTATCTAACTTAGGGATTAAAGAAGATTTGCACTATACTTTGATGGCAGATTTAGATGGTAAACAAAAAGTACGTGTGTTATTAGCACAAGCGCTTTTTGGAAATCCTGATGTCCTTATTATGGATGAGCCTACCAATGATTTGGATTACGAAACAATTGCTTGGTTAGAAAACTTTTTAGCTAATTATGATAACTGTGTGATTGTGGTATCTCACGATAGACACTTTTTAGACGCAGTTTGTACACATATTAGTGATATTGATTTTGGAAAAATAAACCATTTCTCTGGTAATTATACGTTCTGGTACGAGTCGTCACAGTTAGCAGCTAGACAACATGCACAACAAAATAAAAAGGCTGAAGAAAAGAAAAAGGAGTTAGAAGAATTTATTCGTCGTTTTTCTGCCAATGTTGCAAAAAGTAAACAGGCAACAAGTAGAAAGAAGATGATTGATAAGCTTAATATTGAAGATATTAGACGTACAAGTCGTCGTTATCCTGCTATTATTTTTGAACGAGATAGAGAAGCTGGAGATCAAATATTAAATGTAGAAGGTTTAACTTCTACTTTAGATGGTGAAACATTATTTAAAGACATAGATTTAAACTTACAAAAAGGAGATAAAGTGGTTGTGTTTTCTAGAGATTCTAGAGCAACAACTGCATTTTACGAGATCTTAAATGACAATTTAAAAGCTGATTCTGGTAAATTTGCTTGGGGAGTTACAACGACACAATCTTACTTACCATTAGATAATAGTAAGTTTTTTGATGATAAAGATTTATCTTTAGTAGAATGGTTACGTCAATGGGCTCAAACAGAAGAAGAGCGTGAAGAAGTACACATTAGAGGGTTTTTAGGTAAAATGATTTTTAGTGGAGAGGAAGCTCTAAAAAATGTAATGTACTTTCTGGAGGAGAAAAAGTACGTTGTATGTTATCTAGAATGATGATGACTAGAGCTAATGTTTTACAATTAGACGAACCAACCAACCACTTGGATTTAGAGAGTATTACAGCGTTTAACAACTCGCTTAAAAACTTTAAAGGGACTATGTTGTTTACAACACATGACCATGAGTTTGCTCAGACAGTTGCAAATAGGGTAGTAGAGTTAACACCAAACGGAGTTATTGATAGATACTCAACATTTGATGATTACATGCAAGACAAAAAAATAAAAGAATTAAGAGATAAAATGTATACCGTATAATCATACGTTAACCTCAATATATAAAAGCCTTCAGAGTTATCTGAAGGCTTTTTTTATGTCTCTAATTGTTGTTAATGTGGTGTTAATTTAAAATAAAATAAAACCGACTTTATAAATGTTGCGTAGATAAACCGAATACAAAAATATTAAAACTATGAAAACATTAAAATTATCAAAAATCGTATTAGGGCTTAGTGTAATGCTAGTGGCAAACTTAGGTTTAGCACAAGATAAAATGATGTCTAAAGACACTAAAATGGTTGGAGGAGCAGCTATGTATCCATCAAAAAACATCGTAGAAAATGCAGTAAATTCTAAAGATCATACAACATTAGTTGAAGCAGTACAAGCAGCCGAACTAGTTGATGTTTTACAAAGCGAAGGACCATTTACTGTGTTTGCACCTACTAATTCAGCTTTTGACAAATTACCAGAAGGTACAGTGGCTACTTTAGTAATGCCAGAAAACAAAATGCAATTACAAACTATTTTAAAGTATCATGTTGTTGCTGGAAAATGGAGTGCTAAAAACATTGCTAAATTGATTAAAAAAGGAAAAGGAAAAGCAATAATTAAAACCGTTTCTGGTGGTACACTAACTGCTTGGGAAAAAGATGGTGCTGTTTATGTGTCTGATGAAAACGGAAATTCTGCTCAAGTAACAATAGCAGATGTTAATCAATCAAACGGAGTAATTCATGTTATAGATACAGTATTGTTGCCAAAATCATAAGGTGATAAAATATTAAATTAGTCTTACTAAAAACGCTTTATTCTAGTTTAGAACAAAGCGTTTTTTTATGCTTCAGTTTCAGCTTTTACAGCTTCGATAATTGGTAATGCTTTGTCAACCTCAGATTGATGTACATATACTTCTGGAACCCTAGGCATGTCATGAACAAATCCACCAAGTCTTCCAGATTCGTTTTCATCTTTAATTACAGGATTTATACCTATGTCTTCTAATCTGGTTTTAATTAATTGAACAACAATAAAGTTACCTTCAAAAATTTTTATATAATCTGTCATAGCTTTTATATTTATGTGTTTACTTAAATATACGAATAAAAACTAAAAGTAACCATTTAGTGTATTGCTATGATTTTGTTAAAATAAAAAACCTCCAAATATTATTTGAAGGTTTTTGTATAAAATTTATTCTTGTTTTTTTAGCTGTGTATATTTATACAAGCTATAAATACCGTAAATAATTGCAAAAACAGCAATTGCCAACTTTATATTATTTAAAGTTAACTTGGTATTAAAATGCTGATACAATCTAAAACAACCAAAACCTATTAACAATAGTCCTGATAATAAATTATACATTTTATTGTTTCTTAAGGATTCCATTTTGTTGATTACTATTAATTACCTTAACTCAGCACCAAGCTGACGCTCAAAGTTATTTTGCAATTTGTTCATTATTTTATCTACAACTTTATCGGTAAGTGTTTGACGCTCGTCTAAAAATGTAAAACTTACGGCATAACTCTTTTTACCTGCAGGAAGGTTTTTTCCTTGGTATACATCAAAAAGGTTAACCTTTTTAAGTAGTTGTTTTTCGGTTTTTTTAGCAATAGCTTGTAAACTATCAAATGTTATATTATCATCTAATAATAAGGCAAAGTCACGACGTACTTCTGGATATTTTGGAATAGCTGTAAACTTGATTTTATTACGTTTTGCTACTTCAATTATTTTGTCCCAATTAAAATCTGCATAAAAAACGTCTTGACTGATGTCAAAATGTTTAGCTATTTTAGATTTTAATACTCCAAAATTAACTAATGTATCACGTCCAATACTAAGCTGTAACCCTTCGGAAAACACATCATTTGTAGATGTACTTTCTTGATAGCGTTTAATACCTAGACGTTCTAAAATACTGGCAATACTTCCTTTTAAATAAAAGAAATTTGTTTTTGCTTGTGGTGCGTTTGACCAGCTTTCTTCTGTTTTAAAACCAGTGACTAATAGTGATAGGTGCTTGTATTCTTCACGTTTACCATTGTAATCATGGTAAGTTTTTCCAAATTCAAAAAATCTTAAATTAGTTTGACGTCTATTAATGTTATGGCTTAAAGCTTCTAGTCCAGAAAATAATAAACTTTGACGCATTACACCTAAATCTTGACTTAAAGGATTTAGCATTTGTACATTATGATCTGCATTTAATTGCTCAGATAAATCGGTATAACTTGCACTAGTTAATGAGTTTGCCATAATCTCATACCAACCTTGTGCAGCTAATTGATTACCTATAACGTTTTGAAGTTTATAATCTTCAAATCTTGAGGCATTAGCTATTGAGGCATTAAGTTTAGAGCTAGTTTCAATGTTATTGTAACCAAATACTCTTAAAATTTCTTCAATAACATCAGCTTCACGCGTAACATCGTTTCTAAAAGCAGGAATGGTTAAACCTAGTCCTGTTTCGGTAACGCTATTTATTTTTATGTCTAAAGAGGTTAGTATAGATTTAATAGTTTCAGTTGGAATTTCTTGTCCTATTAATTTTGTGACTTTATCAAAACTTAGTCGTACTTGAAAATCTTCAATTTTATTAGGATATAAATCTGCTATTTCGCTTGTAATTTCTCCTCCAGCAATTTCTTGTATTAGTAAAGCAGCACGTTTTAAAGCGTATTCAGTAAGTTTTGGGTCAATACCACGTTCAAATCTAAATGAAGCATCAGTATTTAAAGCATGACGCTTTGCTGTTTTACGGACACTTACAGGATTAAAGTAAGCACTTTCTAAAAATATGTTGGTTGTATGCTCTGTCACACCAGAGTCTATACCTCCAAATACACCTGCAATACACATTGGTTTTTCTGCATCACAAATCATTAAATCATCTTCATGTAGCTCGCGCTCTACGCCATCTAAAGTTGTAAATTTAGTGCCAGCAGGAAGTGTTTTAACTTCAATTTTTTGACCAGATACCTTATTAGCATCAAATGCATGCAAAGGTTGTCCTAAATCGTGTAATACGTAATTGGTAGCATCTACGATATTGTTAATAGGTGATAAGCCAATGGCTTTTAATCTGTTTTGTAACCATTCTGGTGAGTCTTCAACTTTTAAACCAGAAATAGTCACACCACAATATCTTGGTGCCAGATCTTTGTTTAAGACATCTACATCTATTTTAAGTATGCGACTGTCTATATTAAATGCACTTACACTTGGTGTAATAAGCTCTACATTAATGCCTTTTTGTTGTAAACCAGCTTTAAGGTCTCTAGCAGTACCATAATGACTCATCGCATCTGCACGATTTGGTGTTAAACCAATTTCAAACACTTGGTCATTTTCCACATCAAAAAGTTCTGCACAAGGTGTTCCAACAACAGTATCCTCTGGTAAAACTAAAATACCATCGTGAGATTTACCTAAACCAAGCTCATCTTCGGCACAAATCATTCCGTGACTTTCTTCACCTCTAATTTTACCTTTTTTAATAGTCCAAGCTTCACCTTCATTGGTATACAAAGTTGTACCAATAGTAGCAACAGGGACTTTTTGACCAGCAGCTACATTAGGCGCACCACAAACAATTTGTAATGGTTGGTCTTGACCAATATTTACGGTTGTAACTTTAAGTTTGTCAGCATTACTATGTTGTTTGCAAGTTAAAACTTCACCAACAACAACACCTTGCAAACCACCTTTAATACTTTGGTAAAGGTCTAAACCTTCTACCTCAAGTCCTAAATCTGTAAGTAACTCGCTAGTTTGTTCTGGATTCCAATCAATTTTAATAAATTGTTTAATCCAGTTGTAAGAAATCTTCATTTTGTATACTAATTAAGACCACAAATATAACAATACTTAGTAGTTTTTAAGATTTTAAAATCAGCTTTTATTTCAATTTTAAAGCATTTTTTTTAGTATTATTTTACTCATGTTATGTTGCGTGTGTCATTTATCGGTTTTATTAACAGTTAAGCCGTATTTTCTATCTTAATTAACCTTGTTATAATCTATAATAGCTTAACTAAACGTATCTTTAAATAGATATAAACCATCAAACTTAAATATTTATGAAAACCATTTTAAAACTAGCTCTAGTAGCAGTATTGTTTACGACGTTTTCTTGTCGTGATACAAAAAAAGAAGAAGCTTTAGTTAAAGACGCTGAAACTATTGAAAACATTGAAATTGCTACAGATAGTGTTAATGATATTTTAGAAGCTCAGGCTCAAGATTTACAAAATGATTTGGATGAATTAGAACAACTTGAAAACGTAGAATAAGATGAAACATTTAAAAATAGTAGTAGTAACAGTAGGTTTATTTGTGTTAGGTACACAGCAAACAGTATTTGCTCAAGAGTTAGCACAAGATAAATTAGAGCAAAAAGGGAAAGCTAAGTTAAAAGAAAAAAGAGCTTGGTGAAACCAAAATGAATGCTAAAAAAGGAGAGCTTAAACAAAAAGGTGAACAAAAGAAAGAAGCGCTTAAAGATAAAAAGGAAGCTTTAGAACTTAAAAAAGGTGAGTTAAAAGAACAGAGTTCAGCTGTTAAAGCTGAGATGAAAGAGAAAATGGCTACAGCATCTCCTGAAGAAAAAGCAGAACTTAAGTCTAAAATGTTGGAGAAAAAGCAATCTTTATCAGAAAAAAGAGAAGAGCTTAAAGCAAAACGTGAGGCATATAAAGGTGATAAAGAAGCGTATAAGCAAGAGCTTTTATTTGAAGCTAAATCAAAATTAGAAACAAGCAACCAGCAGCTAACTAAAAATGATAAGTTAGTAAGTAACGGAAAATCTCGTTTAGCAGAAGCTAAATTAAAATTTGAAGCTCAAAAAGCAGAAGGGACTTTAACGGATGAGGAAGTAACAAAACGAGAAGCTTTATTTAGACGTATTGAAGATAAATTAAGTCAAAATGAAGAAACGTTAGAAAATAGTAAAGCACTTTTAGAACAAAATCGTGAGAAACTAACAAAATTAGAAGTTACAGAAAAGTAATTTTTAACACTTGATAATTTAAAAAAAAGACATTGTTAGCGCAATGTCTTTTTATTTGTAAGTATTTTAACGATATTTCGATTAATAAAAAAACAAACATCCTCATGCGCTACCTTTTAGTTATACTAACCTTATTTACCGTTTTGTCTTGTGATAAAAATGAAACCGAATTTTTAACTTTTGGTACTTACAGAGGACAATTAAAAGTTAGTAAAACTGTACAATTACCTTTTACATTTAAAGTTAAAGATGCAAATACTTTAGAAATTTATAATGCTGAAGAAGTGATTGAAGTTGATGAAGTTGAGTATAAAAATGATTCGGTTTATATTAAACTTCCTGTTTTTGAAGGGATGCTAATTGCAAAAATTACAGATCAAACTTTAAATGGTCGCTTTATAATTGAAGAAAAAGGGCGTCAACAAGTTTTTACAGCATCAAAAAATAATAACAGGTATGACAATAACGCTAAAGCGGAAACCAATATAACTGGAAATTGGCAAACAGTATTTAGTCCAAATACCGAAGCTGATCGCTATGTCGCAAAAGGCGTTTTTACCCAAAATGAAAATATCGTAACAGGTACTTTTTTGACAGAAACAGGAGACTATCGTTATCTTGAAGGCGTTGTAAATGGTAACCAATTGCAGTTGTCAACTTTTGATGGTGCACATGCTTTTATGTTTACAGGTACAGTAACAGACAGTACAATTAATGGTCAGTTTTATTCAGGTAACCACTGGAAAGAGCCTTTTACGGCTAAACGTAATGAAAATTATAAGCTTAAAAGTGCAGATCAATTAACTTACTTAAAAGAGGGCTATGACACTTTAGCTTTTACATTTCCTGATGCAGATGGTAACCAAGTTTCATTAACAGATGCTCAGTTTAAAAATAAAGTAACAGTTGTACAAATTATGGGAACGTGGTGTCCTAATTGTCTAGACGAAAGTAAGTACTATACATCCTATTATAACGCTAATAAAGATAAAGACATTCAGTTTGTAGCTTTAGCTTTTGAGTATGTTAAAACAAAAGAAAAAGCTTTTAGTTTTATAAAACGTTTACAAGATCGCTTAAATATTACTTATCCAATATTATTAGCACAAACAGGAACAACAAGTAAATCTAAAGCAAACGAGAAATTACCAATGCTTAACCATGTGTTAAGTTATCCAACGTCTATTTTTATAGACAAAAAAGGGAAAGTTAGAAAAATACATACTGGTTTTAATGGTCCTGCTACTGGTGAAAAATTCACAGAATTTAAAACAGATTTTACTAGTTTTATTAACGGGTTGTTAAACGAATAACGTTTTGCTTTAATAACTTGGGTTTATTCGATTTTATTAAAGTTTTGGTCATATAATCCAACTAATAAGCTATTACCATCTTTATCAATCTTGATGCTGCTGTATTTAGCATTTTCATATTTTTTTCCTTCACCTTCCTGAAAAAAATAAGATTCAGCACCAATATTAACTCCTCTGTATTCTTTTAAAAAATATTTAACTAGTTGTTCATTGTTTTTAAGAGGTGTTTTGTTGTCATATATTTTTGCAGAACTAGCAACTCCATTGTCTTCAATAGTTATCGTGCAAAAACCTCTTGTTTCAACCTCGTTAGTTTTAATGTCGTTAAGGATAGTATATCTCAAAATCATGTAATCTCCTTGCATTAAAGATCTTGGGTCAACTGGTTTTAGTTCTAAAAACACGTCAGATCCATCAGATAATAATATTTCTTTTTTAATAACTGAGTTGTTAAATAATATTAATAAAACAACAAGGTTTATTAAAATGATTATGGTTTTAAACTTTTTCATTTATTTGAATTGTTAGTATAAAATAAATTAATAAAAATACTATACCTAAAGTGATTAATATTATGGATTTAGTTAATAAGGTTTGATCCATGAAATAGTAATATTGAGATATAAAATAAATCATGGTTATTATACCAATAGCTAAACCTGTTTTATAGTTAATATAAAAGCTAGATAAAATTATAATTAAAGCACCAATTATTGCTGAAGAAAAAAATGTGGTTATTAATATTATTGTGCTTAAAAAAATATTAATAGCTTACTTTTAAGATTGACAATGTTATTAATTTTTATAATAGCATTTACAAGGTACAAAGTGGTAATAATGATTATTGTATTAGCAATCCATGTTAAATAATGGTAAGTTAATGTCTTAAATTTATCCTCTATTAAATATAATCCAATTATTAGTGCTATTACAGTCCCTATTTTTAAAGGGTTGTAAAGTCTAGATAGTTTATTGTTTATTTTAATGATTTTAGCTTCATTTAAAAAAATATAAACTAATAAAGCTGTGTTTAAAGCAACGTAAATAGGTAATATATCATAACGGTTTTCTACAATTAATATAAATATATTGGCATTTACAGTTAATATGGAAATAAATGATAAAATGTAGTTTTGAGTAACCATTAATGCTATAAATACAATAATTAATAAATTAACCCAATTGAGGTCTACATCATGCTCTAACAAGCCAACACTAAGCATAATATATCCTATACTATAAATGGCTACACTAAACGTGTCAATAATCAGTTGCTTATAGGCTTTGTTTAAAGCAATAGCTGCTGTAATAAAAATTAAACCAAATATAATTAGGCCTATTGGCGAATCGTATAAACCTGTAAGGAATAAAAAACCACAAAAAGCTAATGACGCTAGAAAACCACCTAAGATTGAGATGATTTTAATAGCTAAGCTTGAAGTGTTTTCAATGTTAAAATTATACTCTTCGAATATGCCCTTTTCGTTATATTCAAAATCAACACCTTCATTTGTCTTAATTAAATTTAATATAGCTTTTTTATTGTTTAGTTGTTCCATTTTTTTTGAAGCTTAATTAAGGTTTTAATGACAAGGGTTATTGATCCAATAATAAATAAACATATAATAAATAACATTTCAGAACTGTCAAAAAGTTTAATAAGGTAGGATGTTCCCATTATTATTAAACTAAAAGCAATTACTGATAGATAAAAGCTGTTTTTAGATTTTAGTCCATAAATAATACCTAGCCCATAAATAACTATAATTGTTAAAATTGTAAGTAAGTATTGTGAGTTAAAATCTTCAAATAACCCAATTATAAATGCTGTTGTACTAAAAAGTAAAGTAAATATTGTCAGTGTGTTAGTGAGCCAATTAGGAATGCTAATAGAGTCGTTTTTATTTTTTAGCAACAAAAATCCAGCTATAATAAGAGTATTAAAAAGAAATAATGAGTTTAATACAAAAAGTTCTGACCAATCATGCGCAACCTGTTCTGTGTATAAAATAAATGTCGTATTTATTAATGTTATAAAAATTAACCATAAGGGAGGGAAGTTGGATATAAAAGTCCATAAAATAATAGACAGTGTCCAAACTAAAAATAAATCATAGGCATCAGCTCCTGTTTGATATATTTGTCCAAATACAGCATATAAAACGCCTACTAAAATGGATGCACTTGTTAGTAGTATGTTTTTAAAGGATTGATTAGTTTTTATAAAAAGTGATGCTAAAGTAACACTAATTATTAATGCCTCAATTATACCAATTTTGAAAAATTTATTTAAATCATTCCAGTTATAAGCAAAAAAGAAAATAATACCTATTGTTGTAAAACCAACACCTAAACTAATAAATAATAGTTTTACAAATTTATACCAAGACGCTTTGTCGTTATAGGTGTTTTTTAACAGAATGTTATTTATGCTTTGTTCAGATAAGTTACTATGTCTGGCAATTATGTGTATGTCCTCACGACTAATTTTTGTCATTATTTTATATTGAAATTATTTTCTAGTACTCAAAATGAATATTAAGAATGAAGCTAATTTGCTTTTGTTTGATTTATATGTATTTAAAGCTTTATGATATTAAGTTGCCGACTTTTAAATATCTACAAATCAAAATGATTAATTGGTCCATTGCCTTGTCCTAAAACTTTATTTTTACCGTTAATAATTGCTTTATTTACATACTGACATCCTTTTTTAACAGCAGTTTCTAAATCATTATTTAAACTTAAGTAAGTAGCAATACTAGAGGATAGGCTACAGCCTGTGCCATGAGTGTTATTGGTGTCATGCCAAGGGTTTGTGATTGTTACAGTAGAGTTGGAGTCTAAAATATATAATACGTCTGTAATAATATCTGTTGTTTTGTTTAGATGACCTCCTTTTAAAAGTACAGAGGTTTGATATTGTTGTCCTAATTTGATAGCTGTAGCTTCATGATTATCGATAGCTATGCTATCACCAATCAGTAATTCTGCTTCAGGTATATTTGGAGTAATTAAAGTAGCTTTAGTTAACAACTGTTTTAAACTTAAAAGCGCATTATCTGTGATAAGTTTATCTCCAGAGGTAGCAACCATAACAGGATCTAAAACAATGTTGGTAATTTTATACTGGTCAAGTGTCTTGCTTATTAGATTAATGACTTCAGCAGAATGCAACATGCCAATTTTTACTGTATGACATTGTAAGTCACTTAATACAGCATCCAACTGTTTTTTTATATGTTGTATAGGCATTGGATGAATATCTGTAACACCTAATGTATTTTGAGCAGTAGAGGCAGTTATTACTGAGGCTGCAAAAGCACCACAAGCACTAATGCTTTTTATATCTGCCTGGATACCAGCACAACCACCAGAATCGCTTCCTGCTATGGTTAAAACAGTATTGTAGTTGGTGTTTATATTTTCCATTGTTCTTTGTTATAAGCGCTATCCCAAAATAGCCATTCTAATTTTGACGCTTTAATAAAGGCTTGTTCCATATCTTGTAAAATAGTTTCGGAAGTATTATTAGCGTATTTGTTAACTATTGCTGTGGCTTTATTTACGGATTCTTCAAATGCTGTTCCTCCATAAGTATTTATCCAATCTTGATAAGGATTATTGTCTTTATTGTTTTGGTGTTTTAGAATGTAATCACCAATTTCTTTGTAAATAGTAAAACAGGGTAAAATTGCAGCTAAACCTTCTTCTAAACTATGGTTATTGATAATTTTAGTTAAGTAACTTGTATATAACTCACAGGTAGGAGAGGGTTGCTTGTCTAAAATTTCGTTTTTAAGGAATACTTGATGTAAAGCGTTTTCAACAGCAATAATACCAGTAGCTGCATCTAAAAAATACTGCGTTTCGCTACTCTTATTACATTTTATACCAACAGCAGCAAGGTTTTTTTTGTATTCTGCTAAATATAAAGCGTCTTGATTAATATAGAATCTAAACACATCATCAGGTAATGTACCATCCATTAATTGAGTAATAAATGGATGTTTTTGTATAGCTTCTAATATATAATTGGTGTCTTGTCTTACTTTATTATACCAGTTTGGCATTGGTTAGATAGTTTAAAATTGATTATGTTTTGTCAAGTAAAGAATACAATAATTGTGTTAATCCTAACCATGTATACTTTCACTTTTACCATAGCTTTTAATTAATTCGCCTTCAAAAGCGACTAATTCTTGCCAACGTTTATCAACATCAATATCTTTTCCGTATTTTCTTGCAAAGGTTATAAAAGTCGTGTAGTGACCAGCTTCGCTAACCATTAAATCGTAATAAAACTTAGATAATTCTTCATCATTAATACGTTCTGATAACAATTTAAAACGTTCACAACTACGTGCTTCAATCATAGCCGAAAACAATAAACGATCCACCATAGATTGTACTCTGTTTCCACCTTTATTCATGAATTTATATAACTGATTTACATAATGGTCTTTTCTCTCACGACCAAGTGTATAACCACGTTGCTTTATAATATCATGTACCATTTGAAAATGCTGTAATTCTTCTTGAGCTAACAACGTTAATTCGGTAACTAAATCTTCGTGTTCAGAGTTTAGGGTAATAATAGTTATGGCATTAGTAGCAGCTTTTTGCTCACACCAAGCGTGATCTGTCAAGATTTCTTCAAGGTTAGATTCTGCAATAGTGACCCAACGTGGATCGGTTTCTAGTTTAAGGTGAAGCATGATAATGTTTTAGGTTATGCGTAAGACAAATATAATTATAATTTGGGTCTGTTGTTAAAGTCTTAATAGCGAAAGTTAAGTTTGTTTAATTTCCGCTTTAAGCAAATTAAAAACCTCATGAGCACTAGTTACTGCTGCTTCCATTTTACCAGAAAATCTGGGATTAGTTTCTGCTCCAGCAATAAATAATTTATTATTTAAATACGTAGATTTAAATAACGGATGACCATTATTTTGTTGTGGCATTACAAAATTGTTATAACTAGGTGTGGTAAACGGTTGTTGTTGCCAAACACATTCTTCATAGCTTAAAAACTTTAGTGCCTGATTACCATAATAACCTTGCAGCTGTTGTAAAGCCATTTGTTGACGCTCGTTTTTAGTTTTATGTAATAAAGAACCACTCATAAAACCACTTAACGCAAACAAAGATTGCGCTGCATTACTATGGTCATAAAACTCTTGTAAAGGTCCCGAATTTGCATATATTGTTCCGCTAGTATTTTGGTTATTCCAAAACGGAGTTTTATAAGTAAATCCAGCTCTAATAGAGTTGTGCATCCATGTATGCGTGTTTGCTAAAATATTTATTAAAGCATCAGATAATTTAGGTTCTGTACTAATTTTTTGATTAAATAACGCTGGAGGTAAAGTTGATACCACGTACCTTGAATTATAGTTTTGTTTATCTGTTTTGACTAAAACGGTTTCAGCTTTAAGCTGAAGAGACTGCACACTAGTATTTGTTTTAATAGTTTGTTCAGGTAGTGTGTTTGCTAAGGTTTTAATTATAGTTTCTGTACCGTCTTTTATTCTATAACTCACCGAATCATTATTGGGTAACATCACCAATTGTGGTTGTTTGCTATTATCAGGATGGTAAATAGCTGTTTTACCATAAGATTGTTTAAACAACTTGATATCTAATTGTTGGATTAAGTTTAATACATTACTTTGCTGAGGTACAATCCAAGTTGCTCCTAAATCAATAGCTGCTTCATTGGTGTTGTGTTTTGTTAAAATACGTCCACCAATACGTGTATTGGCTTCAATAACAGTCACTTTTAGAGGTGTTTGTTTAAGTAAATAGGCAAGCGTTAATCCTGTTAATCCAGCTCCAATAATAAGGACGTCTGTGTCTTGTGTAGTCATAATTAGCTAATGTAGTTCCAAATATTTTTATACTTACTCATTTGTCGGTAAGTCTCTAAAATAATTGCATTCTCTGGACTACTTAAACTAGGATCTTTAGTTAGAAGGTCTTTTGCCCAATAACGTGCATGTTGTAAAATGTCATTATCTTTTACAATATCTGCGATGCGTAAATTTAAAATTCCGCTTTGTTGTGTACCCATAATATCTCCAGGACCACGAAGTTTTAAATCGACTTCAGCAATCTCAAAACCATCATTAGTTCTGGTCATGGTTTCAATACGTGTTTTACTGTTTTCTGATAATTTATGACCAGTCATTAAGATGCAATAACTTTGTTCTGCGCCACGTCCAACTCGACCTCTTAATTGGTGTAATTGTGCTAGTCCAAATCGCTCTGCACTTTCAATAACCATCACTGATGCATTGGGTACATTTACACCAACTTCAATAACAGTTGTAGCAACCATGATTTGTGTTTCACCTTTAACAAAACGTTGCATTTCGTATTCTTTATCTGCAGGTTTCATTTTGCCATGTACAATAGAAATTTGATACTCTGGCATCGGAAAATCTCGAGTTAAACTCTCGTAACCATCCATCAAATCTTTGTAATCCATTTGAGCATTTTCTTGGATTAAAGGATAGACAATATAGGCTTGTCTTTTTTTTGCAATTTCGTCACGTATAAACCTAAAGACTTTTAGTCTGTTTGAGTCGTATCTGTGGACTGTTTTTATAGGTTGTCTTCCAGGAGGTAACTCGTCAATAATAGAGATATCCAAATCACCATAAACAGACATAGCTAATGTTCTAGGAATTGGAGTAGCAGTCATGACTAAAACATGAGGAGGAAGGCTGTTTTTTTCCATAGTCTAGCACGTTGTTTTACACCAAACCTATGTTGCTCATCAATAATTGCAAGTCCTAAATTCTTGAATTTAACTTTGTCTTCCAATATAGCATGTGTCCCAATTAGGATGTCCAATTCGCCACTTTCTAACATACTATGGATTTCTCTTCGTTCTGAAGTTTTGCTTGAACCTGTTAGTAGTTTAATGTTGATTTTTAAATCATTACACATTTCAAGTAAACCGTTATAGTGTTGGACTGACAAAATTTCAGTAGGAGCCATAAGGCAAGCCTGAAAACCATTGTCAAGAGCCATTAACATTGACATTAAGGCAACTATGGTTTTTCCAGATCCAACATCACCTTGTAAAAGACGGTTCATTTGTGCATTACTACCCAAGTCAGCACGTATTTCTTTAAGGACTCGTTTTTGTGCATTAGTTAATTCAAACGGTAAATGGTTTTTAAAAAA
The DNA here is from genome assembly GCF_055804415.1 of Olleya sp. NP1-10. Lineage (NCBI taxonomy): Bacteria > Pseudomonadati > Bacteroidota > Flavobacteriia > Flavobacteriales > Flavobacteriaceae > Olleya > Olleya sp. NP1-10. The sequence goes on along the minus strand of NZ_CM147840.1, from coordinate 3,346,611 downwards.
CGCATTAAAATGTGTTCCAACTGTAGAAAACGGAAATCCTTTTATTTTTGTTTTATGAATTAAGTTTTTAAGAATTAATTGCAATTGAATGTAAAATAATTCTTCAAATTTTAATCTAAATTTAGCTTTAGAAAGTAGTGTTTGATCTTTCGGAAAATGAATATTTAAAAGCGCTTCAGATTTAGAAATTAATTTGTTTTCTGAGAGTAGTTTTTCGGACAAGGTTTCGGCAAATCTTCCTTTGGTTTCAAGAAACAAATTTTGCATGATTTTTGTCATCACACGATTGGTAATACCTCTATTAGCTAACTTCTCAGTAGACGGATAAATAGCTTGCATTGCACTGCGTAAATTAGCTTCATGTTCTGATAATAACTCAATATCAGGATGAGGCATGCTAAACTTGTTACCAAACTTAGTTGTTTTTCCAAAAATAACGTAAGGCGTGTTTAGTTTTAAAGCGTCTTTAATCCATTTCTGACCTCTAAACCAAACCAGTTCCATTGTGCCAGTGTCGTCTTTAAAAGTTGCAACTAGTCGTTTTCCTCTTTTTTGTGCAATCTCTTCAAATTTTGTGATTTTTCCAATGATTTGTACTTCCGATGCGTTGGGTAATAATTGGCTAATTTTATAATACTTTGTACGATCCAAATACCTGTTTGGAAACAGGTTAATTAAGTCTTGATAAGTGTGTATAGCCAATTCCTTGCGTAGTAAATCTGCACGATTTGGTCCTACACCTTTTAGGTAATCAATGGGAGTTTGAAGATTAACACTCATAAACAACGAAATTAATGTATTTTGATTTAAAGTGAAAGTTAATTTGGTTAGCATTACTTTACCACATCACAAAAAATCGTATTTTGGTCTGATACTTGTTTGAAATTATTTATGAGAAACTTTTTAATCCTGTTTTTTACGTTTTTATGTCTTTTTGCGAAAGCACAACAGACAGAAATTGTTGATTTTAAAACTATTAATTCTAGATTAGTTATAATCCCAGAACAGTCTAAAGTGTCAGGTGAATTTGTGTGTTCTTTTAAAATTTTAAAAGACACGGATTCTATTTACTTGGATGCTATTGATATGAAATTTAAAAATGTTGTTTTAGATAATAAAACAGTTCATTTTGAAAATGATTTAAAAAAGATTGAGATAAGATCTAAATTCAAGAAAAATAAAATTTATAAACTAAGTTTTGACTACATCGTTTATCCTAAGAAGGCAATGTATTTTGTTCAAAATGAAAAAGATTGGCAAGTTTGGACCCAAGGTCAAGGTAAATACACCAGTCATTGGTTGCCTAGTATTGATGATATGAATGATAAAATTGAATTTGATTTATCAGTTATTTCATATGCTGACAAAAAAGTTATTGCTAATGGTGAATATAGAAAACGCGACACTGCAGATAATGTTTCTATTTGGCATTACAACATGCAAAAACCAATGTCAAGTTACTTGGTAGCATTAGCTATTGGTAAGTATGATAAAAAAGTAATTACTTCTGAAAGTGGAATTCCACTTGAGTTATATTATTACCCAAAAGATTCGTTTAAAGTAGAACCAACGTATCGTTACACCAAACAACTATTTGATTTTTTAGAACATGAAATTGGTGTGCCTTATCCTTGGCAAAACTACAAACAAGTACCTGTTAAAGACTTTTTGTATTCTGGAATGGAAAATACTAGTTGCACCATTTTTAGTGATGATTTTATTATCGACGATATTAGTTTTGTTGATAAAAACTACGTCAACGTTAACGCACATGAGTTAGCACACCAATGGTTTGGAGATTTGGTCACAGAGACCTCAGGAACACATCATTGGTTACAAGAAGGTTTTGCAACTTATTATGCATTACTTGCAGAACGCGATATATTTGGAGAGGATTATTATTACAATCAGCTTTTTGAGTACTATCAAGAGTTGAAAGCACAAGAAAGTGTTGGTCAGAGTACAGCGCTTTTAAATCCAAAATCTAGTAGTACAACGTTTTACAAAAAAGGAGCTTGGGCTTTACATGTTTTAAGAGAAAAAGTAGGAGATAAGGCATTTAAAGATGCTGTAAAAAGTTACTTAAATACTTATGCTTATAAAAATGTTGAAACTACTAATTTTATAACTGAAGTCGAAAAGACTTGTGGTCAAGATTTAAGTACATTTGTTAAGGATTGGTTGTCTTCTTCAGTTGTTTTAGAGCAGCAAATAGAAGCAAGTTTAAAACGTAACGAAACAGCTTCGTTTTTATTGACAATGCAAACCGAACCTTATTTAAGTTTTAGGACAGATCAGGATGAAAATTATATTCCGTCAAGTTTAACAATGTCTTTACCCGAAGGATTTTATACTATTAAAACTGCTGTGCTGCAAGAGTTGTTAACCAAACAAGATTATCCAATGTATGATGATTTGATAACGGAAGCGTTTCAATCTGGTCAAATACAATTACGACAAACTTTAGCTTTGGGATTAAGAAAGATCCCTTTAAAATTTCAAAAAAACTACGAAAGTTTACTTAACGATAGCAGTTATGTAACCATTGAAGCTGCGTTGTATAATCTTTGGGCCAATTTTCCGCGAAAGCGAAACTTTTATCTAAATCAAACCAAAAATTTGTATGGTTTTAATAATTATAATATCAGAATACTTTGGTTGGCTTTAGCTATTGCTACACCTGATTTTGAACAAGAAAAAACAGAAAGTTTTTATAATGAGTTGGTAAGTTATAGCGATCCTAATCAACCCTTTTCAAGACGTCAATCTGCTTTTGATACCATGTCAAGTTTAGGTGTGTTTAATCCACAAGCTTTGACTAATCTTTTGGAAGCAACCAAACATCATAATTGGCGTTTTAAAAGTTTTGCTAAACAAGTTGTAGAAATGTTATCTGAAAATGAAAAATATAAATCTTTAATTAGTAATTTGCAGGACAACCAAAAACAATAATTTGAAAGCATTAGTTATATCTGGAGGTGGAAGTAAAGGCGCATTTGCTGGTGGTGTTGCGCAATATTTGATTGAACAACAGGATAAAAAATACGATATGTATTTAGGGACTTCTACAGGAAGTTTGTTAATTCCGCATTTAGCAACTGGTAATATTGGTAAGCTTTATGATATTTATACGCATGTTAATCAAAATTCGATTTTTAATATTAATCCTTTTGTTTTAAAGAAAAAAGGAGATCGTGAATATGTGTCTATAAATTATTTTAACACCACTTTACAGTTTTTAAAACGAAAGCGAACCTTTGGTGAGAGTAAAAATCTTAAAAAACACATTAAAGAAAACTTTACCAAAGCAGAATATGATTTAATTAAGGCAACTAAAGAAGATGTGGTGGTTACGGTTACCAATTTGTCTAAAAATAGAGTGGAATATAAGTCTATTAACGATTATGATTATGAGGAGTTTTGTGAGTGGATTTGGATTTCATGCAATTATATTCCGTTTATGTCATTGGCTAAAAAAAATGGATTTGAGTATGCTGATGGTGGCTTAGGTTGTGTGATACCAATTAGAGAAGCGATTTTAAGAGGTGCCACAGAGGTTGATGCAATTGTTTTAGAAAGTGAAAACCTAGAGTACAATAAGGTGTTGGGAAAAAACCCATTTTCATTAATGATTAACTTATTTGGGCATTTATTAGACCAAGTAGAAAAAGGAGATATTGCTATTGGAAAATTAGCAGCAAAACACAGAAACGTAAAGCTTAATTTATATTATACACCAACCAAGTTAACAGAAAACTCATTGATTTTTAATAAAAAACTAATGGAAAAATGGTGGTTGCAAGGGTATTTGTATGCACAAAGTAAATACGATGTAAATAACGAGTTTGGTACCACTGTACCTATAAATCAGGAAGAAGAATAATATTATAAAAAAAGCCTTATCCGATGGATAAGGCTTTTTTTATGTGGTTTATTACCAAATTTCTCCGACTTCTTTTTTTATGTAATGTAAACCAGCGTTACTTGGTGCTGGTTTGTCAAGCATTTCGTTTAAAATAGCTTCTCTTAATTTTGAAGCAGAATCTATTTTATCACTCATTCCTGCTTTTCTTATTAATTGTATTGTTGCACTTTTAGAGGCATTTACAATAGTCCAGCAGTCGTTGCTTAAGTATATTTGTTGTGATAAGTTGTGTTCAAATTCTTGCTCGATATTTTTAATAAGTAAATCTTCGTAACCTTGTTTGTCTGAAGATAATGGAGCAACACGTAATAATAACTTGTTTGGTGAAATGCGTTCTAAAAATAAAGCTATTCTTTCATAGGCTTGTAAGCGTATTGGTAACGACTCTTTACTTAACTCTTTAGTGACTGCGTATTTACGACGTTGTTCTTCGTTTTGCATGTGTTCTCTAAAAAAAGATAAGCTATTGCTCCTGTCACTAAAGCAGGTAATGTATACATTAAGAGGTTTAATAATTGTTCTTCCATGGTGTGATTAGTTTATATAACAAACTTAATGTGTTTTAAATTATTGTACAAGAAAACAGATAATTGAATCAACCTTGTTTTTAATAGATTGAAATCAACAGGTTAAGTAATGTAAGTGTTTTCTGTTGTTTTTGTAAGTTACTTTTGGAAAGCTGTTAATCTAAATTAAAATCTACAATAGTGTTATAATAAAATAAATTATTGTCGATTTTTTTATAACATAATACATCATGTTTCCAGAGTTATTTAAATTTTCAATCCCAGATTTTTTATCCAGCTTTATAGGTACTAAGCAAATAACCATTTATAGTTATGCAACTTTAATTGCTTTAGGGACTTTGATTGCTGCTTTATATACTAAATGGAGGGCAAAAAAGGAATTAGGTCTAAGTAATTTACCAAATACATTTTTCTATTTAATATTTATTGCTGGATTTGTTGGCGGTAAGCTGTTTTTTTACCTAGAAGATCCAATGTTGTATGTAAATAATCCTAATTTAGTTTTAAGTAGTTTTAATGGTGGATATGTTTTTTATGGTTCTTTTGTAATGATAATTCCGTTTATAATCTGGTACCTTAAAAAACACAAAATACCAGTATTGCCAATGTTAGATATATTGGCAGTTACAACGGTAATTGTACATACAATAGGTAGGTTGGGTTGTTTTACTGCTGGTTGTTGTTTTGGTGCTCCAACTGATAGTTATTTAGGAATGGTTTTTCCAACAACACATAATACAGCTGTGCATCCAACACAATTATATGAAGTTTTGGTTTTGATGTCCATACTTTTTATACTTCTTTTTATAAAAAATAGAAAACAATTTAAAGGTCAAATATTTTTAATCTACTTAATCCTTTATGGTTTAGGTAGAGGTGTATTAGAGTTGTTTAGAGGAGATGAAAGAGGGTATGTTATTGATGGAGTCTTATCTCACTCGCAATGTATTGGACTCTTTTTTATAGGTGTAGCAAGTTATTTTTATTTCAAATTTTATAAAGCAAGTAATACTAATTTAATTTAAGTTTAATACAATGAAAAAGAAAATTTTTAACACAGTATCTCCAATTACATTATTGGTAGTTGCATTATTTTTAATTGGGTCTGGTTGTCCTTCAGACGATGGAGTGCAAGATGAACCAGATACATCAGTATGTGATTATGAAGGTTACGATGGTTTAGACACTACAAGTAATACTACAATATTAATACCTGAAGCAGAATTAACTACAGATTTTTTTAATACCTCTTCTAATGGTCCAGAAGTAGAAATTTATGAAACCAGTGATCCTGGTAACTTTTGGTTTGTAACAACAGTCGTAACACTTAATGCAACAGGGACAGGTCAATTAAGTATTAATGGTAATATTCAGACTGTAAATGTAACGTGTTTAGCAACAGGGAATGCAGTTGGACAAGGCATGCAATTTATAGTAACAGCTTCTGGTCTTGATGCCGAGTTTTGCGTAGTCATAGACGAATTTCATTAATAAAAACATAATGAAAATAATTTTTAAAATAGCATTTTTAACTGTGTTAATCACGTCTTTTTTTAGTTGTGATAATAACGACGATGCTCAAACCGATCTAGTAAATCCAACCGATGGATTTACACATAATAATATGTTTTTTGAAACAGCAAATGCCTATTTTGAAATTGATGAAGAAGACAATAATGCAGATGGTATGCCAGATAGCTACAGCTTCTTTTTTACTAATGGACGTATGTTTGACAACGATGCTAATGTAAACGGATCTTCAGGAGATTTTTTGTTGTCTTTAAATACCACTAATTGGGTGTTTTTAAATGTAGAGGTATCAGACAATCCAAGTTTAGCCAATAACTCACCTTTACCTGGTAATACTTACATTGTTTCAAGTATTAACGATTCTGTAATTATAGAAAACGGTCAAATAGATCCATTAACACCAGCTTATATTCAAAACAATATTCAATTTGGAGAAGGTAATGAAAATGTAGGTGTTTTTAATTGGCCAGGCACACAAGGTCCAACCATTACCATAAATGCTATTAATATTGATAATACAAATACAGCAGATAGTACAATTAATGCAGATTATACTTTTATGAATCAAAATGGTGATATCATTACAGGACATTATGAAGGAACCTTTGGAGTAATTTTAGACTAAAACAGATGAAAAATATATTTAAAATAATAATGTTGTTTTGTATGTGTATTGCATGTAATAATGACGACGATGTTAATAACGATGCAACCAATGAAACCCAATGTAATTATCAAGGATTTTCATATTTAGATGCTTCAAATAACGATCAGACTTTAATAGCGGAAGCCGAATTAAATACCCAGTTTTTTCCAAATGCAAACAATGGACCTTATGGAGCTCCAGGAATAGAAATAGTGTCTAACACAAGTACACCATCCTTGTTTTTTGTAACCAATGTAATTGCCTTAAACCAAACCGGAACAGGGTATTTAACTTTAGATAATGGTCAAGAACAAACCGTAACTGTTACTTGTCAACGCGCAGGAACAGCAGTTGGTGAAGAAATTAGGCTAGATGTGGTTTATGGGAATATTGAAGTCGAATTTTGTGTCATAATTGACGAGGTCGTTTTATAAATTTAAAGATGAAAACATACCTTAAATACATCGTCTGTGCTCTTGGTTTATTGCTTTTTAATTGCAAAGACAATACATTAAAAACCGAAACGACAGCCCAAACAACACAATTAACCAAAGCTCAAAAAACAGAAATAGTAACATATTATCTTATTAATGATAGAAAATTATCTGAAAACGATTTTCATGAAATTATTTTTTTAAATGACTTTGTAGATGGAGTTAAAGTGATTTTTCACGAAGGAAAAGATGCTTTTTTTGGATTTAAATTTTCAGAAGCATTAGAGTTTTATAACGCAAATAATAAATAAACGAAAACAATTATAAAAATATTACTGATGTTAATAATCAGTATTACAGTTGTAAATTGTAGTGACGACGACGATGGATCAACCACTACAGGAAATACTAATGAATATTTTAAATATACTATAGATGGCGTAGAACGTATTTTTGATTATCAGGTTGAAGGTCATCTAGAAACTGATACATCTACCATAATTGATAGATTTGAGATTAACGCATCTGGACAACAACCTAGTGGAGATTTAAGACGTGTAGGTATTAATTTTTCGTTTGATAGTTCTGGCACATTCCTACCAAATACGGTTTATAATTGGGGAGTTGCATTAGATAACTCGCCAACCGAAAAGTTTTATTTTGGTGAAACCACTTCAACAAATTTGTTTTTATTGTCTGCAGATTTTAATGCACACCCAATTATAGCAACCGTAACATCAGCAATTCCAAATGCGATAGGTGATTATTTAGAGTTTACTTTTACAGGTAGTTATACAGACGATAATAATGTTATGCATGGTATTTCAGGAGAATGCAGAGTCCAAAGAGATGCAGATCAAAATTTTTAAATTTTAATTCTATTACATTTGTATAGCCACTAAAATCATACTATTGAATTACAAAAAACTCCATATCACAATATATTTCGTTTTGATATGGAGTTTTTCGTTTGCGCAACAGTTTTTTAATTATAGTACTAAAGACGGTTTGCCAAGTAATCATGTATATACTATAGTACAAGATGCTAAAGGTTTTATGTGGTTTTTAACAGATAAAGGTATGGCAAGGTATAATGGTAAAACATTTAAAATCTTTACGACAAAAAACGGATTACCTATTAATGATGTATGGGACGCTTTACCAACACCAGATGGAAAAGTTTGGTATTTATCAAAAACACCCAAATTAGGATATATTCAAAATGATACAGTAGTTTCATTTTCTAATCAAACTAAAAACCAAATAATAAATCCTATTTACTCCTCTCAAGTAGGAGATTCTGTTTACCCAACTGAGCCTCATAAAATATTTTCATTACAAAATAATAAATGGGTCGCTTTATTAAATTCGAAATATAAAACCCAGTCAAACGAGAGGATTACTATAAAACATGATTTTGTTTCAAGTATAGTAGTTAACAGGTCTGGACAATTAAAGTTGTACAATAAACAAGAGCAGAAGATAAAAACAATTACAACAACAGGTATTTATGGTACAACAGGAACAAGAGGACAACTAAATGATAGTTTGTTTTTTTGGGCAAACCAAAAAAGTTATTTCATTTTAAATTTAAACACCCATCATTTAAAACATGTGGATTTAAAACAAGCCATAGCTTTAAATACAGTAGATAATCTTAGGGTTAATGTTGTTGATAATCAAATACAGGTTTCTGGAAGTGGATTTGTCGCAAAATTAAATCAAGATTTAGAGATTGTTACTCCTTATTTTTTTCCTAAAAATATAGATGCTCATTTTGGTTTTATAGACAGACTAAATACAATATGGTTAGCGACATTTAATAATGGTATTTATAAGTTACCTTACGTAAAACGAAAGGCTGAATACCATTTACTAAACCATAAAATTCAGAGTTTTAATTGTATTGATTCTAGTTTAGTAGTAGGTGTTTATCAAAAAGGATTTTATAAGTTTAAGGATGGTATATTTTATGAATTAATAAGTGACAACGACTATGTTTATGGAGCAAGTCATTTAAAATTAAATAATATTAATTTTTATGCCTTTAGAAATACTTTAATTAAAGAGGAAAAGGGTAAGAAAACAATTGTAAAAGTTAATGATTTACAATCCAATGATTTATTAGCAAATGAAGTAGGACGTAAATTTGTTTGTCATAATCATAAAATTTACAGTAATTTTTCTTTTGGTATTAACAGGATAAATGCAAGTTCTTTAAAAATAGAAAAAGAGTTTAAACAACGTGGAGTAAACGATTTAATTAGTTTTAAAAATCGCTTACTAATAGCTACAAATAATGGCCTAAAGGAAGTCGTTAATGATACTTTAAAACCTGTAGTATTCAGTAATATTGTATTTGATAAACCTATTTTAAACATCAAATTAGTAGATAATAATAAGTTACTAATTAATACAGATGGATTTGGTGCCTATCTTTCGGATTTAAAAACCATACAGCCTTTAGCATTAACCGATTATTTAATTGTTGAAGACGCTTTTATAAAGGATAATATAATATGGTTAGCAACAAATACAGGCGTTTTAAAATTTAAAAAAGTAAAGGGTAATTACCAATATCAAAAACGATTTACAGTTAGTGATGGATTACCCACAAATCATATTAAAAGGTTATATGTTGACCAAGATAATTTAATTTTAGGAACTAATAACGGAGTCGCAGTTTTACCTAAAGACCAAAAAAGTGTGCCACAATTACTAGATGTTTATATCGCTAATGCGACTTATAATTCTATGGTGATTAATCATAAAAAATCAGCATTTAAATACTCAAAAAATAATAGTATAAATATCACAGTTGCAAATATTGATTTTTCTGATAATAATACAAATTTAACCTATCAATTTAAGTTGCAACCGTCCCAAAAACAATGGGTGTCTTCTAATACCAATGTATTTAATTTTAATAATTTACAACCAGATGACTATGTGTTTTATGTAAAATCTGGGAGTATCAAAAAACAGCTAAAATTTACAATATTACCATTGTGGTGGCAGTTACTTTGGGTTAAATTACTGCTTACCCTTTTAACAATTACTATAATAATTTTGTCAGTTTGGAGGCTCAGTAAAAAGTCTCAAGAGAAAAAAATAATAAGTTAATACAAGACAAAAAGTTATCCGAAATACAATTAAAAGCATTACGCTCTCAAATGAATCCTCATTTTGTGTTTAACTCTTTATCAGCCATACAATATTATATCAATAATAATCAGATTGAAGCATCAGAAGCTTATTTGGTAAAGTTCTCAAAGCTAATACGTCAGTTTTTCGAATTGTCAAAAGAAACAGATATTAGTCTGAAGGAAGAAGTCGAATTAATTACTAATTATCTAGATATCGAAAAGTTGAGATTTAAAGATAAATTTGACTATCAAATTAACATCTCTAAAATTATTAAAGCAAATCAAGTTAGATTACCAGCTATGTTACTTCAGCCTATAGTTGAAAACGCAATAAATCATGGCATATTTAATAAACTAGAAAAAGGAACAGTTATTATTAATATTAACGAAGCTAAAAGTCAGTCTATTAAAATTGAAATTATAGATGATGGCGTTGGTTTTATAAATACCATAAAAAAGACCAACCGTAAAATAAAATCTTCAAATGTATTAGATGATAGATTACGATTTTTAAACAAAAGTGGCCAATGGACTGTAACTTATTCTGCTAAAGCATTACATCCAAATCATGAAGATAAAGGTAATGTATCAACTTTTTTAATAACAAAAAACAACTAATGGATACAGTAAACGCTATTTTAATTGATGACGAGATTTCTAACCTAAAAGGATTAGAACAAAAACTGGGTAAATTATTTCCAGAGGTTGTCATTCAAAATACATTTCAACAACCAGAAAAAGCAATTACAGCGTTAAAAAACAACCAACCTGATTTAGTGTTTTTAGATATAGAAATGCCAAGGTTGAACGGATTTGAAGTCTTATCTCAATTAAAAGACATTAATTTTCAGGTCATATTTGTAACAGCTTATAGTGAGTACGCAATTGAAGCCTTTAAACAAAACGCTATTGACTACGTACTAAAGCCAATAGATAATGACGACCTTAAAATAGCAGTAAATAAAGCTTTAGAGGTTATAAAAACTAAATCTGATTTAGTTAATAAGCACAAATTAGTTAACCTATTAACGCAAACTATTTCTAATAGTAACAAGATTATTGTACCAACCGCTAAAGGCATGTCTTTTATACCTCAGGCAGAAGTGATGCATCTAGAAGGTTATGATGGGTATACAAAAATTCATTTATCAACTAAAAAAACAATTATAAGTAGTTATAATTTAGGGCGTTTTGAAAAAATATTATGTGACAAATTTTTCAAATGCCATAAGTCTCATATTATTAATCTTGAAAAAGTTAGACATTTTGAAAACGAAGGCTATTTGATACTAGAGGATAACCAACGGATTCCTATATCTAGAGCTAATAAAAAGGCTTTTTTAGAATTATTTAAATAATTTTTAAAAAGAGGGTAACAAAATTTAGTCATAGTGTATATAAGGTTGAATTAATAATAAATCAATAATTAAAACAATACATTATGAAAACTTTAAATCAACATTTTAAATTTATGCTTAGCCTAATGGTCATGTTAGGTGTCTTATCAACATCATGTAACCCAAATGAGTCTGTTGATATGCCAGATACTCCAGAAGGCAACCCAGCTTCAAGTCAATTAGATTTGGGTGCAAACATCCAAAGAGACTTTATGGGACGTATTGTGGATCAATCTTCAAATCCTTTGGATAATGTTTCTATTATAATAGGAAATAAAACAGCAACAACGGATAATAACGGAATGTTTAAAATTTCTGATGTTCAAGTCAAGCAACGACAAGCCTTTATTTTAGCTGAAAAACCAGGTTTTTTAAACGGAATGCGATCTGTAGTACCTACACAAGGTACAAACATGATTAACATTATGATGATTACTGAAAACTTAGCAGGTACAGTAGCTTCAGGTGTAACTAGTGAAGTTAGCTTACCTAACGGAACAAAAGTAGGTTTTGACGGAAGCTTTAAGGATCAAAACGGAAATGCTTATTCTGGAAATGTAGACGTGTACATGTATTATTTAGATCCAGCAAATCCAGATAATAATATACTAATGCCAGGAAATTTACAAGCAGTAAATCAAGGTGGTGATGAGCGTGTGTTAGAATCTTATGGTATGTTAAATGTAGAATTAAAAGGAGATTCTGGTCAAAAATTAAATATCGCAGATGGACATTTGGCAAGTATTGAAATGCCAATGGATCCAGGACAATCAGGTGTAGCACCTTCAGTAATTCCATTATGGCATTTTGATGAGGTAAATGGATATTGGGTTGAAGATGGAGAAGCAACTTTAGTTTCTGGTAAGTATATTGGAGAAGTATCACATTTTTCTTGGTGGAACTGTGATGCACAATTTCCAACAGTTACTTTGTGTATGACAGTTGTTGATGCTTCAAACGTACCATTATCTAATGTTAAAGTAGAATTATGGAGAAGTGGTCAAACCTATCCTAGAATTGGGTTTTCTGATGGAAATGGACAAATTTGTGGGCTTATTCCTGCTAATGAAACTATAACTCTTAAAGCAATTGATCAATGTGGTTTGGAAGTCTATAATACTAATATAGGACCATTTGGGTCAGATACTAGCTATGGTGATCTTGTAATGTCTTCTGTTAACTATTCTTCTGTAACAGGAAATTTAGTAGATTGTTCAAGTCAACCTGTAACTAATGGATATGTAACAATACAATATGGTCAAGAATACGCTTCCGTAGAAGTTGTAAATGGTAGTTTTACTTTAAATATGATAGAATGTGCTTCAATTACAGAATTTACTTTAGAAGGTGTTAATTATGATACATTTCAAACGACTACACCTTTGCCATTTAATTTTACTACTCCAAATGTCGGAAATATAATAGCTTGTGATACTGTTACAGAATATATATCTGTACAAATTGATAATGATCCAGTAGATTATTACTTGTTAAATTTATCAGCTCAAGAAGGTGATAATGGGACGTCTATGTATATAGGTACGCAAAACTCAACAGGTAGTTTTGTTGTATATGGTAACACGACAACACTAGGTACTTATACTAGTTCTGGGTCACAAGCATTTTATGTTGAAACTGGAATAAATATGGATTTTGGACAGCCCAATACATTACAGTTTACATTAAGTAATTATGGAGCAGTTAATGACTATATTGATATGACTATATCAGGTACATTTACAGATAATGATGGTGTTTTAAGAAATCTGTCTGCATCAATACACGTATTAAGAGATATGTAATATTAATATTTAATTATAAAAAAAAGAGGTTTCAAAATATTTGAAACCTCTTTTTGTATAACTCTATTTCACACCACCTAAATGGTTGCAATCTTTTAAACGTTGTATGCCTTCAAAAGGCACATGTGTTTTATGGTATTGGTAAGTGTTACTTAATTCTTTAGATAAGTTGTGGTCATCAACATTAACTTCAATATCATTCATTGTAAATTGGCAAGGATGCTCGTAGCCAGCAGCATGAGTGATTTCTAAAAATTCCTTTTTAAAAGTATTAAAATATTGTGCTAATCGTTCAGACTTTAAAGGTACGTCAATACCACGTTGTAACCATTTACTTTGTGTAGCGACACCACTTGGACAAGTGTTTGTATGGCAAACCTGAGCTTGGATACAACCAATACTCATCATAGCTTCTCTAGCAACATTTATACAATCGGCTCCCATTGCAAAAGCCATAGCAGCTTTAGCAGGAAAGCCTAATTTACCACTTCCTATAAAAACAATTCGCTCGCTTAATCCTTTGCTCTGAAACAATTTATATAAATCTCCAAAACCATACACCCAAGGTAAAGAGACATGGTCGGCAAAACTTGGAGGAGCAGCACCTGTACCACCTTCGCCACCATCAACAGTAATAAAATCTGGACCTTTACCAGTCGCTTTCATGATGTCTGCAAGTTCTTCCCATTGTTCTAATTTACCAATAGCAGCTTTAATCCCAACAGGTAACCCAGTAGCATCTGCAATACGTTCAATAAAATCTACTAGTTCTGAGACATTGCTAAACGCTTTATGATTAGGAGGCGATAAGACGTCTTTACCAACTTCAACACCTCTAATTTCTGCTATTTGAGGCGTTATTTTTGCTCCTGGTAACACGCCACCTTTTCCTGGTTTTGCACCTTGAGATAATTTTACTTCTATAGCTCTTACAAAAGGATTGTCTTCCACTAATTTTATCATTTTTTCCATAGAAAATCCTCCGTCTTCAGCACGTACACCAAAATATCCTGTACCAAAATGAAACACAACATCTCCACCATTACTGTGATAAGGAGACAATCCGCCTTCACCAGTATTGTGATAAGCATCTGCTATTTTTACACCTTTGTTTAAAGATTCTACTGCTTTCGCAGAAAGCGAGCCAAAACTCATTGCAGACACATTAATAACCGAAGCTGGTCTGTAAGGTTTACGTCGTTTATTATATTCACCCATAACTTTTGCACAAGGCAAAAAACTTTTGTCTTTAGCATGTGGATGATGGTCTTCAACCTTGTAAGGCATCATGGCATTATTAATAAAAATATGCTGATGCGCAAAAATGTTTCTATCAGTTCCAAAACCTTCGTAGTTATTTTCTTTTTTTGCAGAAGCATAAATCCAACCACGTTCTATTCTATTAAAAGGTAGTTCTTCTCTGTTGTTTGCAACTAAATACTGTCTTAATTCTGGACCAATTTTTTCTAACATATATCTAAAATGTCCAACTACAGGAAAGTTGTGACTTATGGTATGTTTTTTTGTAAAATGTCTCTAATAGCAATTATTACCAAAGCAATTATAATCCAAAGCCACCAAGATATTGATGACAAAACGTTTAAAATAGTATCCATATATGTATGTATAGGTTTTTCTCAAAAATAAACAATCTGTGTAATTTCAGTAACTATTTAATTTATTAATAACGGTTTTAAATAAATAGAGAAGTGGTCTAAATTCTACTTTTAGTTATTAGTGTTAAGATATTTTTAAAAAGTTGTCTCTGACAATCTAAGGGTTATCTTTATAAGTATGGAACAGAAAAAGAAAAAACGGATCGTTATCATATCAATAACTTTAACATTAATTGTGTTATTGTTTTTTATAACTAAAGCTATTATTAAAAATAAATTAGAACACTATCTTGCTAATTTACCAGAACAAATAGAGTTAAAATATGAAGGCCTTTCAATTGGCTTGTTATCAGGAGATGTTGTTTTTGATGGTCTTAGGGTTAATTTAAAAGGGCAAACGACTGGTCAGTCTAATGGGTTTGTACAGTCCAAAAACCTGTCTTTAATAGGGTTTAGTTATTGGGATTACATAGTAAACCAAACGATAAATGTTTCAAGTATTATTGCTAATCAACCTGTAGTAACATACTATCATAATCCTTTAGCTAGTACATCTCAAGGTAGTCAAGCCATTTTTGATGATATTAAACAAAAGGTTACTGTAGATGATTTTAAAATAAAAAATGCAAAAATAGAGGTCTTCGATTTAGAAAAAGATTCAGTATTGCTAAAAACTGAAAACCTCAATTTTAGCCTAACAGATTTTATATTTAACGGAAAGCAGTCAAGTAATACCAAAACCCCTTTTCAATTTAAAAATGTAGCATTAAAAATTAATCATCTAGAGTATCAGGTTAACAATTTTGAAACACTTTCTTTTAATGAATTAATATTTGATAATAATACAACAGCGATTTCAGATTTAAAACTGAAAACAAAACTCTCAAAAGAAAATTTATCTAATCAACTGCAAACCGAACGTGATTATTTTGATTTACACATACCTAAGATACAAATAGAAAATCAAGATTTTGATTTTAAAGGCGCAAAGTTGTTAGCATTTTCTAGTAAAAACATGACAGTATCAGACTTAAAACTAATCATTTTTAGAGATAAGCTGGTAGCGGATGACTTGACTAACAAAGACATGTACAGTAAAATGTTAAGGGATTTGGATATACAGTTGGACTTAAAAGCAATTCAAATTATTAATGGATCTATAACCTATCAAGAAAAAGTTAAAAAAGACACGCAAGCAGGTACTTTAGATTTTAAAAATTTTAATGCAAAATTGTCAAATGTTAGTAACACTTATCAAAATAGTCAAACTACAATAGATATAGATTGCATTTTCATGGAAAACACTCCGTTGCAAGTCAACTGGTCCTTTGATGTTAATAATTTACAAGACCATTTTACATTTAAAGCAAATTTAGGTAATCTCAAAGCCGAAGCTTTGAATCAATTTATGACACCTAATTTAAATTTAAAATTAGAAGGAGACCTAAAACAAACATTGTTTACAATTGATGGTAATGCGGTCACATCAAATGTAGATTTAAAAACAAAATATAATCAATTTGATATTATAATATTAAAAGAGAATGGTAACGAAAAAAACAAACTCTTATCTGGAATAATAAATCTTTTTGTATCTAAAGACAGTAAAGATCAGAGTGATAACTTCAGGAATAGTGACACCAAGCAAGTGACAAGAGATAATACAAAATCCATTTTTAACTTTATTTGGAAAAATACTCAAGCTGGTTTAATCTCAGCTATGGCAGGAGATGGTACAAAAGAAAATTAATTGTTTATAATTATTAATAAATACAAGGGGTTAAAACGGTTACATTACTTATTTTTGTATCCTTTAAAAAACAAGCCATTTGGAAAAGTATCTAAGTCAGTTAAACGAAGCACAATACGCGCCAACAGTTCAAAAAGATGGACCTATGATTATTATCGCAGGTGCAGGTTCTGGAAAAACACGTGTGCTTACCTATAGGATTGCCTATTTAATGAATCAAGGTGTGGATTCTTTTAATATTTTAGCATTAACCTTTACCAATAAGGCTGCTAAAGAAATGAAAGGAAGGATTGCCGAAATAGTTGGTGCTAGCGAAGCTAAAAACCTTTGGATGGGAACCTTTCACTCCGTTTTTGCTAAAATTCTTCGTTTTGAAGGACATCATTTAGGTTATCCAAGTAATTTCACTATTTATGATACCCAAGATTCTCAAAAATTAATGGGATCTATTATCAGAGAAATGGGCTTAGACAAAGACTTGTATAAAACAAAACAAGTATACAGCAGGATTTCATCTTACAAAAACAGCTTGATAACAGTTAAGGCCTATTTTAGTAATCCTGAGCTAATGGAAGCTGACGTTATGGCTAGACGTCCAAAAATGGGTGAAATTTATAAAACCTATGTGGATCGCTGTTTTAAAGCAGGAGCAATGGATTTTGACGATTTACTGTTACGTACCAATGAGCTGTTAACACGTTTTCCTCAAGTTTTAGCACAATATCAAGATAAATTTAGATACATTTTGGTGGATGAGTACCAAGATACTAACCACAGTCAATATCTAATAGTTCGCGCTTTAGCAGACCGTTTTCAAAACATATGTGTAGTAGGTGATGATGCACAAAGTATTTATGCCTTTAGAGGTGCAAATATTAGTAACATCCTTAATTTCCAGAAGGATTATGACGATGTAAAAATGTATCGTTTAGAACAAAATTACCGTTCAACAAAAAATATAGTTGGTGCTGCCAACTCAGTAATAGAGCATAACCAAACTAAACTTGAAAAAGTAGTTTGGACAGCTAATGACGAAGGACCAAAAGTGCAAGTACATCGTAGCTTGACAGATGGTGACGAAGGACGTTTTGTAGCCAGTACTATTTGGGAAACTAAAATGAATGATCACGTGCCAAATAGTGCTTTTGCTATTTTGTATCGTACCAATTCACAATCTCGTGCAATGGAGGACGCGTTAAGAAAACGTGATATTCCGTATCGTATTTATGGAGGTACATCGTTTTACCAACGTAAAGAAATTAAAGACGTTATTGCCTACTTGCGTTTAATACTCAATTCTTCAGATGAAGAAGCTTTAAAACGTGTAATAAATTATCCAGCTCGAGGTATTGGACAAACTACAATTGATAGATTGATTGTAGCTGCTAACAGTTCTGGTAAAACCATTTATAGCCTTTTAAAAAATATTGATAACGTAGATGTTAACATTAATAACGGAACCAAAAACAAATTAAAAGATTTTGTAACGCTTATTGAGAGTTACCAAGTAATGAATCAAACCGCTAATGCTTTTGATTTAGCTGAGCACGTTACCAAAACTAGTGGTTTAATAAAAGAATTTAACAAAGACGGTACACCAGAAGGTATTTTAAGACTTGAGAACGTTGAAGAACTTTTAAATGGTATTAAGGATTTTGTTGAAGGACAGCTAGAAATAGCAGACTCTAACGACAATTTAGCCGAATTTTTAGAAGATGTTGCATTAGCAACAGATCTAGATGGAGATAAAGGAGATCCTGACCACGTAGCACTAATGACCATTCACTCTTCTAAAGGGTTAGAGTTTAGTCATGTATTTGTTGTTGGTTTAGAAGAAGATTTGTTTCCTAGTGCAATGAGTATGAATACACGTAGTGAACTAGAAGAAGAACGTCGTTTATTTTATGTAGCACTAACAAGAGCAGAGAAAAAAGCATATTTAACCTATGCATTATCAAGATACCGTTGGGGAAAATTAGTAGATTCTGAACCTAGTCGTTTTATTGAAGAAATTGACGATCAGTTTTTAGACATCATTACTCCAATTGAAGAAAGGCGTATTAATCCAATGTTATCAGCAGATATTTTTGGAGATACACCACCAAATAAGATTAGATTTAAAAAAGCAGTACAACCTAAATTACAAAAGAAAGTGGCCAAAAAGAAAGAACCAGTAAACTTCGAAATCAGTGCACCAAAAAAATTAAAAAAAGCATCAGAGGTGATTCCTCATGAAGATGCAAACTCATTTGGAGGAGAGCTTGCTGAAGGAAACAGAGTAAAACACCTTAAATTTGGAAGAGGTGAAGTATTAAAAATTGAAGGAAAAGGTAGTGACGTTAAAGCCGAAATTGATTTTGAATTTGGAGGTAAAAAGAAACTATTATTACGTTTTGCAAAATTACAGCTTATAGGATAGATTTATACTCACATGTTATGGCAGATTTTATCAGAATTTACGAAGAAAACCCAAATCCAAAGGAAATTAAAAAAGTAGTAGATGTCCTAAAAAAAGGAGGTCTTATTATTTATCCCACAGATACGGTTTATGGTTTAGGTTGTGATATTACTAATACTAAAGCATTAGAACGTATTGCTAGAATTAAAGGGGTTAAATTAGAGAAGGCTAATTTTTCGTTTATATGTCATGACTTAAGCAACCTTTCAGATTATGTTAAGCAAATTGATAGTAGCACTTTTAAAATTTTAAAACGTGCTTTACCTGGACCTTACACATTTATTTTACCAGGTTCTAAAACATTACCAGCTGCTTTTAAAAAGAAAAAAGAAGTCGGTATACGTGTACCTAATAACACTATCGCTTTGGATATAGTTAAAGCATTAGGTAATCCTATTATATCAACGTCTATTAGAGATGAAGATACTATTTTAGAGTATACTACAGATCCTGAGTTAATATTAGAAAAGTGGGACAATCTAGTAGACTTAGTAATTGATGGTGGCTATGGAGATAATCAAGCCTCAACAATTATAGATTTGTCAGGTGATGAACCAGAAATAATAAGAGAGGGAAAAGGAAGTTTAGAGATTTTCTAAATCCCCATTTTATTATTAGCATATAAAAAAAGCTCAACCATTAGGTTGAGCTTTTTTTATGTAAGATTAAATAAATTTATTCTTTAGATAAGCTTTTCATTTCAGTTTCAATCATTTCGTAAAACTGATCAATTTTTGGTAAGATGTAAATTTTAGTACGTCTGTTAATAGCTCTGTTTGTTGGAGAGTCATTAGCTACTAAAGGTAAATGATCACCACGTCCTGCAGCAATTAATTGTTTAGGGTCAACACCTAAATCTTGTAACGCTCTAACAATTGCAGTACTACGTTTAACACTTAAGTCCCAATTATCAATTAATACACCACCTTTTTTGTAAGGTACATTATCTGTATGTCCTTCAACCATTGCTTCAAAGTTTGGCTTTCCATTAATAACTGTAGCAACTTTACCTAAAATCTCATTGGCTTTAGAAGAAATGTTATAGCTTCCGCTTTTAAATAATAATTTATCTGATAACGAGATAAATACGACGCTTTTTTCAACGTTAATCTCAATATCTGGATCATTTAAACCAACCTCTTTTTTAAGACTAGTAACTAACGCTAAAGTAACGCTGTCTTTTTTAGTTAAAGCATCTTGTAATCTTGATATTTTTAAATCTTTTTCTTTTAAACTTTCTAAAGATTTTTCAAGATTAGCAGCTCCTTTTGTAGTTAAAACAGTCATGTCTTTACTGCTTTCTATTAAAGCTTGATTATTAGCTTTCATATCTGCTAAACGTGCTTGTAGCTCTTTTAATCGTGCTGCAGATGCAGCTTCGTCAGCTAAACAAGAGTTTAATTTTACAGTTGCTGTGTTTAATAAATCCTGTGTTTCTTTTTGTTTTGCTTCTAATGCAGCAAATTCTTTTTTAGATACACAAGAGCTTAATAATAAAAGTGCACTTGCACTTAGTAATAGGATTCTTTTCATAATTTTTAAATGATAAATTAGATTTATACAATACCAAATGTATAAATAATTAAAATGTTAAAATTAGGTTTAACAAAATTTTTACTAAAAGATTTAAAATTGATTAAATTTATGTTTCTTACTTACAAAGTAAGACCATACAACGGATTTTTGATTAAAATATTTTGCCTTTTGTGTGTTATTTTTTCGCCATTTTAAAAGTGTACTTAAGTTTTTGTAATAGCTAAAATGTGCTTTTAGTATGGCAATGATGTGTTTAGGCTTCCATTCGGTTAAAAATTTTAAAGCAGCAATACCATCTAAAATTAGTCTTGTTAAGACTAAAATAAACAAATTACCATTAGCATTTTTTGTAAGAGTAAATAGACTGTTTCTAAAATTTAAATAGGTTTTTTTGGATGTGATGCATCTAAGGTTGCGCCTCCAACGTGATATACTAGCGATTCATTAATATATTTGGTTATATAGTTTTTATTAAAAGCTCTCCAACACAAATCTATTTCTTCCATGTGAGCGAAAAACGATTGATCAAAGCCTTCTAATACTTCAAATGTTGATTTTCTTATAAAAAAGCAAGCGCCTGAAGCCCAAAAAATAGTCGTGCTTGGGTATTGGTTGTGGTGGTCTTCAATAGTATTAAAAATACGACCTCTACAGTATGGATATCCATATTTATCAATAAAGCCACCTGCAGCGCCAGCGTATTCAAATTTAGTTTTGTCTTTAAAATCTAAAATTTTGGGTTGTATAATTGCTGTTTCAGATTCGTTTTTAAACGTATTAATAATAGGTATTAACCAATTAGGAGTAACTTCAATGTCACTATTTAATAAACAATAAATATCTTCTTTGACATGTTTTAAAGCATCATTATATCCCTTTGCATAACCACCATTTGTTGTGTTTTGAATTATTTTGATATCAGGAAAATTAGCTTTTACATACGCTACAGAATCATCCGTAGAAGCATTGTCTGCGACATATATCACTGCTTCTTTAGAGTATTCAACTACAGAAGGTAAAAATTGTTCTAACAATTTAATTCCGTTCCAATTTAATATTACAACTGCTATTTTCATTTTGTGTATTCTGGGATGTCTTTTAAAAAATGATACTGTTCTGCATCAAAATCCATGTTACAATAATAATGATTAATACCGTTGGTAACCATTAAATATGTTGCATTAAGTACTAAGTTGTAGCGTGCTATTTGGTCAAAGGTATCTTGTTTGATATTAATTTTTGGTGCTTTACATTCCACAATTAAATGGATGCTTCCGTCTGTATTAAAAACCACAATGTCATAGCGTTTTTTTAAATCATTGACTTTAAGTTCCTTTTCTACATTAATTAACGAGATAGGATATTTTTTAACTTCAATTAAATAATGCACGCAGTGTTGTCTAACCCATTCTTCAGGTTGTAGAATCACAAATTTTTTACGAATAACATCAAAAATAGAAACTTTATTTTCGCTATTTTTGAATCGAAACGAATATGTAGGGAAATTTAATTTTTGCACTACACAAAATTGGTGATTTTTTTTAATGGACGAAGTCAAAAAGCTAGTAACTGATATAAAAAATAAGCAACTAAAACCTATCTATTTATTAATGGGTGAGGAAGCTTATTATATTGATAAAATTTCGGATTTTATTGAAGACACTGTTTTAACAGAAGAGGAGCGTGGCTTTAACCAAATGGTTTTATATGGTCGTGACATTACTGTGGATGACATTGTAAGTAATGCTAAGCGTTTTCCTATGATGGCAGAACGTCAGGTAGTCATAGTTAAAGAGGCTCAAGATTTAGCAAGAACCATTGATCAATTAGCTAGCTATGCTAAAAACCCGCAACCTACAACTGTTTTGGTTATATGTTATAAGTATAAAAAAGTTGATAAACGAAAAGCGGTTTATAAAGAAATAAAAAAATCAGGATATGTTTATGAGAGTAAAAAGTTATACGAAAATCAAGTTCCTGATTGGATAAGACGTGTACTTTCACCTAAAGGGTATTCTATAACTCCAAAAGCCTCACAAATGTTAGTTGAGTTTTTAGGGACCGACTTAAGTAAATTAAGTAACGAGTTAGAAAAACTTCAAATAGTTTTACCAAAAGACACACAGATTACCCCAGATCATATTGAGCAGAATATTGGAATAAGTAAAGATTACAATAACTTTGAGTTACGTAAAGCTATTGGTGCAAAAAACACTGCTCAAGCGTTTAAAATAATTAATTATTTTGCCGAAAACCCAAAAGCCAATCCTATGGTTTTAACTGTATCTTTATTGTTTAGTTTTTTCTCAGTTGTTGCAACTTCATGGAATGACAGATCGTAATCCACGTGCTGTAGCCTCTGCATTACGCGTAAACCCTTATTTTGTAAACGAATATTTAGAAGCTGCAAGACAATATCCAATGCGTAAAGTCAGCCAAGTTATAGCTATCTTAAGAGAGTTTGATGGTAAAAGTAAAGGTGTAGACAGTAATGCTGTGCCACAAGGCGATTTGCTAAAAGAGATGTTGTTTAAAATTATGAGCTAATTAGGCTTTACCTTATATAGTAGTAAAATTAATATCATGAAATTAATACCTTATTTTTTTGTCTTAATGATAGTAATGTCTTGTAAAACAACTCAAGTTTTACCAGACCCTTTAGAAGCAGGTTGGAACGGGGAAAAAGTGTGTGAGGTTTTAAATGAAACTAAAAAACAACGCATCTTAAAATGTACCTTTCCACTAAATGTTGGTCACCAAAAACATTATCATAAACCACATTTTGGATACACTTTAGCAGGAAGTACTTTTAAAATGATAGATCATAAAGGAGAAAGAGTAGTACCTGTACCAACAGGAGTTACTTGGTATAAAGATGTATTAACAGAACATGAAGTTCTAAACGTTGGAGACAGTACAGCTGTTTTTTTAATTATTGAACCTAAATAGTTAAATCCTTTAACGTATTGCTGTAGCTTTTAACACTACTATTATAAGCTTTAACATTTCCTATTAAATACAAGTTAAACCATGTCTTAAATTCTTGAAAGGCTAATGTTTATAGTAATTTAGATGAGAATCGAATTATTAATAACAAAACCAAAAAAAGAAAATGGAAAACTTAGAGAGAAAGAAAGTTGCAATTTTAGCAACAAATGGATTTGAAGAAAGTGAATTAAAAGAACCAATGAATGCTTTAAAAGAAGCAGGAGCAGACGTACATATTGTTTCTGAACAATCAGGAAAAATTAAATCTTGGAACGACGGAAATTGGAGTACAGAATATGACGTTGACAAAACCATAAATCAAGTATCACAAAGTGATTATAATGCACTAGTGTTACCAGGAGGAGTCATTAATCCAGATGTTTTAAGACGAAACGATGATGCTATTAGATTAATAAAATCGTTTTTTGAAAATAAAAAACCAGTAGCAGCAATTTGTCATGCACCATGGTTATTAGCAGAAGCTGGAGTATTACAAGGACGTAAAGTAACATCGTTTAACTCTATTAAGAGAGACTTGGTAAATGCTGGAGCCATGTGGGAAGATAGTGAAGTTGTTGTAGATGAAGGTTTGGTTACTAGTCGTAATCCAAATGATTTGCCAGCCTTTAATAAAAAGTTAATTGAAGAAGTTTATGAAGGTAAGCATGAGATGCAAACTGCATAAAATATTTGATTTTTCATAATAAAAAAAGCCAACGTAAAGTTGGCTTTTTTTATTATGAAATTTACATGTCCTCTAACTCAGAAGTATAATCGTATTGTAAGTCTTCATGAAGCGCTAAAACTTTTTTAGTTATGGCTTCAATATTTCTATCATAAATATTGGTCAAGGTAGTGTTTCTAGAAATAGAGGGTTTCATTACTTTAAGCTTCTTACAAAAATAGAGTAGTAGTTCAACTTCAGTTTCCTTATTCAGTGAGTACCTAATATATTTTTTTGTGTTTCTTAATATTTTTCGAACACTTTTTTTGATGTAAAAAAAGCTATCTGTATTGATCAATTCAAACTGTTCGTCTATTTCTGCTTTGACAGTATCAATATATCCCGCTTCGCTATCAGCTTCAAATAATAAATAGGTTAAAAGTTCTTTGTTTTCTTTTTTAAACCTAGACAGTCTTAGGCATAGTTGAGCTAATTCTTCGTTAGATTTATGTTTTAATTCTTTACGTATAGTAACTACAGATACTGCTTTCATTTATGTTATTATTTTTTCCGCTTGACGGAATCGATACCAAATTTACACTTTATAATGTTTTTTGATAGTGCGTTTTACAGTAAATAATCTAAGAATTCCGATTAGTAATATTACAGGAGCAATACCTATTAGAATTATTCCGTAGGTTTTTAAGTCTGCTAGAAGATCTAGCTTTAATATGGTTATTCCTGTACCTAAAATAACTAAGAATGTTCTGAAATAGGCTAAAAAGGTGCGTTCGTTTGCAAGTTTAGTACGCTCTATAGCTAGCCAGTCTCTTGTGGTAAGGTTTGAATTGTTGGACATGTTTTAAGTATAGGTTTTAAAGATATAAAAAAAGCCCATCTAATTATTTAGATGGGCTTAATATTATTTAAATTAACTGATGTTAATTATCTTAATTTTGGGTAAGTGCTAGGATTAGCCTCATGCATAACATCATAAATAGCTTCAAAGACATCTTCAACAGATGGTTTAGAAAAATAATCTCCATCCGTACCATAAGCTGGTCTATGTGGTTTTGCAGCTAATGTTTTAGGTTGACTGTCTAAAAATTTAAAAGCCTCTTGCTTGTTTAAAACTTGATCTAAAATGTAAGCCGAAGCTCCTCCAGGTACATCTTCATCAATAACCATTAAGCGGTTAGTTTTTTGTACACTTTTGACAATATCATGATTTAAATCAAAAGGTAATAAAGATTGTACATCAATAATTTCAGCGTTAATCCCAACTTCAGCTAACTCTTTAGCAGCTTGTTGTACAATTCTTAAGGTTGATCCGTACGACACTAAAGTAATATCTTCTCCTTCTTTTACAGTTTCAACAACTCCAATAGGTGTTTTAAATTCACCTATATTAGATGGTAATTGCTCTTTTAAACGGTAACCATTTAAACATTCTACGACTAAAGCAGGTTCGTCACTTTGTAATAATGTATTGTAAAAACCAGCAGCTTTAGTCATGTCTCTTGGTACTAAAACGTGAATACCTCTTACTAAATTTAATACACCTCCCATTTGTGACCCAGAGTGCCAAATACCTTCTAGTCTATGACCACGCGTACGAATAATTAAAGGTGCTTTTTGACGTCCTTTTGTACGATATCTTAATGTTGCCAAGTCATCACTAATAATTTGTAAAGCATACATGATATAGTCTAAGTACTGGATTTCAGCAATTGGACGTAAACCACGCATTGCCATACCAATTCCTTGTCCTAAAATAGTAGCTTCTCTAATTCCTGCATCAGCAACACGAAGTTCGCCATATTTTTCTTGTAAACCTTCTAAACCTTGGTTTACATCTCCAATATTTCCTGCATCTTCACCAAATACTAAAGTTTCTGGATAGTTGTTAAATATATAATCAAAGTTTTCTCTTAAAACCACACGTCCATCTACAGATTCAGTATCGTCATTATAGGTTGGCTTAACTTCTTTTACATGTATAGCAGCGCTTTCAGAATCGTTATGTAAATCTGAACTATATAAAGGTTGAACTTTTTCAAAAAACGCATCAATCCAATCTAATAATTGTTGTTTTTCTGAAGTGTTTTCAGAAATAACATAACGTAACGCTTTTCTTGCTGCTTGCACAGCATCTTTTCTATTAGGTTCTTTAGAGTCTTCTAATTCGTTTACTATTTTTTCAATAAAAACTTTGTTAGGACTTGAATTTGCAACGGTTTGTAAAAGCGAAACAATTTCATTTTTTTCAGCTAAAGCTGGTTCTAAATAATTAGACCAAGCAGCTTTTTTTGCATCTCTAACTTGTTTTTTTATGTTTTTTTCTATGGTTTGTAATTCTTCGTCAGTAGCAATATTATTGTCTATTAACCAAGTTCTCATTTTTACATTACAATCATTTTGGGCTTCCCAATTTAAACGTGCTTTATCTTTATAACGTTCATGTGACCCTGAAGTCGAGTGACCTTGAGGTTGTGTTAACTCGTTAACATGAATTAAAACAGGTACGTGCTCTTCTCTAGCTATTTTTGATGCTTCTTCATAAGTTGCAATTAAGTTGGCATAATCCCAACCTTTGACACGAAGTATCTCATAACCATTAGCATCTTTATCACGTTGGAATCCTTTTAAGATTTCAGATATATTTTCTTTTGTAGTTTGGTGTCTAGCGTGTACTGAGATTCCGTATTCATCATCCCAAACACTTATAACCATTGGTACTTGTAAAACACCAGCAGCATTAATGGTTTCAAAAAATAGACCTTCACTAGTACTGGCATTACCTATGGTTCCCCAAGCGACTTCGTTTCCTTCAACAGAAAAGTTTGTTGTATCAATGCCTTTTACATTTCTGTAAATTTTCGAAGCTTGAGCTAATCCCAATAATCTAGGCATTTGTCCAGCAGTAGGAGAGATGTCAGAGCTTGAGTTTTTTTGTTGTGTTAAATTATTCCAGTTACCATTAGCGTCTAAACTGTGTGTGGCAAAATGCCCTCCCATTTGGCGACCTGCAGACATAGGCTCTTGACTTAAGTCTGTATTAGCATATAAACCAGCAAAAAATTGCTGGATTGTTAATTGACCAATAGCCATCATAAATGTTTGGTCGCGATAATAACCAGATCTAAAGTCTCCGTTTTTAAAGGCTTTAGCCATAGCAAGTTGTGGTACTTCTTTACCGTCTCCAAAAATACCAAACTTAGCTTTTCCTGTTAAGACCTCACGACGTCCAAGTAAACTACATTCTCTACTGGTTACAGCAACTTTATAGTCGTTAAGTACTTCTGTTTTGAAATCGTCAAAAGATAGATCTTTATTGGTGTTAGCTTCTGTTTGCATATATAATGGTGTTATTTGATAACAAATTTACTGAATATTTGTGGGTTTTGCAATATCGAAAATGCTTAAAAAATAAGAATTATTTAAAAAATAGATTGATTGAGTTAATAATCTGTAAAAAAATAGGATTATATCTAATTCTGTTAAGAATTTATTAATACCAACGACGTGTAAATAGTCCTAAAAGTGTTTTAGGGGACAGTGTGACTATAAATCTAATCTTTTCGTCATAATTAGGTTGTCCAATCTCCCAACCTAAATTGGAGTAAATAGGGAAGTATAGCTCAAAATAATCTTCGACCAAATTTAATCTGATACCAGAATCGTATACAAACTTAGGTTTAAAATTATGGCTTTTTATAATTCCTGCATCACCATACAACATGATATACCTCCAAAGGGTTGTGCTGGTATTGGCAGTGGTCATCCATTGGTTAGCAAATGGTTGTCTTAATTTAGATTTAAAACCACCTTCCGCAATTATAATCTGTTGACTCAATATTCCCGTTTGTTCACTTCGACCTAAATAATTATAATCAAATAAATAGTCTGTTGGTCTGTCTAAAGCAAAGCTAAAAAAGTCTGAATCTTGATAGGTGTCATTGTATAAAAACACACCAGAAAATAGTCTTAGGTTAAATTGTTTGTTGCGTTCGTTTAAATGTCTAAACTCTAATGTAGCAGATAATTTACCAAAGTTTTTAGCTAATTGTAAATCTGTAAATAATGAGGCGTAATCTTTTAAGTTATTATCTACAATACCAAATTTGGTATTAAAAACCGAGTATTTTGGTTCTCCATTAGTTTCAAATTCTCCTGTTGGATCAACCTCTCTA
Organism: Olleya sp. NP1-10; assembly: GCF_055804415.1. Classification (NCBI taxonomy): domain Bacteria; kingdom Pseudomonadati; phylum Bacteroidota; class Flavobacteriia; order Flavobacteriales; family Flavobacteriaceae; genus Olleya; species Olleya sp. NP1-10. The sequence continues at coordinate 3,317,999 of NZ_CM147840.1, read as the reverse complement.
TTTATATTGACGTATCTAAAAGATAAAAATTCGCGTTTATTATCTCTTAGGTTTTTATGGTCTCTAAAATTAAAATCGATAAATGGTGTAAAAGAGGTGTAAGTTAAATTAGGCGCATAGTTATAATAGTTACCAGATAAACCATAACGTGTACGATAATTATCAGAATCTTCAGGACGTGCGTTATATATTAAAGATGCACTACCAACTATTTGTTTACTTTTAAACCCAAATTTTGGACTGATTTTGTATAAGAAACGTTTACTAAGTAACGTTTTGTTGTATAATTTTAAACCAGGAGATAACCCATCATAAAAGTTATATTCAAATTCTGGCATAAAAAAGACTTGACTGTAATTAGGGTCTTCAATGTCTTTAAATAATCTAAATTGAAGTGGTTTATTAGTTAAGAAAAAACCATTCAGTTTTTTATAGTTATTACGTTGGTTAAATTCCGGAATTGTATAATCATAATTAAGGGCTAATTGGTCAACATTATCATTAGCAATGGTTATTTTTTTTGTACCATCAAAACCCTCAATCCATTGTTTAGAGGTTATGCTGTCATTCTTTAAAGTGAATAAAGAAATAGGCATTGCATTATTACGTATGTTTTTTAAGGTTATGGTAATAGAATCTTCAGTTTTTTTGACCTTTTTTATTTTGAAATCTATTTTTTTATTAGTCTTTACATAGTCATTAAAAAACCAATCAATATTCTTATCGGTTTTTGAAGCTATCAAGGTTTCAAAATCTTCAGGCGTTGTTCGTTTAAGCTTAGTTTGTTTTACAAACTCGCTTATAGTTTGGTCTACAACAGAATCTCCAACATAGTCATCCAGATATTTTAAACCAACAGCAGCTTTGTATTTGTTAGAAATGTTTTTGTTAAATTTTAACAACGAATCCTTAGCCATACCAATAGGTTGGTCAATATTTGTACGAGCCATGTGCATGTATAAAAACGAATATTGGTCGTTAAAATTTAAGTCTGAGGCATGAAACGCTCGGACACCCCAAACTTTGGATAGCTTTCCTAGAATCTTTTGATTTGGATAATACTCTTCTACATATTTAATCAAGTAATACACTTGAATACCATCTAATAACCATTGTTCTTCTCTAGGGTTTATTAGTAAGGTGTTTTCTAAATATACTTTTAAAGCTGTTTTAAGTATTTTAAGTTCATATTGAAAACTATCTTCAAAAGGTCTAATAAAATCTGGTAATAGATTTAAACCATAAATTGGGTCTTTTTTATAGTCAATCCAAGTTAGTAAGACTTTTTTATGAGGATATTGTCCAAGGTTTTTAGTGATAAATTGTGCAACCCTATCCGATAAAATGGCAACATCAGTAGCAGGTAAATCTTCGTTATCTAAATTAGATTGAATACTAAAAAAGTCTGTTTCAACTGTATTAAAATCGTTTGTTGTAACTAACGAGAATTTAGTGTTTATTCTGTCGTTTCCGCTAAAAATGGATGTTGTCCTATCTCTAATAGTATTGTTTTCAACTAAATCTAATTCTGTTATGGGTTTAAAGTTATTTGGGTAATTAACTTTTAGTGTTATGTCAGAAGGATTGACATAAAGGTCATCTAAGTCTTTGTTGCTATAATAATGCCAAGTTCCGTCAAATACAGCAGGAGTTATGTACCAAAAGCGTAAGTTGTATTGTCCATCACTTGTAAGTCCATAACGCGTGAATTTATTATTAGGGACTTGTACAATGTAATTTAATGATAAATCATAGGTTTCGTTTGGTGCTAAAGGATTTTTTAACGCGACTTTTATAACATCTGGATGCTGCTTTAATCTTTGATGATAAACGTCTTGGCCTTCTTGTTTTATAGCTGTTATGGCAGTAAAACCTCTGTCTTCATTATTAGCAAAATGGAATGTGGTTTTAAATTCATCTGCAAACCGATCTGCTAGAGGAGTCGTTTTGGAAGAGTAACTATGGCTCCAATCATTAAGGTAAATGGTATCTAAAGTTTGATTTGTAGTATTTTGGTATTTTATGTTTTGAGTAATTTTAATACTGTGCTTTGTGGTATCAAAATCAGCATCAATAGTCATGCTATTTTGGCTTAAAGCCGAAAGACTTAAAAGTAAAAAACAAATTAATAAATAATGATTTAGCTTCAATGTATTTTTACAAACTTTAAGGGTTTAACAGCAATATTATCTAATGAAATATAATATATTCCTTGTGATAAATACGAAACATCTGTCAAAATAGTTTTGTTAGAAGATACAATAGTTTTTAATTTTTGACCTAAACTATTGTAAATGTGAATCTTGTGTTTTTTATTTTGTGTGTTATTTATTTTTAAAGCTAATGTATTATCAATTAGGTTGGTGCCAATAATTTCAAAAACAACAGGGTTTTTAGTAAATTCGGTCAGATTTAAAAAATTTTGATTGGTTTCAAAGTTTAAGGTAACAGGAAGGTGATCACTAAAATTATGAAGTGATTCTCTAATAGTGCTAGAAAATAATGTCCCAGAACAATCATTACTATTAATAGCGCTATTCCAACAATCTATATTATTGTTATTACCAAAAACTTGATAACTATTGGGTTGTACTTGTAAACCTGTGTTGTTACTTAATGAGGTACTTGTCATTATAAAATCAAACCTATCATCAAATCCACCCGTTGTTCCGCCTAAACCAGTTGCTGTTCTTGTAGATTGCGTAAATACATCTACATAATTACTATTATTATGCCAGCTTCCCATACGGTTTGCAGGATCTGTAAAAGTAATCGTGTTTGTTGGATTAATAAATTCTTGAAAAGCGGGTTCTGAATTGGTATACACATTAAAATCTCCAGCTAGTATAAAATAATCATCATCAGAAAAACCATCTAAATAAGCAGTTAAGTCTTGAGCCATTTGCAAGCGTAGTTGCTGGTTGTCTGTACCGCTAGAAGCTTTTAAATGACATACTATAACATTAAGAGTAATTGGGTTTGTATTTTGGTTTACAGTATTTAATTTTAAAGTATAATGGTTAAAATCTCTGTAAATGGTAGTGATTACAGTTTGGTTATCTAAAGTGAATTTTGAGCTATCAAAATAGATTAGATTTTGTAAGTCGTTTTGGTCGCTAATAGTGTCATCGCTTGTGTTTAAAACAAAATTAGCCATTTGGTAGTCTGGATTGATGCTTTGTTGCATCATGTTTAAAATTGAATTTGCGCCAGACTCATTATTAAGTTCGCAAACCATAAATAGATCAGGTTGATAGTCTGATAAAATAATATCTAACTCTGATAATCTTGAAGTAGAGGGTTCTTGAAGCGGGAAGTTTAATAGGTTGTAAAACATAGTTTTAAAGGTGTCTTGCCCGAAGACACCAGTAAAACTTAGTAATGTTATAATGAAAAAAGAGACTTTTTCATTGTTTGTGTGTTTAGAAATTAGGACTTAATCCATAATCTTTATAGAAACTGTCTAAAATATCTACAACTTCTTCAGCTGTATCCACTAAATGTATTAAATCTAAGTCACCATCGCTAATATTAGCAAACTTATCTAGTAAAGTAGATTTTACCCAATCCATTAATCCAGACCAAAAATCTGTTCCTACTAATATAATTGGAAACTTTTCAATTTTATTAGTTTGTATCAAGGTAATAGCTTCAAATAACTCGTCTAATGTCCCAAAACCTCCAGGCATTACAACAAAACCTTGACTGTATTTTACAAACATTACTTTTCTAACAAAAAAGTAGTCAAAATCTAAGCTTTTATCAGAATCAATATATGGATTATCATGTTGTTCAAACGGTAATTCGATATTTAATCCAACAGATGTACCTCCTGCTAAATGTGCACCTTTGTTACCAGCTTCCATAATACCAGGTCCACCACCTGTAATCACACCATAGCCAGCATCTACAATTTTTGAAGCTACATTTTCGGCTAGTTTATAGTATTTATGATCTGGTTTAGTACGTGCAGAACCAAAAATAGACACAGAAGGTCCTATGGCACTCATTTTTTCAAATCCGTTAACAAATTCTCCCATGATTTTAAAAATCGCCCAAGAATCGTTTGTTTTTTTCTCGTTCCAACCTTTTGGATGTTGTTCTTTTCTCATTTACTTTAATATTATTTTAATTCTTTTTTTAAAAATTTAGCTGTGTAGCTTTTTTTATGTTTTGCAACTTTTTCGGGTGTCCCTTCCACAATGACTTGACCACCACCTTTTCCGCCTTCATACCCAATATCTATAATATGGTCTACGGTTTTAATGACGTCTAAATTATGTTCAATAATCAATACCGTATTACCTTTATCTGCCAATTTGTTTAATACGATCATTAACACTCTGATATCTTCAAAATGTAAGCCTGTAGTAGGTTCGTCTAAGATATAAAAAGTATTCCCAGTATCACGTTTACTTAATTCGGTAGCCAATTTAATACGTTGTGCTTCACCACCAGACAGCGTTGTACTTTGTTGTCCTAAGGTAATGTATCCTAGCCCAACATCTTTGATGGTTTTAAGTTTTTTATGGATTTTAGGAATGTTTTCAAAAAAGTCAACTCCTTCATTTATAGTCATATCTAAAACATCACTAATACTTTTTCCTTTATATCTAATTTCAAGTGTTTCACGATTAAAACGTTTTCCTTGACAGGTTTCACACTCGACATATACATCAGGTAAAAAATTCATTTCAATAACACGTAAACCTCCACCTTTACAGGTTTCGCATCGTCCACCAGCCACATTAAAACTAAAACGTCCTGGTTTATAACCACGTATCATAGCTTCTGGTATCTTGGCAAAAAGGCTACGGATTTCGTCAAAAGTTTTGGTGTAAGTAGCAGGATTACTTCTTGGTGTGCGACCAATTGGAGATTGATTTATATCAATAACTTTATCTATATGCTCTAAACCTTTAATGCTTTTGTAAGGCATTGGTTTTTTAACACCATTAAAATAATGTGCATTTAAAATAGGGTAGAGGGTCTCATTAATTAAAGTAGATTTACCACTACCAGAAACACCTGTAACACCAATCATTTTTCCTAACGGAAATTTAACCGATACATTTTTTAAGTTATTACCTGTACAACCTTTTAGCTCTAAGACATGCCCATTACCTTCACGTCGCTTTTCAGGGATTTCAATTTCTTGTTTCCCATTAAGGTATTGCGCTGTTAATGTTTTTTCTTTTAAAAGCTGTTTAGGTGTCCCTTGACTAATAATTTCTCCACCATGTTTACCTGCTCTTGGACCTATGTCTATCACGTGATCTGCACGTTCTATCATGTCTTTATCATGCTCTACAACAATAACAGAGTTACCAATGTCACGTAAAGACACTAAGCTATTTATTAGCTTTTCGTTATCACGTTGGTGTAAACCTATACTTGGTTCGTCTAATATATAAAGGACACCAACCAACTGAGACCCAATTTGAGTGGCTAATCTAATGCGTTGTGCTTCTCCACCAGATAAAGATTTTGAGCTTCGGTTTAAGGATAAATAATCTAGTCCAACATCTAATAAAAACTGAAGTCTGGCATTAATTTCCTTTATAATTTCTTCAGCAATTTTAATTTGCTTCTTGGATAAAAATTCTGGTAATTGCTTAAACCAAATTGCTAAATCACTAATGTCTTGATTAGCTAGTTCGGCTATATTTTTACCGTTAACTTTAAAGTATAACGATTCTTTTTTAAGTCTTGCACCTTCACAAACAGGACAAGTCACTTTATCCATGTAATCTTTAGCCCAACGTTTTAAAGACGTTGACTCTGCATTTTTATATTGGCTTTCAATAAAATTAGCAACACCTTCAAAATCTATTTTATAATCTCTAGTAATGCCTAAGGTTTTACTTTCTACAGAGAATTTTTCATTACCACCAAACATAATGATTTGTTTGGCTTCTTTTGGTATGGATTTGTACGAATCTGTAAGTTTAAAATTATAACGTTCGGCAATCGTTTCAAACTGTTTAAAAATCCAACTCTTTTTTCTGGACCATGAGGTGCTAATGCACCAGCTTTAATGGATAATGAGTCGTCAGGTATGATTTTATTTTCGTTGACTTGGTACAATGTTCCAATACCATTGCAATTATCACAAGCTCCTTTTGGCGAGTTAAATGAAAAATTATTAGGTTCTGGATTTGGGTAAGAAATACCAGAACTTGGACACATTAAATTACGACTAAAATAACGTGCCTCTTGTGTGTCTTGATCAATAATCATTAACACATCATCACCATGATACATAGCAGTATTAATGGTTTCGGTTAAGCGTTTATCATTATCTACACCATCATCAATTTTTAATCTGTCAATTACAATTTCAATATCATGCGTCTTGTAACGATCTAGTTTCATGCCTTTCACTAAATCCTTAATCTCACCATCGGTACGTACTTTTACAAAGCCTTGTTTAGCAATTTGCTCAAATAACTCGCGATAATGTCCTTTTCTGGATCTAATTACAGGAGCTAATATATTAATGCGCTTGCCTTTATAACTTTCGGTAATTAATTGTTTGATTTGATCATCACTATAACTTACCATTTTATCTCCAGTATTATAGCTGTAGGCATCACTACCTCTGGCATATAATAGACGTAAAAAGTCATAAATTTCAGTAATAGTACCAACTGTAGATCTTGGTGATTTGCTAGTCGTTTTTTGCTCAATAGCAATAACAGGAGATAAACCATCAATTTTGTCTACATCAGGACGTTCTAATCCACCTAAAAATTGTCTTGCATAAGCCGAAAACGTTTCGATATAACGACGTTGTCCTTCGGCATAAATGGTATCAAATGCTAATGATGATTTACCACTACCTGATAAACCAGTAATAACCACTAGTTTTTCACGCGGAATGGTAACGTCAATATTTTTAAGGTTATGTGCTCTAGCACCTTTAACCTCAATGTTTTCTTCAAAATTTTTCATAGCATTTTTAAGCTTTATCCAGAGATAGACAAGATAGCAAAGATACGCATTTTGTAATTCTTTTTAAAAACGATGTTTGTTAGGATTTTATTAATTATTGTTATTTTTGAAAGGACTAAACATCATAAAAATGGAAATATTAGGAATAGGGTCTAGAATTAATCATCCCGAACATGGTAAAGGCGTTGTCACTAACATCGATAGCAAACACTATTGGGTGACTTTTATTGAAAATGGATTAGAAACCATAGCATTAGATGATACTTTTGAAATCATCGAAACGACTAAAAACGAAGTAGATACGGTTAGTTTTTTTGATATTGAAAGTAGTTTGGTAAAGATTTTAAAATCTTATAGCGATGTCTCGGAAATAGTGCCAATTGGCGATAAGTGGAAAGGCGGAATGTTAGAGTTAAAGCCAGCAGACAGCAATTTAAAAAGTAAAGAAATTAAAATAGACGATTTTTTTAAGAAAATAACCATGGTCAGAGATAGACTTAGGGTTATGGAACAAAAGGTTAACTCTAGTAACTTAGAGTCACAAGAAAAAGTGGATTTACAACAGTATATTACACGTATCTACGGAAGCTTAACCACATTTAATGTATTGTTTAAGTCCAAAGAACAACATTTTGTAGGCCAAAAAGGAAAGTGAAAATTAGACAACTAAAATACCAGTAAATAACCTTTTGTTTATTTACTGGTTTTAATATTATCTAATTCGATTCCTAAAAATAACAATTTATGATGTGTCGGTAATTGTGCTCCTGTACTTGTAGTTTTCCAACTATCCCATGACGCTTCCAAGCCTCCAATAGGTAATATGTCAACCCACATTTTAAATGTAGTAGGTTTATAATCTTGATCTAAAATCCATAAATAAGAATCTCCTGGTGTACTTCCGCCTTGATTATAAGTGACTAATAAGGCATCTCTACCATTGTGTTTAACTATGCTTCGTGATACACCTTTGTCTAAGACTTTGTAAGGAGCAACCAACCAAAACGAATCATTATTAAAATAATCTGTTGCAGTTTTGATTAGGTCTGCATTGTTAGCCTTTTCCACTTTAAGTTTATCTATGTAAACCTCACTTGTATTTGGATTGTTAAGATTTAAAATGACTTTGTAGTTTTTCCAACTCACTTCACAAGTGTTTTCTTTTTTGTTCCATTTGTAATGGTGTCTATTTTTAAAAGTCCATTCTATGATACTAGTTGCCTCATATGCTGACGAGTTTAATGCGATTAACATTTTATGAGCTAATATTTCTGCTTTTTCAGGTTGTGAGCCTACAGGTAATTCTTCGTTATATTTAAAATATAAAAATCCAAAAAACAGAAGACTTGGTAGTGTGATAAATATAATTACTCCAGCGACTATTTTTAATATTTTTTTTGGTTTCATAAATTTAAGCAATTATTTTTTTGTAAAAATAGTATTAATAAATGGGTTTAAAACCCAAAAGCGGTGTCATCACCACGTTTATCTGCTCCAGCTTCTAATTGTCCATTGTCTAGTATTAAAACGCCATCTACTTTTCCTATAACATCAGCATTTTCTTCGTTTATAATGTAGCCTTTTGCTTTTAATTGCTCAATTAATTGTTTAGAAAACGAATCAGGTTCCATTCTTATAGTATCTGGTAACCATTGGTGATGGAATCTTGGTGCATCTACAGCGTCTTGCATAGTCATACCAAATTCATGTACATTTAAAATAGTTTGCATCACAGAGGTAATTATTGTGGATCCACCAGGCGTACCTAAAGTCATATACAGTTGGTCGTTTTTTTCAACAATAGTTGGTGTCATAGAGCTTAGCATGCGTTTTTCTGGTAAAATGGCATTGGCTTCCGCTCCAATTAATCCATACACGTTTGGCACACCAGGTTTACTTGAAAAATCATCCATTTCGTTGTTAAAAAAGAATCCTAATTCTTGACTATATAATTTAGATCCGTAGCCTGAGTTTAATGTTGTGGTTACTGCAATAGCATTACCAAATTGATCAACAATAGAGTAGTGTGTGGTTTCGTCACTTTCAATAATTTGTACTTCGCCATGAGATACAGTACTTGAAGGAGTGGCAGCGTCAAAACTAAAATTAGACATTCTACTTTTAATATAACGCTCACTAATTAGTTGGTCTTGAGGTATCGTTACAAAATCAGGATCTCCTAGATAATAACTTCTGTCTGCATACGCACGACGTTCAGCTTCAGTTATAACCTGAATGGCTTTAAGCGAATTATGACCAAATTCATCTAAATTATAATCTTCAATCTGAAGCATGATTTGAGCTAAGCAAATCCCACCACTAGAAGGCGGAGACATAGATATAATATTAAGATTGTCATACTCAAAAGTAATTGGTTGTCTCCATTGGGCTTCATAGCTTGCTAGGTCGTCCGTAGTAATAATGCCTCCATTTTTTTGAATAAAATCTGATATGTTTTTAGCTGTTTCCCCTTTATAAAATTCATCACGTCCATTTTGCATTATCGCTTTAAGTGTTTTAGCTAGTTTAGGTTGTTTTATGGTATCATTAGCTTTCCAAGGTTTACTAAATAAAATAGGTGTTTTATTAACTTCTAAAAAGGCTAGGCGTTTCTCGTCTAAGACTGCTTGGTCTTTTTCTGTTAATACATAGCCATTATTAGCTAAATCTATTACAGGTTGCATGATGGTTTGTATTGGAAGTGATCCAAATCTGTCATGTACCTCAAATAAGCCTGCTATTGTACCAGGTATTCCAACTGCTAAAGCTCCTTTAGTACTTAAACCAGGTATGACATTGCCTAAACTATCCAAATACATGTCTTTGGTGGCTAGTTTAGACGCTTTTTCACGATAGTCTAAAGCACCAATGCTTCCGTCTTTTAAACGATACACCATAAAACCACCACCACCAATATTACCAGCATATGGGTAACAAACAGCCAAAGCTAAATCTGTAGCAACCATAGCGTCAAAAACATTTCCACCTTGTTTTAAAATGGCTGTTCCAATTTTAGACGCTTCTGCTTTAGCAGAAACCACCATAGCATGATCTGTTATTAATCCGCGTTTTTTATTGTTTTGACAGCTAAAGATTAAGCTAGAAAACAGGATGACGATTAGTAGTTTTTTCATTAGTATTAGGATTGTAATTGGGCTAAGGTTTGATTTGAAAAAGCAATTAATTCGTCAAAAAAACTAGTAAATTCAGCTTCAAATTCATTGTAAAATTCTTCTAACTCATTTACGGCTAAATTCATTTTAGATCTGTTTTTAGTGCGTTTATTCATCCCTTCTAAGACTTTTCCAATACCTTCAATTGACGCATAACTTAGTAGCCAATTATCGGCTAACATGTAAGGCATCATTTTTTGTATGCGTTGCGGTAAAATTTCAAAGTTGTCTTCTAAGGTTTGATAAAAATCATCAATATAATTAGCTAACGGAATGTCAGAATATTTTGACCAATTTTTGGCTAAATAATGATCGTATAATATATCTACAATCACACCAGAATAATGTCCGTAATTTTTGTGAAGGCGCTTAGTACTTTTCCTTACCGTAGGATGCGCATCGGTAAAGGTGTCTATTTGAAGATGTAATTGTATCCCTATTTGGATTTGGTCATCAAAATCATCATATTTGTTACCTTTGATGCCATCAGCAATAAAGTTGCCAATGGTTATTTTTTTGTTCTCTCCGGAAAGATATATATGTGCAAGAAAATTCATCTTATAAATATATATAAATTTAGTCTGTAAACTTTTAAAATTTGATACGATTACCCAATTTAGATGTGTTACGTTTTGTACTAGTCAGTATGGTGGTATTTTTTCATTTACCTCAATTATGTAAAAATCAGGGACTTCCGTACTTTATGGATGCGCCTATCTTTAATCGTGGTGTAGAGGCTGTTTATATGTTTTTTGTATTAAGTGGTTTTTTAATTATTAAAATAATTTATGACAAAAAGCAAAAAGGGACATTTTCTATCAAAAAGTTTTATGCTAGGCGTGTATTAAGGATTTTTCCACTGTATTATTTAGTCATGATTTTTGGATATATTTTTTATTGGTTGATTTTACCAAAATTAGGGGTTGCTTTCAATAACGATTACTCGCTTACAAAAAGTGTTTTGTTAACCACTTTTTTTATGCCTAATATTAGTGCAAAGCTGTATATGCCAGGAGGTATTTTAGAGGTGTTATGGTCTATTGGTATTGAGGAACAGTTTTATATTTTAGTAGCACCAATATTATGTTTGGTCAATAAAAAAAGATTATTACAACTATTAATAATAATAACAGTAGTGTACTTTGTTGTATTTCATATTGATGATTTTAGTGTGTTTAAAAAGTACAATATGGTGTTTTTCTTTATGTTTTTTGGTGGTATAATGGCTATTTTAGAAGAGCAAAAAAAATTAGAGTTTTTAAAATATACAGCCTTAATACCTCTCACGATTTTTACATTAACAGTATTGTATTTTACAACAACCGCTTTACATGGTATTGAAGGCGTTTGGTTTAACCTAGTATCCATGGTTTTATTTGGGTTGTTTGTGCATACTTTAGCTCATAATAACAAAGGCATACAAATAAAAAATAAAGCCTTAAATTATTTGGGGCAGATATCTTACGGATTATATATGTACAATGTTATTGCATTATACATTGTAGTTTACTTATTTTTGGAATTGCAAAAAATAATAAAGATTAACGCGACTTTAATGATCGTATTAATTCATTTATTGACCTTTGCATTAACATTTGTAATAGCCCATTTATCGTATAAATATTTTGAAGGCTATTTTTTAAAACTTAAAAACAAATTTAGATAATGACACTTATAAAATCTATATCAGGAATTAGAGGAACCATTGGCGGAACCGTTGGAGATAACCTTACACCAATTGATGCAGTAAAATTTGCATCTGCTTACGGGACGTGGTTAAAACAACAACGTAATAAAACAGACTATAAAGTTGTGGTGGGTCGTGATGCACGTTTGTCAGGAGATATGATTCAAAATTTAGTCATGAATACCTTAGTCGGATTAGGTATTAACGTGGTGGATTTAAATTTATCGACCACACCTACAGTAGAGATCGCTGTGCCAATGGAGCATGCAGATGGAGGAATTATCCTAACTGCAAGTCATAATCCTAAACAATGGAATGCCTTAAAATTGCTTAATGCTAAAGGTGAATTTTTAGATGGCGCAGAAGGACAAAAAATATTAGAAATTGCAGAATCTGATAGCATGTCATTTGCAGCAGTTGATGATTTAGGAAAAATCACTAAAAACGATGCTTATATAGATATTCATATAGATGAAGTTTTAGAGCTTGAATACGTTAATCAAAAAGCTATTGAAGCAGCTAATTTTAAAGTTGTAGTCGATGGGGTTAATAGTACAGGAGGTATTGCAATTCCTTTATTGTTAGAGCGTTTAGGTGTAGAGGCTGTTAAATTGTATTGCGATCCAACAGGTCATTTCCCGCATAATCCAGAGCCTTTAAAAGAGCATTTAGGCGATTTGTCAAACGAGGTTAAAAAACATAATGCCGATTTTGGTATTGTGGTAGATCCTGATGTTGATCGTTTAGCATTTATGGATGAAAACGGAGACATGTTTGGTGAAGAATACACACTTGTTGCTTGTGCAGACTGGGTATTGAGTCAAAATCCTGGAAATACTGTCAGTAATATGAGCTCTACAAGAGCACTACGTGATGTGACCGAAAAACATGGCGGAACTTATGAAGCGTCTGCAGTTGGAGAGGTAAATGTCGTTACTTTAATGAAAAAAATAAGGCAGTTATTGGAGGAGAAGGTAATGGAGGTATCATTTATCCAGAGTCTCATTATGGTCGTGATGCGTTAGTAGGTGTGGCTTTATTTTTAAGTTTACTTGCCGAAAGACAATTAAGTGTTAGTGCATTACGTAAAACGTATACAAGCTATTTTATGAGTAAAAAGAAAATACAATTAACGCCAAGCCTTGATGTTGATGCTATTTTAAAAGCTATGGAAGACAAATACAGCAACGAAAACTTAACCACTATTGATGGGGTTAAAATAGATTTTGCTGAAAGTTGGGCACATTTACGTAAAAGTAATACCGAGCCTATTATTAGAATTTATACGGAAGCTAAAAGCCAAACTGAAGCAGATAATTTAGCAGATAAAATTATTGCCGAAATCAAACAAATCGCAAATATTTAGTATATTAACTGTAAATCATTGGTTATGCATCATACAAACATACATAGAACAGAAACCTCTAAATTAGAAACGTATTTCTCTCAGTTTAGACAGCACATAGTTGGTATACATCAAGAATTTGAATCGCCTTACGGAAATCAAAAAATGGTGTATACCGATTGGACTGCTTCGGGACGTTTGTACAGACCCATTGAAGATAAATTACTAAATCAATTTGGTCCTTTTGTAGCTAATACACATACCGAGACTACAGTATCAGGTACAGCCATGACTAATGCTTATCATAAAGCAAGACAAATTATAAAAGGGCACGTTAATGCTAATGCAGACGATGTTTTAATTGTTGCTGGTAACGGTATGACTAGTGTAGTCAATAAATTTCAGCGTATTTTAGGAATTAAAATACCGGAAAACATACAAAAGTATACCACTATTCCAGACGCTATAAGACCTGTGGTTTTTGTATCACATATGGAGCATCATTCTAATCATACCTCTTGGTTAGAGACCATTGCTAAAGTAGAAGTTATTCCTGCTGGTGACGACGGTTTATTTAGTTTAAAAAATTTAGAAACTCTTTTAGAAAAACATAAAGAGTGCCCTTTAAAAATAGCATCAGTTATTGGAGGTAGTAATGTTACAGGTATACAAACCCCTTACCATCAAATTGCAAAATTAATGCATGCAAATGGAGGTGTGTGTTTTGTTGATTTTGCCTGTTCTGCACCTTATGTAGATATAAACATGCATCCAGACCATCCAGACGAAGCTTTAGATGCCGTTTTCTTTTCGCCTCACAAGTTTTTAGGAGGACCTGGTACTTCTGGTGTGTTAGTATTTAATAAAAAGTTATACAAAAACATGATACCAGATTGTCCTGGAGGTGGTACAGTAAGCTGGACTAACCCTTGGGGAGAACACAAGTATATTGACAATATTGAAGATCGTGAAGATGGTGGTACACCAGGTTTTTTACAAACCATAAAAACAGCCTTGTCCATCAAGCTTAAAGAGCAAATGGGTGTTAAAAACATGTTAGATCGTGAGCATGAGTTATTGCATCAAATATTTACAAATTTAGACGGTGTGGATAATCTGCATATTTTAGCAGGAGATCACAAAGACCGTTTAGGTGTGGTCTCATTTTATATAGATAATTTACACTTTAATTTAGGGGTTAAATTGCTTAATGATAAGTTTGGGATACAAACACGTGGTGGTTGTAGTTGTGCTGGTACTTATGGTCATTATTTATTACACGTAGACCAACAACAGTCGCATGATTTGGTTAACGAGATTTCGTTAGGGGATTTAATCCGTAAACCAGGTTGGATCCGTTTATCGGTTCATCCAACAACGACGTGCAATGAAGTTGATTATGTTTGCGAAAGCTTGATTGCTTTAGCCAAAAATCATGAAGAATGGGCTAAGGACTATGAGTATAACAAAGCAAACAACGAGTTTATACACAAAAGTTTTATACCCAAAAACGATGTTAGAGTTAGTGATTGGTTCGAGTTGTAAAACGTTAAGCGTTTTTCACTTTTAAACACATAAAAAAGCCCTTTATATTTAATAAAGGGCTTTTGTTTTACTTGAAATCTTCTGGAGACTTATCCCGATGTTTCCAACGTTTATGCGTCCATAAGTAATATTGTGGTGCGGCTTCAATTTGTTGTTCTACTAACTTAAAAAAGGCATCAGTAATCTCGTAATCTTTATAGTCGTTTGGGTGTTCTGCAATGGTTTTAAAGGTTGTTTCGTAAAACCCTCTTTTAACACGTTTTACAGCAAAAAACACCACAGACATGTCTAATCTTTTAGCTAATAATTCGGCACCTGTATGTGCAGGCACATGTATGCCCATAAAATCTAGCCAATGGTGTGCTTTCCAAGGTTTAGGACTTTGATCAGACACAAATCCATTAATGGTTAATTCGCCTTTATTTTTAGCCTCTTGTAAGGTGTCAAAGGTGTCTTTAGTAGTAATTAAATACGAGTTGTATTTGGCTCTGATGCGTTTGACTAACCTGTCAAAATATTTGTTTTCTAACCTTTTGTAAACCGCATATCCTTTGCTGCTAACATGATTTTGTAAAATAAAAATCCATTCCCAACTCCCATAGTGTGCACACATTAGCACAATGCTTCGGTTGTTGTTTTCATGTTTATGGATTTCTTCTATGTTAGGAAACGTCATGCGCTTCATCATTTGTTTTTCACTAATGGTTAAAGACTTAATAGCTTCAACCACCATATCACATAAATGATGGTAGAATTTTTTTCGGATACTTACAATTTCATCTTCAGATTTATTAGGGAAAACGAGGTGTAAATTCTCTTTAACAGTTTTTTTCTGTATCCAATAATGTAGTAGATTAAAAAATACAATCCATCAGAAAAAGCATACAATAGCCTAAACGGAAGTATTGATATTAACCATAAAAAGGGATAAATTAAAATATAGGCTAAAAGTTGCATGAATACTTATTAATTTTGCTATTGCAAATATATGCTATATTTGATTTAAACTTAATCTAGACCATGGGTAATTTTAATATTATAACAATTATAATCATAGCTGCAAATGTGATTATCTCTTATAAGGGATTTGAAGATCGTTTGTTTTTTGAAAAGTATAAATTTAACGTTGGCGCTATAAAAAGAGGCGAGCAATTTAGGGTGTTTAGTTCAGGCTTTTTACATGTTAATCCGCAGCACCTATTATTTAACATGATAACGTTATACTTTTTTGCATGGTTGGTTATTGCAAGGGTAGGAGAGACTAAGTTTATTGTTATCTACTTAGTTAGCTTGGTAGCAGGTAGCTTACTGTCTTTGGTTTTTAATAAAGACAATTACCATTATAGTGCAGTTGGAGCCAGTGGTGCAGTTATGGGTATTATTTATTCTGCTATTTTATTTGATCCATGGATGGAAATTAATTTTATAATTCCAGGTTGGGTGTTTGGTATTGGGTATTTGCTATATTCTATCTACGGAATGAAAAAACAAATTGGTAACATTGGTCACGATGCACATTTTGGTGGTGCAGTTGGTGGCTATGTAACAACACTAATAATAGCTCCTTGGTTATTAAAAACAGATTTAACAATGGTATTGGTTTTAGCCATACCCATTGTTGTACTGTATGTCATGCAAAAAACAGGAAAGATTTAGTGATCTAAGATTTCTGCTACCTTTTTTCTAAAGCTTTACCACGTAAATTTTTAGCAATAATTTTACCTTCTCCATCTAAAATATAGGTTGCAGGTATGGCGCGCACACCATAAGTCGCTGCAATAGGCTCTTGCCAACCTTGAAGATTAGATAAATGCTTCCAAGTCAATTTATCTTGTGCTATGGCATTTATCCAACGTTGTTTATGACCTTGTTTGTCTAAAGAGATACCCACTATTTCTAAACCTTTACTGTGGTATTTATTATACATTTTTACCACGTTAGGGTTTTCACGTCTACAAGGTCCACACCAGCTAGCCCAAAAATCTAATATAATTAAATCGGCTTTAATATCGTTAAGCGATAGGGCTTTGCCTTCTGGCGTTTGTGCAGTAAAAGTAGGAGCATAATCCCCAATTTTAGTACCATAAACCATAGGTTTTTTTGTTCTTGTACACAAGACAAACTAAAAGTAGCAACTAATAAAAGTAATATATAATGTTTCATGATAATTAGTGTTTCTCACAAATATAAAATATAAAAATTGATTTTTTTATGTCTATTTTTGCAATATGATTTATAACGACACCATTGTAGCATTAGCAACCGCTTCTGGAGCAGGAGCAGTAGCCATTATTAGATTATCAGGTAAAGACGCTATAGCTATTGCAGATAGTTGTTTTAAATCCGTTAAAAGCAATAAAAAGCTTACAAAACAAAACACACATACCATCCATTTAGGTCATATTATGGATGATAAACGTACCATTGATCAAGTCTTGGTATCGGTATTTAAAAACCCCAACTCTTATACAGGTGAAGATGTAGTTGAGGTGTCTTGTCATGGCTCGGTGTATATTCAGCAAGAAATCATACAATTGTTTTTAAGACAGGGGTGTCGCATGGCAAATGCTGGCGAGTTCACCTTACGTGCGTTTTTAAACGGAAAACTAGATTTAAGCCAAGCCGAAGCGGTTGCAGATTTAATATCTAGTGACAACGAGGCGTCACACCAAATTGCTATGCAACAAATGCGTGGTGGCTTTTCTAGCGAGATTGCTAAACTAAGAGCAGAATTAATGAATTTTGCCTCGTTAATCGAGTTAGAATTAGATTTTGCAGAAGAGGACGTAGAGTTTGCAGACCGCAAACAATTTAAGGATCTAGTCGAAAAAATTACTTTTGTCTTAAAACGATTAATAGACAGTTTTGCGGTTGGTAATGTGATTAAAAACGGAATTCCGGTAGCTATCGTAGGAGAACCTAACGTTGGTAAATCTACATTATTAAATGCCTTGTTAAACGAAGAGCGTGCTATTGTTAGTGATATTGCAGGAACCACTCGTGATACTATTGAAGACGAGTTGGTGATTGAAGGGATAGGGTTTAGATTTATTGATACCGCAGGAATTAGAGAAACTGAGGATGTGGTTGAAAGTATAGGGATTAAAAAAACTTTCCAGAAAATGGAGCAAGCCCAAGTGGTCGTGTTATTATTTTCTGCTGAAGAATTTAAAACTGAAAGTCAACGTCTAACCGTTGAAATAGAAAAAATTAAAAATAAGTTTCCGTTAAAGCCATTAGTCATTATCGCTAATAAAATAGATACCTTAATTCCAACCGAAGTTGAGGCTTTACAAGCTCAGTTTGATGGCGTTCATCTGTTATCGGCTAAAACGGGTCAAGGGGTAGAGGCGCTTAAAACTAAATTAATAGGTTTTGTCAATACAGGCGCTTTGCGTAATAACGAAACTATCGTGACCAACACCAGACATTACGACTCGTTACTAAAAGCCTTTGAAGAGATCCAAAAAGTAAAAGCAGGTCTAGAAATGGGACTGTCTGGAGACCTTATGGCTATAGATATCCGACAAGCGTTGTACCATTTTGGCGAAATTACTGGTGAGATCACAAGTGATGATTTACTAGGTAATATATTTGCTAACTTCTGTATTGGAAAGTAACTTACTTTCTTTTATTTGTTAATACCTTGTTAT
Organism: Olleya sp. NP1-10; assembly: GCF_055804415.1. Classification (NCBI taxonomy): domain Bacteria; kingdom Pseudomonadati; phylum Bacteroidota; class Flavobacteriia; order Flavobacteriales; family Flavobacteriaceae; genus Olleya; species Olleya sp. NP1-10. Next base: position 3,299,642 of record NZ_CM147840.1, on the reverse strand, counting down.
TGTTGGCTTTATAGTATTTTATCTTCTTTTATTTGTTGTTTATTTGCTCTTTTTTGATTAAATTTGTTGTATATCTGTTGCCTAAAATATAGAATTGTTGCCCATTTCTGTTGGCGAAGATATTGGCGAAATGATGCACCATAACGCACCACGTTGCACCATTACGCTACATAAAGCACCATTTATGAGCAGTAATTTATTCATTCCTAAAACTTGTAAGCATTGCGGTAATGCATTTACAGCACGTACAACAGTTACTAAATACTGTGGTGATACTTGTGCAAAAAGAGCCTATAAGGCACGCAAACGTAAAGAAAAAATTCAAGCTACTCTTACTGAAGATATGCAACAGCAAAAACAAGTTGTTGAGGTTCATAATCCTAATGCAGTAAATAACAAGGATTTTTTAAGTGTTACAGAAGCCTCACAGCTTATTGGTGTGAGTAGATGGACCATTCAAAGAATGATTCAACAAGGACGTTTAAAAGCAGTTCCTTTTGGTAGAAAGCGTATTGTGGCCAGATGGCAAATAGAAAACCTTTTTAATTAATTCCATTATGAAAGTAACATTAAGACAACGCAAGAAGAACGACAAAATAAGTCTGTATTTAGATTACTATCATAAAGGCAAACGTAAAACAGAATACTTACGCTTATACCTTACACCTAATCCTAAAACCAAAACTGAAAGAGAGGTTAATAAGAAAACCAAACAATTGGCTGAAACTATATGTGCACAGCGACAAATAGAAATTCAAAATGGTATTTATGGCTTTCAAGATATTGAAAAGCTAAAAGGTAGTTTTATTACTTATATCACAGCTTTAGCAGAAAAGAAAAATACAAGCTCTGGCAATTATGGTAATTGGAATAGTATGCTAAAACATTTAAAAAAGTTTTGTCCAACAGATGTTAGTTTTCAAGATATAGACAAATCGTTTGTTGAGCGTTTCAAAGAGTATTTAGATAAAGAAGCAATAGGTAGAGCAGGTAAGCAATTGTCTCAAAATTCAAAATATTCGTATTATGGTAAATTTTCAGCGGCATTAAAACAGGCGGTCAAGGATGGAATTTTAAAAGTAAATCCTGCAAATGGTGTAGAGTATTTTAAACAAGGAGAACCTCAACGAGAATTTTTAACGCTTGATGAATTACAAAAAGCAGTTAATACAGAATGTGAACTGCCTATCTTAAAGAATGCTTTTATTTTTTCAGCTTTAACCGGATTACGTTGGTCAGATATTGAAAAACTGATATGGTCAGAAATCCAGCACTCAAAAGAAATGGGATATTATATCCGATTTAGACAAAAGAAAACTAAAGGTGTCGAAACCTTACCAATATCAGACCAAGCAAGAAATCTATTAGGAGAAAAAGGTAATCCAGACGATAAAGTATTTGATGGCTTACATTATAGTGCCTGGTCTAATTTAAAATTACAACAATGGATGATGAAGGCAGGTATTACTAAAACTATTACGTTTCATTGTGCGCGTCATACCTACGCTACCTTACAATTAACTTTGGGTACAGACATATATACTGTATCAAAATTATTAGGTCATAAAGAGTTACGAACTACACAGATATATGCCAAAGTAATTGACGATAAAAAGAAAGAAGCTGCTAACCGTATTCAACTGGATTTATAATGAAAGGAAGTATATTTTCAAGTTTGGTTTCTATAACCAATGGCTTACATAGAGATAATAGACAGGAAAAGGATTTTAAATACTTATTGTCTGATTTTAAATTGAACCAAAAAGCTAATAACGCAGTTTTTAAAGTAAACTTTAAAAAGCCTTTAAATGCGAAAAAAGAATACTATCAAAAGCTAATAATTAATGAAACAGAAAATACAGTAGCATCATTTGTAAAGGAATTTCCGAAAAATGCAACTACACCAGAAAATAAATACAGCTATACCATTCTACTTAATAAATTTGATAAGTACTTAAATGACATTGCAACTTATATCAATAAAAGAGGTATAACAACAGATTTAAATAATGATGACAATTATATCATAAACTACTTAAAAGTATCTGTAATAAGGTTGTATGCTGAACTACAAGAGCAATACGGACAATTTTCGGAAAATACAAAATTCTCAATTTCTGAAATTGCAGAAAAATACTTTAATGATGAAACTTTTGATGTTAGCTTAATAGAAAAGAACACCACTAAAAAAGTTGCTACCAAAAAAACATCAAAAACGAAAGCAACACCCAAGACTTCTTTTGGATATAAAAGTAATGACACTTCAACTTTGCTAACTGTACTTAAACAAGTAAATCTAAAAATCGATTTGTTAGATAACCGCACAACTGTTGAACATTTGCACCAATTGTTATTAGCAAAAGATTTTGCAAATACAGAATCGCAAATTTATCTTCAATGCGAAACTACACAGTTTAGTTACCTTGTAACAAAACTTAAACCATTTTTTAATGGTTTCAATCCTACCTCAATAGAACGTTCTGGAAAATTTATTACTAAAACAGGTACGCTATTAAAGGCGAATAATCTTCACAAAAACAAAATTCACAATCCAAAAGAAAAGGAAGAAATAGATAAAATCATCCAACAACTGCAATAAAAAACAGTAAGAATAGTAAGAAACCTTACTGTTGTCTTACCCTTGTTTTACACTCTTACTAAAATCGGGAAGCCAATTTTCAACCTTTGTCCTGTTCTTGAAAACCAAGAATGACATTTGGCCAGATGTCCTCATTTATTTAAAACAAAATAAACGATGGACACAAATATCATCGAAAAGTTAGACCGCATTGAAAAACTCTTATTAGAGCAACAAACAATGCAAAAGCAAGTATTAAACTTTAATGAAACTTGCAAGTATTTAGAATTATCCCAATCGCACTTGTATAAACTCACAAGTACGGGAACCATTCCACATTATAAACCGAATGGTAAAAAGATTTATTTTCAAAGAGAAGAGTTAGACCATTGGTTACTGCGTAACCGTATGAACTCAAGAGACGAAATCGAACAGCAAGCTGCCGATTACCTTATTAAGAAAGGAGCGGTGAAGTTATGACTGAAATAATCGATTTACTCTTAACGCTCTCTCAAGAAATAAAGGACATTAAAGCACGTATCGAATTGTTACGACAATCGAGAGCAGAAGTATTAAAAGATACGTGGATAGACAATCAAGATGTATTGCAGACCTTACATATAAGTAAGCGAACGCTACAAACTTTAAGAACCAATGGCACTTTGCCTTACAGCAAAGTAAAAGGTAAATTTTACTATAAAGTTGCTGACATAGAGCAATTGCTTCAAGACAACTACTACAACCATAATTTCAAGCAAGATGAAAATAAGTAGAGAAGCAATTTTAGACAAAACACATTATGGTTTAAAAATCTATGCCTATGTGTTGAGACAGTATTATCCTAATCAAACAGTCCTTTCTGTAAAAGGAAGGGACTGTGGGATAACTCGAAACCCTTTTAATGGTGGTAAAGAAACCTTACGGATTCATATTGATGGTATTATAGCAACACATCGAGATACAGAATTAGAAGCCTTTAAAGGTGATGTATTCGATTTTGCACAATATCATTTTAGAATAACCGATGAAGAAGATTTGTACCAGAAGATAAATCAAGAGTTACATCTTAATTTAGATGTCAAGGAAAAAGACAAATTGGAATGGTTGAATGAACCAGACGACACCTGGTATGCCAACTGTAGCTTTTTTAAAGCACCTGTTCGCAATGTGTTTCCTTCGGAAACCTTGCGATTGCATCAAGTATTTGCATTAATCACAAGTAATAAATACAAAAAAATTACTGAAGAATTAAGAGCAATTACCAATGTAAAAGAAGCACGTAAATTTAAAGCGAATCGATTTGATTACGTAACACTTTCAGGAACATTTGAAAAACGAAGCGATAATAATTTGCTAAAGCATTCTAATTTATTAACCATTGATTTTGACCATTTAGAGAATCTACAAGAGTTAAGAACGCAACTCTTAAATGATGAATATTTTGAAACCGAAATGCTATTCATATCACCATCTGGCGATGGTTTAAAATGGATTATTAGAATAGATGTTTCAGAAGTAACACATTCAGAATATTTCACAGCAGTTGCAAATTATATTAAACACAATTATAACATTGAGGTTGACCAGTCAGGTAAAGACGTTTCCAGAGCGTGTTTTTTACCATACGACCCAACAGCCTTTCTACATAAAAGACATCAAGCATTATGACTAAAATATTTAACCCAAAAGATTGGTTAGAAGTTCCTAAAGAGCCAACAAAACCAAAAAGCAACACCGCAACAACTAATGTTGTTGCAGTTGCTGATAACGACATTGAATCCTACATTTCAGCAATCGAGCAATCAGGTACAGACATAACAGGAAGTTATGCCACTTGGCGAGATTTAGGCTTTGCTTTAGCCGAAGAATATGGAGAAATAGGTAGAGATTATTTCCACCGAATAAGTAAAAATTATGCAGGTTACGATGCTAAAGAGTGTGATGCACAATTCGATAAATGCTCAAACGCAAAAGGACACGGAATTACAATTGCTACCTTTTATCACTATGCACATCAGTCAGGTATCAAACCGACTAAACAACAGTATAACAACGAAGTTGCAACAAACGTTGCAACTGTTGTCGATACAGCCAACCAATCAATGCCTACAATACCAGAAACGGTATATGAGAATTTGCCACAGTTTTTACAACAAGTTGTAAATCCTGCTAATGGACAAGAAGAAAAGGACATTTTATTGTTAGGTGCATTAACAGCATTTAGTGCGTGTTTTCCTAAACTCTTTGGTATCTATGACCAACGTAGAGTATTCAGCAACTTATATTTATTTGTAACCGCACCTGCATCTGCAGGTAAAGGAAGACTTAACCAAATTAAAAATTTGGTAGAGCCTGTTCATAAATTAAAACGAGAACAAGCCAAAGTATTAAAGCAGCAATTTCAAGCAGAAACTGCTACTTATAATATGAATAAAGGCAAAGATGAAAACTTGGAAAAACCGAGTAAACCGCCAGAGCGAATGCTGTTCATTCCTGCTAACAATAGTGTAACAGGCGTATATCAATTAATTTCTGATAATAAAGGCAGAGGTTTAATTTTTGAAACCGAAGGCGATACATTAGCACAAGCCTTTAAAAGTGATTATGGCAATTATTCCGATGGATTTCGTAAAGCATTTCATCACGAAACCATAAGCTATTATCGTAGAACAGATAGAGAATATGTAGATATTGAGAAACCGTGCTTGTCAACAGTATTATCAGGCACACCTAAACAAGTGGCAACCTTAATACCCAATGCAGAAAATGGGCTATTTAGTCGCTTTATGTTTTACTATATGAATATAAAACCAACTTGGAAAAATGTATTTCAAAATAGTAATAAGTTAGGTTTAGATGATTACTATAACCAATTAGGTAGTGAGTTTTTAGAATTGTACAAAACGCTAAAAAACAACCCAGAGATTGAAATACGATTAACCACAACCCAACAACAGCAATTCAATACGTTCTTTGAATCCTTACAGACCAAATACATCAACCTACAACCCGAAGAGTACATCGCAACAATAAGGCGATTAGGCTTAATTGCGTTTAGGATAATGATGCTATTCACAGCATTCCGAATTATGGAGGATGGTGATGTAAACGCAACTAAAGAATGTGAGGATATAGATTTTGAAAATGCACTAACCATAATTTCAATTTTAGTAAAACACAGTAGTAAAGTATTTAATGATTTACCAATAGAGCAAAAAGCAACAAAACGCTTAAATAGAAAAGAACGCTTTTTAGAAAGTTTGCCAAAGCAATTTAGCAGACAAGAGTATTTAGATTTAGCCACAAAACAAAGCATCCCACACAAAACCGCAGAAGGCTATATTACCAAATTTGTTGATGCAGGTTTAATATACAGAGAAGCACACAACAACTATTCAAATCCTGCAAAGACATAGTTAAGGATTTTAAGGATTTAAGGATATGATTAAATTGACTTCCTCAAATCCTTAATATCCTCATTACCTGTTAATAACTGTTTATATCTTTTTACTTTCCTTTGGTTTCCTTTTGTTAAATTAGACAAAATTTGACAAGTCTAAATAATTCTATTATGGAGTTTGGAGAGTACATACGTTCATTGCGTGAAAAACGCAATTTGCTATTAAGGGAAATGGCTGCAAACCTAAATATGGATGTTGCCTATTTAAGTAAAATAGAACGAGGAAATCGGATGGCAAGACGCGAACAAGTAGTTGCTTTTGCCAAAACATTAAAAGAAGACGAAAACGAATTAATTAAGCTATGGATGTCCGAACAAATTGTACTAATGCTCAAAAATGAAAAGGAGCGTACGGAAATCCTCAAAATAGCTGAAGAAAAAATTAGTAAGATTGTAAAAAAGGGTTAGGATTTAAAGTAATTTATGTTTAAAGAGAATAAATATTATGGCGAGGTATGGTTTAAATCTGCAGAGGATAATAAGTGCTTTTGTGTATTAGAGTTAATTAATGATGAAGTACACATAACGACCAATTTGTCAGAAAGATTACCTGCCTATCAAATAGAGTTAATTTATGGGGTTTTTACAGGTTTAGGCTATTTAACTTTTGTAAACTGCAAGATTAAAAACAGTAGCAATGGAATAGTAGAGACTAAAACTTATAAGCCTAAATATACGTTTGCTTGTGCATATCATTTAATTGAACCTATAGGTTTGAAAATTAATGAATTTCAAATTGACAATTTAGCAATAGTGAGTTGGGTTAGAAAAATGCATTGGTATAATTCTTTAGAAGACAAACTTGAAAAAGAGGATGACGTAGTCCACAATACGAATATTACTGAAGACTTATCTATTAAAATCACAAAATCAACATCCAATACTTCTAACCACAACTTTTTTAGAATGGACAATGTTGGATATGTCGATTTTAAATCAGAAAAAAATTGAGTATTCTTGAGAGTATAGATTTATATAATTCATTTCAAAAATTATTTCATTTTTTATACGGTAAGTCTGTACAATTTAAAGCTTTTAATTTTAAATGTTTAAGCTGTGGTAATTGGGCTTCGTTATATTACAAGGATGATTTCAACAAAGAAAACATATCTGGTTTTATAGCGCTTGACTATGATACTATTAAAGATGATTTGTCCAATATAATTAAGCATTGGTATAACAATGAAGGCATAGGTTATTGTGCTGATATTATTATCGAAAATTTACTCTCGGTTAAAACGAGCCATAGTAGGCGATTTACAAATTCCTATACAGCTTTCGAAGCTTATAGTTTGAAATTTGGTAATAAGATTAAGAACTCATCTTTTGCCAAAGATTTATTAGAACAAAAGCAATTATTAGTCGATATAACTAATATTCCAGAAGATGATATTAAAACATATGTATCAAAGATTGTTCGTCATCGAGATTATTTAATACATCGCACTAAAACAAAAAACAATATTTTTTCACAGTTTGAACTATTGTATATATCCTTTTTATTAGATTATTTGGTTGGTTTAGGCTTGGTGAAACAAATGGAAGTTTCTGATAAAATTATTGAAAAAATAATAGAGCGTGCTAAATCTACATACCAAGATATGCAGTCTGTAAATAGACTACTAAACAAAGATTTATTAGTTGATAACAATAATAAAGTTCAACCTTCTATGTAAAATTACAATATAATTTCATTTATGCAAGAACACCTCAAAACCAACATACTAAACTTTAAATGGCCTAATAGTGCGCCTACTATTTATTTAACTTTAGAGGATATTGAAGGTAGTCATCCTATCCATAAATCTAAATTTTCAAGGCAGATAAAAGAGGTGTTTCCAGATGCAGACTTATCTAACAAAGACCAAATATTTACAACATTTACAACAGAAATACCAGATGCACCAAGCATTAAGCTAAATTTAGTAGATGGTAGAGAATTAAGAATTTATAAGCAATTCCTTAAACATAAATTAAGAAGCTATTTTAAATCGAAAGACTATATAGTAGTAAAAAACTTCGTTGGTGATGTACAAGTGTGGATGCCTTCAAAAAAAGGGAATACATCAGACTATAACCTCTACTATAAATTTTCATTTAAGATACAGTTTGCAAAACTCACAGACTTACCAGAGTTAATTGTATCATACGATGGTACTTCAAAAGTCCTTACAACATCGGTTAAGGATATAGAGGATTCAGAGTTAATAAAACGTTGTGTATATGGTCAAAAAACGTTCAATTACCAAATGGACCTCGATACAGAGGAAAAACAAGAATTTTACAATGCTATTCAGTTTGACCAAGCATACCCAATTTTTAATTTGTCATTAGCACGAGCATTAGATATACCTATTGAGGAACCTATAAGACCAATTAATAAATATCAAAAGTACGTAGCACTTATTAATAATTTTGCAACCAACTATCTGTTTAAAGAAGATTTTAAAGTCATATTTCCATTTAAAACTGATACGTTTATAGATGTGCCACTCAATCGTATCAACCATATCGACCCACAAGTAGGTTTATTGGAATTTGGTAAAGACCAATACGGTAACAAGAAAACCCATTTAGTGCCTAAAAAGGCAATGAATATCCTAAACCCTTACAGACGTCCAAACAATCAAAATATCAAGATATTTTTCATTTGCCATACTTCTCATAAAGATTCGGTATTGTCTTTCTATCAAAATTTAAAGGAAGGTGTAAATACAGAAAAGAATTATTATAAAGGATTAGAAGCCTATGTGAACATTAAAGCATCATCATCCAAAGAACACTTCATTGAATTTACCAACGAAAACGACCCAATACCAGAAATAGTTGAAAAGTTAGAGAGTTTAACCTTCGACCACGATAATGTGCTTTACGCAGCTTTTTATTTAAGTCCTTTCGATAAGTTCACACAAAATCCCGAAGACCGCGAAATCTATATTCAAATCAAAGAACTGTTTTTAAATGAAGGCATTGTTACACAAGTGGTAGATTATGAAAAAATGGTGGTCAATATCGAGAATCAATACAACTTCCAATTTTCATTACAAAATATGGCATTGGCTATTCACGCTAAATTAGGTGGTGCACCTTGGAAACTTGCAGTAACCGATAAAAAAGAATTAGTAATTGGTGTTGGTGCATTTACCAATCAAGGCGAAAACAGGCGGTATATAGCAAGTGCCTTTAGTTTTCAAAACAATGGCTTATTTAGAAAGTTCGAATATTTTGACCAAAGCGAAACAGACCTATTGGCAGGAAGTATATGTAAAGCCATTAGAGATTTTACATCGGTTGCAGAAGCAGATAAAGTAGTCATTCACTTCTATAAGGAAATGAGTTACGAGGAACTAAAACCAATTATTAGAGGGATGCATACATTAGGGTTAAAAATTCCGCTTTACATTCTAAATATCAATAAAACAGAAGCAGAAGATATTATTGCTTACGACCTTAATTGGAACAAAAAGTTAATGCCTGTAAGTGGCACATACATACGTATTAGCGAAAATCAATTCCTACTGTTTAATAATGCGCGTTACCCTAATTCACAGAGATATGCAGATACAGATGGTTATCCGTTTCCAATAAAAATTAAGGTAAGCAGTCCAGATGAAGATGCTTTTGAAGATGCAGACGTAGTGTTAGAACTATTAACACAAGTATATCAGTTTAGCAGATTGTATTGGAAATCACTTCGACAACAAAATGTACCAATCACAATTAAATATCCTGAAATGGTAGCACAAATAGCACCGCGTTTTAATAATGGCGTTCCAGACGATGCTAAAGATGCTCTATGGTTTTTGTAATTTACCAATCAATTTATTTGCAACACCATTGCATTCAATAATTTGTATATTTGTATAAATTATATGAAAATATTTGTTTCCATATCAATGTCTATTTTATTCTTTTTTCAAGGGATAAGCATAGATATGGACTTTTGTGGTCCAATTAAAGAAATTTCAAATGTAATTACCCATTATCAAGACCATAAAGTTTATGGAGACTCTTTCTTTGAATATGTAGTTGAAGATTACATTGAGAGCGATGCTAAAAATGAAGAGCATCATCATAACCCAGATAAGGAGAATACACCAGTCCATTCCCATAATCAATGTTGTCACCCTTTGGTATTAATTATTGCGAACAATAATTTGGCTTTAACCAATCGATTTAAGTTTGAAGAGAAAAAACAATATAATTTACATAAAGTAAACTTCACTTCCAGATATTTGGAATCACTTTTCCAGCCACCTAAAGTATAATTCAGTTTTTTAATGGATAGCTATATCCAATTTTGAGCCTAAAGGGTTCATTTCATTTTGTGTAATTCTATTTTCTTATATCAGAATTGTATCGAATAGTTTAACTGAATTAATACATTTTCTATGATTAATAAAATCATTGATTTTTCAATCAATAACAAATTCATTATTGGTTTGCTTACGCTTACCATAATCGGAACAGGTATTTGGAGTATGACCAAAGTGCCAATAGATGCTGTTCCAGATATTACCAATAACCAAGTACAGGTTATAACACAATCCCCCAATTTAGGTACTGAAGATATTGAGCAAATTGTTACTTATCCAATTGAAGTGGCAATGAGCAATCTTCCTGATGTTCAGGAAATAAGGTCAATTTCTCGTTTTGGCTTATCTGTGGTTACTATTGTATTTGATGATGATATGGGAACATATCTACCTCGCCAATTAGTAGCCGAAAAACTAAACAAAGTCAAAGAGCAAATACCTGCTGGATTTGGCGAACCTACAATGGGTCCTATTTCAACAGGTTTAGGAGAGATTTACCAATACACACTAAAAGTTGCACCAGAGTTTAAAGACAAATACAACATTGCAGATTTACGCTCAATGCAAGACTGGATTGTACAGCGTCAAATGGCAATGGTTCCTGGTGTGGTAGAAGTAAACGCTATTGGTGGAAAAATAAAACAATACGAAGTAGCGGTTGACCCAAACGATTTAAATGCTATTGGCCTTACCATTACAGATGTGTTTAATGCACTTGAAGCCAATAATCAAAATACAGGAGGTGCATATATTGAAAAGAACCATCAAGCCAATTTTATTCGTGGTGAAGGCTTGGTGAGAAGTTTAGAGGACATTAAAAAAATCACTGTCAAGAATATTAATAATATACCTGTCACTATTGGCGATATTGCTACGGTACAATTTGGCTCTGCAATTCGTTACGGTGCATTAACCCAAGATGGTGAAGGAGAAGTTGTAGGTGGATTGGTAATGATGCTAAAAGGAGCTAATTCCAATGATGTTATTGCCAATGTAAAAGAGCGAATGACTCAAATTGAAAAGTCGTTACCAGAAGGCGTAATTATTGAACCATTATTAGACCGAAGTAAATTAATTGGCGAAACAACTTCTACAGTAACAACTAACCTTATTGAAGGTGCATTAATCGTCATTTTTGTGTTGGTCTTTTTATTAGGTAATTGGCGAGGAGGTTTAATAGTTGCCTCTACTATTCCATTATCCTTATTATTTGCTTTTATTTTAATGAATGTTTTTGATGTTTGGGTAAACCTAATGAGTTTAGGAGCAATTGATTTCGGAATCATTGTAGATGGTGCTGTAATTATTGTTGAAAGCACTGTTTTTCTTATAGCATCACAAGTTTTGAAAAAGAAACAACTTACATCTAAAGAAAGAGATAAAGTTGCTTCTAATGCTTCAAAAAAGATGATGAATGCTGCCTTCTTCGGTCAGTTGATTATCCTTATCGTTTTTCTACCCATTTTAGCCTTACAAGGTATTGAAGGAAAGATGTTTAAACCAATGGCTTTGACCTTTATTTTTGCTATGATTGGTGCAATGGTACTTTGTTTAACCTATGTGCCAATGATGTCAGCTTTAATATTAAGAGCACCTAAAAACGATAAAAAATCTTATGGAGATAGATTTGTGCATTGGGTTGAAGATAAATACCAACTTTTATTGGTTAGAGCCTTGCGAAAAGGGAAATGGGTAATTGGTATTGCAGTTGTGTTGTTCGGAATAACCGTTTTTATGTTTTCAAGAATGGGTGGCGAGTTCATTCCGCAACTCGATGAAGGTGATATTGCATTTCACGCTATTTTAAAACCAGGTAGTTCACTTACAGAAACTATTGAAACTACTACCAAAATAGAACAAATAGTAAAAGCAAAATTTCCAGAAGTTGATAAAATTGTGAGTCGTATTGGTGTTGCCGAAATTCCAACCGACCCGATGCCTATGGATATTGCCGATGTTTTTGTAATTCTGAAACCTAAAAGTGAATGGACTACTATAGAATCAAAAGATGAATTGATTGAAGCAATGAAAGAAGCAGTTGAAATGGTTCCTGGTGTTAATTATGAGTTTACACAACCTATTGAAATGCGTTTTAACGAGTTATTAGAAGGTGTTCGTGAAGATATTGCTATAAAACTTTATGGTGAAGACATTGATATTCTATCTCAAAAAGCCGAAGAAATATCTAAAATTATCGCAGGTACTGAAGGTATTGGTGATATGAAAGCGGAAGCCACAATAGGTTTGCCACAAATGACAATCAATTACAACAGGAATAAATTGGCGCAATATGGTCTTCAAATAAATACGCTTAATCAAACCGTACAATCTGCATTTGCAGGTGGTACAGCAGGTGTAATTTTTGAAGGTGAAAAACGCTTCGATTTAGTAGTACGATTAAGCGATCAAAACCGTAAGGATATTTCAGATGTTCAAAACCTGTATATCAATTTACCTTCGGGTGCTCAAATTCCTTTACGTGAAATTGCAGATGTAAGCTATAAAGCAGGACCAATGCAAATCAGTAGAGATAACACCAATAGAAGAACCTATGTAGGTGTTAATGTTAGAGGACGTGATGTAAAATCGTTAGTAACTGAAATTAAATCAAAATTAGATGCACAATTAGAATTACCATCAGGTTATTTTATTCGTTATGGTGGTGCATTTGAAAATTTAGAACGTGCTAGCAACCGATTACAAACCGTTGTGCCTATTGCATTGTTACTCATATTTATACTAATATATTTTGCATTAAAATCTTTACCACAGACCTTAATGATTTACATAGCTATTCCAATGGCAACTATTGGTGGTGTTGTGGCGTTGTGGTTACGTGATATGCCATTTAGTATTTCGGCAGGTGTTGGTTTTATTGTGCTGTTTGGTGTTGCAGTTTTAAATGGTTTGGTAATGATAAGCGGACTCAACGAATTAAAAGAAGAAGGTGTAACCAATCTAAAGGATAGAATAGTTGAAGGTACTAAACGAAGAATCAGACCTATTATGCTAACTGCTTTTACAGATGTATTAGGCTTTCTACCAATGGCTATTTCATCATCAGCTGGTGCAGAAGTACAACGTCCATTGGCAACGGTTGTTATTGGTGGATTATTAACTTCAACTTTGCTTACCTTATTTGTTTTACCAATTTTATATCATTGGGTAGAAAACAAATCTTTTACGTTTAAGCCAAATAAAAAGTTAGTAACAGCAACAGCAGTTGTATTATTACTATTTGGCTTTTCACCACAAAGTAATGCACAAGAGTTGAATGATACAATTCCCGAAATTTCATTACAGGAAGCTGTTAAACTCGCAAAAAGTAATTATCCATTATTGAAGCAAAAGCAGTTGGAAATTACAAAACAAGAACAATTAAAATCGACTGCCTATGATTTCGGAACGACTCAAATTTTTACAGGTGGAGAAGAAATTGATAATGGAAATGGCATCTATACAACCATTGGTATTGGTCAATCAAATATCGATGTATTTGGCATTGGTTCTAAAAAGAAGCTACAAGAACAACGCATTCAATTGGAACAAAAAGCCTTTCAACTTTCCGAGTTGGAATTAGAATTGGAAGTTAAAAAAGCTTGGTCTAATTGCTATCAAATGAAACAAAACTATGATTTGTATAAGGAATTGGATTCCATTTATTCCAAATTCGAGCAAGCAGTAGCTTTAAATTATGAAGTCGAAGCTATTTCTAAATTAGAATATTCGGCAGCAAAAAATCAAGCGTTTCAAATTCAGAATAAAAAAGCGCAAGCCTATAGTAATTATCTTATTGCCTTACAGCAATTCAATTTGTGGTTGGTATCAGAAGAAATTTTTACAGTTTCAGATGAATTTGAGGTAGCGATAGATAGTGATATGGAAACATTCAGTATTGAAAGTCATCCATTGTACAGTATGTCGCAGAACATTGTAGATGAAGCGGAAGCTAAATATAAAGCTGCAAAAGCAGATAATTTGCCAAAGTTCAATCTTCAAGGTGGTTTACAAAAAGTAAATGGCAATTCAGGATTTTACACCTATCAAGCAGGAATTTCAGTTCCGTTTTTATCAGGTTCTAGCAAAGCACAAGTTAGAAGTGCCAGAATTGATAAAGAAATAGCGGAAACCAATGTAGCGTTCAAAAAACAGGAAGTACAATCAAGGTTTGTTCAGGCTAAAGAAAATTATATGAAATGGAAAACATCTTGGGAGTTTTACAAAGACCAAGTTTTACCATTAACAAAAGAGCAAAAAACAGGTGCATTACTGGCATATAGAGAAGGCGAAATTGATTATACTGCATTTACGCAGTTGATAAAAGAAGCAATTCAATCGGAACTGGAAGCACAGACTGCATTAGTAAACTATTTAGAAAGCACATTTCAATTACAATATTTTAATAAATAAGACAATGAAAAACAAAATATATAAAATCCTTACCGTAATGGTGTTAGCCATATTTGTTTCAGCTTGCGGAAATAAAGAAAATCATAACGAGAATGATGGTCATTCCCACGATGAGGAAGAAAAAACAGAAGTTAACGAAGAGCATCACAATGAAGACGAAGTAATGCTTTCACAACAGCAATTCGATGCATTGAAAATGAAAATAGATACGTTAGCATTACGTAATATGAGCGGCTATGTAGAAGCAAACGGAACGTTAGAAGTACCACCACAAAACGAAGCAGCTATTACTACTGTTGTTGGTGCAAATGTCGTTTCAATTGAAGTGATTGAAGGTGATAAGGTTAATAAAGGTCAAGTTGTGGCTTATCTATCGCACCCAAATATCATACAAGCGCAAACGGATTATTTAAACGCTTATAGCAATAGCGAGCTTGCAAAGAAAAATTATGAACGTCAACAAAAATTATACGATGCTGGTGTTGGTTCTGGTGCTAATTTCCAGAAAGCAGAAGCAGAATATCAAGCATCAAAAGCAATGGTTAATGGTTTAGAAGCGCAATTAAGAATACTCAACGTTAACACTACATCAGTTCGCAATGGAACAATTGCACAGCGCATAGCATTGCGAAGTCCAATAGAAGGCTTTGTGCAAAAAGTTGAAGTAAAAACAGGTCAATATGTAGAGCCACAAACCGAATTATTTGAAATTGTAAATACGCATCACGTTCACGCCGATTTAATGGTTTTTGAAAAAGATGTTTATAAAGTACAGAAAGGTCAGAAAGTTAACTTTACGGTACAATCCATACCAGATGCAGAGCTTATCGCAGAAATCTATTCCGTAAGCAAAACCTTTGAGGACAACCCAAAAGCAGTCCACGTTCACGCAGAAATAGAAAACAAAAAAGGTAACTTAATTCCTGGTATGTATATTCAAGGTAAAATTCAAGTAGATAATACCCAAACAAAAGCTTTACCAGAAAGTGCAATTATAAAAGAAGGCGAAAGATATTATGTGTTTTCAGTAGAAAAAGAAAATGACGATTGGAGCTTTAAACCTATCGAAGTTGTGTTAGGCACTAAAGATGGTGATTGGGTATCGGTTCAATTTACTGAAAACATAGAAAGTAATACAAAATTTGCTTATAACAATGCTTATTATCTTAACGCAGAAATGAAAAAAGGAGAAGCAGAACACGCACATTAATTATGGAAACAATAGAACAAGTATTAGAGTCAAAAAATATTCGTGTTACAGCAATGCGTTTGCTTATATATAAGTTTCTTACAGAAAAAGAGGTCGCTGTTACTTTAAGTGATATTGAAAATGCTTTCTCAAAAGCAGACAGAACCACTTTATACAGAACTATTAAAACCTTTGAAGAAAAGGCTATTGTGCATCAAATAGACGATGGTACAGGGATTACAAAATATGCATTATGTGAAAAGGGATGTAATTGTGAAATTGAAACCGATTTGCACTTACATTTCCATTGTAATAATTGCAATGAAACCATTTGCTTAACAGAACATAAAATACCTCAAATAAAAGTGCCAGATGGTTTTGTGTCAGAGAATGTAAATTTGGTGGTAAAAGGTATTTGCGATAAGTGTAGTGTCTAATTATTGCACTTCCATTGCACTTACTATTAAAGTACATTTATCCAAAATTAGAGGATATGAAGTTTAATACTAAAATACCTAAACATCTAAAACAGGCGTATAACCAAGAATTAAAACAATACAGTTTCTGTTTAGAAAATAAGCAGTTTGGTAATGCTTGGTATCATTTAGAACGTAGTCATATAATAGGACAATCTTATCCTATAGAACATACCTATTCACATTGGCTTATGCTAAAGTTTGGATTTAGACAAAAAGATACGAAAGAAGTAATAGGTCAAATAATTAGGTTGCTTGTGGGTGGCTGGAAATCATTTATAAATCACGTTCCACTTGGTAATACTGGTGGAGCAAACGTGCCACCATTAAAACGAATGCCTATTCCCAATGACATTGAAAAATTATTAGATATTAAATGAAAAAAAGAAAGTCAATTTAAGAGATTTAAAACCAAATTCAGAAGTGCAACACACGCATAATGATGGTCATAATCACGGTAATGGAAGTGCATTCAAAACCTACGTGCCTGCAATAATAAGTTTTACAATGCTTATCATTGGTATAGGTTTAGATTATTTTGATGTTTCATTCTTTAAGGATTGGATTCGTATTGCTTGGTATGGTATTGCATATCTTCCTGTAGGGTTTCCTGTTGTAAAAGAGGGTTGGATTAGTATTAAAAAAGGTGATGTTTTTACAGAGTTCTTTTTAATGTCTATAGCAACCATTGGTGCATTTGTTATTGGTGAATATCCCGAAGGTGTTGCAGTAATGCTATTTTATGCAGTAGGCGAATTATTTCAAAGTGCTGCTGTAAATCGTGCAAAAGGAAATATAAAAGCATTATTAGATGTTAGACCTAAAGAAGCCAATGTATTTCGTGAGGGAGATTATAAAAGTGTTTCGCCTGAAGTTGTCAATATTGGAGAGAAAATTCAAATTCGTGTAGGTGAAAAAATTCCATTGGATGGCATTTTATTATCCGAAAAAGCATCTTTAAATACAGCTGCGTTAACAGGAGAAAGCAAACCAGATTCCATTCAAAAAGAAGCAAAGGTTTACGCAGGTAGTATTAATTTGGAAAGCGTTATTGAAGTTGAGGTAACCAATAAGTTTGAAGACAGTTCTATTGCGAGAATATTAGACTTGGTTCAAAATGCAACAGCACGTAAATCTAAAACAGAATTATTCATCAGACAGTTTGCTCGTATCTACACACCAATTGTAGTGTTTTTAGCTATTGGTGTTACTTTTATACCTTACTTTTTTGTAGATGATTATGTGTTTAGAGATTGGTTATACAGAGCATTAATTTTCTTGGTAATATCTTGTCCTTGTGCGTTAGTGATTTCAATTCCATTAGGATATTTCGGTGGATTGGGAGCAGCTTCAAAAAATGGAATCTTATTTAAAGGTGCTTCATTTTTAGATGCAATGACCAAGATAAATACTTTGGTAATGGACAAAACAGGAACCGTTACCAAAGGTGTTTTTAAAATCAAAGAAGTAAAAGCAATTGGTTGGAATGAAACCGAATTTATGCAATACTTAATGGCGATGGAAGAACAATCCACGCATCCAATTGCTAAAGCCATTTTAGAGTACAAAGCTGAAGGTGAAGATTTTGAAGCACAAGACGTTTCTGAAGTTGCAGGTAAAGGTTTAAAAGGCATTGTAAATGGTAAAACAGTTTTAGTAGGTAATAAAGCCTTAATGACTGCGAATAATATTAATGTTCCAACGGAAACGGAATCTATTGTAGAATCGATAGTGTTGGTAGCAATCGATAATCAATTTGCAGGTTTTGTAGTAATAGCAGATGAATTAAAGGAAGATGCAAAAAAAACAATTACTAATTTACATAAAGTAGGCATTAAAAATATTATGATGCTTTCCGGTGATAAAGATTCCATTACGCAACAAGTCGCTAAAGAGTTGAACATCGAAAATGCTAAAGGTGGTTTGCTACCAGAAGATAAATTAAACGAAGTTGAAATTTTAAAGAAAAATCCTGTAAACAAAGTAGCTTTTATAGGTGATGGTATTAATGACGCACCAGTTTTAGCAGCAAGTAACGTTGGTATTGCAATGGGTGGTTTAGGGAGCGATGTAGCTATTGAAACAGCAGATGTTATCATTCAAACAGACCAACCTTCAAAAGTAGTAAGAGCCATTAAAATAAGTCGTTCTACACGTAAAATTGTTTGGCAGAATATCATTTTAGCATTTGGTGTTAAAGTTATTGTCTTAATTTTAGGAGCAGGTGGTTTAGCTACAATGTGGGAAGCAGTTTTTGCAGATGTAGGAGTAGCATTATTAGCAATTTTAAATGCAGTTAGATTACAACGAATGAGTTGGGATTAAGCAGATTAGTCAATTAAACTTCTGTTAAACAAAATCAATAGTTGTAAAATTTTTATACATTTGCAATTAGATATGAAGCAAATTTTCCATAAAATAATGTCTTTAGTAATGGCTTTTGTAGTGTTATTCTCTACAATGTCATTTACTGTGAATATGCATTATTGCGGAGATACTTTAGTAGAAACTGCTATTTTTCATAAGGCCAAAGGGTGCGGAATGGAAATGGAAAAGCCTTCAACCGAAGGATGTTCTATTACCAAGAAAAATTGTTGTGATGATGAACAATTAGCAATTGAAGGTCAAGACGAATTACAATTGCAAGTTGACAAAATCACGTTTGAGCAACAAGTATTCGTCGCTTCATTTGTTTACACTTATATTAACCTTTTTGAAGGTTTAGATAACAATGTATCTTCTTTTGAAGAATACAAACCACCACTCGTCATAAAACAAATCTTCAAGATTGACGAGACTTATTTAATTTGATTTTTAAACAATAGACTCTTTTATCCTATGACAGCAATGTTGTAAGGATAATTTGCTGTATTCGGTGTTGTCGTAACACCAATGTCTAACTGTTTAATAATCAAAGCCAATGCTCAATAAAAGCATCAAATTTTTAATAGAAAACAAACTCGTAGCAGTTCTGCTACTCGTCCTTTTTGTAGGATGGGGAACGGTTAATGCACCTTTTAATTGGGATACAGGTTTCTTACCAAGCAATCCTGTTGCTGTAGATGCCATACCAGATATAGGCGAAAACCAACAAATCGTTTTTACTAAATGGGATGGTCGCTCACCACAAGATATAGAAGACCAAATCACCTATCCACTCACAACATCTTTACTCGGTATTCCAGGTGTAAAAACCATTCGTAGTTCCTCTATGTTCGGTTTTTCAAGTATCTATATCATTTTTGAAGAAGACATAGAATTTTACTGGAGTAGAAGTCGTATTCTCGAAAAACTTAATTCCTTACCAAGTGGTTTATTGCCCGAAGGTGTTAATCCTGCTTTGGGTCCAGATGCAACAGGATTAGGACAAATATTTTGGTACACTTTAGAAGGTCGTGACAAAAACGGAAATGTAACTGGTGGTTGGGATTTGCAAGAGTTACGCAGTATTCAGGATTACTATGTAAAGTATGCGTTGTCCTCTGCAAGTGGTGTTTCAGAGGTTGCTTCTATTGGTGGCTATGTTCAGGAGTATCAAGTAGACGTAAATCCAGAACTAATGCGTCAGTATAATATTGGATTGCATCACGTTGTAAAAGCGGTTAAGGAAAGTAATAAGGATATTGGTGCACAGACTTTGGAAATTAACCAAGCCGAATATTTAGTTCGTGGTTTGGGTTATGTGAAATCCATTTCAGACATCGAAAATGCAGTAGTCACTTCAGAAGATTATACTTCAATTAGGATAAAGGATATTGGTAAAGTTTCATTAGGTCCTGCAACAAGACGTGGTTTATTAGATAAAGAAGGTGCAGAGGTTGTTGGTGCTGTTGTGGTGGCTCGTTATGGCGCAAATCCAATGGAAGTCATTAATAATGTAAAAGAGAAAATTAACGAGTTAAGCGCAGGTTTACCTTCGAAAGTATTAGCGGATGGTAGAACCTCACAAGTAACCATAGTGCCTTTTTATGACAGAACAGAATTGATACAAGAAACATTAGGCACACTTAACGAAGCCTTAACTCTTGAAATATTGATTACCATTTTAGTAATAATTATTATGGTGTTTAATCTACGAGCTTCCGTATTAATTTCTGGACTATTACCTGTTGCAGTTTTAATGGTATTTATTGCAATGAAACTCTTTGGTGTAGATGCCAACATTGTCGCTTTATCAGGTATTGCTATTGCTATCGGTACAATGGTCGATGTTGGTGTCATACTATCAGAAAATATTATTCGGCATTTAGATGAAGATGATGGAACTCAATCCATTAATACGGTAGTTTATAACGCAACAGCTGAAGTGTCTGGCGCAATCGTAACCGCAGTTATGACAACTATTATCAGTTTCATTCCTGTATTTACTATGATTGGTGCGGAAGGAAAACTATTCAGACCATTAGCCTTCACAAAAACTTTTGCACTAACAGCTTCTATAATCGTAGCATTATTTTTAATTCCACCGTTTGCTGCATTTTTATTCAGAAAGAAAAACATTAAAAGCACTTTTAAATATGTTTTAAATGGTGTTTTAATAGCATTTGGAATCGTAGCCATAGTCTATGGATATTGGATAGGGTTAATTTTAATTGCGTTTGGGATTACAGCACTTCTCAATCTTCAAAGTAAGATAAAAGACAAGCAAGCTAACCTTATTAATATTATCATTTCTGTATCAGCTATTGTGTTCTTGTTAGCCGAATATTGGAGACCGTTAGGCGTTGATAAAAGCATTTTTTGGAATCTCATTTTTGTGAGTGTTATTTGCTTTGGTTTATTAGGTGTTTTCTCATTATTTATCAAATATTACACACGTATTTTAAGGTGGTGTTTAGATAATAAGTTGCTCTTTTTGTCTGTCCCAACAGCTATTGTCATTGCAGGTTTTTTCATTATGAAAAATACAGGCAAAGAGTTTATGCCCTCATTAAATGAAGGCTCATTTCTACTAATGCCAACCTCGATGCCTCATTCTGGCGTAGAAGAAAACAAGCGTGTTTTACAGCAATTGGATATGGCTGTCGCCAGTATTCCAGAGATTGAAACCGTAGTTGGTAAGGCAGGAAGAACAGAATCAGCTTTAGACCCAGCACCACTATCAATGTACGAGAATATGATTCAGTATAAACCAGAATATATGCTGAATGAAAACGGAGTACGCCAACGCTACAAAATAAATGATGATGGCTTCTTTGAATTGAAGGATGGTCGTTTGGTTTCTAATCCTAATAATTCCGAAAACATCATTTTTAGCACTATAAAAAGGTCTCAATTAATTGAAGATGATGATGGCGAGTACTATCGTAATTGGCGACCAAAAATTGAATCACCAGACGATATTTGGAATGAAATCGTAAGAGTTACAAAGTTACCAGGTGTTACATCTGCACCAAAACTACAACCTATTGAAACCCGATTGGTAATGCTTCAAACAGGAATGCGAGCACCAATGGGAATTAAAGTTAAAGGTCAAGACTTAAAGCAAATAGAAGCGTTTGGAGTGCAATTAGAAAACATCATCAAGGAAGCTGAAGGTGTTAAAAAAGAAGCTGTTTTTGCAGACCGTATTGTTGGTAAACCCTATTTGTTAATTGATATTGATAGAGAGAAAATTGCACGTTATGGCATTTCGATACAAGATGTTCAAGATGTATTAAAAGTAGCAGTTGGCGGTATGGTATTAACGCAAACGGTAGAAGGTCGTGAGCGATATGGTGTACGAGTACGATACCCAAGAGAATTACGAGCAAACCCAACCGACTTACAACAGATTTATGTGCCAGTTGAAAAAGGTAGTCCTATGCCATTAAGCGAATTGGCAACTATAAGATACGAACAAGGTCCACAAGTCATTAAAAGTGAAGACACCTTTTTAGTTGGCTATGTCTTATTTGATAAAATGGATGGTTTTGCTGAAGTAAGCGTTGTTGAAAATGCACAAGTACTAATCCAAGAAAAGATAGATTCTGGTGAGCTAATTGTACCAAAAGGAATCAACTATGCATTCACAGGAACTTACGAAAATCAATTAAGAGCAGAAAAAACTTTGTCGGTTGTTGTGCCTTTAGCATTGGCCATCATTTTCTTAATTCTGTATTTCCAATTCCGTTCTGTAGGGACATCACTAATGGTATTCACAGGTATCGCAGTAGCGTTTGCAGGTGGTTTTATAATGATTTGGCTCTATGGTCAAGGTTGGTTTTTAAACTTCAATTTCTTTGGTGAAAACCTACGCGATTTATTCCAAATGCACCCAATCAATTTAAGTGTTGCAGTTTGGGTTGGGTTTATTGCACTCTTCGGTATAGCAACCGATGATGGTGTAGTAATGGCAACCTATTTAACCCAAACTTTCGATAGAAACACACCAGATAATAAAAAGGAAATTAGAGCATCAGTTGTTGAAGCAGGAGAAAAACGAATCAGACCGTGTTTAATGACTACAGCTACTACAATTTTGGCATTATTACCAGTATTAACCTCTACAGGTCGAGGAAGCGATATAATGATACCTATGGCAATACCAAGTTTTGGTGGAATGCTTATAGCCTTAATAACCTTATTTGTTGTTCCAGTATTATATAGCTGGAAAGCCGAATTTCAACTTAAAAGAACTGTAAAATGAAACACATAAAATCACACATAAAAACAGTCTTTATTCTTTGTTCGTTATTCTTTGTTCTCAAAGGAAATGCACAACAATTAGAAGTACTCATAGATGAAGCCTTAACAAACAATCCAGAAATTCAAAAGTTTGAGTTACAATACAAAAGAGCTTCCGAAAAAGTAAACGAAGTCAATACCATTCCTAATACCGAATTTGGTGTTGGTTACTTTGTAAGTGAACCGGAAACCAGAACAGGTGCACAACGCTTTAAAGTATCTGCTAAACAAATGTTACCGTGGTTCGGAACCATTACATCGAGAGAAAACTATGTAAGTTCATTGGCAGATGCTAAATACGAGGACATTGTTATCGCAAAGCGAAAACTAATGGCTTCGGTATCGCAATCTTACTACAATCTATATGCTAACAAAGCAAAGCAAGAGGTCTTAACTGAAAACATTAAACTATTAGAAACTTATGAGACGTTGGCATTAACTTCTGTTGAGGTTGGTAAAGCATCCGCAGTAGATGTGTTGCGATTGCAAATGCGCCAAAACGAAATGCAACAATTAAAAGATGTATTGCAACAACAATTTTTAGCAGAACAAACTAACTTCAATAATCTATTGAATAGAGATAACGATGTTACCGTGAATGTGGTAGATAGTTTAATGATACCTTCAGAAGACTTTGATATTACTTCTGAAAATTTAGCATTACATCCTGAATTACTAAAATATGATAAGCTCTATCAATCCATAGAGCAATCAGAATTATTAAATCAAAAAGAAAGCAGTCCAATGATTGGTTTTGGATTAGATTATATCAATGTTGCTGAAAGACCTAATATGGATTTTAGTGATAACGGAAAGGATATTGTAATGCCAATGGTTTCGGTATCTATCCCAATTTTCAATAAGAAATATAAATCCCAAACCAAGCAAAATGAGTTGCAACAACAAGAAATTACTGCCCAAAAACAGGAACGTTTAAATGCTTTGGAAACGCTTTTAGACAAAGCGAATAACGAACGCATTTCTGCAAGAATAAGTTATGCTACCCAAACCAAAAACCTACAGCAAGCCAAAGATGCAGAAGACATTTTAATCAAAAGCTATGAAACAGGAACGATTGATTTTAATGATGTTTTGGATATTCAAGAGTTGCAACTAAAGTTTCAAATCAATCAAATAGAGTCAATTAGAACTTATTATGTTCAATCAACGATTATTAATTATTTAACACAGTAATAATGAAACATACATATAAAATATCAGGAATGACCTGTAACAACTGTAAGGCTTCCGTCGAGAAATATTTAAGTGAAATAGACCACGTATCAGAGGTGTCTGTTAATCTTGAAAAAGGTGAGGCAGAAGTGAAAATGAATAAACATATTTCAACTGATATACTACAAAAAGCATTACCAGAAAAGTATACTTTATCTGAAAAGAATGAGAAGAATGTGTTTGCATCTTCAAGTATGTCGGCAATGCCAATGGAAGAAGAAAAAAGCAAGTTACAACAATTAAAACCACTCTTGCTTATCATCTTTTATATCGCAACAGCAAGTATATTATTACATTATAAAGATTGGAGATGGAACGCGTTTATGCTTGACTTTATGGGGTTGTTTTACATCGTATTTAGCTTCTTTAAAATGCTCGATTTAAAAGGTTTTCCAGAATCCTTTCGTATGTACGACCCTTTAGCTAAACGTGTTCCTTTTTATGGGAAAGTTTATCCATTTATTGAAACAGCTTTAGGTTTAATGTTCTTAATGCGATTTGAAGTGAACATTGCTTTAATAGTAACACTTGTGGTTTTAGGGCTAACTACAATAGGAGTCACAAAAACCCTTTTAGATAAAAAAGCTATCAGATGTGCCTGTTTAGGTACAGCCCTGAAGTTACCAATGACAGAAGCTACTTTTATCGAGAATGCCATAATGATAGTTATGGCAAGTTTAATGTTAATTTTTTAAAATCAATTAATTATGAAAAATCCAAAAGAACACTCAAACAAAGGAAATTACAAAACCTTCTTTATAATGTTGGCTTGCTCATTTGTAGCAATGTACATAACGATGTATTTAAACACCTATTCCATAGACCACGTATGGTTTAGTTTAACACGATTCTATATGACGTGTTTAGGAATTTCAACAATGGCAGTAATAATGTGGTTTTTTATGCGAAAAATGTATAATGATAAAAAGAAGAATATCGCAATACTTGCAGGTAGTTTTATACTGTTTGTAGGTGCATTAGGGTTGGTAAGAACACAAGCACCAATTATTGATGATGTCCTTTGGATGAAAGCAATGATACCACATCATTCTATCGCTATTTTAACAAGTGAAAGAGCAGATATTCAAGACCCAGAAGTTAAGAAATTAGCAGAAGACATTATAAAAGCACAACGTAAAGAAATAGAAGAAATGAAAGCAATGATAAAACGATTAGAGAATGAAAAATAATAAAATAGTCATATATATTGGCATACTCGTAGTAGGTGTGTTATTGGGTTGGTTGCTTTTTGGTGGTTCATCAAAAAAAGATACAGAACATAATCACGATGCGGTTGCAGAAACTAATCAACTATGGACGTGTTCTATGCATCCACAAATTATGCAACCAGAATCAGGCGATTGTCCTATTTGTGGTATGGATTTAATTCCTGCTGATGGTGGAAGTGATGGTTTATTAGCAGACCAATTCAAATTGACTGAAAACGCAATGGCTTTAGCTAATATTCAAACATCTATTGTTGGTAAAGGCAATGTTGAAGGCAATACTATCAAATTATCTGGTAAAATTGCTGAAAACGAAGAAGCCAATGCAGTACAGGTAAGTTATTTCGCTGGAAGAATTGAACGTTTGAATGTGAGTTTTACAGGCGAAGAAGTTCGTAAAAGTCAATTATTGGCAACCATTTATTCGCCAGAACTCTATGCCGCGCAACAAGAATTAATTACTGCAGCATCTTTAAAAGAATCACAACCTGCTTTATACAAAGCAGTCCGTAATAAACTGAAATTATGGAAGCTCTCTGACAATCAAATCAATCAGATTGAAGAAACAGGAAAAGTAAAAGAAAACTTTCCTGTGTATGCAACCGTTTCAGGAACTGTCACAGAAAAATTGGTAGAGCAAGGCGATTACATTAAACAAGGACAACCCTTACTTAAAATTGCTAATCTAAACACGGTTTGGGGAAATTTTGATGTGTATGAAAATCAGATTGACCGCTTTAAAAAAGGACAGGAAGTGATGATAACAACCAATGCTTATCCTAATAAAGAGTTTAAAGGTAAAGTAGATTTTATAGACCCAGTTTTAAACAACAAAACAAGAACTGTAACCTTGCGTGTGGTACTAAATAATAAGGATGATGTTTTTAAACCAGGAATGTTTGTAACCGCAAATATTGAAGGCAATACAGCTAAAAATGACGAAGTATTAACAATTCCTGCATCTGCTGTTATGTGGACAGGTGAACGTTCTGTAGTGTACCTCAAAACAAATCCAGACCAACCTATTTTTGAAATGGTTGAAATTAAATTAGGCAATCAAATTGGTAATGAATATGAAGTTGTAGAAGGTATATTTGCTGGAAATGAAATAGTGACTAACGGAACATTTACGGTTGATGCAGCTGCACAATTACAAGGCAAAAAGTCTATGATGAATAAAGAAGGTGGTAAAGTAATGACGGGACACGAAGGTCATTTAGGTATGGATAACAATGCTTCTAACAAAGAAAGTGACCACACTAATATGAATGAGCGTTTGAAAGTGTCAGCGAAATTTCAAGAGCAGTTAAAAGCTGTTTTCAATGCGTATATCAATTTAAAAGATGCTTTAGTAAAAGAAGATTCAAAAAGTACTTCAGCAAACGCAACAACTTTATTAAATAAATTGAACAAAGTAGATATGAAATTGTTGTCAGATAATAAGGCGCATAACCATTGGATGTCATTAGAAGGCGAAATAAAATCTTCTGCAACCTCAATTTCTGAAACATCCGATATAAAATCACAAAGAGACCATTTTAAACATTTATCATCACATCTAATCAATGCTGTTCAACTATTTGGTATCAATGAAAAGGTCTATGTAGAATTTTGTCCAATGTCAGATAACAACAATGGTGCATATTGGTTGAGTAAAGAAGAAAAAGTAATCAATCCATACTTTGGCGAAGCAATGCTAACCTGTGGTGAAGTAAAACAAGTAATAGAATAAAAAATCAAGTAATAACAATTAAATTTGAAACAATGAATTTTTCAAAGAAAAATCACGAACACAAAAACAAAAATGTAATCGACGTGAGTAAAAAAGTAATTTTAAGTGTAGCTGTAATAGCAGCATTAGGTTTTACAAGTTGTAAAAACGAAACCAAAAAAGAAACAGAAACCACAACTACTGAAATGTCAAAAGATATGGCAATCACAGACCTGTCTTTTGATGTAAGAGGAAATTGCGGAATGTGTAAAAACACTATCGAAGAAGCAGCTAACGGTGTTGAAGGCGTAGCAAGTGCTAATTGGGATGTCGATAAAAAGAAGATTGACGTGTCTTTTGATGATACAAAAACCGATGCAATGGCAATCCATAAAGCAATCGCAGCTTCAGGATATGATACCGAAAAAATTGCAGGTGATGAAGAAGCATATGATGGTTTACCAGGTTGCTGTAAATACGACCACGAAATGATGATGAATCAATCTGGTGAAGAAAAAGTGATGACCATTCAAATCACGACCATTAAGCAATAATGAAAGAGTCTTTTTCGGAAGGCTCTTTTTTTATTCCCCACAACCCAAAACCCAGTTTTTTCGTACCTCAAAATCCTCTGTCTTTTGTGTTGTTCCGCACGCCAATACATAATTGGTTTTATGTCATAATACTTGTAGCCAGCGCTATAATAGCACATTTCTTTTTTTATTTAAAAGTATCCATTTTAATAAATTGGTACAATAAAAAAGCAAAGAGCTATTGCCAACGTTCAAAACAACTATTCCGCCACAAAACCAATCCCAAGCTATGTTACATAATAGAAGTTATAGGAGCAAAAATCCTTTCAGAGGTTGCCTACGGCGTGTTATTATATTTTCGTCGCTATAACTGCTATTATGTAAAATATCCGCTATTCCAACGCTCACATTGGAATATAAAACCACATTTGGCACTATATTGAATCAGTAGTAATTTAAAGTAGGTTAGTATATAAGTTATCTCATTCATCTGCACAAAACCATCGTTAAGTCCAAGTATTCCTTACCTCAAGTCTTTGTTTGTTTCATTTCGTTAACAAATATTAAAGACCACTTTTCCCAACCACCCAAGTCAGCGGTTATAAAAAAATAGGTTTATAATATGTAGTATTACGCCATAGCACATTACTTTTTATCGTGCCTCAAAAAAGCAATAAGCTATTGTCTAAAAGTCCTGTATAAGTAGCTTGTTTAAATGCTGTTTTATCAAACAACTATTTAAAACGCTACCCATACAAACGCTTCATCCAACACTCAATAACAAAATGCAACCTATTTTTTTAAGTGTTAATTCCCCAGAAAAGTTATATTTAATGTATGAAAAAACTGATTGAATCATTATTTGATTTATTCTTTCCTCACGATATAGATGAAAACGGTAATAAAATCGAAAATCCTGAAGGAGACGATTCTTATTCTACAAAATTTTTCACAATAGTTATATTGATAATAATAGTAATATTTGCATTTATAGGATTAAAATAAAAAAAGGTAGCAAATATATGTGGCTACCTCTGCCAACCGCACAAGGCTATAAAGGTCAAGCCCTACGGGTTTTGAATAAAACTTTTTTCAAGACCCTTTTTCTTTTGATTTAGACATTCAACTCAAAAAACTTTTATCCAAAAACCTTGACAGCCTTACCCACGCCACAACAACTATGGCTATCTTTTTTCTTTTCAAAAAAAATAATGGCGCGAAGCGTAGCGAAGCAATTTTAAATTGGATAGCTATGTCAACTTTTAAACTGAAAACACATCGAGCAGGAAAAACTTACTCAAACCCTCATTTTTTTATACTAAACAAAGGGCTAAACAGCGGAAAACCACTCTTAAAATCCTGTGCTAACTGTTTCGTTGTCACTACTACAACAGAAGAGGTAAAACACACACTTTTTCACTTATCTATGATGTTACAAATAGGCGGTTTTTACGCTTACTATTTAAAAGGAAGTGTTATTCCGTTTATTTCAATAGATGATTGCAGAAATACTCTAAAAAATAGTTTTACATCATTAATAAATAATGAATTTCAATTGCAAAAGCATATTAATATTGTGTCAGTAATTAGTAAAAAAGAAGCCGAACTTCAAAAAGTCATTTCAAAAATGGCAGATTTGAAAGTATCATACATTCAAAGTTTATTTTCTAAAATGCAAAAAGAAGCAATCTAAAGCAACAAAATCCATATCTAACGAATAGCATAAAATTTGCTATATATTCAATCGGAAGGTACAACTTCGTGTTAAGTCCGTACCAAGTCCGAAGAAAAACAAGTTTCATTTAAATTATTTATGTTATGGGTAAAATTTCCCAAGGTATTTTAGGAGGGCTTTCAGGTAAGGTTGGAAACGTTATCGGTGGAAGCTGGAAAGGAATTGATTACATTAGAATTAAACCCTCAAGTGTAGCCAATCCAAGAACTGTTGGTCAAGTAAACCAAAGAACGAAGTTTACTGCCACTTTAGAATTTTTACAGGCTGTAAAGCCTTTTATTAAGTTAGGGTATAAAGGATTAGCTGTTAAGAAAACAGAATTTAATGCTGCAATGTCGTATGTGTTGAATAATGCGATTACAGGTACAGAACCAAACTTTGTTGTTGACTATCCAAACGCTTTAGTAAGTCGCGGAGGTTTATCTGGTGCGTTAAACCCGACGACTGATTTAGCAACTGCTGGAGAAGTAACTTTTGGGTGGGATGATAACTCTGCTGAAGGTAACGCAAATGCTACTGACAAGGCAATGTTATTGGTTTACAATCCATCAAAAAAGGAATCTATTTCTTTACTTAATGGAGCAGACAGAACAGTAGGTTCTCAAATTGTTTCAATCCCTACAACTTATGCAGGTGATACGGTAGAGCTATTTATGGCGTTTATTACTGCTGATGGTAGTCAAGTATCAAACAGTATTTATTTAGGCTCTGGTACAGCTAATTAATGCTTGGTGTTTTTATTTGGAAACCGCTCTAATCGAGCGGTTTTTTTATGCTATATTTGTTGCTTTATTTATTGATGTTTACTCTTTATTTACTCTTTTTATGTGTTTTTTGTATCCTATTTGTTGCCCAAACGGCTTAACGCTAATAGATATAAGGATAGTTAAATATTGTATTGGTAAATAAAAATTTTCATTGTAGACCAAACAAGACTTCACTTAAAGGCATCATTATAAATGGCTTAAAATTAGTCCTGTTTCAAGTTTTCTTTAGTAGTCCTAAAAACAAAAGCCCCTTCTTTTTGCTCTAATAAGCTACTTTTTTAGATGTCATTATAATAGAGTGGTTACTTTATAGTAATCATTATGAACACAAATTGCTTGTTATTTAAAGATGTTAAACAACTGTAAATCAATTACTTATATTTTTAGTTAAACAGGTTTAAACACAAAATAGTAGTCTTATTTGGGCGTTACGAAATAACGGTGTTATAAAATTAAATAGTTTTTTTGTAAACTTGCAGAGTCAGTTAGACGACTAGTTATTAATCAGTTAGGTCGTACTAAGGCAAACAAATTATTTTTTAATTTATATCATAGATATATGAGTGTAAAGTTTAAGGCGCAAGCCAAAAGAAACCCTCAGGACATTACGTTACCTGAGAAGTACTATGCTGCAGCGATTGCAGATGGTGAAGTAGATTTAGATATACTTGCAGAGCAAATTGCTTACGAGTGTACTGTAACCGAGTCCGATTGTCATGCGGTCCTATTATCCTTAGAGCGTAACATTATACATTCGCTTAAACAAGGACGAATAGTCAAATTAGGACGATTGGGTAATTTTCAGGTCGGACTAAGCTCTACAGGTGTAGATACTGTAGAGGCTGTCAATGCCAACCTAATTACCAAGTCTCGTATTTTGTTTAGACCAGGTAAGCGGTTACGTCAATTATTAACAGGGTTAACTTACAAAAAAGCCAGCTAGAATCTCGTTTTAGGTAACCTATTATAAGGTCTTGAGTGTTGTCTTACCACTCAGGGCCTTTTTTATGCCTTTTTTTACCCTAAAAAGGTGCGCAACTTACAAGACTAAGGTGCTGACCTCTGTCATCCAAGGTGCTGACCTTACATTATAAAGGTGCTGACCTATTTAAAACCTCACGTTTAGGCACAAAAAAAGCCTAAATACCAGCTAGAATCTCTGTGTTTAGGCTATTATTATAAGGTCTTAAGTGTGTCTTACGCACTAATTGTACACTAAGTACACAACAAATATAGCTGTTTATTAGGTTGATATGCAAAAAAATCAACTTTTTGTTAGGTAAGACTATTCCTATACAAGGCTTTTTTTAGGATAATTACGAGTATTTACAAGCACATTTTTTAAAAAGTTTCTATATTTAGGCTCTCCCTTTTTTGATAATACTTCTAAAAAAGTAAAATACTTATTATTAGAAGCTTATAATGTTACAATAAATTTAAACAACAAGTTTTAAATGTCCGAAGACCAAAAACAACAAGTTCTAAAACAAACCCTGTGGAATATTGCCAACGACCTACGTGGTAATATGGATGCAGACGATTTTAGAGACTATATACTAGGCTTTATTTTTTACAAATATTTAAGCCGAAAAATGAAACTCTACGCCAACGAAATTCTAGAACCAGACGGTTTAAGTTACGATACCGTAGAAAGTCACGAGCAAGCCGAAGAATTGTTAGACGCCATTCGTTATGAAGCATTAGACAAACTTGGGTATTTCCTTAAACCAAGCGAACTGTTTAGCGAGCTAGCCAAACGTGGTAACTCAGGCAACAAAAACAACTTTATTCTAGGTGACTTAGCAAACGTGCTAACCAGCATAGAGCAAAGTACTATGGGAAGCGAAAGCGAAGACGATTTTGGTAACCTGTTTGAAGACCTAGATTTAACAAGTAGTAAACTAGGTAAAACCGAAGACGCTAAAAACGAACTCATCGTAAAAGTACTCACCCATTTAGAAACCATAGATTTCGACCTAGAAAACTCAGATAGCGATATTTTGGGTGATGCTTACGAGTATTTAATAGGGCAATTTGCCAGTGGAGCAGGAAAAAAAGCAGGCGAGTTTTACACACCACAGCAAGTCTCTAAAATACTAGCACAATTAGTAACCACAAATAAAACCAAACTAAAAAGCGTGTACGACCCAACTTGTGGTTCTGGTTCGTTATTATTACGTGTTGCTAAAGAAGTCAAAGAAGTAGGCGAGTTTTACGGTCAAGAAAGCAACCCAACCACTTATAACTTGTGCAGAATGAACATGATTATGCACGACGTACACTACAAACGTTTTGATATTTATAACGAAGACACACTAGTAAACCCAAGCCCAAAACACAAAGAAGAACGCTTTGAAGCCATAGTTGCCAATCCTCCATTTTCGGCAAACTGGAGCGCAAGCCCATTATTTATGAGCGACGATCGATTTTCTGCCTACGGTAAACTAGCACCAAAATCTAAAGCAGATTTTGCCTTTGTGCAACACATGGTACATCAATTAGACGATAATGGTACAATGGCTTGCGTATTACCACATGGTGTATTGTTCCGTGGTGCAGCCGAAGGTCATATTAGAAAGTTTTTAATAGAAGACAAAAACTATCTAGACGCAGTAATAGGTTTACCAGCAAACATATTTTATGGTACAAGCATACCAACCTGTATTTTGGTACTCAAAAAAATAGAACTAACGTACGTCATTCTGAACTCGTTTCAGAATCTCATCCTAAACGTCACGAATCCATCCTATTTATAGACGCCAGCCAACATTACGAGAAAGTAAAAACACAAAACGTATTACAAGACCAGCATATTAATGCTATTGTAGACACCTACAGAGCGTACTGTCATTCAGAGCGTGGCGAAGAATCTCAAGCTACTATTGATAAGTATTCATACGTAGCCACTTTAGACGAGGTTAAAGAAAACGACTATAACCTAAACATACCACGTTATGTAGATACTTTTGAAGAGGAAGAACCTGTAGACTTAAAAGCGGTTTCACAAGAGCTAAAATCGTTGGAGGCAGACATAGCAAAGACTGATGCCACCATTGCAGACTTTTGCAAACAGTTAAACATAGATACTCCTTTTTAATGGCAACACAGAACAACAAAGGTAACGTCATTGCGAACACACCTGTCATTGCGAACGCAGTGAAGCAATCTCATGATGCCAACGATAATAATAAACAGATTGCTTCGTCCCTCGCAATGACACACGCAAGAGTACCCAAACTACGTTTTAAAGAGTTTGAAGGGGAATGGGAGGAAATTTTACTTGACGATTTTGCAATTAGAGGATCTGGACATACTCCAAGTAAAAGTCATCCAGAGTATTATAATGGAGATATTAATTGGATTTCCCTATCAGATTCAAAACGGTTGGACAATGGTTATATTGAAGAAACTAATACAAAAATTACAGAATTAGGTATAAAAAAATCTTCCGCTGTACTTCATCCAAAAGGAACTGTTTTACTCTCAAGAGATGCAGGTGTAGGGAAAAGTGCTGTAATGAAACACGCTATGGCAGTTAGTCAGCATTTTATTGTGTGGAAAACTGAAGACAATAAATCATCAAATTGGTTTCTTTATAATTGGTTACAAATTATGAAACCACAATTTGAACGAATAGCTATTGGTAATACAATAAAAACAATTGGATTACCTTTTTTTAAGAAGCTTAAGATAGTTGCTCCTAGTTTTAAAGAACAACAAAAAATAGCCAATTTCCTAACATCAGTAGATACCAAACTACAGCAACTCACCACAAAAAAAGAAACCTTAGCCCAATACAAAAAAGGCGTAATGCAACAACTGTTTAGCCAACAATTGCGCTTTAAACCAGACGTCACAAATACATCCGTCACTGCGAGGCACGAAGCAGTCTCTTCAAAAGCCACGCAAACAGAATTCCCGGATTGGGAAGAGAAGCGGTTGGGAGAGGTTTGTAATATCAAAACAGGTAAATTAGATGCTAATGCGATGGTTGAAAATGGAGAATATCGTTTTTACACATGCGCTAAAGATTATTTTCAAATAGATAGTTATGAATTTGACACAGATGCTCTAATTGTTTCTGGAAATGGAGCAAATGTTGGTTATATTCATCATTTTAAAGGAAAGTTTAATGCTTATCAAAGAACCTATGTGTTAGATGGATTTGAGCAGAATATTTTTTATATACGACACTTTTTAGATAAGTTTTTACATAAACGAATTTTTAGAGAAAAAAGATGGAAATACACCTTATATAGTAATGTCAACTTTAAGTGAGATGGAAATATTACTTCCTAAACTTCCTGAACAACAAAAAATAGCCAATTATTTAAGTGCTATAGATACAAAAATAGAAGCAGTACAAACGCAAATAACCAAAACGCAAGCGTTTAAAAAAGGGTTGTTGCAGCAGATGTTTGTTTAAAAATAAAGTTAATGAGTGATATTAAAGAATATAAACCGCAAGACTATAATAATTTTAATTTAACTTTTCCAGAAGTTGATAAATTATTAGATAAAATAGAGCTTATAAAAAGACGGAAAATAAAGGATTACAGTAATCATATTAATTATATAGACCCTTTAAATCATGTAAAAACACTTAAAAATCCAGTAAATCATTTAATTGTTGGTAGGCGAGGAGCAGGTAAAACTTCTCTATTAATTAAAGTAATTGAAGAAATAAGAAAAGAAAAAGGATTTGTTACTATAATAGACATGCAAGGTAAACAGAGGCAAAGTGCAGATTTACCATTGGTTGAAGTATTAATAACATTATTTAAAGATATTAAAGATAAATTAGAAAATAGTAAACAGTGGGAGCCATACGTTCAAAGAAAAACTAAAATAAAATTTTATAAAATTAAATCTTTAATTAATGGACTAACAAATAAGCAAACTTGGTCTAGTGAAATAGTAGAATACGATAAGTTGTTTAATACATTAAATATATTATTAGAGAAATTAGAGGTAATTAAAAAAACTCCCAACGGTTCTAATATTCAGATTATTGATTCTAATAGAGTAAACCAAAAAAGTAACAGTAAAGTTAATTTATTTGGCAGTATTACCGCAGATGCAAAATATTTAGCACTTATTAATGCTTCGGCTACAAGTGAATTAAGTTATACTCTAAATAAGGAAAAGGAAAAAAATGAGGAAAATAATTTAGAGTACACAGGAGTTTATTCAAAACAAGAAGCTTTGGATGAAATAAAACAAGAAATTATAGAATCTTTAGAAGCTTTTCATAAATTATTTGAAAAACCAATTTTTTTAATTCTTGATGATTTTTATCAAATACCTATAGACAACCAGCCTTACATATTCCAGTACCTTCATGATATAAATAAAGAAACTTCAAATATGGCTTTCTCCTATAAGGCGTGTTTAGTTCCAAATAGATTTAAACTTAATGAAGAAAATAATAAGATATTATCTCACAAGGATGATTTTAGTACAATTAATCTTGATAGGGATTTCTATGAATTAGAAGCTAATAAGGATTTGTTATTTAAAATACTTTGTGGTATTGATCCTTCTTTAGAGTTTACAACTGTTAGAATTAATAAGTTGTTTAATGATAAAAATGTAATAAATGATTGCGTTCGTGCTTCTGGTGCTTTGCCAAGGTATTTTTTAGATGTTTTTAGCCATATGGTGAAGTATTCTAAAGCGGAAAATAAGCCAAAAATACATAGAATGGTATTGTCGCAAGTAATAAGAGAAATTAAGAAAAGTAAAGACGAGTTAATTACAGAAGAAGCTTATTTACCACAAGAACAAATTAGAGAATTATATGGAATAATTGATGAACAAGTTGTACATGGCTTACAAACAAATGTAATTTTATATCCTTATAATGCATTTAAGAAAAATGAGAATATTTTGAATTCATTGATTAATTTAGGATACATCCACAGAATAAAAGAAACCTTAATGGTTAATAAAATAAATTATATTCCATTATTTATAGATATGATTTTTACGCATACAAAGTCAGATAAAATGCCTAAAAATTTTAAAGACGTTAAATTTTGGACTAAGAATATTAAAAATCTAACTAGCTGTCAAGTTTGGGAGTTTGAAAAGAGTAAACTTGAAGAATTAATTGCAAGAAATATACAGGTCGCTGCGACCTAAAGGTCTCGCAATGACAGAACATAACAAACTATGTCAAAACAATCTGAAGCACAACTAGAAAACAACCTAATAAAGCAGTTAGCAGGTTTAGGTTACCAAAACGTAAGCATACCAGATGGAGACGCTTTAGTATCTAATTTAAAAGCGCAATTAGAGGCATTTAATAAAACCGTATTTTCTACCAAAGAGTTTGATACTATTTTAAACCATTTGGCAAAAGGTAATGTGTTTGAAAAAGCTAAAACGCTACGCGATCGTTTTAATATTACCAGAGACAATGGAGACAGTTTTTATGTGCGCTTTTTTAATAGCGACAATTGGACATCAAATTTGTTTCAAGTCACCAACCAAATCACCCAAGAAGGGACTTACAAAAACCGTTACGATGTAACTATTTTAGTAAACGGTTTGCCTTTAGTGCAAATAGAATTAAAGCGTCGTGGTTTAGAAATTAAAGAGGCTTTTAATCAGATTAATCGGTATCAGCGTCACTCGTTTTGGTCTAATCATGGTTTGTTTCAGTATGTGCAATTGTTTGTTATTAGTAATGGCGTTAACACTAAATATTTAGCCAATAATAAATTACAGTCTGTTAAACAAACTTTTTTCTGGGCAGATGTAGATAATAAAAATATTACCGATTTAACGCAATTCGCTACTTCGTTTTTAAACCCAAACCATTTGGGTAAAATGATTGCAAAATATGTGGTGCATAACGAAACGCATAAAATATTAATGGTTTTACGACCATATCAGTTTTATGCAACAGAAAAGCTAGTAAATCAGGTAACTACAAGTAACGATAATGGTTATATTTGGCACACTACAGGTTCTGGTAAAACCTTAACGTCTTTTAAAGCAAGCCAGATTATTATGGACTTGCCAAACGTACACAAAGTAGTGTTTGTGGTAGACAGAAAGGATTTAGATTACCAAACCATGTTAGAGTTTAATAGCTTTAAAAAAGATAGTGTAGATGTTACCAACAATACACAGTCTTTGGTTAAGCAGTTAACAGACGATTCTAAATTGGTGTTAACTACCATACAAAAACTAAACAATGCGATTTCTAAAGCTAATTATGAGAAAAGCTTAACGCATTTACAAGATAAAAAAGTGGTCTTTATTTTTGATGAGTGTCATCGCAGTCAGTTTGGAGATACACATAAAAAAATTACAGAGTATTTTAAAAGCAGTCAACTTTTCGGTTTTACAGGAACACCAATTTTTAAAGACAATGCGTCTAAAAATGATTTAGGAAAACGTACCACCAAAGATTTATTTGGTAATTGTTTGCATAAATACGTGATTACAGATGCTATAAAAGACCAGAATGTATTGCGTTTTGGTATTGAGTATGTAGGGAGATACAAACAAAAAGGGAACACGCTTATCGATATTGAAGTAGAAGCTATTGATACTGCGGAAGTTTTTGCAGATGAAAAACGTTTAGAAAAAATAGCCGATTATATAATTGCGTACCATAATCAGAAAACATTTAGCAAAGAGTATTCGGCTTTATTTGCAGTGAGCAACATTGATACGTTAAAGAAGTATTACGACATTTTCAAACGTAAAAAAGAAGCAGGCGAACACGATTTGCGTATTGCAACTATATTTTCTTACGGAACCAATGAAGATGACGAAGATGCACAAGATTATATTCCTGGAGAACAATTGCCTCAAGCAGCAGAGCCAGCTTTAGTATATAAAACAAGTCATACCAGAGAAAAGCTAGACGAATACATTGTTGATTACAACACCATGTATAACACTAGTTTCTCAACAAAAGATAGTCAGCAGTTTGAAAACTACTTTAAAGATATTAGTAAGCGTTTAAAAGAACGTGAAAAAGCAACGTTTCAAGATAAAGACCGTTTAGATATTGTTATTGTAGTAAATATGATGCTTACCGGTTTTGATGCTAAAAAAGTAAACACATTATACGTAGATAAAAATTTAAAGTATCATGGTTTAATACAAGCGTATTCTAGAACTAACAGGATTTTAGGTGAGCAGAAGTCGCAAGGAAACATATTGTGCTTTAGAAATCTTAAAAAAGCAACGGATGAAGCAATTACCTTGTTTTCTAATAAAGAAGCAATAGAGGAAATCATTTTACCACCTTATGATAAAATTGCAGAAAAGTTTGATGACGCTTTAAAAAACTTGTTAGAGATTGTACCAACATTTCAAGAGGTTGATAATTTACCAAGCGAAACCGAAGAGTTAGCCTTCATACAAGCGTTTAGACGTTTGTTACGTGCTAAAAATGTATTAGAATCGTACACTGATTTTGATTGGGAAGATTTAGGTATAGACGAGCAAACCTTTGAGGATTACAAAAGCAAGTATCTAGATTTACACGACAAGGTTAAAAACGATAGTCAAAAACACAAAACATCTATTTTAGATGATATAGATTTTGAGTTAGAACTCATTCATCGTGATCAAATAAATGTAGCCTACATTTTACAGCTTCTTGCAAAATTAAAAGATGCTAAATCTGCTGATGTCAAAGCACAGAAAAAAGCCATTATAGATATGCTATCTGGTGATGTAGAGTTACGTAGTAAACGCGAGTTAATAGAAAAATTTATAGAAGAAAACTTACCACACATTAATGATGTAGACGCAATACAAGATGAATTTGAACGCTTTTGGCATGAAGAAAAAATACTAGCATTATCTAAAATATGTGAAGACGAAAATCTTGATAAAGCACAATTTAAAGCCTTAATAGAAAGCTACACAGATTATGGCAGAGAACCATTAAGAGACGATATCTTTAAGTGCCTAGACAACAGACCAAGTATTTTAAAAGCACGTGAAATAGGAGAACGAATTCTTGATAAAATGAAAGAGTTTGTGCAAGTGTTTATTGAGGGAATGACAGGTTAGAGAAGAATCGTCAGTACAAAACATGAATAATACTGTCATAGCGAGGACACAGGACGAAGCAGTCTCATGATGACAAACCGTCACTGCGAGGCACGAAGCAGTCTCATGAAGCGTAGTACTAAATATTAAACAGATTGCCACGACCAGAGGTCTCGCAATGACGTAACAACAAACAGATTGCTTCGCTACGCTCGCAATGACGTAAGCGAGACTATGACATATACAGTATGAAACCAGGTTATATTTACATCCTTACTAATAAAAACAATACCACATTATATGTTGGTGTTACTGCATATTTAAAACAACGGATACTGCAACATAAAGAAAAACACAATTTAAAATCATTTACAGCCAGATACAATTTAAACAAACTGGTATATTATGAAGCACACCAAATGATTGGAGATGCAATAGCAAGAGAAAAGCAGTTAAAAGGAGGAAGCAGAGCACAAAAAATAGCTTTAATAGAAAGTATAAATCCAGAATGGTTGGATTTGTTTGATGAGGTGTAACGTCATTGCAAGACTCGCTGCGCTCGCAATGACGTTGTAAACTAGGATGAAGCAGTCTCCTGATGGCAAACCGTCACTGCGAGGTACGAAGTGGTCTCATGAAGCGTAGTACCAAATATTAAATAGATTGCCACGACCAAAAGTCTGGCAATGACGTGACAACAAACAGATTGCTTCACAACGTTAGGAATGACAAACATATTGCTTTTGCTTCGTTCCTCGCAACAGGCTATAAAGCCTGGGAATGACAGTAGTGTATTACTTTTTCCTTTGCAAGGGCGTAACAAGAAACATCATCAATTATTTAATACTAAAGAAGTAGAGCAGTTTGATGTAAATAAGAAACCTAAAGTAATTGGATAATTATATGTCAAGACCCTAAACCATACAAAAATTTTTACCAGACGCATCACCAACTAGTATTCGTGAAGAAGACTAAAGCATAAAAATAGAGTAGATGAAAAATGAGTTATTAAAATTTTAATGTTTCACAAACTTCAACCTAGGTAGTACGATTTTATATTCTTTTTCTTCTTTAGTATCGTACCAATACACTAAATATTCTACTTGGCCAGATGCTAATTGATATCCATCTTTAACAAATGAACGATACTTAGTTTCTATAAAATGTTTAGAAAAAAGGAGAACATTCTCTTTATACGTATTAGCTAAACCTAAAGCCGTATTACCAGTAAATTGAACGGTGTCTTTTAATAACGCATCACCAGAATGCAGTTTCTTTATTTTATTAGCTGTTTTAAAGTATTTTTGAGACGCTAGATAAATGTCTTTATGTCCCAGTAGGAGCTCAAAGTGATTGGGTTGTATTGTTTTACCAACAAATGCTATGGTTTTTAATGTATTAGTGTTAAAAGTGTCAAAAAAGGAAGCATTACAGTGTAGTTGTAAACTTTGCTTCGCTCTAGAACAGCCAACATATAAAACCCGTTTAGATTCCGTATCGGTAAAGTCGTAGTTTTCTAGTAGTAGATAAACATGATCAAACTCTTTACCTTTTGCTTTATGCATGGTTGCTATTACAATGGCATTAGCATCTGCATTTATAGCGTCTTCCATTTTAATTTCACGAATGTATTCGTACCAATCAATAAGCTGTTTTTGTTTATTGTAATGGCTTTCAAATGTTTTAATAATAGCGATACAAATATCAAAATGCAAACTGTTTTGATGTTTAGATTCAAAAAACGTTATAGCAGCATTCCATGCATTATTAAAAATTAAACCAGCATCGTTTTTGTTTTTTTGCAGGGCTTGGGTAAACGTTCGTAATTCATATAGAGCCTCTAATCTAAAGCCTTCTAATCCTGTGATTAGTTTTGTTTTTTGTCCTGCCTCTTTTAAAAAAGTACTAAGCATTAATGCTTGTTTATTGGTTCTAACAAGTATAGCACGAGTGCCAGAATACGCATCTTTTATTACAGCATTAGTTAATGATTTTTCTAGATAATTGCTGTTGTACTTAACTAATTGTATAAAAGCTGCGCTTCCCTTTTTTACTGGTTCTAAAACTTGTTGTTTTAATCTATTAGGTAGGGTTGTTAATAGCTGGTTATTAAAGGCAACGATATGCGAATGACTTCTATAGTTTTTAATAAGCGAATAAGAGGTCGCATTATATTTGTTTTTAAATGCTAACATATAGGCATTGGACGAACCTCTAAAGCCATAAATGTTTTGGTCGTCATCACCCACAGCTATAACACGTATGCCTTTAGATTTATTTATTATTAACTGGATAAGTTCCCATTCTGCTTTATTGACATCTTGAAACTCATCTAGAAGTAAAACACTTTTATTAATGATGGAAGAAATATCAATATCTTCATTTTTTATAGCTTCTAAACAGTCTTGTATTATGTTTTCAGACTTTTTTAAATCGCCCAATTGTCCTAAGAGTTGAAAGCAAAACCCATGAAAAGTTGTTATTTTTATTAAGCCCGAATATTCGGGAACTAGTTTTCTGGTTCTAGCCTTAAACTCTAAAGATGCTGCTTTAGAAAATGTAAGCATTAAAAACTGTTCTGGTTTTATATCTTCTAGTAATAAAAGACTAGCTATTTTGTGAACTAGTACTTTAGTTTTACCACTACCAGGTCCTGCCAATACTAGGATGTTATCCGATTTATTATCGTTTACTATTTTG
Organism: Olleya sp. NP1-10; assembly: GCF_055804415.1. Taxonomy (NCBI): domain Bacteria; kingdom Pseudomonadati; phylum Bacteroidota; class Flavobacteriia; order Flavobacteriales; family Flavobacteriaceae; genus Olleya; species Olleya sp. NP1-10. Next base: position 3,257,618 of record NZ_CM147840.1, on the reverse strand, counting down.
GTTTGATCGGTATCTAAATCTCCAATTACTTCTTTAAGTCTATTGGGTGTTAAAGGTGTGCTTATTTCTTTTTTTCGTCTTGGAAAATATTTTGCAAGAAACTCATCATAAGGTTGACTAAAATAATCATTAACATACGCTAGTGCAGATTCGTAGTTTTGGATTCTTCGTTTTGCATATTCACCAACAATATGAATTTGTTCGGTTTTGTGGTGGTAATGATCGTTCATTTTCTTGAAGTTATCTACAGTAAACCTTGGTATAGAATTGTCAATTTCTTCTATGTTTAACCTATTATAGGATACCATAAAACCTCCTTCTAGTTTGATGGATTTTATCTGATTTAAAAAGAGTAGAGTTTTTTCATAGCGTTTTATGTCTTCTTCTTTAATTTGCCCGAATAATTGATTTGATTTTTTTAATTCTAACATAGAAAAGGATACAGGTAAATCTTTTTGCTCTTTAAAACTTGCTTTTCCTTTTGCTCTATTTGGAATTTTTCTAGTAATTGATAGGTGTCTATAGATAGGTCATGTCTCCATAGTATATCCTCTTTAAGTAGGTCGCTATTTTTTATTTTAATTTGATATAAATCATGGGCTCTGTCTATACGTTTTTTTTGAATAAAGTTTCTGATTTCCCAATAATTTAATATGTTTTTTATGGCATCTATAGATGTTTGTATAATACCATTATCAATTAAATCTTGATTTAATTGACGCATAGAGATTTTAATGTCTTTAGTTAATAGTTGTTGTAAGGCGGTTTCAATAATGCGATACCTTTCAATAATTTTTCTTGAACCATTAGACGATTGTGTTAAGTTAATAAATGCAGTTAAATCTTTGGCGTCTCCTAGTATTTTAAACTCTCTTAAGATATCAATAACATCTCTTATTTCATTTAGTTTTAAACCTGTTCTATCTGCTAAATAGTCAATCCTACACTCATCATCTTTTACTATACGTTGCAAAACTCTAGAACAGTTTAGAACCTGGGTATCTGTTAAATTGTTTTGTTGACGAATTATTTTTAGCGCATTTTCAATTTTAGGAACCATTAAACTGTCGGCAAAAACACTTGGTGAGTTTTGTTTTCTTTTAAGAAATCCTTGGTCTTCTAACGCTGCTATTGATGTTTTTACTTTGGTTTCTAAATCTATAATCTCTGTATCCCAACCTGCTTTTTGCGCAATTTCTAGAGCAGAATTACTAATTTTTTTGTTTGTCCTAAACTTAGAGAGAAACTTTAATCCTTGCCAAATTTGTTGAATCTCTTTTTGGTTAATTTTTGTTTGCTGTAATAAACTGAAGTGTTTGTTTAAATCATGCTCATTAAATAGAATGTAACATTTTGCCTGTATGCTTTCATCCCGACCAGCTCTTCCTGCTTCTTGTACATAGTTTTCTAAAGAATCTGATATGTTATAATGTATTACAGACTTTACATCGTCTTTATCTACTCCCATACCAAAAGCAGATGTAGCAACAATTATGTCTTTTTCGCTGTTCATGAAGGCATCCATACTTCTCTTTTTTAAATCTTTGTCTAGCTTACCATGAAAAAAGGTAGCATTAAAACCAGCTTTTTCAATAGATTTATGGACTTCTTCTACTCTTTTGGTTCTAGAAGCATAAATTATTGCAGGTTTTTCACAGCGTTCTAATAATTTAAGTAAAGAGTTAGTTTTTGTTGTAGCGTCTTCAATTTGAATCACTTCATACCTTAAATTTGTTCTACTAGCTCTAGTTATGTGCTCGTCTAGTTCTAATTCTAGCTTTTCTTTAAAATAATTTTTTATGTCCGTTATGACCTGTGGTTTTGCGGTTGCTGTAAAACAGGAGACAGGAATCTTTCTAAAAGTATTGTGTGCTTCTAGAGTTTTAATAAAATCGGCTATATATAAATAATCTACTCTAAAATCTTGTCCCCAAGAAGAAAAACAATGCGCCTCATCTATTACAAATCTAGCAATAGAGCGCTGTTTTAGTATTCTTAATATAGTAGGTGAACGAAGAGATTCTGGAGATAAATAAAGTAATTGTACATCACCACCTTCTACACGTTCAATAGCATCTTGTCGCTCTAATGGAGATAATAAACCATTTATAGCTACAGCTTTAGTAATATCAAATCGTTTTTCAAGATTTTCTACTTGATCCTTCATTAATGAAACCAACGGTGAAATGATAACTGTAAGTTGACGTGAAAGTGAACCATTCATTAAAGCAGGAAGTTGAAATGTTAAAGATTTACCTCCTCCTGTAGGGAACACAGCAACAAATGATTTTGCGCTTAAACCCGCTCGTACTGTTTTTTCCTGTAAGCTTATTTTTTCATTTAAGTCAAAACTCCTAAAATTTTCATAACCAAAATAGGTTTGTAATGCATTTATGGGGTTTAAATTTGTGTTACAATAGGTACAACTTGTATCGTTACAGTTGTTAAATCTAAGATTATCAACTATTTTTTGAGTAACGGGTAGTGTATTACTAATCCAATAGGCTAATATTGATTTGTCTTCGGCTGTACAAATTAAGGAATATGCGTAGGCAAATTCTATGGGATATTTTTTAGCTATTTTATCTATTTGTGTGTTTTTACATATTTTATTGGCGAATAGGTTATTTAAATTATTACTTATATCTAAGTGTTCTATTTTGAAATTTATTAATTCTAAAAAACCGGAATAACTTTTTGATTGAAAAAGTAAATTAGCATAAATCTGTTGTGTATTTTGGTCTAATTCATTAAATCTATTTAGTTCATCACTCAACAGTATTTTGGTAAGCTTACAATCGGATAGTGGGTTGTTGTAATCACTATCATTAACTATTTTGTAACCTTTTACAAGTTTATGGTAAGGATTATCACTAAAGAGAATAGGTGACCAAAGTAGCGTGTCAATTATTTTTTTCCTTTAAAAATGTTCTCGCCTAATACGTTTTTAATCAACGGGATATCATGTGCAATTATATTATGGCCACAAATATATTGCGTATGATTTATCCATTTTTCAAGTTTTGTTAAACTTTTTTCATGTAGCTCTTGCCCATTATAAATAGCGCCTACATCATTTATTTTGCCATTTTTAGAGGTCTCAATGTCTATATAGAGTATTTTGTTAATCATTTGCCGAAATTATATTCTGGTTTAGATTTAACCATATAAAAAGGAAAAGCTTCCTATTTTAATTATGATATATAAATCTATTATCAGTTAGGGAGAATTTTTATAATAACAATGCTATAATCAAATTTAGGAAAAAAACTGTGTTTTATTTTTAGAAATTAACTGTGTTTAATTTCAGTTTTTAGATAATTAATATTTTTTAGACACCAAATAGCGTTCGTATTCTAGAGACTATTCCTTTTTTTCATTGTCTCCAATGAACAGTGTTTCGTCACAATCCAATAACTTAATTTTTTTGTTATTTCTGCTATCAATTTTAGATAGATTAACAATAGTGCTTTGGTTAATTTTTTCAAAACCGTAAGGTTCTAATTTTTTAGAAAGCTCGTTAATACTAATTCGAACATTAGTAACAGTAACGTCGTCTTGCTCACCAAAAAAATGAACACAGTTTTTGTTGGATTGATATTTTTTGATATTTCGCGATGTTGAAATGTAACAGGTTTCGTCAGGACAAAAACCTATGTCTTGATTTACACCAATTGCAAGAGTTAATCGTTCGCCTTTTTTAAAAGTGTTATTATTATTTATTTTACCAATAATTTTATTTTTCAAAATAGCTTCAAACTCTTCAACCTCAAAAGGCTTGCTTAAAAAACCAGAAATATCTAAACTATTAATGACTTTTTTCTCATTATTACTTGTAGAGGTTAGAAATATTATTTTTTTGTTTGTTGCAATTTTATGTGCCAACTCAATACCATTATACACAGGCATTTCAAAATCGACTATAAGTAAATCAAAGTCGTCTTCATTTATATTTTCATAAGCCTTTTTAGAGCTATCATAACTTGCTATATGTTTTAACTCATAATCTTTTGATAGCTTATCAATTTTAGTTTTAACATTTTTCGAAATACTAGGGTCATCATCAATCAGTATATAACGTATCATTTAGTTTAAGCTTAAAGTTAGTTCTGATAAATATTGATTGTTAGGTAGTGTTTTATGCTCCAATTTACTTTTTGGATAATGGAGTTTAAGCAGCTGCTGTAAAGCATTCAAGCCAAAGTTAGATGATTGTGAAACTTTACTGTCATAATCTAAACGTTGTTCTGCGCTATTCACCAAGCAATAGCTTAATTGTTTGTCGTCATTTTCTTTTAAAATGATACTTATAAAAGAGTCTTCGCTATTTAAGCTACCATGTTTTAAAGCATTTTCTACAAATGGAAAGAAAAGTGTTGGTTTTATTTTGATAGTATTGTTTTGTTCTGACTTTAACTTATTACTAAAATTAATGTTAGTATTTGGTTTGAGATATTTAATAAGATCTAAAAACATGGTTATATGTGCTAACTCTTCTTCAAGTGTAGTGTTTTCTTTATTTAATGCTGACACATTGTAGTCTAATAGTTTAAAAATGTTTTTTAAAGCTTTAATAGGTGGGATTTTACTTTTAGTTGTCCCTACTTTATAATTAATGCCTAAAAAAGACTTGTAACTATTATCTGTTTGTTCAATATCATTGTAAATCTGGCTAATCACATTTTTTATAAAATGCGCTCCAAGTCTTGTATTATTTGCTTCTACGTTTTTATAGTTTACAAAACGTTCATAAGCTCTTTTTTGATGGTTATTGGTTTCTTTATGTTTTGCTATCTCTTTTTCTTTTTGACTTAAAGTAGAATAGAATTTTTGTTTGTAATCTTCCATTTCTTGTTGTAGCTGAAAGAGTTCAGTGTGTTTACTCGTTAATTTTCTTTCGAGATTAGAGATGACCTTTAGTTTATCATCATAATTTGTTATTGCTAGTTGCGTAGCTTCTAGTTGTTCTGTTATTTGTTTATTCTTCTTCCTAAAAGAACGCTTTTTATACAGATTGTACCAGTTTCTTATTATGACCAATAGCAATACGCATAGTAAAATGAGAATAGTACTTTTTGGTATTTCTATTTGTTCGGATAGTTGGTATTGATTATAAAATTCTGAATAGCGATTCATACAGTTATAGTAGGTGGTTGGTTGATTAAATGGTTGTTTTTTTGAGAGTCATTTTTTTATATCCCAGAAAAACAGAGCGATATCCCAAATATAGTCGGTCTGTCACAAATTAGAAAATTTAATTGTAATCATCTGCATCTTTACAGTAATAACAACGGGTTTAGCATGGTGCTAAGCTTTTAAAAATCTAATTAATACCATAAAAAATGAGTAAATCAAGACCAATGACAAAAACAGCAGCTTCAAGAATTCAAAGCAGCACAACTAAAACTTCAAATACAGGAGGAGTAACAAAAGGAAGCTTTGTAGCAAGAGCCCAAAGTGCAGCAGCTAAAAACGCTAACAAGTAAAAAACTAATAATATCTCATCCTTTTAGTTAAGGGTGAGATTTTAAAAAAACAAAAATTATGAATAAAAATATAACATTAAGCGGATTTGCTGGAACGGGAAAATCTACAGTAGGTAAAATTATTAAAGAACAATTGAATTTTGAGTTTGTCTCGATTGGAAATTACTCTAGAGCCTATGCAAAGGAGACCTACGGAATGACTATTAATGAGTTTCAAGATAAATGTAAAGCACAACCAGAATTGGATCATGAAATAGATGAGAAGTTTACAATAGAATGTAATAGTAAAGAAAACCTTGTAATTGATTATAGGTTAGGGTTTCATTTTGTCAAAAATGCTTTTAATGTGTTATTAAAAGTATCTGATCAAAAGGCGTCTGAAAGAATATGTTTAGGGAACAGAGTAGATGAGGTAACAAGTCCAGAAGCTATTAAACTGCGCAATGAGGCTATGAGAACACGTTTTTTAGAATGTTACAATGTTGATTTTACCAACGATAAAAATTATGATTTGGTTATCGATACAGATAATTTAACTCCAAAACAAGTATCACAACAGATAATTAAATCATACCGAGAGCTTAATGCTGTAATCGCAATACCAAGTATCAATTATCATTTATGGGAACCGTGTAATATGCGTTGTAAGTTTTGCTTTGCAACTTTTCAAGATGTTAAACAGACTATTTTACCAAAAGGGCATTTGCCAGAAGCAGACGCTCTAAAAGTAGTTGAAAATATAGCAGCAGCAGGATTTGAAAAAATAACATTTGCAGGAGGAGAGCCTCTATTGTGTAAGTGGTTACCAAATTTAATTAAGAAAGCAAAGCAATTAGGAATGACTACCATGATAGTAACCAATGGTAGCAAATTAACAGATACATTTTTAAAAGCCAATACAGACTACTTGGATTGGATTGCAGTAAGTGTAGATAGTTTAGAGGATGAAAACAATATTAAAATAGGTAGAGCAATTTCAGGAAAAAGACCATTAAGTAAAGCATTCTATTATGATTTAGTAGATACTATTAAAAAGTATGGCTATGGCTTAAAAATTAATACAGTAGTTAATAAAGTAAACTATAAAGATGACTTAACGGAATTTATAGAGTACGCTAATCCTAAGCGTTGGAAAGTATTACAAGTATTACCAATAGTGGGACAAAATGATATAAAAGTTGATGATTTTAAAATCACAAATGCAGAATACACCCATTTTTTAAACACACATAAAGATGTAGAAGCTATTGTCCCAGAATCTAACAAGGAAATAAAAGGAAGTTATGTGATGGTTGATCCTGCAGGACGTTTTTTTGATAATGCAGAAGGAACTCATAATTACAGCAAACCGATTTTAGAAGTTGGAGTACAAAAAGCTTTAAAAACCATGAATTATGATTTGGAAAAATTTTTAGATAGAGGAGGTGTTTATAATTGGAATACTAATAAGAATCAAGATTTAAGAAAGGAGGAGGTAGTATCATGAGACATTATGTAGCAAGTTTTTGTAAATCAGAACATTTTACTTACCGACAATGGGATAGAACTATTAATGATAAAGTATTGAGAGCTATCTTAAAAAATGTTGATACCAATAGAAGTAATACGTTACTTATAGTGAGTAGAAAAGTATTGAAAAAGGTAAACATTAAAGTCAACAAAGAGTTGTTTATTAAAATAGATAATAACACCTTAATCACATGCTTTTATTGTGAGCTTCAAAATTATTGCGCAAAGAACAGAGAACAAAATTATATGATAATAAGTGAAATTTAAAATGGAGAAAAAGATTATATTAATAGATATGGATGGTGTTTTAGTTGAGCTAGGAGACGGACCATTTAGCGAGAATAAAAATAAGAAAGGTTTTTTTCTAAATAATAAACCAATTGAAGGAGCTATAAATGCTTTTAAAATTTTGAGTGCTAAGTATGATTGTTATATTGTGTCAACACCTGTATGGAGTAATCCGCATTGTTGGATGGAAAAACGCTTATGGGTTGAAAAATACTTAGGTTTAGAAGCTCATAAAAAATTAATATTAACTCATAATAAAGATTTAATTAGAGGAGATTATATTATTGATGACACTAAAAATTATGGTGTAGATAAATTTGGGGATAGACATGTCCATTTTGGCAGTAACGCCTTTTTAACATGGAATAATGTTTTAGATTTTTTAATTAATTAAAACACTTACATTTGTCATTTTTTAACCTTAAACCAAAACCATGTTAGAAGCATTTGCAATAGCTTATTTTATTAAACAAATTAAATTAGTAGCCGATCAAAAAGGGATAAAACCCGGAAAATGGATAGCAGGCACAGTTATTACTTGGATTGTTGTGGAAGCCTTAATAATTATAACCGCTTTTATGACTTTAGATTTATCTCAAGATGATTTAATTATGGTAGCTATTCCTGCCATATTAGTATCTGCTGCCTCGGCTTATTTTATTTTAGAGCAACTAAAAAAGCAACCTGATGCAACACCTGTAGACCTATAATTTTATAGACCATTTAAATAAAAAAACGCTTTACTAAAAGCGTTTTTTTTATGCCTAATACTAATACAATCCAGTGATTAAATTATAATATCACGGTAAACCGTGAGGTTTATTATTTTAAAAAACAGCAATTTTGTAGGGTTAGTGTATACAGCTAAGCACCCAGTGTTTACTGGATTTACATTTTGTAAGCAACATAGTATAAACGATATAATTAATATTAAAACAATAGGTATGGAAGATGAAAATCAATTAAAAATAGAATTAGTACTAAAAAAAGACAGTACCACAGAACAAGTTTTTGCATTAAGCCAATGTGATTATAATTTTTCGCCACCGTATCAGTATGACAAAGACGAAAAAGAACCTATTACGTTTAACCTATCAGGAGGTATTAAAAGTGTTACAGATCCTATGTTATTGGATTGGTTGTGTGATCAAGAAGGGGAGTGGTCTGGTAATATAAAGTTGTATAAACAAGAGGCATTGACTTTACATATAACCTTTAAAAAATCTAAAGTAACAGGATGTAGTCAATCGTTTTCAGAGCATCATCAATTTGAAGCACTTGAAACATACTTTAGTGCGGTTTTAAAAGGGGTTGTATTAAATGACACGGTTATAAATTAAGCTGACATTAATTTATTTTTTTAAGCCTTTAAGTTGAGTACTTAAAGGCTTTTTTATGTGATAGGTTTAAATGTAGGGTGTAAAAAAAACAGGAGACTAAATATATAGTGTCCTGTTTTGGTGGTTGCTATTAATGGTTGGGTAAGCGGTAATTTATAAATTGTTTTCTAAAAACGTTTTAATAGTGATATCAGGAAAAAAACCACTATGGTGTCCTCCCCAACAGGCGGTTAATGAGAATACGTTATCGTCTAGTTTTAGTTCTTTTTTAGCTTCTGCACCTTCATTTGCTATACAAAATACTGCAATGCTATTAATGTTTTCTTGTACTGCTTCTTTACCAAAATCGTCTTTACAAACGTCTTTTAATGCATCAGTAAGACGTTGTAAACACACGCTTGGGACAAATTTTATATAATCTAATTCAAAGGTATCCCAATGTATTGTTATTGGTAACGGTTTGCCGACTAACTCATTAATCTCTTGTTGATAGTCTCCTAAATATTGATCTTCGATAGCTTTGGCAGCTCTTTTTTCTTGTAGTCCCATGTGTCGTTGTTTTTTACTATTAAAAACTCAAAGTTATAGTGTTAACCAGTAGTTATGACACCTTTAATAAGTGAAACTAAAAACTCACTGATTTCAGTGAGGGGACAACAACTAGAGACGGTTACCTTTATTTTTTAAAGTATTACATTATGAGATATGTATTAATACCAGTAGCGTTATATATACTGTATCTAATTGTTTTGGGTTGCAGTAAATATATTGGAATATCAAAAACGCAAGCCAAAAAAATTTAGAGAAGTACTTAAAACGCGAGTTTAAAGACGATTTAGGTTTTAATAATTGTAACCGTTTTTTTAATGCAGCAACCATGAATCCTAATATCTTTAGTGTATTGATTTACAATAAAGCGATTCCTGAAATAGAGTTTTATACACACCTTAATCTTAAAACCATATTAGATGACCAGGCGTTACCATTACGTACCACAGAGGCATTAACTTGTCATGATTTGTATGAGGCTTCAAAGCAACGTTATGAGGTTAGGCAAGCGGTTAAAAAACAACTTAAACCAGAATTAGATTTAGATTTTGATTATAAAAAATGTACCATAACATTGCCTAATCATCTCAATCCTGTAGCATTAAATGCTGTTTTAAAACGGTTTTTAGATGTATTAAATCAATATTATAAAGCGTTAGATCGTCATGATGATTATGAGGTTACCGTTATAACACCAGAACAACCTAAAGGATTTGTAACATTTACATTAAAAGACGACTTAAAACAATGGACTATTTTACCATTAAAACTGTCTGATAATCATAGTAATTATGAGGCTTTGATACAGCAGTTACAACGTTATGCTTTAGATAAACTGTCTGCTAATGCAACCTCTTATGCTTTAGCAGAAAGACAATCTATTTATATAGATAAAACAACATTATCAAGAGCTGCTTGGGTACAATATTTAAATGATACAGCTATTAATAATGAAACAGAAGGCCCATGGATAAATCCTCAAAAAGGAATATATGTTATTTACTTTGATGTGGACTCTAATTTTATTTATAAAGGTGAATTATTAACCGAAAGCAATGACACTATGGATTACTCTGAAACTTTAACACTAATCCAAACCGCACTTAATGCGGAAGGCATATACTATTAAAATTGAAAGCATTGTTTTAGTCAAATAAACCTGACTCAATCGCATATTTTACAGCTCCTGTAGTGGTTTTTGAACCTGTTTTTAATAAGATGTTTTTACGATGTGTTTCAACAGTATTGACAGAAATGAATAGTTTTTCTGAAATTTCTTTAGAGGTTAATTCTTCGGCTAAAAGGGCTAAAACTTCCTTTTCTCTGGGCGATAATTCTATGTTTTTATATTTCTTTCTTTCAAAAACACTTTCCATATAGCGTTGTTTTATCAGTTCAGAAAAATATTGTTCGTCATTTAAAACTGTTCTTACCGCCTTTTGTAATTCGTCTTTACTAGTAAATTTTGGTACAAAACCATCAGCCCCTTTTTGTATGACTTTATGTACTGTCCTGTGGTTGTCTAACATGCTAAGCATGATGATTTTTACAGTACTGTGTTTTTTCTTTACTTCAGAAAGCAATTCTATTCCGTCCATTTTTGGCATGCTTATATCGCTAATTATTAAACCAATCTCAAATTGGTTTAATAATCTAATGACTTGTTTGCCTTCTGTTGCTAAATGTATTTCTCCGACCTCTTCCATATCGCTTAATATGGTGTTTATACCTTCTAAAAACATAAGATGGTCGTCTGCTATGATGATATTTGTTTTTTTCAATGTCATTTAATTTGTAGGGATGTCAATGGTAATTGATGTTCCGTGATTGTTGCTACTATCTATGTCTAAAGTTCCTTTTACTTTTTGTAAACGCTCTTTAATATTACGGAGTCCTATACCTTGTGTTTTGTTAGATTTAAAGCCTTTACCGTTATCGTTAACAACAATGTTTAAATGGGAGTCATGCTTGGTTAACTGTATGTCTGCAGTGGTTGCTTTGGCGTGCTTTAAAATATTATTTATTAACTCTTGTACAATACGGTAGGCATCTGCTAATAAAGCTTCTGGTAATTGATCGATATCGTCTTCAGGAAAAAAATAAGTATTTATTTCTAGGTCAGAGGCGTTATTAATCTGATTAACAAAATCCTTTAAAAAACTAATAAACCCTATTTTTGAAAAGGATAATGGATGTAATTGATGTGAAAAATTTCTAATATCTTGACATGCATTATTAATCGCTTTTGCAATTTTTTTAGATTGTATATCTTCCTGGTGTGGCTCGATATAATGCTCAAACGCAATTTTAATACTTGCTAAGTCACTACCAATACCATCATGTATTTCTCGTGCTAGTCTAGAGCGTTCTTCGTCTTGACCTTCTTGGTAACGCTCGATAACAGAGAGCTTATGATCTTTCATCATTTCGCTAATTTTCTGTTTAGCATTTTCTTCTTGCTGTAAATTAAGTTGTTTTTGGATTTTTAAACGTTTAATATAAGACCACCTTAAAATCAGTAATATGATTATTGCCAATGCAATACCAGTAATAAGCGTATTTCTAATTAAACGTTGTTTTTTTACGGTAAGTTCTGCTTTTTGTAGTTCGGTTTCGCTTAATTTTTGTTCTTTTTCCAGCAGTTTTATTCTGGCTTCTTTTAATTGGGTTTCGTAACCTTCTTGTATTTTAGCAACATATTTTTCTTTATCTAAACTTTGTTGTTCTGCTACAGTAGTCACTCCTTTTTGATAAAATTCTAGTGCTTTTTCATAGTTTTTTTCCTCTTGATATAATTGTGCTAAATTTTTGTAAATGTCGGCTTTGTATGTCATTAGTGATTGTTGGTTACCAATGGCTAAAGCTTGATTAAAATAGTTAATCGCTTTGGTTTTATGTCCTAATTTGGTCTCGCAAACCCCTAAGTCGTTTAAAACTATTGCAATGTCAGAATTAAATTGAAGCGCTTTTAATAAGCCTAAAGTCTTTTTTAAAGCCACAACCGCTTCTTCACAACGTTTTTCTTGCACTAACATTTGTGATAGATTGATGTTGATATAAGCAATGACTGCTTTATTGCCTTCTTTTTCTCGGTACCTTAAAACGGTATTGTAATGCTCTCGTGCTTGATCAAATTTACCTTCTTCTTTTAAAATATTAGCAAAATTAAACAGTGTGGTCAAAACACCATCATCATCACCAATTTCGCGATATAAATTGGCTGCACGATCTAAATTTTCTGCCGATTTTTTATAGTCTTTTTGCAATAAATATAAGGTGGCTATATTTTGATAGGCATTGGCTTCTTGAGGTTTGTTATTATTTTTATTAGCAAATTTTAAGCATTGCATAAAATAATCTATGGCTTTAGGATACTCTCCTAAATTTTTATAAGCTGATGCTAATATATTGTAACAGGCAGCCCTACCTTTATCTAGTTCTAGTGTATCTAATACTACTAGAGCATCATTAGTGTAGTGTATCGTGCTTTTATAATCTCCTATAATATTGCTTAAGTTACCAAGTGCATATAAGGCTCTAACTTCTTGTAAATCTATCTTTTGTTTTTGACTTTCTTCCAACCATTGTAAGGCTGCCTTTTTAGCTACTAACGGATTTTTTTGCATTTTGATAATAGATTGAAGCTAACGAGTCTATTACAGACGTACCATTGGTCTGTTGTGCCAAAGATACAGTTGTAACGCTAATAAAAAACGCTATAAAAAGGATACTATGTTTAGAGAATACTTGCATTTAATACAGTAAAATTAATAACTTTAAGTGAAATAGGTCGTGCTAATTTTAGATTTGATTGCTTTTAACAGTTCAGGTTCGTTATTTTCAAATGCGGTGTCATAATTTGTTATTTTTTCTAATAGATTATGACGACTGAAAAGGGATTCTGATTTAGAAGAATCAATCCATTCTAGATGCTCTAACAAAGCACTAACCGAAGGGTTGTCTTTGCTTAAAAATAGGGCATTATATTTGGCGTAATCTTCAACTTTACCCAAAGCTTTTGTTATGTTTTTTAATGTTTGTAACAACATGTTGTTTTGATCCTTTGGGAAATTAAAAAAGGAGTGATCAGGATAACTTAGTAATAATTGTTTAAAAGCAAGTAAAGCTTGGTCGTATCGTTTTTCTAAATACAAAAGATTAGCATAATCGTACTCTATTTTCCAATCCAATGCTTCAGGTGTTTCTGTTTTTATAACCTCACAAATTTGGATGCTTTTTATATTATTAAAGCCCTCTTTTGCACAGGTTAAGGCTAATTTAAAATAATAGGCTTTATTAGTCGCTAAAGTAGCAGCCTTAAGTAAGGCGTCTGCACCAGCATTAGTGTCTCCTGTCATCCAATGGATTAAGCCATTATTGCGATAGTCGGTAAAAGTGATTGGTTCTGGTATTAAATCTTCAATGGAAGCGTCCTTAATATCTTCTGGTTTTTCGTTTAAAAAATCATAAAAACAAATCCATTGAAACACAGGATACAATTCTGGTAACAAATACTCTTGCTCGTGATTATATATGGCGTATTTGTAACATTCCTCATAATCTTCCTTTTCCAAAAGGACGTCAACAGCCATATTTATGGTACTGCAATATTCGCTATCACCTTCTTGATAATAATAGATTTCAGAATTAAGATCTTCAAAAAAGGCATCGTAATTTTGGTTGATTTTATGAATGCTCATACGTAAGTTATAAAACCAAGGCGCATACGAATGAGGTGGTAGTGGAAATCCAGTTAACGCCTCATTAATAACCACTAAAGCCTCATCAAATTGTTGTAGTTTAACCAGTGCTCGTGCTTTAAAATATAGCGTTTTAAGTGTTGGTGGATTTTTAATATGACACTGAGTCACAATATCTAAAATGCCTTGCCAGCTTTCTATTCTGCTATTAACTTCTAATAAATACAATAAATACTCTTTTGTTCTAAGTCCATTATTAAATGCAGCATGATACATAGCTCCTGTATCTTTGTAATTAGCTTCTAAGAAAAAGGACTTTGCTTTTAAAACAAAAAATAAAGGGTTATTTGGGTTTAAGGCTAAACCTTGAGCGATAGCTTGATCTAAAACCGTTTTATTTTTAGTGTAATAGTAAGCAGCGTTACCTATTAGTACATAATTGTGTTGTGCTTGCTGCCAACCAGAATTAACTAAGGCCTGCATGAAGTTTTGATACTGTGTAAAGGTGTCGTTTTGTACTTCTGGTAACTGAGGAATTGCAGGTGCTTTTACTATTTGAGTTACCATCTCATACAGCATAAACGCTTTGGCATAGTCCGCTAATAAAAATTGAGTAGTGTCCGATAACTCAATATATTTCCATTCTGTTTTCCATTGTTTTAAAACTTCGGAAGATTTATTGTCCCACAACGCCACTTGAATATGAGCTAGGTTTAAATTAGTTTGATCTAACCTTTGATCTAATTGTAGGCCTTTTAATGCGTCTAAATTATGGGTTGATGACGCTAATTGTAATAGTTGATTTGCATCAGATTCTTGTGCAGAATTACATAATTGCTCTAGTAATTGAGCTTCAATAGTTCTTAATAAAAACCTAGCTTCGGTTAAACTAGGATAGCACTCTAAAATATATTTTAAGGTGGTGATCGCTTCTTCAAAACGTTGTTCTTTTTGCAGTTTTAAGGCGTAATGAATGTGTAATGTTTCGTTATAAGGATATAACATTAAAGCTTTTTGAAACACATGTTCTTGACATACTGTATAATAACTGCAAATAAATTCAAAATCTGACGCTTGTACTTCGTTTATGTTAATTAAGGCGTTTAAATAAGACTCTAAAACCGGTAGGTTTAGCTCTTCAAAAACACTGATGTATAACATGTACAGTCTGTAATACCTAGCGTAGTCTGTATAATTATCCTCGCCTAAAGCCTCTAAATTGTCCTTAATGACAGTCATTATAGATTGTAAATGGGTATATAAATTGGCTTTATATAATGCTTCTGCACGCTGGATATGTGCAATAACGTCTTCTCTAGATAGATTTATATGTTCCATACTTTAAACTCATTTTTTTGTTCAATATGTAATCTTTGATACGTGTCCCAAAGGGTATCTGTTCCAGGAAATTTGCTAATATCCGGTTCGGTTGCTCCTAAAACGTATTCATAACCTAAACAGACGTTATTATGGAAGGCGTCCCAACTATTAAAAGTAGATTTTATAATATTGTTAGCGTCTTCTAAGCGTAAAATGACTTCTTTAGTTGTTATAAAACCAGCGACTAAACCTAATCGCATTTGGAAAATATAATTAGCCATCTCATACCCTATAAGTTTTTGATCTTTAAGGCTAAAACGATACTTCCAGACTAATTTATAAACGTGTTTGGTTTTTGGATTTTGCTCAGCGTTATATTTAGCTTCAAAGGACGTGGTTGTATCCATTCTAAATTGGGTTGCTAATTTTTGAAATGAATTGGAAACCATTTGTCCATCGTGATAACGATGTAAGCTGTTACGTAAATGAAAGCCAGATTTTATGCCATATAAATTTAAAAGTCTTTTAGCCATTTGAACCTGTAAATCTTCTGATAAGTCAAATCCTGACCAGCTGTATAGGTCTGCTTTTTTATGGTGTTTTTTTAAAACTAAAGCCGATAAATTAAGCTGATCTTGAATTTTTGGTGTGATATTTTCTGTCATTTTATTAAGCTTTTATGTCTGCAACAACCTGTAATAAGACCGTTGATACATCCTCTGAATAAGCTCCAGATTTAACCATTGTTTTTAAACCCATAGCATAAGAACTTGCCATTTTAGTCCCTTGTATTAATTGTACAAACAGTGTTTTACATAAATTAATAAACGTAGCTAATGTTTTGTCTGATACTAAGTTAGAATCTAATAATATCATATAAAGCGCCTGACTAAATCTAGAACTTGTATTATTTTGATCGTTATGTAACCAAACTTTAAACTCGGTTATATTGTCAAGTAAAAATGTTAAGGACTCTGTGTCATAAACTTTGGTTTGCGAATACTGTTCTAGGTTGGTAAGGACGTAATCCACAAACTTTTGATTAATCTCATTAGGTTGCATTTTTACCTCAATAGTAGAAGTTTGTTTGGTATTACTAACAGCTTCGGATTTAGGGTTAAAGTATAGGTTGTTTAAGATTGTAATGTTACTATTTAAGGTGTCTTGAGAATCAAAACCATTAGTTTGAACGGTCATGTAGTCAAATAAAAAACGGACTGTATTAGCGTTAATTTTGTTGTTTTTTAATTGACTGAAAAAGTCCTTTAAAAATACTTCAATACTTACCCAAATTAAAGGAGTCGTATCATTATTAGTTTCTGTTTTTTTACTTTTTTGATGTATAGTAATAATACTTTTAATGACATTGTCTAAAAAGTAGCTTACATCATCATTAATTTTATTAAAGACGTTTGCAGTGCGCACACCTTGTGTGGTTAACATGTCATTTACCCAAATGGCTTCTTGTTTAAAGCTGTAATAATAATCAGACAAATAATTAAACCAAGCTTGTATTGTATTAAGTGTTAATGGAGTATTTGGGTTTAGGTAATGTTTAGCAGCAAACGCATTGCAAAGCGTTGTAATACATGGGTGTATGTCTTTAAGCGCCCAAATCTGGTTTACACGCGTAAAATTACCAGACTCAACACATAAACGGCTTAATGTGTTAATAATATAAGGAAGGGTTTGGGTTTTGATAGCCTCTTCAGTTTTTGTTGCTGAATAAGCTAGTTCTAGCAAATATATTTGTAAAGCTTCAAGTTGCTCTTTATTATATAAATTGAACAATTCTTGATCTGCATCATAAAAAATACGAACTAAAAACTGATTTAAAGGATTTGTAATTCCAGAGGTTTTGAAGTCTTTTAAAAAATCTATTAACGTTTTGGTATTATTTAATACGTGTTGGATTAAAAATGCTCCAGTAAGTTTAAAATCATTGTTTTGATAACGCATAGTTGGTAGCGTTGTCTTACTATTTTCAAGGAATAGCTTTGAAAAAATAGTATTATAAGTATCCGTTTGATTTTTTAAACCAGATTTTGGATGACAAGTAACAAACCAAAATGTAATAAAGTGTATCGGTAAATGATTTGCAGTTGCTTGTTGTAATTGTGGTTTAGCAAAATCTGTAAATACTTCGGTATTAAAATGTTGGTTTTTATTTATACTTAGCCATTCTAAAAATTTATGATAACATGCCTCTAACAGATTTTGTGAAATGTCTTTATCAAGATCAAGATCACTAAATATTATAACATCACCAGAGTCCCAAGTTTTTGTACTTAAAGCATCAATAAAAGGGTAGTGGTGGTTATGTGTTTTTAGGTGTAAAAGCGCAGTGCTTTTAACTTCTGCAAAAATCCAACGCTCTTTTATTGTTTCAATTGCTTCTAGTACTAATTGTTTATTATTGGCATAGTAATCTGCTAGTTCTGAAGACAACCAATTAGAGACTATAGTATAGGCGCTGGATTTGTAAACATGACCAACAGGTACTATTTGATGAAACGCAGTAATAAAATTGGACCAGTCATTATTAAAAAAATGCTTAATAAACGTATCGTTAATCTTTAAAGGATGCGTGTCTATGTTGTTTTCATTTTGAATAACAGCATACGTTGAGTTTAGTATGTCAAACTGAAGGCATTGTTGAATTAAAAAGTCTGAATTTATAATGTTTGTAACATCAAAAATACAATCGATTAAACATTGGTTTACAACCATTGAAGCTTCAGTTTTACTTTCTGAAAGTAGTTTTATAGCTTCAAAAATTTGATCTGTAATGGTTTGATTGCAATGTTCAGATTGAAAATAATTTAAATTGAATTTAAAAAAATGAATAAATAATTCGGTACTTTTTTTATCAGGAAAAAAGCCTTGTTTTACTAACGGAAGCCAAGCCCTGACAAAAGTGATACCTTGTTGTGTATTACCATAGAGTTTTGGATAATAGTAAAGGTTTTGTGCTAGTGTATTGGTGAAATTAGCGTCAGCACTATCACTTAAGTTGTTGCTTTTAATGTTCTTATAAATCTTATCATCGGTTATGTCTAAAAGTTCTAAAATTGTAATTAACGCTTGTTGTTCTGGTGCTAAAAATGAATTTAGTTTGATGTTAGGCAGTATTTCTTCTTTAAATATTGACGACATTTATAAGGTTTTATTCAAATTAGGATGCATTGTTTTGTGGTAAACAGCGTTTAGTAATGTTGTTATTTAGTCTGTATGTAACCACTCAAAATCTTCGATATCTGACTGGTCATTAGCCAGGTTTAATAAAAAACTACTTAATGTTTTATCTTCTATGTAACCAATCTCTTGGTCTGCACCAAACCTAATAATTTGACCAGGTGTCCCTTTTGTATTTGGTGCAAAATCTATAGCTAAAAAGTTTCCGTTTTGTAAATCAAAAAACGGTATCCAATATGGGGTTGTATACATTAGTAAGGCTTTGCCTTCATTTGTACTGTAGTTATCTAATAAATCGCCTTGCGTCCAATCGTCATAAATCATTTTCCAATTCACCCATTCAAGCACCATTTGTTCAGCAGACATAAAAGCGGTGTTTTTAATACCATTATGTAGGGTTAAAAACGATTTTAAAATAGCAGGAAATTCAAAACCAGCTTCATTTTTAAACTTAGTATAAGCAGCATCGTTATTTATAGGTGATGTTATAGATAAGTTTTTTTGGCTACTAAGGTTTCAAAACTAGCTTTAATGTTTTCAAAATTGTATGTAACCTCTAATTGAATGTAAGGCGTAATAAAATCGGTTTTTTCTTTAGTTAATTGTTCGGCAATAAATTGATTAGGAATACTGTCTAAAATAAATTCGCCTGTATTTTTGAAAATTAGTTGGTCTTCAAAATTTGAGACTGGTTGATAACTGTATTCATTTGAACCAAAATTATAGACCTTTGCAGTCTTATTATTGACCTTTTTATCAATAGATTTATACCATAGATCAAAAAGCGGAGTGCGTTGTATTGTATAGCTAGCAATGGTTTTGTCTTCTAAAAACGCAAAACAATAAAATGAGGTGTTAGTAGTCTCATCTGGTGTTAATAGTAACGACTTAAAAACTTGTTTTTTTGTAGTATTAGATACTGCCTGCAACACAGCATCTCTAAAAGTAAAAGGATTAAGGTCGTCCAATGGATGGTCTAAACTAGGAAGCGTGTTAATGTTTAATGGTTTAAAATTAAAGGCGTCCCAAGTCATGTCCTTTACTTGATGATTGTATACTGTTATGTGATTCATAATAACTAATTTTTAATAGAGGGCTAAGGTACTCGACTTGTTTTGGGTTTTTATCACTGAAACTAATGATTTTAAAGATTACAATAAGACAGACAGTTAAAATCACTGAATCTAACGAGTCTAGCTTTAGTTGTAAAAGCTATATTTGAAACTGCTAAATAATTATATCATGATCGTACTACATTTATCCGATAAAGGGTTTCAAATAAATACAAAAACTATACAATTTCCGGTATCAATAGAGGTTTTAAAAACTAGTCTGAGTACTAATTTTAGAGTTTCAAAAACAAAACATAATACTATATATACTTGGGACGACTTAGGTCTTTTGGGATATTCTAAACAAGGCGATATTATAGAGGCTTTAATTGTTAGTTATCAGCAAGAATCTCATGGTTTTAGTGCTAAAGCCAATTTTTCAGGGATATTTTATTGTAATAATCAGGATATTATAAGCTATTATAAGTCTCATGATTATAACCGTGTTAAATTATTTAAAGGTGATGATAGTGGTGCGATAGTCATGTCAGAGGTTAGTGCTTGGTTTGATGTAGACGATTCAAATTCTAACGTTAGAGCCATACAAATTGGACAATATGTACCTTATAATAAAGGTGAAGGCATACCAGACGATAAATACACGATTACACCTTTGGATGAAGCGATAATACCTTTTGAAGATTTTGGATTTAAATTATCTGTCATAGAAGAGTTGATGTATGTTAAAGAATTACTTCTGCCTAAGTTTGATTTATATGAGTTTGCAGATTGGTATAAAGCACGAGATATAGATATAGATGAAGAAGGATATAATCCAATCCCAGAAGTAGAACAGTATTTTAAAGATTTGCCAATACCTATGCGATTGGCATCTGCTGTAACCGAAATTTATCAAGATGGAGGTAATGATATTTATATGAATTTATCACCATTTTCTGGTGGAGCTGTAGATTATTGGGACATTAAAAGCAGTGCAGATGTTAAACACTTTTCTAATTTAAAAAAGGCGACATTATGCTATGCGACAGATACTGCATATAATGAGATGATTGCCTTAGGAATAGATGCAGAGTGGTTGTAACTGACTGTTAGGTTTTGCTAAAAGCTTAATATGATTATTTACAGATATCATTAATTTCAGTGATAAATACAGTGTTATCAAATTATAATTTTGTGTTATAATCATTAAACAATTTACAATGGGATTAACTATAACAAGCGGAATTTTAGCAGATTTTATAGACAATGAGCCTGAAGGGTATCAAGCCTATAAAGTCATATTTGATAATATTAATACTATTTTAAAAGCTAATAATGTTACACCACATCTAGAGCCAGATGTAATGGACAAAAAACCTTTGCACTCTGGTGGCATCCCTTATGCGTTTTTGCATGTTTTAAGGCGTTTTGCTGCACACGTTTGGGAAAACAAAGATCAGGGCAACGATAATTGGGTACCATCACCTTTTTCAATAGATGATGCACCTGGAGATGATCCTATTTTAGAAACACATTACTCTTACATGTCTAGTCATCTTTTAACACATTCGGATTCTGAAGGATTTTATATCCCTGTAGAATTACCTGAAGTGCTTTTTGATACAGATGCTTCGCCTGTACCTGGTGCTATGATAGGATCATCGTATGATTTATTAAGTGAATTGAAGAGTTTAACTAAGCATTTAGGGATTGTTTTAAACGAAGAAGATATTATTTCTAATTTACCAGAAATTAATCAGAATATTCAAGATGAAGGTGATTTTTGGGTAGAAAAATTAGTATGTGCTACACTTTTAGACGCAGCCAAGTTTAGTATTACCAATAATACAGCTATTGTATTTAGTTAATAATAAAACTAACTATTAGTTTTAGCGTAATAAAAAAAGACCACATAAATATGGAATTAAACAACGAAAGCATCAACGAGATAAAAACAGAATGGAATACCTTAGGTAGTCAATATGCTATTGCTGTAAATGAGATGGTTAAATTTGGGGATACTAATGGTTGGGACAATTGGAAAGGAGAAGATCCTAAAGACGAAAGAGACCATTTGTCTGATGCAGTTTTTCAATTATTAAAGGACGCTAATACTAATAATACAGTAGAGCAGTTTAGACAAGATTTTCCGCCAGCACACACTCCTTTATTAAAATTTTTAAAAGATAAAGGACAAAGCATTTCGCAACTCAATTTTATAACGGAGCAAAAAATCGCGTTTTTAGTTGGTACTGCATATCAAAAGCGTCAAGCTTACATCCTTGATAATGATACTGTTTTAGAGTTGGATGCTTCAATAGATATTATAGGTAAATCCAAACAAAATAATGTATTTGCAATAGCTTCAAATAATACTATTGTGACCACTCAAGGTTGGGAAGGTGACATAATTTCAACGTTTCAATTAAAGGACGCTAAAGATATAGCAATAACAGACTTGCTTCCGTTTAACGATGGTAAAAAAGTCTTGCTAATATCATCAGATGGGATTTTTATTATTTCAAATGAAACAGAACATAGAATCCATCCTTTACCAGATCCTGAAGATGAAGAGTGGGAACCTTATTTGGATATGGAAAATGCCACACTGTCTCATGATAATAAGTATATAGTTGTTGGAGATCAATGTTATGATCATCGTGTTTTAAATAGCGATGGAGCCCAATTAGGTGACATTGGACCACAATCGTCTTATCCTCATTTTTGTTTGTTTTCTAAAAACGATAATCAATTAATTACAAATTCTTGTCATTTTTATAATGGTGTTACCATTGGTGTAAATACGTCAGATATAGATACTATTAAAATTGAAGCTTATGAAGACAGTGAAGATTTTACTGTCATAGATGATGGTATGCGTGTGTATTGTGGTTTAGCGACTTCAAAATACTACATTTTAGGTGATGCTTACGGTTATATTAAAGCTATAGATACTTCTGGGCATTGTGTATGGAAATACTTTTTAGGATCGACCATTAGCGGAATGACGATTTCTGAAGACGAAAACACCTTATGGGTTGGGTCTTATTCAGGTATGCTTCATAAACTTCAGTTAAATAAAGGTTTAAGAGATAATCATACTATTGGAACAGGTCAACATTACGAGGATTTTAGATTGGTGATTTGGAAAGACGAACCTATTAGAACATGGTAATAAATTGTCAGAGCTATGGAGATTACTACAAATAACCTTGAAAAAGACCCAGATTTAGACGATAGTTATAAAATAGAGTTAACGTTTCATGGAGATACTATTGTGTTTAGATTAAGTCCTGATGATGCGACTTTAAATGAAACACTAGCATTAGCTAACAATGTTGCAAGTAACTTTAGTGACTTTAAAGCGAGTGCGATAGAGGCTATTACTAGAGACTTTTTAGATAATTATAATGATAATTGGGCAGATGAAGACGAGGGATATCCGAAATTAACTAGAGAGGCATTTATAAGCAAACTAACCATGACAGCTATAAATTTTACTTCAACAGATTTAATAGATGTGTTTTTTAATGAAGATGGCATGTTTGGTTACCACTCATTAATAGCACAATCTTATGACGGTAAAACTTTTGAAGACACCACAATGTTTGGGTAATGTTTTAATAAAAGTACATAAAACAACAGAATACTTATGGAAAACACAAAAATAGAACAAGCCTATCAAAATACATTTTCAGGTTTAACAATGTATTATAGAGATTGTGAGCTTTCAGAGGATTTAGTGATGCGGTATAAAGTAGATCAAATAATACAAGAACGTGGTTTTACAGATGTCTCTAATCAAGCAGAAGGTTTAGCTAAAAATGTGCGCTTTGCTATCGCCTCTAATTCGGCTTCTAACTTAGGAGGTATAAATCCTGAAGTAGCTAAATATGGGTTTCATTTAATTGCTTCTGGAGCCTATTTTAAAGTTCTAGATATTTATAAAATTGAGCATAAAACACAGATTATGTTAATGCATTTTAATGAAGCCTATTTAGAAGTTTTCAACAATACTAAATCTAACATAGAAGATAAAATAGTACTTGTGGGTAGAAAAAGTTTAGATACCAAAATAGTAATGCAACCACATTCTATTTTAAATAACGAAGAATGGACTGCACGAACAGCACATCCTATCGGAATGTCTAATGCAGGGACATTCTTTATTTAATAAAACAAAAATCATAAATAAAACAATACACAATGAGTCAAGATAAGAACATCATTTTTACTGAACAAAACGAAAAAATGAAAGCAGCTTACCTTAAAGCACAAGAAACATTTAACTATTTCTGGAGAGAAATTTATTGGGAAGCAAAACGTGTGGTTCCTGCTCACGATTTAGCGTTAGTAAAAATTCCTTTTTTACAAAACGTTGAAGGTAGAGAACAACCTTTAGTAGAACACATGTGGATTAGTGAAATCACTTTTGATGGCGAATGTATTACAGGTGTTTTACAAAACGCACCAAATAAGTTGACTAATGTTGCCGAAGGCGATACCGTAACCAGAAAAGTATCAGAAATATCAGATTGGATGTTGTCTATAGATCGTAAAACTTATGGAGGTTACACCATTCATGTCTTACGTTCAAATATGACGGAGGACGCCAGAAAGCAACACGATAACGCTTGGGGATTAGATTTTGGTGATTATAACAATATTTTGGTGGCTTATCAGCAAGAAGAAAATGCGGAAAACCTTATTGAACATCCAATGAGTAAAGTAATGGAACAACCAGCTAAAGATTACTTTGAATCAAATCTAGATGTGGTTAAAGCTGCTGATGAAAATGGAGTGACTAGACTACACACAGAAACTATTGCGGGAAACAAAATTGCTGTGGATATTTTATTAAAATTAGGTGCCGATAAACAAGCAAAAACCAATGCAGGAAAAACAGCTTTAGATTATGCGACAGCCTTAAATTGGGAGCATATTATTCCTGTTTTAAATTAATCCATACATATTAATTAATCTAATCAAGTATACTAAATGATATTAGCTTTTGATACTTATTATTATAACGGAAAAGCCAAAACCATTGCGGTAAGCTTTAACGATTGGGAAGACGAAGAGCCAACAAAAATTTACACCGATATTATTGAAGGTGTAGCACCGTACGAACCAGGTTCCTTTTATAAACGCGAATTGCCGTGTATTTTAAGTTTACTAAAACAAGTGAATTTAGATGAGGTAGAATTAATTATTGTAGATGGATATGTGATTCTAGAAGAAAAACACTTGGGTTTGGGTGGTTATTTGTACCAAGCTTTAGACCATAAAATTCCGATTGTTGGTATTGCAAAATCTGAGTTTGTGTCTAAAACAGCGGTGTTTAAAGAAGTGTTTCGTGGCGAAAGTAAAAAACCATTATATGTGACTTCTATGGGTATTGATAAAGAATCCATTTGCAACGCTATACAACATATGCACGGTAAATACCGAATGCCAACGCTACTACAGATTGTAGATACTAAAACAAAGGAAAATACGAAGAACTAATACATTAAAAACACTATTATGAATGAAGACTTAATCGTAAGCTCTGAAGATGAACTAAAACCACTATTTAGAAAAAATTACAGGGAGTTTATTGCAGAAAAACCAAGGACTGTAATTTTTGAGGAAGAAGAATTTACCTTGTATAATTTTGAAAAGATGATGGAACGCACCAACATAGATGGAATGGAAGTTAGCCGTATTTACGCATTAAATCCGTATGTTAAAACGTTAAGTGAATTTATGAACCCGACATTTAAAGATTTAGACGGGTACAGGTGGAGTTTAGAAAAATTAGCTTTAGGTAAAGCTATTGGTGCTAATTCTGAAGGTGATTTATTGTTTTTTGGTTGCTATGATAATACTAAAGTACATTTATTTCGTCACGATGATGGCAGTATAAAGAGAACTAAATTAACCTTGTTTGAAATTATAAAACAATTTTCTGAGTAAATTTTAGATTATCATCCTAAATAATAAAAAAGCTCAATTATAAATTTTATAATTGGGCTTTTTAGTTTTTTTAGAACTGAAATTATTCGGTGTATCTTAAAAATAAATGGTTTTTATTTTTAATGATGTTTGCTAATTTTTCAAATTCTGATTCGGTGGTGTTGTACAATTTTGCTAAGTCAATTACCAATGCTTTTAATTTATTGTCTTTTAAGGGTTCATTTCTAATAAATCCTAAAAAGGAAGCCCCTATGCCAAAAAGTTCAAAATTATAGGTTTCAAATAAGTGCTTCGATAAAGCGTAATTTTCAAAAGGACTGAAGTCGGCATCAAAATATCCATTCGGAAATCCAGTAAGTCCTTCGTATGGTTTTTCAACAGGAAGAATTTTCAAGATAACTTGTTGGTCTAAAAAAGCTAATGGAGATTTATTAATGTTTTCTAAATCTATAACATCGTCTTCAGCATTGTCTATGCCTTTTTCGCAAACCGTTTTAAAATCAATTCCTTTTGTTTGTTTCAAAAAGTTTTCTCTGATAATGAAATATTCCGATGGTGTAGAAAGATGCCCCAAATGCTCGTTGTCTTCATCATAACAAGCTTCATCGAGTCCAGATAAATCATACCCATCTGTATCTAGCAGAGAATTGTAATCACAAGCGTGACCACTGGTATATTCGGCTTGACCTAAATCATCAAGGGTTAAAATTACAGTCTTGTCAGGATGATTTTGTCTATAGATTTGATAAATGTCCACAAGTTCTTCGTACGACTTTATGTTTTCGATTAAGAAACTCTCAAATAATCTTTCTTGGTAAGGCTCCCGAGTTTTAATTAATTTTTCTATGTTCATAGTTTTTTTTGGGGTTTGACAATCAGATAGATAAGTATTATTTTAGGGTTTTAAAAAAAACTTTGTATAAGAAGTTTTTTGAAAGCTTTTTATATCTTAATAATAAGTTGTTTTTAAACAGCTATACGGTTTATCATTTCCATACGTTTTAAAATAATGGGTACAAATAAGGCGAATTTTGCATTAAATTCTTCTTGTGTTTTAGATGTGTTTAGGTTTTTACCCATAGTCATCCAGATGTTAAATAGCGCTTCTTCTTTATGTTGTGTTTTGGCATCAATGTTTAAAGACTTTATTAGCATGAAATTATCATCATGATTATAAAAATCTGTTGTATTTACAATCTCAAAAACAAGCTCAAAAATACTTCTGGTGTCTAATAATTCGTTAATTTTTATGGTCGATTCTTTCGATGCGCTTACCGCATCAAAAACATCGACCATTAAATTTTGTACTCTGCTGTTAATACTAAAGTCTAAATATTTCAAAATATTAAAATTTATAAATTAATATAATTGTCATGATTGGTCTTTACTTATTCTTTTATTGGTATATGTCCAACAATAGTACCTTCTTTTACAATAAAAAATGAATTTGTTATTGGTGCGTTACCAAAGCTATCATCGTTCCATGTGTAATTGTGCAAGTATGCAAATTTTTCTAAAATTTCTTTATCTTCTTGTCTAGAGATAATGGTCATGCAAGTTCTGCGTGGTATTGATACTAATAATTCTTCAGCGTCTAGCATTGCATGTGCTTTTAACATATGGGTTTTAGAAAGAATGGTTTCACTAGAAAAATCGTTTCCGTTAGCACCAAGTGCTTTGTTATCCAGAGCTTCAACATATGTTAATCCTGGATCACATTTTTCTAAATTAGTGAAGGCTTTTTGCGTAATTTGCTTGCCATCCATAGTCTCTAGGTGTTTTTTTGTCAAAAACACAAAGTTGTCTGGTGTGTCAATTCCATAACCTATCACTACTTCAGCTCCATTTTCGCTTGGAATTAAAGTTGAACTTAATGCGCCAGCTTTTAGACCAACCCAATCACCAGGTTTTAAAATCGGATAGATTTTTTGATCACTATTTTTAGTTTGTTCTATTATTTTTTCAACGTCTTGATTGGCTTTATTTCCTTCGTTTGTAGTATCACTCATAGCGTATTGTGTTTAATTGTTTTAAACAAAATTATACAAGTGACTTACTTTTTTTATCACGGAATTCAGCGATTTAAAGATTTAGTTGTTAATTGTCTTCTGAAAATTTTAAGATTGTGATGTTGTATGTTAGAAAATTGAATTAGTAATGGAGTAGGGACGTTTTAGTATTGTAAATACATAACATGATTAGGGTTACTATGTGTTTCAGAAATTTTAAAATCATAAACACCTACAATTTTAAAGCCTATTTTATTGTAAAAATCGATAGCTTTATGATTGTCTACCCAAACGACCAACCAAAGTCCATTTTGTTGATGTTGTTTAGATTTTTGAATACAAAAATCTAGTAGTTTAGCGCCAAGTTTTTTACCATGAAAAGCCTCTAAAAGATATATTCTATCTAATTTAGTGATATTTTGATCGCTAACATTAGTATTTGGTGTGTGCAGTTGAATTTTGCAGAATCCAGCCAGTGTATGGTCAATATACAGTAAATAGTACTCGCTATTAGGGTTTTCAAATTCTTTTAAAACAGTAGCTTCATTGTATGTTTTACTAATAAAATTAGCGACATCTTCTTTAGAAGCACTATGACCATGGGATTCAAAAAAAGTTTGCTTACCAAGCGTTGCTATAAGTTTTGAATGTTCTGGATTTGCTTTTGTAATTGTAACCATTTCTTTTTAATACTAAAGACTTTTTTTGCAAAACTATGTAATTATTTCTTTGAAATTATAATATTCTAGTCTAGAATTAAGGTTTGAAGTTGAATGTCGTTAGCGTCTAAATTTTGGTAAGTACCATGTCCGCAAACTTGTTTTGTAAATAGCTTATAATCATCACTATAGTTAACTCCGGAATTGACATCAAATGTAAAGATTGCGTGTTTAAAACGGAACGTGTTATTACATGTATTAATCAAAATATCAGTAGGTTGCAAAGTAATATTCCAATAGCTGGAAGCTTCATTGCCAAGTTCTAGATTGACTAATAAATTGCTCCAAATTTTATGATGATTCATAATTAGTGTAGCTAATTGGTTTTGTGTATTTTTTATTATCAGGAATTAAAAATCTACCAATAGGTACCAACTAAAAAGGTCATTCTGATAAAAGCAATTTGACTTTCTGAAGTTATAGTTATGGCTGTTTTTAAATCTGTTATTGGACTGTCGTCTATAAAAACAACAAATAGTCCATCCTGAAATGCAAGTAATACATTGTCTATGGATTGCTGTAAATTAGCAAGCGTTTTATTAGTTATTTCACCAAAATCTACTTTTCCAGAGGTGACTTGATGTTGTATTTCTGAAGGACTTAAAAAACCAATAACATTAACTTCTAATCGTTTATTATTAAAAGCTTCTACTTGATTTGTGACACAACTTATTAATAATTGTTCTAAAGTTTTAGGGGTTTTATCCAATGTAAACGGAACAAGTTTTACTTTTTTTGCCTAATCTTTTTAGCTGTAATGTTAGTTGCATAGGATGTTTTTTTCGCGTTAGGGATTGTCGTGGAAAGCCCACAGTGCAATTGCACGAGGACTTGCAACAAAAGCCCGACCACACCTAAGTGTGGTAACGCCATTATTGTTTTTAAAATTAACTGTTTATTTGAGCTAAAATTGTTGGGTCTTGTATTTTATTGTCTTCAGAAAGTAATTTCATTTTAGAAATGATTTCTGCAGATTTTGGGTCGTCATCAACAAAAGGTAAAAATAGTCGACCTCTGTGTTGACTATGTACAGGTATGATAGATAAAGCCAGTCCATTTTTACTGACTTGTCCGCTACCTAAATGTATTCTGTACTCTCCAAAGGTCCCTTTTATAAATATGTGACGCTCTTTAACCGTAATATTTTTTAGCTGAAATAACCTTGCAGACTCTTCAGCCAATGCAGCACGCATTTGCATTGTACTATGACTCGCTTCAGGATCTACTCCACCAACATGTGCAACGCTAACAACAAGGTCAATGTCTCGCATTATTTCGCTAAAAACTACCGAAGGGATTTTAGTAAGCGGTATGCTTTGATAATCATTTATAGAATGAAAACAGATGTCTTCAAGTGTTGGTGCTTCTGTGTCTGAAGGCGAAAACCAATCTGCCATAGCATACATGGTAGCAATAAAACCGCGTTTGTGATATACTTTTTGCAAACCATCTTCCATGCTTACGGTCCAGCCACGACCCCTTAATAATGCTACGGTTTTTTTAGGTTGAATTTGATGGCCTTGGTAGCGCTCTGATCGGTTGCTATGTTCGCGCTCATCATTAGTAATTAAATACAATTCTCTGAAGACTTGCTTAAAGGGTTGTGTAATACGGTTTGCAAATAAATATTTTTGATATAAATCCCATTGTACAGCCTGGTACAGCTGTGAGGCATGCGCAATACATAAAATAGTGTCTGCTGTAAGTTTTTGTGATGTACCAGTAGTGTCTGTTAAACTTCCGTTGTTATAAAATCCTGATAGTTTTGTTTCAGGGTTAATTAACACTAATTTACTAAGCATTACTTTTACAATAGGATGCTGCATCATTTTATCAATTTCGGATGCAGTAAATTGGTCTTCGTTTACCATTGCATTTTCTAAGGATAAACGCGTGCGACTGTACTGTTTTGATAAATAGTTTTTATTGTTTTTAAGCGCAATAACTTGTTTGTCTTTTCTTAATTTGGCAGGAATAGATTTTAAGGTTTTGCCAGCTTTGGTAACTTTAATGTCAGCTTTTCCAATAGCATTAATGACTAGTTCCATTTCAGTATTGTCAATGGTTAGTAATGCTTGATCCATAATAGCTTTAGTGGCTTTAGCTTCCATTGCCCAACTAAACCTAACACGATCTTTATAACCCGCATTTCTTGATAAATTATCTAATGCTATAGTGACTGCAATGGCTTCGCTTTCTTGTCTTTGTGCACCAAACTGTTTACTTTGTTTTAAAAAGTCTTGTAATAAGTTGTAACGTTTTAAGACGTCCTTTTCTGGAACAGTTTTACTTAAAGGAATTAAACCTAAAGCACGAACGTAGTCTTTATCACGTTTATCTTTAATTTTTTTTAAGGTTTCAGTAATTTTAACTTCGCCAAGCATGACACTTGAATATAATTTTACTTGTCTGTGACCATTACCATCTGAAATGTATTTGGCTGCTTCGTGTAGTATTTTCCAGTTGGTTTTACCTAAGCTTTTGTATACTTTGTTAAACCAATCTATGTCTATAGCTCCTAGCTTGAAATCGTTTTTAGGAATTTCTGAATAACGTGAAATTATAGTTTCCTTTTCACTATTCATGTAATCTGATGCATGTGCCTGAAACCACCATACAGCGTTTTCAAGGTTGTCTATTTTTAAATATTGACCAACAACAGCTGCCCATTGTGTGGCATAACAAGCAAGCTCTATTAATCGTTTTTTAGGAATTTTAGCTTGGTCAGCATGCTTAGCAAAGTCTGCATAGTCTTCAGTGTCTTTAAAAATGGTCTTTTTTAGTAAGGCACTAAACTTAGATTTTTTACTGTCAACATAATAGCTGTAACCACGTTCAAAGTTTTCTTTGCCAAGACGTTCTAAAATTCTAAAAACATAATCTACACCTTCAACTTTATGAATAGCACTAACGTATCCTGAAGCAGGTGTTGCAAGATCACCTCGTTCTAACTCCGTTTCTAATAAATTAGTTTTTAAAGGTAGAAAGACGTGTTTAGGAATCATGTTTTGTTTGAGTCCTTTTTTGTAGTTCATTCTGTAATTAAATCCACCATCAATAATGGTCATTAAACTGCTAGAATGTAGTGCTTGAAAGAGTAAGTCGTCTACATTTATTAATCCCTCTTGATATAGCTTAATCGTTATTTCAATATCAGGAAACTCCAAGTTTTTAGGTTTTTTATTACTTTCTGTAATAACATCAATACTTGTTGCGTCTGAAGGATGTGAGTAATTTTGAGCAACTAAATACATATGGATATTCCAGTATCTTAAAAGCTCTTGTTTAGATAGTTGGTGTAATGTCTCTAATCCAAAATTAGGTGTAAGTGGTAATATAATACTGGTCCAATTAAATGTGGTTGTATAATGGTAACCATTATCCTGGAAACCAGTTAGCTTATATTTTTTAGGAAAGTTAGCAATGATGTCTTCTAATACATTTAATTTAAACGACCCTATAACATTAGTTTCAGCGTAAGCATAAAACAGACGTTTTAAAATGGTTTTATAGTTGTGTAATTTGATGTGATAGTTATCTTTTGTATCTAGATTTAAACCGTTTAAATCAGGGTAATATTGTCTTAAAAAAGGTTCTAATGCTTTATAGTTTCCAAAAGGGTAGCTACTACGATTTAAATATCTTATGACTGAATATAATTCGAAATCATTTAAGCCACTATTGTCGTACCATTCAATCCATAAATTAGCTAATGGGATATTGTTTAACTTATCCAAAGCTGAAGCCTCTTCATTTAATCGTTTTATGTCGTGTATTCCTTTTTCTATGTATAAAGTTTGTATTTCACCTTGATAACCTTCATGTTGATATTCCTGGTTTTTGTGGTTATTAACAATGTTTATTAATAGGTTAACTTGGCTAATAATTTTATTAGTATCAATAAATTCGCTGAATTTAAACCCTGAAGCTTGTGAAGTAGAAATTCCTAATTTATCAAAAAAGCTAGTTTTTTCTCAAAACAGCTTTCTGGTTGGTATAAAGCTGTAAGATTAGAATAGTCAATAACACCAAAACCATTACTAAAATTAAACTCTTTATTAGTGTCTGAAAATTTATCTAAATAGACCTGTTCGTTTTTACTGATTTTAGGACGTTGATTATAAACGTTTAATTGGTCTTTAATAAACAATTGGTCTTTATTGTCTTCATGTAATAGCGTCAATATTTCTAAACCAGCAAGTCTTTGATTTATGTTTTTAGCAGATATTAAATGTGTTACACAAGTCCTCATGCGAAACGATTTTAATGAAATTATTAACCGTATCAGGTTGGTGCGTAAGCCTTTACTTTTTCGTCTTAATAAATCTTGTGCAATCTCTAATTCTTCATCATAAAGATGCATTTTGCTAAATATATTTAGACCTGTAGCCATAACCATTTCATTTCGGTTGTAAACGGCTTGTCTAGCTAAGGTTCTTTTCCAAGAGGTTTGATTTAAATCTAATTGATCCTTTTTAGTAGTTTTTTTATTTAAACTGTAAAAAGAGTAACTGTAATGTTTAGGAAATACTTTACAGATATAGTTTTCTCTAAACTCGGTTGGAAGTTGGTCTAAATCCTTACCAAGAATTTCTAATTGTTGCTCTGTGGCACTATTAATTAAAAATCTGAAAAAATAGTTAGGTCCAGGTTTAAAAGTCCACCATGAAAAGATATTGCTTTCAAAGGTTTTGTCGTTTTCAGAGACCGTTTTAGCAACGTTAAATAATTTTTCAAAAGTCGTATTATCTAAAGTTGTTGTGGGTAAGTTTACAGCCATCCAATGGTCTAAAGCATAATCTTTACCAACCTGGGTTATAAAATAATTAACCAATGCATCATTGGTTCTTTCGGTTTGATAGATAAAATAGAGGGCTAAGATCTTTTTGTTTCTATCTTCAGAAGTCATTACAATATCTAAAGCTTTAGCGTTAGCACGATCTACATCTAAAATACCAATGGACCATAAGGCAATATAGATATCTAAATTATCTTTGCTTTTTAAAAGAGTATCTACTTCTGCTAGATTTAAAATTAATGACTGTGCAGTTTTTAATACGCGATTTAAAGTGGCCTTTTTAGGGGTTTCCCAATTTAAACCAAACCATGTATTAATAGCTCTAGTGACACTACTAAATCTGGTTAAATCGTTTGCTATAAGAATATTAATTATATATTTAAAAGCACCAAGACTTGCATAATCTAAAGCCTCTAAGATGATTTGTCTTAAACCTTCTTGGCGTTGTGCTGCCAATAAAAGTTTTCCGACCATTTCCCAATGCTTTTGGTCTTCAGATAGTAACATTGCTTTTATAATATCAGAACTTACTCCACCAATCTCATCTTCACCTTGAATTATATCTTCTAATAATGTATCAAACATACCTTCAGCATTGTGTAATACTGTAGCTAAAAAATAACTGTTAGCGTTAGGGTAATAGGTACTGTATTGAAAATGTTCTTGTAACGATAAACCATTAAACCCAATACGACTAAAGTTTAAAAATTTTATAAAATAGTCAAGTTTGTTTATTAAAATGGTTTTGTTAGGTTTAGATCTAAATGCTTTTTTATTATAATCTGTTTGATAGGGTAGTGTGTCAATAAAATCCCATAACGATGATAAATATGGCGCTTGTATGACTCCGTAAAGTTGTATGCCTAAACGCATACCTTCAGGATTAGCCCAAGGATTAACAGTTATTGGGTTGTCAAAAGCTTCAATAAAATCGTCAACATAATAATTAACGTATTTCTCTTTTTCTATTTGACCTAAAATTTTAGCTAACACTCTATAAGGTTGTGAAAACTGCCTAAAGTCAAATCTATCAATTGCAGGCTTGCTATAGGTTTTAATATATTTATGTGCGTCTTCTACAGGTATCATACTGTAATCTTATTTTTATAATTAGTAGTAATTAATAATCTATCTAAATAGACCTAAATATGTTTAGGCAAGATACTAGTAATTGACTTTTTTAAACTCACTGTATTCAATGATTTTTAAATTACATAAATAAGGAGAGTCCTTTGATACAAATAACTTATCGTAACCTTTTAAGTAAAGAGTTTAATTATCTACAAGGAATATTTGGATGAAACTTAGTTGGTTAATTTTAAGTCTATAATCATAAAGGATATTGTTTTTTATACGAAAATTACTTTATTAAATTATAAAATATTATTTTAATGGTTTATTAGTCTGTTCTCCCTTATTGTTAAATTTTTGACAATTTAATAAAACCATTTTTTTGCTAATGCAAAATTTTATGACTAAAAAGAAAATCAACATACTAAACCAATTAAACGGTTTTGGATACGACTATTTAGAATCTTTAGAGGAAGGTTTTGTCGTTTTTGATGCTAATGGAAAAATCATAAGTGTCAATACTGAATTTTGTAATATGTCTGGCTTTTCAAAAAAAGAGCTCTTAGGCACAAGTACCCCATTTCTTTTTTGGCCAAAAGATAAAAAAGAGGAATTTAGTGCAAGGTTTAACCACATTATCAAAGAGCAATTAAAGGGAGAGTTTAATGGCATATATCAACATAAAAATGGAAGTCAATATCCCGTAATAGCTTATGTGTCAAATGTCAAAAATGAAAAGGATGCTGTTATTGCTCATGTTGTATTAGTTCAGAATACTACAGAATATAAGCCTCATAATTTGTTTGGTTTTTTCAAAAACAACGATTTATCTTCAGTTTTAAATTATAGAAAAAAGTATTTAGATCTAATTGTTCAAAAAAATTAGCCTATAGACTAGAAAATACTTTAGATCATATTACCGATGGGTTTATTTTATTAGACAATAATTGGTGTTATACTTATGTCAATAAAAAGGCAGGCGAGTTAATGCAACGTGATCCTAAAGCTATTTTGGGCAAACATCTTTGGACCGAATTTCCTGAGATTGTTAAAAGTAAGTTTGAGGATGCTTATCAAACAGCAGTTAAAACTAAACAAACACAGTCTTTTGAAGATTATTTTGAGTTATACGATAAGTGGTTTGAAAATAGGGTGTATCCAACAGAAGATGGATTATCCATATACTTTACAGATATAACCGAAAGAAAACGTTCTGAAGAAAAATTAATAGAAAGTGAGATACTGTTTAAACGATTAACCTCCAAAGCTCCTGCAGCCATTTTTCAAACAGATGTTAACGGATTTTGCAACTACGTAAATGAGAAATGGACTGAATATGCAGGAATTACTTACGATGAGGCAATGGGTTACGGTTGGTCCAAAGCAATTCACCCTGATGATAATGACAGGATAGTAGTAGAGTGGGAGCACTACATGAAGTCTGATGTATTTGAGCTTGAAACAGATTTTAGATTTAAGCATAAAGACAATTCTGTTAGATGGGTATCTGTAAAAACCGTAGGGACTTATGATTCTGAAAATAATCCTAATGGTTATATAGGAATGGCTTTAGATACGACAGACCGAAAAATTGCTGAAGAAAAATTAATTAACAGTGAAAAACTTTTTCGTGGCTTAACAGCTAATGCACCAGTCGGAATATTTAAAACAGATTTAGAAGGAGCCTGTAATTTTGTTAACCAACAATGGATAGATTGTGCAGAGATACCATTTAAAAAAGCAATGGGTTTTGGTTGGATAGAAGCAATCCATCCAGGAGACAGAGATCATGTTGTTGATGCTTGGATGCAAATTGTACCTACAGGTAAAGACTTTAATATGGATTTTAGGTTTTTAAACAAAAAAAGAAAAATTAAATGGGTGTCCGTTAAAGCTGTTGGGACTTATAATGCGCAAAACAAACTTTATGGGTATATAGGTGTTTTAGTAGATATTAGTGATCGTAAAATTGCAGAAGAGAGATTAATTAAAAGCGAAAAATTATTTAGAGGCTTAGCTGCAAATGCACCTGTAGGTATATTTAAAACCAATAAAGATGGTGCTTGCAATTTTGTTAATCAAGAATGGATTAATTATTCTGGTTTATCGTTTAAAGAAGCTTTAGGTTATGGTTGGATAAATGGACTGCATCAAGAAGATAAAGTCCGTGTTTTAAAAGCATGGCAAGCGTCTATAATAGGTAAAGTAGACTTCGAGGTGGATTGTAGGTTTATAAATAAAAAAGGAATTGTAACCTGGTTAACTGTTAAAGCTATTGGGTTATTTGACGTTAATAAAACTTTATATGGCTATTTAGGAACGTGCTTGGATATTACCGAACGTAAAAAGTCTGAAGACCAAATTAAATCAAGTAAAATTTACTTAGATAATATTATAAACAATATTGGAGATCCTGTTTTTGTGAAAAATGAAAAAAGTGAGGTGATTCTAGTTAATAATGCAGCTTGTACTTTTTTTAATTTAACTAAAGAAGAGATTTTAAATAAAACAAAAACTATAAATCAATTATGTACAACCTCATTTGATTTTTTGAAAAATGATGCATCCGTACTTTCTTCAGGATTAGAAACCGTTATAGAAGAAACCTTTGAAGTCTCTAAAATAATAACCAAAACTATTTCGACAAAAAAAACAAGGTTTATAGATAATAAAGGAAACCGTTTTATCATTGGTGTGATTAGAGATATTACACATATTAAACAAACCGAAATAGAGTTAGAGAAGCATAAAAATAAATTAGAAGAATTGGTGGTAAAACGTACTGCTCAGTTAGAAGAAGAAAAGATAAAAGCGCAGTCTGCAGATTTAATGAAATCAGCTTTTTTAGCTACGATGTCACATGAGTTAAGAACACCAATGAACTCTATATTAGGCTTTACTAGTGTGCTTTTAAAAGAGTTTTCAGGACCATTAAATGATGAACAAAAAAAGCAATTATCTATGGTTAAATCTAGTAGTGACCACTTATTAGGTCTAATTAATGATGTTTTGGACATCTCTAAAATTGAAGCAGGTAAACTAGATGTAGTTTTAAAAGAATTTGACTATTTACTGACACTAGAAAAAACTATAGCAATATTAATGCCTCAAGCTCAAAAAAAACAGCTAACTATAATGGCAGAAGTTAATGTAACTAAAGTTAATTTACAAAGTGATCAACGCAGGGTAAAACAAATTTTAATTAATTTAATAAGTAATGCAATAAAGTTTTCTAACTCCGGAACAATAACAATTAAGGTTAGTCAAGAAAAAGATTGGATAATAACTCAGGTTATAGACCAAGGTATAGGTATTAGTAAACAAAATTTAAGTCATTTATTTAAACCGTTTATGCAATTAGAAGGTGGCTTAAGCCGAAGTCATGAAGGTACAGGATTAGGATTAGCAATAACCAAAAGTTTAGTCGAAAAATTAGGGGGAACAATAGAAGTAATAAGTAAGCTTAATCAAGGTAGTCGTTTTACCTTCAAATTACCATTTAATCAATAAATCAAAATACATTAAGTAAAGATTACAAATAGCTCATGGATTCTAAAACAATTTTAATAGTAGATGATACCTTTCAAAACCTATACTTATTAAGGGTGATATTAGAAAAAGAAGGGTTTCAAGTACTGGAAGCAAATAACGGACAAGAGGGTTTACAGGTTTTAAAAAAATATCAAGTAGATTTAATAATTTCGGATATTTTAATGCCAATAATGGATGGGTATTTGTTTTGTAAAGCCTGTAAAGCAAATAGTGATTATAGAAATATTCCGTTTGTGTTTTATACGTCAACATATACAGCCAAGTTAGACGAAGATTTTGCATTAAAGTTAGGTGCTGCTTCTTTTTTAAGAAAACCAATCGAACATGAAGAATTAATAAAAGAAATAAAATACATATTAGATAAAAATCAAAAAGCAACATCAATTAAACATCAAATTAATATCTCAGAAGATGAGGTGTTAAAGCTTTACAGTCAAAGATTAATAGATAAGCTAAAACAAAAAAGCTTAGATTTAGGTAATGAAGTTTTAGAGCGTAAAAAAGCAGAGCAGTTATTAATCCAAAAAAATCAAATCTTAGATTTAATTGCTTTAAATACACCTTTAGATTCTATTTTTGATCAATTATTGCTTAATTATGAGAGTAATCATCCTAACTATTTGGGGTGTATAAGTTTACTTAGTAAAAACGGAAAACAATTACATCTTAAATCTTCACCTTCGCTACCTAAACAATATTTAAAGGGCATTGAAAAATTAAATATTCATCCAGAAAAAGGATCATGTGGTACTGCAGTTTTTTCTAAAAAACCAGTTATAGTTTCAGATATAGAGAATGATAAACTTTGGGTAAATGATAAAGAAATAGCGTTAAATCATGGTCTTAAATCTTGTTGGTCACTTCCTATTTTAGATGAAAAAAATACTGTTTTAGGAACCTTTGCAATTTATAGTAAGGCTGTAAGTTCTCCAACTATTGATGACATACAAGAACTTAATTTTGCAGTTAATTTAGCAAAAATTGCAATAGTTAAACATAATATTGTTTCAGAAATAAAAAGAAAAGACGAAACCTATAAAACATTAATAAATCATGCAAGTGATGCTATTGTTGTATATTCTTTGGATGGTACAATTCATGAGTTTAATGATTTTTCAGCCAAGGCTTTAGGGTTTACTAAAAGCCAATTTTCTAAGCTAAAAATTCAAGATATTTTAGTTGGAGATATCATTGTGGATAGTGATAATAATACACAATTATTAAACGGAGTCCCTGTAGTTTTTGAAAGACAATTTATAAAAAAAGACAACACTGTTATTGATGTTGAAATATCTTCTAGATTAATAAAAGAGGATAAAATTTTAGCAATTGCAAGAGATATTTCTGATCGTAAAAAGTACCTTCAAGAAATTAAGTCTGCTAAAGAGTTTTCAGAAAACCTGATTAAATCCATGCATGAAGGTCTTGTGGTTTTAGCTGAAGATACAGAGATTTTAAGTGTTAATCCTGCTTTTTGTAAAATGACAGGTTTTAATGAAAAAGAATTATTGGGCAAAAAAATCCCACATCCATTTCATTTACCAGAACAACTTGAAGTGCTTCAACAAAATAATGAAAATCTAAAAAAAGGAACTTCAAACCCTAATATTAATACAATTTACAAACGTAAAGACGGAACCAAGTTTTTGGCACACGTTATTATGTCTACTATTAAAGATGATGACGGAAAATCAATTATAAATTTTACAACCGTTCAAGATGTAACAGAACGAGAGCAAATATTACAGAAATTAAAAGAGAGCGAAAACCGATTAAAACAATCTCAGATAGTAGCCAATATTGGGTCTAAAACCTTAGATTTTAAAACTATGATTTGGGAGTCTTCAGAGATTTTAGATAATATTTTAGGTATAGATAAAGACTTTGATAAAACAATAGTAAACTGGAAAAATTTAATCCATCCGGAAGATAAAGATGAGGTAAATAGGTATCTAGAATATTGTATAAATAGTCATAAAAAGTTCAACAAAGAGGTTAGAGTAATTAGGCATTGCGATAATAAAGAAATTTGGGTACATATCATTGGTAGGCTAATTTTTAATCAAGAAGGTGAGCCAATAAAAATGGTTAGTACTATACAAGATATTACTGAACGTAAATTATCCGAAATAAAATTATTAGAAAGTGAGTATAGTTTAAGACAATCTCAAGAAGTAGCTAGTATTGGGTCTATAACAATAGATTTAAAAACGATGACTTGGCAATGCTCTGAAGTTTTAGACGATATATTTGGTATTGATCACACATTTGAAAAAACAGTGTCTAATTGGAATAATAATTACATACATCCAGAAGACAGAGATAGTCTTAATAATCATTTAGAAGACTGTATCGTTAATAATAAAAGGTTTTCAAAAGAATATAGAGTAATTAGACCCGAAGATAATAAAGTGATTTGGGTACATGGTATTGCTGAAGCGTTATTTGATAAAAATGATAAGCCAATCAAATTAATTGGTACCATACAAGATATTACAAGTCGTAAAGTATCGCAATTAAAATTACAAGAAAGCGAGTATGTTTTAAAGCAATCCCAAAAAATTGGTAACATAGGCTCTTACACTATAGATTTATTAAACATGACTTGGGATAGCTCTGAAGTCATGTTTAACATATTTGGGATAAACCAAGATTATCAACGTACAATAGATAATTGGGTAAATTTAATACATCCATTGGATAGAGATCATATATATCAATACTTTTTGGAATGTGTAAAGTTAAAACAACGTTTTAATAAAGAGTACAGAATATTAAGGCCAATTGATAATAAAGAAATTTGGGTACAAGGCGTAGGGGAAGCCATTTTTGACAATACAGGTAATCCTATCAAAATGATAGGTACAATTCAAGATGTTACAGTAAGAAAACGATCAGAAATTACATTGCTAGAAAAAGAGCAATCTCTAATTATTGCACAAGAAATTGCTAAAATTGGAAGTTTTAACCTTGATTTGGTTAACAAAATAGCAATAACATCTATAAACTTTAATACAATAATAGGTGTCAAACAAGAAAAAAACATTCCTTTCTCCTTATGGCAAAATATAGTTGTTTCAGAAGATAAAAGGCTTGTTAAGCATGAGATGATAAGATGTCAAAAACAAAACAGAAAATTTGATTTAGAGTATCGTGTCAAAACACTTAATACTAAAGAAGTAAAATGGGTTCATGGTTTAGGAGAAATATTCTTAAAAAATAATACGCCAATTAATTTTGTAGGTACAATTCAAGATATCACAGAGCGTAAAACAGCAGAGTTAGAATTAAAAATTGCTAATGAGTTTGCAGACAATTTAATAATGTCTCTTCAAGAAGGGCTTATTATAATAAATTTTAAAGGAGAGATTCTAAAAGTTAATCCATCGGTAACTAAATTACTGGGCTATGAAGAAGAAGAGTTAGTAGGTATGAAAAGGCCATTTCCTTTTGAGTTTTTAGATGATGAGGGATCAATAACTAAAGCAATAACAGAAACCAGAAAAGGTAATAAGCAAAATACAAAAGGTAGATTAATTAAAAAAAATGGCGAAAAAATAATAGTATCCTTTACAACTGGATATATTAAGGACAATAAAAATACTTTAACAGCTCTTTTTGCCACTTTAAAAGATATATCAAAAGAAGAGAAAGCAAAAAAATTCTAGAAGATTCAGCTTTTAAATCTAATCAGAAAAAGGAGGCTATAATTTCATTAACAAATTTAATTGGTGAAGATTTA
Source organism: Olleya sp. NP1-10 (assembly GCF_055804415.1). Classification (NCBI taxonomy): domain Bacteria; kingdom Pseudomonadati; phylum Bacteroidota; class Flavobacteriia; order Flavobacteriales; family Flavobacteriaceae; genus Olleya; species Olleya sp. NP1-10. The sequence continues at coordinate 3,216,330 of NZ_CM147840.1, read as the reverse complement.
AATCATTCATTTAAAAAAATTACAGAATTAGCTTCAAAAACATTAAACGTGGCTAGAGTTAGTGTTTGGAGTTTTAATACAAAGATGAATCAATTAACCTGTCAAAAAATATTTAGTCTTGAGACAGAAAAATATCAATCAGGTACAGCATTATCTGATAATGATAACCCAGAATATTTTCGTGCTTTAGATAAAAAAGAAACCATAATAGTCACCAATGCGCAAAAAAATAAATTAACTAAAGCATTTGCTAAAGATTACTTAGTACCAAATAATATAACTTCATTAATGGATGTATTTATTAATAGCGCAGAAGGTTATTATGGTGTTTTGTGTTTTGAGCATGTTGGTAAACCATTAAAAAAATGGTCTGCAGAGGATCAGGAGTTTGCAACATCAATAGCAAGTGTGGTGTCGTTGATGGTGGAGAGTACAGAGCGAAAGGAAGCTGAAAGAGAACTAAAATTAGAAAAAGAGTTTTCCGAGGAGTTAATTACGTCATTACATGAAGGATTATCAGTTGTAGATTTAGATAGTAAGCATATAAAAGTTAATAAAGCACTATGTACAATGACAGGCTTTTCTGAAGACGAATTATTAGGTGTAAAACCTCCTTTTCCATATTGGCCTCCAGAAAAAAATAATGATATTTTTGATTTATTTGAAAATCCAAGTCAAAAATTAGGATCCAATATTAAAGTCACATTAAAAAGAAAAAATGGCGAGTATTTTCCAGCTTCATTATCCTATTCTATGATAAAAGGTAAAAACGGAAAAGTAAAAGCTTATTTTGCAACTATAAATGATATTTCATTAAGTGTTAAAGCTGAAAATATTTTAAAAGACAATATAATTTTATCTAACCAACGTAAAAACACTATTATAGAGTTGGCTAACCTTATTGGAGAAGATTTTAATTCATCTTTACTAAAAATAGCAAAGACCTCAGCAAATGCTTTAGATATTGCTTTTGTTACTATTTGGAAGTACCAAGACAATGATAATCAGTTATTAAGTAAGCTTCATTATAATTCTTTAACAGGTGATTCTCAAATAGAAAAGTTAACTATTTATAAGAAAGATTTTCCTGACTATTTTAACATTTTTGAAACTAAAAATAGTATTAATATATCAGATGTAAATGCAAATCCATTAACCAAAGCATTTTCAGAAAAATATTTTAAACCTAATCAAATCACTTCAAGAGTAGACGTTTTAATCTACGGAAGAAATAAACATTACGGAATTATAAGTTTTGAATGTCGAGCACCAAATCGTGTTTTCACCCATGAAGAAGAAAGTTTTGCAACATCAATAGCTAGTATTGTTTCCTTAATGGTAGAAAGTAAACAGCGTACGTTGGCCGAAAAAGAAATTGCTAAAACTAACCAGCAATTAACCGAAGCTAATTTAGAGTTAAATGATTTACGTAAACAACTTGAAAGAGAAAACGTATACCTTAGAAACGAGCTTGATCTTGTTTTTAACTATGAAGAAATGGTTTATGGAAGTGCTGAGTTTAGTGACGTTTTAACGCAAGTAGAGCAAGTCGCACCAACAAATGCTACGGTTTTATTGCTAGGTGAGTCTGGTACAGGAAAGGAATTGTTAGCTAGAGCAATCCATAATATAAGTACAAGAAACAATAAACCATTAATAAAAGTTAACTGCTCTGCAATACCAAGAGAGCTTATTGAAAGTGAATTGTTTGGTCATAAAAAAGGATCGTTTACTGGTGCATTTGCTGATAAAATAGGGAAATTTGAATTAGCAGATGGTGGTACACTATTTTTAGACGAAATAGGAGAGCTTCCATTGGACATGCAACCTAAAATATTAAGATTTTTGCAAGAAGGCGAAATTGAAGTTGTTGGAGGTATAGAAACAAAGACTTTAGATGTTAGAGTCATTGCAGCAACTAACAGAGACCTTGAAGAGGAGATTAAGAAAAAACAGTTTAGAGAAGATTTATATTTTAGACTTAATGTATTTCCTATAAATGTCCCTTCATTAAGAGATAGAAAAGATGATGTTCCGTTATTGGTAGAACATTTTGTAGATAAATTTAATAAAGCTTATGATAAGCAAGTTAAATACATTTCCGATGAAGCAATGACTAAATTAAAAGCTTACAATTGGCCTGGAAATATTCGGGAGCTTGAAAACTTGGTTGAACGTGCATTAATACTATCCTCGGGAGATACTTTAATTGTGCCAGGGTTTGAAACCGCTAATCAAAAAATTAAACAACGTATTAATAGTAAAGACTTAAGTCTTGATTCTGTATTGCGTAATCATATACTCGAAGTTTTAGAAGGCTGCAATTGGAAAATTAGCGGAGAAAAAGGTGCGTCAGAATTGTTGGGTCTTAAACCAAGTACTTTACGCGATAGAATGTCTAAACTAGGCATTAAAAAACCTAAATAAAAGTAACGGTATTCCGTGAGTAGTGTCTTTAATCGGTAAAAAATGACGGAATACCGATTTGTGATAAAGTATTATACAAACTAGTGAGATATTTTAAATCATTGATATATAGTTGTTTAGAATTTATTTGTATATTTATATAAGTTTTGGCATTCGTATTGTTTGTTGTTTTTTAAATAAAACCGACAATGAGAAAACAATTATTAATCAATGACTTAAAGTTTTGGGTCGATCAAAATATAATCTACTGTAAGGTATTTAATACGTTCTCAGATTGTAATCGTCCAGAAGACTTAGATCAAATTTTTAAGGAAGCCATCACCAAGCTTTCTGAAGGTGCACACATGCCTATACTATTTAATCTTGAAGTATTGGATTTTAATAGTTCTATTAGAGTGTTTAAGTTATTGTCAAAAAATAGAATCATCAAATCTTTAGCATTGTCAAAAACGTTTTTGGTTAACTCGTTTAAGTTAAGTGTATTATTAAAGGTTGTTAGTTTTTTCTGTAATCCAGCGATGCCAGATTTAATATTTGTAGATACAATATCTGCTGTTAGATTTTGTATAGAGGATAACCAAGCCTATAATTCTATTAGTTAAATCTAAAAATGAAAAAAATGGTAACAATAGGACAAGCAAAATTTTGGACAGATTATGACAATATACTTTATTTTGAGTTTACTCAAAATCAATCAGATTTTGTTTTAGACTTAAACACAGCTAAAAAATACTTTAGTGGTATACTTCAAATTAGTGAAGGTCTGTCTATGTCTTCTGTTATTGATTTAAGAGGTTTTAGAGGTACGTTTTCAACAGAGGCTGCAAAGTTTATTGCTAAAAATAGTCTATTAAACAATTCTAGTATCTCTCAGGCATTTATTACAAATTCTATGGCTACTAAGTTGTTAATAGCATCTTATAAGCGCATTTATGACCCAATTATACCATTTAAAGTCTGCAAAGACCTTGAAGTAGCTAAACAATTTTGTTTAGAAACTAGCAATCAAATTTAATAACCTTAATACTAATAACAACTATGATTTTTTTAATCACTAAAACAACTTTTATGACAAAAAACTATTTTATAAGTACTTGTTTTATACTCTTTAGTTTGGTTTGTGCATCTGCACAAATTATAAATAAAGGTATTCTTAAAATTGAATCGTCTACTGATGTTTATTTTGAGAACGAGTACACAAACGACAATAGCGCTACGCATGTTAGTGACGGAGAACTATACCTTAATAATAATTTTATTAATAATGGATCTACAGAAGCTTCTGACGGAACAACATTTTTTAAAAGTGTAGATAACCCGTTGCTAAGTATTTCTGGAACTACAGAAACTGTAAACTTTAATAATCTACAAGTAGATATTACAGCAACTAACACTAAAGGCGTATCTGTAACAGATGGATTTGCAATAAATGTAGAGAATAATGTTAATTTGGTTAGTGGAGATGTGAGGTTGGTTGGAGAGTCTCAATTAATTCAAGCACACACAGGCTTGGATGGTAACACAATTTCGACTGGAAAAATAATGGTAGATCAGCAAGGTCAAGCTTCAGCTTATAAATATAATTTCTGGTCTTCTCCTGTTAATAGTTCTGGCGCATTTACAATAGCTGGTAATAAATTTGATGGTACAGACTCTGCTATCAATTCATTTACTCCGCAACCTGTACTCTTTAATTCAGGAGCTCCATATAACGGATTACCATCAGTTGTAGACGGAAGTGATAATGTCACAACCCCTTTAACAATAAATACAAGATGGTTGTATCAATATGCTCAAGGTGCGTCAGGATATGCAGATTGGGCAGCTATAAACCAAAACACATCTTTAGATCCAGGTATTGGATATACCATGAAAGGTACAAATACAACTGATGGTACTCAAAATTATGTGTATTATGGTGCTCCAAATAATGGAGAGTATTCTACACCTATTAATGCAGGTGAAGAGTCTTTAGTGGGTAATCCTTATCCTTCAGCATTAGATGTTGTACAGTTTATTAGTGATAATGTAACCGTTTTTGATGCGCTATATTTTTGGGTTGATGGAGGATCAACCTCACATTATTTATCTGATTATTTAGGTGGCTATGCTATTAGAAATATAACAGGAGGAACACCTCCATCTGTAGCGTCTCCATTAGTATCTGGTGTTGGTACAGCAGGAAGTATATCTATTCCGCCACCTTATGTACCTATTGGTCAAGGATTTTTTATAAGAGCCACAGGAACAGGAAATATTCAGTTTAATAATGGTCAGCGAATTTTTAGAACAGAATCTTCAGGAGACGCTGTGCACTACAGAACAGATCAAGCTGCTGCGGAAAATGCTTCAGGTAATCAATATATAAGATTGGGTTATGAAGATCCTGAAGGTTTTCATCGACAATTGCTTTTAGGTTTTTTACCTAATCAATTAGCAGATATTACTTATAATCCAGGTTATGATGCTTTAATGAAAGTAAATAGAGATGATGAACTGTATTTTATAATTGATGGTCAAACGGATAATAAATATGCTATTCAAGGTGTGGATGCTTTTAATGACAGTTTTGAGTTTCCATTAGGATTGTTAATCTCAGAAAGTGGTACGCATCAAATTATGATTGATGAGGTAGAAAATTTTCAGAATACAATTTATATTAAAGACAACATATTAAATACGACTCATAACCTTACAGACTCTGATTTTTTAATCAATTTGCCTATTGGCGAATATTATGACAGATATTCAGTTGTGTTTACTCCTTCTGAAACTTTGTCCCTAAACGAAGATGAGATCAAAAACGTTAAAATTTACTATAACCCTAATAAAACTATAGTATTAAATAACTGGGATAATATTCATCTAAAAAACATACAAGTATTTAATGTTTTAGGTCAAAAAATACTTCAATTAAATTCAAATATTAATCATTCTACTAAAATAGAAATTCCTTTTAACCAAACAGATGGAGTATACTTTGTAAAAGTAGAAACTGCAACAGGAGAAATTTCACAAAAAATCTTAACTCATTAATTATGAAACATTTTAACTTAAAAATAAAGACATTTACATTGTTAGCTTTTATTTGTATTAATGTCAACTTACAAGCACAGGTTGGTATTGGTACTTTAACTCCAGATCCATCGTCTATGATTGATGTAGCATCTGTAAGCAAAGGATTACTTGCACCTAGAATGACGTCTGTGCAACGTTTAGCTATAGCTAGTCCCGCAGATGGATTGCTGGTGTATGATATAACGGAATCTTCTTTTTATTTCTATCAATTTGATACATGGTCTAAATTAGGTTCAGAAAAAAGAGATAATCATAAAATTATAAAATCCGAAGCCGATTTAGCAGATGAACTAGCAGCAGGAGGTGGGTCTAAATATTTATTAACTGACGATGTATTGTATGAAATTAACGGAACAATTAATTTAGATCATTCAATAGATCTAAATAATGCATATATTATTGGTTTAGATACTAATGAAGACATACTACTTAAAACAGGAGGGACTATGTTTGTTGGTAATGCTGGAGGAAGTATAAGGGGTGTGACTTTATTAGCTCCTGGAGCTACTGTATTTAATATGACAGGAACTAGTGTTGATAATTTTGTTTTTAGAGATTCAGTTGTTGCAGGAGCTGCTTCTGTGGGATCTATAAGTGGTTATGGATTGACTTTTTTAAGTATTGTGCAATTTTCAGATAATACAGATGGAATTACCTATAGTAATATAGATGAATTATTGCTTAGTAATATGGGATGGTTAAATACCAACTCAGGTACTTACGAGAAATTTACAGGTACTTTTGGAATTCTTGAAAAACAAGGAGGGTTTTCTGATATAGATGGATCTGCAATAGGTATAGATGTTAGTTTAAATCCTGTGGTTAATAATGGTGTTTTATCAGGAGCAAGTTTTAGCGGTACTAGTACAGAATATATAAAACGATATACTACTGGTTCATACCCAGGATTTAATTTTAGTAACACTTGGACTGTTGATTGTCCTGGTATTCCTGTAGAATCAGATGAGGTTGCTGCAGGTAACATTTATTATGATGGGGCAATTACTACTGGTTTTGTTCAAAATGTACTTAGTAATAGTGAGTTTAACCTAACAGGTAATAGTGGTTCTAATACTACAACAGCAGTTAATATGCTAAGGATGACATCTCCTCAAAATAATAGATTGACTTATCAAGGTAAAAAAACTAGAACTTTTCAAATTACAGGTACGTTGTCTGTAAGAGGTAATATACAAGTAGGAGATTTTTATGCCTTTTTTATCAAAAAAAATGGGGTGACAACTTTAACAGAAACTAATACTTTAATGAGAGTTAATTTATTGACGGATATTACAAGTAATTCAATATCAGGAACGGTAGAGTTAGAGCCAGGAGATTACATTGAGATTTGGGGACACCGTCTAGTAAATACAATTTTAAGTACTTCAATATCTGTATTCTCGCTTAACTTATCATTAAAATAAAAGCTATTAAATAATTTTAATCAATATCATTAAACAAAACAAACCAAAAAAATGAAAACTAATTTAGATACAATTACACCTTTTGATCAAGGAGCTAAAACAAAAGTTTCAGATGAATTTTATATAATTAATTTATGCGATAAATTACTTAAAAATAATAAGTCCGATTGTAGTTCTTTTGGATGGGTTTTGGGTGATTTAAGCAATAATGGTAAGGTTAATAATAATTTGCCAGTAGCCGTATTTTATGAAAATATAGATTTAGTAATCGAGTTTAAAGGAAAGCATAGTAATACTGATAGCGATAGTTTGGAGTCTTTATTATCTAATGATTTTAAAAACAAGGACAACATCCAAGATTATAATAATAGACGTAAACAAATGTTAGAAAAAAAGGTATTAACCTGGTAACAATTAATTATTATCAGTTTAATACAGATTTAAATAATAATTTAGTGAGAAATCAAAAACAAGATATACTTGAGCTTAAAAGTATATTAAAACAATATATAAAATAATAGTGTAGTAGTTTTTTATTTTTTAAGGTAAAACCCAATCTTTGTTAGTTAATGATTGGGTTTTTTAATTTATAAAGTTTTAGTCAAAGATTGTATTTTACCATTTACAACGGAGATTTTAAAAATTTGTCCTTCATCATTTTTTGTTTCAAAAGATTTTAAATCTTCAAACTTCATATCACTAGGTAAAAAAGTTGTCTTGTTTGTAATAGCAAATGTTCTTAATTTGGGATTATTATTTACTATTTCAAAAAAACTTTGGCTTTCAGTAGTCGCTTTTTTTAACTGTATAAAATCCACTGTTATAAGCTTAAATTCTTCTTTAATAGCTTGACTTTTAATTAAACAATCATAAACTACAGTTTCGTTATCAATCCAATGATAAATATTTTTTTTATCATCAGGTCTTTTCTTTTGATTAGTTGTTATTCCTGTATCGTTGTTTGCAAGTTTAGTGTTTGTTATTGTGTAATCAGTATCTGCTATAGCTTCTTTTAAGGGATTATTATTCTCAGGTAAAAATAATTTAACAGCCTTTTGACAATTCCATTCTTTAGGTAATATTAATTCGTTTGTTTTGCTGTCAATAGCAATTATTTCGTTTGCAGTTTCAAAAACATCGTCTTTAGTAACTAAACCAGTAATGTATTTATCGTTATCCCATTGCATAATATAGCTGTTATTATTTACTTTTTTAAAGGTGTAAATCGTGGCAGATCCATCATTGCACTGCCATTCGCCATCAAATTTTGAGGGATTTTCATTACAAGACATAAAGCATAAAGCTAAAATTATTGTAGATACTCTTAAAATCATTTTGTTTAGTTTAAATGTTTGAAAACGCTTAATTTGCAAAGACTAAATTAAATAGATTATTTTAATTTTATAATAATAAATTATTTTGTTTCATTTTTTATTTATTTTTAGCAGGATTAAAAAGATAATATTACCATGCTATTGGTTGTATTAAAATGCTATTCATAGACAAAACCGTACATTTATTCGTTTTTTATATTACCAATCCATATTATTTATATATTTTTAAATCTAAGTCCAACCAAAAACCATTAAGACTTTAAATGGAGTACTCCCTAGATCAATCATTAAACCAAGCAATTCACATTGCACAATCCATAGCAAAAGAGTATTCTCATAAAGAATATTCGTCAGCACATTTATTAAAAGCACTTTTACATAAAGACATAGGTATGCTTAAGTACCTAAACAGCATTGACGTAGATGGCTATTATATAGAAGAATGGGCAGAAGTAAGGTTAGAATCTTACCCAAAAACCAACAAAATACCAGAACAACCTGGTCATGATGCTTTTGTAGAAGCTATTTTTAATGAAGCAGAAACAATAAAACTAAAATTAGGTGTAGATAAAGTCAATGCACATTGTGTTTTGGCTGCATTAGCAATTCCTGGTGTGGGATTTTCTTTTGAACAATTAAAGACGTTTCCGTTACAGGCTGAGGATGTTATAAAACACTCAAGCGTAGCGTCATCATCAAACCAAACTACAGAATCAGGTACACAGGCAAAAACAACTCAAAATACGTCTAATAAAGCAATTGATTACACGATCAACAAAACAGATTTAGCTGAAGCTAATCAATTAGAAATAATCTCAGGAAGAGATGCCGAACTTAAAATGATCACAGAGATTTTAGGTAGACGCTCTAAACCTAATGTTATTATTTTAGGAGAACCAGGAGTCGGTAAAACCGTATTATTAAACGGATTAACTTACACGACTTTAAACAACAACATACCTGAGCAATTAAAAGACGCAGAGGTTTATGAATTAGACTTTATAAGTCTAGTGTCTGGAGCTGGTTATAAAGGAGAAATAGAAGACCGATTAAAAAAGGTTATAGATCAAGTTAAAGCGAAAGATAAAGCTATATTGTTAATTGATCAGCTTAATGTAATTACTGATAAAACTAATAATAATCAAGGTTTAGTAAATATTTTAAAATCAGAATTAGTTAAAGGCGAACTTACAATTATAGCTACAGCTACAAATGATGCTTTTAGAAAACATATTGAAGTAGACGAAGGTTTATCAAGACAATTTGAAACTGTTACATTAGAGGAGCCTTCTGCAATTGAAGCTTTAAGAATGATTGAAAACACAGTATCTTATTATACAGAACACCATAATTTAGATATTGATAGTGAAACTATAACAGAAGCCATACGATTGGCCAAACGTTATAATAAAGAAAGAAGTTTACCAGATTCGGCAATAGACTTAATAGATCGTACCATGTCTGCTGCTAAATTTATGATTCAAACCTCTGTACCTGAAATCGAAACTTTAAAAGAACGTGTTGAAGCACTTAAAGCAGAAAAACGACCAACAGATCAGGCTATTAGTGAGATAAAATGGATGTATACTCAAATGAAAGATAAACTAAGTTATCTTTTATTTACCGAGTTGGAAGAAGAAAATAAACTAGAACACATCACAACAGCTGCAAAAGGATTTAAAGAGCTTAATTCAATTTTAAAAAATCTATCAAAAGTTGCTTCTAAAGACAAAACTCATATCACAAAAAATGATATTGCCTTAACTATAGCTAATAAAACAGGGATTCCAACAGGAAAACTTCAAGCAGACGAAAAAGACAGATTGCTTAATATGGAAGACCAGTTAAAAAAACGAGTAATTGGTCAAGATCATGCTGTAAAAGTTATTACAGAAGCTGTCTTAGAGTCTAGGTCAGGATTGAGTAAGCCAGGTTTGCCAATAGGATCCTTTTTCTTTTCTGGACCAACAGGAACAGGTAAAACCGAATTAGCAAAAGCGTTAGCCGAGTTTTTATTTCAAACCGAAACATCAATCATTAGGTTTGATATGTCAGAGTTTAAAGAAGAACATTCTGCAGCCTTATTATATGGAGCGCCTCCAGGATATGTTGGTTATGAAGAAGGTGGTTTACTAGTTAATAAAATTAGACAAAAACCGTATTCAATAGTTTTGTTTGACGAAATAGAAAAAGCGCATCCATCTGTTTTTGATATCTTTTTACAAATTTTAGATGAAGGTAAATTACATGATCGATTAGGTAAGGAAGGTGATTTTTCTAATGCAGTAATATTGTTTACATCTAATATTGGAAGCGATCATATTGTAGATACTTTTAATGCTGGACAAATCCCTAAATCTAATGATTTATTAGAAATGATGGGTAAACATTTTAGACCAGAATTTTTAGGACGATTGACCGAGATTATTCCGTTTTCACCAATAATGGAAGACTTTATAACTAAGATTTTTAAAATTCAATTAAAAGATTTACACAAAGCACTTGATAAGCAAGAAATGTCCTTGCATTTAAGTGATAAAGCAACAACACATCTAGCCAAAAAAGGATTTACACCAAAATATGGTGCAAGACCATTAAGAGGTGTTATTAGAAAAGACCTTAGATCTCCATTGTCAAAAAAATAATTTCAGGCGAATTAACAAAAGGTGCTACTATTAAATTAGATATTGACAAAAAGGGTGCATTAACATGGGATATATCTAATAAATAGATACCGAATAAAAAAATAGTTTTATATTTAACATAATTATTAATCTAATTTGAAACCAAAAAAATGAGTAATACTTACGGAATAGGAGGTAATGAAGTAAAATCTGATTCAGCCGAAGCTCTTCAGGAAATTCCTCAAAACAGAACACTACTTGTAGAAAAATTAACTCAAGATCAACCAATAAAACCAGAAGTTGTTAAAGGGTTAAAAACTATAGACGATGTTTTTGAGCATTATCAACCAAATGTTGAAGTAGATTTTGAAGACTCTGATGGTGTTGGAAAAAAGAAACCTTGAAATTTAAAAACCTTGGAGACTATGGTGCTCAGGGAATTACAAGGCAAAGTAAGTTTTTAAAAGACCTAAGTACAGAAAAAGATCAGTACATTAAAATTGCAAAGCAATTAAAAACCAATAAAATACTAAAAACAGCTCTTGAAAATCCAGAAGCAAAGGAAGCTTTACTAGAATCTATTAGAGCATTATTAACAGAAATAGAAGAAAATAAATAGATTATGGCAGCCTCTCAAGATAAAGCACAAGGATTTCAGCCAGTTGAAAATCCTTCAGAGTATTTAAAAACTAATAGCGAGAAACTAGCAAAATATGGTGGTTTTGACTTAATGGAAGCTTGTGTAGAAGGTGTTCAAAACATGAATCCTGAACGTAAAGCAAGAAAAAAATATTTTTAACAGAAAATTCTAAAAAAGACGAGCGTGATACCTTAAAAAAGGTGCTAGAAATGTGGTCTTCAGTATTATCTGGATCTGATGATATTACTGAAATGGTAGAAGAGTCACAAAAATTATCACAAGTTGCAGATGTGTCTTTAAAAAAGAACTTAGGTACAGCTATCGAAGCTACTAGAGACCTTGAAAGATCTTACAGGTCTATGGCGCTTTTTTATAAAAATACAGAAGCAGATAAGCTTAAGAATTTATCTATTGTTAATGCAGAATTAGATCAAGTTAAAGATTTAGATAATACAAGATTTATTGATGCTATTTCAGAAGAATTAAACTCGTCTTTTGACCGTTTAGATTTAAGAGATAATTATGGCTTACTTGTAATTCCAGGTTATTTAGGGTCTAATAAGGTTGTTGAAAAATGGGCTAAAATTGCTTATGACAATAAAGTAATGTTAGTAACAGATTTTGCTCATTTAGACGAGCCAGATGATGTTATGGAAATGTTTGAATCAGCAAATTTAACAGGAGGAGATAATTATAGATCAAATGTAATTATGTCTTGTAACTGGCTAGTAGGTCGTGGTAAACATGATGAAGTAGGAGAAGAGGATGACTTATTTGTACCACCAGCAGGAGCATTAGCAGGAAAAATTTATAATACATTAATGTCTCAAGTAACTGCAGGTAAAAAGTTTGGAGGTATTAATGAAATTGATGGTGTACGTTTTGATTTAAAGAAAAGTGAAATAGCTCAACTTGAAAAACTAGGTTTAGTACCAATGGTTAACGAGTACGGTAAAGTCATGGCATTTTCGGCAAAAACATTGTTTAATGGAGATAATTTAGGTTTACAAACTTACTCTGTAGTACGTGTATTTGATTACGTAACTAAAGTATTAATGGACTTTTTAAACAGACGTGCATTTGAAAACTTTAATGCTAAGACCAGAAAAGAATTAATGGGACAGATTGTTAAGTTTTTAGATAATATAACAGGACCAGACAAATTAATTGAAGATTTTTCTATTAAACGTTTTGAACAAGATCATAACCAGAAAGATCGTATCTATTTAGATGTCCATATGAAACCATATTTTCCAGCCAAAAACTTTATGATTAAGATGGATGGACAAAAAGGAGATGATGGAAATGCTTGGGATGCAGAGTATGAACAACAATAAATAATAAAATATTAAATAAAAAAATCCGAAGTTATTCTTCGGTTTTTTTATTTGAAATAAAAGAAAGTAAAATTTAATTATAATCTAATGAAAATCAAATTATCAATATTATTAATATTTATAGTAACTTTTAGTACTTATGCCCAACAAAACGACGAACCAAGAGAGTTTTATATTTTAAAAGGTGATGTGTTGATAGAAGGTATGTTAGGATATAGTACTGAAGATAACGACAAAGATGCATTTAATACAACATCTTATACTATTAATCCTAAAGCAGGACTCTTTGTAGGAGATAACTTTGTACTAGGTATTGATTTATCTTATCAATATTTAAAAGATCAGCAAAACGAAAGTCAAGAAGATACTTCAGAAACTATTTCTACTGGAATATTTATGAGGTATTATTTTCTAGAATTAGGAACACGATTTAAGGTATATGGAGAATTAGGTGGAGACTATTTAACTATAGAAGACGTTCAAAATGAAATTACAGATAATGCAACAGGTTTTCAGGCTGGATTGAATTTAGGTTTGAATTATTTTATTAAAGATAATTTTGCTATCTCATTTGTTATATCAGATATAGCTAACTACCAAAATTTAAGTTACGATGAACAGTTATTAGAAGACGGAAGTTTACGTCAAGATGCACGTGATGTAAGTAAGTTAAATGCTGATATTAATGTGTTTAATAACTTTTTTCAAACAGCTAAATTTGGAGTTATGTTCAAGTTTTAAAAACATTTAATAATACTCAAATCAATAAAAAATCCCAAGATTTAATGTCTTGGGATTAATTTTTTTATCTATTATTTGAAATAACTCTATTGGTAATTGCTCTTTATTAATACTATCTAAAAAAGTATTTGTGTTTACAGTGTGGTTAATTAATAAAACTAGTTTTTAGAACTTTTTTATTATTTGTTGAAGTTTGATTCTTTTTACAAGAAAAAAACTTATTCTAAGAATAAATAAAGCAATAAATAACCTTTTCATTAACTCATTAATTACTAGTTATTTTACCATTTGTGTTTATACTATAATTTTTAATAGGAGTGAATTTAGTAACACCTTCTTCATTCTCATAATAATAACGAATAGATAATTTATAATTCTCATCAATGAAAAATAGTTTTGTTCTTGCGTTTATTCCATCTGAATAATCATAGTAAATGTTCATTTCATCTATTATTTTATTTTTAGAATCAACTATCACAAGGTCTTTTCTATTAGTGTATATAGTATTGCCATCGTAATCATGAATATTTGATTTTCCTTCATAAATTAATAATTGATTTGAATTTATAGATGGTAAAATTTTAACTAAATTAAAATTAGAGTAACCTGTTTTTGATTGTAATGCAAATTTATCTTTTACATTAATAGTGTCTGCTTTTGTTGGTTTGTATAGCGCAGTGTACTTATCTATTTTTATTGGTTTAAAGTTTGGACTTGGGATGCCATTTATAGTACCATAATAATGAAATAAATTTTCTAATTTTTTTTGTTCTTCAATTTTGTACTCTAATTTATTTTTTAATAACAAAGGACTACCAATGGGTAATTTACTTGTTAATGAATCTTGACCTAAGATACTGCTCTTAGAAAGACTATCTAACCTCTCTTGTTGTTTAGTGTTTTTAGATGTTACTAATGTTTCCTCTTTTACATCTTTGCATCCTAATAACAGAAACAGGAGAAAAAAAGAGCCAATTATAACTTTAGTGTTTTTCATAATAGTATTATTTATAATTTGGTGTTAAATCTCCTGAATGCAAATGGTTATTATGAAGTTTACCTTCATTAGATGTATTTGTAAACACCTTTTTATCGCTTCCTCTTAATTGCGACCCAAAACCAAATTTATGCATTGCGTTAATAAAATTTTGCTCAAGTGTATTACTGCTAAGATAACTTGTGTTGACACTCTGCCATTAATATGGCTAACACTTGGGTAAGATGTTACATCTTCTTCACAAGCACCACCAGATTTAATTGTAAAACCATTGTCTGTTAGTGCTCCAATAAGAGCAGCTAAGTGTTCAGGACCACAATATCTTCTTGCAGTTTTGGTAAAACTATAGATTATCGATTTTGTTACTATTTTTTTATTTAAACTATCAGGCATTTTGATAAGGAGTTTATTTGTGCTTCCTTTTTCGTATAAGTAACTAATCTATAGTTGGTTACTTTTTCTGGATTATGGAATTTACTATAAGTTCTCATTATTCCATCATCTATGGCATAAATAGGTTCATTTACATCTGTATATAAGTCTCTTGCTGCATGTAATCTCATTCCTGGATTTCTTGGATAGCTAAAAGTAGCAGCGTTCTTTTCGTGAAAAGTATAGTCATGATTTTCCAATTTCTTCAAGGTATTCACTAAATTCATTTTTAGAAGACTTATCATAATTATCACTAGTAATACCAGGGTAGGACCATTGATTTTAGAAACCCTTAAAATATAATTAAAGTCTAATTTTAGTTCTTTCCAGATTGGTGTGGCATCTAATGAAACTTTTTATTTTTTAAGGTGTCTTCTGTTTTTAGAGCTGAATTATTTGAAACTTTATTAATCTTGACTTTTTTGCAGCCAAAGCATAAAATAACTAATAGAATTATTAAACTTTTTAAAGAGTAATTAATTTTCTTCAAATCTCTCTCTTTTTATTAGATTTCCATCGATAGAATACTCTTCGGTCATTATTAGTATATCTGTCTTTTGTTTATAAGTTTTAATAATATATCCTTCTTCGTTAACATCCTCAACAATATCTAATTTATAATAATGCCATTTGCCAATAGGTAGACCATTTTTATATTCTGCTTTAACATACGTTTCTTGATCTACATAACTATTTTGTTTTTTCTCGATCCAAACCCCTCTTTTAAATGATTTTTGACTAAGCCTTCTTCTTCTTCTTCTTCTGTTTTATGAAGCCCCTCTTTATTGTAATAAGAAACTAAATGACCACATTTTGTTATTATAAAACTATTAATTCTACCTATAAAAGTACTAGAAAGTTCTTCGTCTTCCTCAGCTACTTCGCTGAATATTCTTGTGTGTATAATGTAGTCTTTACTTATGAACCAATATTTTGAAGAAGAACTTAAATCTCCAAAATCAATATATCCGATATTATATCGTCTTATAAGCTTTTTGTTTTTACTTAAAGCTAAACAATATTGAACATCCAAATTATTTTCTCTATGACATTTTTTTGTAACCTTTTCTATAGAAATCTCAAAATCATGAATTTTAGGTAGTTTAGTTAAAAGTTCAAAATACTTAGTATTCGAGTCATCAACTAACTCAGCAGATTCAAAATATTCATGTAATATTCCTCTCTCTGACTTATAACAGGTTGAAGTTTTTAAGTTGCTTATGCTATCATAAGTGACGTAAATTGAATTTAATAAGGAATTATAATGCTTATTGTTATTACTTGTACCTCCTTTTGGGAAATTAAATACAAGAAATTTACTTCCTATTGGTAACTGGGTAATAGAATCATCTTGTTTTATACTTTTAAATCCTTCTCTATTTATTGATATTGACGTAGGTAGATTTACCTGAGTTTCCTTTTTATGTAATGTACTTTTTTTATTACAAGAAAGAAATAATATTATTGTAAAAAATATAGCTACTTTCATTTACTTATAGTTAGGTTTAAAATTAACAATTCCATTTTTTGGAGCACCTCCACAATGTAAATGTGAGTCATGTAAAGAACCATAATCACGCGATGAATGGTTTTTTAATCCATTTAAATAAGAAGTACTGCCTACAATTTGGAGTACTACTCCTAAAACTTTATCATTATAATGTGAGAGAAGTGAAAGTCTTCATTTTTTTTATCCTTAAGCATTTGTTTATCTTCAGGCGTGTTAAATACTATGGTCTCTTTTTCTCTTTTTACATATGCATAGATTTGATCTTTAACGTCTGTAAGTTTTATTTTTTACCTCCTTCATTTTGTATATTGTATTTATTGATGATTTTAGAAAACACATATTTAACATTTTTTTCTTAGGAAAACTCAACCTTAACATGTAATGGTATATGGTTGTATTTATTGGATATTCCTTTTCTTTCGGTACGCAATGAGCCCATGTGTCATTTATCCAAATTTGCCCAGGCAAGTTCCTGCCTTAAAATCTAACATGTAATAAGGTTCTTTGACCATATTGATTTATGTTTTTGTTTAATAATTATTCTGTTAAAATGCTAATATATTCATCACCTTTTTCTGTTTGATCCTTTATATAATCCTGGTAAGTAAAGTTTTCAGGTTTGTCATTAAATTCTTTAAATTTAAGGTATAATCTCCATTTAGAAAACGACGGTAATCCTATTGCTCTTTCATAAAAATAGGGGTTATTATTGTCTACAACATATAGCCAACATTCTTTACCATGTTCTTGCATAGAAATATGTAACAAAAAGCTGCGATTATTAATTTTATCTTCCCATAATTTTCCGTCGTAATTACCTTCTTTTCGATCTTCTACTTTCTGGTAACTAGTAAAATTAGGCTTACCTAAAAAATCATCTAAAGCTTTAATTAGTTGGTTGCTTTTTTCTGTTTGATAAGTGAATAATTCATACATAGCAATAATACTGTTTTTTTTAGCAAAACCAAATTTTACTGAATTTTTCAGATAATTATCCTCTTCATTAAAAAAAACATACAGGTTAACACCATTAAAATTCATTAGTTCTTTTGATGTTGTTTTAAGACTACCATTATCTAAACCATAATGATTCATACTATTCCTATTTATTTTAATATTTGGGCTTACTATAGAGTCAATATGTTTACCTAGTATGTCTTTACTTAAATCAATAGAGTCTTCGTTTTGAGAGTTACAACTTGTTAGCATCATTAATACTAGAATTTTACTAAATAATATTATTTTATTTTTCATTTTATATTATGTTTATTTTAATTATGATGAAATTAATGGTAATGATACTTTTCCTCCTGCTATTTCCTCAAGAATATCAAAAGGGTCAACCAATCGTTCTTTATATTCTATATCTGCTAATTTTTTATCTTTATTAAAGCTAAACCATGACGTTCTAATTTTTATACCGACTTCGGCTTTAATAATGGCTTCAACTTGAATCCCGTCAAACAGCATTTTAGGCTCGTAATTTAGAGATCCCCCATGAGATTTACCAACATAGTTTAATTTATGGCCAAAAGTAATTGATCCTTCTCCTTTTACTTTAATACTAGTATTTATACAAAATTTAGTTTTTAAGTTTGATATATTTTATGTTTTTAACTTCTGATTTTTTACTAAAAACAGAAAAACTATCTAAATATTTAGATAGTTTTTGTTTGATACTATTTGTGTGTCTTACACGTTTTATTAGTGAGTGATATATAGCTTTTCTATATTATTTCAAACTGCTTAGTCTCTTTAGACCAATAAAACTCTATGTCTAGCATAATTTGTTCTTCTTCTTTTATATTTCCAAAACTTAGAGCCGGATTTCCATTTAATCGTTTTAATGAAACTTTTTTACCATAAGCAGATGTTATCATTACCGTGTTTTCAGGGAACTGGACAACATTAAAACCATTTTCAAAGTCTTTTTTTAACCCCTCAAAACGAGCTTCAGATTCTTTTTCAGACAGATACATACATACTTTCATGTTATATTCTCTTGCAGAAATAAGATCTTTATAAAGATTATATTTTTTACTTTGTATTATATTAATAATACGTTTATAAGCATTTCGAAGGTGTTCTTCTGCGTCCTTGACTTTATCAATGTTTTTTCCGTTTTCCCATAAGGTTTTCATTTGATACGGAACAATAGCGTTATATAATTTGGTACTTGTAATAAGTAGCTTTTGTTCATCTTTTTCTAAACGCTTGGATTTAAAACTCCCTAAAGTTTCTATATCTTTAAACCCATTATAAACATCGACCAAAACAACGGAATAATTAAAATAACACCCTTCATCTAAACTAAATGTGCCGGTATTTGGCAACAACTTTATAGTAACTTCAAACGGTCCTGTTTTAGATATACCTGTATTTATAGGAATACGAGTAGATACGCCTCCTTTAATATCCATTGTCATTATTATGTTGTCATTTACTCTAATTTCAAACAGGCAAGTTCCTGCCTTAAAATCTAACATGTAATAAGGTTCTTTGACCATATTGATTTATACTTTTGTTTAATAATTATTCTGTTAAAATGCTAATATATTCGTCACCTTTATCTGTTTGATCTTTTATATAATCCTGGTAAGTAAAGTTTTCAGGTTTATCATTAAATTCTTTAAATTTAAGGTATAATCTCCATTTAGAAAACGACGGTAATCCTATTGCTCTTTCATAAAAATAGGGGGTATTATTGTCTACAACATATAGCCAACATTCTTTACCATGTTTTTGCATAGAAATATGTAACAAAAAGCTACGATTATTAATTTTATCTTCCCATAGTTTTCCGTCATAATTTCCTTCTTTACGATCTGTTACTTTCTGATAACTAGTAAAATTGGGCTTACCTAAAAAATCATCTAAAGCTTTAATTAGTTGGTTGCTTTTTTCTGTTTGATAGGTTTTTATTTCATACATAGTAATAATACTGTCTTTTTTAGCAAAAGCAAATTCAACATAATTTTTTCGAAAATTTGAATCTTCATCAAAATAGCCATATAGACTAAGACCATTAAAGCTCAATATTTCTTTTGATGCCGTTTTAAGGCTACTATTATCTAAACCATAGTCACCAATCAAAATATTTTTATTTATTTCAATATTTGGGCTTACTATAGAATCAATGTGTTTACCTAGTATCTCTTTACTTAAATCAATAGAGTCTTCGTTTTGAGAGTTACAACTTGTTAGCATCATTAATACTAGAATTTTACTAAATAATATTATTTTATTTTTCATTTTATATTATGTTTATTTTAATTATGATGAAATTAATGGTAATGATACTTTTCCTCCTGCTATTTCCTCAAGAATATCAAAAGGGTCAACCAATCGTTCTTTATATTCTATATCTGCTAATTTTTTATCTTTATTAAAACTAAACCATGATGTTCTAATTTTCATACCGACTTCGGCTTTAATAATGGCTTCAACTTGAATCCCGTCAAACTGCATTTTAGGCTCGTAATTTAGAGATCCTCCATGAGATTTACCAACATAGTTTAATTTATGGCCAAAAGTAATTGATCCTTCTCCTTTTACTTTAATGCTTCCATTTGCGTAAAACTCAGCTATTATTACTACCAACTTTGCTTTAACAGTTAAGCCAGCAGTAAGTACAATACCTACTTTAGTATCTATAGCTAGGCTTGCTTTATTAGGTGCAGCTGTGTGATGTGTTAACGATGTGTTAGCACTAATCTCTCCAAACACTTCTAAATCCATATACATGTCTATGTTTACTGGATTCTTTTCATCGGAAAGCCATTCTTTCACTTCTTTTAATAAACCTTTTGCTGCCAGGTTTCCTGCGCCACCAGTTGTGGCAGCAAGAGTTCCTTGAACAATAATATCTAGTAAATCTATTACAATTGCCAGTTTTATAAGTGGAGCTGCAACAACTTTTAGTACTATTTTTGTACCAAGATTTGGAGCTGGTTTATCGTCTGTTATTCCTCTAGCGCATTGCCATTCTGCTCCTAAATATAAGCTAGGTCCATCCATTACAACTGAAAAAGGCATATCTCGTCCTATACGACTTTTAACAATTTTACCTTTAGTTTGACCCGTAATGTATTTAGAAGCTTCTTTTAGTTTAGAAAAAATACTATAAAGTTGTTTTATTTTGCCCTCAAACTCTTTTTCTATTTTAAAGTTGTCCTCGTAATTGTCTTTATTAATTTTATTCCAATAGGCTTTAACAGCTACTTGTAATTTTACATCAGTTTGTTTCCATCTTTTTTCTGCCCCAATTTTACCAGCTTCACTTTGCATTTCTTTATGCTTTTTGGCTGATAAATTAGCCCATTTAACGCCAGCTTTATTATTTAAGTCTAATAAAAAATCAAAACTCCATTTAATATCTGGAAATACTTTAACATATATTGTTTCTCTGTCTTTATAAAAATAGTATCTGCACGTGTGTATATGGTACTTATAAATATTAGGAGCAACACTGTGTGGCCATATAAAATCTAAAGGAGCAATACTGATTTGAGAAGTTGGACTATATAACCTTTTTACGATATCACTAGTACCAGGTTTTTTAACTGTCTTTTCGTTGTGGTTAAAAATACTTACCTCGTTGGTGTGTTCAAGATTTGTACCTCTTTTAAAGCAATGATCAGTACTTTCTAGCCCGTCAATTTTTAAAGTGACATATTTTTTTGCTTTTTTTGCTGTATAATCAGGAGCAAAAGTTTCATAAGTAATAGCTTGACTATCTCCACCAGATATTTTAAAACTTATAGTAACTCTTCGGTTTTTTTCATGTTGGCTTTCTGTTAATTCTTTTCCGTTATTCTTTTCTTTTGTAAGTAGTAATTGCCTTTTTCCATAACCTATGGCAGTTATACGATCTGCTCCAACACCATTTTTAATCAAATAATCTCGTGATGACCTTGCTCTTCTAATGGATAGGTCATCATTATACTTATGATCTTTTCTAATATCACAATGCGCTCCAATTTCAACAGGTATAAATGGATTGTTTTTTAAGAATTTAGCAAGCTGGTTAAGTACTAGAGTTGCATCTTGTCTTATGTAATCTTGATCTAGGTCAAAATTAATGGTCCTAGAAACTGCAAATTTTTTCATTGGAGATTCACCAGCAACACCTAATTTTTTTTCGTCAAAAAGAACTATAGATTTGCTATCGTCAACAAAGCTCATTTTTTTAAAACGACAAGTTTCATAACGCTCTATGTTTATTTGGTTTTGTCCTAATTTTAGAGGACGAGCAGTTTCAGCTAGTTTTACGGTTTTACTAGAAGTTTGAAACTTAAAAACTAAATCTTTTGTTTTATTTCCAATATAGGTGTCTGATCCTTTTAATTTTATTTTTGCATAATACTCTTCAGTACTATCTTCAAGCCATCCATGATATTTTTTCCAGTTATAGGTGTCTCTTATTTGCAAATTAACCTGTCCATTGATACATTGTGTTGAGTATTTTTTTGGTAAAGGATAGTCGTCTCCTTTTTCTAGGTGAAATATTTCTACTTGAAGATACACACCGTTACATCCTTCTAATTTAGCATTTAACCATATATTGTCACCAAATTTTAATTGATCAGATAAAGCACTACCTTCTTGTTTTTTACTCCATGTTGTGCTAAGTAGTTTTTTTGCAATATCCGTAGACTAAAACTTTAGCAGGAGATTGGTTTGTTGGAGTATTCATAAAGGCTTCTAAAGCCATATTTTGTGAGCCACAATATTTAGGTTCAATTTTTATTTCTACCATGTCACCTACTACAGATGTTTTATCGGAAGAAGAATACGGGCAATCTTGATCAGGTTGTGCTATCCATTTAGCTCTCCCTTTTCTATCATCAGGAGTGGCTTCAAAATAGAAAGCCTCAAAGATTTCTTTTTTATTGCCTCTTATAGCTATTCTTTTTTTAAAAGAGTAATTATCAAATTTCATCTCTTTTAAAGCTTTATAAAAATCTGCGTTTACAAATTGATCGATTTCAGTTTTATCAATTAATAAACCTACTTTTTCAACTCCAATTTTCGCCATAATTAATTGTTTTTAGAAATAATGGTTATACCGTCATCAAAAGGTTCTTGGTGTAACTCTCTTGTATCTACCATTGGATTTAATTGTGAATGAACATCGTTATTAGGTTCTTCAATATCGTCTCCCGTACCTTCTGCTGTTTGACCATGGTCTATAATACTAATGCATGGGCTACCTCCAATAGGGCACGTGGCTTTACTATCTTCTAGTAAAATTTTTCCTTGGTTACTTAAAATTACATTGTCATAAGCACCATCCCATTTACTTATTACTATTTGACAAGGTTTAAAACTACTACCTGTAGGTTGCATTTTACATTGACCAAAGGTGTTTTTTTCAAAGGTGGCACCTCCAATTTCCATTGTAGAGGCTAATAACTTTTGTGAGCCTCCACTATCATTAGCATAATTACGTGTCTGTGACAATACTTTTAATTTGTCAGGAAAATCTCCAAATTGACATTCACATAATGCAC
Source organism: Olleya sp. NP1-10 (assembly GCF_055804415.1). Classification (NCBI taxonomy): domain Bacteria; kingdom Pseudomonadati; phylum Bacteroidota; class Flavobacteriia; order Flavobacteriales; family Flavobacteriaceae; genus Olleya; species Olleya sp. NP1-10. The sequence continues at coordinate 3,193,274 of NZ_CM147840.1, read as the reverse complement.
CTTGTACTACTGCGTGTTTTTCACTCATAATCTATTTATTAGATTTTTTAAAAAATCGAGACCAAAATCCGTTTTCTTCATTATTTTCTTCTTGAGGAGTTTCAATTTCTTTCAATTTGTCTAAAGAAAACATTTTTACAGTTATTTTTTTTGGTTCAACAAAATTAGTTTCAAAATAGGCTTCAATTCCTTGAATAATACCAGTTTCTTTATTTATACCATAAGTGATATCACATGTTCCTTTTAAAGGTTTTTCATCACTGTTAAGTGTTTTGTAATAAGGGAATTTTAATTCTTGCTCTAAATCTAAAGCACATCTTTGATCATTTATAGTTCCGTTTATTTTTACAAAATGTATTGGTCCAGAACTGTTTTCTTTTAATGTTTTCTTTGCTTCATAATGTACTAAACCTGCATTACCTGCAACATAATATTTGGGTTTATCAAAGACGTATCTAGAGTCTGTATACGACACATGTATTGGAGCAAAAAATAAGTGTAAAAACCAATCTTGTTTTATTTTTTTAAAAAAAGTTCGGAAATACTTAGAGTTTTATCATTTAATTTAATGTATTTATCAGTTACTTCTCCTTTGTAGTATTTTTTTAATTCCTTTTTTAAAACAATCCATCTGTCTTTAATTTCGTCAAAATTATTGACACTTTTTAAAGTTCCATTTCTATTACACTCTAATTCTAAGGGGTATATGACTTGACTTACCTTAGAAGTTAATTCATCCATACTGGATTCTGGAAATTTATCGTTTATGTATATATCGGTATTTCTATTTATTTGAAATATATTACTATTAGTATCGGATTTTCCTAAATACTTAATTTCTAATTTATATCTTAAACTATTTTTAGCATGATTATCTTCAAAAATAATCATACATCCATATCTAGAGTATAAGCCAATTGGGTCAAGATTTATTTTATTATTTTGAAGTGATTTTTTTATGGCTATATTTTCTTCCATATAATGTATTTAATTCAGGATGTACTAATATAATTTAACTTTCTCTGTGCTTTGAATATCTACAGTTTTTCCAGACGCTAAAGTCAGGTTTTTAGAATTACTACTAATTGTGATTTCTTCAGATACAGTTTCATTTTTTTCAGAACTAATGGATAGATTTTTTTCAATGACCACATTTGTGTTTTTGGTCATTACAATTAGATCTTCAGCAACACTTTTTGTCATGTCTTTACCTGCTGATAGCTCCATGTTTTCAGAAGCATTAATTCTTATGTTTTTAGCACTTAAAGTCATATTCTCTAACGCAGTGATTTCAATATTATTTTTTTCGGTATCTATTCTAAAAGTATTACTGTTTTTGTCTGTTATGGTAATACTTTCTGTTCCTTTACTGTCATTAAATTCAATTATGTGACCACTTCTTGTTTTTATAGCCTTAACATCATTAGAACTACTTTGAAAAGCTCCTGCTGTTGCACCACCATTATACAAACTACCTAACATGTAAGGGTGTTCTGCATTATTACCTTCAAAACCAATAAGCACTTCTTCACTTATTTCTGGTATAAAATGAAATCCTTTATCACCACCTGCGTGAGGGGTTACAATACGTATCCAAGGTGTCATTTCTCCGGTTATTTTCTGCCAAGGCATTTGCACACGTATACGACCTAAGCCTTCTGGATCTGCATTTTCCATAACCGTAGCAGTTTGTGTACCACTTTTAGGAAATGCATTAATATTGGTATTAGGATAGGCGTCAAAATCTGCAGTAACAGCTTCAAATCTATTTTCGTAATCACCATTTTCACTATTACTGTGTGTAATACTTATAACTCTATAATTAGCGCCTTCTACCTTGACTATATTTCCTAATTTAACGCCTGGATTATCACTAATACCATTAAGTTTTACCTGCTGCATTTCGATAGCTTTTTTCTGCAACTCGATACTATAATCTAATCTTTGTTTTGCTTGTGGATCATTATATAAGTTATGCCATACTTTTGTTTCCTTATTATAAATACTATTAGATTTACTAGATACAAAACCACTGTAACCACTGGCACCAGAACTAATATCTTTAGCATCTTTTTCGTGTACATCGTTTAATAAGTAATCATTAGCATAAAATTTATAATTATTTGATTGTGGCGTAAGGTTTAGGTTATATTCTTTAAGATCAAAACCATAAGTTAATGCTAATTCTTCTGTTTCCGGAGCTCCAAAGATTAATTTTGAACCATTATAATAAAACCACTCGCCATATTGCGCAGCTAAACGACTAGCGTAATTGTAAGCGCTTTCTCCGTTTTGAACAGAGTAGTGTAGGGTAGCGGTGTTATTAGGTTGTATTTGAACTTCTAATTTAGATCTGTCATAGTCACTAAAGGTGCGGTCTAGTATTTCAGCTAAAGATAAATCGTTGTAAGAGGCATAATGAGGTCCATCGTCTGCTATAAAGGTTGGACTTAAAGCTGTAATGACAACTTCGTCGCCAGAACTTGCTTCGTGCCCTTTGATAGTTGTTATTTGTGAGACAATCCCTTTAAATTCTAAGGCTTCATAACCATTAAGAGCACCCAAAGCTGACGTTTGAATTGTTATGGTTTCTCCTAAGTAATTTTTACTAGATTCTCCAAGTGCTTGAGTTAAATTTTCTAAAACATCCATACGACAAACTAGCTCTAGTCTGTGATGAGAATCGATACTTTGATGTAATTGTATTGATTTAAACGCCGAAACCTCTGTTCCTGAGATAAATATAGTTGTGTTGCTTTGTAGTGCCATAGTCGTAATATTTGAGTTTAGAATTGAGCGCTTTTAGAATATCTATAAGCCTCAATGGGTAACCAATTATTTTTGTTTTTTTGTACCATACCATAATAAAGTCTTTTTGGTCTTTGGTTTCCCATTGCACCTCTTTAATTATGATTTTTCTATTATTAAATTCTTCTTTTGAAAAATGATTTTCTAAACCGCTTCTTATTCCCATTAAACGATATTCTCCGTATATAAATTCTCTGTTTAATAAAGTTAATTTACAATTTTTTAAAGCTTTTTTGTAATTAACTCTAGATAAAAAACTAACAGTTATTGAGTCATTTAAGCAGTAAAAAGTTGAATCGGTTGTTTTTACTAGTGCTACAGCTTCTGTAGTGATATTTCTATTTTTTTCTTACAAGAAAAAGCGCATAGTATTACCAATAAAACGATATGTGTCGTGGTTAATTTCATTGATTTAGAAAGCCTATAAAGTAAACGCCTGGAATAATTGTATTTAATTCTTTTTTTACGTCCTTAAGATAGCGTTGCCTTAATTCGTTACCAATATTCATTAACGCTTTAGTGTCATCGACCCACATGCTTATCCTTGTATTACCATACTCTTTTGAGTATTCGTCAGGTATTGATATGGTGTGTCCAAACTCATGTTTTAGAGTATTTTGATTAATATCTCCAGAAACACGTGTTTTAAGGTCTATACTGGCTAAATTAATAGTTTTTGCGTTTCGACTAACGTAAGACCTATAGCGCTGATGTGGTTTGACTTTTGTGACATTTGCTGTCCAGTGCTGGTTAGAGGTTACCCATTCTATGTCGAACTCTACTTTGAATTCTTTTTTATGTAAACTTTGATCTGTATTAGTACTCTCAACAAAAGTTTGAAATACATATTTGTCACCCCATTGATCCCAAATTATTTGATCTGCTTTATGATGCCAAGTTTTTTTCTAAATAATTCCAATCGGATATATCTTTAGAAATTGTTTTCCAAATGTATTTCCATTTTTGACGAATAACTATTGTTTTTCGGCTTGGTTCTATATAGATATCGTAAGCATCTGTTTTTTTTATGTAATTCATTTCAAAAAGTAGCGTTTAAGTAGTACCTGTAAATACAGTTAGGTGTGTGCACATTTTATTGCATACCCTATTTTTGCTTATGTTAATAAACAGTACTAGAATAGTTAACTATGCTATAGTTATACGTTGAAAACCTTAACTTTGGACTTGCAAAAATTAAATTTTAGCAGGCCAATTATTAGTATAGGTTGTTCCTTTTACGCTAATTTCTTTTGCTGAAATTATAACTCTTGTTTTTAAAGGTTGTGCACTAACAGCATCAAAATCTTCCATATAATCTAAGCAATATGCTTCATTAAATGTTATGGTTTTAAGGCTTGACATATTATCTCTTTTGTAAAAGATAATATCTCCATTTTTGGTCATGTTATGAGAAATCATCCATTCCAAAAAGTCTGTTTTGTTAGTCGATTCGATTAAGAGTGTTATTTGTCCTCCACGAGGTTTTTGAGATGGTCGACCTGTAGTATCAGCGCCTTGATGAAAACCAAAGGAGCATTCTAATACATTCATTTCGTTATCATCAATATTAAGTTTTGCTAAAAATGACATTATGAATAGGTTTAAAAAATGAGAATAAAGAAATAAAGGGAGTGCATAAGCAACTCCCTTTAAATTTATAAATTATTAATAACGGGAGTTGTTATACCCAGTCATTAAGATGTTCTCCGTTACCTATTCCAATACCTTTAGCAGATATTACAAAAGATTCTGACATTGGGTTTTTACCTGTAGAGTCAAAGTTTTCTAGATACTTAACCATGTATCCTTCAGTAAACTTTAATTCTTTAGAAGTAGACTCGCTATCTCTTTTTAAGAATACGATAGATCCGTCTCTACGCTCAAAGTTATTAAACATCCAGTCAGAAAGACTTGTGTCTGCAGTAGACTCAACAGTTAATTTGATTTTTCCTCCTCTAGTAATAGAAGAAGGTCTTCCTGTTGCATCCGTTTCTTGGTGTAATTCGTAAGATGAATTTAATACGTTGTACTCTTGTCCTCCTACTTTAAGTTTTGCTTTAAAAGCCATAATAATAAATATTTAATTAATAAAAAAAGTTTAAAAGCCATTAGTGGCATAGCCTAAAATTATAAAACGTAATTGAATACACCTCTCTTTTTTCGTTAAAAAGTTTTTTTATTCGATTAAGTGTGTTTTATATTGTTTGTTTCTAAATTTATAGTGCTGTTGTTTAGAAGATTATCTTACTTTGAATTGATTTGTTTATTGTGAAGTTGAAAATAATATTTTATACTATCAAGTTAAAAGCGGAGGAAGGGGGAATTTAATTGTATTTTTTTATTAATAAAAAAAGGGATGCCAAAGCATCCCTTTTTATTTTGTTAACTATACTAAGTTGGTTTATACCCACTCATTAAGGTGTTCTCCATTACCAATACCAATACCTTTTGCAGATATTACAAAAGTTTCAGCCATTGGGTTTCTGCCTGTAGAATCAAAAGTTTCACGGTATTTAACCATATAACCTTCTGTAAATTTTAATTCTTTTGAAGTAGACTCGCTATCTCTTTTTAAATATACTATAGATCCATCTCTACGCTCAAAATTATTAAACATCCAATCAGAAAGGCTAACGTCTGCAGTAGACTCTACTGTTAATTTAATTTTACCTCCTCTTGTTACAGAAGATGGTCTTCCTGTTGCGTCTGTTTCTTGGTGTAATTCGTAAGAACAATTTAATACGTTGTATTCTTGACCTCCTACTTTAAGTTTTGCTTTAAAAGCCATAAAAAATATTTGAAAAATTAATTGCCATTATCGGCATTTTTATAAGTTACTGATTATGTTGAGTGAATAAGATTTAAATAGGTAAACAGTAATAATATCTGTTTAAGTGTGTTTTTTTTGTTTAATATTCAAAAATATTAAAAACGATCTAAATGTTTAGATCGTTTTAATTTTACTTTAAATAGTACTATTTACAAACGAGTGCTAGTTGGGGATTTGTAAACAGTATTAATGTTTTTTTGAAATTGTCTTGATGTTTTATTATCGCGATACTTTGTATTAAGTTTTATACGCAGCTATGTTTTTGATAATTAATTAATAACAACAACAACCTAATATAAAATCTGTTAGGGTTTTTATAAGTAGGCTGGCATTAGGTATAGATTATATGCGGTTTGACGCTATATGTTTAAATTACTTTGTTATGCATTACGCTAAGTTATAAATGGTTTACTTGATTTATACTATAAGCTTGCTATAAGTATGTTATAACCATGCTATAACCACGCTATAACCTATTTTGAAAAACGCTTTAACGTACTGTTTGTTAGTGATTTATAGTGGTCTTTGGTTTTGTGGTAAAATAGATAAGAATTATCCCTTGTTATGGGTGATTTAAACGGTATGACTTTTATTATTTATGTGCAGTTTTAATGCCTGTAAATATAACCATGCTTGCAAAGCAATATATGATCGATTAGTAGCCAAAGGGAAGAGTAAAAAATTAGCATTAATAGCCGTTTGTAATAAGCTATTAAAACAGGCTTTTGCAATAGCAAAATCAGGACTAAGTTATGATAATAATTACAGAAGTACTTTATTAAAAAATTAATGAGTTTTTACTTGTTTTTTACCACAGTACTTTGTTGTGTGTAGTTATTATTCAAATTCTTTTTCGTTCCATTCGTCCTCAAAATAATCATTCAGCATAAATTTCCTTTGTTCAGGCGAAAATATTTCATTTTTTTCCATCAATCCAATTAAAGGGTCTTTATAATCTACATATTCAAATAAAACTCTTTTATGTCTTGGTAAATCCTCAAATTGATTTTTTAAGTCCAAATAATTTTGTTCTGTATCTTTAAGCAAATAATTTTTGAATAAATCAATACATTTTCGACATCTACTTTTTCCTCCATTCAGCTCGGTTATTGAGTCTTCAATTTCTTTTATAAAGTCTTCATCAGATTTTTCAGAAAGAAACTCTTTTGCATTTACAACACCAAAATTATGAATTCGTAATTCCGAATCTTTAGGTAGATTAATTCTTATCCAACCAGATTTTAATTTCTCTTTGAAAGTATTAAAATCCATCAATTCCCAACAGCGAATCATTCCGTCAGCAAATACAGTTATTTCGGTAAAAAAATACATTCCGTTTTTCACAATTCCATAAAAAACTTCTCCATATATTTTTTCTCCTTTTGATTCTCTGTATACTTTGTTTATCACGGTTTTCTTTAATTACACACAACGGTCTTGTATATGAAACGTAGCGTATAAATAGACGCTAAACTTTCGGATTATACACAAGCCGAATTTTTTAATTTTCTTTTTATCTTATTTTCTCAAAAAGCCAATTTAAAAAATTTGGCGGACTTTGCAAATACACAAAAACCTCACGGAAAACCTGTAATAACTATGTTTTATATACGTTGTTGTCAACTGGGTTTTCCGTCAGATTCTTAAATGACTTAATGAATTTTTGCAATTCAAGTTCTGTCTCTTTATTAATAATTTTTCCATTTTTGTCAACTTTCCCTTTTATTCCTTGAATCAAAAGTGCTGTTTCGTCTGTGAATTTCGTTTGAACAGTTTCCATTATTAATTTCAACTCTTCGTGTCCTTTTAATCCACTTGCGGAAGCTGTGATAAGTCCAATTGGTTTGTCAGAGAAAACAGTTGTCGATATACACCATTCAATCATATTTTTTAAACCACTTGGAATACTGAAAATATATTCAGGCGTACAAATAATAATTCCGTCTGCATTGGCAATTCTATTCCGCAAATCCGTAATTTTTTCAGGCACATTTTTGTCGGTCAGTTCAGTTTTGAAATGAGGAAGTTCTGTTAAATCATCTATTATCTCCAAATTGAATTCAGATTCACTAGATTTCGCTATCCATTTAAGAATAGATAGATTTGCTGAATCTTTGCTGGCACTTCCGCAAATTCCAATTATATTTTTATTTTCTGTCATTCAAATTGTGTTCGGATGTTTTTTCAGCTTGTTGCCAACGTTTCGGGTATGGTATCGTAGCATCCCGAAGGGTGCTATGCACTATACCCATTGTTAGCGATATTTATTTCGATTTTGACTTTATTTTCCGTTTTAAGAATAGGCTTGTTGCAATAGCAAAATCAGGACTAAGTTATGATAATAATTACAGAAGTACTTTATTAAAAAATTAATGAGTTTTTACTTGTTTTTTACCACAGTACTTTGTTGTGGGTAGTACTTTATTTTTTCGGTTCGTCTTTTTCTTTGGTTTCATATTTTTCAATTAGTTTAAGTCTGTCTTCTTTTGGTAATTCCTTTAATGCTCTTCTATTACTAATTGATGTTAATCTAATTTCATCAGCTTCTTCTTCAAGTTCCTCATATTCTTCTGGTGTAGCAAGTAATTTTATATCATTCCCTTTTACTATATGCTCTGAAAGAATATCTGCAACATCTTTTACTTTAGCTTTTATAGCTGTTTCGTCAATTCCGTTGTCTTCTTTTTTTGCGATTTTATGTTGTTCTAATATTTTTGCTTCTATTGCTTTATGTATATTCTCAAGCATTTCATTTTCTCTTTTCTTTTCTTGATCAATGAGAATTTTATTTCCAAAATAAGTTGCAATTATTTCTTTAGCTTTCGTTTTGTAAAGTAAATATCCTCCAAAAACTTTAAAACCTAATTTTATTAACTCAACTAAATCAAGTGCAATATCTAAATCGATATTTACTAATACATCAATAGAGCCATTTTGAACCTCTACAATTTCTATATCTTTTGGTGCTTCGCTTTTTAAAAGTTGATGATAAATCAATAAAGTCCTATTCCATTTATTTAATACTCTTGAAAATTCCTTTAAACTTTTAGTAGTTTTTAAGTCTTTGAATATTAATGAAATTACAGCGTATTCTTCTGAATTAATTTCTTGTTGTTCAAAGTCAGCATAATTTTTAAAAATAGTTTTAAGTCGATTAAGTTCAGTATGATTTTCCTCAATTTGAGATTGAAGTGAATTTAAGAGTCTATTTAATTTGCTAAAATATAGGGGAGTTTCTAATTCGTTATCATCGAGAATTTCATTTAACTTATCCAAATGGTTAGTTTCAGTAAATGGTCTTTTAGATTCTGTTGGAAGAACAGATTCCAGAGATTCTGGTAAATCAGATTCATAAATCATGTTTAGATATGCTTGTATCTTTTTTGCTATATCTTGAAAAAGTTGAAGATTTTGTCTGTTTTGTTGTGGTGCAATACTTTCTTTAAATCCTGTAACATCTCTTTTAAAACCACTTTCAACTACAAGTTTTTCAAAAAGGTTAATTTTTTCTAATAATGATTGTATGTTCATAAATTTTCTTTTTTCGTATTACCCACAACGGTCTCGTATAACTGTCAGTTACGGGTTAATATGCGTTAATTTTCGGTTTAGTACAGGCTTTAGCAATTCCGATTGGATTCGGACGTAGTCGAATCCGCCGTAATTGCGGTTATACATTGTTGGCAAATCGTTTTTTTATCTTTTATTCCTAGTTTTTTTATCTGGAAATCCATCTGCTGGTTCTATTTTAGTAACAAGATTTACTTCTGGAAAATATTTTTTCATTAAATGTCTTAGTGGAACTTTAGTCTTTTTATTTTCCTTAAACATTTCCTGTAATTTTTTTTCGTCCATTGTCATTCCTTCAGGCATTGATGCCATAGTTTGACTGTTAAAAGTTGCTGTCTCCATATTTTCAGAAGCAACCATTAATTCGTCCATTTCTTTGAGTAATTCCTTATCTTCAATAACAGACATTCCTGGTGCCTGACTGTGTCCAAATTGTATCATATCACTAGCTTCGTCCATTAGTTTAATGTCAATTAGGTCATATTTTGAAAAAGGAATATGAAAATCATTGAATCTTATGAATGGTCTTTCATCAATCAGCATTTGAATATGAAAATGAGGGAAGTCCGCATTTTTTGAATTAGAGTGACCTTCTAAATCTGTTTTTCCATAATGCAACGACCACTCAATATTTTTATATTTTATTGTTACTTCTCGTAATTTGCTTTTGGAAGTTTCACTTTCCAAATCATTGATGTTCTTTATGAAGTTTTCAGTTGTTGCAACCCAACGTAAATAACTTTCTAGTTTAAAAAAACCAATTGGTTCGGATAGATAGTTTTTAAAGTCTCTTTTTCTAATTCCGTTAGGTCTTAAAAACCAGTGAAAGCAAGGCTCATCAGGATAGAATATTTCTAATTTATTTCCACATAAAAAACAACAGGATTTTGAAAATGCGTCTTTAAATTCCGCGAACATTTTTTTGTTTTCCTCAATTTGTTCTTGGTTTTTCTTTTCCACATATTCAGGCGGAAGACTTGCTATGTAGTCTTTTAATTCTTTCGTGTTATGTGGGTTTATCTTTTTCAATTACGTTTTGTGAAAATGTTTGCCAACTAGTTATATGACAACTAATATAGTTGTTTTGGGGTTATATTTTCCGTTATGACAACTTTTAGTAACTTATATTAAATAAGTTTCATTTTATTATAGCTGTATTATTATTAAGCTAAACTACAATAATGTACTTGTAGTTACAATACGTATAACTACGTATTTTTATTAAAAATAAGTAGTATTAATTTTATACGCTTTTAGCTATTTTAGGTTTTGAAGATGTATTTAATCTTTAGAGATATTTAGATCTGCCAGAAATGTTTTGGTGTTACTTAATGTAGGTAATGCTATTTTTTTAGCTATTGTGTTTGAAACTAATATGTTAAAATAATTATCCTTATTATTGTTTATTAAAAAACAATAGTACAGTCTTTAACTACATAATAGCTATAGATTAAAACGTTATATGCGGACTTATAAAAATTAAATTTTAGCAGGCCAATTATTAGTATAGGTTGTTCCTTTTACACTAATTTCTTTTGCTGAAATTATAACTCTCGTTTTTAAGGGTTGTGCACTAACAGCATCAAAATCTTCCATATAATCTAAGCAATATGCTTCATTAAATGTTATGGTTTTAAGGCTTGACATATTATCTCTTTTGTAAAAGATAATATCTCCATTTTTGGTCATGTTATGAGATATCATCCATTCCAAAAAATCTGTTTTGTTAGTCGATTCGATTAAGAGAGTTATTTGTCCTCCACGAGGTTTTTGAGATGGTCGACCTGTAGTATCAGCGCCTTGATGGAAACCAAAGGAGCATTCTAATACATTCATTTCGTTATCATCAATATTAAGTTTTGCTAAAAATGACATTATAATAGGTTTAAAAATGAGAATAAAGAAATAAAGGGAGTGCATAAGCAACTCCCTTTAAGTTTATAAAATATTAATAATGTGAGTTATTATACCCAGTCATTAGTGTGTTCTCCGTTACCTATTCCAATACCTTTAGCAGATATTACAAAAGATTCTGACATTGGGTTTTTACCCGTAGAGTCAAAGTTTTCTAGATACTTAACCATGTATCCTTCTGTAAACTTTAATTCTTTAGAAGTAGACTCGCTATCTCTTTTTAAGAATACAATAGATCCGTCTTTACGCTCAAAGTTGTTAAACATCCAGTCAGAAAGACTTGTGTCTGCAGTAGACTCAACAGTTAATTTGATTTTTCCTCCTCTAGTAATAGAAGAAGGTCTCCCTGTTGCATCCGTTTCTTGGTGTAATTCGTAAGATGAATTTAATACGTTGTACTCTTGTCCTCCTACTTTAAGTTTTGCTTTAAAAGCCATAATAATAAATATTTAATTAATAAAAAAGTTTAAAAGCCATTAGTGGCATACCGTAAAGCTATCAATGTAAATGAATAAGATAGATTTTTTTCGATAAAAAGCTTTTTTATTAGCTAAAGTGTAGGCTGGTAACTTTTAGTTAACATTAGTACGTTGACAAACAATGACATAGTCTTCTTTTATGTCGTTGTTTATTATTGTTTTTGAAAAGTTAATATGTCTTAAAGAGGATATCCATGTAGGTTTTTTGTAAAAAATCCAGCCATTTGGTTCTTTAGTGTTTTGATCTAAGTAGTCTATTTGGCTTTCTGGATGTCTTTCATTATAGTCATTAATAAAAAAATAAAATAATTTACCAAACTCCATATTTTCTGGAGCTTTAACTCTAAAATTAGTAATATCAGGTAAGTTTTCATTTTTCTTAAACTCAAAACTTATGACTAGTGGATTTTGAAGTTCTTTTTTTGTAGGTTCTTTTACATCAACTTCCAATGGGTAAAACCAGTTTTTGTATTCAGGAACTGGTATTAGTAACGAAAATTCATATAATTTATATACCATAAAAGGAAAAATAAATGGTATAGATGCTGCTAGAAACGTGTAGTTAATACCTTCTCTAAAATTGGTTACGACATTTAAAAAAGCAAATAATCCAATTAAAGTTATAGCTATAGTAAATAAAAATTCTGAAAAGTAATCAGATTTATCTTCAGATAGAGCTGGAAAAAATTTTCTTAATATATAAAGGTGTAATAATCCTAAAATTAAAAATACAATTTGCATCCCAATAAAACTATTTACAGCTGTGTCGTTTAAAATTTTACTAGAACTAATAAATCCGACTAAACCAAAAGTGATTAATACAAATATGGCATATAGTATAGATTGCTTTTTTTGTTTTGAAAATGTTTTTCTTATTTTGGTAAATAGCATCATTATTATAGAGCCTACTATAAATAACAAAATGCTAATTTTAAAAGCGTTACCGTTTAATAAACTTGAAAGAGAACCCATTTTTTTCTTTTTATAATGTTGTTGAAATTCCTAAAGAGGAACTATTATTGTTGTCTAGTGAAAATGCTGAAGGATTTTTAACTTGGTATTTTGTTGTTACATCCAGCTCTAAAGGTAAAAAATAACTGTAAAATACCTTTAAAAAATTTGAAATTCCTTTATTTGAAATATAACTATCTATTTCGTTTTTATCTTTTAACCAAATAGTAACTTCTAGATTTAAGGTTGATATAGGGTTGTCAATATTTTCTAAAACAGCATTTATACCTAATTTTAGATCTATATTTTTTTGACTAGACTTAAAACTGTTGTTTTCGTATTTTTTTGAAACGTTACGTCTGTTTTGAGTATTTTTTCTAAACTTAATCTTGTTAATTCTAAATTACCAGCTATTTTAAAGCAATGTGGTAGTAACTTAACAAGTTTTAGTAAATATGCTTTTGGCATATCTTGATTAAGGTTCCAGAAGTCTATTAAGTAATCATCTTTTAAACTATAAAAGTTGTTTAATAATATGCGTTCATTTTTTTCAATATTTAATCTTTGTTCAAAAAATTCGTTTTCGATAGGAGAGAAGAAAGACCTTGCATCTGCTTCTTCTTTTTTGTTTTAATCCTGTTTGATGAAAACGAGTTTGATCGATTGTTTTTTGAGTATGAAAAAAACCTTCTGGTAAATAATCATAAAGACCACTTCTAGATATATCCATGCTTAATAAGTTGTCTTCAAGCTTTGATACATCTATATTTAATAAATCGCGTCTGTATGGTCTTTGAAAAGTACTTTTATTATTGACAATGATTTGTTCAGACTTTAAGTCTGTACGTTCTTGTACTTCTGCTATTAAAACTTCGGTTTTTAAGTTTTGATATACAGATAATAATTCACTAAAAATTTCTTTTATTTGAGACGTATTCATTGTAATAAGGACTTAGTTTTCTGGTAATAGTCGTCCTGCTGCAACAAATTTTGTTTTCCAATATTTATCATTTAAGTTGCTTATTTGAACACCGCTTTTTCCGTTAGCATCCAAATTACTTGTAGAATGAACAAACATGCCATTAAAAAGGTATAATCCAACATGATTTAAAGCGTCGTTATCTTTACCAACACCAGTAAAAAAGATTAAGTCACCTTCAAAAAGTGCTTCTTGTTGTTTAAACTCGTCTATAAAATCCGACTCATATTGTTCTCTAGCAGTTCTTTCAATTCTTACATCATAAATTTTAGAGGCAATTAATTGTGTGAAAGAGGAACAGTCAATCCCTTTTTTTGTAACTCCAGCATATTTGTAAGTTACATTATCCCATTCTTCAATTAGGTTATATAATTCAACATTTGTTAAATCTAATGGGTCAACATTCAAGATTTCTGCATATTTTTTTTGTACTTCTGTAATTTCAAAAGTATCAGTGCCTATTGTTGGTTCCGCTTCTGGCTGTTTGTAGTCAACGACAGGTTCATCTTTTCCTGTTTTTCCTTTACTATGCAGTTTTTCTAATTTTTTAAGTTCTTTAGAATAAGCTTTGTCTTTTTTACGTAATTCTTTCTCTATTGATGCAATTCGTTCGGCTTCTTCTTTCTCTGCAATTTTTTCTAATTTTTTAGCTTCTCTTGCAGCAACTTTACGATTATAAAGTTCTTTTTTAGTAGGTTCAAGTTTTACTTCTTTAGCTTCGATTTTTGCAGACCCTTTGACGTCAATTAAAAAGATTTCATGTTCAAATTCCTTCTTTTCAACGATTATAGCATACTGACCTTCTGGTAGTCTGTTAGTAAAAATAAATTTACCTTCAGCATCTGTAGCTTCAGTGTATTCCGTGTCTTTAATCGTTACGATAGCTCCTTCTATAGGTGTAGATAATTGGTCGTCAAAAACAACGCCTTCAAAAAATGTTTCTTGAGCATTACTTACTAAACACAATAAGATTAAAAGTGGAGTTAAAAGTAGTTTTTTCATTTAACTAAGTATTATTTTTTTTGGTTATTTTATTATTGAAAAATTTGATTTATAAAAGTAGATAAAAAAAATATCGTAGACTTTATATATCGACAAAATGCATTAAAATAAGTATGAAATGAATTTAATTTTAAAAGTAATAAAATTATATTTAATTTCAGCTTTTTTATTTAAATGATACACTTATCTTAGTACAGTAACAATACCTAATGAACAATAATTACTATAAATTACCGATAAATGCCGAGTCGCTTATTAAAAGCAGAATACATCAAACCTGTGGATTGTCAGATTCCATAGCAAATAATATTCATTTGATAGCAACATCATACTTTGGAGAGTGTACTTTTGATGATAGTTATGGATGCTCTATTTGGAATATAGATTTTGATAATTTAAAAAGCACTAATAAATTAAAATCTTTAATTGAAGAGTCTTTGATAGACTCGTTAAAAATTCATGAAAAAAGATTAACTCATGTTAGAGTTTCTGTAAGAATTAAACAAGAAGAATTAAATCTAAACGAACAAAGTAACAGGATTAAAAAAAGAGTAGATATTAATGTTAAAGGAAAAATTAAAAAAATTGATGAAGATTTTTCTTATATCGAACACTTTTTTATCGGACCATTATCATATTAAAGAGTAAATGAATAATACCAAAGAACAGATTAAAAATAGGATGCTTAAAAAGGCAGCAACACTTTGGGGTGTTCCTGCTAATGAGATAGAGATGTCCTTTGACCCACTGGTCGCTTTGTTAATTAGTGCTTGCGCTAGTGAAATTGAAAAAATTAGCGGAGAAATAAACGAGTCTCAAACTAGGATTACAGAAAAAATAATCCAGTTAATGACGCCAGAAACCATTTATGGTCCAAAACCGGCTCATGCAGTTATGACAAGTCATCCAATTGATGCTAAGGCAATAGTAATGCCTGAAACCTTATATTATTATAAGAAAAAGGTGACACAAAAAAAGACAACCCAAAATTTTAAAAACTTATACTTTACACCAGTATCAGAGTCTACTTTAATTAACGCAAAGATAGATTATATAGCTGCAGGCAAAACTATAAAACAAATAGAGGGTAAAAATGACGATATAGTTTTACATGACTCTGGATCTAGAAATAACTTACCTAATTCTACATTATATCTAGGTATATCTAGTGATTTAGAAGTTTTAGATTTAAATGATGTTTCATTTTATTTTGAATTATTAGATTTAGATGACAAAGCATTATTTTATCACCATTTAAAATTTGCCGAATGGTATGTCGACAATAAAAGAATTAATACAGAATCAGGTTTTATAAGTAATCAAAAAAGTGCAGAGCTAGATTTAGATGCTATTTTTGAAGATGCACCCAATAAAACAAACAACATTGTACAACAAGCTTGTGAATTTTATGATAAGCACTTTGTTAAGATTCAGCCTAACAAGCAAAATCCAACTTTTAGTGATTCGAAATTTGAAGAATTAGAAAACATAATATCTGAAAATAAAGTAAAGATTGCAGAAAATGTTAGATGGATTAAAATTGTATTTCCTAGAGTTATTTCTAACGCTACATTGTCCAATATATTTGTAACTGTAAATGCATTTCCTGTTTTAAATAGAGAGATTAATAATTTTTCATACAGACTGAAAGAATTTATTAGTATTGTACCTATTAAAACAGATGATTTGTTTTTAGATGTTAATAGTATATCAAATACTAGTGGTAAGCAATACAAGCCACAAAGTAAAGATAATTCTTACGAAGAAAAAGGAACTTATATTACAAGAACAGAAAATGTAGGTAAATTAGGATACAGAAAGGCTAAAGAGTATGTCGTATATCTTTTAGAGCTATTAAAAGATGAAAGTGCGTCTTTCTCGATGTTTAATAACGATTTTTTACAATCTAATCTTAAAGAACTAAATCAGCTAATAGCGCGTTTAGAAAAAAAGGTGTCAGAAATTACTAATGATGTGTCAGAAACCACATATTTAAGTCTTAAACCAATAAAACCTAAAGAGTCTTTAATAGTCGAGTACTGGACAACAAATGGTGCACAAGCCAATAATATAAAAACAGGTAGTGAGCTTGAAATATATAAAGGAATAGGTATAAAACAAAAAAGTAGTAAGTTGTTGTCTCCAACTTTTGGTGGAAAAGATCATCTTACTATGGAAGAGCGTTTAAATGCTTATAGACGTTCTTTGTTGTCAAGAGATAGAATTGTGACTAAAGAAGATGTTAAGGCTTTATGTTATGAGATATACAATAACAAAATCGTTGATGTAAAAATTAAAAAAAGTTATACAAAAGATATAGCATTAAATAAAGGATTAGTAAATTGTATCGAAATTGAACTTTTAGCTAATCCAGAAAACAATACAAATGAAGAAGAATGGGAGGCTTTAAATAGTAATTTATTATTATTTTTGGAAAATCATTCGGTAAGTGTTTTTCCTTACAAAATCAAAATATCTTAAAAATTATAATCATGTCAGAAAAAAATATTACACATTATCACATGGATAAAATGGTAAAATATTTATTCATTTTTGTATTTTTAATATCAGCCTCAGTATTGGGTTATCATTACAATAATCAGTCTGGCTGTAACATTGTTGTTTTTGAGTCTGAAGCTCAGAATTATACAGTAAAAGAAGCAATTGTATTTAATGATAAAACAATTGATGCTGAAAAATGGCAATGGGATTTTGGAGATAACACGTCTTCGTTTCAAAAAAATCCTGCGCATTATTTTGAAAAACCGGGTAGTTATGATGTGCAACTTATAGTAAATGGTAAATGTTCAACTATACAAACAGTCCAGATTAACGAAGCTATTAAAATTGTTGATTCTACAAAATTTCCTGTTTTTAACTTGCCAGAATCTATTAGAGCAGGAGAAAAACTAGTGTTAAATGATGAAACAGATAACGCTAGTGCATGGGAATGGCGTTTTGGTGAAAGTGCAAATGTTGATGATAATAACAAAATAGCAAGTTATGTTTATAAAGAGCCAGGTTTGTATACTATAAAACTTGTTGTAAATAATGAGTATGATTACATTTCTAAAAAGAAAATTAAAGTATTAGAGCCGGAAAAACCAATATCTATTTTAGATCAAGAAATACCAAGTACAAAACCAATAAAAAATTGGAAAGTAAAGGATTATCCAATTGGTTATAATCCAGATGATGATGATAAATCAACAGATGTAAAGCCTATGACTGCACCTAATATTACAGATAAAAACTTTTCTAGAATGTTAATTCAGGTCTCTAACGGAACTAAAACAGCTTTAGATTTTAAGATGTATTTCTGTGGTGATATTAACAAAACGGTTGTAGTAAATAAAAGTACAATGTCATTTTCTGTTTTATGTCAAAAAATAGCAAACAAGAATATTAAAATTAAATCTTTAGAGTTAGATAAGCAAAAAGGGACCAATTGTATTGAAAATGTATCTTTAATATATAAAAGAACCATTTTTTAATAAACTTTTACCCAAATAATATAATATAAAATGAAAGCAGAACACACACATCATAAAATCAATTGGGTTGATGGCATGAAGATTAATAAAAATCATTTTATTGGTATGGAAAATGCCATGATGAGTGCCTTGCATAGCAGTAACGCTAATCATGTTACACCAGTAAACTTTGGTTTATTACCCTCAAATAGTTTGGCTCAAAATTCTATTGATGTTGTAATGTCAATGGATGGCCAATCAACAATACATGTTGATGTTAACATATGTAGAGCTATAACACTAGGTGGTTTTGAAATTAATATAACAGAAGACACTAAAGCGCTATTAGAACAATCGGGTCAAATACTTAAACATCAATACGATCTTGATGCTAATGATCAAGAATGGTTTATAGTGTTATATGTTAATCCATTTAACAAAATACCTGTTGGAGACGCAGATCCACAAGAAGATCCACCACGCCATCCTTTTGTGTTATCAGATTATAAAATAGATATCATTCCAAAAAATGAATCGTCTGACAACGAAATGGGATTGTATCACATTACCATTGGTAAGGTCGAAATGGTAGGAGATACACCAACATTAGTAGAAGATTTTATACCACCATGTCGATCAATCCAAAGTCATCCAGATTTAAAATTTACATATTCTGAGATTGGTGCTTTTCTAAATCAAATGGAGCATTTCTCAATGCATATTGTTCAAAAAATATATCAAAAAAAGCAAACTAATGATCTTGCGCATATGGTTTTGCATTTAGCCCAAAAAACGGGAGAATATTTAAATGCAATAATACCAGAGTTTAGACTTAAAGATAAGTATGAAGCACCTGTAGTTATGTTAACAAAATTAGTTAGTTTAGCTAGAGTTATTAAAAGTGCTTTAGATGTATACGTAGGAACAGGTAAAGAAGAACTATTAAATTACTTAACAGATTGGTGTGATTTAAATCAAGGTGCTTTTGAAAATGTTTTAATAGAAATGATAGAGTTAGACTACGTTCATACTAATATTAACGAATCATTATATAAAACTTCTGCATTTACTAGATTAATGTTATCCTTGTATAAAAAATTAAATGAGTTAGATTATATTGGAAAAAAATCAGATTCTAATATATTTGTAAAAGAAGAAGTTGTAGATAATACAGAAGTTAAAAGCAGAAGAAGCTTTTTATTAGATTAATCAACCATAATTACGTCCACATAAATAATGAAACCAAAAAACAGCAAAGAAAGAAGAAATAGTTTTTTAAAATTCCTTTTAATTTTTTTAGTAACCGTAGGTACAATAGTTGGTGCTGTATTTTTTAATTTTCAGATTTCTAATAAAGAAAATGAAGTTTTAAAAGAACAAGCTTCTTTGGTTAAAGAAGAACTTAAATTTCAAGCCAGTTTTGCTAATAAAATGGAAGAAGTTTCGGTAATAATAGATTCTTTAACAGCTCCAGGTGCTACAGTATCTTTTGATAATGCAGAAATTGGAAAAAGATTATCAGAACTTCAGAATTCAATTCCTAAAAAAGATTCTACTCAAAATTATGATCTTTATGAAAATATAATCAGTACATTTATGAAGCTTCAAAAAGCTCAAAATAGATTAATTAAAGTTAGAGAAACAGAGCAAAAAATTAATGAATATGAATTAAAACTTGAAGAGTGCTTTGAAAGTGTTAAAGACCTACAAAGAGATGTTCAGTTTTACAGTAGAAATAATTAAATATAAAAATTATCATAAGTCTAAAAGCCTGATTACTTAAATAAAAGTAATCAGGCTTTTTTTGTGCTAGAGTAATAAGCTAATAATTATTGGCTTATCTTGCAGCGTTTTATTTGTAGTTAATGCAAATAGAAAAAGTAAACTATAAATATGGAAAGAAGTCTTAAAGCAGAAGATAAAATTGCACAAATAAATAAAGTAGTACAGGCCTACTTTGATAATAATCCTAATACAGATTGGATACCAGCAAAACAAATTATGCCTGAATTAGTTAAGGTAGGGATATTTGCAAAGGATCAAAAAAAGGATTACCACTCCGAAAAGTTTTACGTGATTTAGATCAAAAAAATGCTTTAGACTCAATATCGTTATTACATGTAGAGCGAACGGATAAAGCAATTTACTGGTATTTTGTAAAAGAGGGAGCTAAATTTCCTGAGAATACAGCTATAAGTACTGTGTCTAAAAAAGATAAAGCTAAAACAACAAGAGAAAATACGGATGAGTTTTATATTATAAACCTTTGTGATGAAATTTTAAAACAAACCGCGTCTCGTAAGCATACTTTTTCATGGTTGTTTGGAGACATGCATAAAAAAGGAAAAACAAGGACTTTATTACCCTTAGCAGCATTTTATGAAGCTTCTAACTTAGTGATAGAATTTGCTGAAAATAGAAAGAAGACAGAAGCTCAACAAATAAAACTAGAGGAGTTAACTGTTAGTGGTGTAACAAGAGGTGAGCAAATCCAAAAGTATAATCATAGACGAAAAGAAATGTTATCAAAAAAGGGTGTTAATTTGGCTGTAATTGACTATTCTTCATTTGAAACAAACAATAAAAATAGATTAGTTCGTAATAAGACAGAAGATATTATTGAACTAAAAAAATACTTAAAAAATATCTATAAAACATTATTTCTAATTTTGATAATTTATTAATTTTTATTCAATTAAGTTTATAGTAATATTACTTGTATAGTTTGATTTCTCTATTTAATTTAACCATACAATGTTGTATATTGCTACATGCTTAAATTGAATATTTTTTATACTAAAACAGTGTTTAAGACACTGTTTTTTATTGTTATATGTTTTTTTTGTGGTAATATAATATCTCAAAATTTACCACCTATACAATATTTTTCTCCCAAACATTATAAAGCCGAAAATCAAAACTGGGCACTTTCACAAAGTGACAATAAACATATATATGTAGCAAATTCAAAAGGGCTTTTAGAGTTTAATGGAGCAGAATGGACATTGTATCCTTCCTCTAATCAAACAATTTTGAGGTCTGTAAAGGTTTTTAAAGATAAAATTTATACAGGAAGTTATATGCAATTTGGTTTTTGGTCCAAAAACTCTAAAGGAGCATTAAGTTATACTTCTCTTTCGGATAAAATAAAAGATAAGCTATTAGAAGATGAGCAGTTTTGGAAAATTACTAATCTAGATGATTGGCTGTTATTTCAATCGTTAAACAGGATTTATGTTTATAATTTAAAAACACAAACATTTAAAATATTGTCCTCTGATGCTGGTATTATAAAGATGTTTAAAGTTAATAATACTATTTATTATCAGGATAGGGTAAAAGGAATTTTAAAGTTAGAAAACGGTAAGCCTTCTGTTATTGCTGGTAGTACTTTTTTTAATCAAAAAATAATTTCTGGTTTATACCTTATCGATAATAATTTAATGGTTGTCACCCAAAATAATGGGATTTATAAAGTTAACAGTGATAATATTACGGTTTGGTCTCAAAAATTAAATCAAAAACTATTACAATATTCAATCTATAGCAGTATTAAAATAAAAGATAATAGTTTGTTATTGGGTACCATTAGTAATGGTTTAATTAAAGTTAATTCTGATGGAGTTATAAAGCAACACATCAATCAGATCAATGGTTTGGGGAATAATACAGTATTATCATTATTTCAGGACTTAGATAATAATTTATGGTTAGGTTTAGATAATGGTATTAATTTTATCAACACCAATTCTCCTTATAAAATTTTTAATGATGATAAAGGAGCTTTAGGAGCAGTTTACGCTTCAATTGTTTGTGATGATATACTATACCTAGGTACTAATCAAGGCTTGTTTTATAAAAAAGAAAATCAAACCAAGTTTTCTCCTGTTATTAACACCAAAGGACAAGTTTGGGTTTTAAAAATTATTAATAATCAATTATTTTGTGGTCACAATTCGGGTACTTTTTTAATAAAGAATGATCAAGCTGAAAAAATTTCAAGCATAGACGGAACTTGGGATTTGAAAGCAGTTAAAGGGAAGCCTAATTTGTTACTTCAAGGGAATTATAACGGATTAAATGTTTTAGAGAACAAGAATGGAGTATGGCAATTAAGAAATAAAATTAAAGGTTTTGATAACTCCTCTAGATTTTTTGTAATGCCAACAACTAATCAAGTTTTTGTTAGTCACGAGTATAAAGGTGTTTTTAAATTAGAGGTTGATGATGACTTACAAAAGATTTTAAAAGTTTCGAAGGTCAAAAATTTAAAAAAGGGTTTGTTTTCTTCGTTAGTAGAATATAATACGACTTTATATTACGCTTCAAATCAAGGTATTTATAAAAAAGAAACAACCAATAACGAATTTGTTAAAGATTCATTATTAACTAGCTTATATGATACTCAAGGGTATTCTTCTGGTAAATTAATAACAGATCAAGCAACTAATTCTTTATGGATTATTACTCAAAAAGGTATTAACTATATTAGTCCTGGTAAATTAAGTACAGTTCCTAAAGTATCATTTATACCTTTGCCAAGCACTTTAAGAGAGGGTATTTCAGGCTACGAAAGTATATTTAGTATTAAGCCTAGTACCTTTTTATTTGGTACTTCAAAAGGGTATATTGTTATTGATGTCACTCAAATTCTAAACAAAAACTACAATGTTTCTATCAATTCTGTTAACAAATCCCCTTTGGTTAGCACTAAAGAATTAATAGATTTAAATCAAGACGTTATTTTAAATAATAAAGAGAATAACCTTCAGATTGGTTACAGTATAGCTGAGTTTGATAAGTATTTAGAAGCAGAATATTCCCATAAATTAGAAGGCTTATATGATTCTTGGAGCAATTGGACCACAAAGCCAAGTGTCTTATATAAAAACTTGTCTTATGGTGATTATGTTTTTAAAGTAAGAGCTAGAGTAGGTGAGCAGGTAGTGACAAATCAAGCATCCTTTAAATTTACAATTCAAAAGCCTTGGTATATATCAAATTTAATGATTGTAGTGTATGTGTTATTTGGATTGCTAACCGTTATTTTAATCAATTATCTTTATAAACAGTATTACAAAAAACAAAAACAAAAATTAGTAATTAAAGCAAAACGCGAATTAGAACTTAAAGATTTTGAAACACAACAGCAATTAATGGCTTTAAATAACGAAAAACTTAGACAAGAAATTGAAAACAAGAACCGTGAACTTGCGATTTCTACAATGAGTTTAATTAAAAAGAATGAATTTTTAAATACAATTAAAATTGAATTAAACGAAAAAGTTAACGATACTAATTTAAAGTCCGTAATTAGAATTATTGATAAGAATATTAATAATAAAGATGATTGGAATTTGTTTGAAGAAGCTTTTAATAATGCTGATAAAGATTTTTTAAAGAAGGTAAAATCAAAACATGAAACTTTAACTCCAAACGATTTAAGATTGTGTGCATATCTTAGACTTAACTTATCTTCAAAAGAGATTGCTCCGCTACTTAATATTTCTCCTAGAAGTGTAGAGGTTAAACGATATCGTTTGCGTAAAAAAATGAATTTAGAACATAATGTTAATTTAACAGACTATATTCTTAGCATTTAAACACTATACACTTAGGTGTTTTACC
Organism: Olleya sp. NP1-10; assembly: GCF_055804415.1. Classification (NCBI taxonomy): domain Bacteria; kingdom Pseudomonadati; phylum Bacteroidota; class Flavobacteriia; order Flavobacteriales; family Flavobacteriaceae; genus Olleya; species Olleya sp. NP1-10. The sequence goes on along the minus strand of NZ_CM147840.1, from coordinate 3,169,640 downwards.
TATACATGACCTATACAAACCTTGTTTTACAACGTTTTAGTAGCCTTGATTAATTATGGTTAAATAAACGTTAACACTGTATAAACATAATATTAACAGGTTTTTCTGTGATTTTTTTATCGTGTATGTTTTTTGTAGCGGTTAATTTTATCAAATTATCATTTTATGTCAATAATTTTGGTAAAAGCACAAAAACTTTATCATATGAAAAAAACTATTTTCTCATTTCTACTAATATTTTTTACTCTATTTGTTTCGGCTCAAGAGTATACAATATCCGGAAATGTTACTGGTGTTCAGGATGGATTTCCCATTCCTACCGTTAACATTATAGTTAAAAACACATCAAATGGTGTGACCTCAGATTTTGATGGTAACTATACTATTAATAATGTTCCAAAAAATGCAACTTTAGTATTCTCTTATATAGGATACAAAACAAAAGAAGTTGTAATTACTAATGGTAACATATTAAATGTACAATTAACTGAAGACGTTGAAGCTTTAGAAGAAGTAGTCGTAATTGGTTATGGTACACAAAAACGAAAAGAAGTAACAGGTGCTGTTGCTACTGTATCAAGCGAAACTATTGAAGCGCTAAAACCTACACGTATAGAGCAAGCATTACAAGGCCAAGTAGCAGGTGTTAATATAACATCTCAATCTGGTGCTCCTGGAAGTTCTTCAGATATTAGAATTCGAGGTATTTCTACAAATGGAGATAATAAGCCTTTAATCTTAGTAGATGGTAACGTCATTGAAGATTTAAGTGTAATAAACCCAAATGATATTGAGAGTTATACTGTTTTAAAAGATGCTACAGCAGGTATTTACGGTGTTAGAGCTGCAAATGGTGTGATTTTAATTACAACTAAAACAGGTCGCAAAAATAAAAAAATGGTTTTTAACTACGACTCTTATGTTGGTTTTCAGAAAACGACAAGAAAAATACCACTTCTTAATGCTACTGAATATGCTTTAATTAAAAATGAAGCAGCAGTGGCTAGTGGAGATGATTTAATTTTTCCAGATACATTTGGTTTAGGAGAAGGTACAAATTGGCAGGATGAAATTTTTGAAACAGCACCTATATTCAGCAATGCTTTAACAGCAAGTGGTGGTACTGAAAAATCAACGTATTCTTTTGGAGCTTCTTTACTTACTCAAGACGGTATTGTTGGTGGTAGTAAAGCAAATTTTACTCGTTATACAACACGTGCTAATTATGGATTAGAAATAATTGAAAACTTAAATTTTAAGGCTAATTTAATTTATACAGGTACAACAAGAAAAACGCTTTCAGAAGGCGGTTTAGGTTCTGTCTTATTTAATGCAATTAATTTTTCTCCAACAGATGCTCCAACAGATCAATCAGGACAGTTTACTTCTTCAGAAGGATACCCAATTGAAGTTGTAAACCCTTTAAAACAATTAGAGAATACTTTTAATCGAACTAAGGTGGATAAGATTAGTGGTGTTTTTGGTTTAAATTATGATTTTTTAAATAATTTTTCTGCCCAAGCTAATTACCAATGGAACTATTCAGAGGTAAGAACAAGAGCATTAAACCCTATAGTAGATTATGGTAATGGCTCAGTATTTAATAATACCAATAATGTACAGTTTACAGAAGGGGTTTCATTTTATAGAGATTATACTTTTGATGCCTTTGTTAATTACGACACTTCTTTTAATGATGAAACGCACAATATTAAAGCGACATTAGGGACTTCAGTTTTTAAAACTACAGGAGATTCTTATTTAGCTGTTGGAGACGGAATGCCTTTAAATACAGTTTTTAGTGATGCAGATATAAACGATGCTACTACTATTACAGATCCATATTCTCAAATCAGTAATCGTTTTTATGATTCTAGATTATTATCCTATTTTGGAAGATTACAATACAATTATAAAGGAAAGTATTTATTATCAGCAGTAGTTAGACGTGATGGTTCTACAGCATTTGGACCAGAAAATAAATTTGGAGTATTTCCTTCAGGTTCTGTTGGATGGGTAGTGTCAGATGAAGATTTTTTATCAGATAGTAACACTATTAACTTTTTAAAATTTAGAAGCTCTTATGGTATTTTGGGTAATGATAGAATTGCACCATTTGCATTTGAATCGTTATTAGATGGAGAAGCAACTTATGGCTTTGATAATCAATTGGCTTTGGGTAATGCTGTAGGTCGCATTTCTAACCCAGAAGTTAAATGGGAAGAACAAAAAGCTTTTGATATTGGTTTTGAAACGAGATTATTTAATAATAAAATAGATATTTCTGCAGATTATTTTAACCGTAAAACCGAAAATTTATTACTTCAAGTAGAGAGTTCTGCCATTTTAGGTGTTGCTGCTCCTGGGTCTGGAAATCCAATTGTTAATGCAGGAACAGTTCAAAACAGTGGATTAGAATTTCAGATTAGTTATAAAGATCAACTGTCAGATGATTTTAAATTTAATATAAGTTACAATTTTGCAACATTAAAAAATGAAGTGTTACAAGTAGATAATAGCATTGGTTATGTTACTGGAGGAGTTTTTGGTATAGGACAATTACCGCCTTCAAGAATGCAAGAAGGACAGCCAATGGGTGTGTTTTATGGATTACAGACTGATGGTGTTTTCCAAACACAAGAAGAAGTTGATGCTCATCCTTCTCAATTAGCTTTAGGAGCAAATGCAGAAGCTGGTGACTTGCGTTTTGTAGATGTTAACAATGATGGAATTATAGATGATAATGATAGAACGTTTATTGGAGATCCAATTCCAGATGTTACTATGGGGTTAAATTTATCATTTGATTATAAAAATTTCGATTTTCAAACTTACTTTTTCGCATCTATAGGTAACGATATTGTTAGAAACTATGATCGTAACAGCGTTAAAACAAACTTAACGACTAATGTTTTAGATAGATGGACTGGTCCAGGGACTAGTAATACTGATCCTAGAGTTACAAATAGTGCAACATCTAACACTGTCTTTTCAGATTATTTTGTAGAAGATGGTTCATTTATAAGAGCACAAAACATGCAATTAGGATATTCTTTTAATAAAGATAAATTAGATAGTATAGGTTTAAAAGATATAAGATTATATGTGTCTGTAAGTAATGCTTTTACATTAACAAAATATAGTGGTTTTGATCCAACAACATCTAATGGAAATCCAATAGGAGGAGGAATTGATAATGGATTTTACCCTAACCCAAGAACATTTTTAATTGGTACTAACGTTAAATTTTAAGTAATGAAAAATATTAAATTTACAATACTACTCATAGTTACATTATTTTTAACTGTATCATGTAGTGATGATTTTGTTGATGTCGAATCACAAAATGAAAGTTCAGAAAATTATTTCAACTCTGAAGAAGATTATCAAAATGCATTAATAGGTGCTTATGACTTATTACAGTCCACTTATTTAAATGTTATGTTAGGCGAAATAGCCTCAGATAACACATTAGCAGGAGGAGAAAGTGCTACAGATACACCTGGTATTCAGCAAATAGATGATATGATACATACACCCAATAACGAGCAGTTACGCTCAATTTGGGGTTGGATGTTTGCTGGTGTTAATCGTGCAAACTACATTTTAGAGTTTCAAGACAAAACAGATTTTACAGGTAAAGAAAATGTCATAGCTCAAGCAAAATTTTTAAGAGCATATTATTATTTTGAATTAGTAAAATGGTTTGGTGATGTGCCATTAATTGTAGACCAACGTTTTTTGTTTGGAGATCAATTTGATGTAGATAGAACACCAAAAGAACAAATCTATGCTCAAATCGAGTTAGACTTAATGTATGCTTCAGATAATTTACCTTATGTACAATCACAAATAGGACGTATAACTAAAGGTGCTGCTCAAGCATTATTAGGTAAAGTTTATTTATTTCAAGAAAAATTTGGTGATGCAGCTTTAGTATTAGAAGATTTAATTAACTCAGGACCTTACGACTTAGTAGCAGATTATTCAACCATTTTTGAAAATGATAATGAAAATAACATCGAATCTGTTTTTGAAGTGCAATATTCAGATTTAGAAGGAGCCGGTTTTGAATGTTTACAGTGTAGTGAAGGTAATGTAGCTGTCGGTTTTAATGGTATACGTAATTATGATGGTCCAGAATTTGATTCAGGTTTCAGCTTTAATATCCCAACCCAAGAGGTTGTAGATCAGTTTGAAAGCGATGATCCAAGAATTGATACAGCAATATTAGATATAGAAGCTTGGGCAGCATCAACAGGTGCAACTTATAGCACAGGTAATGAGCACACTGGATATTACAATAGAAAATATATTGCACGTCAAGGAGACTCTAATATTGGTGATCAAAATTTAACAAATCCTAATAATTACAGAGCTATTCGTTATGCAGATGTTTTATTAATGGCTGCCGAAGCTTTAAACAGAGGAGCCATTGCAGATGATAGAGCTCAAAATTATCTTAACCTAGTAAGACAACGTGCTTTTGGAGACATGGATCATAATATAACGTCAACAGGAAGTACATTAACACAAGCTATTTATCATGAGCGTCGTGTAGAATTAGTAGGAGAAGGACATCACTTTTTTGACTTAGTAAGAACAGGTCGTGCTGCTTCAGAAATTGATGGTTTTGTAACAGGAAAAAATGAATTATTTCCAATTCCTCAAATTGAAATAGAACTAACAGGTAATCGCTGGGCTCAAAATCCTGGTTATTAAAAAGTATATAAATTAATAACAAAATAGAATATGAAAAATTTCAAATACATTCTAAGTTTATTCTTAATTATAACAGCCTTTGTTGGTTGTGAAAAAGATGACGATTTACCAGATGTTAGTACATTGGCAGCACCAACTAATATTGCAGCTGTGGTAACAATTACTCAAGGTAATTCTGGTTTAGTAACTATTATACCTACAGGAGAAAACGTAGCTAAATTTATAGTTAATTATGGTGATGGATCAGCAACTGACTCAGGAGAATTGAATCCAGGAGAAAGTACCGAGCATACCTATGCAGAAGGTACTTATGAAATAGTAATTACAGCTTCAGGTATTAACGGAAAAACGACTACAGCAGTACAAACAATTGTTGTGTCGTTTCAAGCACCAGAAAACTTAGTGGTATCTATCCAGAATGATCCTGGTATTTCTAGACAAGTTAATGTAACTGCTACAGCTGATTTTGCAATATCTTATGATGTCGATTTTGGAGATGCTTCAGGTACCGTCATTACTAATACTATTGGTGAAACAACGTCTTTTGTATACGATGCAGCAGGTGTTTATACAATAACAGTTACAGCAAATAGTGGTGCAATAGAAACTATATCATACACTGAGGATTTTGAAGTTACAGAGATTTTAGCACCTTTAGTTTCAGCACCAACAGCACCTTCTAGACAACCTGAGGATGTTATTTCAATTTATTCAGGAGCTTATACAAATATTGAAGGAACAGATTTTTATCCAAATTGGGGACAACAAACAACGTTTGAAGAGGTTGATGTCGCTGGAGATTTAACTATTAAATATGGTAATTTAAATTATCAAGGTATTCAATATGGAGAAGAAGTAGATGCGTCTGCAATGGAAATGTTGCATATAGACGTTTGGACAACAGACGCTACTCAAATAGAAATTTATCCTATAAGTGTCGCTTCTGGAGAACAACAGGTAACAAAGACTTTAGTGGCTAATCAATGGAATAGTTTTGACATACCTGTATCAGATTTTACAGATCAAGGTTTAAGTGTAAACGATTTGCATCAGTTTAAGTTTGAAGGTTCAGGAACTGTTTTTTTAGATAATATTTATTTCTATAAAGAACCAGAAGTTTCTACAGTACCAAGTTTACCACTAGATTTTGAAAATTCAACTTTAATTTACACTTGGACAGGATTTGGTGATGCAGGATTTGGACCTATTCCAGCTGCAGTTATTGCTAATCCTGATGCTTCCGGAATAAATACAAGTGCTAATGTTTTAGAGTTAACTAAAACAGCAGGTGCGCAAGTTTGGGCAGGAGCTTCAATGGATTTAGATGGAGCAGTAGATTTTTCAAACGGAACAATAGTTAAAATGAAAGTATGGTCTTCAACAGCAGGCGCAACGTTCAGATTTAAATTTGAAGATTCAAATTCAACTCCAGATGCAAACGGAAACCCTACAATTGTTGTAGAAGTAGATGCAGTGTCAACAGTAACTAATGGTTGGGAAGAGCTTACATTCGACTTAACAACAGGAGCAGGATTTAGTACATCAGAGTCGTATGATACCATAGTGATTTTTCCAAATTTTGGAGCCAATGGTAACGATGATACCTATTACTTTGATGATATAATGTTAACAAACTAAAATAAAGTTAAAATGAAAAAAAGAATAATATATAATTTTAGTATACTAACTTTAATGTTAACGCTTGTTTTTGCTTGTCAAGAAGAAGATCAAACATTTGGAGACATAGTAGCGCCAAGTAATCTTGTTGTTACAGCAACAATAGTTGGTCAAGATGCGTCTAATCCTAATGGAGATGGTAGTGGATTGGTACATTTTACAACAACAGCAGACAATGCTCTAAGCTATAAATATGGTTTTGGAACCGTACAACAAAATGCACCTTCAGGAACTACTAGTTTTACATTTTCAGATTTAGGTGTTAATACATACACTGTAACTGTAGTAGCTTATGGTACAGGTGGTGTATCTACAACAAGTACGATTGATGTCGAAGTTTTAGCGACATATTCTGCTCCAGCAGATTTATTAGAGGCTTTAGTTGGAGACGGTTCTAAAACTTGGAGAATAAAATCCGAAAAGCAAAGTCATTTTGGACTAGGACCTGTAGGAGGTGAGATTGCAGCAGAATGGTATGGAGCTGCTCCAGGAGAAAAATCGGCAACTGGAATGTACGACGATCGTTTTATTTTTAACGAAGATGGTACATTTACCCACATTGTTAATAGTACCAACGATGATCCTGCTACTGATACTTCAGGAACTATTTTTGGACGTGATCCATTAGTTAATGAGTTAGGTCCACACAGTGAAACACCAAATGGAGCAGATATCGAAAATTATCCTTACCAAGATTATTCTGAAACGTGGGTAATTACAGCTCCAGGTGGAGTTGAAACTATTAATTTATCAGGTTTAGGTTTTATTGGATACTATACAGGTGGTAACCATAGATATGAAATTTTTGATAGAGCTAATCCTAATGAATTAACCATCAGAACTACTGATGGTAATAGCGAGTTTGATTGGTGGTTTATAATAACTTCTCAAGAAGAAGGTGTTTCAGACGAGCTTCAGACAATATATAATAATTTAGTTTGGTCAGATGAGTTTGATGTAGATGGAGCTCCAAATCCTGATAATTGGACCTATGATTTAGGAACAGGAGATAATGGTTGGGGAAACAATGAATCGCAAACGTATACAAATAGCTCAGACAATGTTATTGTAGAAGGTGGTAACCTGAAAATTACAGCTAAAGCTGAAGGAGGATCGTATACTTCTGCACGTCTAAAATCTATAGGCTTATATGAATTTACTTATGGTAGAGTAGAAGTTAGAGCAAAACTTCCTGCAGCGCAAGGAACTTGGCCTGCAATTTGGATGTTAGGTGCAAACTTTGAAACGGTTGGTTGGCCAAACTCTGGCGAGATTGATATTATGGAACAAACAGGTCAAGATAAAAATACAACTTTAGGGACTTTACATTATCCAGGTATGTCTGGAGGGAATGCAAATGGAAGTTCAACTACAGTTGAAACATCTACATCAGAATTCCATAATTATACTGTAGAGTGGACACCAGACGTGATTAAAATTGTAGTTGATAATGAAGTCTTCCATACTGTAATTAATTCTGATACCTTACCATTTAATGATAATTTCTTTTTCATTTTAAATGTCGCAATGGGAGGTACTTTAGGAGGTGATATTGATCCTGCTTTTACAGAAGATTCTATGGAAATTGATTATATAAGAGTTTACCAATAAATATGAAAATAAATAAATATTTTATTTTAGTTATAGTAGGTCTTCTTATTTTTTCTTGTAGAGAAAATAATGAGAAAGGCTTAGCTAAAAATGATAATAATACATCACAAGCTTCAGATATAGAAGATAAAGTTTCAGAATTACTGTCTAAAATGACCCTTGAAGAAAAAATAGGGCAAATGAATCAGTATAATGGATTTTGGGACGTTACTGGACCAGTTCCTGAAAATGGAGATCAAGCCTTAAAGTATGAGCATTTACGTAAAGGTTATGTAGGATCAATGCTTAATGTTAGAGGAGTTAAAGATGTTAAAGCAGTTCAAAAAATAGCGGTTGAAGAAACCCGTTTAGGGATTCCTTTAATTATTGGTTTTGATGTTATTCATGGTTATGAAACATTAAGCCCAATACCTTTGGCTGAGTCTGCAAGTTGGGATTTAGAAGCTATCAAAAAATCAGCAGAAGTTGCAGCTAAAGAAGCTTCTGCAGCAGGAATAAATTGGACTTTTGCTCCAATGGTTGACGTTTCAAGAGATGCACGTTGGGGACGTGTAATGGAAGGTGCAGGTGAGGATACCTATTTAGGATCTAAAATTGCTGTTGCCAGAGTTAAAGGATTTCAAAGTGATGATTTATCAACACATAATTCAATAGTTGCTTGTGCAAAACATTTTGCGGCTTATGGTTTTGCAGAAGCTGGTCGAGATTATAATACTGCAGATGTTGGAACTTCAACTTTAAATAATATAATTTTTCCGCCTTTTAAAGCAGCTAAAGATGCTGGAGTTAGGACATTTATGAATTCGTTTAACGAGCTTAACGGGATTCCTGCAACGGGAGATAAACATTTACAACGTGATATTTTAAAAGGAGAATGGGAGTTTGATGGTTTTATTGTTTCAGATTGGGGATCTATAACAGAAATGATTGCTCATGGTCATGCTAAAGATGGTAAACATGCAGCAGAGTTAGCTGTTAATGCAGGATCTGATATGGACATGGAATCTTATTTATATGTCGAAGAGTTAGCTAATTTAGTTAAAGAAGGTAAAGTAGATCCTAAATATATTGATGATGCTGCACGTCGTATTTTACGCGTAAAATTTGAATTAGGATTATTTGAAGATCCTTATAAATATTTAGACGAATCAAGAGAAAAAGAAGTTATAGGTAGCCAAGAAATACATGCTGCTGCTTTAGATATGGCTAAAAAGTCTATTGTTTTACTTAAAAATGAAAACAACCTTTTACCTCTTAAAAAAGAAGGACAAAAAATAGCTTTAATTGGTGCTTTAGCTTCAGATAAAACTAGTCCATTAGGAAGTTGGCGTATAGCAGCAAAAGATGAAACTGCTGTGTCTGTTTTAGAAGGTTTAAATAAATATACAGGCAATACAGTGACTTATGCAAAAGGAGCAGATGTTTCTATTGGTAAAAACGAGTTTGCTTTTGAAGTTAAAATCAATACTACAGATACTTCAGAGTTTGATACAGCTATTCAAACAGCCAAAAAAGCAGATGTTGTTGTGATGGTTTTAGGTGAACATGGTTTTCAAAGTGGGGAAGGTAGAAGTCGAACAGATTTAGGTTTACCAGGTGTTCAGCAAGAGCTTTTAGAAGCTATTTATAAAGTCAATAAAAACATTGTTCTAGTTTTAAATAACGGAAGACCATTGGCTATTAATTGGGCAGATCAAAACATTCCTGCAATTGTAGAGGCTTGGCAATTAGGTACTCAAAGTGGTAATGCAATAGCACAAATTTTGTATGGAGACTATAATCCTAGTGGTAAATTACCAATGACATTTCCTAGACATGTTGGCCAAGTACCAATTTATTATAATTACAAAAATACAGGACGTCCAACCTTACCTGGTAAAGATGTCGTATTTTGGTCTCATTATCAAGATGTAGCTAATACACCATTATATCCGTTTGGTTATGGATTAAGCTATACTACTTTTAACTACACTAATTTAAAAGTTTCTAACACGTATAGTAAAGATAAAAAAGTAACAGTCACTGTTGATGTAACCAATACTGGTGACGTAAAAGGTAAAGAAGTTGTACAGCTATACGTTAAAGATAATTTTGCAAGCATTACAAGACCTGTGAGAGAACTTAAAGGCTTTGAATTATTAGAATTAAAACCAAATGAAACCAAAACAGTACAGTTAACCTTAACTGAAGCAGAGCTTGGTTTTTTTGATAATCAAGGACAATATTTAGTAGAAGAAGGCGATTTTGAAGTTTATGTTGGAGGAGATTCTAACGCAAGTTTAACTTCTAAATTTAAGCTATAATGAAATTTTTAAAACTTATATTAATTGTACTTCTATTTTGGTCATGTAAAGAGGCTAAAAACAAGGATGAAAAAACTGAAACTTTTAGTTTTATAGAACAGTTTGAAGGTGATCAATTAAATTTGAACCATTGGAATTATGATCTTGGAGATGGATGTCCTAGTTTATGTGGATGGGGAAATAACGAAAGACAAATCTATACCAAACAAAACGTACAAGTAAAGGATGGTAAGCTTTTTATAACAGCAACTAAAGATTCTACTGGATATTATTCTGGTAAAATTACGACTAAAGATAAAATCCAATTTCAATATGGTACAGTTGAAGTCAGAGCAAAATTAGCTTTAGGTAAAGGCTTGTGGCCAGCATTTTGGATGTTAGGTAGTGACATAGATACCAATACTTGGCCTGCTTGTGGAGAGATTGATATTTTAGAATATGTAGGTAAAATGCCTAATCAAATTCATACGACATTACACACGCCAGACAGTCATGGTCAGTCTGTAAATACTAAAATTTCTAAAATTGAAAATATAGAAGAAGGGTTTCATAATTATAAAACTAAATGGACAAAAGATGCTATTGCATTTTATGTCGATGATGTTTTATTGTATACCTTCTCTCCAGAAATTAAAAATGATCAGACCTGGCCTTTTGATAAACCTTTTTATCTAATTTTAAACTTAGCTATTGGCGGGAATTTTGGTGGTCCAGAAGTGGACGATACCGTTTTTCCTGAACAGTTTGTTATAGATTATATAAAAGTATCTAGTCCAGAATAGTGCTACCCTAAGAACTATTAATAAAAGAGGATGTAATGTTATATTGCATCCTCTTTTTGTTTTTAAAAGGTGTTATTCAATATGTTTTAAAGCTTCTAAATTTTCAATTTTAATTTGTTTGCCTTTAGTGCTTATTAAACCTTCTTTTTTAAATTGAGATAAAATTCTAATTGCACTTTCAGTAGCTGTACCAACGATGCTTGCATAATCATCTCTAGAGAGTGTTAAAGATAAATATCCATCCTTATCAATTCCAAAATTATCATAAACGTATAATAATGTTTCTGCTAAACGTTGTTTTACTGTTTTTTGTGCCATATCTACAATACTATTGTCCGCATGTTTTAAATCTAAAGCCATACGCTTTAAAATATCCATTGAAAACTCAACATTAGTTTGTAAATTATTTAAAATTTCTTGTTTAGGTATAAAACAGACTTGCATATCATTTAAAGCTACAGCTTTTAAATTAGCTGTTTGACCGCTTACCAATGTACGTTGGCCAATCAAACCTCCTTTAATGGCTAATTTTACAACTTGGTCTTTCCCATTTTCACTAAGTTTAGTCATTTTACAAACGCCTTCCCTCACACAATAAATTCCATTTAAAACATCACCTTCTTCAAATATGACGTCTCCTTTTTTAATGGTTTTAGTTGTTTTACAGTCTGATATACGTATTAACTCTTCTTTAGTTAGGGTTCTTAAACTGTTAAATTGCCTAACAATACATTGTTCACATTTACTCATACCTTAATTTGTTGGAAGTTTACCAAAAGTTTGCAATATCTAACATGACAAATATCATATAATAAAAGCGCTTAAAATGTAACCTTTGTTACAGGTAAAAAGAGCAAATTATGGATATTAAAGTATGTTATCATTGTGGAGATAATTGTACCGACACCACTATTATTTTAGAAGACAAACCGTTTTGTTGTCAAGGTTGTAAAACAGTTTATGAGATTTTATCAGAAAGTAACCTAACGTGTTATTATGATTTACAATCCTCTCCAGGAGCTATTCCAAAAGAAATAGAGGGTAAATATGATTTTTTATCTCAAGATAAAATTATAGAAAAGTTAGTCGAGTTTTCAGACGATAAAACTCAGATTGTAACACTTTACATTCCGCATATCCACTGTAGTTCTTGTATTTGGATTTTAGAAAACCTAAATAAATTAAATCCAGCCATTACCTTATCGCAAGTTAATTTTGGAAAAAAACAGTAAGAGTATCTTACAATACCGAAGCGTTTTCGCTTAAACAATTGGTTCTTCTGTTAAGTTCTGTTGGATATGAGCCATACATAAGTTTAGACGATTATAAAACAGGACTAGAAAATGTTAACCGAAGTTTAATTTACAAGCTAGGTGTTGCAGGTTTTGCTTTTGGGAATGTTATGTTTTTGTCGTTTCCGGAGTATTTTGAGGTTAACGAGTTTTGGTTAGAACAATACAAACATGTTTTTAGATGGGTAATGTTTGCCTTTTCATTACCTGTAGTGTTTTATGCAGCTCAAGATTATTTTGTGTCTGCATACAAAGCAATAAAAACCAAAATATTAAATATTGATATTCCTATTGCACTTGGTATAGTTGTTTTATTTATAAGAAGTACTGCCGAAATAGCATTAGACCTTGGTTCTGGTTTTTTTGACAGTTTAACGGGATTAGTTTTCTTTTTGTTATTAGGAAAGTTTTTTCAGCAAAAAACCTATTCTTTTTTATCTTTTGAGCGTGACTATAAATCCTATTTCCCTATTGCAATTACTAAAATAACCAATGGTTTAGAAACACCTGTTCAGGTATATGATATTAAAAAAGGAGATCGTCTTTTAATAAGAAATCAAGAGTTGATACCTGTTGATGGTATTTTAATTAACGGAAACGCTAAAATAGATTACAGCTTTGTCACAGGTGAGTCTGAAGCGGTAAAAAAACAATCAGGAGATAAACTATTTGCAGGAGGTAAGCAAACCTCAGGTGTTATAGAAATGGAAGCTATCAAGTCTGTTGAACAAAGTTATTTAACGCAATTATGGAGTAATGATGTGTTTAATAAAAACAAAGAGGATGGTTTTACAACTTTGACCAACGCAATTAGTAAACGCTTTACAATTGCAGTTTTAAGTATTGCCTTTATCGCTACTGTAATTTGGTTGTTTTTAGATAATAGTAAAGCTTTAAATGTATTTACAGCGGTTTTAATTATTGCATGTCCTTGTGCAATTGCTTTATCTGCACCTTTTACCTTCGGAAACTTGTTGCGTATTTTAGGTAAGAAAAAATTCTACTTAAAAAATGCCTCAGTTTTAGAGCAATTAGCTCATGTTAATACATTAATTTTTGATAAAACGGGAACCATAACTTCTAACAAAAAAAGTGATGCTCAATATGAAGGTTTACCATTAAACCAAACCGAAGAAACATTACTTAAAAATACTTTAAGAGGATCTAATCACCCTTTAAGTAGAAGTTTATACGATATTTTAAAAGAAAATGCTATTGTTACTTTAGATACGTTTGAAGAACATTTAGGGCAAGGCATTGAAGCATCACACAATACGGATCACATTAAAATTGGGTCTGCTAATTTTGTTGGTTTTAAAACCGAAACAGCTTTGCTTAATACAGCTGTACATATCAGTACAAATAATAATTATAAAGGGAAGTTTACTTTTTACAACAGTTACCGTAAAGGTTTGTCTAAGTTGTTTAATACTTTAAAAAAGCATTATGATTTAGTCATTCTTTCTGGAGATAATGAAGGCGAATTAGAAAACTTAAAAAAACTACTTCCAGTAAAAACAAAATTACTTTTTAATCAAAAACCAGATGATAAGCTCGAGTATATTAAATACCATCAATCTGAAGGTGCAAAGGTGTTAATGGTTGGAGATGGTTTAAATGATGCAGGAGCGTTGGCGCAAAGTAATGTTGGGATTGCTATATCCGAAAATGTTAATGTGTTTTCACCTGCTTGTGATGCCATTTTAGATGCAAGTAAGTTTAATCAATTAGATCAATATATTAAGGCTTCTAAAAGCGCTATAAAAATTATAAAATGGAGCTTTGTATTGTCTTTTTGTTACAATGTTGTGGGATTATATTTTGCGGTAACTGGTCAATTAGCTCCTGTAATTGCTGCTATCTTAATGCCTTTAAGTTCTATTAGTATTGTTGTGTTTACAACATTAGCTACCAATTGGATTGGACGACGATTGCAGTAGGTTTTAAAGTAGAAAAACAGTCTCCATTAATTGAATAAACTATTAGTGTTAAGGCATAAGTTTCGGTATGAAAAATGACTTATGGCTGTATTTCCGCGACAGCGAAAAACAATCTTAAAATAATCTTAATTTTTTTTGATAAATCTGCTTAAACATGATAAATGTCATCTTTTAAAAAGCCCTTCTAATTTACTTTTGTAACATAACTTCTAATGGTATGAGTGTTATTTATATTTTACTTACGGTCAGTGTCATAGTGGCAATAGGCTTTTTTGCAGCGTTTATAATGGCTGTTAAAAATGGACAATTTGATGATGGTTATACACCATCTGTACGTATGCTTTTTGATGACGAATTGGTTAAAAGCAAACACACACTAACAAAAAACAATAAAAAAGACTAATCACAATTAATTATGGAAATGCAGCAATTTTATTACGATAACAAGATCGTTAAAAAGTTTCTTTATGCTACTATGCTCTGGGGAGTTGTAGGTATGCTTGTAGGACTTATTTTAGCGTTCATGTTTTTATTCCCAAACATGACTGATGGGATTTCATGGCTAAGCTTTGGTCGTTTAAGACCGTTACACACTAATGCAGTAATTTTTGCATTTGTTGGTAATGCTATTTTTGCAGGAGTGTATTACTCGACGCAACGTTTGCTTAAGGCTAGAATGTATAGCGACTTATTAAGTAATATTAATTTTTGGGGTTGGCAGTTAATTATTGTTGGTGCTGCTATTACATTACCGTTAGGTTACTCTACTTCTAAAGAATACGCAGAGCTTGAATGGCCTTTTGATATTGCTATTGCTTTAATTTGGGTAGCTTTTGGAGCTAATTTAATTGGTACGATGCTTAAGCGTCGTCAGCGTCATTTATATGTTGCGATTTGGTTTTACATAGCAACGTTTGTTACAGTAGCAGTTTTACATATTTTTAACAGTTTAGAAATGCCTGTAAGTTTTACAGGAATGAAAAGTTACTCGGTTTACGCAGGTGTACAAGATGCCTTGGTACAATGGTGGTATGGTCATAATGCGGTTGCATTTTTCTTAACGACTCCGTTTTTAGGATTAATGTACTACTTTGTACCTAAAGCAGCTAACAGACCTGTTTACTCTTATAGACTATCTATTGTACACTTTTGGTCTTTAATCTTTATATACATTTGGGCTGGACCACACCATTTATTATACACAGCTTTACCAGAATGGGCTCAGAATTTAGGAGTTGCTTTTTCGGTAATGCTATTAATGCCTTCTTGGGGAGGAATGATAAATGGATTATTAACACTTCGTGGTGCTTGGGATAAAGTGCGTGTTGATCCTGTACTTAAATTTATGGTTGTGGCTATTACTGGTTATGGTATGGCAACATTTGAAGGTCCAATGTTATCGCTTAAAAATGTTAATGCAATTGCACACTTTACAGATTGGATTATTGCACACGTACATGTTGGTGCTTTAGCATGGAATGGGTTTTTAACTTTTGGTATGATCTATTATTTAGTACCAAAATTATTTAAAACAAAATTATACTCTTTAGCATTAGCTAATCTACATTTTTGGATTGGTACGTTAGGTATCATCATGTATGCATTACCAATGTACGTTGCTGGATTTACTCAAGCTAGTATGTGGAAACAGTTTAATCCTGATGGAACTTTAGTTTATGGTAACTTTTTAGAAACAGTATCTGAAATCATACCAATGTATTGGATGCGTGCTATTGGAGGAACGTTGTATTTAACAGGAATGTTGATTTTAGTATTTAATGTTATTCAAACTATAAGAAAAGGAAGTACTGTTGAAGATGAGCTAGCAGAAGCTGCTGCATTACAACGTGTGTCTAAAAAACGTGTCGCTGGAGAAGGATGGCACACATGGTTAGAACGTAAACCAATTAGATTGACAATTGGAGCAACGATAGCTATTTTAATTGGTGGTGTGGTACAAATTGTACCAACTATAATGGTTAAATCTAATATTCCAACAATTAGCAGTGTTCAACCTTATTCGCCTTTAGAATTAGAAGGACGCGATATTTATATTCGTGAAGGTTGTGTTGGGTGTCACTCGCAAATGGTACGTCCTTTTAGAAGTGAGGTAGAACGTTATGGCGAGTATAGTAAAGCAGGAGAGTTTGTGTATGATCATCCGTTTTTATGGGGAAGTAAACGTACTGGACCAGATTTACATCGTATAGGAGGAAAGTACTCAGATAACTGGCACTTTAACCACATGTACGATCCACAAAGTACCTCTTCAGGTTCGATTATGCCTTCTTATAAATGGTTAATTAATAATACCTTAGATAAGTCACAAATTGAAGATAAAATGAGAGTTATGGTGTCTTTAGGTGTACCATATACAGAAGAAGATATTGCTAATGCTAAAGCAGAAATGTTAGCACAAGGAACACAAATAGAGAAAAACTTATATACAGATCCTGATTTTGCAAAGTCTTATGAAGCTAGTAAGAAAAAAGGTGGAGATGATTTTGTAGAAATGCGAAACAGAGAGATTGTTGCTGTAATAGCTTATCTGCAACGTCTGGGAACAGATATTAAAGTAGAACAAACAGAAGAAGAAACAACAGTACAAAACTAAACTATCATGTTAAAATTTGTGAAAAATCATTTAGAAAGTATTACAGGTGTAGAGATATATCCAATCCTTTCATTACTTATATTCTTTGGCTTTTTTGTAGTACTTTTTTGGTGGGTTATTACTGCCAAAAAAGACTACATCACTAAAGTGAGTAATATTCCATTAGAATTAGATAACCAAAACGAAACCGAAATATGAAAAATTTATTCCCATCATACATCAGAGTTCCTGTAGTGTTTTTTATCATCTTCGGAATGGTAGAGTATTTTGTAGACTCTGGTGATAAGCCTGCTTTTTTAGAGTATCCAATAATAATGTTGTTTTTACTATTAATACTATTTGTATTAATTGCAATTGAAGGTATTGTTGGTGCTATTGAAAGCGTATTATTCCAAAGTTTAGACGAAGCAGGTAAAGCACGTTACATAGCAAATGCTGCAAAAGTGCCACAGTTTACAAAGCTTAAAGCTATATATGCTAAACTTAAAGGAGACGAAACACCTATAGAGGAAGAACACGAAATTATTTTAGATCATAATTATGACGGAATAAAAGAACTGGATAACAATTTACCGCCTTGGTGGCTATATTCTTGGTATGCATCAATGGTTTTTGCAGCAATTTATTTATTTAATTTTCATGTTACAGGAAGCTCAGATACTCAGTATGAAGAATTGGATAATGAGTATGCTCAAGCTAAAATTGAAATTGAAGCTTATAAAAAGACTGCCAAAAACTTAGTAGATGTAAACTCGGTTGTTTTACTAACAGATGCTGCAGATTTATCAAATGGTAAGAAAATATTTGGAGCTAACTGTGTGGCATGTCACATGGCTGATGGAGGAGGAGGAATTGGACCAAATCTAACAGATAAATATTGGATTTTAGGAGGAGACATTAAAAGTGTGTTTAGAACAATATCTGAAGGAGGTCGATCAGGAAAAGGTATGATATCTTGGAAAAAAGAAGGGTTAAAACCAGTCGAAATGGCTCAAGTAGCAAGTTATGTATTGTCTTTACAAGGTACAACGCCAGCAAGTCCTAAAGATCCAGAAGGAGATATTTGGCAACCAGAAGGTACAGAGGATACAACCACACCAACCGAAACAATTGAAACAACAGAGGATTTAGAAATAGAAGATTCTGTTTCAATGAATGATTAAATTATAACAAATGGAAGCTCCAGATAACGAGAGTTTTAGAGACTCGATAGCAACAATAAATGAAGACGGTAAACGCGCTTGGATTTTTCCTAAAAAACCAAGTGGTAAGTTTTACGACTACAGGAAAATTGTAAGTTATGTTTTATTAGCCTTTTTATTTGCAGCTCCATTTGTTAAAATTAATGGTAATCAGTTTTTACTGTTTAATGTTTTAGAGCGTCGTTTCAATATTTTTGGATTTCCGTTTTGGCCTCAAGATTTTCACTTATTTGTAATCTCAATGATTATTGGTGTTGTCTTTATAACCTTATTTACTGTTGCTTTTGGGCGTATATTTTGTGGATGGATTTGTCCTCAAACTATATTTCTAGAAATGGTATTTAGACGTATTGAATATTGGATAGATGGAGACAGAGGTGCACAAATGAAACTTAAACGCTCTAAATGGACACCTCAAAAAATAAGAAAACGAATTTTAAAACATACCATTTTTGTTATTATTTCATTTTTAATAGCTAATGTGTTTTTAGCCTATTTGATTGGTAGTGATAAATTATTAAATTATGTAACAGAAGGTCCTTTTAAGCATTTATCAACATTATTTCCATTATTAATATTTACTGGTTTATTCTACTTTGTATTTTCCTGGTTTAGAGAGCAAGTTTGTATTATTGCTTGTCCTTATGGACGTTTACAAGGTGTACTTTTAGATAACAAATCTATAATAGTAGCTTATGACCATAAAAGAGGAGAAGGAGATAACGGTCGAAAAAAATTCCGTAAAAACGAAGACAGAGCAGCTTCAGGACATGGAGATTGTATAGATTGTATGCAATGTGTTAATGTATGTCCAACTGGTATAGATATCAGAAACGGAACACAGTTAGAATGCGTTAATTGTACAGCTTGTATTGACGAGTGTGATACAATTATGGATAAAGTTGGATTGCCTAAAGGGTTAATCCGTTATGCTAGCGAAGATAATATAGAGAAAAAAGAACCTTTTAAACTCACAACACGCCTTAAAGCATACATAGTAGTTTTGGTCATATTAACAGGTGTATTATTTGCAATGCTTCAATTACGTAATGATGTAGAAGCACGAGTACTTAGGTTACCAGGTCAATTGTACGAGCATAAAGAAAATAACATTATAAGCAACGTCTTTACCTATAAATTAGTTAATAAAACAACACAACAAATTGAAAATGTTAGCTTTAAATTACAAGACTACCAAGGTACTATCAAATTAGTATCTACAGACCATAGTTTTGTGGTTCCTGAGCAAGGATTAGCAGAAGGAACGTTGTTTATAGAGTTAAATGAAAACGATTTAAAAGGAGATAAAACCAAATTAACTATACAAGTTTATAGTGGTCAAAAATTAATAGAAACCACAACAGTTAACTTTTTAGGACCAAGAAGCTATAATTAAAATACAGTATTATGAAATTAAATTGGGGAACAGCAGTCGTAATAGCATTTATATTATTTATAAGCTTTATCATGTACTTTGTAATAGCCATGAATACAGACAAAAGTTTAGATCATGACTTGGTAAATGATAATTATTACAAGCAAGAGTTAGAATATCAAAACGATATTAATAAAGAAAAAAATGCTAAAACTTTAGCATCTAAATTAACCTGGGAAAAAACACCAGAAGGTATGCAAATACACTTTCCTAAAGAGTTAGATTATAAAAAAATAAAAGGACAAGTGTTCCTATACAGACCATCTAATAAGCAATTAGACTTCAATACCACAATTTTGTTGTCTAACCACACTTTGCTCATACCTGACAATCGTTTGTTAGATGGTCGTTGGAACCTTAAAATAGACTGGTCTTACAACAACAATAACTATATGTTTAAAGATCAAATACAATACTAATGTTACTTACAGCATTCATATTTGGATTATTAGGAAGTTTTCACTGCGTTGGTATGTGTGGTCCAATAGCCTTTATGTTGCCTGTTGACAGAAGTAATTCAATTAAAAAAATATCACAAATCACAGCTTATCACATTGGTCGTTTATTAGCCTATACTATTATTGGGCTAATTTTCGGGCTAATAGGTAAAAGCTTGTATATATTTGGATTACAACAAAAATTATCCATCATAATTGGTGTGTTAATGATAGTTGTGATTGTATTTCCATATAAAAAAATAGGTCAAAATTTTATAGTAAAACCTATTTACAAAGCTATAGGTTTTGTAAAAAAACAAATGGGACAGGCCTTAAAAAAGAAAACAGCAGACACCTTTTTAACCATTGGTTTTTTAAACGGTTTTTTACCATGTGGATTAGTTTACATGGCAGTTTTTGGAGCCATAGCAACAGGTACAGCATGGCAAGGCGGTTTGTATATGTCTTTTTTTGGATTAGGTACCATACCCTTAATGACCACAGCTATTTACTTAGGTAAATTTTTAAATGCACAAGTTAAACAACGTATTCAAAAAGCCATCCCTGTGTTTATAGTCATTATTGGTCTCTTATTTATTTTACGTGGCTTAGGTCTTGGTATTCCTTATCTATCTCCAACACCTGTCGTAGAAATGGTTAGTAGCGCTATAGATTGCCATTAAAATAATAACGCTTTCGCGGAAATTTTGCCAGATAGCTAGTAACTTATAATTTAATTGTAAATTAGTGGAGGCTAAATAATTTTTTAATTCTGTATTTAAATGAAAAACATAGTATTACTTACCGATTTTTCCAATAGTTCAAAAAATGCAATGCACTACGCATTACAGTTATTTGCAAACCAAACTATAAATTTTCATTTGGTTTATGTGCATAAAGCATCTGGATTTACTTCAGCAGATTTAATGACTACAGGTAATGATAATCTATATGCTTCAATAGTAAAATCGCCAAAAGAAGATTTAGAAGATTTAATTGTAACGCTTCAAAATTCATTTAAAAACAAACAACACAATTTCACAACACATATAGATTATGATGTGTTTACAGATGCAATTAATCAGTTAGTAGACACTAAAAATATAGATTTAATTGTAATGGGTACTAATGGTGTAACAGGTGCAGATGAGGTTGTTTTTGGTAGTCACACATTAAATGTTATTAGAAAGGTAATTTGTCCTACATTAATAATACCAAAAGATTTTAAATTTACTAAACCAAATAATGTATTATTACCTTTAGATTTAAAAGACCGATTAACAGCACAACGTTTAAACAACATTTTAAGCGTAATAGGTAAGGACAATGGACATTTTCATGTATTACGTATTAATCAAGATAATACAGATGTAACCTTTGATGATCAAGCAGTTTTAAAGCAATTATTACAAGATAGTCTTTACAATTATTACAATATATCAAACGTGCCAATGCATTATGTAATTGATACATATGTGCAAACAAATACTATAGATCTAGAAGTGTTTATAATCCAAAAAACAAGCTTTTTAGAACGCTTGTTTTCTGGATCACCAATTACTAAACACAGTAAGATTGCAGTAGTACCACTTTTTATATTACACGATTAAATAATTTAGTTTAATGTAGGTATTATTTGGTCTTCTTCCAAAACGGTAAGTAATAATTTTGCGTATTGATTTATAATTTTACTGCTATTTTCAGGGTCAATAATATCTATATAACCTTTCCAAACTAAGGTTCTGTCTTTAGTTGGACACAAACAGTACACTGAGGTTTCTGCATTGTAGACTTGATATTCTTTATAATTATCGGGATTAAAATATTGATCCTGATACATTAAATAGTCATCCTTAAACTTGTTATGGTTTAACATTTGAAAATTTTTCTTGTATTGTATCTTGTTTTTTATAGCAGCTACTTTAGTAAATATGACAGCATCATAACCTTCGGTTAAAAGTTGATTTTCTATGACTTTTAATTCGGTTTCTGTGCGTTCTTTTTCTAAAAATGAAGTATCAAATTTAGTTAAGCTTGTATTAGCCTCTAAACCTCTTAAAGTTAATTGACTTTGTAGTTTGTTTTCAAATTTTGCTCTGACTTCATTATCTTTAGTAAGCCCTATCACTAAAACTTTGTTTAGAGTAAAGTCATTAGCTTCTGGACTAATCCAATGTTCTTTTAACTTAGTAGATGCACAATTTAAGAAAGTTAAGCTAAGTAAAAGTATGATTAATTTTTTCATGATTTTGTTACTGTTTATGATCTTGTTTATCAATTTTCATTAAGTCTTTTACTAATTTAAAAATTTCAAATTTTACAGCTTTATAATCGTAAAAAAACTGACTTATAATTTTAGTAAATGCAACATGATTTGTTTTGTATTGTTGTTCTTTGTCTAGCTCGTCAATACCATCAATCATGATAGTTAGTTGATCTTCATGAGTTGTTAAGTCTGTAATTAATTTATGATTACCTCTTTTAGTACGTTGTAAAGCAGTTGCTGCATTTTGTGCTTTAATATAAATATCGTCGTTACTTATTTTTTGAGAGTAATCTGATATTAGATCTTCTAAAAATAGCTGCTCGTCTTTAATAAAGTGTAATTCTGATAACCATGTTTTGGTCATTTCGTGCATGCGGTCTGCACTATACCATTGTGTTGTTGTGGGTTGAGTTTTCATGTTGTATAGGTGTTTAAGGATTAATTTGTATTATTTCTGGAATTATTAAAAACGGAATGTGAGGTTTTATTCCTATTTTCTTTATTACAGGTTCATGTAGTATTCTTTTAACAATATTGTGTTTGTAGTTTACCATTATAAGCAGGTCTATATTCAGTTTTTCAATAAATTCGTTAATTATGGTTTCTTTTTTATTGTAATTAGAAATAGAATGGTAATGGGTTTCAATACTATTAAATCCTTGTTTTAAAATAGATAGATTATACTTCTGAATTTTATTTAAAGGTCTGTTTCCTTTAATGTTTAAAACCCTTAAAATAGCATTATGCTCGACGGTTATTTGTTTGATTAGGTTTATTTCACTTTCACTATAAAACCTATTTAAATCCGTAGGAAATAACACTTGTTGTATGGGCTGATGATTAAAATCATCAGGAATTATAAATATTGGACTATTAGTAATGGCATCCATAATATATTTTGTAGTAGTCCCAAATAGACTTGGTTTAAGTTTACAAGTCTGTTTTGTACCCATAATAATTTTATGAATGGAATACTTTTTTAAGCAAGACTTAATAGCTTTTGGTAAGCTTAAAAACTCGATTAATGTTTCAAAACTGTGTAAATTGTTTGAGTAGTTTTTTAAAATTTGTTCTTTAAAATCTTGTAACTGAATATTTGATTGTTCTATGATGCTTTTTAAAGTTAAAGCCGACATGTTTTCAATTGTTGAAGGTTTTAAAGGGTGTGTATGTAGTAAATAAAATTTACATACTTGCGCTTGATAATATTGTAAAATATATACAATAGCATTCCATGAATTTTTAGAAAAATCTGTAGGTATTAGTATATGCTTCATAACAATCAATTTTAAGGTCTACTTAAAGTTAATTGATTGATAACTTATAAAATATGATATATATTAGGTTTAATAAAAAAGCCTCTTATAATTTAATTATAAGAGGCTTATGGTATTATATTTACTAGCTGTTTTAATCTATCCTAAATGTTAAAACAGGTAATGCTGCGTGGTTTGCAATGTCCTCAGAGATACTACCACTTAAAAAGTGACTAAATCCTGTACGACCATGTGTTGCAATAGCTATGGCGTCTGCTCCAGTAACATTAGCGTAACTAAGTACACCTTTTTCAACGCTATAATCTGAAATAAATTCTACTTCTGATAATTTATCTAAATTACCATCTGCTTTTTGTAAAAAGTTGACAACTGTTTGTTCCATTTCTGAAGTACTATTAAAGTTTTCTCCAGGAGTGTTAATATATACTAAATGAATATTAGAACCTAAAGTTTCAAATAATTTACTAGCTTTTAAATATGGATTGACACTACTTTCTGTAAAGTCTGATGCAAACACAACATTATCAAAACTTAAAGTCGTTGGCTTGTTTTTTATTACAAGAACAGGTACTTCTGCATTTCTTACAACTTTTTCAGTATTAGAACCAATAAAGATTTCTTTTAGTCCGCTAGATCCATGAGATCCCATTACAATTAAATCTGCGCTGTGTGATTTAGCAACTTCGTTAACTTCACTAAATACTTTAAAGTGTTTTACTATAGGTGTAACTGTAACGTCTTTTAGATAATCTTGCTCTAAAAATTCGTTAAAACGTTTTTCGGCTAATTTTAATAAAAATAATGATTCAGATTGTTGTTCAGATTCACCTTGTGTTAATATAGTTTCAGAGATTTCTAACATATGTAAAGCTAATATTTCTGCATTATATTTTTTAGCTAAAATAGCTGCAGATTCTAAAGCAAAGCTAGAGTGATTAGAAAAGTCTACTGGTACAATTATTTTTTTCATTTTTAGTTTTTTAAGAGGTTATGTTGTTAGTTTAAAAGTAATAAATTTTAAATATAAAATGGTTGTTTTTATATATTGTTTAACAACTTATATTGTCATTGAAAATAGTTGTGTTTCTGGTTTGTTACGTTGTAATAATACATCAAAAGCCATACATATATTTCGTACAAATGGTTTTCCTTTTTCTGTGATATAAATTTTATTAGTTTCTATAACTAGTAAACCATCGTCTTGCATTTCGCTTAATTTGTAAAGGACTTCTGGTAATTCTTCAAAATACAAGCTATCATCAATCCAATTAGTATTAAAGTGACACATTAAATTTAGTATATGCTGTCTGATAATTAAGTCTTCCTGGTTTAAAATATGTCCTCTGTAAACAGGTATGCAATTGTTGTCCAATAGGTCATAATAAGATGCTATACTTTTTACATTTTGTGCAAAAGCATACCAACTATCACTAATAGAAGACACACCAAGTCCAATCATTACTTTTGTTTTAGAGGAAGTGTAACCCATAAAATTACGATGCATAGTTTCTGACTGGCTAGCTTTATAAAGCGCATCTGTTGGTAAAGCAAAATGATCCATACCAATATCGTAATAACCAGCAGCAACCAATAATTGTTTTCCTAATAGGTATTGGTTTTGTTTGCTAGTTGCAGATGGTAAGTCACTATCCTTAAAACCACGTTGTCCATTACCTTTTATCCAAGGGACGTGTGCGTAGCTGTAAAAAGCAATGCGATCAGGTTGTAGTTGTTTGGTTTTATTAATAGTCTCTTTAACATGAGCTTCAGTTTGAAAAGGTAATCCAAAAATAATATCATGACTAATAGAAGTATAACCTATTTTTCTTGCTAATTGAGTTACTTTTTTTACGTTTTCAAAAGGTTGAATACGATGTATCGCTTTTTGAACAACAGGATTATAATCTTGTACACCAAAACTAACACGATTAAAACCTAAGTCATGTAGGATTTGTAAGTGACTTTCTGTGGTGTTATTTGGATGTCCTTCAAAGCTAAACTCGTAATTTTCAGCTAAGTTAGCTTTGTGTTTAATACTGTTTATTAAAAGTTTTAAGTTTTCAGAATCAAAAAAAGTAGGAGTTCCACCTCCAAGATGAAGCTCTTTTATTACAGGTTTTTCAACCAATAAATCACAATATAATTGCCACTCTTTTATAATTGCTTTTATGTATGGTATCTCTACATCGTGACGTTTAGTTATTCGTTTGTTACAACCACAAAACGTACAAAGACTTTCGCAAAAAGGAAGGTGTATATATAAACTAATACCTTCAGTGCTGTTGCTTTGGTCAAATGCTTTTTTTAAATTTTGTTTCCATTGTTTTAATGAAAAAGCTTCAGGATCCCAATACGGAACCGTTGGATAGCTAGTATATCTAGGACCAGAAACATTATATTTATTGACTAACGAGACGCACATATATTTTTTATTTATACTTCAAAATTAGGTGGTTTTAATCAAGTAGTATATGACAAATATCATGTCTTTAAATTTTGTCTTTTCAATATGAAATAGCTTTTCAAAGTCTATTAATGTTAATTTAAAACTAATTAGATTGCTGTTGTAACGATAATTCTTACATTTATTTAATTCAAAAAAATAATAATAAGACTCCCATATTTGAAAACTAAAAAACCAGCATACAAGAAAAAAAGATACCTTTTACCCATACTAGTTTTATTAATTTTGTTGGCAGTAAGACTGTATTTGCCAACGTATGTAAAAAATTATGTAAACAAAGTTTTAGCAGATATACCAGGTTATTATGGTGAGGTAAAAAGTATAGATATTTCACTTATAAGAGGAGCTTATGTTATTAACGGATTGTACTTAAATAAAGTAGATGCAAATACACAAGTTCCGTTTTTAAATTTCCCAAAATCAGATATTTCAGTAGAGTGGAAGTCTATTTTTGATGGTAAAGTAGTTGCTGAAATTATTATGAGCAACCCAGAAGTTATTTATGTGTTTGAAGACCAGCAATCCACACCTGAAGATGGATTGCCTGAAGTTGAAGATTGGACCAAAGCTTTAACGGACTTGGTACCATTAAAGATTAACCATTTTCAAGTACATAATGGAAAAGTCGCTTTTGTACAATTATCTGCAGAACCTAACGTAGATTTATCCATAAGTAAGTTAGAGTTAACAGCAGATAATTTACGTAACGTTATAGAAAAAGAACGCATACTTCCCTCTCCAGTTACAGCAACTGGAGTGTCGTTTGGTGGTGGACAAGTCCAGTTAAACGGAAATGTGAATATTATAAAAGAAATCCCTGATATGGATTTAGCATTTTCACTTGAAAAAGCTAATGCTACAGCATTAAATGATTTTACAAATTATTATGCAGGAATTGATTTTGAAAGTGGTACAGTAGAGTTGTTTAGCGAAATTGCAATTGCAGATGGATATCTAAAAGGTTACATGAAACCATTATTGACAGATAGTAAACTAATTGGTAAAGAAGATGGGTTTTTAGAAACCCTTTGGGAAGGATTAGTTGGCTTTTTTAAGTTTGTCCTTAAAAATCAAAAAACAGATACACTAGCCACCCAAATACCTATTGAAGGAGATTTAAATAATGTAGAAACTGGTGTTTGGACGACTATTGGTGGTATTTTTAAAAATGCTTGGATTAAAGCTTTTAGAGGTGAAACTGACGACACTATTAATTTTGATGATGCTATTGATGGTGCAGATCAATTAACCAGAGAAGAAAAAAGAGAAGCACGAAAAGTAGCTAGAGAAGAACGACGAGAAGCACGTAAAAATGAATACTAATTAATGTCCTACAATTTCAAATCTTTCAAATAATTGTAATCTATAATATTAAGGTCGTTAACGACAACATTAGCTTGACTGTAATCTTGGTTTTTTGAGTGTAAACTATCATAACCAATACAAAAACTACCAGCAGCTTTAGCAGCTTTAATTCCGTTTGTAGAGTCTTCAATAACAATACATTCCTCTTGATTATATCCAGCTAATTTAGCAGCTTTTTCAAAAATTTCAGGATGAGGTTTAGAGGCTTTTAAATCTGCGCCACTAATTTTAGCTTTAAAATACTGGTCTAATTCAAAACGTGTAAAGACTTTGTTTATAGTTCCCATAGACGCTGATGAAGCTAAAATTAAAGTAATTCCGTTATGGTGATAGTCCTTAATAATTTTTAAAACACCATCAATTAATTTTAAACTAGGATCACTATGGAATAATCCTGAAAAGATTTCCCGTTTACAAAGCATTAATTCTTTTGGATCGTTTTGTAAACCAAAAACATCACATAATTTTTTGCAAACATTGATAGTAGATTGTCCTGTAGTAGACTCGTATAATGCTTTTGATACCTCAATATTAAATTGATCAAACATCAAAAAATAGGCTTTTTTATGTAAAGGTTCAGTGTCTACAATAACACCATCCATATCAAATAATACTGCTTTAACCATTTGTTTTTTTATTTAATGCGAATATACTTATTATGAGCTTTTTTACACACTATATTTTTTTCTAAGTCCTAATTGCAATATTTTGCAGTACAATTTTAAAATATGATTTACTTATTTATTTTTATAGTATTTGTTGGACTAGTTGCGTATGCGTTTTATCTAATGAAGCCTAAAGCTCTCAAACAATTTCCTAAACATTGGCATAAATTATTATTAGATAATGTGTTGTTTTATAAAAAGTTATCAGTTAAAGATCAATCAGTTTTTAGACAACGCATGTTGTTGTTTTTAAGCGAGGTAAATATAGATGCAGTCAACACAACTATTGAAGATATAGATAAAGTATTATTAGCCTCAAGTGCTATCATACCAGTATTTGGATTTAAGGAGTGGAGTTACAATAATTTATCTGGTATCATTGTTTATCCAGATAAGTTTAATGCAGATTTACAGTTTTCTGATCTAGATAAGGATAAAAAAATATTAGGTATGGTTGGGACTGGTCGTTTTGATAAGCAAATGATTTTATCTCAAAAAGCCATTAGACATGCTTTTTTAAATAAAACAGATAAACATAATACTCCAATTCATGAATTCGTTCATTTACTTGACAAAATGGATGGAGATACAGACGGAATTCCAGAATACTTTTTAGGTAAAGAATATATACAACCCTGGTTAACTTTAATGCATGAAGAAATGGAAGCCATTAATAACGACCAATCTGATATAAGAAAATATGGAGGCACCAGTCAAGCTGAATTTTTTGCTGTAGCTTCAGAATATTTTTTTGAAAGACCTAAACTATTCAAGCAAAAACATCCTGAGTTGTTCAATATGCTTTCCATATGTTTTCAGCAATCTAAAGCTGTTAAAAATTGATTTGCCAATTAGTTTTACTGTAACTATTGGTTAACTTTACAATTAAAATTAATAATATGTTAGAGGAGTTACAACAGCATTATGGGTATTTGTTTGAAGATGAATTAATTCAAGAAATAAATAATGTTGGGACATATAAAGATATATCTGAAGGTTTTAAATTAATCGAAATTGGAGACTACATCAAGTCTATGCCTCTTTTAGTTAGTGGAGCAATTAAAATTTTAAGAGAAGATAAAGATGGTGACGAGTTGATTTTATACTTTATAGAGCAAGGCGATACTTGTGCAATGACTTTATCTTGTTGTCTTGGTAATGCTAAAAGCGAAATTAGAGCTATAGCAGAAACTGATACTAAATTAATTATGGTTCCGGTAGCTAAAATGGAAGAGTGGTTAGGTAAGTACAAGAGTTGGAGACAATTTGTATTACAAAGCTATCATAATCGTATGTCAGAATTGCTAGAAGCTATTGATACTATTGCATTTTTGAAAATGGACAAACGCTTGTTTAAATATTTAAAAGACAAAGCAATGGTAAATCATAACGAGTTAATACACGTTACTCATCAAGAAATAGCTAGAGACTTACATACCTCACGTGTGGTTATATCAAGGCTTTTAAAAACATTAGAACTTGATGGTAAAATTGAATTACACCGAAACAACATAAAAGTCATAGATTTATAATAGTGTAACCTTTGTTACTATTAATACTAAATATCATAGTTACATTTGACAATATAAATTTTCAAATTAATGGATTTACAGCAAATAGTAACATATTTAGGAGCCTTTTTAATTGGAGCTATATTAGGATTGATAGGAGGAGGAGGTTCTATCTTAACAGTACCTTTATTGGTCTATTTTTTAGGTTTTAATCCTGTAATAGCTACAGCATATTCATTATTTGTAGTAGGATCCTCATCATTAGTTGGTGTAATTCAAAAATTTAGAAAAGGCTTAGTCGATTTTAAAATTGGTTTAGCATTTTCATTTCCTTCTTTTTTAGCAGTCTATTTATCAAGACGTTTTCTTGTGCCTGCAATACCAGATAATCTTTTTACTATAGGTGGTTTTACGGTAACAAAAGCTATGGCTATCATGGTATTTTTTGCATTAATCATGTTTATAGCAGCTTTTTCAATGATTAAAACCAAAAAGGAGGTTACTAATGTTACTGTGTCTCAACCGTATTATAAAACCTTTATTCAAGGTATTATAATAGGGTTAATCACTGGTCTTATTGGTGCAGGAGGAGGCTTTTTATACGTTCCTGCTTTAGTACTTTGGGCAGGATTAGATATGAAAAAAGCAGTAGGTACCTCTTTAGTTATAGTCGCGATAAATTCATTAATAGGGTTTTCGGGAGATGCACAAACATTAGCAATAGATTGGCATTTTCTGTTAAGTTTTTCTTTATTAACTATAATAGGAATCTTAATTGGAGGCTATTTTTCTAAATTTGTATCAGGAAAAAAATTAAAAAAGAGTTTTGGTTGGTTTGTTTTAGTGATGTCTATTTACATTATTTTAAAAGAGCTAGTTTTAAAATAATGTAACAAAAGTTGCTGTACAAACTTAAAAACATTAGTAAATTTGAATAATTAAGTAAAAAAGTTTTGCCTTTTGGCGAAATTATTGATAATACAGATAAAAATAAAATATATGAAGGTAGAACAAATTTATACAGGATGCTTAGCACATGCAGCCTATTATATAGAAAGTAATGGAGAAGCTGCAATCATAGATCCATTAAGAGAAGTACAGCCTTATATTAATAAAGCAAAAGCAGATAATGCTAAAATCAAATATATTTTTGAAACACATTTTCATGCAGATTTTGTGTCTGGTCATTTAGATTTAAAAGCTAAATCTGTAGCTCAAATTGTATTTGGTCCAACTGCAAATCCATCTTATGACGCAATAATAGCAGAAGATGGTCAAATATTTGAAATAGGTGATTATAAAATAAAAGCACTCCATACTCCTGGTCATACTATGGAAAGTACAACGTACCTTTTAATAGATGAAAATAATAAGGAGCATGGTATTATAACAGGAGATACTTTATTTATTGGTGATGTTGGTCGTCCAGATTTAGCACAAAAAATAGCTTCAGATTTAACACAAGAAAAATTAGCTGGTTTATTATATGATTCGCTTCGTAACAAAATCATGCCTTTAAGTGACGATTTAATCGTATATCCAAATCATGGTGCAGGTTCTGCTTGTGGTAAAAATATGAGTAAAGAAACAACAGATACTTTAGGTAACCAGAAAAAAGTGAATTATGCCTTGCGTGCAGATATGACTAAAGAAGAATTTATAGCTGAATTATTAGATGGTTTGTCAGAACCTCCAGCATATTTTCCTCAAAACGTTATGATGAATATTCGAGGTTATGAAAGCTTTGATAAAGTCATGACAAAATCGCAAACGCCATTAGCTCCAAAAGCTTTTGAAGCAACAGCAAACGAAACGGAAGCCATTGTTTTAGACGTACGTCACCAATCAGAATTTATTAAAGGACACATACCTCGATCTATTTTTATTGGTATTGATGGTGGGTTTGCACCTTGGGTTGGTGCATTAATTGCAGACGTTAGTCAACCTATTTTACTAGTGGCTCCAGAAGGTAGAGAAGAAGAAGTTATTACGCGTTTATCTCGTGTTGGTTTTGATAACGTTATTGGTTATTTAGATGGTAGTTTTAAAGCATGGAAAGATTCTGGAATGGAGTATGATACCTTAACATCTATTTCTGCAGAAGAGTTTGCAAACAGATACCAAGAGAATAAAGATGTTATTTTTGATGTAAGAAAAGATGGTGAGTTTACAGCCGAGCATGTTGATGGAGCAAATCATACGGCTTTAGATAGTATTAATAGTCATTTAAGCCAATTCCCTGAAGACAAACCTTTTTATGTACATTGTGCTGGTGGTTATAGATCTGTAATTGCTGCGTCAATTTTAAAAAGCAGAGGTATACATAATTTAATAGATATAGCTGGTGGTTATGGAGCTATTAAAAAAACAAATATTCCTAGAACAGACTTTGTTTGTCCATCTACATTAAACTAAAAAACTTAGTTTTTTAGTTATAAAAAGCGCGTATTGCAATCTTGCAATACGCGCTTTTTATGTAACAAAAGTTACTAATAATACGTCCTGTATTTATTAATTTTATAGTAAATAAATTATAAATGAAACACATAATTATCATGTCAATATTTACAGCCCTTTTTGGTTCTAAAACATCAAATAACAATTATATTAAAGTATTAAGCGCTCAAGAGTTTAAAGCACAAATCACAAACAAAAATGTGCAGTTAATAGATGTTAGAACTCCAAAAGAATACAATTCAGGACATATTAAAAACGCAAAAAATATTGACTTTTTTTCAAGTAAATTTAATGCTCAATTTGATAAGTTAGATAAAGATAAAGCAATATATGTATACTGTAGAAGTGGTAGTAGAAGTAAGCAGGCTTCTAAAAAAATAGTAACCTTAGGTTTTAAAGAAATTTACGACTTAAAAGGAGGTTTTTTAAATTATAATTAGTTTCAAAAAAATATAAAACACATAAATATGAAAACATCAATAATAGTACAAAATTTAAAATGTGGTGGTTGTGCAAACACAATTCAAACTAAATTATCTGAAATTGAAAATATATCAGATATTAAAGTAGATGTAGAGGCAAGTAAAGTTCAATTTACTTACACTAAAGAGGAAGATGCTTTTGCAGTGCAAGACAAATTAAAAGTTTTAGGCTATCCTTCAATAGAAGATACAAATAATATACTATCAAAAGCTAAATCTTTTGTTAGCTGTGCAACTGGCAAGCTTTCAAAATAATAAAAGTTAAAATGAAAAAAGTAATTGCATTTGGAGTATTAATAGTTGCGATTTTGGGTTGTAAAAATACAAAAAGTGAAGCTTATTCTGTATTTGACAAGCAAATGGAAGCTAATAAGCATCCAGGGAAAAAGTTAATGGAAATTAATTGTTATACCTGTCACAGTCCATCTGCTAGTCAATCAGATAGGATTGGGCCACCAATGATCGCTATTAAAAAGCATTACATTGACAAAAATACAACTAAAGCACAATTTGTAGAAAATATGCAAGCATGGATTAAAAATCCTAATGTCCAGGAAGCAAAAATGATTGGAGCAGTAAAACGTTTTGGTGTAATGCCTAAACAATCCTTTCCAAAAGAAACAATTACTAAAATAGCCGAGTATATGTTTGATTACAGTATTGATCAACCAGATTGGTTTGAAAAGCATTATAATGAAGAAAAAGGGCATGGTAATGGGGTTGGAAACAGCCAACAAAAAGAGACTAAGCAGCAACAAGTAGACGTAAATTATCATGATTTACCTTATTCAGAACGTGGTCTAAAATATGCATTATCAACAAAAGCAGTATTAGGTAAAAACCTAATGGGTTCCATTCAAAAAAGGAACCTTAGGTGCTTTAGCTTTTTGTAACGAAAAAGCTTATCCACTAACAGATAGTATGTCAGTAATACATAATGCTACTATAAAAAGAGTGTCAGATAAGCCAAGAAATCAAAATAATTTAGCAAATAAAAAAGAATTGACGTATATTAATTCTTTTAAAAACGATATTAAAAATAATACAGAGCCTAATCCAATAGTTGATGTCCTAGATGATACAATACAGGTATATTATCCAATTATAACAAACAGCATGTGCTTACAATGTCATGGTAAACCAAATCAAGATATAGAAATGCCAACATTAAAGAGCCTTGCTAATTTATATCCTGATGATAAGGCTGTAGGTTATGATTTAAATCAAGTTAGAGGGATTTGGAGTATTAGGTTTGATAAATAAATGATATAAATAATGAGTAAATTTTCAGAAATAATCAATCAAGATCAACCTGTTTTAGTAGATTTTTATGCAGAGTGGTGTGGACCTTGTAAAACTATGAGCCCTATTTTAAAGGATGTAAAAGACAATTTAAAAGACCGAGTTTCGATTATTAAAATTGATGTAGATAAAAATCAAGAATTAGCATCTAAATATCAAGTTAGAGGAGTGCCAACATTATTGCTATTTAAAAAAGGAAAACAAGTTTGGAGACAATCAGGTGTGCTTCAAAAAAACCAATTAATTGATGTTATAACTGCTACCTATTAATGGATTTAAGCGCAGATTTTTGGGATAATAGATACCAATCCAATGATATTGGTTGGGATTTAGGTGCTATTTCTCCACCTTTAAAAGCTTATTTTGATCAGTTAACCAATTTGGATTTAAAAATTTTAATTCCTGGTGGAGGTAATAGTTATGAGGCTGAATACCTCTATGAGAAAGGTTTCAAAAATGTATATGTAGTCGATTTATCTAAAACAGCTTTAGATAATTTTAAAAAAAGAGTACCATCTTTTCCTATTTCAAATTTAATTTTAAACAATTTTTTTGACTTAAATCAGACGTTTGATTTAATTGTTGAACAAACTTTTTTTGTGCTATTAATCCCATTTTAAGAGCTGATTATTCTAAAAAAGCTTCAGAAGTATTAAACCTTGAAGGTAAGGTTGTAGGCTTATTATTTGATGCAGTTTTAAATACAACTCATCCACCGTTTGGAGGTCATAAAACAGAGTATTTAAACTATTTTAAACCTTATTTTAATATAAAGGTTATGGATGAAGCGTATAACTCTATAAAACCAAGAGCAGGTCGAGAATTGTTTTTTATTATTCAGAAAAATAGTAACTAAAAAGGTGTCTTAAAACTGATAAATGTCATATTAATTGTGATAGTACATTAGTAATTTTACAGTATTAATTAATGATACAATTTTTACATTATGATATCTCAAAACATTGCATTATACAATTGGAACAACGGAGTAATTATGATTGCTATTTTTGCTCTTGTTTGTTTAGGACTTATTGGTTTATTAGTAAGCTCTATGGCAAATAGTGATAGAAAAGATGACGAAGCAAAAGAAAGATAATTTAAAACATTACAGATAATAATTTAAAAAGCGCATATTATGCGCTTTTTTTTATGCAATAAAGTGTTTGTTTTAGCTATTGTTAACACTTATAATAGTATAGGGAATACGCATGGTTTAAGTCACAAATGTTACAAACCAACTTGCACTTCTAGAGTAATTTTATACTATAAAATAATTAAAACTCGATATACTATGAATACATTAGAAACAACACAACAAGAAGTTTTTGCAATGCCAAGAATAGGAGACAAGGCACCAGAATTTAAAGCAGTAACAACTCAAGGAGATATTAATTATCCTTCAGATTATAAAGGTAAATGGTCTATATTATTTAGTCATCCAGCAGATTTTACGCCTGTTTGTACGTCTGAATTTATGACATTTGCACATTTAGAAGAAAAATTTGAAAAAGCAAATTGTAGTCTTATCGGTTTGTCAATTGATGGTTTGTACAGTCACATTGCTTGGTTAAGAACGATTAAAGATAAAATTGAATTTAATGGAATGAAAAACATTGAAGTTAAATTTCCTTTAATTGAGGACATCTCGATGGAAGTAGCCAAAAAATACGGAATGATTCAACCAGGTGAAAGTAAAACGCAAGCGGTTAGAGCGGTCTTTTTTGTAGATCCAAACGAAACTGTTAGAGCTATCATTTATTACCCATTAAGTTTAGGTCGTAATTTTGATGAGTTATACAGAGCCTTAATTGCAATGCAAACATCAGACAAATTTAATGTAGCGACTCCAGCAGATTGGAATCCTGGTGACGATGTAATTGTATCTCCAGCTGGATCTTGTGGTGTCGCAGAAGAGCGTATGACCTCTACTGAGGATTTAGACTGTAAAGATTGGTTTTTCTGTACTAAAAAATTAGATAAGGATTTAGTATTGGATTCAATCTTAAAAAAGTAATTAAAACTAATTATAAATAACAAAAAAGCCTCATTTTCGAGGTTTTTTGTGATAAAGGTTACACAGCGTTTAAGCGTTGTGTCGTATTTTTATAGTCTAAAAACTAGGATATGGAAGACATGCTCTTTTACGATAGGTTGCAGTTTGCATTTACTATCACATTTCATTATATATTTCCGCAATTAACCATGGGATTATCATTATTGATTGTCTTTTTTAAATGGAAATTTTTAAGAAATAACATCGAAAAGTATAACAATGCAGCAAAATTTTTAATGAAAATTTTTGCGATTAACTTTACCATGGGAGTGGTTACAGGGATTCCAATGGAGTTTCAATTTGGTACCAATTGGGCTAAGTTTTCAGAACTTACAGGTGGTATAATTGGTCAAACGTTGGCAATGGAAGGGATGTTCTCATTCTTTTTAGAATCCTCGTTTTTAGCACTCTTTATTTTTGGTGAAAAACTAATGGGACAAAAACTACACTTTTTAACAGGTTTTCTAGTCTTTTTAGGGTCTTGGGCAAGTGGATGGTTTATTCTAGCTACTAATGCTTGGATGCAACATCCTGTAGGTTATGAGGTTTTAGAAAATGGTAAATTTGTTTTAGAAAACTTTTCAGCACTCTTTACAAATCCTTGGCTATTACCAGCCTTTTTGCACAATCAAATAGCGTCGGTGGTTACGTCTTCGTTTGTTGTAGCAAGTATTGGTGCCTTTTATGTATTAAGAAATAAACAAGTAGAATATGGGAAACTATTCTTAAAAACAGGTGTGATTTTTGGATTAATATCAAGTGTATTGGTTGCTTTTCCAACAGGTGATTGGAACGCTAAAAATGTTGCAGAATACCAACCAGCTTCTTTTGCTGCTATGGAAGGGATTTTTGAAACGGAAGAGGCTGGAGCCGAAATTGTTTTAGTTGGACAACCTAACATGGTCGAAAAAAAGCTAGATAATAAAATAGCAGTACCTAATATATTAAGTTTTTTAACCCATCAAGATTGGAATAAACAGATTCCAGGGATGGATCAATTTAAAGAAGAAGAGTTGCCAAGTAATATTCCTGCGCTTTATTATTCTTATCATATAATGGTTGGTTTAGGGACTATTTTTATTGGTGTTATGGCATTAGCGCTTTTCTTTTTATGGCGAAAAAAACTATACACATTAAAGCCATTATTATGGACCATTATGTTTTTAGTACCATTTCCTTATATCGCAAATCTTACAGGTTGGTATACTGCAGAACTAGGGCGTCAACCCTATCTAGTGTATGGTTTATTAAAAACTAGCGATGGGATTTCGCCAACAGTATCTTCAGGAAACACGTTATTTACATTACTTGGTTTTGTTGCTTTATATATGCTTTTAGGCTTGTTATTTCTAGTCTTAGTTGGTAAAACTATTAATCAAGGTCCAAAACCTCAAACACATTAATTATGGAAATATTTTGGTATATAGCAATCGCTATTGTTTTAGCTGTATTTTTTGTTTTAGATGGTTACGACTTTGGTACAGGAATCATTCATTTATTTTTTGCTAAAAACGAAGAAGATAAAGAAGTCATCGCAAAATCTGCTGGTTTGTTTTGGGATTCTAACGAGGTATGGTTAGTTGCAGCAGGAGGGATGCTCTTTATGGCGTTTCCAACATTTTACGCCTCCGTTTTTAGTGGTTTTTATTTGCCATTAATAATTGTGTTGTGGTTAATTATTTTTAGAGCAATAGGTTTAGAGTTTAGAGGGCAATTTAAATATCAAATGTGGAAAGATATTTGGGATACTTCATTTGGTGTCTCTAGTTTACTATTAGCCTTATTTTTTGGTATTGCTTTAGGCAATATTGTTAGAGGTGTCAATTTAGGAGGTGTAGAAAATGGAGTTTCAGCTTATGAAGGACACTATTTTTTCTTACCCTTATGGGATAGTAGTTTTAGTCCATTAAGTGAGACACCAGGAATTATAGATTGGTTTACAATTATTATAGGATTAATTTCTGTGGTAACCTTGGCTATTCATGGTGCTAATTGGGTGATTTTAAAAACCAATTCGTCAATTAATACTAAACTGAAAGGTGTTGTTTTTAAGTTGAATATCGCATTAGCAATTCTAACCATATTTTCATTAGTTGTATGGCAAATGGTTAATCCAAAGTCGTTAGATAACTTTATGGATAGACCATATTTAATAGTCTTTCCTATTATTTATCTTACGGGATTAATTGGATTGTTTTTTATTAAAAAGTTAAAAAAAGAAAGTCACGGTTTTATGTTTTCAACCTTATTAATTTTAGGCGGAATTACATCGTCATTGGCGTCTTTATTTCCGGTTATACTGCCTTCTATAAATACTACTCATCAGGATTTAACTATTTACAATACCGCAGCAGAAAATTATGGTTTGTCTGTAGCTGTAAATTGGGCAATTATTGGTTTTATTCTTATTGTTATTTACTTCATTATTCAAAAACGATTAATGGCAGGTAAAGTAGATAAAATGGATTACGGACACTAGTCTAAATTAATAATCATGACAGGGACTTTAATTTCATTAATTAGTATTCTTATCGGTATTATTGCTGCAAATACATTTGGTTATTTTAATAAAAAATATTCTTTTGGATTTATAGGTAATACGCTAGTTGGTGTTTTTGGAAGCATATTTTTTATCAAGTCTTTTGGTAGATTAGGTTTTGATCCATGGTCAATAATGCAAAATCAAGATATTAACAATATATTATTTATTATTAATTGTATTGTCTCTGCTTTTGGAGGTGTTTTAGGACTTGTAATTGCTAAAGTAATATATACAAAGTTGAATAGGTAGTTGTTTTCGGAGTATTAAATAAAAAGTTATCTTAGTTAAAGGTGGCTTTTTTTGTAAAACATATTATGGTAAAATAAAGTTGGAACATACCTGTTATTAGTTATGTAACATAAGTAGCTGTATAGATTTTAAGGATATAATATCTTTATTAAAAATTAACAGTTTATGTCTAAAATAGTCATTTTAGGAGCAGGTATTTCTGGTCATGTTGCAGCAACTCATTTACGTAGAAAACTGCCAAAAAAACATGAAGTAATTGTAGTATCTCCTAACAGTAATTACCAATGGGTCCCTTCAAATATTTGGGTTGGAATTGGTAAAATGAAATCAGAAAAAATTTACTTTCCATTAGCAACTTTGTATAAAAAGAAAGGTATTGGTTATAAACAAGCCAAAGCAATTTCGTTTTTTCCTGAAGGCGATAAAACTGAAGAAAAACCGTATGTTTTATCAGAATATGTAGCAGGATCTAATAAAGGTCAACAAGAAAAAATCACCTACGATTATTTGATTAATGCTACTGGACCAAAATTAAATTTTGAAGCTACACAAGGCTTAATTCCTGGACAAAACAAAACCTATTCTGTTTGTACTTATACACACGCAGACCATGCTTGGGAAGGTTTAAATAAAGTCATCCAGCAAATGAAAGCTGGTAAAAAAATGAAGATTTTAATCGGCACAGGACATGCCAAATCAACTTGTCAAGGAGCAGCTTTTGAATATATATTAAATGTAGAACAGGAACTACGTAAGCATAATGTGCGAGATATGGCTGAAGTCAAGTGGATTTCTAACGAATACCAATTAGGCGATTTTGGTATGGATGGTATGTTGTTAAGCTACGGAAGTATGACCATGAAATCTCATGAAATGGTCGAAATGGTTTTTGAAGACAGAGATATCAAATGGATACTTGGAGCTGGCGTTAATAAAATTGAAGATGGCATTGCACATTACGAAAATCTACAAGGAGAATATAAAACTGAAACCTATGATTTTGCCATGTTAATTCCTTCGTTTTCTGGTCATGGGTTTAAGGCTTTTGATAAAAATGAAAATGACATCACAGAAAAACTATTTAAAGGCTTTATGATTGTAGATGCCGATTACACTCCAAAACCATACGAAGAATGGTCTGTAAAAGATTGGCCTGAAACGTATCAAAATCCGAGTTATAAAAATATTTTTGCACCAGGAATTGCATTTGCACCACCACACGCGATTTCTAAACCAAGAACTAGCAAAAATGGAACCGTTATTTCACCAGCACCTCCACGTACTGGTATGCCCTCTGGTATTACTGCAAAGTTGGTAGCGGATAACATCATTGATTCTATAAAAAATGGAAAAGAATCCTTACATCACAAAGGAAGTTTAGGTAACATGGGAGCAGCATGTATTGCTTCTGCAGGTTACGGGATGCTATCCGGAAGCGGAGTAAGTATTACAACGTATCCAATTGTACCAGATTATGAGAAATATCCAAAAACACAAGGTAGACAATTAGGAAAAACCTTTGGAGAAATAGGTTTAGCAGGACATTGGTTAAAATTAGCATTACACTATGCTTTTATCTATAAAGCAAAAATGAAACCATTCTGGTGGTTGATTCCAGAATAGAAATCAAACTAAAGCAAGTTGATTCCTAATTAAAAAATATAAATATTATGACACAAAGAATATCAAAATATCAAAGATTTAAAATGATGAATCCAATCATTCAGTTTTTTAAATTCATTTATTTAAGTGTAAAAATAATGGTTGTGGTAGCAGGAGGACATGGTGGTACTAGAAAAGTTAACTGATTTGATTATCAGTTTTTAGTTGGTTAGTAAAAAGCATTTGTAATTAAATATAAATGCTTTTTTTTGCTATGGGTGTTGTTGTCTTCACTAATGACAATCACTTGTATTACACTTTTATTATCAATAAGACTATCTAATAAATTATGATTTATAGGCTTTTTTTATAAGGTCTACTACTGATAAAAATAAATAAGAACTTAATTATTTTTTCTTATTACAAGAAGTAATCAATTGACTAGGTAAATAACCATATGTTTTTTTAAAAGCGACCGTAAAATGTTGTGCATGTTTATAACCTACACTATATGATGTTTCAGAAATGTTATAATTTTTTTCAAGAATTAATTCTTTTGCTTTTTCCATTCTCACTTTAGTTATGTACTTAAAAATTGTTGTTTCCTTAACAATTTTAAAATCATGTTTAAGTTTTGATGCGTTAATACCTGTGATAGACTCTAGTTTTTTGATTGTTAGGTTTTTATCTAGGTTTTTGTTAATGTATTCTGTTAGATTTATTATGTTTTTATGATCAAATTCTGATAAAGAAATATTTGTTTTTTCATAATTATCCTCATTAGTTTTAGCTAAAAGTAATATTAGTAATTCATTAATTTTTGCTTCTAAATAACTTTTTTTAACTCTTCTGGATAGTTACAATCTATTATTTTATAAATATGTGTTTTTAATTCTGCAGAAATGGGTTTACTTTTTTCCACATTACAAAAGAGGTTTTATTAGAGATTGAAGTACCTAATTTATGTAGTATTTGTTTAAAATTTTTACCAATAATATTTTTTAAATATTGTTCAGTAAATAATATTTCTAAGGTTTTTCTATTATTTGTTTTGTAATTTAAAGTACCATTTACTTCTGGTAAGTAAAATAAGTTATAGTGTGCATTTGGTATAAAAATTTCTGTTTGGGACGGATCTAAGGGTAAATAATGGCTATATCCTTCTATTTCAAACTGTAACTTAAACAAAGGAAAATCATGTTGCACATCTATTTTATAATGTTCAGTTTCAAAATCTTTTATTAAAATCCTTAAACCATTAATACTTATTTCTGTACTTATTCCCTTTACTGCATTGTAATTAATTTGTGTTGTTTTTTCGGTGTAGTTAGAAGATTTAAAATCTTTTTCAAACGATTTTACTAATACATTTTTTTCAAAAATATCACTTTTAAGTATTGTTTTCATTTCTTCTTTTTACGTTGATAAAAAACCTTTTTACGTTGTATAACTACGTTTTTACATTTCTACATTTGCACAAAAATAAAACATTATTAATAATTAGTCTAAATAAGAACAAGTAATTTGTGTAAGTGTTTGGTATAAAAAATCTTACTAAATATAACGAGTAAAATTAATATTATGAGAATATCAAAAAATCTAAAAAAAATAACAGTAATCATGTTGTTTTTAATCAATACAACCTATGCTCAACAAAATACAGGGAGTATTTCTGGAAAAATTATAACTTCAGATGGTAATCCTGCAACATTTATAAATGTAATTATAAAATCAACAAACACTGGAACTGTTTCTGATATTGAGGGTAAATATTCGTTTAAGAATATTCCCTATGGAGATTATGTTTTAGAGTTTTCATTAATGGGTATGCAAACTAAATCAATTAATCTCACAGTAAATACTTCAGAAACAACAATCTCAGATGTTCAGTTAGATGAAAATCAAGAAGAGTTAGGAGAGGTTGTAATTATAGCCGAACGGTTAAATCAATTTGCACATAAAGAATCAGAGTATGTTGCTAGAGTTCCGTTAAAAAATATTAATAACCCACAATCTTATTCTGTAGTAACAAACGCATTATTAAAAGAACAAGTTAATACAGATTTAGCTTCTGCATTTAAAAGTATTACAGGTGGTGGTTATGTACAATCTAATGACGGAAATGTAAGTGTTTATTTAAGAGGTTTTAGATCTGATGTACATATAAGAAATGGTGGTATTGCTTGGATAAAAGCACCAATTGATCCTCAAAATATAGAAAGAATAGAGTTGGTTAAAGGTCCTGCTTCTTTATTTTATGGTGCTAATGTTAATAATATAGCCAACTTTGGAGGTATTGTAAATAAAGTAACAAAGCAAGCTTATAATGGTAAGAAGTTAGATTTAGGATATATTACTGGTAGAAACGATTTGAATAGAGCAACTGTAGATTATAACACGGTTTTAAGTGAAGAAAAAAATGTTTTCTTTAGATTTAATGGTGCTTATAATAGCGAAGCTAGTTTTCAAGACCAAGGTATTATTAAAGAGTTTATGTTTGCACCTTCTTTAACTTTTGAGGTTTCAGATAAATTAACAGTAAAAGCAAATCTAGAATATAACCAAAGTAAACGTAATTTAAATTTTGCAAGAGGTGTCTCTGGAGCATTAATTTCTGATACTGTAAATTCTTGGGATGATTTAAATTGGGATTATGATACCAATTATGGGACAAATGAAATGGCTGGATATTTTTCTTCTGTAGTGTCTCAAATAAACCTAAATTATAAATTATCAGATACTTGGACATCAAAAACAAATTTCAC
This sequence comes from Olleya sp. NP1-10, assembly GCF_055804415.1. Lineage (NCBI taxonomy): Bacteria > Pseudomonadati > Bacteroidota > Flavobacteriia > Flavobacteriales > Flavobacteriaceae > Olleya > Olleya sp. NP1-10. Next base: position 3,126,625 of record NZ_CM147840.1, on the reverse strand, counting down.
ACAAGCAAGTTCATTTACAGATGCCAATTATTTAAGAGTAGTTATGGGAGGCGAAACAACTGTAAATAGATATTACTTACAATTAGACCCAAGAGAAACTCAAAACACACATATTCAACAAGACTTTTTAAATGTTTTAGAAGGTGACAAAATTGATAACAAATTTGTAGCAGGAATTAGTTACTTAAACAATTTAGATGATACACAACGTACTGGAGTTTGGAATTCGGTAGGTGATGTAGACACTACAAATCCAGTTATTACAGGGTTAACAAACGAACAATTTGAAGCAAATTTAGCAGATGGCACAAAAAATAAAACCATAACAAAGTTTCAAACTTTAGGTTTTTATGCATTTGATGCCATTACAATAAACAAACAATTAACCTTAACAGGAGGTTTACGTTTTGATCGTTTTATGGCAAGTAACACAGTATCTAACGGAGTAGAAGGTACAAATGGTTATAATCAAAATGCAATAAGTACAAAATTAGGTATAGCTTATAATCCTTTTGAAGACAAAGCATCATTATTTGTTAATTACATGGACGGATTAAACAATAATGCACCATCAGATAACGGAAACGGAGAAATTATTACTTGGGATCCACAAAGAGCAAAACAATTTGAAGTTGGTACAAAATTAGACTTCTTTAATGGTAAATTATTAAGTACAATTAGTTACTATAATATTAAAATAGACAATGATATTATTGTTGATGAAAACGGAATTAACTCACAAACAGGAGAAACTTTAAGTAAAGGTTTCGAAATTGATTTAATAGCAAATCCATTACCAGGTTTAAACATTGTTGCAGGTTATACTAAAAACAATGCTACTCTAGAAAAAGTAAGTTTTGGTAACGAAGCGGTTTTAGGAAACAGTTTAAGTTATACACCAGAAACAGTTTGGGATTTTTGGTTAAGTTACCAAATTTTAAAAGGAAAATCCAAAGGATTAGGTTTTGGTTTAGGTGCCAATCATATGAGCGAAATTTATAATAGTACAGCCAATAACTTTGGGTCAGAAGCTTATACAACTGTAGATGCTACAGTTTTTTATAAAAAAGACAATTACAAAATAAGTTTTAAAGCCGATAATGTTTTTGATAATGAATATTATAATGGTTATGGTATACCTCAAAAACCATTTAACTTTAGAGTTGCCTTAGCATATAGTTTGTTTTAATTTTGAATTTAAAAAGAAGCATGTACTTTAAAGTACATGCTTCTTTTTTATTAACGTAAATATTTATGAAAGCGATATTAGTTTTTCTTTTTTGTATTTTATCTTCTTTATCTCACGCTCAAAAAGTAGAAATTGGAGAATTAAAAACAATACAATCTAACATATTAGGTGAACAAAGGGAGTATTTTGTTTCATTGCCAGAAAATTACTCGAATAAGAATTTTTCTAATCAAAAATATCCAGTAATTTATCTTTTAGACGGAGAAAAGTATTTTAATGTAACCACAGGTATTGTTCAAAAATTATCTGACGGATATTACCCATTAATGCCAGAATGCATTGTTGTGGCAATAAAAAACACCAATAGATCTAGAGATTTAACCCCTACAAAAGTTACTACTTTGTCTTATGAAAATGGAGGTTCTCAAAAATTTGAATCTTTTATTATAGATGAGTTAATTCCTGTAATAAACAAATCGTATAGAACAATCGATTTTAAAATACTTATTGGACATTCTTTTGGTGGTTTATTTGCGTTTAATACAATGTTAAAAACGCCATCAGTATTTAATGCTTACATTATTTTAGATCCTAGTTTATGGTGGGATAATAACGTGCTTGTAAAAAAGTTAGAAACAAAATTAGCAACATTAGATTTTAAAAAAAGCTCTTTGTTTATTGCCAATGCAAATTCTAAAGGCAATCAAAAAAATCCTAGTAAACAGCATTTTGCTCATTTTGAAGCAAAAAAGAAAGCGCTTAAATTAATGGAACTTACAATTCCTAAAAACTTAAATTATCATGTTAAATATTATAAAGATGAAGATCATGGAAGTGTCGTATTACCAGCATTAATTGATGGATTAAGAACCATATTTAAAGGTTACAGAATTAATGTAAAAGAGTTAGTTAAAAAGCCATCATTACTAAAAGAACAGTACACTATTTTGTCTAATACTATTGGTTTTAATTTAAATCCACAAGGTCCTTATATTGACAGAGTTGTAGATTTGGCAATAAAATTCGGAGAAAACGAAAACGCAAAAATTTTAAATAAAATAAACTTAGAATTAGATTCTGAGAATGATTATTTAAAAAAGAAATTAGTTAACTAAAAAGTTGAATTCAATTAAAAATAAAATCATGAAAATAATAAGTAAAATTGTAATAATAGTAATCTTAACAATTGTTGCTAGTTGTAATAAAGAAGAAAGTAAAGGACGATTTAATTACCCAATGATTAAATCTAAAATTGCTTTAACCAAAGAACAAACTACAAAGTTTGATAAAATTACAACAGAGTATACAGAAAAAGCAAAACAAGCTTGGATAGATGCAAACGGAAATAAAGAAGCTGCATTGGCTGCACAGAAAATAGTTTTTGCAGAACAAGATGCTAAAATAAAAGCCTTTTTAGAAGATAAACAATACGAAACTTATTTTACAGAAGTAAATATAGAACGTGGTGGAAGAGAAAGTTACAACATGAAATTAATTAAAAAAGAATTAGATTTAGACAGTCTGCAATCTGTAAAATATGATGCAGCAAATGAAACTTTTTTTACCGTATTAAGAGATAATCACGATAATTATCATGGTAAGTTAGATGTTTACATGCAATATCATAAAGAAATTGATGTAAGTAGAAGAGCTGCTTTTGAAAAAATGATGACAGAAGAGCAGTTTAATAAATACTTAAAACTAATTGACGAATACAAGGTTGGTAAAATTGAAGAATAATCGTTTATCGAAATATTAAAGACTATAAATGAGAACATATTTGCTTCGTAAAAGAAGAAAAAAAGAATCGTTTTTTAAATATATCATGTCCGTGTTGCATTTGTGGCTCGGACTTTTATCGTCTATAATTATTTTTATTGTTTGTCTTACTGGAAGTATTTATGCCTTTAAAACACAAATAGAAAATCTTATAAATAAAGATGTTGTTTATTACAAATCAAAAGAAAACAGCCCTAAAATAGCTATTGATACAATTGTAAATAATTTTGATAAACAATTTGGTGGCGCAACAAGTATTACCGTTTTTAAGCAAGCAGATAAAAGTGTTTTAGTTTCATCATTTAGTAAACAGAGTAATGGTGTTTCAGCTTATTACAATCCTAATTCTGGAGAGTTATTAGGTACTAAAAATAAAACATCTATCGCTTTTTTCGATTTTATTTTAGAAGTTCATCGTTTTTTATTAGCAGGTGATACTGGTAAATTTATAAACGGAGTAGCGGTTTTAATTTTTATTTTTTTACTCTTTTCTGGTTTCATCATTTGGTTACCAAAAAAGCTAAATCAACTTAAAACAAGTTTAAAAATAAAGTTTAAAGCAAAGTTTCATCGCATAAATTACGATTTACATAGGGTTTTGGGATTTTATTCCATGCTGCTACTTTTTTTATGTCTGTTACAGGTTTATATGTTTCTTTTCATTGGGTAAAAAATGCTGTTATTGTAGGTTTAGGCGGAGATTCTATAGTTATTTCGGATTCTAATATTGCTTTAAAAAAATCGTTATCAAATTCTTTTGATACTATGTTTGATGATTTGTCTACAGAAGACATAACAAATAAAAAACAAAAAAGCAATTTACAATCGCTACTCGTAAAAACGGATAATGTTTTTAAGTATGATGGAACAAAAATAATTCAACTAGCAAATGAGAATTCTAAAAGTATCAATATCATTAAAATGAATACAAATAATTTGTTACATTTTTATGTTCCAGATAAAATAGAATTTTCAATTAATGGTAAAATTAGGAAACAAGAATTATTTACAAATTTACCGTTAAACAAACAGTTTAAGTTAATTGCTAAGCCATTACACACAGGAGAAATCATGGGTTTACCAACTATCATTATTTATTTTTTAATAAGTTTAATTGGCTGCTCTTTACCAATTACAGGCTTTATAATTTGGTTTAAAAAAGTAAAATAGTAAAATAGTGTTGTTAATAGTTTAAAATGAAATATTATGTTTGATGTGAGTAACAGATACAAGAAGATTATATAATTAAATCAGTTTTTATAAAATATTAGCTATAAAATGAATAAATAAAAGCATTAATTCCCTTTCAAACGTTGCCATAATTCTGATAGTAGCTTTTTACCGTCATTAGAATCTTTTTCTGCTTCAATAAATGAAACTTTACCAGAAGAATCAACCTCTAATTTGTATTTAAAAACAAAGTTTTCTGCTTTTGGTTTTAAACTTAATAACCCAAAGCGTAAATCGTTAAAATAAAGCGTGTTTTCTGTTTTAGTAATTGTGTACCAACCTTCAGTAATAGCAATCATTTGTTGTACACTTTTATCTTCAACCAAACGCCCCAATAAGTCGTGGTTTTTTGGATAGCTGTCAAACGTTATGGGTTGACTATCAAAAAACGAATAATTTCCTAGTAAAAAAGCATCTTCAGTTTGCACATTAGCGCTCCAAAGAATGGTGTTTAATGCAGATGGTCTAGTATCAATATCTAAATAAGCTATGTTTTGGTCTTTCAAAGCAGATTCAAATTTTGTGTAAGCTGCCCATTTTAAAAGTAGCGTAATGGCTAAGTACGTCGTACTTATTATTAATCCCATATTGTTATAAAAACGACGTTTTGCAGTGGTACGTTTTTGACGCATTGCTAAAATAACGAATATCAGAAAAGGAATTGTGTACAAAGGATCGACTACAAATATGTTTTTAAAAGCTAATCGTAAATCAAAAGGCCAAAACAATTGCGTTCCCCAAGTGGTGTGAGCATCTAATATAGGATGGGTTACAAATGCTAAAAAGAATAACCAAGTCCAGTTTTTAAAGTTGTTATAGGTTTCGTATCGCGTGACAATCCAAGCTAAAATAGGTGCGAAAAGTACTGAAAACACAATAGAATGGGTAAATCCACGATGTACATAAAGCGCAGTGATATTGTCTGTAAAAAAGGAGGCTAAGACATCTAAATCAGGAATAGTTCCTGCAATAGCACCATAAAGCATGGCTTTATTTCCAACTTTTCTACCTAAAACAGCTTCTCCTACAGCTGCTCCTAATACTATTTGTGTTAATGAATCCATATAGCATGCAAAAGTAAGGGATACCAATTTATTTATAACAAGACTTTGGTTTTATGTTGCTTTTTGCTTGGTAACTTATGTTACCGACCAGGCTATTTATGTAATGTAAATTTGTACTGTAAATTAATAATTGATGAAAAAACACATTTATATACCATTATTGCTTTTGGGGTTAACACTTTCTGTTCAAGCGCAACAAGTTGTTCCTATTGCAAAATCTGATGTTTTGTCTAAAGTATCGGAACAAAATACGAGTATAAAAATCTCTGAAGAAGACTTTAGACAAGCCAGAGCAGACTACAGACAAACCAATGCTGTGTTTTTGCCAAACATTACAGCAAGTCACACTGCAATGGCGACAACCAATCCTTTAATGGCTTTTGGTTCTAAATTAAATCAAGAGATTTTAACACAGAATGATTTTAGTCCTGCGTTGTTAAACAATCCTTCTCAAATTGAAAATTACGCAACCAAACTAGAAATTCAGCAACCATTACTAAATTTAGACGGTATTTACCAACGTAAAGCTGCTAAGTCTAAAATGGAAGCCATGTCTTTAAAAACAGAACGTACACAGGATTATTTAGCTTTTGAAGTTGATAAATCTTACATGCAATTACAATTAGCTTACAAAGCAGTAAGTGTTTTAGAGAAAGCTTTGGACGCAGCAAATGCTAATAAAAAACTAGCTGACGATAGCTTTAAACAAGGGTATTTACAACGTGCAGATGTATTAAATGTTGAAGTACGTGTCACTGAAGTTCAAAACCAATTACAAACCGCTAAAAGTAATGTGCAAAATGCGTCTAATTATTTGTCTTTTTTAATGAATGATGACGCTTATGTTGTGTACATGCCTAGTGACGATTTAACTATTGGTACATTTACAATGGAAGACAAAGCAGTGTCTGAAAACAGATCGGATATTAAAGCCATGCAATTAGCCTCAAACGCTTATGAAGCAATGAATAAAGCAGATAAAATGGCATTTTTACCACGTTTAAATGCGTTTGGAAGTTATGAGTTGTATGACGATCAAATTTTCCAAGGAAGTGCTAATGGTTATCTTTTCGGAGCACAATTAAGTTGGGATATATTTCAAGGCTCAAAACGTATTGGAAAAGCTCAAAAAAGTAAATCAGAATTCGAAAAATCTAAATTAGAGTATCAACAATATGTATCTAAAAGTAATTTAGAATTAAACAAAGCTAAACGTGCCTTTATAGATGCCGACAATAAGTTGAAATTAACAACTTTAGCATTGCAACAGTCAGAAGAATCTTTACGTATTAGAACAAACAGATTTAAAGAAGGTCTAGAAAAAACGTCCGATTTATTAATTGCCGAAACGCAATATGCACAAAAGCAATTGGAATACTACCAAACTATTTTTGAATACAATTACACACAAGCATACTTACAATTTTTAACTAAAGAATAATTAAAAAAATAAGATAATAGAGTCAAGAATCAAGAATGATTTACTAGAATCTAAATGTATAAATACGGTCACACTGAGCGCAGTCGAAGTGTCTTAAATAAAAAATAACAACCATGAAAAAAACATATACAATCCTAACACTTTCTATAGCGCTATTAATAGCGAGTTGTGGTAGCGAAGACAAAAAAACTGTTGTAGATAATTCGCCAGCAATTAACGTAACAACTAGTCAAGTATCAGCAAACAGTAACAGTCCTTTTTTATCTGTAAGCGGAAAAATCCAAGCCACAAATAGTGCAGATTTAAGTACTAGAATGATGGGTTATGTTAATAAAGTACATGTTAATGTTGGCGATAAAGTCCGTAAAGGACAGTTATTAGTATCTATTAATAATAGCGATTTACAAGCTAAAAGAGCTCAAGTAAATGCAGGAATTACAGAAGCAAATGCAGCTTTAAGTAATGCGCAAAAAGATTACAACCGCTTTAAAAACTTGTTTGCAGACAATAGTGCGTCTCAAAAAGAGATGGATGATATGACTGCTAATTACGAAATGGCAAAAGCTAGAGTAGAAGGTGCTAATCAAATGAAAAACGAAATCAACGCCCAATTTGCTTACAGTAATATTACTGCACCTTTTAGCGGAACAGTAACTAGTAAAAATGTAGAAGCTGGTAACATGGCAAATCCTGGTGTATCATTAATAAGTATAGAAACACCTGGGAATTTTGAAGTGATGGCAATGGTTCCTGAAACTGAAATTTCTGCGATTAAAAAAGGAGCTACTGTTGATGTTTTGGTTAAATCGATTAACAAAACCATAAAAGGAAAAGTAAAAGAAGTGAGCACTTCTGCTAAAAATACAGGTGGACAGTATTTAGTTAAAATAGATTTAGATAAAACAGTAGCCAATATATTATCTGGGATGTTTACTACAGTTCAATTTCCTGTAGAAAGAAAAGCAACGTCATCTATGGTTTTAATACCAAATGAAGCTATTGTCACAAACGGACAATTATCAGGAGTCTATACCGTAAGTCAAAGCAATACAGCATTATTACGTTGGTTGCGTTTAGGCAGAACTTTTGGAGATCAAGTGGAAGTGTTATCTGGTTTAAATGCAGACGAAGCATACATTGTTTCTGCTGAAGGTAAACTGTTTAATGGAGCGAAAATTACAATTCAATAACTAATAAGTTGCGTTAAGGATAGAAGAGGAAATCCTTTTTACGTCAGTTCGAGTGAATTTGCCTAAGCAAATTTGTATCGAGAACAAGTAAAAAGATTGTAACGGATAGCCTGTTAAAACGCCCAAAATAATAAATTAAAATGAAAGAAGGAATCGCAGGTAAAATTGCCAAAATCTTTATGCAGTCTAAGCTTACAGTGCTTTTAATGATTGTATTTATGGTGGTTGGTGTGTACAGTTCGTTTTTAATTCCGCGTGAAGAAGAACCGCAAATTGATGTGCCTATGGCAGACATTTTTGTAGGGTATCCTGGAGCAAGTCCTACGGAAGTAGAGTCACGGGTGATTAAGCCTTTAGAGCAATTAATTTCGAATATTAAAGGTGTGGAATATGTGTATTCTACGTCTATGAAAGAGCAAGGAATGGTCATCGTACAATTTTATGTTGGCGAAGATATTGAGCGCTCTTTTGTAAAATTATACAACGAAATTAACAAGCACATGGACCAAATGCCGGAAGGTGTTACTTTTCCGTTAGTAAAAACACGTGCGATTGATGATGTGCCAATGTTGGGTTTAACGTTGTGGAGTGAAAATTATGACGATTACCAGTTAAACCAAATGGCTCAAGAGTTGGAAGCCGAAATTAAGAAGATAAACGATGTAGCTATTACATATAAAATTGGTGGTAGAGATCGTCAATTACGTGTCGTTTTAGATAAGGATAAATTGGCTGCAAGTGGATTGGACTTCTTGTCAGTTTCGGAAATGATTAAAGCAAATAACAGCCAATTAAGTGCTGGAAGTTTTGATAAAAATGATACTGAGTTTTTAGTAAATACAGGCTCGTTTTTAGCTTCGGTTACTGATGTTGAAAATCTGGTGGTTGGTGTGCAACAAAATCAGCCTATTTATTTAAAGCAAGTCGCAAAAATTATTGATGGACCAGAAGTACCACAAAATTATGTGAGTTTAGGTTACGGAAAAGGAAGTGTGAAATCGGCAGATTATAAGTCGGAATATCCTGCAGTTACCATTTCTGTTGCGAAACGTAAAGGTGCTGATGCCATGAAAATAGCTGATGTGATTATTGCTAAAGTAGAACATTTACGTAGTACTTTAATTCCAGATGATGTACATGTGGAAGTTACAAGAAACTATGGAGAAACAGCATCGCATAAAGTATCAGAATTACTGTGGCACCTTATTGGGTCTATCTTTGCTGTAACACTTGTAGTGATGCTAGCAATGGGTTGGCGAGGTGGATTGGTCGTGTTTTTATCGGTTCCAATTACGTTTGCTTTGACCTTATTGAGTTACTATATGATGGATTACACGCTAAACAGAATTACTTTATTCGCATTAGTATTTGTAACTGGAATTGTGGTGGATGACTCCATTATTATTGCCGAAAATATGCACCGACATTTTAAGATGAAACGTTTGCCTTTTAAACAAGCAGCTTTGTATGCGATTAATGAGGTTGGTAATCCAACCATTTTAGCAACATTTACTGTTATAGCGTCAGTTTTACCTATGGCTTTTGTATCTGGACTAATGGGACCTTATATGGCGCCAATGCCAATTGGAGCATCCATTGCTATGATATTGTCTTTATTTGTTGCCTTAACTATTACACCTTATTTAGGCTATATTTTCTTAAGAGAAAAATATAAAAAAGGCGCAGAAGAGAAACCAGAAAAAGCAGTAGAAGACACACTTATTTATAAGGTGTACAACAAGTTTGAACGTCCTTTATTAGAAAGTAAAGGCAAGCGTTGGTTGTTTTTAGGCTTAACTTTTATGGGTTTAATGTTAACAATGGTGTTGTTTTTTACCAAATCGGTTGCTGTAAAAATGTTACCATTTGACAACAAAAATGAATTCCAAGTGGTTATTGATATGCCTGAAGGTACCACACTAGAAAGAACAGGAGTTGTAGCACAAGAGGTATCGCAATATTTAGCGACGCGACCAGAAGTGGTTAATTATCAAAATTACGTTGGTACATCTGCACCAATAACATTCAATGGTTTGGTACGTCATTACGACTTACGTGGTGGATCCAATATGGCAGATATCCAAGTGAATTTAATTGATAAAGGCGAACGTGATATTCAAAGTCACGGAATTGCTAAATTAATGCGTCCAGATATTCAGAAAATTGCAGCAAAATATAACGCCAATATTAAATTGGTTGAAGTCCCACCAGGACCTCCAGTTTTGTCAACCATTGTTGCAGAAGTCTATGGACCTGATTATAATGAGCAAATTAGAATTGCTAATAGCGTTCAAGAGATTTTAAAAAACACAGATGATGTTGTAGATATTGATTGGATGGTAGAAGCAGATCAAACTGAATATCAATTTAATATAAACAAAGAAAAAGCCATGCTATATGGTGTTGCGCCACAACAAATTGCTTACACGATGAATATGGCACTATCTAACAGAGCCATCACTAATTTATACGATGAAGATGCTGTAAACCAAGTTGGATTAATATTGGCTTTAGATGAAAAAGAGAAATCTACAATTAGTGATATTTCTCAACTTAAAGTAAAATCTAAACAAGGAAATATGATGCCTATCGCAGATTTGGTAACTATTACAAAAACAACTGCTGCAAAAAGTATTTATCGTAAAAACCAAAAACGCGTGGTTTACGTGATGGCAGATATGGCAGGAGATTTAGAAAGTCCTGCGTATGCTATTCTTGGAATGGAAGAAAAGTTAAAAGAGATTCCGTTACCAAAAGGTTATGAGTTAAACGAAATGTATTTAGGTCAGCCAGATTTTGAAGATAATTATACCGTTAAATGGGATGGTGAATGGCAAATTACTTTAGAAGTTTTTAGAGACTTAGGAATTGCTTTTTTAGGCGCTATTATCTTAATCTATATTTTAATTGTAGGATGGTTTCAAAATTTTAAAGCACCAATTGTTATGATGGTTGCGATACCATTATCGTTGATCGGAATTATTTTAGGACACTGGATTATGGGAGCTTTTTTTACTGCAACATCTTTTATTGGTATGATTGCTTTAGCAGGAATTATGGTAAGGAACTCGGTTTTACTTATTGACTTTATAAATTTAAGAACAGCGGAAGGCGTGCCACTTAAAGAAGCTTGTATTGAAGCTGGAGCAGTACGTACAACTCCAATTTTGTTAACAGCAGGTACTGTGGTTATAGGTGCATTTGTGATTTTATTTGATCCTATTTTCCAAGGATTAGCGATTTCGTTAATGGGAGGGACTATTGTGTCTACAGTGTTGACGTTGTTGGTTGTACCACTTGTTTATTATATGATAGAGAAGAAGAATTATAAATAAAGGGAGACTGTGTTATGAATAATGAGATTCTGAAACAAGTTCAGAATGACGTGTGGTTTGTAGATAAGATTAAGTAAGAAAAGTTGTGAATGATGTATTTCTGAAATAAGTTCAGAATGACTTGAATATTAAGTTTTAAATTTTAAAAAAGAAGAAAAATGTTAAATACATATTTTAGAGTAATTGTTGGTGTAATGGTATTGTTAAGTGTAGTGTTATCTGTTTATGTTAGCCCAAAATGGATGTGGTTTACAGTTTTTATAGGTGTAAACTTAATACAGTCTGCATTTACAAAATGGTGTTTGTTAGAAACAATATTAGTAAAGTTAGGTGTAAGAAAAGAAGGTGCAGGTTGTGGTATTAAATAACAAGAGCTTTATAAAAAGTTAATTCCTATAAATTTACTAGGGTAAAATTCCATAAATTAATTTGTAGCATGTATTTTTGCGCAAATTTTATTTATGGATTTTTTATTTCAACCATGGCATTGGTTTGTCTCTGGTTTATTGATAGCACTAATATTGCTATTTTTATTATTAATGGGAAAAAAGTTTGGAATGTCTTCCAACTTAAGAACCTTTTGTGCTGCTTGTGGAGCCGGAAAAGTCAGTGCTTTTTTTAGATTTGATTGGAAATCTGACCAATGGAATTTATTAGTTGTTTTAGGAGCAATGTTTGGTGGTTTTGTGGCATCACATTATTTGTCATCCGCAGATATGCCTGCTATTAGCGATGCTACAAAAGCATCATTGTCTAGTATAAATATTTCGACTGAAAACCAATACTTACCTGTCGAGCTATTTTCAATTTCCGCTTTAAGCGATATAAAAACCATTGCAATTTTAATTGTTGGTGGACTTTTAGTTGGATTTGGAGCACGTTATGCTGGAGGTTGCACGTCTGGTCATGCTATTTCTGGATTAAGTAATTTACAATTACCATCCTTAATTGCTGTTATTGGATTCTTTTTAGGTGGATTAGTAATGGTTCATTTAATATTCCCTTTAATTTTTTAATAATGAAACAGATACTATTTATATTAATTGGGTTTTTCTTCGGAGTTATTATGTTTAAATCTGAAGCTGCGTCGTGGTTTAGAATTTATGAAATGTTTAGGTTTGAGTCTTTTCATATGTACGGAATCATTGGAACTGCTTTAGCGTTTGGAATTTTGTTTGTACAAATTATAAAACGTTATAAAATCAAGTCTTTTGATGGTAATCAAATTAAAATTACACCCAAAGATAAATCGTTTTCAAGGTACATGTATGGTGGAATTATTTTTGGCTTAGGATGGGCTTTAGTTGGAGCTTGTCCAGGACCAATTTTTGTGCTAATTGGAGCAGGTTATTTACCTATAATAATTGTATTTTTATCTGCAGCTTTAGGAACTTTTTTATATGGTTTGGTTAAAAACAAATTACCTCATTAAATACTAAAACCCTAAATGTTGTAAAACACTTAGGGTTTCTTTTTAATTAAGTTAAACTGTTTACGCTGTAATAGTTTGCCCTGTTTGTGCTGAAAAGGAATCAGAGAAAACTGTGTCCACAAATATCCAATCTGATGTAGCGCTTCCTGGAGTAAAAGTTACTTGCATGTAACCACGTTGCGCTGAATCAAAATAATTTAAATCATCGATTAATATAGTAATAGCATCTTGAAAAGCACTTACAAAAGTAGGTTCAGAACCTAAATAGGTGTCAAAACCAGGTGATGATACAGAGGATGTTGCAAACTCAGTTGCGGTAACGTTTCCGCTATTGGATACTATCTGACTAGACCAAGCATTGTGTGTATCGCCAGCAAGAACGACTAATTTTTTTCCTGCAAAAGCTTCTAAAATAACTTCTCTTTCTGTTGGATAGCCATCCCAAGCATCTAAATTATATGGTAAAACGGTTTGTATTCTAGCTAATTCTTCAGGAGTTAAAGTAGGATCGTTATTTAAGACTCTTACTTTTAACTGAACTAATTCTGTTAGTTGTTGTTGGAATGCAGCCATAGTAGCGTCTGATGCAGATCCTGTTGCGCTTATTTCTGCTATAATTGTGCCTAATGCATTTAATAATTCTGCAGGAACCATCATTTTACCCATCAAGACTTGTTGACCTAATACTTGCCACTCAGCTGTGTTACTAGATATTTCTCCTAATAACCAGTTTTTTTGTGTTGTACCCAACATCGTTCTATTGGGATCCAACCATTCTTGTTGGTAAGTTGTTGCATCAAAATTACCTGAAGTATCAAAATAATCAGTAATACTTAATTGTTTATCACGACCTACTAAACGAGTATCTAACATAATTAAGTTAGCTAAATCACCTATTTGAAAGCTTCTGTAAATGATACTAATATCATTGGTCATGGCAGGAAGATACTCGCTATAAGCTTGTAAAGCACTTTGTTTTCTAGCTTCAAAAGACCCTTCGTCTTCTTGATGATTTTCGGCTCCATTTACATAAGTGTCGTTAGTGATTTCGTGATCATCCCAAACCGAAATAAATGGCTTTTTCTGGTGTAATAACATTAAGTTTTCATCGCTTCTGTATTGCTTATAACGGGTTCTGTAGTCGTCTAAAGTAATAATTTCATGTGCAGGATTGTGTGTTCTTCCTAGTGCAGCTGTATATTGATTGGTACCATATTCATTTTCACCATATTCATATATATAATCACCTAAATGTACTACAATATCTATGTCAGAATTAGCCATAGCATTATAAACATTAAATAAACCTGCAGCATAATTTGCGCAAGAGGTTACACCAAGTTTTACTTGATTTACATTACCTGTAGGTAATGTTATAGTTTCTCCAATAGATGAAACAGTTTGATCATTTAAATTAATAAAACGATAATATAATTTTTGGTCTGCTTGTAAATCTTGTACCTCTACAGCTACAGTAAAATCACGAGAGCTATCTGTTGTTACTTCTCCGCTTCTTACTAGAGTATTAAAAGAAGACTCTGTAGAAATTTGCCATACTAAAGATGCATTTGCACTGTCAGTAGAATATCTAGTCCATATAATCACTTGAGATTGTGTTGGGTCAAAACTAGCAACACCAAAGTCAAAATTAGATTGATTTAAGTTTTCTGGAATTAAAATTTGATCACTTATATCGTCATCGTTGGAGCAGCTAATAAAGTTTGGAATTAGAATAATTCCTCCAGTTGCTAATAATGAATTTTTTAAAAATGATCTTCTGTTAAATTGTTTAGCCATGATATGTTTTATATTATGCATGCATAGTTAATCTAACTGTGTTATTTGATAGTTACAAAGTTGTTAAGAATAAATTAAATGATTGTAGGTTGTAACATTTTGAGATTTAATGCGTCATATATATGTAAGTCAGTAATAAGATTTGCAAATCAATCATCAATCATCAATTTAAATCAAGTAGAAATGAAAACAGATAGACAATTATTAGTATTTACACATTTAAGTCAATTAGTAACTTTATTAATCGGTTTTGGTAGTTTATTATTACCATTAATATTATGGTTAACAAAAAAAGACAAAGTATATCAAATGGATACACATGGTAAAGCTATTGTTAATTTTCAATTAAGCCTAGTTGTATTATATATTGTTTGCGTACCTTTAATTTTGTTATTTGGATTAGGATTATTAGGCTGGTTTGTTTTAGGGTTAGCGTCTATAATTTATCCAGTATTAAATGCGATAAAAGTAAGCAATGGTCAAAATCCAGAATACCCTTTATCTTTTAATTTTATTAGTTAGTTATATTAATTTGATAAAGAAAAAAACGCAACCTGTAAGGGTTGCGTTTTTAGTTTAGAAAAAAAGAGACCTACAGAAAAAAATAAAACAGAATATGTGATTAAATATTAATTTTGTTAATCAGTCATTATGTCTCGTTTTATTTTTTACATATTATTAGTAAACATTTGTTTTTTGCAAGCTCAAAACCCTGTTTTTGTGCCCATGTCTAATGTTTCTAAACTTCCGGATGTTGAGTTTTATGATGTAATAGAAGACAAACAACACTATATTTGGTTAGCAGCAGATAAAGGTTTGTATAGGTATGACGGAAAAAATTACAAGCATTTTAGTCATCCTAAACAAAAAGCAAACTCCTTATTTCAGTTAAAACTTGATAGTAATGGTACTTTGTGGTGTAATAATATTTATGGACAAATATTTTATGTAGAAGACAAAAGCCTGAAACTTTTTCACGATGCCAGTAAATTAGTAATTGGTCAATTAGCACCTTTTACAATACACGAAGACTACATCAGGTTATTTACTGTAACAGGTATTTACGACATAGATATTACAACAAAAAAAACAACTAAGTTTTTTGATGCTATGTGCATTAGTAACTCTAATAGTAATACTACTAATTACACTTTTGCTATAAATGCTGAAGGAGATACAAAAGGACAGAGTATTTATAAATTCAATAAAAAGGAAAAGTCAAAATTATTTGAAATAACGAGTACTAAAAATATACAATCGCCAAAACTTTTCGCCTTTAACAATGTCATATTTTTTACGCACAAAAGTGAAAGTGGTAATATTATTTATTCTATTAACAAATCAAATAATTCAACAAAACAACTTAAAACACCATCAGAAATACGAAATGAAATCATTTACGGACTTCTAAAATTTAATGATAGATATTGGTTTTTAACTAGTTCAGGAGTATTTGTTTATGAGTTTAAAAAAGAAACGTTTATTTTTAGAGAACAACTTTTTAACACAGAATCTATCACTGATGTTGAAGTAGATTTTAATAATAATTATTGGTTTACAACTTTAGATAACGGTGTGTTTGTAGCTCCAAATCTTAATGTTAGACGCACAAATTTAGAATTTGTAGAGGCTAAAATAACATCGTCTGTAGCTTTACAAAACAATAAATTTGTGTTAGGAACCAATAATGGAAAACTTTTGTTTTATAAAGAAAATAAGCTTTATAAAACACTGCAACTACCAGGAAAAAAATTATTGGTAAATTATATTTTGATGAGCTAAAAAAACAATTAATAGTAAGTATTAATGCTTCAGAATCTTTTGTGGTTAATTTAAAAACCAATAAAATTACAGATTTTAATAATAGGTTTTCGGTTGCCAAAACATTTTCTAAAATTAATGATAGTATTTTGTTTTATGGTAATTATCGTCAAGGTATTGTTTATAAAAATCCTTTTAATAAAACTGAAAAAATAATTATTAAAGACAGTCGTGTAAAAGCTTCAACAGTAATTGGTAAAACGCTGTTTGTATCTTATATAGATGGTTTTTATAAGTATAATACAGTATCTTATTCTTCAGAAGAAATACAATATAAATTTAAAAGTTTATTGGTTAATTGTATTACAAAAAGTAATGAAGGTATATGGTTATCTACACAACATAACGGATTGCTTAAATTTAAAAATGATAGTCTAACAAAATTTGATCATAACTTACCAAATAACTTTCAAATAAACAATATACATTATGATGATGATGTATTATGGTTTTCATCCGATTCTGGCTTATTTCAGTATCAATTAAAAAACAACGCACTTAAATTATTAAGTACCCAAGATGGTTTAGATACAGCGGTTAATGATTTTTTAGTACTTAAAAATCAAATTATTATAATTCGTCCAAAAGCATTTTACACGCTTCCAAAGTCACAAAGCTTATTTAAAACATTTAAAACAGCTAAGGTTAGGATAGAGACAGTATCTATTAATGATCGTGATACATTGGTTAAAAACAACTATAATTTACCCTACAATCATAATAAAATAGGGCTAACTTTCAATTCTAACGGATTTCAATCTAATAAACATGTTAACTACCAATATCGTGTAAGTAAAATTGATACAAATTGGCAAAATATACCGATAAACACTCATTTTGTGAATTTTAATAGTTTACCAAGTGGAACATATAAATTTGAGCTAAAAGCTCAAAATATTAGCGCAAAACAATCTGTTTTTGCTATTCCAATAACGTTTAATATAGGAAAGCCATTTTGGCAAACCTATTGGTTTTATAGTTTAGTTTTACTGACCGCTTTTGGGGTAATTTGGCTGTATTTTAAATGGAGAATGAAACAAAAAGAGAGACAGCGTATTGCCGAAATTGATAAAATTTTAAGCGATAAAAAAATAACTAATTTACGTTTAGAAAATCTGCGTTCGCAAATGAATCCTCATTTTATTTTTAATGCTTTAAACTCTATTCAAGACTATATTGTATCAAACGAAAAAGAATTAGCAAGTTCATACCTAGTAAAATTTAGTCGCTTAATTAGAATGTATTTAGACTATAGTCAACTTAACGAAATCACTTTAGAAGAAGAATTAAATGCTTTAAAACTATATTTAGAATTAGAAAAAGTTCGTTTTGAGGACGAATTAGACTATAATATTAACATCGATAAGCAGTTAAATACAAAACAAATTAAAGTACCTTCATTATTCATTCAACCGTATATAGAAAACGCTTTAAAACATGGATTATTACACAAATTAAGCAATAGGCAACTTAAGGTTGAAGCTAAAATAATTCAGCAACACAAATTGCAAATTACAGTAGAAGATAATGGTATTGGAAGACAGAGATCTGAAAAATTAAAACGACCAAACCCACAACATAAACCTTTTGCTACAAAAGCCAACGAAGAACGTGTACATCTATATAAAAATAAATTAAAACGTGATATAACCATTGAAATTGAAGATTTATATAATGAAAATAATAAACCTTCAGGAACCAGAGTGATTATAACAATGCCAATTTAATACTACAATGAAAGCTATAATTATAGACGACGAGAAACGCGCCAGACATTTACTATTTAACCTAATAACAGTACATTGTAAAGGTGTTACTAGTATTGCAGAAGCGCAAGATTTAGCATCAGGTGTAGATTTGATAAAAAAGTCAAAACCAGACATCGTATTTTTAGATATCGAAATGCCAAATCAGTCAGGTTTAGATATTTTAGAATACTTCCCAAATCAAATAGATTTTAAAATCATTTTTGTAACAGCTTATAACCAATATGCTATTGAGGCTTTTAAACTTTCTGCTATTGATTACCTTTTAAAACCGGTTGACACTAATGAGTTGAAAGAAGCAGTTACAAAAGCTGAAGAAGCGATAAAAGCTAACAATTTAAACGATCAATTAAACAAGTTGCGTAACTCATTAAAGCAACTCTCAATAGACAAAATTGCATTAGAAATCCCTAAAGGGATTATGTTTGCTTCACATAGTGATATTGTATATTTTGAAGCAGATGGAATGTATACTAAAGTGCAATTAATGGATGGTAAACAAAAAACTATTTGTAAACCGTTAAAGCATTTTGTGGAGCAGTTAGAACAAAATACTATGTTTTTTAAATGTCATCGCTCATATCTAATCAATTTAAAGTATGTGGACGAATTAGTAAAAGATGATGGCGATTATTTATTGATGAATAATCAAAAACGTATTCCTATTTCAAAATCTAAACGCGATCAGTTTATAGATGTGATTAAGGAAACGTTTATGTGATTCTTTATTTATAATTTTTGACATTCATTTAGAAAAAAATCATCATTTTCAGAAAAAACCAAATTAAGAATGGTTGTTAAGTGCTTTATTTTGAAGTCTATAAAACACAATTCTTATGAAAAAAATAGTATTATTATTTGTTTTAGCATTGTGCTACAATACGTCGCACGCACAATTTGGTAAAATGCTTAAAAAGAAAGCTAAAGCAGCTGTTGAAAAGAAGATTAATAAAAAAGAAGAAACTAGCTCATCGTCAAATTCGGAAAATGCTTCAGGGATGGTTGGTAACACTTCATCTTCCTCTCAAAATTCATCAAAAACAGAATATACCGATGAAGAATTTAAAGCGGAATTAGTAAAAAAATATCCTAACGATCAAGCGAAGCAAGATTTATACTATCAAAAATATCTTGAGAAAAAGCAACAAGCAGCAGAAGCTAATAAACCGAAACAAGCCAATGCAATAAGTGACGACTTTTTATATATGTCTTATCCTTTTGCGATGACAAAAGGAATGAGCGCAGTTGGTGTCGATCGTGTAAAATTAAGACGTCAGATGACAGATATGGGTGACAATGTAGATATATTACCTGCACAAGATCCAGAATATGCTTGGTTACGCTTTTTAACCACACCAGAATTAGAAGCCATGTCTCCAGAAGGTTATATTGGTTACGAGCTAGTTTCAGGAATGTTTACAACCAAAGTTGGCGCAGACCGATCACAAACTTTAGAGCTTGGTACAGGTATGCCAATTTTGGTAAGAGGTATGCTTATTGCAGACAATGTGTTTGTTATTTATGCAGCATCTCATCAAGGTGGACACGCATTTAACGTACCATCATATATGCATCAAAACGATATTACGATACTTAATGTCATTGGTAAAGGCGAGCAACAATTTCATTTAGATTGGTTAGAAAAAGCGAAACCAATTGTAAAGGAATTTGAAGCGACGTTAAAAGCTAATTACGATGCTGCTGCAAAAGCTACTATGGATGCTATAAAAATGCCAAAAGCAGGTGGTATGAATAGTAATGCATCATTAGTGAGTTTTGCTAAAAATAATGTGTCTAAAACCATTGCAAAAGATGGCGCAAAACTATTAAAACTTAATATAGAGTCTAACGATTGGAGTATTGTTAAAAATAAATACACAGGTCACATTTTATATCGATGGATAAAAGGTGCATTTACCGAGAAAAATAAAAATAACGACTGTTATTTACAAGGTTTTTTAATTAAACAGCAATACAATGGTAGTGGTTATGGTAGCTCTCAATTTGGAGGTGTTATTCATGGACAAATGCCTTATGGACAAAAAATGAATTGCGAATAATTAAAATGTTTTTTAGTTATAGTTTTTAAAGTCTGCTTGATAAGCAGACTTTTTTATGTAATAACCCTAGGGATAATTTTGATAAATCATTTAGAAAGAAATTAAAGCTATTCAGAAAAAAGCAAATTAAAAACCTTTAGTGTTGCTGTTATTTTGTAGATGATATTAATATTAATCTTAACTACAATGAAAAAAACTTTACTCTTATTATCCTACTTAATGATAACTACATGGTGTAGTATTAATGCGCAAAATGTAAATATTCCCGATGCTAATTTTAAAAACTATTTACTGTCAGATTCAGTAATTAATTCTAATTCAGATTCTGAAATTTCTGTTGCAGAAGCACAAGCATTTTCGGGCGAATTATTAATAAATGGGCTCTCTATTTCAGACTTAACAGGTATTGAAGCTTTTGTTAATATTACAAGATTAGATTGTTATAGTAATAATTTAACCGCTTTAGATGTTAGTAATAATTTAACATTAACACGTTTACACTGTTCTGATAATCAAATAGAAACTTTAGACATTAGTGCAAACACATTAATTACAGATATACAATGTCATAATAATGGTGTTTTATATGAATTAAACTTAGCCAATGGAAATAATAGCAATATTAATTGGATGAAAGCTTATGGTAATAGTTTATCATGTATCCAAATAGATGCTAGTTTTACACCACCTGCAGATGCTGGAATTTATAGTCAAGGTTGGACAAAAGGTAGCTCAGGATTTTATAGTGATGATTGCGTAGCGTTAAACCAAATAGTAAATATTCCTGATGCTAATTTCAAAAGTTTTTTAGTAAACGATAGTAGTATCAATGTAAATAATGATACTGAAATTACAGTGGCTGAAGCACAAGCTACAACAGAGCTTCTTATCAATGGTCTATCTATTTCGGATTTAACAGGTATTGAAGCTTTTACCAATTTAACACGTCTTGATTGTTACACAAATAATTTAACAACTATAGATGTAAGTAATAACTTAGCCTTAACGCGTTTACATTGTGCTGATAATCAAATTGAAACATTAGATATTAGTGCCAATACACAGATTACAGACATACAATGTCATAATAACACTGTTTTATACCAATTGAATATAGCCAATGGTAATAACAGCTATATAAATTGGATGAAAGCTTATGGTAATCCAAGTTTAACTTGTATTCAAGTTGATGCAGGCTTTTCGCCACCAGCAAACAGTGGTTTGTACGTGGCAGGTTGGACTAAAGATAATCAAACAAGTTATAGTGAAAACTGTATACCAGCAGTTTATTATGTAGATGCAAATGCAACAGGCGTAAACGATGGTAGCTCATGGACAGATGCTTTTACAAACGTAACAGACGCTTTAGCACTTACAAATTTAAATGATGCTGTTTGGGTAGCAAAAGGAACGTATACATTAGCAGATAAAAATACGCCAATAGCTGTTAGTACAAATGAAGTAGATATTATTGGTGGTTTTGCAGGAACAGAAATGACTCTAGCAGATAGAGACTTAACAGCTATTCATACCACAAATGCAACCATTTTTACGGGAGATATTAATGGTGATGATATTGATGGAGATTTTACCTCAAACAAAACCGATAATGCGGAACGATTATTTGAGTTAAGAACAAGTAACGTGACCTTTGATGGTATTATTTTTGAAAACATTTACGATACATCACAATCTGGAGGCGTAGAAGAAAACGGTGTCATATTTATACCAAATAATTTAAATGCTAATAACTTAAAAATTAAAAATTCTGTATTCAGAAGTAATTATTCAAATGGCTATTTACTTAAAATTAGAAAATTTAATCAAGGATTACTTATTGAAAACACCAAATTTATAAACAACACCATTGTTAATATGGGATTGGTTCTCGTAGTATCTGATAGTACAAACGGTTATATTTTTACACGTTGGGCAAATGTATTAATAGCAGATAACGATATTAATCTTACAGCACTAAATATTTACAGAGAAGATTGGAATAACGGAAGCACTTTAGATGTTGTAATTAATAATAGTACGTTTGTTAATAACGATTATAACGGTACTTATGGCAATTCTATTACGGCATCAGGTAATGGTAGTGTAAACCTAAATGTTAATAATTCTATCTTTTGGGAGAATACTGTTAATGGAGCAGCAGCAACTAGAGATATTTCCGAAGGAATAGAAGAGCATTACGATGTATTTATTAGAAACTCTATTGCTAATGTACCTTCAAATGCAGGAACTTACGGGACATTTAGTACAACAAACGTGACCTCTTTAGATCCTGCAACAGATAACCTAAATTTAGATACTGAATATAAGCCAACATCAGCTTCAAATTATATTGTTGAACAAGGAGATAATATTTACTACGATGTAGCTTTATTTGGCGATTTAGATTTAGCAGGTAACGATAGAATATTTAACAATACGATAGATTTAGGTGCCTATGAGTATATTTCTACATTAAGTGTTGATGATGTTTCTTTAAATACAAATTCAGTAAGACTATATCCTAATCCTGTAAACGATAAATTATTTATAAAATCAGATAATGCAATAGATTCAATAACAATTTATAATGTTAATGGACAAATAATTAAACAAACAGAGATATTTCCTAATGGATTAGATGTTTCTGGTTTAAATGCAGGTTTATATTTTATAAATATTAAATCAGATAACAGAGAAAATATTAAAAAGTTTATTAAAAACTAAAAATTATTAACTGTAAGAAATAAAAAAATGAAAACAATTAAAATTTTATACATAAGTCTATTAGTAGTCTTTTTTGCATCTTGTTCATCAGATGATGATAATAACTCCAATGAAAACAATACTACAATAACAAATAAAATAACTGTAGGAGATTCTGAGTTTGAAATGAATACAGCAATTGTAGAGCCTACATTAAATAATTCGGTATTTTTAAGTTTAACAAATAGTACACAAGCACAAATTGAAGCGTCTTATAATGGTACAACACTTAATAATGTAGATTACTTTACGGCTAGAATAGGCCACTCAGATTTGACATCTAATGTCACTTATAATTTGTCTGAAATATCAAATTTAGAGTTTATTGTAAATGGAGATGTTATTAATTCTGAATATGAGAATGGTTTTAGTCAATTTTATAAAAGCGGTAGTGATGAGGATTTAGAGGTTACCCAAGGTAGTATTACAGTAACTAACTATTCTACAGATAATTTAACTTTAAATTTCACCTTTTTAAGAAATGATGGTACCGAAATTTCAGGAAACTATAATGGTTCATTTATATCTTTAGATGATGAAGAATAAATAATTTAATAGTTATATAAAAAAAACGCAACCCATTAGGTTGCGTTTTTTTTAGTGAATTTTATTGTTTTATAAAGTGATGATTAGATATATTAGTTAAAATAACTGTGCTATTATCTATAAATAAAAAACTTGTTGTCATTACTTCACCAGAATCTAAAGTAATATTTAATATATCATCATGAGTTGACCATGTAATATGTTTAGCACTTGAGATTATACCATTATCAGTTATGTGTAAATCTGTAATTAGCCCATCTCCATTATTACTAGTTAGGTTAATTTTATATTCTATATTAGGATCAATAAGATTATCAGATCTTAGCCATTCTCCTACCAATGCATTATTAGTTTCTGATGGAGTAGAGGTAGTATCATCATCACTATTACAAGACCATTGACTTAAGCAAATTACAGTTATAACTACTAATTTAATTAAATGCTTCATTGTATTGATTAATTAAGATGTCTTAACAACTTGAAAATTAGCAAATTGTTTCAGATAAATAGTCTTCAAATCTAATCTTTTATTCTGATAAGGGTCAAAAAAAGCAATTCAAAGATGAATTGCTTAATTTATTGGTTAAAGTGTATAGTTTTAGCTGTTAAGCATCACTGGCATTACTAACATTGTTACATGTTCACCTTCTTCTAAATCGTCAATTGGTGTTAAAATACCAGCTCTGTTTGGCATACTTAACTCTAATTGTACATCATTAGATCCAAGATTGTTTAACATCTCAGTTAAAAATCTTGAGTTAAACCCTATTTGCATGTCGTCACCTTGATAATCACAAGTTAAACGCTCTTCTGCTTTGTTAGAGTAGTCAATATCTTCTGCAGAAATGTTTAATTCTGCTCCAGCAATTTTTAATCTAATTTGATGTGTTGTTTTATTAGAGAAAATACTAACACGACGTACAGAGTTTAAAAACTGTGTACGATCAATAGTTAATTTATTAGGATTTTCTTTTGGTATTACAGCTTCGTAATTAGGGTATTTACCATCAATTAAACGACAGATTAAGACTGTGTTTTCAAAAGTAAACTTAGCATTAGAATCATTATAATCAATAGTGATTTCTTCTTCACTAGCTCCTAAAATTCCTTTTAATAAGTTTAAAGGTTTTTTAGGCATGATAAACTCGGCTACTTGAGACGCTTGAACATCTTCTCTTGTGTATTTTACTAATTTGTGTGCATCAGTAGCAACAAAAGTTAAACCTTCAGTTGAAAACTGAAAAAAGACACCACTCATTACTGGTCTTAAATCATCATTACCAGCAGCAAAAATAGTTTTATTAATTGCTGTTGCTAATACGTGACCAGGCATTTTTGTACTGCTTGGGTCCTCTAAACTTACAGCCTTAGGAAACTCGTTTCCGTCAGCATAAGCTAAGGCATATTTACCATGATTAGAGCTAATCTCTACAGTGTTGTTTTCTTCAATAACAAAAGTTAAAGGTTGCTCTGGAAAAGTTTTTAATGTATCTAAAAGTAATCTTGCAGGAATAGCTACGCTACCTTCGTTATCACTTTCTACGTCTAATACTGCAGACATAGTCGTTTCTAAATCACTTGCCGAAACGGTTAATTTTGTTCCGTCTAATTCAAATAAAAAATTATCTAAAATTGGCAGTGTATTCGAGCTGTTTATTACACCTCCTAAAACCTGTAGTTGTTTTAGTAAGTATGTACTTGATACAATAAATTTCATTTATATATGGAAATTAATACTATTAATAATTAGTCTTACAAATATATCGTTAATGTCTTAAATTATGAAACAAACTTATCAACACTTATTTAGCGTATTTTTTCTTACGGAAGTAGTTGAAAATAAAACCGAAAACAGCTAATAAAACCAATGGTAACAAGATGTTTATAAGTTGCCATTTTGTTTTTTGTAGGGCAATTTTTTCAGGATTTAAAAAGGCTACAGCTATTTCTTTGGATCTAATGTTTATAAGTCCTGTGTCGTCTAATAAATAATTTGCAGCATTTACTAAAAATTCTTTGTTGCCAAAGGTCTGTCCAGTATATTTATCAAAACCAAGCTCTTCAACACCATTACGACCAACTTCATTTTTAATAACATCACCATCGGATATTACAATCATTTTTGTTGGATTACTAGTGTCTTTTGTTACGTCTAAAGTTATTGGTTTTACTCGGTTTTTATAAGCCGACGTAAATGTACCTTCTAATAAAACTGCTAAGGTTTGTGGTCCTTTATTAAAGGTTTTGGGATCTAATTGGTTATTCACCATATCCAAACTGATCTCTCTTGGCGTACCTTCAATTTTACTTAAAGGCGCACTTTGTAGTAAAATGGTTTTTTTTGTACTACTTTTTATAGTATCCATTGGGTTTGCAAAATTAAACTTTAAAAAGTCTAAATTATGCACTATTGGATGTCTGCTGTTTCCTTTTGCTAAAGGAGAATAGGTCCAAGGATAGCTTTGGAACTGACTATTACTGCCTTCTCCTGATGCTAATGTAATTGGAGCAGAGTACATAGAGCTGACAATTAACGGATTAATTCTAACACCATATTTAAAGAAAAAATCGGTTAAATTTAGATCCATTGGTATTGCTACGTTTTTACCTAAATCGTTGTACAAACTATCTTTGTCCATTGCGACTTGTTCTAGCAACCAAAGACTTTTTCCACCACTCATAGTGTATTGGTCTAGTGCAAATTTCTCTTTTTCGGTAAATGCTTCTGTTGGCTTAGCCGAAATAATTAAATCGTATTCATTTAGTTTTTGTAATGTGCTTGTTGCATGATTAGCGACGCTATCTAACGTAAAAGGAGCTATAAAATAATAGTCTCTGATAGATTTTATATAATCTGCAATGTATTTATTTTCTAATTGACCATTACCTTTTAAAACAGCAATTTTGCGTCGTTTAGGATTAACTAATTTACTTAATCCATCAGCAAAAGCATATTCTAGTTGTTGTACTGAGTTTGTAACAAGTTGTTGTTGTGTGGCTCCAATAGTATTTTTAACTAAAGGGATTTTAACTGTTGTATCATTAAAACTTGCTAAAGCCCAAGGAAAAATAACTGCTTGGCTAGTTTTTCCGTTTTCCTTAACATTTAATTGCATTGGTGTTAATCCTCTTGCGTTTAGCTGTTGTATGCTTTGATCACGAGTGGCTTCATCTTCAATTGGATTTATAAAGCTGAAACTAATATTACTATTATAAGCTTTAAATTCTTCTAACAATTGTCTGGTTTCTAATTGAAGCTTTCTGAATTCTGACGGAAAGTCTTCCCCTTCTAAAAACACATCAATTATTATAGGCGAATCTGCTTGGTCTAATATCGCTAAAGCGGAAGGATTAAGCGTATAACGTTGATCTGTAGTTAAGTCAAAACGTTTGTAAACCTTTTGAGATACAACGTTAAGCAAAATTAAACCAACGACAAGAATTACGATATGTTTGATAGATTTATTCAAAAGTTTTTTCAAGTTGATAGATTTTTAATGCTGCTAATGTGTCTTTTTTAAACTGAAACTCAATGCATTCTTGTTGCTTATTAAAAGCACCAGGTTTAAAGCCCATATTATAGTTCCATTGGTCTTTGCTATTGGCTTTGATACTGTCATCCCAACCATACCATTCTGCAGCTCCAAAGTCTTTTTTAATTTCAGATTTAGTTTTACCAATTAATTGTTTATCATTATAGACTTGATCCATCATTTCAAAACGCAATTCAGGATACTCTTTCCAGTTTTCTGCATTAAAATGCTTTTGATGATAGTAGTCAGAAAAAATATTGACAATAGGATAAAACAAATAAAAATAAAGTAGAGGAGTAGCTACTAAAGTAATTAGAAGGCTAATCCATTTATTGTCACCAATTGTTTTTATAAATAGCCAAGCTAATATAAAAACAATAATAAATGATATAATTAATATAGGTGTAATTACCATGTTATTGCTTTTTAATGTTTAGTTTAGTTAAGGTTATAAAAAGTACAGTTACACTTAAAAAATAAATAATATCACGAGTATCTAAAACTCCACGACTGATACTTTTATAGTGTGCATTGATGCCTAAGTTTTCGACAATATTACTTGAGGTTACGTCTGCAATACCTTCAAAACCAATGTAAAAAAACAAGCATAAAAAAACAGCAATTATAAATGCTACAATTTGATTGTCTGATACAGTTGAGGCAAATACACCAATTGCAGTATATGTAGCTACTAAAAATAACAAACCAAAATAAGAGCCTAATGTGCTACCAAAGTCTAAATTCCCTGTAGGATTACCTAATTGGTAAACGGTGTATACGTAAAGTAATGTTGGTAATAAGGCTATTAAAATAAGTACTAAAGCACCAAAATATTTACCTAAAACTAACTGTAAGGTACTAATTGGTTTGGTTAATAAAAGCTCTAAAGTACCTTGTTTTTTCTCGTCACTAAAACTACGCATAGTGACAGCAGGAATTAAAAATATTAAGATCCATGGTGATAACAAGAAAAAGGACGATAAGTCTGCAAATCCATTATCAAGGATATTAAACTCGCCTTTAAATAACCATAAAAATAGTCCGTTTAATAGTAAAAATATGGCAATGACAAGATAACCAATAGGTGAGGCAAAAAATGAGTTGATTTCTTTTTTAAGTATGGCTAGCATTATTGGGTTATTTGTTTTTGTTTGATGTCGTTATATATTTCACTTTTCACTTTTCACTTCAGCGAAGCTAATTTGTCAACACTCCAAGCTTCAGGTTTAGCATTAAATAAAGGTTTAGTTTTAGCCCAAATTCCTTTAAATAGTTCAGAGTTGCGATAGTTTTCTAAATCGCTTTCTGCAGTCCAATAACTATACGTAAAAAAGACATTACTATTGTGTTTGTCTTGATAAAGCTCTAATAATTGGTTACCTTCAAAACCTCTTATTTTATGTTTTATAGTTTCAAAGTTAGCTAAAAAAGTTTCTATGTTTTCTTCAGCAAAACTTAATTTTACAATTCTTACAAACATATAATTTATATTAAAAATTATTAGGTATAGTTTCTTTTTCAAAGTTAATGGTTACTGTGTCACGCAAACCTAAACCCATTAAACTACTGGCACTTCCAACAGATTGATTGTTACTTTTATAAATGGCAATCTCCAGATAATTAGAACTATTAAAAACGACTAAACCACGACCTTCGTCATTACGTTTGTCCTCAGGTGTATCAAATTTAACGATGTCACTATATTTTTTATTGATTTTTTTGAATTTATAATTTCTTGCAGACACTTCATAAGTTCGTCCTTTTTGAAGGGTTTCAAAAAACGACTTTTTAATATTAGTTACCACATTTCCATAATTATCAATATATATAATACTACCTATAATTTGTGTTTGTTCCTCATTAACATAAGGCACTAAATTTTTGATAGGCTTAATGTTGTTTATGGTTTTTCCAATAACATCTAAAGTTCCACCTCTTGCTATATGGCATGCTACTTTTACAAAGACATCTAAAACAGGAAAACTAGTTTCGATTTTATCATGTATGTTTATCTCTACCAATTTTGTGTAGGCAATATCATTAGCAATCATACTCATAATTCCGTTGTTAGCACAAATAAAATAATGTTCGTCTAACTCAACAGCGATATGCTTGTTTTCTGGGTTAATTTCAGAATCAATTCCAATAACATGAATGGTTCCTTTAGGAAAACTACTGTAGGCATTTTGTATTATGTAAGCAGCTTCAGCAATATTAAAAGGTGACACAGAGTGTGAGATATCAACAATTCGTACATCAGATAATTCTGAGTAAATAGCTCCTTTTATTGCGCCAGCAAAGTGATCTTTCTCTCCAAAATCTGTAGTAAGCGTTATAATTGGCATGTAGTATTGTTGATATTTTTTTAACCTATAACACACAAAAAATGTGTAAGTTTGTTAGGTACACAAAACTAATAAATTTGTATAGATTAATTTAATAAATGCTACGCTTTTGAATGAAATAATTATTGAACTTGAAGAGATCTCTCCAAAAGATTTTTTTGGAACAGGTAATGAGAATATTACGTTATTAAAAAAAACTTTCCTAAATTAAAAATTGTCGCTCGAGGAAATAAGATTAAAGCTTATGGAGACGAGGATTTACTTGAAGAATTTGATTTAAGATTAAGTATGCTTTTTAAGCATTTTGCTAAGTATAATAAACTAGACGAAAATGTTATTGAGCGTGTATTAACAAGTAATAGTAGCGATGATTATTCGACATCAGAACAAAGCGGAGAAGTTTTAGTGCATGGCTCTAATGGTAAGCCTATTAAAGCCATTACTGCAAACCAGCGTAAAATGGTAGAGCTAATGCGTAAAAACGATATGGTTTTTGCTATTGGTCCAGCAGGAACAGGTAAAACTTATACAGGAGTTGCATTGGCAGTTAGAGCTTTAAAAAATAAAGAAGTAAAACGCATTATTTTAACACGTCCTGCTGTTGAAGCTGGTGAAAATCTAGGGTTTTTACCAGGAGATTTAAAAGAGAAATTAGATCCATACATGCAACCAATTTATGATGCATTACGTGATATGATTCCTGCTGAAAAATTAGCACAATATATAGAAAACGGTACCATACAAATTGCACCTTTAGCTTTTATGCGTGGACGTACTTTAGATCATGCATTTGTGATTTTGGACGAAGGACAAAACACGACGCATGCCCAAATGAAGATGTTTTTAACTAGAATGGGTAAAAATGCAAAGTTTTTACTAACAGGTGATCCAGGTCAAATAGATTTACCACGTCGTACAATTTCTGGCTTAAAAGAAGCTTTGCTAATTTTAAAAGGAGTAGAAGGTGTAGGAATGATATTTTTAGACGATAAAGATGTTGTCAGACACAAATTAGTTAAAAAGATTATTGCTGCTTATAAAAATATTGAAAACAGAGAATAATAATAAGTTTTCATAGATTTGCACGATATAGCAAATAACAGAATTTACCGATCAACAACACAACTAAATGAGTAATACAATAATTGATACTAATTTTGATTTTCCAGGACAAAAAAGCTTGTACAAAGGAAAAGTAAGAGCAGTTTATAATATAAATGACGAGGAACTTGTCATGATTGCAACCGATAGACTTAGTGCTTTTGATGTCGTGATGCCTAAAGGAATTCCTTATAAAGGACAAATCCTTAATCAAATAGCAACAAGCATGATGAAGGCAACTGAAGATTTAGTTCCCAATTGGTTAACAGCCACACCTGATCCTAATGTAGCTGTTGGGCATTTATGCGAGCCTTTTAAAGTAGAAATGGTGATACGTGGTTACATGTCTGGACATGCAGCGCGTGAGTATATAGCAGGTAAACGTATGCTTTGTGGTGTTACGATGCCTGAAGGTATGAAAGAAAACGATAAGTTTCCTGAACCTATTATCACGCCTGCAACTAAAGCAGAAATGGGCGATCATGACGAAGATATCTCAAGAGAAGACATTCTTAAAAAAGGAATTGTTACAGAAGAAGATTATATTGTTTTAGAAGACTATACGCGTAAATTATTTAAAAGAGGAACAGAAATAGCAGCGTCTAGAGGTTTAATATTAGTGGATACAAAATATGAATTTGGAAAAACCAAAGACGGAAAAATTGTATTAATTGACGAAATACATACACCAGATTCATCACGTTATTTTTATGCGGAAGGGTATCAAGAACGTCAGGACAACAATGAAGCACAAAAACAATTGTCAAAAGAGTTTGTTAGACAATGGTTAATTGCTAATAATTTTCAAGGTTTAGAAGGTCAAACGGTACCAGTAATGTCTGATGAGTATATCGAAACAGTTTCAGAACGTTATATTGAATTATATGAAAATATTATGGGAGAACCATTTGTAAAAGCAGATGTGACCAACATACAAGAACGTATTGAAACTAATGTTTTAGCGTATTTAAAATAAGATTTAGTGAATTAATAAGAATATAAAAAAGAGCTTGCATTTGCAAGCTTTTTTTATATAAAATATAGTTTAATAGCAAAATAAACACTTACTAATATAAATAAAGCTTGGTGAGTATCTCTTTTTTAAATTTAATATAATAATGCCTTTTTAAAATCGAAGTCCATTTCGATTTAAAACTTTTAAACAAAATTTTACTGTTTAGTATATTTTAAAAATAAACTAAAGTTGTTTTATCTAAAAAGTACTACTTATAGGCTACTAAAATATCAACTACCTTTTGCAAATCATTTTCGTTAATTTCCGTTTCAGGAGCTAAAGGAAATTGTTGTTGTCCAGGTCTACTTATAAAAGCAGCACGCCAACCAGCCCAAACTGCTCCTGCAACATCCCAACCATGTGCAGCAATTAGCATGCAGTCTTCATGTTTTACTTTCATTTTACTTGAAGCCCAATTATAAACATCAGTAAAAGGCTTAAACTTACCAACCGATTCTATGCTCAACAAGTCATCAAAATATTGAGTTAAACCAGCATTTTCAATTTTAGTTTTCAGACTTTCATCATCAGAATTGGTTAAAGCTATAAGTGTAAAACCTTCAGTTTTTAACATATTTAATGCGTTTTTTACTTCAGGATGTGGTGGTAAATTTTGTAAAGCATTTACAACAATACCTCTTGCTTTTTCTTCGGTAATTGTAATGCCATTATTTGCTGCTACCATTTGTAAAGCTGCAGCACCAATGTGTCCAAACGGTTTGTATTGTCTACTTGCAGAAACCACTAATGAGTATTGAAGTAGT
Organism: Olleya sp. NP1-10; assembly: GCF_055804415.1. Classification (NCBI taxonomy): domain Bacteria; kingdom Pseudomonadati; phylum Bacteroidota; class Flavobacteriia; order Flavobacteriales; family Flavobacteriaceae; genus Olleya; species Olleya sp. NP1-10. The sequence goes on along the minus strand of NZ_CM147840.1, from coordinate 3,094,454 downwards.
GTTGTAAACCATAATGATAGCAAATGGTCTTGACCGTTTAAAAGGTCTTTAATTTCATTTTTTAAAGGTTTTAAATCTAAAAGTGTTTCGTTTACATCAAAAAATAATACTTTGGGTCTGGTTTTCATTAGTGTAGATTTTATTTTAATTGTTTTAAAGCAGATAATATTTCTAAAGGTTCTGCTCGCTGTGTATAATCTGCGTCTAAAAAGGCATAAGTAATTATTCCGTTGGTATTTATAACATAAGTTGCGGCTAAAGGTAATTCATTACTAGTATCTCCATTAACTTTGTTTAGCCCAAATCCAGCATTGTAAATAGTAGCAACATCGTCTGTTAAGGTGAAAACTACACCATATTGTTTACCAACAGTATTTTTTAAATCACTTAAAACAGTAAACTCAAGTTCGTTTTTTTCTGATGTACTTAGTGAGTTGTCCGGTAATTCCGGTGTTAAAGCTAAAAGCGTAGCGCCTTCTTGTTTAAATTCAGGTAATTTATCTTGTAAAGCATGTAATGTGATGTTGCAATATGGGCACCAACCACCTCTGTACCATGTTAAAACTACTGGTCCATTTTTTAATTGATCGTATAATGTGATGGATTTGTTTAAGGCATTTTTTAAAGTGAAATCATGCGCTTTGTCTCCAACTTTTAAAGCAGAATCTAAAACTCCTGAATTTGCAACACTAGAAATTCCATCTGCATATATTTGTTTCTTTTTGTCTGAGAATTTCGATGCACCTGCTTGACGAACTTCGTCTAACAAAATATCTAACTCCCCTTTTTTATTTGAACTCATACCTTTATTTACTTTTGAAAAATTATAAAATTAAACTGCTTGTTCAGCAATCAACTCAGTTAATACTTGTTTAAAAGTATCTACAGGTTGTGCTCCTGTTACTGCACTTTTTCGATTAAAAACTATAGTTGGTACCGAGTTTACTCCCATGTTTTTCCAATAGTTTTGTTTGTTTCTTACTTCTAAACGTGCTTCATCACTATCTAATTTCGCTAAAGCTTCATCTGCATTTAAACGAACTTCTAAAAGGGCTTCTTTTAAAACCTCTTTTTTTGAGACGTCTTTTCTATCACTAAAAAAGGCTTTAGTTAAGGTCATTTTTAATTCGGTTTGCTTTCCAAAATCCTTAGCATATTCCAATAAAATATGAGCATCAAAAGTATTAGCCATTCGCATCTCGTCAAAATAATCAAATTTAAAACCTAATTCTTCACCAGCATCAGTCATCATTTGTTGCGATTGTTTTTGTTGCTCTAATGTAGAACCATACTTTTCGGCTATATGTTCAATAACATTTTGACCTTCAGCTGGCATATTAGGGTTTAACTCAAAGGGTTGCCATTGGATGTCAATTTTATCTTCTACACCTAATTCTTGTATTGCTTTTTCTAAACGTTTGTAGCCAATGGTACACCAAGGACATACTACATCTGAAACGATATCTATTTTTAATTTATCTGCCATAATTAAAATGTTACTAATTCACTAATTTGAAGTTTACCTTGTACATTACTATAGTTTTTTACATCTGCTGCAAAGGTTTCACCATGTTGTCCAAAGGATTTTTTAAAAGCGTCAACGCTATCAAATTTTAAATGCGCAATAGCTACGTAAGGCGCTAATTCTTCTGGAGATCTGCTTGCTAAACCTAAGTCTAATTCTAATCCCTTTAATGCGTCACCAATTAATTTTGATACCATTGGTAAGTGCTTGTTTTTATAATATTCTGTATCAAACTGTACATCTTTACTGTTTGGATACATTACTGATACTTTTATCATTGTATTTGTTTTAAAAAAATAAACCTCCTGTAAAGATAACAGAAGGTTTACAGCTAATTAATGTAATTTAGGGATATTTGGGATAGTATTATTTTTTCCAAGCAAATTTTTTGAACGCCTCATCTACAGGTGTGTTTGCAATATGGTTTGTATAGTTACTTATTGTTTTTTGAGATAATCCTAAGATGATATCTAAAACGTGTTTTTCTTCATATCCAGCAGCATAAAAAGCATCTAAATCTTCTTGCGAAACATTACCACGATTTCTAACAATAGATAATGTCATAGTACGTAATGCCTCAAGTTTAGAATCTGCTAAAGGTTTTTCGTTACGTAATGCTTCAGTAATATCTGCATCTACTTTCATCATGTGTGCTATACCTGTATGTGCTGGTACACAGTAATGACAGCCATGCTCTACGTTAATAGCTTGCCAAACTACAGTTAATTCTTCTTCGTTAAATGAAGATTGTGTAAATAACTCATGCAATGTTTGGTAAGCTTGTAATAATTGAGGAGAAGCAGCTAAAACTCCATGTAGTCCAGGAATCATTCCGTATGCTTTTTGTGAGTTTTCTAATAATGGTTTTGCAGCTTCAGGTGCAGTCTCGATGTTGTGAATTTTTAATGTTGTCATAATTATTTATTTTAATGTTATGTTAATTATTTCTAAACGTTCGTTTAGTTATTGTGTAAAAAATGCTTTATAGATTTTTAAAAGTCATTTCAATGTAATCTTCAATTTCTTGCTTTGTGTTTACTCTAGCAGCAGCTGCTAAACCGTGTTTAGCTAATAATAAATAATTAGCTTGTTTGGTTACTGTGTCTTTAGATTTAGAAGGGTCCATTTTTAATTTTTCAATTATTATGGATTTTAAATTGTCCATAAATTGATTCATTTGATTAGTAATAGATTCATCTTCCTTATCAGAAAACTCATTATAAGTATTGGTTACAAAGCAACCTTTAACTTTGTCGTTTTTAAAATTTGAACTTACAGAATCATAAAAAAAATCTTTAATATCTTCAATTCCGTTGGTACCTTTTTTTAGTTTATCTAGCACAGTACTTACATTGGCTTTATAAAGTTTTAAACTTTCCAGAAACAAACCATGTTTGTTACCAAAACTAGAATATATTGAAAACTTGTTAATACCCATTGCTTTTTCAAGCATTTGCATGGAAGTAGTTTCATAGCCATTTTTCCAAAAAAGGGTCATTGCTTTTTCGACGACTTCAGTTTCATTATATTGTTTTGTTCGTGCCATTTTTAATTTCCGTGTAAACGATAATATCTAATTACTCTGCAAATCTAACCAATCGTTTAGAAATAAAAAAGCTATTAACATAACTTTAGTTTTTTAGCTTTAAATATAGGTTTCTGATTTTGTTATATAAATAGGTGTTGGTTTTGACGTAGTAAAAAGAAATAAAACAAACAACAACAATAAAAAGTAGTGCTCCAAAGATAGCTTGCGTAGGGTTTAGGCTTTTGTAAAAAAACTGTTTTAAACTAATTCCAGTAAAACTACCATATATGATCATAAAATGAATAACGTAAATGGATAGTGTTTTTTGACCAATTTTAGTGATTATGGCTTGCTTTAAATAGGTCTCAAAAGTATAAAACAATCCAAATATTAATAAGACATTGCCTAGTCTACTAAACAAATAATTATAGTTGGCACTTTTTGTAAATAATGGTAAATTAAACCAATGGTCTAATGTTTTTAAAATGGCACTGGAATAAAACATTAGTATAACTCCAACAATATAAAAGCTAATTATTTTAAATGTTTTATAATTGTTTTTATGTCCAAATTTATTGAATAGTATCGCTACAAATCCACCAAAAGCGACATAGCCAAACCAAGGGATTATATTAAAAACAGAACCATTTTGTGTGGTAAGGTAATTAACAAATAGTGCAGGCGCATTTTCTATTTTTAAAGTTCTGTATAAAGGCTCAGAAACAAAAATACCAAAGCATAATATTAGAAATAGGATAGCTAAAACCCATTCATTTTTAAAACAGATTTTATATAAAACAATTAATAAGATTAGTGATAATCCAATGCACTGTAATACGTCAACTTGTAAAAAACTCATATTGACTTCACCATACATCAAACTCCAAAACGAAAACCGTAAAGCATAGCCAAGTCCAATTAATAAAAATCCTCGATTTATTCCTTTTTTTATACGTTCAGCATCTGTTTTTTTTGCTTTAGCTTTTAATAATAAATACACAAAAACTAAACCTGTAATTGTAAAAAAAGTAGGAGCAGTAATCCCTCTAAAGTAATTCCAGATATTATAAATAGTGTTATTTGTGTCTCTGTAAATTGGATTTAATAGGGTGTCAATAAAATGACCTTGAAGCATCATTAAAATAGCAAATGCACGTACAGCATCAAGAAAAAATAGACGAGTTGGTTTCAATGGATAATAGTTGTTAGCGATGTAAAGATAATGGTTATATTTAAAGTCTAAAACTTTGTATTTGTATGTACGATAAAATAAACGATTTTATAGCTGACTTTGCCACATTTGTTTGGGGTTTACCTTTATTAATTTTATTAATTGGTGGTGGATTATATCTGCTTATTCTTTCTAGATTTTTACCATTTAGATATCTAGGACATGCCATACAAGTGCTGAGAGGTAAATATGATAATAAGGATGACGAAGGAGAAATCACCCATTTTCAAGCTCTAACTACAGCATTATCTTCTACCATTGGTATGGGGAACATTGCAGGAGTGGCAGTTGCTATTTCAATTGGTGGTCCTGGAGCAGTATTTTGGATGTGGATTAGCGCAATAGTAGGTATGTCAACTAAATTTTTCACCTCTAGTTTAGCTATAATGTATAGAGGTAAAGACAGTGCAGGAAACACTCAAGGAGGACCAATGTATTTTATAACGGAAGGTTTGGGTAAACACTGGAAACCGCTAGCTATCTTATTTAGTTTTTGTGGATTGATTGGTGCTTTACCTGTGTTTAATGTCAATCAATTAACTCAAGCCATAAATGATATTGTTTTAAAGCCAAACGGAATTACAGTAAATTTCACCTCTAATTTAATCATTGGATTAGTATTAGTAACCATTACATCGGTTGTTATTTTAGGTGGATTAAACAGAATTAGCAAAGTAGCATCCAAATTAGTACCAAGTATGGTGTTGCTATATTTTGTTTTAATACTTGTTATTTTGTTCGCTAATGCGGAAGTCGTGCCAACGTATTTTAAACTTATTTTTACAGATGCTTTTGCAGCAGAAAATTATAAAGGCGATGCATTTTTAGGTGGTCTTTTAGGCGGATTGATCGTGCTTGGAATCCGAAGAGGTGCGTTTTCAAACGAAGCTGGTATTGGTACAGCACCTTTAGCACATGGAGCTGCAAAAACAAACGAGCCTATTCGTGAAGGTTTAGTAGCCATGTTAGGACCAGCAATAGATACTTTAATTGTATGTACACTAACAGCTTTAGCAATTCTAGTTACAGGTGTTTGGCAAACAACAGAAGCTAATGGTGTAAGTCTAACAGCTAACGCTTTTGGAGTAGCGATGCCAACTTTTGGTCGCTATTTGTTACTGCTATGTATTATCATTTTTAGTGTGTCATCATTATTTTCTTATGCATATTATGGAGGGAAATGTCTGTCGTTTTTAATAGGAGATAAATACAAACACTACTACAACTATTTTTATATTTTAAGTATAATCCTAGGTGCAACAACATCTCTTGCATTAATGATTAATTTAATTGATGGTGTATTTGCTTTAATGGCAATTCCAACCATGACAGCTACATTAATTCTAGCTCCTAAGGTTTTAAAAGAAGCCAAAGCATATTTTAAAAGGATGAGAGAATCATAAATATAGTTATTAATGATCTAGATTTTTTATGTTAAAATAATAGCTATTAAAAGTTTTTTTGTTAGATGATCCAAAAAGTAAACTTCATACGTACATAATGTTTAATTAATCCTTTAAATTATATTTTGTATGAAACAATTATTTACTTTTCTATTTTTATTATCGTTTGTTAATGGTTTTTCTCAAGTTAAACCCGATTTAACAAATACAGGGACAACTGGTACATTAACAGCATACACTGGAACAACCACAATAACTACAGATAATTTTATTCTGGAGAATGCAATTATTTCAGGTTCTTTAAATATTAAAGCAAATAATGTCACCATTAAAAATTGTTTAATAGAAACTGGCGGTTATTATGGTATACGTTGTAACTACGAAGACTCTAACGGTAATGATTATACTAATTTATTAATTGAAGATTGTGAAATTAGAGGAATGCAAAGCGCAGCTATTTATGGAGATAATTTTACAGCCAGAAGATGTAATATATGGAATAGTGGAAATGATGGATTAAAACCAGTAAGTAATTTTTTAATCGAATCCTGCTATATTCACGAGTTAGGTTATGCAGATGGAGCTCATGCAGATGGAGTACAAATGGTAAATGGAGGCAATGGTATAATGAGATGGAATAATTTTGATATGCCTTGGGATAATCCTACTTATGCTAATAGTCAGTGTATTATAATGTCTACTAATGTTGGAATTATAGACGATGTTTTAATTGAAGAAAATTGGATTAACGGAGGAGGTTATAGTGTGCAGATAATTGATAAAGGAAATGGTTTTGGTGTTCCTACAAACGTTTCTGTTATAAATAATTTATTTGGTAGAGATCATCAATTTGGTCCTCAAAGAACAGATGCAGGTGTCGTTTGGCAATGTAATACGTATGAGGATGATGGTGAAGCTATTGGTGAGTGTCCTTCGTTAACAGTAGAGAGTTTAACTACTTCTAAAGGAATTAAAATGTATCCAAATCCAGCGTCAGATAATTTAAACTTTAATTTCTCAATTGATTTTTCTGGTACGTTATTTATGTATGATGTAACGGGAAGACAAGTGTTAGAGTTAACACTTGAAAATACTTTAGACAAGACAGTTTCTGTAAATTGTTCTGAATTTACTCCTGGAATGTATTTTGTTAAAATGAATAGTAAAAACAAATCGTATGCTACTAAAATTCTTATTGAGTAATTAGCGTATGTAAACGATAAGAGAATATTTATTATTGAAGGCTAGATAACTTCTCAAGATTGATAATAAGTATTACGTATAATAAAAAGGTCACATTTGTTTAAAATGTGACCTTTTTATTAATAAGCTTTTTTAAGCTTTCTTTAAAAGAATTTTTTCATGAGTAAATTGTAAGGCTTCTTCTAAAAACTTAACTAATAGTGGCCAATCTTTGTTTAGAAGAAAAGAACTTTTGTACGCTTTTTTAGTATCAATAATAAGAAGTTTTCCCTCTAATTTAGCAGTGCTAATAAAAGAACCTGCACTATTATCTACTGACTTGTTTAATTTATCCAATCCATTAACAATATAACCTTCTGGAATTTCTAGTTTTATTTGGTAGTTTATTGATCGTGGAAATTTCATATGGACATTTTCGGTTCTTATCTTTTGGTCTTTGTCAAGATCAATTTGTCCACCAATAAATTTTCCTATTTCAAAAATATAATTTGGACCAGCTTTTTTAATTAAACTATTTTCTATGCTATAAGTTTCTTCAAATGAAAAAGTAGAGTTTAGACCATAACGTCCTGTACTTTTAATATCATAGTTGTAACCTTTTGCATCTTGTATATTAAATTCATTTTCAATACTTTTTTTAAGATTTTCTTTTTGTCTTTTCTCTAGTTTTTCAATTAAAGCGCTAAATTCTTTTTCAAATTTGTTTTTTATCTTTTTATTACGAATAAGTTCTAGTAAAGATTCTGTTCCATATTTATCATAATCTTCATATACATAGTCGTGAAGTAATAAGGTAGAGTATTGTTCGTCTTCTTTAAAGTGACCTTTGAATTTATTTAATGTTACCACATTTATTTTTGAAAAATCCTGATTTAATGATAATGAGATTTCTTTTTGTGTTACATTATCTTTAAAAGTTGAACTTGGTAACTTACTTTTAGTAATACCATCAATACGACCTTTAGAATTAGAAAGTAAATAAACATCAGTACCTTCTAAATAGGGCGAATATTGATTGATACTTGTATGTGGTCCAAAAAAGAGGCATATAAAGGAGAAGGTGTTTTCACCTTTAAAAGTACAGAAACATTTTGTTCTATTAAAAGATCATCGATGGTGCCATCATACTTTTTCTTAGCAATTACTATGTCATAATCTATTTTTTGACGTTTTAGAAAGGATGTAAAGTGTCTGATAAACTGTTTCTCGTTTTCAATAAATACAGGGGAATTTCCATAGTAAGAAAATGGATAATTTAGTATACTTGCCTCATTTGAAAAAAAGCTTCAATAAATCGTGTTAAGTAGTAATGGCGCATATAATAATACGCATCTGTTACTTTTTTAGAGTCATCAGTATATTTCTTTTTTTGAAAAAACCTTTAAGGTCTCCAATATCTCCTTGTGGTTTAAAACGATGTTCATAAAGTTCTAAAACGTCCTCTTCAGATACACTTTTTTTTACTATAGCTTCTTTTGGAGACAAAAATGCTAAGGCTCTTTTTTCATAAGTACTTCTTCTTGCAAAGAAAACCTGAAATTTATAGGATGGTAATTCTAATAGTGAATAATACCAAATAGGAAATTCTATTTTTTCAATATCGTTTACTTCTAATTTATACCGACGTTGATTGTTTTTTTCAGAAGCTAACTCTTCTAATTCAGGCGCACCATTATATGTGTTGAAGTTTAAAAAATCATTTTCAGTTTCAAAAAAGAGTTTAAATTCTAAGATAGGATATTCTTCAGATAAGGTGTTTTCAACAGGGTCAAAGCCTACAGGGTAAGTAGACTTGAAAGGTTCTACTTTGTAAAAGTAATAATCTATAATATCTCCAACTTCAAGATTAGATATGGCTAATTTATTTTCTCCATCGACTGTAACTGCATCTTTAGAAACATCAATGATAATTTCTTTCCCATCAGGTTTTACTATTTTAACTCCAATCACATTATTACCCTTACTTCTCCAAGTATAGCGTCCTTTATTTGATCTAAATCTATTTACAAAAGAAAATTCAGAAAATTCTTCTACAGCAGCAGCATCTAATAATTTCACACGTTTTCTAATAGAAGTTGTATAGGTTACATTTTTTCCAAACTTATGGAAATCGTAATTTTCATTTTTATAGAGGATTACAGCAGATTCGTTAGCCCATTTTTTCGGGATATCAAAACTTGATTTATGTGTATCATTTGCTCCCCAAAAAAAGCTTCTGCCTCTTTTGCGATTTTTGTTTGACTAAATAATTGAGTCGAAAGAATAAAAGCGAACGTTAGTATTAGTGATTTTTTCATTATTGCTTGGTTAGGATAATTTGTTCTTTATATAGATTAGAAAGTTGTGAGATAAAATTATTCCATTCAGGGAAATCTTTTTTCTCAATTTTAGCATTTGTAATTTTGAAAGATTTACTGTACTTTATAATGTTGTTTTCTTTCAAGAAACTTACAGATAAATTATAATTCTCATTTTTTATACTTATATCTTTAGGTAACTCTGAAACGGTATACCCTGAAGGAATTTTTAAGCGTGTATTAGATTCTATATGTTTTTTAGAACTAAAAACAAAGTCGGTCTCTCGGTCTTTAAAGTCATAGTTTAAAAATTCTTTATCAAAATCTAAGTCCACGTATAACGTGTTGTCAAATGAAGATACAGCATTGTTTACTTTAACATCATATGATATGTCAATATTTGATTCTCTATTGTTTAAGTCTGTTGTATTAATGTTTGAAACTATAATATTATTATTTCCTTCATTTAAATAATATTCTAAAAACGTATTTTTTTTATCATTTTCAATAGTATTAAAGTAATACAGTAAACTTGATCGACTTTCTCCATTATATTGTTCTGTAGCTTTCCCTATTATGGCTTCTCCTTTTAATGACAGGTCATAATTAAAGACTTCTTTGTTAAAGGAGGCTTTGCTGATTGGTACTGTTTTTATAATATATTTATTAGAATCTTCAATTAAAACTTGTTTACCTTGAATGCGATCTGCATATTCTCCATATGGATTAAATTTTTCTGTAGCATCTAAAAAGATGGTTTTTCCATCTTTAAATAAAGTGCATATCATATGGTTGTCAACGGATAAACTTGGTATAGAATAATCATAAGCAATTCTTTTAGTACCAATCCAAGTTAATCTAGCGTCAAATCCAGCCTCAACAAGCATTTGTTTAGTCAGGTTTGCCATACCTTTACAATCTCCAAAGCGTTTAGTGAATACAGAGGAAGCTTCATCAGGCTTAAAACCTGCAATGCCATCTTCAAAAGCAATATATCTAATATTATCTTGAACCCAATAATAGATGTTTTTTATTTTATCTTCATCAGTTTTTGCGTTTTGTGTCAGTTCAATAACTTTATTTTTTAGTATTGAATTATCATTTTTTAATTCATTAACAAGAGATTTATACCAATTGTATAAGTCTAGAGTATTTGCAAAAAGTACTTTTTTATCATTTTTTATAGTATATGATTTAGCAAGTATTAAAATGTGAGGATAAATATAAGTTGGGCCAGGAGAATTTCTCTCTTTAGACATTGCTTTTATATTTGTAATGTTGTAAGTATGTGTGTTGGACTTTCTTTTTGGATTATTTATGATTGTTTTTTTGATGTCGTAACCATCAAAATTCACCTCTTTTAATTCAATATCTAACCAGTCAGGTACTTCAATTTTAATGGTTTTATTGACGGTAGGATAATTACTATTAAAATATAATTTAGTCAGATATTTTACATCTAAATATTTTTTGTTAATGGTATTATGATATTTGTATCCTAATAAAGGAAAATCTATATTAGTGTATTTTACACGAGTGTCGACGTGAAATAAACCTTGACTAGTGTAGGCTTCATCTTTAATGTAAAATTGGGTGTCCTTATTTGTTTTATATGTTATATTAAATTCATTTACTTCAGTTTGATCATCATAAAAACAGTATAATTGAATATCCGAACGTGAATCTAAATTGATAAGTGTTTCTTTTAAGATATGATTAACAGTGACTTTGTCGTTGTTTTTATTATAGTTAAAAGTAAGAATATCCTTACTCATATCTAAAGCGATATTATCATCCGGAAATTGTTTTTTTAATTGCTCAGCGTAGTGTTGTTCTGAGTCTGTTGGATCTGCTTTTTTTGAGCTAATAAAAATTGAAAAGAAAATAAGGTTAGAATAAGGTAGACTGTAATCTTGAGCATAGCGTTTATTTAGAAAACGAATATAATTTTTTTCAAACGTTTACAAAAATAGTATCCTGTATTTTCGATAGATTATATTGATAGTTACTAGTAAATTTAATTTTATGAGGCAAGTAATTACATGTAAATATCTTTAATATATTCTGCAAAAAATAGTTGAAATAAAATATATTCTACATCGTAACTATTGCAAAAAAATTACCCTTTATTTATCGAAGCCTTAAATTGTTGAGGTGTCATTAGTTCCATTTTTTTAAATTGTCGGTTAAAATAACTGGTATTATTAAAACCAGATTTAAAAGCAATTTCGGACATTCTAAAATCTTTAGATTCTTTAATTAGTTTTTTAGAAAATTTGATTTTTTCAGAATTTATGTAGTCTATCGGAGAAATTCCTAAAGTGTTTTTAAACTGTTTATGGAAGTGAGACGTGCTCATGTAAGCTTTTTTGGCCAATAAGTCAACACTAATATCTTTGTTAGTTAAGTTATTTTTAATAAATTTTATAACATTTCCAATCCTAGTGTCGTTAAACACCTGATTGGGATCATTTATAATTAATGACTTAGCTTTAGTTTGGAGTAGTCTGACAATCAATTCTTGTATCATCAAATCCAATAATACATCTTTAGATTTATTGTTATTGGTAAACGTATAGGTTAATCTTTCAATTAAATGATTAACGTCTGTGTTATTTATTAAATGCGATGTACTTTGATCTAAATCCCAATTGTTATTCTCGTTTTCAATAGCGACATGTTGGTTAAATTTTTCGACAACTTCGTCAATTTTAAAAGCATCAATACCTAAGGCTAAACATTGCGTTGGTTGTTGTTTTGTAGCAATAGGAAAATCGATAATCATTTCCTTGTTAGTTGGCATGACTACGGATTCACCAGGAAAAAAATTAAAAGCTTCAAAACCATCGATATGCATAATTTTCTGTCCAGTTAACATACTTGCAATAATCGGGAAGTTAAAAGTTAACGACACTTTTTCCGCGAAAGCGTGTGTTTCATAAATATTAAGTTCTGCATAATCTGCATTATAGGTCGTTCTGTTCTCCACTAAGGTGGTCAGTTTTCGGTTGTTTCTATGATGATTTAATAAGGACTGCATATTCAATACTACAAAAAATTAATACACTTATCTGTTAATAATAGATATGTTCAAGATTATGATAATTATGTTCAGGATAATTAGAATATGATAAAATAACTTTATCAAAAATAAATATAATATATTTTTTAAACTAAAAAATTATCTATTCACTAATTTAACAAGAAATTATATGAGTTATTCTAAACCAAAATTTAAAGAAAAATATGGCAATTTTATAAACGGAAAATTTGTAGAACCCTTAGATGGTCAATATTTTGAAAATACGTCTCCAATAGACAACAGTTTAATAGCTAAATATCCAAGATCGCAAAAGGAAGATGTCGAAATGGCTTTGGATGCAGCTAATGCAGCAAAAGAAGCTTGGGGAAACACCTCAGCTACAGAAAGAGCAACGTTGTTAAATAAAGTAGCAGATATTATTGAAGCCAATTTAGAGGAATTTGCTATTATGGAAACCTGTGATAATGGTAAACCTATTAGAGAAACTTTAAACGCAGACATGCCATTATGTGTGGATCATTGGCGTTATTTTGCAGCTTGTATTAGATCTGAAGAAGGCAGTGCAACCGAGTTAGACCAACACACATTATCCATGAATATTAAGGAACCACTAGGTGTGGTTGGACAAATTATTCCTTGGAATTTTCCTCTATTAATGTTGTCTTGGAAGTTGCCTCCAGCTTTAGTCACAGGAAATTGTGTGGTTTTAAAACCAGCAGAACAAACACCATCAACAGCCACTTTGTTAATGGAAAAAATAGCTGATGTATTTCCTCCTGGTGTTATAAATATTGTACACGGATTTGGTCCTGAAGCAGGTAAACCATTGGCATCAAGCCCTAAAGTAGATAAAGTGGCGTTTACAGGCGAAACTACAACAGGTCAATTAATTATGCAGTACGCCTCTAAAAATTTAAATCCTGTAACAATGGAATTAGGTGGTAAATCGCCAAACGTATTCTTTAATTCGGTTATGGATCACGACGATGCTTTTTTAGATAAAGCAATTGAAGGCGCTGTTTTATTTGCCTTTAATCAAGGAGAGGTGTGTACCGCTCCTTCTAGAATTTTGGTTCAAGAGGATATTTATGATGCTTTCATGAAGCGTGTAGTTGAAAGAACGAATGCTATAATACAAGACAATCCACTAGATGTAAATACAATGGTTGGTGCTCAAGCGTCCAAAGATCAATACGAAAAAATACAATCTTATATAGAGATAGGAAAAGAAGAAGGTGCAAAAGTGCTGGCAGGAGGATCTGCTAATACATTATCGGGTAATTTAGCTGAAGGGTTTTATATCAAACCAACAATACTAGAAGGTCATAATAAAATGCGAGTGTTCCAAGAAGAAATTTTTGGGCCTGTAGTTTGTGTTACAAAATTTAAAGACGAAGCTGAAGCTTTAGAAATAGCAAATGATACACTTTATGGGCTTGGAGCAGGAGTATGGACCAGAGATGCACATCAATTATACCAAATACCAAGAGCTATTAAAGCGGGTCGTGTATGGGTAAATTGTTATCATTCTTATCCAGCACATGCGCCATTTGGTGGTTATAAAAAATCTGGTTTTGGTAGAGAGAATCATGTGATGATGTTAAATTATTATCGTCAAACTAAAAACATGTTAATCTCTTACGATAAAAATAAATTAGGTTTCTTTTAGTAGAAACAGATTAATAGCATAAAGGCTGATTTATTTAATAATTCAGCCTTTTTAATAACTTAAATTATGGAAAGAGTAGCAATTACAGAAAAAGCAGCAAAAGTTTTAGACCAATTAAAAACAAAACATGGAGGTTTAATTTTTCATCAAAGTGGAGGTTGTTGCGATGGTTCTGCACCTATGGTTTTTGAAAAAGGTGATTTATATTTAGATGAAAGTGATATATTGTTAGGGACCTTAAACGGTGTTAATTTTTATATGAATCAGGATCAATTCGAATATTGGAAACATACGCACTTAACGGTAGATATTACGGAAGGTAGAGGTGCAAGTTTCTCGTTAGAGATTCCGTTAGGATTACGTTTTTTTATTCACTCAAGACTATTAACTAAAGATGAAGACATATTTTTTAATAAGTGATTCTGTGTAAATTTGTTGTTTTATGTTTTTAATAATTTAAGCTTTAAAAATTAGTGATATTCACTATTTTAAGGCTTTTTTTATGTGTAAAATTTAATTATTTAAGTAATTAATGTTTAATTTATTGCTAAATTGATATATTTATGCTAAATTAATATATATGACTGTAGATTTATGTCCTAATTGTGGGGCAGACCATTACATTAAAAGCGGAATTGTTAACAACAGACAACGTTATAAGTGTAAAAAATGCAACTATTTTTTCTCTGTTAATAAGATAGGTAAAAAGATAGACGACTACTATGTTAACAAGTCACTGCAACTATATTTGGAAGGGTTGACTTATAGAGAAATAGAGCGTATTTTAGGGATTTCTCATGTTAGTATCATGAATTGGGTAAAAAAATACAATATCAAACGTCCTAATAACTCTAATTATCATCCTACTTATAAAATTTTAAATGCTTCAGAGCTTGCTGTTTACTTTTCAGAAGCTTCTAATATAAAAGGGGCAGGTGTTGTAGTCACAGAGTTAGGAGATAAATTTATGTTAATTAAATGGGAGCGTTTTAAGGATTAGTATATTAAATTAACAGTTAGATATATTAATTTTCTGTTAATACATTGTTTTTAAGAGCTTAGTAGTGCACACAAAATCAATTAATTACTAATTAATCCCTTAAACAATGAAAAAACAAACCTTAATATTGTTTGGACTCTTATTAGTGTCTATTCAATTAATCAAGGCTCAAGGCTCTCCTGATTATGATGGAGGTCTTAAGTTTAAATTTAACGAAGATGGTTCTAAATATCTTCGGCTTATTTCTTGGGCACAAGTCCAAGCTAATTACAACACAGATGACACTTTTGATGCTAACGGAAACGAAAACAGTAAATTAGATTTTAATTTACGTCGTGCTCGTATTTTAATGTTTGCACAAATTAATAAAGACTTTTTAATCGTTACACATTTCGGGTTAAACAGTTTAACAAGTGCTACACTTAGTCCAACCGGAAAAGGAGATGGTTCTCAACTCTTTTTTCATGATGTATGGGCACAATACAATTTAGGTAAGGACCACACAATTGGTGGTGGTTTGCATTATTTTAATGGTATTTCTAGATTAAATAACCAAAGTACCCTTAATATGATGACGTTGGATAACAACCGTCAGTCTTGGGCAACAATTGGGTTATCAGATCAATTTGCACGTCATTTAGGTGTCTTTGCAAAAGGTAAATTTGATAAGTTTCAATATCGCGTTGCTATTAATGATGCTTCAGTTTCAACTTTAGATGCTCGAACTGCTGTTGCAGGAGGAGAAGCAGTCTATAATGGACGTGCAACTTTAGGTTCTAAAGCTGCTGGTAAAACATACGCTGGTTATTTTGATTATAATTTCTTAGATCAGGAATCCAATTTTCTGCCTTATAAAGTAGGTAGTTATTTAGGTGGAAAAAAGATTTTTAATGTTGGAGCAGGTTTCTTCTTGCATCCAAAAGGCGCTGTAATAGATACAGGAACAGTATTAACGCCAAATTTAGAAGGAGAAGACGTGTCTATATTTGCAGTAGATGCTTTTTATGATGCTCCAATTGGAGAAGAAGGAAGTGCAATTACTGCCTATGCTGTTTATCAAAACAGTGATTACGGTAAAGACTATTTATATAGTGCGTATGGGACAAGTAGCATGGTTTATGGTCATGTTGGCTATGTTTTTAAAGGCGATAATACCAAAACAAGATACCAGCCTTACGTTAGTTATGGTACGCATAGTTATGATGCGGTAAGTGACGATAGGTCTACTTTAGGTATTGGTGTAAATGCTTATATGAGTGGGCATAATTCAAAATTAACTTTAGAATATAAAAATCAAGAATTTGGAGCATTAGATTCTAATACTATTTCGCTTCAAGCTATGATATATCTATAAAAACTAACAACTATGAGTGATAAACAAAAACACGCGTCAGCGTATTGGAAAGAAAATATTAAATATTTAGCCATATTACTAGTCATATGGTTTGCAGTGTCTTTTGGATGCGGAATCTTATTTAGAGAAGAATTGGATCAATTTAGGTTGGGTGGTTTTAAACTAGGTTTCTGGTTTGCACAACAAGGCTCAATATACGTATTTGTAATATTAATATTTGTATACGTAAGATTAATGAATAAACTAGATAAAAAATACGGTTTTGACGATTAGTCTTAACTAATAACTTTAAAAACAATAATATTATGAGTGTACAATTTTGGACATGGTTATTAGTAGGACTTACTTTTGCCTTATATTTTGGAATCGCAATTTGGGCAAGAGCAGGCTCAACTAAAGAGTTTTATGTTGCTGGTGGAGGTGTTTCTCCCTTAGCAAATGGTATGGCTACAGCAGCTGATTGGATGAGTGCAGCCTCTTTTATTAGTATGGCTGGTATCATTTCCTTTTCAGGTTATGATGGTTCTGTTTACCTTATGGGTTGGACAGGTGGATATGTGCTTTTAGCACTATTATTAGCACCATATTTAAGAAAATTTGGAAAGTTTACAGTTCCAGATTTTATTGGAGATAGATATTACTCAAATACAGCAAGAACAGTAGCAGTCATTTGTGCATTAATTGTTTCGTTTACTTATGTTGCAGGACAAATGCGTGGTGTTGGTATTGTGTTTTCTCAATTTTTACAGGTAGATATTAATATAGGTGTAATAATTGGTATGGCAGTGGTTTTAACCTTTGCTTTATTAGGAGGAATGAAAGGTATTACATACACACAAGTGGCTCAGTATTGTGTATTAATATTTGCATTTATGGTTCCTGCGTTTTTTATCTCAATGCAAATGACCGGAAATATCATCCCTCAAATAGGGATGGGAGGAAAAGTTGAAGGTGGCGCTTTTTTACTAGATAAATTAGATACTTTGCATACTCAATTAGGTTTTAACGAATATACAAGCGGTACCAAAAGTACTTGGGATGTTTTTGCTATTACCTTAGCATTAATGACAGGTACAGCAGGATTACCACACGTAATTGTCCGTTTTTTCACTGTTCCAAAAGTAAAAGATGCTCGTAAATCTGCTGGTTATGCTTTGTTTTTAATAGCTATTTTATACACAACAGCACCTGCAATTGCAGTATTTTCAAGAACTAATTTAATTGAAACTGTTAGTAATAAAGAATATAAAGAAATTCCAGAATGGTT
The DNA here is from genome assembly GCF_055804415.1 of Olleya sp. NP1-10. Lineage (NCBI taxonomy): Bacteria > Pseudomonadati > Bacteroidota > Flavobacteriia > Flavobacteriales > Flavobacteriaceae > Olleya > Olleya sp. NP1-10. Next base: position 3,076,934 of record NZ_CM147840.1, on the reverse strand, counting down.
TAAAAATTGGGAAAACACAGGATTGATAGCCTGGTCTGATAAAAATGGAGATGGAAAAATTCAATATGTTGCAGGAAACGCTTTATCAGGTAAAAAACCAGAATATACTGATGCAAGAGGAGCAAATGGAGAGCGTGTAGTAGCTAACGTAAGTGATGCTTCAAACGAGTTATACGTAGATAGAGATATTATGGTATTAGCAAATCCAGAGATTGCTAATTTACCTAATTGGGTTATTGGCTTAGTCGCAGCAGGAGGATTGGCAGCAGCATTGTCTACAGCAGCAGGATTACTATTGGTGATTTCGACATCTGTATCTCACGATTTAGTTAAAAAACAATTAAAGCCAGATATCTCTGATAAAGACGAATTAAAAGTAGCTAGAATAGCCATATTTGTAGCTATATTAATTGCAGGTTATTTTGGTATTAATCCACCCGGATTTGTGGCAGCAGTCGTCGCGCTAGCATTTGGTTTGGCAGCAGCCTCCTTTTTTCCTGCTATTATCTTGGGTATTTTTGATAAACGTATGAATAGCCAAGGAGCCATTTCAGGTATGGTTGTAGGTATTGTACTAATGCTATTTTACATGATGAAATTTAAACTAAATATGTTTGGTGGTGGTACAAGTGCAGATTGGTGGTTTGGTACTTCTCCAGAAGGATTTGGTACTATTGCAATGTGCGTAAATATTGTAATATCATTAGTCGTTTCTAGATTAACACCAGCACCTCCACAAGATGTACAAGATATGGTTGAAAGTATTAGAATCCCTTCAGGAGCAGGTGAAGCTCAAGACCATTAAAATATTGAGTTCTGTCTGAATATTTTTTAACAAAAGCTAAAGAAGAATATTGAACTTAATTTAAATTTAGTTAGTTAGGAAGTCAGCATTACATTTAGTAGTGCTGATTTTCTTATATTAGTGATATCATAAAATTTTCGCTTTCGCGGAAAAGAAATTCAATAAACCAAATGAAAAAAAGACACGAACAAAAGCTAGTAGTTTTATCTATAGCATTGTGTTTAATTTTTAATGTACCATTCATATTAATTTTTAATTTTGAAGGCGCTCTTTTTGGTATCCCGACCTTATATTTTTCAATATTTTCAATTTGGTTGCTATCCATCGTTATTTCATATATTGTATTAAAACGCCATTATGAATAACTACGCATTAGTAATCATAATTATAATGTACTTAGCAGTGTTATTTTACATTGCTTTTCTTGCTGAAAAAAACGACAAAGTAAGTGGGTAAATAATCCATATGTGTATACATTATCATTGGCAGTCTATTGTTCTGCTTGGACGTATTATGGTAGTGTTGGTATTGCAGCAAATTCGGGTATTAATTTTTTACCTATTTATTTAGGGCCAGTTATTGCTGCACCTTTATGGATTGTTGTACTTAGAAAGATTATCAGGATTTCAAAACAACATAAAATCTCATCTATTGCAGATTTTATTTCATTACGTTATGGTAATAGTAGATTTCTAGGTGCTTTAGTAACCATTGTATGTTTATTTGGGACGTTGCCATACATTTCATTACAATTAAAAGCAGTCTCTGAAACGTTTGAGATCATGTCCGACGATACTAGTTATGTCTCCACAACAGTAATAGACGATTCCACATTTTACGTTGCGTTATTATTAGCCATATTTGCTACTTTTTTTGGAACACAAAATGCTGATGCTTCCGAAAAACATAAAGGAATCATTGCTACTGTAGCTTTTGAGTCAATTTTAAAACTGGTCTTCTTTTTGGCAATAGGAGTTTATGTGACGTTTTATCTATTTGATGGTACAACAGATATTTATGAGAAAATTTCAGTTACCGAAAATTTTAAACAGCTCACCACACTAAGTGGAATAGAAGATGGTTTTAATTGGTTTTTCTTAATTGGTTTGTCTTTTATGGCCATATTTTTACTACCAAGACAATTTCAGGTTTCGGTTTTAGAAAACAACAGAGAAAAGCATTTAAAAAAGGCAATTTGGTTGTTTCCTTTGTATCTTTTATTATTTAATCTGTTTGTTGTTTTTATTGCTTGGGCTGGTAAGCTAACCTTTGGTGAGACGCAAAACTCAGAATATTATTCGTTACTACTTCCTTTAGAAAACGGAAATTCGTTTCTAGCAACATTGGTGTTTTTGGGTGGTTTTTCGGCTGTAATATCAATGGTTATTGTCTCTACTTTAGCATTGTCTACAATGGTAAGTAATAACTTAATTATTCCTTATGGTTTTTTAGAGAAGTTTATAAAAAACCAGCCAGAACGCAATTCTAAATACATTAAAAACATTCGTCGTATTTCTATTTTTACCATCATAATAACTGCATATTTCTTTTATGTGATTTTTTCAAAAGAATTGTCATTGTATTCTATTGGTTTAATATCGTTTGTTATTATATCACAATTAGCTCCTTCTTTTTTTATTGGTTTGTATTGGAATCGTGGATCGTCAAAAGCAGCAATTATAGGTATACTAGTTGGTTTTTTTATAGCAATATATACTTTGATATTGCCATTTACATTACAAGTATATACAGGAACAGATAATTTTACACAATTTGGGTTGTTTGGTATTTCAGCTTTAAAACCTTACGCTTTATTTGGTATAGATTTTTTAAGCCCTCCAGCGCATGCTTTTTTCTGGAGTATGACGTTTAACATCATGAGTTATTTAGTGTTTTCATTAACCTCAAAAGGAAATTACCGAGAACGTAATTATGCAGAGATGTTTGTAGATAGCAATAATTTTACAACGCTTCAGGATAGTGCGTTGGTTTGGAAAGGAGAAGCATATGTTGCAGATATTAAAAATGTATTGATTCGTTTTTTAGGTGAAAAAAGAGCCACTCGAGCATTAAAAATATTCTTCACAAAATATAAATTGCCTCAGGACACCCAATTAGCAGACGCACGATTAATTAATTTTTCTGAAAAATTGTTAACAGGAAGCATTGGTTCGGCTTCAGCCAAAATATTAATTGCTAGCGTAGTCAAGGAAGAACAGATTAGCTTAGTAGAAGTGTTGAAAATTTTAGAAGAGTCTAAAGAAAACATTGTTAGTAATAAGGTACTATTAGAAAAGTCAAATGAGTTATCTAAACTGTCTTCAAAATTAAAAGATGTCAATGAAGAGTTATTAACCAAAGACAAGCAAAAAGACGAGTTTTTAGACACTGTAGCGCACGAGCTTAAAACACCAATTACAGGTATTAGAGCAGCTACCGAGCTTTTGATGGATGAAGACGATGACATGCCTCAAGAAATAAAAGCACAGTTTCTAAAAAATATACTACAAGATTCAGATCGTTTGGGACGCTTAATACACAATATTCTTGATTTTGAAAAGTTGGAAACTGGTCGTTTACATTTAGATTTGCAGTATCAAGATCTTCAAAAAACTATAACTAAAGCTATTAGTAGCATCTCGCAAATTGCTAGTAAAAAAGAGGTGAAAATAATTAATAATAATAGTCATAGTTTTAAAACTAATTATGACGAGGATCGTATCCTTCAAGTGTTAACTAATTTATTGTCCAATGCAATCAAGTTTTGCAATCCTAAAACCGGAGAAATTATTGTTGATTTAAAATTAGGTAATGCTGTAGTAGAAATTTCTGTAAGTGACAACGGTAAAGGTATTCCGGAAGAAGATCAGGATTATATTTTTGATAAATTTTACCAATCAAAACACCAAAATACTATTAAACCAGAAGGTAGCGGATTAGGTTTAGCAATAACAAAACAAATAGTAGAAAAGCATAACGGAAAAATTTGGGCAAAAAAAGACGTTAAAAATGGTGCTACACTTGTTTTTACAATACCTTTTAAGTAAATTGTTGTCTATAAAGTATGAAGAAGAAAATTTTAATTGTAGACGACGAACCCAATATTGTCATGTCGTTAGAATATACTTTCAAAAAACAAGGTTTTGAAGTATTTATTGCAAGAGATGGAAGTGAAGCTTTAGAGATTTTAAAACATCATATTCCTAATGTAATATTGTTAGATGTTATGATGCCAAATGTAGACGGTTATCAAACTTTGACACATATTAAAAATACAGACAGTTTAAAGGCAACCAAAGTGGTGTTTTTAACAGCTAAAAATAAGGCTTCAGATATTGAAAAAGGTTTAAAACTTGGAGCAGATAAATATTTAACAAAACCTTTTTCAGTAAAAAAAATAGTTTCAGAAATACTGGAACTAGTGACTTAAAGCAGTTTTTTAAGTTTATTTAAAATTGGTTTTGTGTGCAAACAAACTAAGTTTAATTAAAGTTTAAAGACATGAAATTTCACATCAATCCATTAGCGTCAGATATTATAATCAGTATTTATATTATCGTTACGCTTTATCTTAGGTTTAAATTTGAAAGTCAAACCTATACAAGTCCTATGCTATCTATAGTTTTGGGATTATGTTTTGTGCTTATAATCTATGCACTTATCAAATTAAAAGTACTTAATCCTAATTGGTTCGGCTTATTTAATACTAAAAAGGCCTAATTATGTATTATGATCAATTTTATAAAAAAAGTATAAAGCAACCTGAGCTATTTTGGCAAGAACAGGCCTTACAATTAGATTGGCTTAAAACACCAAAGCGCATATTGTCTAAAGATAAATATGACTATGATCAATGGTTTCAGGATGGAGAACTTAACTTGAGTTATTTATGTATAGACAAACATATTAATGATGGTTTTGGAGAACAGAATGCTATAATTTATGACTCTCCAGTTACAAATACAAAACAACATATCACCTTCAATCAATTACACCACGAAGTATCAAAACTAGCAGGTGGCTTACAAGGTTTAGGATTACAAAAAGGCGATACTTGTATCATTTATATGCCTATGATTCCGCAAGCAATTTATGCTATGCTCGCCTGTGCAAGAATTGGTGTAATACATTCGGTTGTTTTTGGAGGTTTTGCACCACATGAATTAGCAATTAGAATTAACGATTGTAAGCCAAAAGCAATTATTACAGCATCAAACGGAGTAGAAATCCAGAAAATTATTCCATACAAACCGTTTGTAGATCAAGCAATCGCTAAAGCGGAAGTAAAGCCAGAATATGTCATTGTTTTTGATAGACAATTAGGTGTGGATATTCCTAAGAAAAGCTACGATATAGATTACCAAACTTTAGTCGAAGGATCTCCATCAATACAAGCTATTCCTGTACAATCTACGCATCCTTCATACATATTATACACTTCTGGAACCACAGGAACTCCAAAAGGAATTATTAGAGATACAGGAGGTTATGCAACCGCTTTAAAATTCTCTATGAAATATATTTATGGAGTAAACGAAGGCCAAACCTTTTGGGCAGCAAGTGATGTTGGTTGGGTTGTTGGGCACAGTTTTATTGCTTACGGACCATTATTAAACAGAAACACAACTATTGTTTTTGAAGGAAAGCCTATTAAAACACCAGATGCTTCAACATTTTGGCGTGTGATTAGTGAGCATAATGTAAAAGCAATGTTTACAGCTCCAACAGCTATCAGAGCTATTAAAAAAGAAGATCCTAAAGGACAAATGCTAAAGCGTTTTGATTTGTCTTGTCTAAAATATTTGTTTTTAGCAGGAGAGCGTTGTGATGTTGCAACTCTAAGTTGGACAGAAGAAAAACTTCAAATTCCTGTAATTGACCATTGGTGGCAAACCGAAAGCGGATGGCCAATGATTTGTAATATGGTTGGAGTAGGATTACAGGATGTAAAACCAGGTTCGGCTGGATTACCTGTTTGTGGCTATGATATTCATATTTTAAATGAAGAAGGAGAGCAAGTAAAATCTAGTGTAGAAGGCTACGTTGTAATAAAATTGCCATTACCACCAGGAACATTAAGTAACCTTTGGGGAAATCCAGAACGTTTTAAATCTGGTTATTTAAATCGTTTTCCTGGTTATTATTTTTCTGGAGATGGAGGTTATAAAGATGAAGATGACTATGTATTTATAACAGGTCGTGTAGACGATGTTATAAACGTTGCAGGACATCGTTTATCCACAGCCGAAATGGAAGAAATTGTATCCTCACACAAATCTGTTGCAGAATGTGCAGTATTTGGTGTGCATTGCCAACTTAAAGGTCAAAAATCATTAGGATTAGTGGTTTTAAAAACAGAAACAGCTTTAAATAATGATGCCATTCAAAAAGAAATTATACAAGATGTACGTCGCGAAATTGGTGCAGTAGCCTCCTTTAGAGAGGTCTTGGTAGTAAACCGATTACCAAAGACGCGTAGTGGAAAAATTCTTCGTAAATTGTTGCGTAATATCGCTGATGAGCAACAGTATAATATACCATCAACTATAGATGACGTAACAATAATAGACGAAATTAAAATAGTATATAAAACCCATAAGATTGGGATTCATAAATAAAATCTAAATTGTAATTAGACTATAAAACAACTAAAAAAACAACTAAATAAACATGAGTAATTATCACATAAAACACTTAGAAGAGTATTATCAAGTATACCGTAAATCCGTCCGTAATCCAGAAAGTTTTTGGGAAGAAATTGCCGAAGAACATTTTATGTGGCGAAAAAAATGGGATAATGTGTTAAGTTGGGACTTTTCAAAACCAGAAGTCAAGTGGTTTGAAGGTGCTAAATTAAATATTACCGAAAACTGTATAGACAGACATTTATACACAAGAGGAGATAAAACAGCCATTATTTTTGAACCTAACAGTCCAGATGAAGAAGCACTACATATTACCTACAGAGAATTACACGATCGTGTTTGTAGGTTTGCCAACGTATTAAAAGAAAACGGAATAACTAAAGGAGACAGAGTCTGTATTTATTTACCAATGATTCCAGAATTAGCAGTATCTGTTTTAGCATGCGCTCGTATTGGAGCAATACATTCTGTGGTATTTGCAGGTTTTTCGGCTACAGCCTTAGCAACCAGAATTAAAGATAGTGATTGTAAAATGGTAATAACATCAGACGGTTCTTATCGTGGTGCAAAAACAATAGACTTAAAAGGTATTGTAGACGAAGCGCTTCTGGAATGTCCTGGTGTAAATAACGTTTTAGTTGCAAAACGTATTAATTCAGAGATTAATATGCAACAAGGTCGTGACCAGTGGTTACAACCATTATTGGATGAAGCCTATCATGACTGTGTGCCAGAAATTATGGATGCAGAAGATCCATTATTTATATTATACACTTCAGGGTCTACAGGTACACCAAAAGGGATGGTACATACCACAGGAGGTTACATGGTCTATTCTGCATATACGTTTAAAAATGTATTTCAATATCGCGAAAAAGATGTTTATTGGTGTACAGCAGATATTGGATGGATTACAGGACACAGTTATATTGTTTACGGACCATTATGTAATGGAGCAACAACCGTAATGTTTGAAGGTGTCCCAAGTTACCCAGATTTTGGACGCTTCTGGGAAATTGTAGAAAAACATAAAGTTAGTCAATTTTACACAGCTCCAACAGCAATTCGTGCATTAGCAAAAGAAGGTGTAGACCATCTAGAAAAACACGATTTATCATCATTAAAAGTATTGGGTACAGTTGGAGAGCCAATTAACGAAGAAGCTTGGCACTGGTACGATGATAACGTAGGTAAACGTAAAGCGCCAATTGTAGATACGTGGTGGCAAACCGAAACTGGAGGTATCATGATAACACCAATAGCCTTTGCAACACCAACCAAGCCAACCTATGCAACCTTACCATTTATTGGTATTCAACCAGCATTAATGGATGAACATGGTAAAGAAATTAAAGGCAATCAAGTCGATGGTCGTTTATGTATAAAATTCCCTTGGCCAAGTATGGCAAGAACCATTTGGGGAAATCACCAACGTTATAAAGACACCTATTTTTCTGCCTACGATAATAAGTACTTTACAGGAGATGGTGCGTTACGCGATGAGGTTGGATATTACCGTATAACAGGTCGTGTAGACGATGTTATTATTGTTTCTGGACACAACCTTGGAACTGCTCCAATAGAAGATGCCATTAACGAGCATCCAGCAGTCTCAGAAAGTGCAATAGTAGGTTTTCCTCATGACATTAAAGGTAACGCACTGTATGGTTACGTAACCCTTAAAGAAACAGGCGAAAGCAGAAAACACGATAATTTGCGTAAAGAAATTAACCAACTTATTACAGAGCAAATAGGACCAATCGCTAAGCTAGATAAAATACAGTTTACTAACGGATTACCTAAAACACGAAGCGGAAAAATCATGCGTCGTATTTTGCGTAAAATAGCAAGTAACGACACGAGTAATCTTGGAGATATAAGTACTTTATTAAATCCAGAATGTGTTGAAGATATAATGGATAATGTATTGTAAATAAGTATTTGGGCATTACACTTTTCCGCTTAAGCTACAAAGTGTCGGGCTTTCACTACTCGCTCTCTACGAGGAGCTCAAACAGACCGTTCAATCCCTAATGCAAAAACAAAATAGGCAACCTTTTAGGGTTGCCTGTTTTATTTTAAATAGGTTGTATAAATTAGATTACTTTAAAATCTAACAATAACTCTCCTTCAATATAAGCCTGTAAATGGTCACCTTTAACACTTTCACCAGTACCAAAAGCAGGAGTCCCAGTAAAGATTAAATCTCCAGGATTTAAAGTCATAAATTGGGAAGTAAACGCAATAATTTCAGCAAAATTATAAATCATAAAATCTGTGTTTCCGACCTGTTTTTCTTCATTATTAATAGTCAAACTAAAATTTATGTCGTTTAAATCTTTAAAATTAGACACAGGTACGAAACTAGATATAGGTGCAGCTCCATCAAACCCTTTAGCTAACTCCCAAGGACCTTTACCTTCACGTACTTGATTTAATACATCTTTGGCAGTATAATCAATACCAATTGCAATGTCTGATATATAATCAGAAGCATCTGTAATGTTTATGTGTTTACCAGTTTTTCCTATTTTAATAACTAATTCAGCTTCATAAACCAATTTTGAAGTAAATTCAGGATAAACTAAATCTTTATTATTAGTCAATAAACTAGATTCAGGTTTAGAAAAAATCATCTGAAACCCTTTGTCAATTGCCTCAAGTTCTGACTTGTCTTTAACATAGTTCTTACCAATAGCTAGTATTTTCATTTTATTTGTTTGTTGATTAAAGATTTAAAAGTAGTTTATTATATTAAATAATTAGATTTTTATTAAAATAAAAAATAGAGTATTTATTAGATAATTGTAATCACTGTTAATTTAAATAACGTTCTTTGCAATAAGCTTTACACATGAAAAATATTAGAGACTATATAGAAAAAACGGTTGTGATATCTGACGAGGATTGGCAACTTTTTTCATCTAAATTAAAGAATAGAGTGTTTAAAAAAAGAGCATAATTCTTGACGTAGGTGAAACAGAAAACTATATATCTTTTATAGAAAGTGGTATTGCTAGGTTTTTAATTCCTAAAGAAGATAAGGATAAGGACATTACGTTTGGCTTCTGTTTTAAAAACGAATTTGTAAGTGCATATGATTCTTTTTTGACCAGGAAACCATCATTATATAGACTACAAGCTTTGTCAGATATTTCTATGTGGAGCATTTCTTACTCAGACTTACAAGAGGTTTACGCTAAGAGTTTTGCTGGTAATGTTATAGGTCGATTGTCGTCAGAACGATTATTTTTAATAAAATCAAAACGCGAACAATCGTTACTAAATCACACTGCAGAAGAGCGTTACCTTAAACTATTTACAGAGCGACCTAATTTAATAAAAGAGATTCCATTAAAATATATAGCGTCTTATATAGGTGTTACTGCACAAGCATTAAGCAGGATTAGAAAACGTATTTCTTAACTTAAGTTCATTTTAATTGACTTTAAGTATATAGACCTTTGTAAAATTAAAGCAAAGACTATGACAATTTTAATATTTATAATTATTCTGTGGTATACAGGACTATTTTTTCAAACCTTTTTTTACATCGTTACGCAGCACACCAAACGTTTACAATGTCAAAAGTAACAGAACGTGTGTGTTTTGTTTTAACTTGGGTATTTCAGGGTAGTAACTATTTAAGCGCATATGGTTATGGTGTAATGCATAGGATGCATCATGCTTATGCAGATACAGATAAAGACCCACACTCACCTAAATACGATTCTAATGTGTTTTCTATGATGTGGAGAACAAAAAACATATACCAAGACATTAATAAAAAGCGAATAGCAGTAGCGGACAAGTTTACTAAAAACGTACCACAATGGAAAAGTTTTGACAAGTTTGCAAGCTCTAGAGTATCGCGATTAACTTGGGGAACAGCCTACACCATATTTTTTATTGTATTTGCAACCGCTTGGTGGCAATGGTTATTGTTGCCAGTAGCCTTTTTAATGGCTCCAATACATGGTGTTATTATTAATTGGTTTGCACATATTTATGGTTACCGTAATTTTAAAGTTAGTGATACCTCAAAAAACCTTTTACCAATAGATATTTTAATGATGGGAGAAGGCTACCATAACAACCATCATTCGCACAGTGGACGCGCAAATTTTGGAGTACGTTGGTTTGAAATAGATTTTACGTATTTAATAATGGTGGTTTTAGATAAGCTTAAAATTATTAAAATTAAAAAAACAGCAGTATAGTTTAATGTTGGTAAAACATGTAAAGCAATCTTAAAAAAATACATAATTTTGCGACATGAATTTATCAAACGTAATACCATCCAATTTAAAGCCAAAACGCTTAGCAGTAAAACTAACAGCCAATGGCGAGCAATATGTACACCAAGGTCATCCTTGGGTATTTTCGGATAGTATTGTTAAGATTAACAAAGACGCTAAAACAGGTGACTTAGCCATCATTTTTGGTAAACGAAAAAATGCCATGATTGGTATAGGTTTGTATGATGCAAACTCGCCAATACAAATAAAAATGATTTATAATAACACAGCATCAGTGGTAATTGATGCTGTGTTTTTTAAACAAAAAATACAAACAGCCTACTCCAAAAGGCTACCATTATTACAAACTAATACAAATAGTTACCGACTATTATTTGGAGAAAACGACGGATTTCCATCTTTAATAGCAGACGTCTATGCAGACGTGTTAGTAGTAAAACTATATTCCGAAATTTGGTTACCCTACATTCACACCATTTTAGAAAGTTTAATAGAAGTTTCTAAATGCAAAACAGTAGTTATGCGTTTAAGTAGAGGCTTACAAAACTCTAAAACCCATCAGTTAGAAGATGGAGCAGTCGTTTATGGTACACTTAACAATGAGGTTGTACAATTTATAGAACATGGTGTAAACTTCTCGGCTAACGTAATAAAAGGGCACAAAACAGGATATTTTCTAGATCACAGAGATAACCGTAGGCAAGTAGGATTATACAGTAAAGATAAAACGGTTTTAGATGTATTTAGTTATGCAGGTGGATTTTCGGTACATGCATTAGCCAATCAAGCGACAGAAGTAACAAGTTTAGATATAAGTGCTCAAGCCTTAGAAATTGCTAAACAAAACGGAAAATTAAACACCTACACAGGAAAACATCACACCATTGCGGACGATGCTTTTAAAGCCTTAAAACAGTTAGTCAAAAAAGGCGTTGTATATGATGTGGTCGTCATTGATCCACCAAGTTTTGCCAAACAACAAACCGAAATTGATTTAGCCAAAAAAATACGCACAATTAGCACAATTAGGAGAGCAGTTAACAGCCAAAAACGGACTATTAGTTTTAGCAAGTTGCTCTAGTCGTGTGACAGCACAAGTCTTTTATGACATTAATACAACAACATTAAAAGCTAGTCAAAGAGCTTTTAAAACCATAAAAACCACACAGCATGATACAGATCATCCAATAGGTTTTCCTGAAGGTGCCTATTTAAAATGTGGATACTATCGTTTAGATTAAATAGTAGTTAAAAAGTATTAGGGCATTACCTTTTGCCTTTTTTATTAAGGCAAAACGTCAGGCTGTCCGTTATATCTTTTTTAAGAAAAATAAAAAAGGATGCCACTTCCATCCTTAATGCAAAAACAAAAAACACAGCTTTAGGGTTGTGTTTTTTGTTTTAAGTTAGATTTTCAATTTCAAATAATACTTATTGTAAGCACGTAAAGTGTTTTCCGCGAAAGCGTTATTTATACTGAGATAATTTATACCTACCATGCAACAACTCCTGAATATCTTTAATAGGTTTAAAACATCCTTTAAGTTTAAGTTTATTGTTTTTACTTAAGTTTTTAACATTAACAAACTGTCCAGAATCGTTGTGTTTTAACCCTTGTTTAGTCCTAAAACGCAATAAAACTCTAAAGGCATTAATACAAGAATTGTATAATGCTTTATGCTGAGGTTCTAGTTCAGATAATTTTTTAAACCTTGCAATAGTACTATTAATATCCTTTACGTGATGTGATAAAAGTAACACTCTAGCAGCATCAACAAGAGGCATTATAGCTCTAGATTTAATATCAAATTGGTTTTTATGTTCTCCAGAAATTTCAACCAAAAACGTTTTAAAAAAGCTTAAAGGTGCAGGTTTTTTTATGGCATTACGACCCATATAAGTTAAAAATATCGGATTTGTTTCTAGGGTTTCAAACACGTAATCAGACATGCTGCTTACTAAATTCTGATTTCCATAAACATAGTTATAATCAAAAAAGATATTAAATAAAGCCATTTTATCCTGGTCCGCATGGGTAATCCAATTGCCAAATTGTGCTTGCCAATCAGAAACCGTTAAACACCATTTTGGGTTGCTAGCCATCATGTTTGCAGGACATAATTTAAAACCAACAATAGCTAGTTTTTGGTTTACAGCTTCGGCTAATTTTAAAAAATAAGCTTTGGTTTTGATATCTTCAGTAGAGTCTTCATACACTAAAGCATTATCTTGATCTGTATATAACAATTGCTCTTTTCTACCTTGGCTACCAATAGCTAACCAAGCAAAAGAGACAGGTGGTTCTTGATTAAATTCGGCAATTGACAAATCAATAATTCGTTTAGTAATAGCTTCATTTATTGCAGTTATTATTTTAGAAATAAAACCAATTGGTATGCTTTGTTTTAAATAGCCTTTTAATAAATCTTGAGCTTTAGCACGTATGTATTTTAAACTTTCGGCAGAATTGGCACGTTTGATATCTTTTATTAAAACCGAGGGATTATTTCCATTAACTACAATAATATCTTGTTGGGATAGTATGCCAATTAATTCTGAGTTTGGTGTACCATCTTTAGTAATGCATAGGTAAGTTAAATCGTTTTTTAATAAACCTATTTGGGCTTCGGCTACAGAAATGTTTTTTGGAAAAGTAAAAACAGGAGCGTACATAATAGCCTCTACAGGCTCTGTAATAGCATGAATACCTGTTGCTACTTTATGTCTTAAATCTTTATCTGTAATAATTCCAATTGGCTTTTTATTATCTGTAATAACTATAGATCCTACCTTGTTTTTACTCATGATAATAGCAGCTTCTTTAATGCTAGTACCAGGTTCGCAAACTTTAGGATTTGTAGAGTATTTAGCCGATTGGATTTCGGTAAAATTTGAAGTTTCAGGTTTTAGTATACCAATATTAGCAAATAAAGTACCTTTATCCTCATCACTATAAGGGTTACGAGTATTGGTTGCAAAACTGGCAATTAAAAACTGATTAGCTTTAGGATTGTTTATTATAATGTCTTCTAATAATTTAGAAGGAATACTGTATACAATACTATCTTCAATACCTTTAGCATCTAACAAATATTGATCTTTACGGATTAAAGCACGTAGCCCAAAAATATCTCCAGTATCACATTTATCGACTAAATCTAATTGTCTAAACACGCCAATTGCACCTTCTTTTACTACGTAAAAATAATCGTGTAAGGGTTCATTTTGTTTAAAAACAAAATTATCCTTTTCTAAATATAATACTTTAACTTCTTGAGCAATAGTTAGTAATTGCTCATCTGTTAAAGCATCAAAAGGAGGGAAGCCTTTTAAAAAGTGTAATATTAATTGGGCATTAGTTTGTTTCATAACACTAAATTATTGAAATGAAATTGAAATGACTTCATTTTTATAAAATTCTTAATAAATAGTTATGGTTTCAATTTAACTTTTCGGTAAAGTATAAATAACCATTAGGCAACTTTGTAATGTTTAAAATTCACGGAATTTGCAAAAAAAACAATGGAGTTATTTTTAGTCGCTTTTGGCGCATTATTTTCGATTATGAATCCCTTAGGAACCGTTCCTGTTTTTGTAGCATTAACACAAGAACACACTAAAAAAGAACGCGCTTTAACAGCATTTTGGACTGCCATGGATGTACTTATTATTTTGATGTTATCGTTTTTTGCAGGTAAGTACATTTTGTCTTTTTTTGGAATTAGTTTAAATGCTTTAAAAATTGCAGGAGGTATGATTATTACGTCTTCCGGTTTTGCTTTGTTAACTGGTAAGTTTAGAGAGCATAAAGGAATGAAACGTCAAAAAGTACAAGATGATATTCATTCTAGAGATGGTATTAGTTTGACGCCTTTAGCAATACCAATGTTAGCAGGACCAGGTACTATATCTTTATTAATAACTTATAACCAAGAATTTGTTTTGTCCAGTCAGATTTTAACTATTGTTGGAGCAATATTGTTAGCAGCAGTTGTAATTTATATTATCTTAAAAAGTGCACATTTTATAGTTAAGTTTTTAGGTGCTTCAGGTATAAATGCTTTGTCGAGAATTATTGGTTTTATAGTAATTGCAATAGGTGTGGAGTATATTATATCTTCAGTAGTAGATATTTTGACTAATATTGATTTTTAATCAATTAGACTAATGTTTTTTTTAGTCATTTTTACATAAGTGAAAATTAAAAAAGAGAGTGTTCCGAAAACAGTAAAACCTATAAATAAAGGTAATGCCGTGTCATGTACAAAACTACCAATATAATTAGCAATTGGTACAGCCATTATTGTGGATATAAAACCTGTAAGTGCAGCACCAATACCTGCTATATGACCAATAGGTTCCATTGCTATGGCTCTTAAATTTCCAAAAATAAAGCCAATAGTAAAAAACTGAATAGCCATAAAAAACAAAATAATGACTAAGGAAGGATTGCTAGTTGCATTCCAAAATAACAGAACATAAAGAAAGGCATTTAGACTAAAGGTAATAATAGCAATATAAGATAAACGCCACATACCCAATCGCATTACGAAGCTTCCGTTTAAAAAAGTAGATAAACCAACACCAGCAGCTAAGCCAGCAAAAATATATGGAAACTCTTCAATTAAACCATATTGAGTTTCAAAAATAACTTGTGAAGCACTTAAATAGACAATGAAGGCTCCAGAAATAAATCCAGAGATGATTGTAAAAGCAATTGTTTCTTTGTGCTTAATAAGCTCTTTTATACCATCAATAAAAACGTGCTTACTAAATTTAATTTTGTATTCTGGTTTAAGGGTTTCTGGCTGTCTTTTCCAAAACCAAAGACTGACAATTATAGCCATTATTAATTGTACATAAAAAATACCAGACCAATGGTAATGGTTTAAAATAAATTTACCCATTACAGGAGCTATTACAGGAACTAATATAAAAAATGTGGTTACAAATGACATGATTTTAGCCATGTAATCTCCTTTATACATGTCTCTAATTACTGCAATAGCAATGGTACGTGGAGCAGCTAAACCAATACCTTGAAGTATACGTCCTAAAACCATAATCTGTAAGCTGCCAGATAAAACACAAATAATACTACCAACTGCAAACACTGAAAATCCAATGTATACAATGGGTTTACGACCAAAACTATCTGATAAAGGTCCAAATAATAGTTGTCCAAAACCTAACCCTAAAAAAATCATTGTGATTAACAATTGATTATTATTAGTGTCTAAACTGTTTATTGACACGCCAATATGCGTCATAGCTGGTAAAATAGCGTCTATAGCTAAAGCTACAATGGACATTAGTGAAGCCATTAAAGCAATAAATTCTAATCTTACAGTTTGGTTTTCTTGCATCCTGCAAAGGTAGTTTAAATTACGAAGCCCCTAAATTTTTACGTTGTGAAATAGCTGTTAAATTATTGTGATAATGACAAATAAAAAGAGCCTCGATTGAGGCTCTTTTTTAAAGATTAAATTGTTATAAAGGAATGTTACCATGTTTTCGGTTAGGTAATACTTCTTCTTTATGTTCAAGCATTGTAAACGCTTTAATTAATTTACGTCTTGTGTTTTCAGGTAGAATAACTTCATCTATAAAACCACGTTCTGCAGCTTTATAAGGGTTAGCAAACAAGTCTGCATATTCAGCTTCTTTTTCTAGTAATTTATCCTCAGGATTATCGGCTGCTTGTATTTCTTTTCTGAAAATAATTTCACTAGCACCTTTGGCTCCCATTACCGCAATTTCAGCACTTGGCCAAGCATAATTAAGATCAGCTCCAATGTGTTTGGAGTTCATGACATCGTAAGCTCCACCATAGGCTTTACGTGTAATAACGGTCACTTTTGGTACTGTAGCTTCGCTTAATGCATATAATAATTTTGCACCATGAACAATAATACCGTTCCATTCTTGATCTGTTCCAGGTAAAAAACCAGGGACATCAACTAATACTAAAAGCGGAATATTAAAAGCGTCACAAAAACGTGTAAAACGTGCAGCTTTACGTGAGCTATTAACATCTAAAACTCCTGCTAAAAATAGAGGCTGATTAGCAACTATACCAACGCTTTTACCACCAATTCTAGCAAATCCAACAATAATATTTTCGGCAAAGTCTTTATGTATTTCAAAAAAGCTATCCTCATCTATTAAACCTTTTATAACATTATGCATGTCGTATGGTTTATTAGCATTGTCAGGTATGATTGATTTTAGTTCATCTCTAACTTCTACACCTAAAGTGTAAGGTATATCTTTTGGTTTTTCAAGGTTACTTTGTGGTAAGTAACTTAAAAGGCGCTTAACATCTTCAAGACAATCTATATCATTAGAAGAAGTAACGTGAGCAACTCCAGATTTAGTCGAGTGTGTACTTGCGCCTCCTAATTCTTCGCTTGTTACAGCTTCATTAGTTACTGTTTTCACTACATTTGGACCAGTTACAAACATGTAACTAGTGTCTTCCACCATCATTGTAAAATCTGTCATTGCAGGACTGTAAACAGCACCTCCAGCACATGGTCCCATAATTGCTGAAATTTGGGGTATTACTCCCGAAGCTTTTACATTACGATGAAAAATATCTGCATAACCACCTAAAGATCTTACACCTTCTTGGATACGTGCTCCACCAGAGTCATTTAATCCAATTAAAGGCGCTCCAACTTTTAAAGACAAGTCCATTATTTTACAGATTTTTTCGGCATGCGTTTCTGATAAAGCACCTCCAAAAACAGTAAAATCTTGTGCAAAAACATAGACTAAACGTCCATTAATAGTACCATAACCAGTAATTACACCATCACCATAAAATTTTTGATTTTGCATACCAAAATCTACGGTTCTGTGTGTTACTAAAGCACCAATTTCTTCAAAAGACCCTTCATCCATTAAATAGGTGACACGTTCTCTTGCTGTTAATTTTTTCTTTTGGTGTTGTTTATCTATTCTAGCTTGTCCTCCTCCTAATTTGGATAGTTCTAGTTTTTCGTTTAAAGTTTTTCTTTTGGATTCCATAGGGTTTCAATTAATAAACATTAACATTCTTAATCTTTTACTATTATGACATAGTTAAGATTAGTAGTTAGGTAGTCTAAGTTGTTTTTGATCTTCTAAATATTGTTTAACAGCTATCATTGCAGCAATTTTAGCTTCTGCTTCTGAGGCTTGATGTAAAGCTTCAGGTGAGTAATGTTTTCTAACAAAATGAGTATCAAAATTTCCAGACTTAAAAGCCTCATGATTACAAACAAATGTACCAAAAGGTAAAGTGGTTTTAATCCCTTCAACTTGATAATCTTCAATAGCTTTAATCATAAGTTGTATAGCTTCTTCTCGAGTTTTTCCGTAGGTAATTAATTTAGCTAACATTGGGTCATAATAGATAGGGACATCCATACCTTGCTTAAAACCATTATCTACTCTTATGCCTTTACCAACAGGAAGCTTATAAACATCTAAATGTCCTACACTTGGTAAAAAATCGTTTAAAGGATCTTCTGCATACACACGTAACTCTAAAGCGTGTCCATTAATTTTTAAATCCTCTTGTTTGATATTTAATGCCTCACCACGAGCTACTTTTATTTGTAATTCTACTAAGTCAACACCAGCAATAATTTCTGATACAGGATGCTCAACTTGTAGTCTAGTATTCATTTCTAAAAAGTAAAAGTTTTTATTTTCGTCTAACAAAAACTCGACCGTACCTGCACCAACATAATCACAAGCTTTAGCAACCTTTATAGCGGCTTGTCCCATTTCCTCTCTTAATTCTGGAGTTAAAACAACACTTGGCGCTTCTTCAACAACTTTTTGATGACGACGTTGAATACTACATTCGCGTTCAAAAAGATGAATTACATTATCATGTGAATCTGCCATAACCTGAATTTCGATATGACGAGGAGATCCAACATACTTTTCAATAAAAACCGAACCATCACCAAAAGCATTAACTGCTTCACTAATCGCACGATTCATTTGAGATTCAAATTCTGATTCTTTTTCAACAACACGCATTCCTTTTCCGCCTCCTCCAGCAGATGCTTTTATAAGAATAGGAAAACCTATGGTTTTAGCTATTTTTTTGCTTCAGGAATATCTGTTATGGCTTGATCTGTACCAGGAACCATAGGTATATCATAGGCTTTTACAGCTTCTTTTGCTGCTAACTTACTTCCCATAACTTTTATAGCATGAGATTTAGGACCTATAAATTGGATGTTGTTTTTTTCGCAAAGCTCTGCAAAATCTGCGTTTTCACTTAAAAAACCATAACCAGGATGTATACCATCTACATTTAGGCTTTTTGCAACTTCAATAATTTTATCGCCTAGTAAATAAGATTGATTAGAAGGGGCTTCACCAATTAAAACAGCTTCATCAGCAAAAGTAACGTGAGGAGCATGTCTGTCTGCAGTCGAGTAAACTGCTACTGTTTTAATACCCATTTTTTGGGCAGTACTCATGACTCTTATTGCAATTTCGCCTCGATTAGCGACTAGTATTTTTTTCATGTTATTCAAATTCAATTAACAATTCACCTTTATCAACAGTATTTCCTTTTGTTCCAGAAACTGACTTTATCACACCATCTCTAGGAGACACAATACTGTTTTCCATTTTCATGGCTTCTAGAATAAGTAAAGGTGTATCTACAGTAACTTGATCTCCAGGTTTAACCATTATATCCAAGATTAATCCTGGCATTGGTGCTTTAATGTCATTAACCATTTTTGAAGCACCAACTTCAAAACCTAAAGATTTGATTAAGACATCTAAGTCGTCTTCAATTTTGACAGTATAACTGTTGTTATTGACTTTGACAGTATAAGTTTTGGTGTTAAAATCACTGTCTGTAATTTGTATATTAAACGGTTTACTTTTTTCTAAAAGATGAAATAATTGAGTTTTTGTTTCAATTATATCTAGATTTTTAGCGGATTCTGAATCAATTGTAAATTGAAGCGAATCATTAACTTTTGTGTTAAATTTTTGATTCATTAAAAATGATGTTTAAAGGTATAAAGATAAACAACTATAACGTTTTAGTAAAATTGTAGAATCATTTATTCTGTTTTAAATACAGAGTTGTTTTGATGATATTTTATAGCTTTTTTAGACAGGAATATTCCGATACCTAATGATATAAATGCACCAACCCAAATACCAGGAACAAAGTCTATAAATAGAAAGAAGTCATAGGCACCATGAAAAAGTATAGCAAAGCACAAACCAAGTAGATTTAAATATAATTTGTTAGGTGCAAACTTGGCTTTTCCCATAAAATAACCCATTAAAATTCCAAAAGTAGCATGAGCAGGTACTGCTGTAAATGCTCTAGCTAGAGCAGTAGCAGGACCACTTTGTAGTACGTACATTAGGTTTTCGGTAGCAGCAAAACCCATAGACACCATTACAGCATAGACAATTCCGTCAAAGGGTTCGTTAAATTCTTTATGACGTTGTGCGTATAGTAGGACGATTAAAAATTTACTTAATTCTTCTGAAAAGCCTACTACAAAAAAGGCTTGTTTAAACTGCTCCCAAATACTTAGCTTATCTTGTAAAGGCACTAGTATATTAAAAACAGAGTAAAGTAATGTTGTTATTATAATACTGACTATTGCTCCTAATAAAAAAGAGGCAAAT
This sequence comes from Olleya sp. NP1-10, assembly GCF_055804415.1. Lineage (NCBI taxonomy): Bacteria > Pseudomonadati > Bacteroidota > Flavobacteriia > Flavobacteriales > Flavobacteriaceae > Olleya > Olleya sp. NP1-10. The sequence continues at coordinate 3,056,556 of NZ_CM147840.1, read as the reverse complement.
AGAAGTCTTTTAGGTTCTTTTTCATATTTATCTTTTAAATAAATGTAAAATATGATGACAAAAATTGGCGCTAAAGCCATTATTATTAATTGCATAAAACTGATTTAAGATAATTTATTAGAAATAGCTTGGATGACTTTAAGGTAATATTCTGTATTTGAGGCTACAAAATGCCCATTATTTTTACTGTTTTTTAATAAGGATTTAAATTCTGATAGTGTTACTAGTTTTAAAGCTTTTACTTCTTCTGGTTGTGCTTTTAAATTAACAATATCTACTTCTAATGGTGTTATAAAAGTATTATGAAACTCGTTATCGTTAATTCCGTTGGGATAAGATTGAAAACATTCAAATACTCCAATTTTTTCTAGTTTAGATGTTTCAATATGTAACCCAATCTCTTCTTTAATTTCTCTAATTGCTCCATTTATAATAGTTTCACCAGCATCAATATGTCCAGCAACAGAAACATCCCAAAGTAAAGGGTAAATTATTTTTGAGGCAGCACGTTGTGCTAACAATATCTGACCATTTGATGTATACAACCAAATGTGTGCAGTATTATGTAGATACCCTTTAGTGTGAATAATCGATTTTAATGCTGTTTGACCAGTTGGATTACCTGTTTTATCTACAATATCAATAATGTCTTTTTTCATATATAAAAAAGCCTCAAAATCGAGGCTTTTATGTTTGTTTTAATGCTAGTTAATGATGCTTTTTACTTTTTAAAGTATGAAAAAGTTTCGCCATCTTCAATTTTAAGTAATGTTTCATAAATTAATTTAATCACATTTTCAACATCATCTTTATGTACAGTTTCTACAGTAGTATGCATGTAACGTAAAGGTAATGAGATTAAAGCCGAAGCAACTCCACCATTACTGTAAGCAAAAGCATCTGTATCAGTACCAGTTGCGCGAGAGCATGCAGCACGTTGAAACGGAATGTCTTTTTCATCTGCAGTATCTGTGATTAAATCTCGTAATTTTTGTTGCACAGCAGGAGCATAAGCAACAACAGGACCTTTACCATTTTCTACATGACCTTGTACTTTTTGATCTATCATTGGTGTTGTAGTATCATGTGTTACATCAGTAACAATAGCGACATTAGGTTTTATAGTTTCTGTAATCATTTGAGCACCACGAAGTCCAATTTCTTCTTGAACCGAGTTTACAATGTATAATCCAAAAGGTAATTCTTTTTTGTTTTCTTTTAATAAACGCGCCACTTCAGCAATCATAAATCCACCCATACGATTATCTAAAGCACGACAAACAAAGTTGTTTTCGTTTAAAATATGAAACTCATCTGGATACGTTATCACACAACCAACATGCACACCAAGTGCTTCGACCTCTTCCTTAGTCTTACAACCACAGTCAATAAATATATTGTTTGGTTTTGGCGCTTCTTCTTTAGATTTGTTACGTGTGTGTATTGCTGGCCATCCAAAAACACCTTTTACAATTCCGTTTTTAGTATGGATATTTACAATTTTACTAGGTGCAATTTGGTGATCACTTCCTCCATTACGGATAACATAAATTAATCCGTTGTCAGAAATGTAATTAACATACCATGAGATTTCGTCTGCATGCCCTTCAATTACTACTTTATATTTAGCTTTTGGGTTAATAACACCAACAGCTGTACCGTATGTATCTGTAAAAAACTCGTCTACATAAGGTTTTAAGTAATCCATCCATATGTTTTGACCATCCCACTCATAACCAGTAGGAGCTGCATTATTTAAATATGTTTCTAAAAAGTCCATTGACTTTTTGTTTAATATGCTTTTTGTTGCCATTTGATATAATTTTTGTCTAAAAATAAGAATAATCGGAGTTATATAGTAGTTAGCAATGCGTTAATTCTTAATTTTACAATATAAAATTTTAAGTTTTGGAATGATTTTAGTAGTTTTTGAATTATGAAGTATATATTTTTTCTTTTTTTAGTGTTCCGTTTATTTTGTTTTCTCAAGACATAAATGAAGTAGCACAAGATACTACAGATGTTGAATACGTTATAATTGCAGGAGACTCAGTGGTGCAAAAATCTATCTATTTAGACGAAATTGTTTTATTAGATAAATTAAGATTTAAAAATAAAGAGGGTAGAAGACGGTATTTAATTTTAAGACGAAAAACCCTTAAAGTATATCCTTATGCTAAGTTGGCAGCCGACAGACTTAGAGCTTTAAACACTAAATTGGAAACGATTAGTAAAAAAAGAGATAAAAAGAAATATGCTAAAAAAGTACAAAAATATATTGAAGAACAATTTTCCGAGGAATTAAAAAAATTAACTAAAACTGAAGGCCAAATTTTAGTCAAATTGATACATCGACAGACTGGTGAAACAGCTTTTAACCTGATTAAAACTTTACGTAATGGTTGGCGTGCTTTTTGGTATAACAGTACAGCTTACATGTTTAATATTTCTTTAAAACGTGAATATGACCCAATGGAGGTTGAAGAAGATTATTTAATTGAAAATATTTTAATTAGAGCTTGGCAAGATGGACATTTGAAATTAGTAAAATCACCTTTAAATTTTGAATATTTTAATTTGACCAATAAATGGGGTACAATATATTAAAGTGCTAAACCATGAGAAAACAAACTCCTTTTGAAGAAAAATTAAATGCCTTAACTCATGGTATTGGAGCGGTTTTTGGTATTGTAGCTTTGGTACTGCTTATTGTTTTTGAAACTAAAAAAACAGAATTTAGTCTGTTTAGTGTTATTGTTTATGGATTATCTATAATTATACTATTTACTGCGTCCACATTATACCATATAATTACCGACGAGACAAAGAAACATTACTTTAGGATTGTAGATCATGTTAGTATCTACCTATTGATAGCAGGAACTTACACACCAGTTTTACTAATTACTTTAGAGCAAAGTCTAGGTTGGACTTTGTTTTTTACAGTTTGGGGTATTGCTGCTTTTGGAGTTGTTTTAAAACTGTTTTTTACAGGACGCTTTAATACGTTTTCAACGTTATTGTATTTAGTTATGGGTTGGTTAGTTGTATTTGATTTTAGTAATTTATCAGATATTATGGATTCAAATGGTATTGTGCTATTAATGGCAGGAGGTTTATTATATACCGTTGGGATTGTATTTTATGCTATAGAAAAAATACCATACAATCATGTTATATGGCATTTATTTGTGCTTGGAGGAGCCATTTGTCATTTTTTTATGGTCCTATTGTATGTAGTATAATTACTCGTAAATTCTTATAATTTCTCCGTTCCCTTTACCTAAAACACTTCTCACATAACCGTTAACCACTTTGGTCATTGGGATAGGATTATGTCCAGGAAAATAATCTTTATACTTGTCATAAGCAGCTTCAACCATACCAGAAGATACTACATTAACTCTAATATTATTTTCTATTTCTAAAGCTACTGCTTGCACAAAACTATGTATCGCTCCATTTACCATTGCTGCACTAGTTGTTTTTATAACAGGGTCATCTGCAAGTATTCCTGTGGATAAAGTTATAGACCCTTTGTTATTTAAAAAGTGTTGTCCAATTCTAACAAGATTGACTTGACCCATCAATTTACTTTTAATTCCGATGTAGTAATCGTCCTCAGATAAAGCATTAAAATTATCCCATTTAGCTTCACCTGCAATACAAATTATAGCATCTAAAGGACCTGTTTTTTCAAACATAGATTGTATGGACTTACTGTCTTCAATATTTACAGTTACATCTGCGTTGGTTCTACCTGCAATAATGATATCATGCGAAGTTTTGAAATGAGACACTACTGTTTTCCTATAGTTCCGTTACCACCAATAATTAAAATTTTCATTGTGTTTGTTTTTAATTGTTATCTGTATTCTGGATTATCAAAGCTCCATCGTGTACCATCATCCCAACCTTCTCTGGAGTTTCCGTAAGCAGAATATCCTTTATGTTGCTTAAGCATATTAGCTAAATGTAATAAATTATAAGTCATGAAGGTCGTATTTCGGTTAGTGAAATCGTTGTTTTTTGCATCACTAACTTCATCTAAATAACTTGGTCCTGGACCAACTTCTCCTATCCAACCAGCATCAGCTTGAGGCGGAATAGAATAGCCTACATGTTGCAACGCATATAAAATACCCATTGCACAGTGCTTTACACCATCTTCGTTTCCTGTAATAATACAACCACCAACTTTTCCATAAAATAAATATTGACCTTTATCATTAGTTTTACCGCTCATACTATATAATCTTTCGATTAGCTTTTGACAAACTGAAGATTTTTCGCCTAACCAAATAGGTGTACCAATTATAATAATATCTGCTTCAAAAATACGCTCAAATAGTGTTGGCCATTCATCTTTAGCAACACCTTCTTTAGTCATATCTGGTTGCACACCAAATGCGACATCATGGTCTATAAACCTAATATCATCAACAGTAACGCCTTCGTTTTTCATGATGTTTTTAGAAACATCAATCAATCCTTGAGTATGACTTTGTCTTGGAGATTGTTTTAGCGTACAATTTATGTATACCGCTTTAAGCTTTGAAAAATCTGGTGTATTCATTGTATATTTTGTTTTAAGATTAGTATTCTTAAAATACAAAACATATACTACAATCAGCCTTGGTTTATCAAGACTTTAACACCTTTAAGTATAGCTTTTAATGGCTTTTTCTATTTGAAGCAATGCCATATCTACCACTGTTTTAGAATCATATTTTGGACTCCAAATAGATAGTTCTGTACAAGCAACAACAACGCAACTATCTTGGTTATATTTAGAAATTAAATATGAATAGTTTGATTGGTCTGCGTCAGTTTCAGAATAATTATAAATCTGTTTACGACAATTGTCAATTGTAATTTGATCTTGTTTATTAGGAAAAGAAATTGAGATGTCTTCTTTTTTAAATAAGTCAGAAATATAGCTAGAGGTCATAGTATACAAGGAACCAAATAAAGTTACCTTGTTAATATTATGTGCTTTTAGGTGTTTAATACACAAGCTAATTGGATGTATAATTGAAACAGGTGTGTGCAACTGATCAACAGTTTCATGCAAAGTGATATTAGGTATGATGCATGAAGAAATGTTATATTGAGTCAAGCGATTAAGATACTTGGCAACGACAGGTTTTAATACGTCAAATTGATTTGGTAAATAAGGATTTATGGTATTAAAATCAACCGAATAAGTTATAGAAGGGAAGGTGTGATATTCTCCTTTTATATCATGAAACTTAGCGTTTAGTTGCTTAAGGTAAAATAAGGTGCTTCTGGTACCAAGCCCTAAAATAGCAATAGTGGGTTGCATGTTATTCATCTTTATTTAAAATATAATCTGCAAAGTAATTATTTGTATCCATTAGTTTATCAATTATATTTAAATCGGTTTTATTTAAAAATCCTTTCAAAATAGCATCATTGTATTTTCTTGAAGTTTCAGTATGGATACGTTCGCCTTCCATAAAATGGAATGATTTATTTAAAGCTTTAATAGTTACGGTTTGTGATTTTGTACTGACTAAATAACTTCTTGCAATACCTTCATCTTCGGTATATTCTGGTTGATGCTTAAAATTGTCAATATCAAAATTGGCATCAAACTCTTTATTAATTCTTTCTAGTAAATTTAAATTAAAACGTTTAGTAATTCCTTGACTATCATTGTATGCAGGTAAAACTATTTTTTCAGATTTAATAAGGTCTAAGCCTATACAAACTTTGTCATTAACTTGTAAACTATCTGCTAATTTTGTTAAAAAATCTTGAGCTAGAATATCGTTTAAATTACCTATGTTTGATCCTAAAAACAATATGACTTTTGGATGATTAGATTGTCTTAAAGAGGCTAATACATTAAAATAATCTCCTTGTTTAGGTGTTGTATTTATATTTGGTAATTCGCTATTTATACTAGATTTTAGTTGGTCTAATGCATTTTGAGAAATGTCTATTGGTACGTAATTAAAATTATAATTATCGGTATCTAAAGCTTTTAAAAGTTGTTTGGTTTTGGTACCATCACCAGCACCAAGTTCTATCAATTCAAAAAAAGTGTCTTTTTTAAGTTTTAAAGCTTCAATTAGATTTTGAGTTTGATTTTTAAAGATATCAAATTCTGCTCTAGTTAAATAATACTCAGGCATATTCATGATATCGACAAAAAGTGCATCACCAATTTTATCATAAAAATATTTAGATAGTAAATATTTAGGAGTACTACTTAGGCCTTTATCGACGTCGTTTAGAAATGTGTTATTCATATTATTTGGCTAGTCTAATTCCAGCGAATTGCCACTGTGTGTGTGATTGAAAAAAATTGCGGTACGTGTGTCTACTATGGTTTTTAGAAGTTGCAACTGAAGCTCCACGAAGTACCATTTGATTACTCATAAATTTACCGTTATATTCTCCAACAGCACCTTTAGCAATTTCAAAGTTTGGATAGGGTAGGTAGGCAGAGTTGGTCCATTCCCAACGTTTTCCCCAATTTAAATGTTTGGAAGCGACTTCCCATTCAAATTCAGTAGGTAACCTCATACCTTTATAAAAAGCAAAAGCTGCAGCTTCAAAATAAGAAATATGAGATAATATTGCATCAGGATTAACAGGTTTTAAGCCTGATAAAGTGTAATGATGCCAGGTGTTTTTTATTTTTATCCAATATAAAGGTTGGGTTATTTTATTACTGTTTATCCAATGCCAACCTTCATCTAACCAATAGTTAGCAGTTTTATAACCATCTGCTTCAATAAATTCAACAAATTCTTGATTGGTTATTAATGCTTTATTTATACTAAAGGGTTGTATGTATGTTTTATGTACACCAAGTTCGTTATCAAAACAAAATCCATCCGTATCATGTCCAATATTGTAAACGCCTTCGGTTATATCTAACCAACCAGAATCGGTGTTGGTATCTTCTACTAAATTTAAATCTGTGTATTTAGGACAAATTGGGTTTAACGAGAACGTGTATTTTAAATCTGTAAGAAGTAATTCTTGATGTTGTTGCTCATGATTAATCCCTAAAACTGTTAATGATTTTACTGTTTCATCCTCAGTTGTTTTTAAAAGCTGGGTCATGTGTTGGTCTACATATTCACGATATTTAAAAATAACATCAATATTTGGTCTTGTAATTAGACCTCTGTTGTGTCTTTCAATACGTTTGCCAATTGCATTATAATAGCTGTTAAAAAGATATGAATACTCATTATCAAAGATTTGATAATTTGGAGAGTAGGTTTTTAAAATCATTTCTTCAAAAAACCAAGTAGTATGCGCAATGTGCCATTTGGTTGGACTAGCAAAAGCAGCAGATTGAGGTGTGAAATCCTCGGTTTGTAAAGGTTTGCAAAGTGTGTTAGTGTATTGTCTAGTTGTTAAATACTGGTTTAAAATGTTATCCATAGCTTCTCAAATATAATAAGGAAATGGCTACAGATATACTGAAAAGCCTAAATTTAATCTTATTTTAACTTTATTTCACCTTAAAATTTAGACTTTATTTAAAGCTAAAAACAAAGAAAATAAAATATGAAATTAACCAAAAAATGGTTGCTAAACTTTTAAAGTATAGTTTGATACTTTATATCTAAAACTCTTTTAAAAGCTTCACTGGATGTAAGTCGTAACAATTAAAAATTCCTGACAGAGAAGGATTGTTATTTAATATAAACCATATTAATTAACCTTCAATAACCTCTTTGTATTCCTCAAAAAAGGCTTCAAATAAAGACATGTGTGTATTAAAAAACACCATAACATCTTGCCAAGAGTTTTTATTATGGATAGATACTTTTTGCTCTAAAGGCACATAAATACGTGATATTTCTTTACCATTATCCAAAATATATTCTTCATTATAAATGGCTTCTGGAAGATAGTCGTCCAGTAAAATAGATTTTAAGGCTACTAATTTTTCCCAGTATTTAATACGATGTTCTAAATCGTCCTCTATATCCAAAGCCACTAATGCAGTTTTATTATCAAAATGAAATTTAAAACTAAACCCTTTAAGTTTTGTATTGTAAAGCAACCATTTTCTTGGAAAAGATTTACCAAAGCTGGTCCAAAATAGCTCTTTTAGTTGTCTTGACTCTTCTTTACTAAACATGTTTTATTGACTTTTAATTATGAATAACAATTGGATAAAATTAAAGAAGGTATGCTAAAACTATACCTAAAATAATGGTACTTAATTTGGCTAAATTAAATTTATGACCTTCACTACTTTCAAATAAAATGGTAGTACTAATATGTAAAAATATACCAATAACTAAAGCCGAAACCTCATAATAATAGTTTTTAAAGAACTCAAATTGCATAGATAAAAAGACACCTAAAGGAGTCATTAAAGCAAAAAGAATTAAAAATAAAAAGCATTTAAGTTTGCTTATATCTGAGGCTAAAAAAAACGTCGATAAAATTATAGCAACGGGTAATTTATGGATAATAATTCCATAAATCAGATGTTCATGAGCTTCAATTGGTATGCCTTCTAAAACACTATGTATGCTTAAACTTATAAATAATAACCACGGAAAATCTACACGAGATTTATCAATATGTACATGTCCATGCTCTGCACCTTTAGAGAAAAATTCTAAAATTATTTGCAGTAAAATACCAATCATTATAAATAAACCTACAGGTTTATCATGGCTATTGTAAACTTCTGGTAAAAAATGAAAAACGGTTGTAGATAATAAAAATGATCCACTAAAAGCTAGAAGTAATTTTAAATTACGATTTTGTTTTGGCTTAAATAATAAGACAATTAAAAACCCTAAACCAACAGATAAAATTGGAAATATAAAATTTTGCATCAATTTATTTATTTAAAAATCATAACCAAACGTTGTGATGTAGATTTGTCAAATTTACTTAATTTATAATCTCCAAAAATATCAAGTAAATATACACCAGCTTGTTCAAATAAGGCTTTAAAATCAGATAAGCTAAAAGCCTTAACACGCTCTTGAAATTGATAATCTTCACCTTCAAAAGAAAAACTAATATCCTTAATTATATATCCATTTTCAATACGTCTTTGTTGTAAAAAGTCAATTCCGTCCACGGTTTTAACATCTTCAGCAACTAGGTTGTCAATCACGTAATCCGTATTCATAAAATCTATTACACCAAAACCAGAATCGTTTAAATTTGCTTTTATAGCTTTGATTGTTGCAAGATTATCAGACTCGTTTTCAAAATAACCAAAGCTTGTAAATAAATTAAACACAGCATCAAAAGTTTCGCCGAAAGGCTCGCACATATTATGCACTTTAAAATGCAAGGTATCATTTTCAAATTGCTTAGCATGACTAATACTGTTTTCTGACAAATCAGCACCAATCACATCATAACCAATAGCATTTAAATACACAGCATGTCTACCTTTTCCGCAAGCTAAATCTAATATTTTTCCGTTTTCAGGTACATTAAGATACTCGGTTAAATTGGACATAAACTGTTCCGCTTCGTTATGATCTCTATCTTTATAAAGTATGTGGTAAAATGGACTATCAAACCAAGATGCGTACCATTTTTTATCGTTTTTTTTCATATATTTTTTTGGGGTTTAAACTTCCGCTTAAGCTCCAGTTTACCAGGCTCTCGCAACTCGCTCTCTGTGAGGAGCTCAAACAAATTGCTCCATCCTTAACCCATTTATTTGTAAAGGTCCTATTTTCGGCAAAAATAAAGTATTTTTGCAAGGTAACAGACGTAAAGAATGGAAGAAAATTTCAAGATGGTTGCCAAAACTTTATTTGGCTTTGAAGAATTACTAGAAAAAGAGCTTAAACAACTTGGAGCACAACAGGTTAAAAAAGGTGTGCGAAACGTGACTTTTGTTGGTGATAAAGGCTTTATGTATAAAGCTAATATGGCTTTGCGTACAGCCACTAAAATTTTAAAACCAATGCATAGTTTTAAAATAAAAACCGAACAAGATTTATATGATCAAGTTTATAAAATGGACTGGACGCCATATTTAAAATCTACAGGTAGTTTAGCAATTGATGCAACAGTAAACTCAACAGTGTTTACACACTCGTTATATATATCTCAAAAAACTAAAGATGCTATTGTTGACAAGTTTAGAGATGAGACTGGTGAGCGTCCTAATGTTGATTTAAAATTTCCGGATGTTAAAATAAATGTGCATATAGACCGTCAGTCTTGTAATATTTCTTTAGACTCGTCAGGAGATTCTTTACACAAACGAGGTTATAAATTAGCAACCAATATTGCACCAATAAACGAAGTGTTAGCAGCAGGAATTATCATGATGTCAGGTTGGGATGGACAATCAGATTTTATAGATCCAATGTGTGGTAGTGGTACCATATTAGCCGAAGCTGCAATGATAGCTTGTAATATACCACCAAACTTGATGCGTAAAGAATTTGCTTTTGAGCGTTGGTCAGATTGGGATGTTGATTTATTTGAAAAAATAGAAGAATCTTTACTTAATAAAACCAGAGATTTTCATCATAAAATTATAGGTTATGATAAATCACCAAGTGCTGTAACTAAAGCAAAAGAAAATATTGCTAATGCACATTTAGACGAGCTTGTTAGTGTCCAACATGAGGACTTTTTTAAGACACAACGTGGAGGAGAAGCAAAGTTACACATGGTATTTAACCCTCCATATGGAGAACGTTTAGATATTGAAATGGAAAGCTTTTATAAAGATATTGGAGATACTTTAAAGCAAAATTATCCTAATACAAATGCATGGTTTATCACTTCTAATTTAGAGGCTTTAAAACATGTAGGCCTGAGACCCTCTAGAAAAATACATTTAATGAATGCAAAATTAGAGTCGCGTTTGGTTAAATATGAAATTTATGCAGGAAGTAAAAAAGGAAAATATATGAATAAGTAAATAAATTTTCACTTATTAAAAAAGGAAGTTGATTACTTATCAACTTCCTTTTTTCTTCCTCTTCTTTTTTAGCTTTGTTTTTCTTCTTTTTAAAAATTGGTATCATATAGGATACGGTATAACTATAACCTACACCAATACGTCCTGAGTCAAAAGTTTTATTAAAGCCAGGAACGTATAAATTTTCAAATTCAACAGGTTGATCCTGAGTAATCATGCCTTTAAGTTGTGTATTAATACCAAAATATAAATTGTTTAATACTTCTGCTTTAATACCAATAATTAATTCTAGCCAAATAGCAGATAATCCTGAAGATTCTAAACTATCTGAAGAGCTATTTTGTGGTGCCCAATATTGGTCTGTAGAATATACAGTGTAATTGGTTCTGGTTTGACTAAAAGTACTAGCGCCAATTCTAAATCCAGCAAAAATCATATTGTCTAATCCAGCCCAATTATCATACATATTGTAATCAAAACCAGCTTTAAAATAGCTTCCTTTTGCTGTGACGCTTAAAAAGTCATTGGTTGTTGTTTTTTCTTCATTACCAATTTCTCCAGCAATAAACCAATTTTCTGTAAGTCTGTAGTCACCATTAATTTCAAATCCAGTATAGTCATCATCTAAAGCTGTACGGATAAGTTTACTAGCATCAGTACCTAAACGTAATCCATATTGCAATTTTAAAGTGTCTTGCTTAATTTGAGTAGCATCTACAGTGTCTTGTGCTTGAAGTGTACCACATAGGCACAACAAAAAGTTAATGATAAAAAAGTAGTGTGTCGTTGTGTCATCTTCAATTGTTAAATTATCATTTGCAGCTTCATTAAAAATCACCCAATTACCATCAGTACCACCATCAATGGTTGCAACTACATTTTCAAAAGTTGTTTTATAACCACAAGCTCTTGATACGTAAACATCTTTTCTGGCGTAAGTAATTGTTAAAATATCAGTATTTCCTGAGGTAATGTTTCCGTCATCATCTAAGACAGTATTGCTGGTTATATTAAACGTTGTAATGTCTTCATCTGTACGTAATGGTAAGATTAATTGATTTACGTTTTCTAGATTATAACCTGTTAAAACTTCTTCATTGTCTTGACCAATAACATAAATATCCACTACGTTTTTTCGGCTATCTTGCGCATTATTGTTATAAAAATCAATAACAAAACTAGGCGTAGTAGGTGTGGTTTCAGGACATAAATCATCACGCTCACAAGTTAAAAAACTTAAAGTTGAGATTAATAGTAAATACAGTTTTAGGTGTTTCATGTAATACAATTATTATTTCTTTTCTAAAAGTACAATATTTTCTACATGATGTGTCTGCGGAAACATATCTACAGCCTGTACTTTAGTAATATTATAGTGTTCTTTCATTAACGCTAAATCTCTAGCTTGTGTCGCACTATTACAACTTACATAAACAACTTTTTGTGGTGCAATATTTAATATTTGTTGCACAACGTCTTTATGCATTCCGTCTCTTGGTGGATCTGTAATAATAACGTCTGGTTGACCATGAGTATTTATAAATTCTTGGTTAAAAACATTTTTCATGTCTCCTACAAAAAACTCGCAATTTGTAATATTATTGCGTTCAGCGTTTTCTTTTGCAGCACTAATAGCATCAGGAACAGCCTCTACACCAACTACTTTTTTAGCTTTTTTAGATACAAATTGTGCAATTGTACCAGTACCTGTGTACAAGTCGTAAACAAGCTCGTCACCTTTTAAATCGGCAAATTGACGTGTTAATTTATATAATTCAAAAGCTTGATCAGAATTAGTTTGGTAAAAAGATTTGGCATTAATCTTAAACTTTAAACCTTCCATTTCTTCAAAAATATGGTCTTCTCCTTTATAACAAATGACGTCTTGGTCATAAATAGTATCATTAGCCTTTTGGTTAATAATGTATTGCAAAGATGTTATTTCTGGGAAAGTTTCGGCAACATAATTTAATAGCAATTCACGTTTTTCTTTATCTTCTTTAAAAAACTGAATGACAACCATAATATCTTTGGTTGAAGAGGTACGTATCATCATAGTACGTAATAATCCTGTTTGATTTCTAGTATTAAAAAATTCTAATCCATTTTCAATCGAAAAATCTCTTACAGCATTACGGATTGCATTAGACGGATCTGCTTGTAAATGACATTTTTTAATATCTAAAATTTTGTCCCACATTCCTGGAATATGAAAACCAAGCGCATTACGATCTCCTAAATCTTCGTCAGACTGAACTTCTTCTAAAGTTAACCATCTAGAGTCACTAAAAGAAAACTCCATTTTATTTCTATAAAAATACTGCTCGGCAGATCCTAAAATAGGAGTCACTTCTGGCAAGTCCAAATGTCCAATTCTAGTCAGGTTATTAGTGACTTCATTTTGTTTGTAAAACAATTGATGCTCATAACCCATATCTTGCCATTTACAACCTCCGCAAACACCAAAATGCTGACACTCTGGAGTAACACGTTTATCACTTAGTTTATGAAAAACGGTTGCTTTACCTTCAAAATAAGCTTTACGCTTTTTAAAAGTTTGCACATCAACGACATCTCCAGGTACAGCGTTGGGTAAAAATATTACACGTCCATCAGGTGCTTTAGCTATAGTTTTTCCTTTAGCCGCAGCATCTAATACTTCAACATTTGTAAATATTTGTTTTCTTCTATTTTTTCTTGCCATAATTGCAAAAGTACTTTGTTTTTTTGTTAGTAAAAAACTACTCACAATTATTTTAATAACGCTTTTATTTACTAATTTGCGATTTCTTAGGGATGATTTCTTTCCCACGCTGAATTTTCGGAACTTTTCGAAAGGATAAAGGTAGATAAGGAATGGTTATTTTATAAATTTAAAATTATTAAAAATGGCTGTTTTAGACCAATTAACATCGCAACAAGCGATGGACTTAGAAAACAAATACGGAGCACACAATTATCATCCATTACCAGTTGTATTAAGCAAAGGTGAAGGTGTATTTGTTTGGGACGTAGAAGGAAAAAAATACTATGATTTTTTATCTGCATATTCTGCAGTAAATCAAGGACATTGTCATCCAAAAATTGTTGGAGCAATGGTAGAGCAAGCAAAAACTTTAACGCTAACGTCACGTGCATTTTATAATGACATGTTAGGTAAGTTTGAAAAATTTGCTACCGAAACGTTTAATTACGACAAGTTATTACCAATGAATACAGGAGCTGAAGCGGTTGAAACAGCTTTGAAACTATGTAGAAAATGGGCTTATGAAGTAAAAGGTATTGATGAGAATGAAGCCGAAATTATTGTTTGCGAAAACAACTTTCATGGTCGTACCACAACAATTATTTCGTTTTCAAACGATCCTGTAGCACGTAAAAACTTTGGACCTTACACTAAAGGTTTTATTAAAATAGAATATGATAATCTTCAAGCACTTGAAGATGCATTAACTAATAATAAAAATGTTGCTGGATTTTTAGTAGAACCAATTCAAGGTGAAGCAGGTGTTTATGTGCCAAGTGAAGGGTATTTAGCTAAAGCAAAAGCCTTGTGCGAAAAACACAATGTTTTATTTATTGCAGACGAAGTGCAAACAGGTATTGCAAGAACGGGACGTTTATTAGCAACTTGTGGAGATTGTAGTTGTGCAGACAAACATTGTTCTGGTATACCAGAAGTAAAAGCAGATATCCTAATTTTGGGTAAAGCATTATCAGGAGGAGCTTATCCAGTAAGTGCTGTATTAGCAAATGATGAGATAATGAATGTTATTAAACCAGGAAATCACGGAAGTACATTTGGTGGTAATCCAGTTGCAGCAGCTATTGGTACAGCAGCTTTAGAGGTTATTAAAGATGAAGCTTTAGCAGATAATGCTTTTAATTTAGGACAAGTATTTAGAGCAGAAATGACTAAATACATCGAAACTTCAAACATTGTAAACGCTGTTAGAGGTAAAGGTTTATTAAATGCCATATTAATTAATGATACAGAAGATAGCGATACAGCTTGGAATATCTGTATGGCTTTACGTGATAATGGATTATTAGCAAAACCTACACATGGTAACATTATAAGATTTGCACCACCATTAGTAATGACCAAGGAGCAACTTATGGATTGTGTTGGTATTATTACCAAAACATTAAAACAATTTGAAAAATAGAAAACCAAAATTTCTATTACTATAAAAAAAAGCTATCAAATTTGATAGCTTTTTTTATGTCCAATCTTTATATAGATTGAAGTTTAAAACTTTATTTTTGCTTAAATAATTTAGATTTAGTGTTGAAAAATAAATATATATATTACTTGTCAATTGTAATAGGTAGTGCAGTAGCTATTTATGCTAATGCTTCAGAGCAACAAAATACTTTAGTTTTGATATTAGGAATTGTCTTTTTGATGTTCGGTATTTTTAAAATTCAAAGTACAATTCCAAGTAAAAAAGAAAAAGAGACTTTTGTAGAGTCCGAACCTTTTGAAGACGAAGAAGAATGAAATTAAAAATAGGAGATACGGTTGATGTTTTAGATGATGTTTTATCAGGTCAAGTTACAGCAATAAAAGACAATGTTGTGACTATTGAAACTGATGAAGGGTTTGAGCTTACTTTTAATGCTTCAGAATTAGTAAAAACTAAATCATCAACGTTAAGAAATAACGTATTTAATTCGGCTTCTTTAAAACAAGTTTTGTCTGAAAAAACTGAAAAAAGAGACACAGTACAGTTAAGGTAAAAGCTAAAGAACGCTATTTACCGACCATGGAAGTCGATTTACATTTACATAAATTAGTTAATAACGAACGTGGTATGACTAATTTTGATAAATTAAGTGTCCAATTGGATACCGCAAGACATAAACTAGAATTTGCTATAAAAAAGCGCATCCAGAAAATTGTATTTATTCACGGAGTTGGTGAAGGTGTTTTAAAAATGGAATTAGAAACCCTTTTTAGTCGTTATGATAATATAAAATACTATGAAGCTGACTATAAAAAATATGGACTTGGTGCTACAGAAGTCTATATTTTACAAAACCCAAATAACCGTTAGTTAAAAGGAGGTGTAACAGGTCTTGAAGCTGACATTGAGCTATCTTCTAAAGTTCCAAAATTAGTGGTTTCATAAATAATTTCAGGAAAACTAACGTCTTGTAATAATAACGTTACGGTAAAAGTTTGTTGTATGGTGTGTGATCTAAAAGATGTTGGTGCATTGTTGTTTGTGTCCACAATACTATTTAAGTAATCAGCACCTACAGTACTATCTGTAACATCATTAGTTGGATTATTGTCAAAGGTGTTAAATTCTTCATTTCTAGTTGGTACACCATCACCATCATCGTCATTATCTAAGTAATTTGGTATGCCATCTCCATCTGTGTCCAAAGCATTAGTTAAACCATCAGTTTCAGTATAATTAACACTTTCACTTGATGTTAATACATTATCACCATCATCATCAATGTCTAAAAAGTCAGGTAAACCATCACCATCAGTATCATCATCATAGTAATCACCATTATTGTTCCTATCTTCTAATTCGGCAGGAATACCATCATTATCATCTTCTAATAAAGCCATTGTAAAATAAGCTTCTCCAGTTGTAGAGGTATATTCTTCTGTAACTTCAATACCACTTGGAGGTACATCTTGACAGAAAAAATTTGAAGGATCACTAGTATAACTTCTAAATTGTAACCTATTTGCAATAGAAAAAACACTTGATTCTGCTGCTACTAAATTGACAAGTAAATCATTAGTTTCATCAGCTTCAGTTTCAATTAAATCTGCAATAGTAAAATCAGGACTGCTTAATTGTATGGATAGACTTTCATTTGGATCTGTTTTAGTTTTATGAAATACTAAATCACCACAAGCTTCAAATGTATCGTCAAACTCAAGATCAGTTGTTATTATATCACCATCATCACAAGATAATACACTTAATAAAACACTAAAAACAACTAAAAATTTACGCATAGTTTACAAGTTTAAAAAAACAAAAATAATAGAATTGTTAAACTTATAACGAGGCTTAACACAATTAATTTTATTTAAAGTATTTTTGTGCTCAATTAGAGTAGAAATTACATGAAATCTGTTTATTTTGATAATGCTGCAACGACGCAGTTACGCCCAGAAATTATTGAAAAAATGACGCAAGTCATGCATCAAAATTATGGTAATGCTTCCTCAACGCATAGTTTTGGTCGTGCAACTAAAGCTTTGGTTGAACAAGCAAGAAAAACAGTTGCCAAATATTTTAATGTAACAGCGTCAGAAATTGTGTTTACTTCTGGTGGTACTGAAGCAGATAATTTAGCTTTAACAAGTGCAGTTAGAGATTTAAGTGTAAAACGTATTATTACTTCCAAAATAGAACATCATGCTGTTTTTAATACTGTTTCACAACTTAAAAAACAATACGAAATAAGTGTAGATTATGTTAACCTTGATGATACAGGACAGATAGATTATTTACATTTAGAGCAATTATTGCATAAAGCAAACGATAAGACTTTAGTAAGTTTAATGCACGTTAATAATGAGGTTGGTAATATTTTAGACCTTAAACGCGTAGGTCAATTGTGTCAAGACAACAACGCGTTATTCCATAGTGATACTGTCCAGTCTGTTGGACATTATATTTTAGATTTACAAGATATTCCGTTGGATTTTATGGCTGTTAGTGGACATAAATTTCATGGTCCTAAAGGCGTTGGTTTTGCTTTTGTAAGAAAAAAATCTGGTTTAAAACCTTTGATTTTTGGAGGTGAACAAGAACGTGGTCTTAGAGCAGGTACAGAGTCTGTACATAATATTGTTGGTATGACCGAAGCTTTAAAATTATCTTATCTAAATTTAGAAGAAGAGAAATTCTACATTCAAAATCTAAAACAGTACTTTATAGAGAGATTAAATACCGAGATTAAAGGTGTTAAATTTAATGGTACTTCTTCAGATTTTGAAAAAAGTACTTATACTGTTTTAAATGTTTGTTTTCCTTTTCCACCAGAAAAAGAGTCTATTTTGTTATTTCAATTAGATTTAAAAGGAATCGCTTGCTCTAAGGGTAGTGCCTGCCAAAGTGGAAGCCCTAAAGGAAGTCACGTATTATCTCAAATTTTAAACAATGAAGATCTAGATAAACCTTCTTTAAGATTTTCATTTAGTAAATACAATACTAATGAAGAGGTGGATTATGTTATTGAGGTGTTAAAAGAATTTATTTAATATTGTTTATATCGTATTTTTGTAATTCAAAAAAAATAATTGCTAAACTATACAACTTACTTAAATGCCAATTCTAATCAATGGGTAACTTTTGTTCATGGAGCAGGAGGTAGCAGTGCTATTTGGTTTAAACAAATTAGAGCGTTTAAAGCAGAATTTAATGTGCTTGTTTTGGATTTACGAGGACATGGAAGCAGTAAGCCTAAGTTAAAAGATGCTTTTAAATCCAAATATACTTTTGATGCAATAACTAACGATATTATTGAAGTTATTAACCATTTAAAAATCACTAATAGTCATTTTATTGGTATTTCTTTAGGTACTATTTTAATTAGGAATTTAGCAGAAAAACATCCAAGTAAAGTATTAAGTATGATTATGGGTGGAGCTATAATGAAACTTAATTTTAGGTCTCAAATACTTATAAAATTAGGTGTTACCTTTAAAAGTATAGTACCTTATATGTATTTATATAAGTTATTTGCATTTATCATTATGCCTAGAAAAAATCATAAAAAATCAAGATTAATTTTTGTTAAAGAAGCAAAGAAACTTTACCAAAAAGAGTTTGTAAGATGGTTTAAATTAACTTCAGAAATCAATCCTTTGTTACGATTTTTTAGAACCAAAGATATTAACATTCCGACTTTATATGTCATGGGAGCAGAGGATCATTTGTTTTTACCTTCAATAAAAAAAATCACCGAAAAGCATTTAAAATCAACACTTTTGGTGATTGAAAAATGTGGACATGTTGTTAATATAGAACAGCCAGAAGTATTTAATTCGAATACTATTCAATTTATTAAAAACAGGTTGTTAGATTAGTTTTCTTTTAAAATTTCTATTTGTTCTAAAACTACTTGTGCTTCAGCTTGTTTAGCATCACTTAAGCTTCGGTTGCTAGTAGATAATTTATAAGATTCTTCTAATAGTTTTTTATACTCATCTTGTAGCTTTTCTAGCTTACTTTTCTTTTTAAAAAATTTGAACATCGCTTTTTTATCAAAAATAATGAAATATTAGGTATTTAATTTTAAATACGATGTTAATTATTATCCAAAAACTAAGCTATGCATATAGCGTCCTGGCATAAAAGTAAAAGCACCAGCAATTAACATAGCGCCAACATATAAGCCTATCATTTTGTACTTATGACGCTTAATATGTCCTTTTTTAACAGCAATATAGGCTGTTGGAACTGTGTAAATGGTTAAGAAGCTAAAACAATGTATCCAACCAAAATGATTAAATAATTGAGGGCCAACAAAAGACGGCATAAATAAAGTAATGATTGCAGTGGTTAGCATTAAAACCATATAAACGCGACCTATATATTTGTGGGTTTTTGTTCCTTTTTTTAAAATGAAACTGAGCGTTCCAAGGATAAAAGCAGGAAGTATGGTTGCTAAATGAAGGTACATTAAAGTGGTATAAGACATAGTTTTTATTATTTATGTCAAACTTAAATGAATATGGGTTTTAATAAAATTTAGCTTTACTGAAGTGTTGTTTAATAACGACGACTTGTAATTGAGTTTAAAATCGCATTGTAGTTCTAATATTAAACACACGAGGTGTTAAGTAGTTTGGTATAGCATACTGACGTTTGCTGTATACATCTCTTACCCAAGTATTGGTAATTGAGTTTTGTACATTAAATACATTAAAAATTTCAAAACCAAAGGATAGTGCTTTAAATGGTTTTTTCCAACCATTATCAAATTGTTTGTCTGCATCTACTATCACAAACTGAAAACCAATATCTGCACGTTTATAATCTGGTAAACGACTCTGGAAAATATAAGGGTCTGCATAACTTGGTGATCCACCTGGTAATCCTGTATTATAAACAAGATTTAAATACATTTTCATACTTGGTATGTTTGGTACATAATCTTGAAACAATGCAGCAAATTTTAAACGTTGGTCTGTTGGACGTGCAATATAGCCTCTGTCATTAATGTTTTCTTCGGTCTTAAGATAGCCAAAACTAAACCAGCTTTCTGTACCAGGAACAAATTCTCCGTTTAAACGTAAATCCAAACCATAGGCATAGGCTTCAGCATTATTAGTCGCATTATATCTAATACGAACATTTTCCAAAGTATAAGGATTGACATCAGTCATTTTTTTATAGTAAGCCTCACTAGTTAATTTAAAAGGTCTGTCCCACATTTTAAAACTGTAATCATTACCAAGCACAACATGCACAGATTTTTGAGCTTTGACATCAGCTTGTACAATTCCGTTTTGATCACGTAATTCTCTGTAAAAAGGAGGTTGATAATATAATCCACCACTAAGTCTAAATAACATATCTTTATCCCAATTTGGCTTGATAGCAAATTGAGCACGTGGACTAAACACGTTTTGTGATACATTTTTATTTGTAGCTTGGTCATCCACAGTCCAGCTATGGTTTCTAACTCCTGCGTTGTACCACACATCATGCTCTCCAATAGTACTACGTTTGCTCCATTGTAAGTAAGTTTGTAGTCTAGTTATGGTTGTATTATTTCTAGCTCTTACGTTTTGATAGGCTTCCAAAGGACCCTCATAAGGTGTGTAGGGTTGATTATTAAACGCATCTGAACTAGGAGGATTAATTGAAAAACCTGCAGAATCCACAACTTCCCATTCTATTAATCTATCACGAATATCTTCATTGGTGTATTTAATAGAAAACTTAAATTCGTTTTCATCTTTAGTATAAGTCCCTTTAGCTTCAATGTTGGTTATTAAGGCGTCCAAATCATTACGACCATGATTAAGTTGGCTTCCAATACCTTCAGCAAATTCTACTTCACCTAAATTTTCATCTCCAATATTACTGTTAACTTCTCCTAATGCATATTGTGCAAGTATGTCAAAATATTCTTCTTCGGTAGTGTGATAAGTGGATGTTACTAACGATAAAGATAAATCATCATTAACTTGGTAATTGGCACTTAAAGCACCAAAAAGCGTTTGGTATTGATCTTTTTCTTGACCTTGGTATTGAACAATTAAAGCTTGTGGATTGTCTAATGTTCCAAAATTAGTTTGTCTTGTTAATGGTATGTAATTGTATTTGTTAAGCGAAGCATTTCCTAAAAAGCTTAATTCTAGTTTATCTGTAAACTGATAGGTCAAATAACTTTGTACATCTGCAAAAGTAGGATTAAAGTTGGTTTCGGTTTCTTTAGCATCGACTAGTAGGCTATTATCTCTATAACGCAATCCAACTATACCGTTAAATTTTGAATCTTTACTAACTGTTTCAAGTGCTACACTAGCTCCTAATAGGCTAGCATCAATAGCTATTGCTTTTTCAGTCGGTTTACGGTAAGTAATGTCTAAAACCGATGATAATTTATCACCATACTTAGCCTGAAATCCACCTGCTGAAAAATCTACGTTTTGCACTAAATCTGAATTAACAAAACTTAAACCTTCCTGTTGACCAGAGCGTATTAAAAACGGACGATATACTTCAATACCATTAACGTAAATAAGATTTTCGTCATAATTACCACCTCTAACCGAGTATTGTGTGCTTAGCTCGTTATTACTACTAACTCCTGGTAACGTTTTAAGTAAGTTTTCTACACCAGCTTGTGCTCCTGGTATTTTGATTAAAGTAGCAGGATCTATATTTACAATACCTTGTACATCTTTTCGTTTTCGACCATTAATAACGACTGTAGATATTTGTTCTACATTTTCTTTCATGACAGGATTAAACTTAAAGTTTTCTCCGTTTTTAAGGTTAAATGTTACTGTAACATTTTTATGAGATACATGAGAAAATACAACCTTTACGTCTGTATTAGCTGTGATTTTTAGTTCGTAAAAACCGTTACTATTAGTTTGTGTCCCATAATCACCACTTTTAATGTTAACAGCATCAATGGGTTGGTTAAACTCGTTTAAAATAACTCCAGTTACTGTTCCTGTTTGAGCTAAACAAAACAAAGGAAATAAAAATATAAATACAGTTAAGGTTAGGTTAGTTTTAGTCAAAAGGTGTCGTTTTATTTTCTGAAAAAGCTTGCTTCAAATGTAGTGCTATTTCCAACATTATCTGTAACAATAACTTTTAAATTGTTTTTAGTATCAGTAACGATATTATCGTTAAAATCGTATATCAAAGTTTTCTTTTTATAATCGTATTCCATTAAAATCCATTTCCCATTAATGGTCGCTCTGTAATTGCTAATACCTGTATGTTTATCGTCAATTTTCAATTTTAAATAGCGATACTTGCTTAACCATTGTTTGTCTTTAAAATTAACAGCTTTAATGGTTGGATTAACGGTATCTCTTGCTAGACAATAGGTACCAAGATTTTTGGTACGCGTATAAAGAGTATTGTCTTTTCTTTTGGTAGAGGAGTAGCTTAAGTAATTGTTCCAGCCCACCAATCTAGCTATGTAAATTTGTTTTAAATCTTCAGGTGTGTAATTGCTAACATCATAAGAAATTGTGAAATATTTTTTAGCTGCACGATTATTTTCGCCTAACTTTAAAGTATCCACATTAACACTGTAATCTATAAAGAAATCGTCATAAAAGGTTTCTTTAGGGAATTCTACTTTAATATTATTATCTTCTAAAACTGAAACATCACTTGATTGTATGTAGTAAGGTGAGGTAAAAGGAGTTTCAATATCATTAGGCTGTTTGTCTTCGCCTTTAATATTGATATCAATGTTTGTAGTGTTACCTTCAAAGTCAGTAATTTTGACTTTGTAAACATTAGAAATTGTGTCGTAAATAACCAAATAACCATCATCTATAATGTTATCATACATACTTAAGGGGTTATTGCTATCTATAAATAATTTCTGTAAGCGCTCTTTTTCATCTTTATAATGTTTATAATCGATAAGTCTGTTAAGGTGTTTAGTTTCGGCAAACGAAAACTTTTTAAAATCGATAGTCAAATTTTGCATTCCGTTGTAAAACGTTTCGATTTTATAAACCCCATTTTTATTGGCAGCTAAATCTTGTCTGTCAATCGAGTTAATAGCAAACCCGATTTTACCATAAGCAGTTAAATCTTCAACCTTATAATCACCATTTTTTAAAGGGACTAATCTTAGTTTCTGTTTTAAATTAGATCCATTAATATGTGACAAATCATCAATAGGGTAAACATAAACACTGCGTACTATTGGTTTTTTTGAATCTTTTACTTTAAACCCAAATAATAAAGGGTTAATTGGTCGTTCTTGATTATCTCTTATTTCAAAATGAAGGTGAGGACCTCCAGATCCACCAGTATTACCTGAATAAGCAATAACATCACCTTTGGTTACGA
Organism: Olleya sp. NP1-10; assembly: GCF_055804415.1. Classification (NCBI taxonomy): domain Bacteria; kingdom Pseudomonadati; phylum Bacteroidota; class Flavobacteriia; order Flavobacteriales; family Flavobacteriaceae; genus Olleya; species Olleya sp. NP1-10. Next base: position 3,033,093 of record NZ_CM147840.1, on the reverse strand, counting down.
CTAAATCGTTAAGGTCAGGAAAAAGCTCTATTTCAAAACTCTCTTTTTCATATTGTCTAGCTTTAACATAAGCTTCAATTTTATCAGAAAATCGTTGTAAATGTCCATGTACAGTTACATAACCATTAGGATGTGTGATATAAACAGCTTTACCATATCCATAGTGTGAGACCTTTATACGACTAACATAACCGCTTGCTGTAGCATAAATATTTAAACCTTCACGTTGTTTTGTTTTTAAATCTAAACCTGAATGAAAGTGGTTGCTTCTTAACTCTCCAAAAGTACCCGATAAAATCAGTTCTATATCTAGAGGAGATCTAAAATAATCTTGTGGATAAATGCTTTGAGCTTGAGTAAAACTTACAGAAAATACTAATAAAAAAAGGATGTGTCGCATAAATAAATGGTTACTGCTAAAATAGAAATAAGGTTTTAATTACCAAAGTAAAATTAAATACTAAGCCATATAATTGATAATGAGTTGAATTATTGCTACTTAAAAAAATATTGAAAATTAATTGTAAAGTGTTACGGTTTGATTAACTTTGTAAGATAAGTATAGTATTGGTTAATGAGTAAGATTGAAAACATTGTTGATGCTCTAGAAAGTAAAATTAATAAAGTCTTAAATAGACAAAAAGATTTAAAACTAGAAAATACTAAGCTGAAAAAAGCTTTAGAACAATCTCAATCAAAATTAACTGCAAAGGATTTAGAATTAAAAACTTGGCAAGATAATTACAACACATTAAAGATGGCTAATACAATACTTGGCAGTGACAAAGATAAACGAGAAACAAAGCTCAAAATAAATACATTAATTAGAGAGATTGACCATTGTATTAGTCAATTATCAAGTTAAAGTTTAAATAGTTTTTATGGAAGACGTGCTTAAAATAAAATTATCTATAGCAAACAGAGTCTACCCTTTAACTATAACACCTAGTCAAGAAGAAGGTTTGCGTTTAGCAGCAAAGAAGATAGAGACTATGATAAATAAGTTTGAGCAAAGCTACTCTGTTAGAGATAAGCAAGATGTATTAGCCATGTGTGCCCTACAATTTGCTAGTCAAGTAGAACAGAAAGCCTTAGATAAAGATCATGTGGAAGAACACGTTCAGAAAAAGTTAGAAACTTTAAATGAATTGTTACAGTCACATCTTAGTTTATAATACGTTCATACAACATAATAAAATTAGGTTACTGCCTACATTAATTATTTTTTTGATAAACTCAACGTTGATTCTTTTAAAAAGGGTGAGTTCTAAGTTGTAAAAGCATGCTGCTAATAACGTTTACGTTATTTAGGCAGACCCTTGATCAGCTTGTTAGCCCTAAACTTGATTTTAAGGAGTTTATACAAAACCAAAGTTAGTGTAGGCTTTTTTTATATATAAACAATCAATAATGGATAAAACAATTTTAATTATAGCAGGTGTTGCAATAGGAGCAATAATAGGCTTTGTTATTGCAAAAATATTAGAGCGTAATAATGCATCAAAGCTAATAAAAAGTGCTAAAAAATCTGCTGGAGCAATACTTAAAGAAGCTAAAGTCGAAGGAGAAGGAATAAAAAAAGATAAAATATTACAAGCTAAAGAAAAATTTTTAGAGCTTAAAGCAGAGCACGAAAAAGTAATCTTATCTAGAGATAAAAAAATGGCTGATGCCGAAAAACGTGTTCGTGATAAAGAATCTCAAATTTCAAGCGAATTATCTAAAAACAAGAAACTTAATACTGAGTTTGAAGGTAAAGTTAAAGATTACAACCACAGACTTGATGTACTAGATAAAAAACAAGACGAATTAGACAGACTTCATAAAAGCCAAGTAGAGCAATTAGAAGTCATTTCTAGTTTATCTGCTGATGAAGCAAAAGCACAATTAGTAGAATCATTAAAAGGTGAAGCTAAAAATGATGCTATGGCTTACGTCCAAGGTAAAATGGAAGAAGCTAAACTTACAGCACAACAGGACGCTAAAAAAATTATTATAAATACAATCCAGCGTATTGGTACAGAAGAAGCAGTAGATAACTGTGTCTCTGTGTTTAATATAGAAAGTGATGATGTAAAAGGTCGTATTATTGGTCGTGAAGGACGTAACATTCGTGCAATTGAAGCTGCGACAGGAGTAGAGATTATAGTTGATGATACTCCAGAAGCGATTATCTTATCATGTTTTGATTCGGTTAGGCGTGAAGTTGCAAGATTATCTTTACACAAGTTAGTAACAGATGGTCGTATTCACCCAGCAAGAATTGAAGAAGTTGTTAGAAAAACACAAAAACAAATTGAACAAGAAATAATTGAAGTTGGAAAACGTACAGTTATAGATTTAGGTATTCATGGTTTACATCCAGAATTAATAAAAATGGTTGGACGTATGAAATACCGTTCGTCATATGGGCAAAACTTGTTACAACACTCACGTGAAGTTGCAAAACTTTGTGGTGTTATGGCAGCAGAATTAGGTTTAAATCCAAAATTAGCTAAACGCGCAGGATTATTACATGATATTGGTAAAGTGCCAGACGCTGAGGCTGATATGGAAACTCCTCACGCTATTTTAGGTATGCAATGGGCTGAAAAGTATGGAGAAAAAGGCGAGGTATGTAATGCTATTGGTGCTCACCACGATGAAATAGAAATGAAATCGTTATTATCTCCAATCATTCAAGTTTGTGATGCTATATCTGGAGCACGTCCAGGAGCTAGACGTCAAGTATTAGATAGTTACATACAACGTTTAAAAGATCTAGAAGAAATTGCTTTTGGATTTAACGGAGTTAAAAAGGCCTATGCTATTCAAGCAGGTAGGGAATTGCGTGTTATAGTTGAAAGCGAAAAAGTAAGCGATCAAAATGCATCTGATTTATCATTTAGTATTTCTCAAAAAATACAAACGGATATGACTTATCCTGGTCAGGTTAAAGTAACAGTAATTAGAGAGACTAGAGCAGTAAATATTGCAAAGTAAATCTTATAAGATATAACCCATAAAAAAATCCAGCCTATAGCTGGATTTTTTTATGAATAGGAATTACTATTTTAAACGTGGTTCCAATATCGACTTGGCTATCTACGTCAATGGTGCCTCCATAAGCTTCGATTTGATTTTTTATTAAATACAAGCCAACACCTTCAGCTTCGGGATTATTATGAAACGTTTTATATAACTCAAAAATTTTATCCTTAAACTTATCTAAATCAATACCTAAACCATTATCAGATATTGTTAAAACTAAATTTTCACTACAACTTTCTGTTTTAATTTTTATTACAGGTGGTCTGTCTGGATGTTTATAATTAATAGAATTAGTAATTAAATTTTGAACAATACTATGAAGATAACTTGAATCAAAATTGATTACACAATCCTCATTTATATCATTATATATTACAGCACTGCTTTTTGAAATTATATAATTAAGCTCTTCAATAACAGCATTAATCTCATGACTTACATTAACCTTATTTTGAATTGAGTTTTTTTGGTTTGTATACTAACGACTTCATTTAGATTTTTAAGTGTTTTTGTTAATGACTTTGATATCGTTCTTAAATGGTAATATAATTCTTGTTTTTCTGCATCAGATTCGACTTCTTCATTTAAATTTAAAATACTTTCAAAATTTCCTGCATGAGATTTTAAATTATGAGTTACAATGTGAGCAAAACTTTTAAGCTTATTATTCTGAGAAGTAGTTAAATCTATAGACCTTTTTAAAGCTAATTCTGTTTCTTTTTGTTTTGTAATGTCAGTGTGTGTACCTATAATGCGTGTAGGTTTTCCCTCTAAATCACGCTCTACAACTTTACCTTTATCTAAAATCCATCTGTATGAATTGTCCTTATGTAGTACTCGGTGTACATTTACATATTCAGAAATTTCACCATTTATATGATTTTTAAAATCTTCAAAATATTCTAATTTATCTTCACGATGTACTCGATCATCCCATTCTGAAGGTTTTGACCCTATTTCATGATCTTCAAAACCTAGTATTTTTTTTGATTCTTTAGAATAAAATACTTCGTTAGTTTTTGAATTCCAATCCCAAACTCCAATTCCGGAATTTTCAAGAGCAAAATGCCATTTTTGGTTTTTAATTGTTTGATTTTCCATTTTTTAGATTATGAGGTGTCTAACAAATATTAAAAATTTTATAAATTTTTAATATTTGTTAGAGTCCCTAAAACGTTATATCGATAAACTACTTAATTTGTAGTTAAAACGTTGGTTTTTGATGATTATTGTGCGCCTAGTTTGGAATTTTAATCGTGAGAGTAGTACCTTTATTAACTTTACTTTTGATATCAATGGTACCATTAAAGGCTTCAATTTGATTTTTTACTAAATACAAACCAACACCTTCTGAATCTGTGTTTTTATGGAATGTTTTGTATAATCCAAATATATCTTTTCCAAACTTGTCTAAATCTATGCCACGACCATTATCTGTAAATTCAATATGAACCATATTATTTACTTGTTTTGAGCTTATTTTAATTTCTGGATTTCTATCTTTATGTTTATACTTTATAGCATTACTAATCAAGTTTTGTGTGATACTTTGAAAGTAGGAGGTATTAAAGTTAATAAAGCAATCTGTTTGAATATCTGTTATAATATTTGCTTTTTGTTCATGTATATAAAAATCTAATCCTTGTAAGACTAAATCAATTTCTTTACAAATACATAGTTTATTTTCAGTGTTATTATGTTTGGATTGTACAGTAACAATTTCGTTTAAATTATTGATTGTTTGTGTTAAGGATTTAGATAGCGTTTTAAGGTAGTCAAGCATTTCTACCTTTTCTTCTTCGGTATTTGCTTCTTCATAAAAACCTAAAAGACTTTCAAAGTTTCCTGCATGTTGTTTTAAATTGTGTGTTACAATATGTGCAAAATTTTGAAGTTTATTATTTTGTTTTACTACAAGGTCTAGGGTTTCCTCAACCTTTTTTTCAGATTCAGCATACTCTGTAATGTCAACATGGGTACCAATTATTCTAGAGGCTTCACCATGTTTATCTTTTTCAATTATTTTTCCTCTATCTAAAATCCATCTATATGATCCATCATTATGAAGTACACGATGTTTGTTTTCGTATAATGGTTTTAAACCATTTAAATGGTCTTTAAAGTCCTGATAATATTGCTGCCTGTCTTCTGGATGAACACGATCATTCCAATCTGTGGCATTTTTTCCAAAATTAATATTGTCTTGTGTTCCAATAATGGCTTTAGATGGTGTAGTGAATGATATTTGGTCAGTTTTAGAACTATAATCCCATATACCTACTTTAGATATTTCTAATGCAAGTTTCCATTTTTGTAGATCAAAATTTGAGGTATTTTGATTTAGTCCAATACCTTTAATTAACTCAGACATAAAGTTTTGTTTTTATATGCTAGCAATTAGGGAGTGTTGCCTAAAACATTCAGGATAAGACAAATATAAGTAAAATTGCCTAATGTTAGTTAGCGTCTTGGATGAAAATTATTAATAACATTGGTTAATTGGGTTTTGTCAACATGCGTGTAAATTTCTGTAGTAGTTATGCTTTCATGTCCTAACATAAGCTGTATAGCTCTTAAGTCTGCACCATTTTCTAGTAAATGTGTTGCAAAAGAGTGTCTAAATGTATGTGGCGAAATATTTTTATTAAGTTCTATTTTTTTAGCTAATTCTTTAATAATTGTAAATATCATAGCTCTAGTTAGTTGTTTGCCACGTCTATTTAAAAATAGAATATCATTATGTTCAGGATGAATGTTTAAATGATTTCTTATGTGTGTGTTATATATAGTAATATATTTTTGTGTGTCTTCAAGTATAGGTACAAACCTTTGTTTGTCTCCTTTTCCTGTTACTTTTATAAAGCCCTCTTCAAAAAACAAATCGGATATTTTTAGATTGGTTAATTCACTTACACGTAAACCGCAACTGTACAAAACTTCTATAATAGCTTTGTTTCGTTCGCCCTGCGGATGGCTTAAATCAATAGCTTTTATTAGGTTGTTAATTTCGTTTTCGCTTAATGTATCAGGTAGTTTTCGACCAATTTTTGGAGAGTCTATAGTATCTACAGGATTATCTTGTCTATAATCTTCAAATACTAGATAATTAAAAAAACCTTTTAAACCTGATATTAATCTGGATTGAGATCTTGCATTTAAGTTTTTTGCAGCTTCATAAATAAATTGCTTAATAGTAATTGTATCAATAGTTATTGCATTTGTTTGTATGGCATTTGCATCTAAATATTTTATTAATTTGTTTACATCTAAAACGTAACTATTAATCGAGTTGTCGGATAATCCTCTTTCTATTTTTAGATATAATGTGTAATCTTTTAGTGCTTGAGTCCAGGTCATAGGTTATAAATATAAAACATTTGTTAACTTAAAAATAACAATACTCATAAGTTGTTGATAGTGAGATTTAAACATTTTGTTTTAAGTTTTCACATGTTAATGCTTTGTTAAAACGAATGATTGCTTTGTTAAAGAATAACTAAATTTGTTGAGTTATTAATCATAAACAAACTTAATTAAATTATGAAAAAAATTTTTACAATTGCAGCAATCGCTGTACTAGGAATGACAAGCGTAAATGCACAAGATGTTAATTTCGGAGCAAAAGCAGGTGTTAACTTTGCTACAGTAACTGGTGATGAAACTGATGGACTTGATTCTAAAACAGGTTTTCATGTTGGAGTAGTTGCTGAAATTATATTGTCTGACAAATTTTCATTCCAACCAGAATTAGTTTATTCTACTCAGGGAGCTAAAATTTCTGAATCAGGAACAGAAGATTTTGGAGGTATTACATATCAATATGAAGAAGAAGCAACAAGAAAATTAGATTATTTAAACTTACCATTAATGGCTAAGTATTACGTGAGTGAAGGTTTAAGTATAGAAGCAGGTCCACAAATTGGTTTTTTAATTAATTCAGAAGCAGAATATGAGTATTCTGCAACGTATGAAGGAACAACTGAAAGTGAATCAGAAACTGAAGATTTATCAGATTATACAAGTAGTATTGACTTTGGTTTTAACTTTGGTTTAGGGTATAAGTTAGAAAACGGACTAAATTTTGGAGCTAGATATAACTTAGGTTTATCAAACATCAATGATTCTGAAGATTCAGATGATTACAAAAATCAAAATGCAGTGTTCCAAGTATCAGTTGGATTTTTCTTCTAGAAAATAATCACACTATTATTTTATTTAAACCGAAGCTTTTTAGCTTCGGTTTTTTTAATTTTAAATTTAGTGTTTTGAAGTGTTTAATTGCGATTTTATTTAATTTGTTTAACGATTATATTATAATTAACTTGGTTAGTATAGTGGTGTTTTTAATGTTTCTTTATTGTTAAATAAGTAGTTTTTATGTGTTTTTTGGTAACATTTAGTTAATATTTAATAATGTTTTCGATTCTTTGTTATGCTTTTGTTTACAAGGTGTTTTAGGTTTTTTTATCAAAATAAAAAGTTAAATTTTAAAGTTAATAAGCTGAAAGTTAGTTTCATACTTTTTATTTGATTTTTTTACGAGTTTTTACTTGTGTAAACTTATTTAAGCATCTAATTTTGTAGGCTCAAATAATTTAAAATTTAAATTTAATTATGAAAAAATTATTATTTACAGCTGCAATCGCAGTATTAGGATTTACAAGTGTTAATGCACAAGATGAAATGACTACAGTTGGTGGTTTCGAAGAAGGAGATGTTTTTATTTCTGGTTCAGTTGGATTTGGTAATGAATCTTTCGGAGAAGAAAGTACAAACGTTTTTTCAATTGCTCCAAAAGCTGGATATTTTTTATCTGATAACATTGCAGCAGGTTTAAAAGTAGGTTACACGTCTTTTTCAGGAGATGATGACGGAGTTGATTTTATTGATGCAAGTGAATTAGCTATTGGAGTATTTGGAAGATATTACTTTACTGCAGATGATCAATTTTCATTATTTACAGAATTAGGTGTTGATTATACTTCAACTGATGATAAATTAGCAGATGCTAAGAGTGATGGTTTTGATATTGCTTTTGCTCCAGGTATTAGTTATTTTGTTTCTGATAATTTTGCAATCGAAGCAACTGTTGGTGTTTTAGGATATTCTACAGAAAAAGCAGATTTCGATGGCGCTGAGTCTAGAAATAATTTTGATTTTGGTGTAAATTTTGCTGATATCAACTTTGGTGTTGTTTATAAATTTAACTAAGTATTAGTAAATTAAATATTTTAAAAAAACCGAAGCCTAATAGCTTCGGTTTTTTTATGCTTAAATTATTTATCTTTACTATATGAAAAAACTAATTATAATTAATGGTCCTAATTTAAATTTATTAGGAAAACGTGAGCCTAATATATACGGTAGCTTATCTTTTACTGAGTTTTTAGATACAATTAAGCAAAAATATCAAGATGTTTCTATAGAGCACTTTCAATCTAACATAGAAGGAGAACTAATAGATAAACTTCAAGAAGTTGGTTTTAGTTATGACGGAATCATCCTTAATGCTGCTGCTTATACACACACTTCTGTTGGTATAGGTGATTGTGTAAAAGCTATTGAAACTCCTGTTGTAGAGGTGCATATTTCAAATACTTTTGGGAGAGAAGAGTTTAGACACCAATCTCATATTTCGGCTAATGCAAAAGGTGTTATACTTGGTTTTGGATTACAAAGTTATGAGTTAGCTATTCAAAGTTTTGTCTAATTTTATGAGTCTAAAATGCACAAAACAAAGTCTTTATTTAGGTTAAAGTAATTGTAGTCTATGATTTAGTAATCTTTCTATTTTTTTGAAGTCTATTTTCCATAGAAAAAAACTTCTAATTACATCTATTATACTTCTGTTGTTTATAGCTCTTGCCTGCGCTTAATTTAATGTCGCTTTGTTCTTTTTTAAATGCGCATGTTTAACGATTTAAGTGTTACCTATTCTACCTCGTATTGGTGAATTTTGCTTCAACTCTCTTGATACAGTATTTCTGTGTGCATTTAAATGGATGCTATTTTTATTTGGTTTTAACCAGCTTGTAAGAGACATTAAATTTGATTCCGTTGTCTTAAGGTTAGTTGTTTATAATTTTTCACGCAAGTCCAATATAAATATTGATCTTAAAATGACAGGTGTCAAAGTTAATGGTTTTAAATATTTATGTTACACTAATTAGTTTAACTCAGCCTTCATTATACAATACGATTCTTAAATGAAATAATGTACATGCCAAAAGCAAAATATTTAAACACTATTTTTAATAAAATTTAAACTAACTAATTGAAGACTAGCGAAGTGATTAATAATTAGCATAGTCTATAAAAAGCTATTTTATTCTCAATGTTTTAACATAAAAACAATAATATTCTTTTTTTGTTGTTTTTTTTAGATAGATTTAACATTCATTAAAATAAGTTCAACCAAAACAAATTATTTATGAAAATTTTAAGTAAATTTTTAGTAGGCGCTTCACTAGGAGCGTTAGTATTAGTATCCTGTCAGAATGAGCAAGTGCAAAGCAACCCTGAAGACGCACTTGGTAGCACACCTGATTTACCGATACTACCAACCAGTTCTGCCGGAGATGTTATTCCTGGTAAGTACATTATTACTTTTGACGAATCTAAAATAAGTCCTACCTCAAAAGTATTAGAAGGGACTTTATTTACAGATCGATCTGAGAAGTCAAAAGCAGTTCGGGAAATTTCTATCAATTCCGTTGAAAAAATTAATACTATAATATCTAACAATGGAATAGATGAAGCTAAAATCACAAATTATTATACAACAATGATTTCTGGAGTAGCAGTAGAATTAAACGATGAAGAATTAGCTGCTCTATCTAAAGATAGTAATGTAGTTTCTATTGAGCATGATAGAAATGTTTCATTATCTAATTTTAGTGTGGAAAATGTTGTGTCTAGCAATAGTGCTGCTGTGATGGCGCAACAAACACCGTGTGGTATTAGCAATGCAGGTGGTGCAGTTGATGGTGGAAGCAAAAACACTTGGATTTGGATTATTGATAGTGGTATAGACTTAGACCACCCAGATTTAAATGTTGTAACAAATACGACTTATGCAAAATCTTTTGTCGGTGGATCAGCTAATGATTGTAATGGACATGGAACACATGTAGCAGGTACAGCAGCAGCTATTGATAATAACGAAGGTGTTGTTGGTGTATCAGCTGGTGCAAGTGTAGTACCTGTAAGAGTATTTGGATGTGATGGAGGTAGTAGTACATCTACTATTTTATCAGGAATTGACCACGTAGGTGAGTTTGACCTTGCTGGTGATGTTGCTAACTTGAGTTTAGGAGGGTATTTTGGATCAAATTGCAGTAGCAATTCTTCTTACCGAAGTTCATTACAATCTTTAGGAAATAGCGGGACACTTGTCGCTTTAGCTGCTGGAAACAGTTCAGCTAATGCTGCAAATTATCAGCCAGCTTGCGTAGGTGGTACAAATATATTTACTGTAGCATCTATGACTTGTAGTTTTAATTTCTCATCTTTTTCAAATTATAACTTAAACCCTATTGATGTAATTGCAACAGGAAGTAGCGTTGTGAGCACATACTTAAATGGTGGTTACGCGACACTTAGCGGAACATCAATGGCATCACCACACGTAGCAGGTATTATGCATGCAAGAAGTGGAGCGCCAAGACAGTCAGGTTCTGTTAGTTTTAGTGGAGAAAATTATCCAGTAGCAGTGAGATAATATAATTTTCAACTAAATTAAGCTTTAAAATAAATAAAGTTAAACCATCTGTTTTTAAAATAACAGATGGTTTTTTTTATAAAATTTATTTTTTCAGTTTTACTATAAAACGTTGTTAACTTAAATAGTAAATCAATATTTTGTTCTCATTCTGTTGATAATTAAGTTTTTAATTAAATCAGTGCTCTTTCTACTAAAATATCAACGGTATAAATCATAATTAATTAAACTACTTCATTCTTCAATAGCTTGTTTTTTTCTATGAGAATTAAATTCCTTTAGGATAAAATTATTATGACATCTATGTAAGCTTTATGATAACAAATCATAGCATCTAAATAAAAACTCTTTGAATATCTAATTCATGTCTATTTATAAATTGTTTCATGACTAATGCACTGTTCTGAGTCATTATTGAGTCGATGAGTAATTAGCTCTAGACTTCATTTTTATATTTCAATAATGATGCTATTCATTTTTTAGTTCTGCAGTGATCTTAAAGACTGTTAAAAGCAATAGCATTGTTGTTAAACCATGTTAATGTAACATCTGTAACTTATTTTGACATCGTAGTTAGGGTATATTAACCTAAAAACAATATGATGAAAAAAATAATTTTAAGTACTGTTGTACTATTTATTTCAGGAGTAACAATGTTAAATGCTCAAGCAGATAGAAAAGATGTTCAAATAGGTGTAAAAGGAGGTGTTAACTCGTCTACTATAAGTGGAGATGACTTTGGAGATTTGAAATCAAGAACTAGTTTTAATGCTGGTTTAGTTGCCGAAATACCTATAACTGAGCGTTTATCTTTTCAACCAGAGATTTTTTATTCTGGACAAGGTTTTGATTTACAAGAAATTGATCAAGACAATGTTTTTGATACAGATGATAATATCGAATACCAGTTAGATTATATTCAGGTACCATTGTTATTAAAAGCTTATTTGGTAAAAGGATTAAGTGTTGAAGCAGGTCCACAATTTGGGTATAAAATTCATGAAGAATTTGACTCTCAACCAACAAGTGATGGAGGAGACATCGAAATTGATTCTGATGACTCTTACGTTAAAGATTTTGACACTAGTGTTGCAGTAGGTGCATCTTATAAGTTTGATAGTGGCTTTTTCTTAAGCGGTCGTTATAATTTTGGAGTTAGAGATATTTTTGAAGATGGGACACCATTTGAAGGTGTTGATGCTAAAAATAATGTTTGGCAATTTGGTTTAGGTTTTATGTTTTAAAACCTAACGTATATAAATAAAAAAGTTCCAGAAAATTCTGGAACTTTTTTATTTAAACTATATAAGTTTAGATTTTTATAAATGAATCACTTCATCATAAGCATCTGCAACAGCTTCCATTACAGCTTCGCTCATAGTTGGGTGTGGATGTATAGCTTTTAATACTTCGTGTCCTGTAGTTTCTAGTTTACGTCCTAAAACAGCTTCAGCTATCATATCTGTAACACCTGCACCAATCATGTGGCATCCTAACCATTCGCCATATTTAGCATCAAAGATTACTTTTACAAAACCTTCTTTGTTTCCTCCAGCACTAGCTTTACCAGACGCAGAGAATGGGAATTTTCCAACTTTAAGATCGTAACCTTGTTCTTTTGCTTGTTTTTCTGTTAAACCAACACTTGCAATTTCTGGAGTAGCATAGGTACAACCAGGCACATTACCATAATCTAAGGCTTCTACATGCATTCCTGCAATTTTTTCAACACATAAAATAGCTTCAGCAGACGCAACGTGCGCTAAGGCTTGACCAGGAGTAATATCTCCAATTGCATAATATCCAGGAATATTAGTTTGGTAATAATCATTAACTAATACTTTGTCTCTATCAACTGCAATTCCAACATCCTCAAGACCAATATTTTCAATATTAGATTTAATACCAACAGCAGATAATACGATGTCAGCTTCTAATACTTCTTCTCCTTTTTTTGTTTTAACGGTTGCTTTAACTCCTTCACCAGAGGTGTCAACACTAGTAACTTCTGCAGAAGTCATCACTTTAATACCGCTTTTCTTAAACGAACGCTCTAATTGCTTAGAGATATCTTCGTCTTCAACAGGTACAATTCTATCTAAATATTCTACGATTGTTACTTCAGTTCCCATAGAGTTATAGAAGTAAGCAAACTCAACACCAATAGCTCCTGATCCAACAACGATTAGTTTTTTAGGTTGCTTTGGTAATGACATTGCTTGTCTGTAACCAATTACTTTTTCACCATCTTGAGGTAAACTTGGTAACTCTCTAGAGCGTGCTCCAGTTGCAATAATTATATGATCTGCACTGTACTCTTTACCATCAACATCAATTTTCTTTCCTGTTTTTAATGTTCCAAAACCATCAATGACATCAATTTTGTTTTTTTTCATCAAAAACTTAACACCATTACTCATGCCTTCTGCAACACCACGACTACGTTTAACAACAGCATTAAAATCTTTATCGTATTCTTTAACAGAAAGACCATAGTCTTCTGCATGTTTTAAATATTCAAAAACTTGAGCCGATTTTAATAATGCTTTTGTAGGAATACATCCCCAATTTAAGCATATTCCACCAAGATTTTCTTTTTCAATAATAGCAGTTTTAAAACCTAATTGAGATGCTCTAATAGCAGCTACGTAGCCTCCAGGACCACTACCAAGTACAATAATATCGTATTTACTCATTGTGTATTTTTTTGTAGTTTTAAGAAGTTACGAAGTTACAAAACCAAAATTGAATAAAGAATTTAGAATCTTAAAAAAATATATCTTTTAGTACCTTTGTGCAGCAAGTTTTAAAATATGAACATACCTAAGTCTAGTTTTCCACGAGTAATAATTATTGGTGGAGGTTTTGCAGGCATCGCTTTAGCAAAAAAATTATCAAAGCAAGAAGTGCAAGTTGTACTTTTAGATAAGCATAATTATCACACATTTCAGCCATTATTATATCAAGTGTCAACAGGTGGATTAGAGCCAGACTCTATCGCTTATCCTATACGTAAGGTTTTACAAGACTTTCCTAATTTTTTCTTTAGACTAGCTAATGTTTCAGAAATAAACACAGAAAATAATCGTGTTATTACTAATATAGGTGAATTAAAGTATGATTATTTGGTAGTGGCTTCTGGATCTAAAACCAATTATTTTGGTAACAAATCCATTAAAGAAAATAGTATGGAAATGAAAACCGTACCACAGTCTTTAAATTTAAGAAGTTTAATTCTTGAAAATTTTGAAGATGCTTTGTTAACTTCAGATTTAAACGAAAGAAATGCTTTAATGAATTTTGTAATTGTTGGAGCAGGACCAACAGGTGTTGAGCTTGCTGGAGCTTTAGCCGAAATTAAAAAAGGAATACTACCAAAAGATTATCCAGATTTAGATACACGATTAGCACAAATTAACTTAATACAATCTGGAGATAAAATTTTAAAAGCTATGAGTGTTAAGGCTTCTAAAAAAGCTGAGGACTTTTTGGAAGATTTAGGGGTACACGTTTGGAAAAATGTTAGAGTTACTGGTTATGACGGAAAAACGGTCACAACAAATAGCGATTTAACTTTTGATGCAGCAACAGTAGTTTGGGCTGCAGGAGTAAAAGGAGCTGCTATTAAAGGTATAGATGCCGAACAGTTTGTGACTAGAGGAAACAGAATTATTGTAAATGAATTTAATCAAGTAAAAGGTTTAGATAATATTTTTGCAATTGGAGATGTGGCACAAATGGAAACTGAAGCAGTACCTTCTGGACATCCAATGATGGCTCAACCTGCTATACAACAAGGTAAATTATTAGGAGAAAACTTACTAAAGTTATTAGAAAATAAACCAATGAAACCTTTTGTGTATAATGATAAAGGATCTATGGCTACTATTGGAAGAAACAAAGCTGTTGTAGATTTACCAAAATTTAAATTCCAAGGTGTTTTTGCTTGGTTTGTTTGGATGTTTGTACACTTGTTTTTCTTAATTGGATTTAGAAACAGAATGGTTGTTTTTATAAACTGGGTATATAATTACATTAGGTTTGACAGAGAAGCTCGTTTAATTATTAGACCTTACAAAAAAGAATTAAAATCTTAAAAGTTATTGTTTAGTCTTACTAAATTTTTCAGCGTTAAATTGACTGGATTGTCCTTTAGGTATAGATAGACTTTCCCAAGCTTCATTTTTAATAAGCTTACCAATATGTGCTATTTGCCCAATGTGATAACTATAATGTCCTAATTGTCTAAAAATAGCTTCGGCAACCAGATGGCTTTCATTTCTAATATAAACAGTACGATCTAAATCCTGATTGTTTAAAGGTGTAATAGCATTAAATAAGCAAGTCCAACCTTTTTCCCAATCGGCTAATAACTCAGCTTTTGTAGTATAAGTAGCTTCAAATTCTTGTTCGCGTTGTCTCCAGGTTTTTTCGCCATCTTCGGTTAAAAAATTAGTCCAACGACTTAGCATGTTACCAACCATATGCTTTACTATAATAGATATACTATTGGAATTGTTGTGGGATTGCCAATTCATTTCACTAAAAGATAACTGCTGGAGTGTTTTATCTCCAGCAGTTTTGTAATAGTTAAACTGTTTTATAATACTTGTAATGTGGCTGTTATTCATTTTTAAAATCGACGCTTGCACTGTTTACACAAAATCTAGTTCCTGTTTCTGTTGGGCCATCATTAAATACATGACCTAAGTGACCACCACAATTAGAGCACACAATTTCGGTTCTAATCATGCCATGTGTTTTGTCTAACACGTTAGTGATACTTCCTGGAATGGCATCATCAAAACTTGGCCAACCACAACTGGATTCAAATTTACTATCGCTTTCAAATAATTGCTGGTTGCATGCTGCGCAATGGTATGCTCCAGACTCGAAATGTAAATTGTACTTTCCTGTATGTGGCATTTCGGTACCCTTTTTACGTAAAATACGATATTGCTCGTCTGTTAGCTCGTTACGCCATTCTTCTTCAGTTTTATTAACTTTAAAATTATTCATTATTTGGTTTAAAATTTAATGCGACTCCGTTTATACAATGTCTTTGTCCTGTAGTTGCTTTTGGACCATCATTAAACACGTGACCTAAATGACCACCACATGTTGCGCAATGTTCTTCATCTCTGGTGTATCCAATTTTAGTATCTGTACCAAATGCAACATTTCCTTTGATTTCTTGGTCAAAACTAGGCCAGCCTGTTCCTGAGTCAAATTTGTTTTCACTTTTAAACAGTGGAGTGTCACAAGCTGCACAGTGATAAACACCAGCTCTTTTTTCGTTGTTTAAGCTACTGCTAAAAGGACGTTCTGTTCCTGCTTGACGTAAAACATAATATTCTTTATCAGACAGTTCGGCTTTCCATTCGGCATCAGTTTTACTAATTTCAAAAGTTTTAGAGTCTCCTTTTTTAACTTCTTCTTGTGCGTTAGATTTACAATTAAATAGACATATTAAAAGTAATAATGCAATTTTTTTCATAATTTTTCTTTTTTATAAAGATATCGTAAAATCTTAAAATAGAATTAATACAGACTTAATTTTAAATTAAAAATAACATTTCATTCTTTATAATTTAAAGTGTAACTTTCATCAATAAATTAATATAAATGAAAATTATACACATAAGTGCAGAGTGCTATCCAGTTGCAAAAGTTGGAGGATTAGCAGACGTTGTTGGAGCTTTACCTAAATACCAAAACGCCTTGGAACATCCTTCCTCTGTAATTATGCCTTTTTATGATAATAAATATACTCAAGACCATACGTTTGAAAAGATTTATGAAGCCGAGTTTAATTTAGGTCATAATTATTATGTTTTTAGTGTTTTAAAAACTAAAGATTCATATTTAGATATCGATGTTTTTTTAATTGATATCCCTGATTTATTGTACAAAAACTTTGTGTATTCAGTAGACGATACTAAGCGCTTTATAGCATTTCAAATAGCCACTTTAGATTGGATTAAAACACATAAACAACAACCAGATATTATACATTGTCATGATCATCACACAGGGTTAATTCCTTTTATGTTGCAGGAGTGTTTTGATTATCAGGTTTTAAATACAATACCTGTTATTACTACTATTCATAATGCACAATACCAAGGTTGGTTTGGTTATGATAAACTAAATTTAATTCCTGATTTTAATGAAGAAAAAATAGGATTATTAGATTGGAATGGTTGTATAAATCCATTAGCTGTAGCTATTAAATGTGCTTGGAGAGTCACAACGGTATCACCAAGCTACATGGAGGAATTAAAGCAAAACGCAAATGGTTTAGAAAGTTTATTAAATCATGAAAGTCAAAAGTGTCAAGGCATTTTAAATGGGATTGATACTCAAGTATGGAATCCAGAAATCGATGATTTTATTATCGAGAAATTTACAAAAGACACAATTAGTACAAGTAGAAAAGCTAATAAGAATTGGTTATGTAAAGAGTATAATTTAGACCCAAAAAAACCATTATTTGGGTTTATAGGTCGATTGGTTACAGAAAAAGGTGTCGAAATTTTCCCTGATGTTTTTAAAAATGTTTTAGAAACGGAAGCGGTATCTATTTTATTATTAGGATCTGGAGATAAAGAAACCGAAAAGGCTTTAAAAAGCTTAAAACCAATGTTTAAAGGAAAATATAATGCGTATATTGGTTATAGCGAAAGATTATCGCACCTTGTTTATGCAGGAGTAGACTTTTTATTAATGCCCTCAAAAGTAGAACCTTGTGGTTTAAATCAAATGTATGCTTTACGTTATGGAGCCATACCTATAGTTAGACGTATTGGAGGATTAAAAGACACTGTAATAGATATTGATCAAGATGGATTTGGAATATGTCATGATGATGTTAGCGTTTATGAAGTGGAGTACGCAATTAAAAGAGCTGTCGCATTATACAGTGATACCAAAAGATTTAAAAAATTACAAAAACAAATAATGACAATTGACCATTCTTGGGATGTGTCTGCCAAAGCTTATATTAATTTATACCAATCCATAAACTAGAACACTATGATTAACGACAAAGTACTCTCCATTATTTTAGGAGGAGGTCAAGGCACAAGATTGTATCCATTAACTGCTTCACGCTCTAAACCAGCTGTACCAATAGCCGGAAAATACAGATTGGTGGATATACCAATTTCTAACTGTATAAATTCAAACATCAAACGTATGTTTGTACTAACACAGTTTAATTCTGCGTCGTTAAATAGACACATCAAAAACACGTACCATTTTAGTTTTTTTAGTTCTGCTTTTGTGGATGTATTAGCAGCCGAACAAACACCAGGAAACAAAACTTGGTTTCAAGGCACAGCAGATGCTGTTAGACAAAGTATGCATCATTTTTTAGAGCATGATTTTGAGTATGCTTTAATCCTTTCAGGAGATCAATTGTACCAAATGGATTTTAACGAAATGATAGATGCGCATATAAATGCAGGAGCAGATATATCTATAGCAACAATTCCTGTTAATGCAAAAGACGCGACCTCTTTTGGTATTTTGAAAACTAACGAGGATAACTTGATTACTTCATTTATAGAAAAACCAAATTCAGATTTATTGCCAGAATGGACCTCACCTGTGAGTCCTGATATGGAAAAACAAGGTAAAAACCATTTGGCTTCAATGGGTATTTATATTTTTAATAGAGACCTTTTAGTAGATTTAATGAATGATCCTAAAACAATAGATTTTGGTAAAGAAATCATTCCACAATCCATAAGTGCACATAAAGTCGTAAGTTATCAATACGAAGGTTATTGGACAGACATTGGTAACATAGATTCGTTTTTTGAGGCAAATATTGGTATTACGGATGATATCCCAAAATTCAATCTTTATGACATAGACCAAAGAGTGTATACACGTGCTAGAATTTTGCCAACGTCTAAAATTTCTGGTACAGCTTTAGATAAAACCGTTATTGCAGAAGGTTGTATTGTACATGCTTCTAAGATTGAAAAATCTGTAATTGGTATTAGATCTAGAATTGGTAAAGAAACCACAATTATTAATACCTATATGATGGGTAGTGATGCTTATGAGTCTTTAGAAGAAATTGAAAAAAATAATATTAAAATCTTATTAGGAATTGGTGAGCGTTGTTTTATTAAAAATGCAATTTTAGATAAAAATATCAGGATTGGTGATGATGTAAGAATTAATGGAGGACGTCATTTAGAAGATCAAGAAACAGATACTTATATTATAAAAGAAGGTATTGTAGTCATTAAAAAAGGTGCAATAATACCTAACGGATTTGTAATTTAATATATGGCAGAAGTAACAGTATTTAGCTTATTTACAGATTTTGATGTTAATCTTTTTAAAGCAGGAAAGCATTGTAAGTTGTACGAAAAGTTTGGGTCACATATTACGACTTTAAATGGAGTAGAAGGGACTTACTTTGCTGTTTGGGCACCAAGTGCTAAACAAGTGTCTGTCGTTGGAGATTTTAATTATTGGACTGAAGGCGAGCACCTTTTAAATGTACGTTGGGATGAAAGTGGTATTTGGGAAGGCTTTATACCAAATGTAGGTAAAGGCACAACTTATAAATATAAAATACAGAGCCACAATAATAATATAGTTACAGAAAAGGCAGATCCTTATGCTAGGCGTTTTGAGCATAATCCAAATACAGCCTCAATAATTTGGGATGATAATTATACATGGCAAGATGATAATTGGATGTCTAACCGGAAACAAAACAATGCGTTAGATGCACCATATTCGGTTTACGAAGTACATTTAGGATCTTGGAAAAAACAAATAGAAGACAATCGGTTTTTATCTTATGTAGAGTTGGCAGATCATTTAGTAGATTATGTCAAAGAGATGAATTTTACGCACGTCGAGTTAATGCCAATTATGGAGTTTCCCTATGATCCAAGTTGGGGATATCAAATTACAGGATATTTCGCGCCAACGTCTAGGTTTGGTTATCCAGAAGAGTTTAAATTACTAGTCGACAAACTTCATCAAAATAACATAGGCATTATTCTAGATTGGGTACCATCACATTTTCCAGAAGATGCTCATGGTTTGGGCTTTTTTGATGGATCATGTTTATATGAGCATCCAGACAAACGTAAAGGCTACCATCAAGATTGGAAAAGTTTAATCTTTAACTATGGTCGCAACGAGGTAAAATCTTTTTTAATCAGTAATGCATTGTTCTGGCTAGATCAATATCATGCAGATGGATTACGTGTAGATGCGGTTGCCTCTATGTTATTTTTAGATTACAGTAGGGAAGAAGGAGCATGGGAACCTAACATGTATGGAGGAAGAGAAAACCTAGAAGCGATAGCTTTTTTAAAAGAATTAAACACAGCAGTATACAGTAATTTTACAGATGTTCAGACTATTGCAGAAGAATCTACAGCGTTTCCAGGCGTATCAAAACCTGTTTTTTTAGGAGGCTTGGGATTTGGTATGAAATGGATGATGGGTTGGATGCATGATACACTACAATATTTTAAAAAAGAACCTATTTATAGAAAACATCATCAAAATGATATTACGTTTTCTATGACTTATGCTTTTACCGAAAATTTTATGCTACCCTTAAGTCATGACGAAGTTGTTTATGGTAAAAAATCCATCTTAGGTCGTATGCCAGGAGATGAATGGCAACGTTTTGCTAATTTAAGAGTACTTTACGGTTATATGTTTACACATCCAGGGACTAAGTTATTGTTTCAAGGAGCAGATATAGGACAAAGTGAAGAATGGAATTTTCAGCAGAGTTTAGATTGGTATTTACTGCAGTATAAACCTCATAAGGGTATTAATAACTATATAAAAGCTTTAAATAAAGTTTATAAATCACAACCAGCTTTATTTGAAAAACAATTTTCTTTTGAAGGATTTGAATGGATAGATTATGGAGATGCAGAGCACTCTGTTTTAGTATATATTAGAAAAGGTAATAAGACAAAAGATAATTTAATTATTACTTGTAATATGACACCTGTTCCTTTAGAAAATTACCGCATTGGTCTGCCTAAAAAAGGACAATTAACCGAAATTTTTAATAGTGATGATAGTTCCTATTTTGGAACAGGAGACTATAAAAATCAAACTTTAATAAGTCAATCCAAATTATGGCATTCTAGAAAAAATTCGGTTGAAATTACAATTCCTCCATTAGGGATTTCAATATTAAAATATCAATCTAAAACTAAATAAAAGGGATGCGTGTCAATATCATTTTATTAGTTTTAAGGTCTGAAAATAAAGCATTTAATAATTTTTTAAATCTAAAACGTTGTAGTTAATAATTTGTAAGAATTAACATTAGCAATGTTTTAGTAACAATATAATTTTCCGTTTTTTTACTATATATAATAATAGATAACTATGATTGTAAATACCGAATTAGAGCAAAAAGGAAATTTATTTCCATCAAGAATAATAAAGTTTCAAAAGGATGTCGATACATTATATTTTTATACCGAAAATAATGTTGTTCTTCAATTAACAGTTTTAAGAGATAGTGTATTAAGATTTAGATACACTACAACAGGTACTTTTGAAAATGATTTTTCATATGCAATTACTAAGTACGCAAGTACAGGTTATAATAAATTAGAAATCATTGAGAATGATGATTTTTATACCATCATTACTTCAAAGTTAAAATGTGAAGTTTCTAAAAAAGATGCACGAGTCACTATTTATGATGTGCTTACAGACCAAATAATTAATCAAGATGAAATAGGGTTTCATTGGGAAGAAAGTTATGAGTTTGGAGGAAACATCGTTAAGATGAGTAAAACAGTTAATGAACGTGAAAGTTATTTTGGGCTAGGGGATAAGCCAGAGCATTTAAACTTAAAAGGAAAGCGATTTCAAAATTGGGTTACAGACTCTTATGCATTTGGTAAACACACAGATCCAATATATAAGGCTATTCCGTTTTTTACAGGTTTACATCATGGTAAGGCCTATGGTATTTTCTTTGATAATACCTTTAGATCTTATTTTGATTTTGGTCAAGAACGTCGTAACGTCACAAGTTTTTGGGCTCAAGGAGGAGAGATGAACTATTATTTTATCTATGGACCTAAAATGGAAACAGTTGTAGAAAACTATACAGACCTAACAGGTAAACCACACCAATTACCACCTTTATGGGCTTTAGGTTTTCATCAATGTAAATGGAGTTATTATCCAGAAGCAGAAGTCAAAGCAATTACATCTAAGTTTAGAGAGCTTCAAATACCATGTGATGCTATTTATTTAGATATAGATTATATGGATGGTTTTAGATGTTTTACATGGAATAAAGACTATTTTCCAGATCCAAAACGCATGGTTAAAGAGTTGGCAGACGATGGGTTTAAAACCGTAGCTATTATTGATCCAGGAATTAAAATAGATCCAGAATATTCAGTATTTAAAGAAGCTTTGGATAAGGACTATTTTTGTAAACGTGCAGATGGTCCTTATATGAAAGGTAAGGTATGGCCTGGAGAATGTTTTTTTCCAGATTTTACTAAACCAGAGGTTAGAGATTGGTGGTCTGGATTATTTAAAGAGTTAGTAGAAGACATCGGTATCCAAGGTGTTTGGAATGATATGAACGAGCCTGCAGTAATGGAAGTGCCAAATAAGACTTTTCCAGATGATGTACGTCATGATTACGATGGTAATCCTTGTAGCCACAGAAAAGCACATAATGTTTATGGTATGCAAATGGCAAGAGCTACTTACCATGGCATGAAAAAGTTTAATTACCCAAAACGTCCTTTTGTAATAACTAGAGCAGCTTATTCTGGTACTCAACGCTATACTTCTACTTGGACAGGTGATAATGTAGCAACTTGGGAGCATTTATGGATTGCTAATGTTCAAGCGCAACGTATGGCAATGTCTGGGTTTAGTTTTGCTGGAAGTGATATTGGTGGATTTGCAGAGCAACCTCAAGGAGAGTTATTTACTAGATGGATTCAATTAGGGATTTTCCATCCATTTTGTCGTGTGCACTCATCAGGCGATCACGGAGATCAAGAACCTTGGGCTTTTGACGAGGATGTAACAGACGTGGTTAGAAAGTTTATTGAAATTAGATATCAACTTTTACCATATTTATATACAGCCTTTTGGAATTTGGTAGAACATGGAACACCAATTTTGAAATCTTTGGTTATGTATGACCAAGAAGATAGTCAAACGCATTATAGAACAGACGAATTTATGTATGGTAACCAAATACTAGTTTGTCCAATACAAGAGCCAAATGCTAAAGGACGCAGAATGTATATACCAAGAGGTACTTGGTATAACTTCTGGACAGATGAGGTTATACAAGGAGGAAAAGAAAAATGGGTAGATGCAGAGATAGATAGTATGCCAATTTTTATAAAAGAAGGTGCTATTATCCCTAAATACCCAAAACAACAATATGTAGACGAAAAAGTTATTGACGAAATAACCTTAGATGTGTATTATAAAAAAGGTAAAGAGTCTTCACAATTATTTGATGATGCTCACGATGGTTATGATTATACCAAAGGACGTTATAGTTTCAGAACTTTTAAATTAACAGGTAAGTCAAACGAGTTGATTTTACAACAACACAAAGAAGGAAAGTATGAAGCGACCTTTAAAACCTTCAAATTAAATATTCATGGGTTACCTTTTGAAATAAAAGAAATTCAGTTAGATAACGAAACTATTTCTATAGAACATTTAAAAGTTGATGGCACAATAGCAATGGTAGTGGATAAAAAATTCACTGAAATTCATTTAATAGGAGCATAATTATATTCTAAAAGCATTTCAAAGTATTTTTGTGTATTTAATCGATATATCAGGTGGTCTTTATAGTGTGAAATATGTTAAATTTGCCTAAGTTTTTGTAGCTTTATAGAAAGAAATAATTAAAAATAGTCATGAAATTTAAAAAATCCATAGTTGCAACATTAGTTTTACTTTTAGTAATGTCTTGTGCAACTAACCCATTTACAGGAAAAAAAACATTAGCATTTGTATCTAATGCACAATTGTTTCCTACAGCTTTTGCACAGTATAATCAGGTACTAACAGAAAGTAAAGTAGAAACAGGGACAACTCGTGCAGATATGATTAAACGTGTTGGACAACGTATTGCAGTTGCTGCAGAACGTTGGTTAAATGCCAATGGACAACAAGGTTACCTTAATGATTATAAGTGGGAATATAACTTAATTGAAGAAGATGTTGTAAACGCATGGTGTATGCCTGGAGGAAAAATAGTGTTTTACACAGGTATTTTACCAGTAGCAGCTAACGAGACTGCTGTTGCAGCAATTATGGGTCATGAAGTTGCACACGCATTAGCTAATCATGGTCAACAACGTATGAGTGCTTCTTACATTCAGCAAGGTCTAGCTGTTGCAGGAAACATTGCTATTACAGATGATAACCAACGTAATGCTTTTAATCAGTATTATGGCGTTGGATCTAATGTTTTAGGAATGTTACCATTTAGTAGAAGTCATGAAACAGAAGCAGATCGTATTGGTTTAATTTTAACTGCAATAGCAGGATATAATCCAGATGAAGCTGCAAACTTATGGAGACGTATGGCTCAAGCTAGTGGTGGATCTGCACCACCAGAGTTTTTAAGTACGCATCCAGCTAACCAAACACGTATAGATAACTTAACTGCATTGTCACCTACAGCTAAAGCAGAAGCTAAAAAATTTGGTGTCTCTAGCTTTAGACCGTTAGGTCAATATTAAGTTAGTATTAAAATATTAAATTACTTTACAAGCTGTTCTTGATATCAAGAGCAGCTTTTGTATTTTTAGGCACTAACTAATCAAAATTAAATGGAACATCTTAAAAAAGGAAGTAAAAAGTTGTTGAATGCTTGGGCATTTTATGATTGGGCAAATTCAGTATATACCTTAACTATAGCATCGTCAATATTTCCTTTGTTTTATGGAACTTTGTTTACCTCTGAAGACGAAACTATAGCTGCTTTTGGCTTTGTAATGAAGCCAACTGTGTTAATTTCAATTATTACAGCTTTTACTTTTTTAGTCGTAACTTTTACATCACCAATTTTATCTGGTATTGCAGATTATGTAGGTAATAAAAAAACTTTATGAAGTTTTTTTGTTACTTAGGTAGTTTTGGTTGTATTGGACTGTACTGGTTTTCAAAAGAAAGTATTCATGTTAGTTTATTATTCTATTTCATGGGACTGTTAGGGTATTGGGGAAGTTTAGTATTCTATAATTCCTATTTACCAGATATAGCTTTTGATGAGCAACAAGATCAAATTAGTGCCAAAGGATTTTCTTTAGGTTACATTGGTAGTGTTATATTACTTGTTGCTAATTTAGGGATGGTTATGACTCAGGAAACTGGAGCCGAAAAAGTTGAAATGATGAGGTATTCATTTATAACCGTTGGTATTTGGTGGTTAGTATTTAGTCAATACACTTTTTATATATTACCAAAAGGAGTTTCTCAAGGACATAAAGTGACAAAAGACGTATTGTTTAATGGATTTAAAGAGTTGAAAATAGTTTGGTTTCAACTAAAACAAAATTTAAGATTAAAACGCTATTTATATGCCTTTTTCGTGTTTAGTATGGCTGTGCAAACTATAATGTTAATGGCGGTTTATTTTGGAGAAAAAGAAATTGCATGGCTAGATGATGCCCAAAAAACACAAGGTTTGATTGTTAGTATATTAGTCATACAACTTGTGGCAATATTAGGAGCTATTTTAACTTCTAAAGCTTCAGCAAAATATGGTAACGTTAAAACTTTAATTGTTGTTAATATAATATGGATGCTGTTATGTTTTTACGCCTATTTTATGATTACACCAGTTCAGTTTTATATAGCAGCAGGATTTGTAGGTTTAGTTATGGGAGGTGTCCAAAGTTTAGCAAGGTCTACTTATTCAAAATTTTTACCAGATAATACTGAAGATACAACATCATATTTTAGCTTTTTTGATGTCGCAGAAAAAATAGGTATTGTTATAGGTATGACTGTTTTTGCTGTTGTAGACCAAATTAGTACGATGCGAAATGCAATTTTGTTTTTATTTATCTTTTTTTTAATTGGAATTGTATTGCTTTTTAGAGTACCAAAACAAGGAGAATTAAATTAATTATCTTAAGTTTATTGTCTAAAACTTATATAACATGAAAAAAACTTTATCGCTATTATCCTTATTATTAATTGTATTTAGTTGTGAAAACGAAGCATTAGAAGGTTTTGACCTTGAAACAAACAGTGATTCACCATTTGAAAATAATGATGTTATTGGAGAATCTGGAGGTGAGTCTACAGGTGACTATTGGCCAATGGCTACAGGAAATAAATGGACTTTTGATAACTATATTGATGGTCAACAAGAAGAAGATGGTATTATGGAAATTTCTTTACAGGAAGATTATTTAGGTTTCCCTTCTTATTTATATAGTTCTTTTTTGCCAAGTTCAACTAGTACAGACGGCTCTGTAACAGGAGATTTAGAGGTTAATTGGTATTCTAGTAAAAATGGAGGAGATTATCACATTAGTGCAGCTAGTACATCTTTTGAAGTTAGTGGTGTTTATCAAATTTCTCAATCGTCTTACAGTTTTATAATATTAAAGGACTATTTAGAAGTTGGAGAGACATGGACCAGTAATTACAGTATAACGACTTCTACAGAAGTATTAATGGATGGTTTACCTGATGTCCCAGATAGTAGCGTTAATGTAACTTATAATAATGAAATTATGGAAAAAGGGATAAGCGTTGAGGTTAATGGTACTACTTATAGTCCAGTAATTAAAGTTAAAGCAAACTCTACATATCAAGTAGCTGGATTACCGGATAGTTCAGCTGAATACTTTTATTATTTTGCAGAAGATGTAGGTCTTATTAAATACGAAGGAAATGTTTACGATGGTGATGATAGTATTACAACTTCTGTTTTAGCAGAACTAAACGAAGTTATTTTAAACTAAAATATTATAATTAGAAAAAAGAAAGCCACTATTTAATAGTGGCTTTTTTTGTAATAATACTGGTATTTAGTATAAATTCCAATTCCCTTCTTTATAGTAAGTATATAATTTAGGGTTAAAAATAGTGTTGATTTTAATGTTTGTTGTGTCAGACAAAGGTTTGCCAAATGATGTTAGTAAGTGTATAGATTGATTATTTAACCATTTTAAAGAGTCAATTTTAGATACATCTATATTTTGTATTTGTTGGCTAGAAATTTTTTGTTTGCTACCTATAATCCAACCCCATTCTCCAAGAGTTAAAATTTGATTATGTAAGGGTATAGTATTAAAATTAGCTGCTTGCATAGTTTTTTCAATACAATAAAAAGCTTTAGTTGCATAGTATGGACTGCCACTTTGAGTAATCATTATTCCATTTTTTGTTAACCTTTGACTGCATAGTAGATAAAACTCTTTGGTGTATAGTTTATTTAAATCAACATTATTAGGGTCAGGAAGATCAACAAAAATCACATCATAATCAATTGTTTTATTTTCTAAAAAAGTAAAAGCATCTGCAGCAATTGTTTTTATTTTAGAGTTGTTTAAAGCATTGTTGTTTAGTGATTTAAAAGTTTTGTTGTTTTTTCCTAATTCCAACATAACTGGATCTAAATCAACTAAAGTTATTGTTTCAATATTATCATATTTTAAAACCTCTCTAGCTAAACAGCCATCTCCACCACCTAAAATTAAAATATTATTTTTTTCGGCTAAATTCATAGTCATGTGAGCCATAGGCTCGTGATACATAAATTCGTCAAATGAAGATAATTGCTGATTACCATTTATGTATAAGGAGTGCCATTCATTCCATTTAGTAATTACAATTTTTTGATATTTTGTTTGTTGGCTAAAAACAATTTTATCTTTGTATTTTGCTTGTTCTCCATATTGTATAATAGGATTAGCAAAATAGATACCTAAAGCAATACAGCTTGTAACAACTATGTATGCTAATATTAAGGTTTTTTTTATTTTAGTTGAAAAAGTGTCTTTTAAAACTACAAATAGCCAAAATGACACACTTAGGTTTAGAAAACCTAAAATAAAAGGAGTGTAAGTTAAACCTAAGTAGGGCAGACCTACAAAAGCAAAAAATAAGCCTCCAATTAGACTTCCAAAATAGTCTTTTTCTAAAATATTAGAGATGTTAAGTCTAAGCTCTTCGTAATCATCATTAATACGTGTAGCAAGTGGTATTTCTAAACCAATTAACAATCCAATTAGTATGGAAAACATATATATTATTAACCATGAAAAATCTGTATATCCATAAATTAAATAACAAATTATAGCTGAAAAAGATATAAATACAGATAATACTAACTCAGTAATTACAAATGATAGGACGACGTTACCAGTAAATAGTCTAGATAACCGACTACCTAAGCCCATTGCAAATAACATAATAGAAACAATTAAAGTGAATTGCAATATTGCGTTACCAATAAAGTATGATGCCAAAGTAGATAGTATATATTCTGCGACAATACCACTTAATCCTGTTGCAAATAATGCAATTTTTAATGCAAATGATTTTTGCTTTTTTGTGTATCCCAAAATATCTATTTTCCTATTCCACCTGATCTAGATCGTGTACTTGATCCTGATTTGTACCTAGAAGAGCTTCTACTTGTTCTTTTTTCTAGATTATTCCAACTGGTAGAGTTTTGACTTTTTCTTGTAAAAAATGAAGGTCTTGATTTTTTTGATAACTACTTCTGGTACCATGAGTATAAGTATTATTGTTATTTTGCCCATAATAACTTCTTCCAGAGGTATTATACGTTCTGTAATTATTATAATCATTTCTAAAAAAACTTCTTCTTGAGCCTAACCATAACCAGAAGAAAGGACTAGTAGAATGAGTTCTCCAGCGTCCATGAGATGATGTGCCATGAGATTTAGTACTTGTACTGTCTGTAGAAGTTTCTTCCCATTCACCATGTGCACTATTACCAATTGCCCAACCATAACCAACAGGTTGTGCCAATGTGGAAACTTTACCATTATGTCTAGATAAAATTTCCATTCCTAAATCATTTTTATGGTTTAAAAAAGCTTTGATTAACTACAGACCAATCTTTGTCAGTACTATGTAAGGAGTCGTTTTTTAATTCTAATACCTTGTATTTGTGCTTATGTACTATTAAATTTTCTGTTTCATCAATCTTCATATCATCTAAAACAATTGAAAAATCGTTGTTAGCTATACTTTTTAATATGGCTTGAGAAGGTTCAATAGTAATTGTTTTAATTTCTTTATCAGAAGAACTACAGGATATAAATAAGATGCTAATTATAGTAGTATATATAAGATGTTTAGTCATTTTATAAAGTGTTTATGTTAGTTATTTTTTTGGTTTAATTTCTTCTCCAATAAAGCTTTCGATGCTACCATCATTCCATTTTTCAATAGTAATGCATTTAGCTTTAAAGTAAAACTGATAACTTGTAAGGTTTTCTGTACTTGTAAAAGTAGTCATATTTCTATAAGATCCTGAGTATGTTTCTTCTAATTTATATTTCTTGTTTTCAAATAATAAATAGCCATCTACAATGATTAAATCTAAATTTATATTATTTAAAGTTAAAGCTTCACTGTAAATGACTTCAAATTTTCCTCTGTAAAATTCTACTTCTAAAAATGCTTTTTTATCAGAATTTTCAATTGTATATTCAACACTCATGTTACCAGAATTCCAGCTATATTCTGCAATTTCAATGATGTCCCATTGTTGTTTAAATAGTTTAAACGAAAAGCCAACTTTAAGTTTATTTAATGGGTATTGTTCTTTGTTTGCAAACATTATTCTATAATTTCTTTTTTACAATGCGGACAAAAGCATCGTTGTGATTTTTTTGATTTCTAATTTCTTCAATATAAGCAGAGCTAATTATACCTGTAGGTAGTGCAACAAAACCAATACCTAACAGGGCAATAACAGCACTCATTATTTTGCCCAAACCTGTTATTGGGTAAATATCACCATACCCTACAGTTGTAAGTGTTGCAACTGCCCACCAAAGGGCTTGACCAATGTTTTCAAAAGCTTCTGGTTGTGCTTTATTTTCAATATAAAACATTAATGTAGAGGCTATTATTAATAGTATAAAAACTAAAATTGCTGATACCAAAATTTCGTTTTTTGTCTTAACAATAACAGACCTTATAACTGCTAAACTTTTAAAATTACGGTTTAATTTTAAAACTCTAAGTAGCCTAAACAAACGTAACAATCTAATAATTCTTAAGTCTAAAGTGACAATAAATGGAAGATAAAAAGGTAAAATAGAGGCTAAGTCTACAAGACCCATAAATGAAAATATGTATTTTAATCTAGCTTTTGTAGGTGATAATTTGGGATAAATTAAATCTGAAACCCAAATACGAATAATATATTCAGTTGAAAATATTATAATTGAAAAGAGCTCAATAAAAGTGAATACAAACTTATATTTAGTATAAATCGATTGGTAGGATTCTAGTATGATTGCTAGAACGTTAATTAAAATTAAAACAGAAATAAAATATTCTAAAAAAGCTTCACCTTTTGCATTTCCTTTTTCGTCATCAAAATAATTAGCTATTGTTTTTTTTAAACTCATAGTTATATTATTTTGGTTAGAAAACCTCTTTGAGAAAATTGTTGTTCTATTTTATCAGATTTAAATTGTTTTTGAATCCATAAAATACCTTCTTCTAAATCGTTAAAAGTACTACAAGTAAAAAAATCTAGAGCCACATAGTTGTGTTCAGGCCAAGTATGTATGGCAATATGACTTTCTTTAATAACAATAACTCCACTGATACCAATTGGAGAAAACTGATGTATTGTGGTATTAACAATGTTTAACTGCATTAATTTAGCAGCTTTTTCTAATATGTCAGTAATTGCAGAAACAGAATTAATGATGTCGTGGTTACAATTATAAAAATCTACAGTGGTTTGATATCCTAAGCTTTTTTGCATAGCTCAAATATAATATTCCTGTAGGAATATTTTTAAATCATAAAAAAAGATTTACCAATAAAAGTAAAAAGCCATTACTTGTTTGACAAATAATGGCTTTTAAAACTTATGTTAAGGGACTCTAGTCGCTAATATCTCCAGATCCAGTGATTTTTTTATCAACATTTGAAGGATTACCTTTATAATGTATATCTCCAGAACCTGTTACTTTAGCTTTTAAACTATTATTGCTGTATACTTTTATACCTCCAGAACCTGTAACTTTTGCTTCGGTATTATCGGATTGTAATTTTTCTCCATGAAAATCTCCAGAACCTGTAACGCTAGCGTTTAAGTTTTTAGTGTTTCCTGTTAATGTTAGATCTCCAGAACCTGTTACACTACCTTCAATAGATGAGGATTGTACATCTAAAGTAACATCTCCAGAACCTGATACTCTAGCTTCAAATTTTTTGGAGTTAATAGTTGTATTAGAGGTAACATCTCCAGAACCTGATAATGTTACTTTGTCAATATCTTCAAACGGAACAGTAATTTTAATGGTTTTGTTTCCGCTAGGTTTTAAGTTTATATTGTTTTCAATTTTAATTATTAAGCTGTTAGATTTAACTTCAGTTGTAATATAGTTTAATAAGTTTTCTTCTCCTTCTAAAATAATAGTGCCTTCTGTACCAGAGACCAATTCAAAATCCATCCAACCTGCTAATTTAATGGCATCATAATCTGATGTAGATCTTTTTATTGTGGTGTAATTTCCGTTACCTTTTATCTTTTTTCCGTTTCCCCATTGTGCATTACAAGAGGTCAAACTCATTACAGTTAAGGCTAAGACTAGTGTTGTTTTTAATAGTTTCATGATGATTGATTATTTATTGTTAATTGATTATTTTTTATCAAAGGTTACGCTTCCGTATTCTGAGTTTATTCTAATTAAATTACCAGAGGTATTGCTGTTATGGTAACCTGTGTAATATTTGTCTGAGTTTTTGATGCTTTTGGTTTGTATATTAAAGTCGTCTTCTCCTTTAAGGTTACCATATTCAAGATTGATATCAAAATCAAAAGCATAATCAGGATCAATACCAATTTTGATACCTACATAATCAGATTCAATAGTGACATCACCTGCATTTTTATTCATCTTTCCTATTTTGATAGAACCATAATCTGCATTAAGATTTACATTTTTGTAAACATCACCTAGCACTACAGTAAGATAGTTTCCGTTACCAGAAATGGTGTTTAATTTATTTACCCTTAGGCTACCATAGTCACAATTATATTTTATGTTTTCTGCTATTTCAACTAAAGACTTAGTATAATCAGCAATAATAGTAAGCTCTTTAGTTTTTGCGACTGTAAAACCACTGTAATCCGCATTGATTTTTCCACTTTTGATGTATTCAAAATAACTATTATTAGTGTAGTCAAACTTGATTATGTTGTTATCTGCAAGTAACTCTTTAGTTGTTATTTTACCATAATCACAGCTAATTTCAGCACGACCTTTAAGTGTGTCTACAGTTATATTACCGTAGTCGTTATTTAGGTTTACATTATTAGTAATTGGTAGTTTTATTATGTAATTAATTTTCATGTTTACATCGTCATTACTAGACCAATTCCACCAAGAGCTTTTTTCTTTTTACCAATAATAGTTTCAGCAGACACATAACTTGACGTAGCAGAAAAGGTTACATCTATTTCATTTAAACGTTTTTGTACATCTTCTAAATCATTACCATTGGTAGTGATTGTAACTTCAATAGCAATGGTGTTTCCTGTCCATGTAACAATATCTAAATTTCCATATTTGTTAGCTACTTTTAATGTAGCATTGTCACTTACAGTATATTCTTTATTAATTTTTTTAGTTTTAGTGTGTTTACCTTCCCAAGTACCATTATTTGCTATTGCAAATACAGGTAATAAAAGACAAAGTGTTAGTTTATATAGTAGTTTCATAGGAGTTTTGTTTTAAGTTTTTAACCGCTTCAATTTGTAACAATGTACTTTGTAGTAGGTCTATTCGGTTTTGAAAATTGGTAATCATAGCGTAAATAACACGTTGGTCTTCGCCACTTTCAATTAGGTTTAATTTTAAGTTTTGGTATTCAGTTTCAAGTTGTTCTAAACGTGTTAAAGCATCGTTTACTAGTTTTTGTGTTTCAGGACTTTTTTCTGTGTTTAGTTTATTTAATTCAAAAGCTATAGTGTTAGAAAAAAAGTTTTGTGTCTCTGCTAATTCGGGAGATATACTTGCTAAATCCTTTGTTTTCTGTTCTGGTTTTAAATTAAACGTTAGCGTAACTATTAATACTATAGATGCTGCTACAGCTAATAGTGGCTTCCAGTAAGTCTTTTTAGTATGTGCTACTACAGTTTCGGTTTTGGAACTGTTTAGCTTATCTAAAAACCGCTGTTGGTGTCCTAAATTTGGGGTTTCGACATCAAATTGATTGTCTAAACTTTTAAATAAATTATCTATATCGTTGTTCATAACAATTAGTTTAATTGTTCTAATTTTTTTCTTAAACTCTCTTTTGCTCTAGAGACTGTTGTTCTGCAATTAGCATAGCTAATTTCCATTATTTGGCTAATTTCTTCGTAATCATATCCTTCAATTAAATGTAGGGTTAGTGCAATTTTATAATTAGATTTTAATTGGTTTAAATGGTCTAAAATTTGTTTTGCTTTAACAGATGTTATTTCGGTTGTTGTGTCTACACCTTGATGGTCTTCAATTTTGTATAATACATCGTCCAATCCAACTTCTCCGTTTTTTTTATTTTTATTAAAAGCTTGTATGCTATTATTAACAACTATACGCTTTAACCAAGCAGTAAATGTGCTAATTTCTTTTAGTTTTTCAAGCTTAGTAAATGCGGTCAAAAAGGACTCTTGCATTATATCTTCAGCTTCAAAACTATTGTTTACAATTCTATAAGACGTATTGTACATGGCTTTGTAATATCTGTTATATATTTCCAATTGCGCTAATTGGTTTCCAGATATGCAAAGCGTTACAAGTTGCTCTATAGTATGTTTGGTTAGTGTCAAAAATGGTTTGTTTTATATAAAGAGGAAAGTTAAAACAGTTTGTTACACTTTTTTTTAAAAAAATATTTTTATTTAAAATAATCATCAAGTTCTATTTAATGCTAAAAACATTATTGTGGCACATTAATTGAATTTTTAATACTGAAAGTATGCTACATTATATTGATAAGCTTAATCATATCAACATAATAGCAAATTTTAAGTTTAATATTAAAAAAAGAAATAGTCCATTTGAAACTATTTTAGTGACATTTTGACTTATATATATATCTATGAAAAAATCAAACTTTATTTCACTTGACAGTTTGTCATTACAAGACTTTGATGAAAACTCAGAGCTAATACCGTTAATGACTCCAGAAGATGAAGAAAAAATAGCTAAAGAAGAGCTGCCAGAATCTTTGCCTATTTTATCATTACGTAACACCGTATTATTTCCAGGTGTTGTAATCCCAATTACAGCAGGTAGAGATAAGTCTATAAAATTAATTAATGATGCCAATAAAGGCGGAAAAGTTATTGGTGTAGTGTCTCAGATTGATGAAGCTGTTGAAGACCCAAAAGCTGAGGATTTACATAAAATAGGTACAGTTGCCAGAATTTTAAAGGTATTAAAAATGCCTGATGGTAATACAACAGTTATCATACAAGGTAAAAAACGCTTTGAAATAGATCAAGTTATTACTGAAGAGCCTTACATTAAAGCTACAGTAAAAGAAGTGCCTCAAGCAAAACCAGCAGCTAAAAATAAAGAGTTTGCTGCCATTATTGATAGTATTAAAGAGCTTGCAGTACAAATTATTAAGGATAGTCCAAATATCCCAACAGAAGCAACGTTTGCTATTAAAAATATTGAAAGCGATTCGTTTTTAATAAACTTTGTCTCGTCTAACATGAATTTAAAAGTAGACGAAAAACAAGCGCTTTTAGAAATGAATCATCTTAAAGAGCGTGCTTTAGAAACACTACGTTACATGAACGTCGAGTTTCAAAAACTAGAACTTAAAAACGATATTCAGTCTAAAGTACAAAGCGATTTAAACCAACAACAACGTGAGTACTTTTTAAATCAGCAATTAAAAACCATTCAAGAAGAACTTGGAGGTGGTAATGCTGAGGAGATTGAAGACATGAAAAGACGTGCTAAAACTAAAAAATGGGACGAGAAAGTTGGGAAACATTTTGATAAAGAATTAGCTAAAATGCAACGTATGAATCCTCAGGTAGCCGAGTATTCTATACAACGTAATTACCTAGATTTATTTTTAGATTTACCTTGGAGTTCTTTTAGTAAAGATAAATTTGATTTACAACGTGCTGAAAAAATATTAGATCGTGATCATTATGGATTAGATGATGTTAAAAAACGTATTATCGAGCATCTTGCTGTTTTAAAACTACGTAACGATATGAAATCTCCAATTCTTTGTCTTTACGGACCTCCAGGAGTTGGTAAAACATCGTTAGGTAAATCTATAGCAGAAGCTTTAGGTCGTGAATATGTACGCATGAGTTTAGGTGGTTTGCGTGATGAGGCTGAGATTAGAGGACACCGTAAAACATACATTGGTGCTATGCCAGGACGTATTTTACAAAGCCTTAAAAAAGCAGGTACATCAAATCCGGTTTTTGTTTTAGATGAAATCGATAAGCTTTCAAACTCTCATCAAGGTGATCCATCGTCTGCATTGTTAGAAGTTTTAGATCCAGAACAAAATGGCGAGTTTCATGATAATTTCCTAGAAATGGGATACGATTTATCTAAAGTCATGTTTATTGCGACGTCAAATAGCTTAAATACTATTCAGCCTGCTTTAAGAGACAGAATGGAAATAATTAACGTTACGGGTTATACTATTGAAGAAAAAGTAGAAATTGCTAAACGTCATTTATTACCAAAACAATTAAAAGAACACGGTTTAACAGATAAGCACTTAAAAATAGGTAAGCCTCAACTTGAAAAAATAGTAGAAGGTTACACACGTGAGTCTGGTGTACGTGGTTTAGAAAAACAAATTGCTAAAATGGTGCGTTATGCTGCCAAAAATATAGCGATGGAACAGGACTATAATATTAAAATTTCAAACGAAAATATTATTGAAGTTTTAGGTGGTCCAAAACTAGAACGCGATAAATACGAAAACAACAATGTTGCAGGAGTTGTTACAGGTTTAGCTTGGACTAGAGTAGGAGGAGATATCTTGTTTATAGAATCTATTTTATCTAAAGGTAAAGGTGCTTTAAATATTACAGGTAACTTAGGTAAGGTAATGAAGGAGTCGTCTACCATTGCAATGGAATACATTAAAGCGCATGCTGAGGAATTAAATATTAAACCAGAGGTGTTTGAAAAATATAATGTTCATATCCACGTGCCAGAAGGAGCAACACCAAAAGATGGACCTAGTGCAGGTGTAACGATGTTAACTTCTTTAGTATCATTATTTACTCAGCGTAAAGTTAAGAAAAGTCTTGCTATGACAGGCGAAATTACCCTTCGTGGTAAAGTTTTACCAGTTGGAGGGATAAAAGAAAAAATATTAGCAGCAAAACGAGCAAGAATTAAAGAAATACTACTTTGTGAAGATAACAGACGTGATATTGAAGACATCAAACCAGAATATTTAAAAGGATTAACCTTTCATTACGTTTCTGATATGATGGATGTTGTTAAAATTGCAATTACGGATCAAAAAGTAAAACAAGCTAAAAAAATATAAATAATAAAAATAACACCAATTCAGTAGTTTAAACTATTGTAGTAATACTGTTTTTAAACTGAATAAGTATTACCTTAAAACAACTTTAAGTTGACACAAAAAAAGCTCTTTTATTTTAAAAGGGCTTTTTTTATTCAAAACTAATTAGAGTATTACAATAATTGTCAATAGTTTATATTTGTTAAAATAAATCAAATAATTACAATGAAAAACATATTAGTTATAGTCATGTTTTTAAGTGCATATATTGCAAGAGCACAAGATAATCTAGAGGAATTTTTGCCAATTATAGTTGAAGATAAAGAAGCCTTCATGTCTACTAAAACAGGTGAATATGTTTTTAGGGCTCATGATAAAACTAATGCTGAGCAATTAAAAACAACACCAAACGGAGTTGTCTATATTGATGTTGTAGTGCACCAAGTAAAAAAAGGAGAAACGCTAACGACACTATCAAAAAAATATGATATCGATGAAGCACAAATCAAAAAAGATAATGCGTTAAAATTAAATACATTAAAGTCAGGTCAAAATATAAAAATTATTCATCGTGTTTTAGTGCCTTCAAGTAGTCCAGTTATTAGTTATGTTGGAGAAGAACGCGTTATAGCAAAACTTAGACCTGGTCAATCACCTTCAACAATTGCTCCACCACCAACACAGTCAACACAAGTTGTGGTTCAAGCGACAACTTCAGATAAAACAACTAGTCCTGATGCTAAAAAAGTTATAAAAAAGAAAAGCACTTACTCTAAACCATTAATGGTACCTGTTGTTGATAATAGTAACGAGAATAGTATAGATGACCATGACTCAAAAGAGGTCGCTAAGGCTGAAAAAAAATTAGCTAAAGCGAAAAAGAAATTAGAAGCAGCTAAAAGAAAAGAAGAAAAAGCAAAGGAAAAAGAAAGATTAAAAGCTGAAAAAAAGGCAAGAAAAGAGGTTCAAGAAGTTGTGATTCAGGAAAAAAATGAAACTGTAGTCTCTGAATCTTTTAAAAATGAATTAGCAACAATTGAAAAAGAAGAGGAAAAAGTTAAAGAATTAATTGAAGTTGAAAAACAAAAAGAAGCTTCTGAGACTAAAAAAAATATAGGAACAAATAACTATCAAGAAGGTGTTGATTATCATACTGTTGTTAAAGGTGATAATTTGTTTAGACTTTCTAAAAAATACAATACTACGGTTAAAAAGTTAACAGAACTAAACAACGTAAAATTCAATAATTTACAAATAGGACAAAAGCTAAAATTGAAGTAAAAAAATAAATGTTCTTTATCTGCGTTTTAAAGTAGATTTATTTACTTTGCAACCTATGTTTAAAACTAAAATTGTCCCACTTTTAATCCTGCTATTTGGCGTATTTGGTTATGCTCAATTGGGTGGACAATCAACGTATCAATTTTTAAACTTAGTATCTTCACCAAGACAAGCAGCTTTAGGAGGTAAAGTGTTAACTAATATAGATTACGACGTTACACAAGGTTTGTATAATCCCTCTGCAATTAATCCAGAAATGGATAACCAATTCGCATTAAACTTTAGTAATTATTTAGGTGGTATCACATATGGTACAGCAGCTTATGCTTACACTTGGGACAGGCGTACACAAACGTTTCATGCAGGAATGACCTATATTAATTATGGCGATTTTGATGGTTATGACGAAAACGGAATTTCAACCGGAACCTTTACTGGTACAGAAGCAGCTTTATCATTAGGTTATGCGTTGCAAATTGGATATTCAGATTTTTACTTTGGTACTAATGTTAAGTTTATTACATCAACGTTAGAGCAATATAATTCATTTGGTATCGCTACAGATTTAGGGTTAATGTATGTTAATGAAGATTTAGAATTTCAAGCAGCTTTAGTTGTTCGAAATTTAGGGACGCAAATCACAACTTATGCTGGACAAAACGAAAGTTTACCATTGGACATTACATTAGGTTTATCTCAAACGCTAGAACATGTTCCATTACGTTGGCATTTAACTTTTGAAAATCTTCAGCAGTGGCCAATTGCAGAAGCTAATCCAGCAAGAACAACTACAGATTTAGAAGGTAACCAAACTGAAGAAAAAGTAGGTTTTTTAAGTAATGTAATTAGGCACACAATTTTAGGAGCAGAATTGTTTCCTGATAAGGGTTTTAATATTAGACTGGGTTATAACTTTAGACGTGCTGAAGAATTGCGAATTGTTGATCAACGTAATTTTTCTGGTTTATCAGCAGGTTTTGCTTTAAAGATTAATAAATTAAGGTTTAGCTATACACATGCAAAATACACAGCAGCAAGTAATGCTAACTTTTTTGGATTAAATATAGATCTCAAGTAATACTATCAATTACTTAAATCGCTCTAATTTAATAGTATTCCATTCACTTTTTAAAATACCATAACAACAAGTATTTCGTCTAAAGCCATCATTCATTATAGTATTTTGGCGTAACAAACCTTCTAAGGTGGTACCTAACTTTTCTACAGCTTTTCTGGATTTAATATTACGTTCATCAATTCTAAATTCTACTTTTTCAAAATCTAAAGTTTCAAAAGCATATTGAAGCATTAAAAATTTCATCTGACTATTTAATCCTGTGCCTTGAAAAGTTTTTCCAATCCATGTCCAACCAATATGTAAGACTTTGTTTTTGTGATGTATTAATCCAAAACGCGTACTTCCAGCAAAAGCTTGTTTGTCTTTATCAAAAACAATAAATGGTAATGTTGTATTCTGTTTAAATCCATCTAAAGCAACTTGCACATACTGTTTTAAAGTTTCTGGTGTGTCTATTTGGTTAGGTGAGTAATAGATTAAGTCTTTTTCACTAGCAATAGTAGTTAAATGTTTGTAATTGGTTAAATCTAAAGGTATTAATTTAACACGATCATTTTCCAATGTTATAGCTTTCATTTTGTGTGCTTTGTTTTGTATTTTTACATTAAAATTAAAGATACATGAAGTATACTAAACAACAAGTAATTACTAAAGCAAATCAAGCGAGTAAAAACACATTAATGGAAACATTAGAGATTGAGTTTATTGACTTTGGTGATGACTTTTTAGTGTCTAGAATGCCTGTTACACCTAAAGTGCATCAACCTGATGGTGTTTTGCATGGTGGAGCAACTGCTGCGTTAGCAGAAAGTGTAGGTAGTTTTGCAGCTATATTATTTTCTGACCAAGAAAAAGTAATGGTCAGAGGTCTAGAAATTACAGCAAACCATTTAAAAAGCGTAAAATCAGGATTTATATATGCTAGAGCAACGTTTATCCATAAAGGACGTACAACACAGTTGTTAGATATTCGCGTAACAGATGAATCAGATAACCTTATTTCTGTGTGTAAATTGTCAACCATTTCTTTACCAAAAAAGAAATAATTTATGACAACACCCGATTTTTTTGAACAATTAAATATTCATTTCAACAATAATTTACCATTTGTAGCTTATCGTAAACCAAATGAAAGCGTTGTAAAGGCAATGCTTCAGGACGACACTAAGCTTCATTATACCAAAGATTTTAAAGCAAGTGGTTTTGTGTTTTCGCCTTTTCAAAATAAAAACGAAAACATTTTATTTCCTTTAGAAAATTGCAAAATATTAAAAACTAGTTTTGAAATAGAGAATAAGGCAATTACGACTAATTTAGAGTCTTCAATTTCTGAAACATCAAAACAAAAACATATAGATTTAGTCGAAAAGGCTATAGCTGAAATAAATACAAACACGTTTAAAAAAGTAGTGGTTTCTAGAGTAGAAGCACAAGATTTTTCTAAAACCGAAACATTAAGCTTACTTCAAAAACTGTTAAATACTTACACCACAGCTATGGTGTATTGTTGGTACCATCCTCAAGTAGGGTTGTGGTTAGGTGCAACTCCAGAAACTTTGTTAAAGGTAGAAGGTAATCGTTTTTTAACCATGTCATTAGCAGGTACTCAGCCTTATATTGATACAGAAGAGGTTATTTGGCAAGCTAAAGAAAAAGAAGAACAACAATTGGTCACTAGTTTTATTGTGGATAGTTTACAAGATAATGTAAACACTTTAAATGTTAGTCAAACCGAAACTATAAAAGCTGGTAAGTTATTGCATTTACGTACTAAAATTTCAGGATTATTAAATCCAGAAAAAGGATTAGCATCTGTAATACAACAACTGCATCCAACACCTGCTGTTTGTGGTTTACCCAAACAAAATGCACAGCAATTTATTATAAATAACGAAGGTTATAATCGTGAGTTTTATACAGGTTTTTTAGGCGAAATCAATCTAAAACAATCTAAAACCAGAAATACAAACCGCAGAAATGTAGAAAATAACGCTTATGCAACCGTAAAAAGTGTGTCGCATGTGTTTGTTAACTTAAGATGTCTTCAAATAAAAGACAATCAAGCTTTAATTTATGTTGGAGGTGGTATTACCAAAGATTCTATTCCTGAAAAAGAGTGGGACGAAACCGTTGCCAAATCCAAGACTGTTAAAAACCTCTTATAAACATTTTATTTAGGTTTAGGGTTTCGTATTTTTGTAACACACATGAAACACCCAAAAATACCTTTAGCGCAAACCGTTGTTCAGCTTTGTAAAGCCAAGAATATACAACACATAGTCTTGTCACCAGGAAGCAGAAATGCACCTTTAACTATTGGTTTTACTCACGATCCATTTTTTAAATGCTATAGTATTGTTGATGAGCGTTGTGCTGCGTTTTTCGCCTTAGGTATTGCTCAACAAATCAAACATCCAGTAGCAGTTGTATGTACCTCAGGAAGTGCTTTGCTAAACTATTATCCAGCAGTTTCAGAAGCTTTTTATAGTCACATTCCATTAGTGGTTTTAAGTGCAGATAGACCAAAATATCTAGTCGGAATTGGTGATGGTCAAACCATACAACAAGAAGGTATTTACAATAACCACATTCAATATCAAGCCAATTTAAAGCAAGATTTAGATCCGAAAAATAATAACGCTTTCGCGGAAGAATTGCCGATAATAAAGAGCATTGAAAATAAAATTGAAAAATTTTTAGAGTTGCAACAAAGTGTCCAACACTACAATGAAACCGAAATAAACCAAGCTTTAAATACAGCAATTAGCACACAAGGACCAGTTCATGTAAATATTCCGTTTAACGAACCCTTGTACGATAGAGTAGATCAATTATCAGTAAATCCAACTAACTTGATACCTGTTAATAATATTGAAGAGGATCAAGATTATAACGCTTTCGCGGAAATTTGGAATGGTTCAAAACAAAAGTTAGTCTTAGTAGGTGTTTTACCTCCAAACAGTGTAGAGCAACAATTTTTAGATGTTTTAGCAGAAGATGAAAGTGTGTTAGTACTTACCGAAACGACGTCTAATTTGCATCATGACAAATTTTGCCCAAGTATAGATAAGTTAATAGGAGCCTTGCCTGATAACGAATTGCAAGTCTTACAGCCTGATATTTTACTAACTTTTGGAGGTTTAATTGTATCCAAAAAATAAAGAAGTTTTTAAGAACTCATAAACCAATACACCATTGGCATGTTGCCAAAAATGGAGCTAATGATACTTTTTTCGTTTTAAATAAAGTGTTTAAGCAAAGTATAAATTCGTTTTTTAAACATTTTATACCATTAACAAAAGCTGTAAAAAGTAATTATAATCCTTATTGGTCTAATCAAATGACTATAAGACGTGAAAAACATGAGCGTTATATGGATTTAATTTCGTTTTCAGATTTTAAAGCTTTTGATCACATATTAAATGGGCTACCCGATAATACGCAACTACAAGTAAGTAACAGTTCTACGATAAGGTATGCTCAGCTTTTTGATTTAAATCCAACACTAGAAGTTTTTTGCAATAGAGGTACAAGTGGTATAGATGGTAGTACAAGTACTGCAATTGGTGCAGCTTTAGCTAATCCTAAACCTACGCTTTTTATAACTGGTGATTTAAGCTTTTTTTACGACAGTAATGCTTTATGGAATAACTACATACCTAATAATTTTAGAATAATAGTCATTAATAACGAAGGAGGAGGAATATTTAGGATTTTACCAGGACATAAAAACACAGATAACTTTGATTATTTTTTTGAAACTAAACATCATTTAACAGCAAAACAATTATGTGATATGTATGGTTTTGCATATGAAAAAGCGGATAATGAAGCAACTTTACAGTCCGCATTAAAAACGCTTTATACGCCTTCTAATCAACCTAAACTGTTAGAAGTGTTTACACCATCCAGAGATAATGATGCTATATTATTGGATTATTTTAAATATGTAAAATAGCTTTTTGTCGATTAAAATCGTCTTTTGTCGTAATTTGTTTTTAAAAACTTGACGTTTAAAAAAAGAAATAAAATTATTGTACCTTTAAATAGCTTAAAAACATTAATCTAAAATTTTTTATTATTATGAGTAAACGTGATGAATTAATAGCAAAGTATGCAACTGACTTAAAAGACAAATGTGGTGTAACTCCAGATATGGACTTTTTAACTAAAGTAACAATAGGTTGTGGGCCATCAATATACAATAAAGACGCTGCAACTGTTTCTGGATCTGATGATTCTGAATTAGCTACAGTAAAAAACAATTTTTTAATTAAAAAGTTAGGTTTAGAAGATAGTGCAGACTTAGATAAAGCTATAGATTCTGTAATGGAAACTTATGGTAGATCAAACAGAAATAAATACAGAGCTGTAGTTTATTATTTATTAGCTAAGCACTTTAAAAAAGAAGCTATTTACAAATAGAATAAAATTTTATATAAAAAAAGCGTTACAG
Organism: Olleya sp. NP1-10; assembly: GCF_055804415.1. NCBI lineage: Bacteria > Pseudomonadati > Bacteroidota > Flavobacteriia > Flavobacteriales > Flavobacteriaceae > Olleya > Olleya sp. NP1-10. Next base: position 2,989,749 of record NZ_CM147840.1, on the reverse strand, counting down.
TTCTGTAACGCTTTTTTTATATGCTTACCTTTGCAGTATGATACAGATAGGAGAGTTTAATACACTTGAGATTTTAAGAGACACAGAACCTGGATTATTTTTAGGTGATGCAGATAATAATGAAGTTTTATTACCAAACAGATACGTACCAGAACATTTTGAAATTGGTGATGATATAGAGGTCTTTATTTATTTAGACAATGAAGAGCGAATGATTGCAACAACTGACGAACCTTATATTATTAAAGGTGAATTTGCGATGTTGCGTTGTAATGCTGTTTCTAAAATTGGAGCCTTTTTAGACTTTGGTTTAGTTAAAGAATTATTTTGTCCTTTTAAAGAACAAGCTTTTCCTATGAAAAAAGGAGGTTGGTATCTTGTACATTGTTATTTAGATGAAGTTACAGAGCGTTTAGTAGCTTCTAGTAAAACTAATCGTTTTTTAGATAATAAAGAGTTGACTGTAGATCAGTTTGATCAAGTCGATTTAATAGTTTCTCATCCAAGTGATTTAGGGATGAATGTTATTGTAAATAATAAGCATATTGGATTGATATACAAAGACAATATCTTTCAAGATATTAGTGTAGGAGATCGCTTAAAAGGTATCGTTAAAAAAGTGCGTCCAGGAAATAAGTTAGATATTAGCTTAGGTAATATTGGTTACAGAAATATAGAGCCTAATGCCGATAAAATCATGCAAGAGTTAACCGATGGTAATGGGTTTTTAGCTTTAACAGATAAATCAAATCCTGAAGCAATCAAAGAGCAATTGCAGATGAGTAAAAAAACGTTTAAAAAAGCAATAGGTACATTATACAAGCAAAAGCTTGTAGATTTAAAACCGGATGGGATTTATCTTAAGACGCAAGATTAGTTTGGTTGTTAATAGCTGCATTTTGTTCCTTAGCCCAATCAATTGCTTTGTAAAGATCATCAAATCTTATAATATCTGTTTTACAAAATAAGCGTTCCATTAAAGCATTAAACCAACTGTTTTCACTTTTGGTAATTACAGCATAGCCATTTAATTGATTACTAGTATTTCTGAAAAACTTTAACCAATCAGATGGTTTTAAAGAATAGTTGTTAACACGATTTGATAGATAACAAACACTTATGTTTGGTCCGTAAAAATCATGTGCAGCTTGTATAACTTTTGAAGCCTCATTAAAAGTGTAGGTAATTCCTTCGTTTATTTCAGAAATAACCATGCCTTCTAAAAAGTAAAAATTACCTTGTTTAGTTATATGAATATCTAAAATGGAATCCGCTAGTGTAGAGTCAACTATTTTCATTTTGGAGAATTTTATTACAAATTTAATATTTAGAAAAGCGCTGTTAGAGAATAGAAAATGGTATTCGATAACCGTTTTAATAAAACAGTTAAAAGGTTGCTTTTTTTGATGTAAAATCTATCTATTCAATATTTTATTATTGAATCAAATTAGACTTAATAGATGTATTTGTGTTTTTAAGCACTAATATTTTTTTTGTTTAGAAATTGATTTGCAAATTTATAGGCATTATTTATAGAGGAAAAACTTTTATAGGGTACTTTGCAAAATTGTTTTTCAATATAAATATTCATTTTATCAAAATGAGAGTAACTAATGATTGCAAATAATTCTAAATTAGGTAATATTTGGCTTATTTTAGGGTAGTCTAACACTTCAATTGAGTAATTGTTTACTCTATTAGAGATGTAAGCAAACTTTTTATTTTGACCATAATAATTATAAATATAGTTTAAAAATTCTTGAGTATTTTCAATTGTTAAATGCTTTCCTTCGTTAATTTCAGATATAATAACATCTTCTAAAATGTAAAATGTTCCGAGTTTGGAAGTAAAGACATCTTTGACTTGATTTGCTAGCTGACTGTTAATAGTTTTCATAAATTTAATAGCGTTTACACAAATTTATGTTTCTATTGTCTGTTTAAATAATTGATAGTCTGTGTAATATGTGTTTTCGATTAAACTCCAATTAGTGTCGATTAAATACAAAATAAGCTATCAGAATAAGGTTAGGGCTTATTAAGATAGCTTATAATGCTTCTAATTGTAATAGATTAGTATTGCAAAGTAATCACGCTATAATTATGTTTATTTAAATTAACACTTTAGGTTTAATATAATTAAATGCTTCATTTAGATTTTTAAATGTTCTTGACTTTGTATTACTACAATTGTTTTGTTGAAACTTTTTAGTTTCGTTTAAATTAGAATAGTCAACAATACCATGAAGGTGTAAGTTTGAAAATAGATTAGTGTACTTGTCACAATTTGAATCTTCAAGAGTATACACATTAATATTATTAGAAATTAAAGCAAAATTCTGTTGTTTTAGTTCGTAAAACATGTATAATTCTTTCAAAATATCTTCAAATGAATTTTTAGTTACATGTTGACCTTTATTAACTTGTAAAACAGCTACATCTTGAAGCATGTACAAATCTCCTAAGTTGTAATTAATCTCTTTTAATACCAAATGGTAAAATGTTGAGTCAGTAATATTCATTACTCATAATATTATAAAATTTAATAGCGAATTAAAGCGTAAATATAATAAAATTTATCAAATAGACAAAAAGCGTTTTTTATAGATTAAGTGTTGTTGTTGGTTTTGTTGTTATAATATCAATTTATTGCTATTCAGCGTTTTATTATGGTTTGTGTTAAATTTCATGATTTTAAGCGGATTCTTAAATGTAAAATCATTCTATAGATTGTAAGCTAATTATTTTCATTTAAAAACTAATAATTCCGTATTTTTATACTTTAAAAATTAGATGAAAATATGAGTGATATAAAATGGCAAAAAGCCAAGGATTATGAAGATATAACCTATAGTAAATGTAATGGTGTAGCACGTATAGCTTTTAACAGACCAAATGTTAGAAATGCTTTTAGACCAAAAACTACTAAAGAGCTATATGATGCATTTTATGATGCAGGTGAGGACACATCAATTGGAGTGGTTTTATTATCAGCTGAAGGTCCATCGACTAAAGATGGTGTCTATAGTTTTTGTTCAGGAGGTGATCAAAAAGCTAGAGGTCATCAAGGTTATGTAGGAGAGGATGGTTACCACAGACTTAATATACTTGAAGTTCAGCGTTTAATACGTTTTATGCCTAAAGCTGTTATAGCAGTTGTACCAGGTTGGGCTGTTGGTGGAGGACATAGTTTACATGTCGTTTGTGATTTAACATTAGCGAGTAAAGAACACGCTATTTTTAAACAAACAGATGCAGACGTAACTAGTTTTGATGGTGGATATGGATCTGCTTATTTAGCTAAAATGGTTGGTCAAAAAAAGCTAGAGAAATCTTCTTTTTAGGAAGAAATTATTCTGCTCAAGAAGCTTATGAAATGGGAATGGTTAATGCTGTTATACCTCATGATGAGCTTGAAAGCACTGCTTATCAATGGGCTCAAGAGATTTTAGAAAAATCACCAACGTCTATTAAAATGTTGAAATTTGCTATGAATTTAACTGATGACGGAATGGTTGGTCAGCAGGTTTTTGCTGGAGAAGCAACACGTTTGGCCTATATGACAGATGAAGCTAAAGAGGGTAGAGATGCGTTTCTAGAAAAACGTAAACCTAACTTTCCAAAACAATGGATACCATAGTCTATGAATAATACTAAAAAATGGTTGTCAGCAATGCGTTTGCGTACATTACCATTATCAATTTCTGGTATTATTCTAGGCTCTTGTTTAGCTAAGCTTAATGGTTTTTTTAATATCACAATATTTGTATTTGCAATTCTAACAACCTTAAGTTTTCAGATTTTATCAAATCTTGCAAACGATTATGGAGATGGTGTGAAAGGGACAGATAATGACGATAGGATAGGACCAACACGTGCTTTACAATCTGGAGAAATTACACAAAAACAAATGTATAAGGCAATTAGGTTAAATGTAATAATCAGTATTGTATTGGCTATTTTACTAATATATGTGTCTTTTGGAGCATCCAATGTTCTATTGGGTATATTCTTTTTACTGATTGCTGGTTTTTCTATTTATGCAGCCATAAAATATACTGTAGGTGATAACGCTTATGGTTACAAGGGTAAAGGTGACATATTTGTATTTGTGTTTTTTGGTTTGGTTAGTGTGATTGGCTCATATATATTGTATGCTAAACACGTAGATGTAATAACATTGCTTCCAGCCATTAGTATTGGCTTATTAAGTACAGCAGTGCTTAATTTAAATAACATGCGTGATATTGTATCAGATAAAACCTCTAATAAAATTACATTAGCGGTTAAATTAGGCGCTGTTAAGGCAAAACAATATCATTATATTTTGATAATTACAGCTGTTATTTTAACTGTTGTATTTGGACTTATTTATTATAAAACACCATTTAATTTAATCTATTTTATTGCTTATTTACCTTTATTATTACATTTAAAAAAAGTAAACACTGTTACAAATCCTAAAGATTTTGATCCAGAATTAAAAAAATTAGCATTAACCACAGTTTTGTTAAGTATTTTAATAGGTATAGGACAATTATTATAAAATCCATTATAAAATGAAAATCACTTTTTACGGTCATGCAAGTATAGGAATTCAAATAGAAGATATACATCTTTTGGTAGATCCATACATAACAGCTAATCCAAAAGCTAGTCATATAGATATTAATACGATTAAAGCAGATTACATTTTGCTAACACATGCACATCAAGATCATATTTTAGATGTCGAAGCTATTGCAAAACGAACAAATGCTGTAATTGTCTCTAATTTTGAAATTGTTGCACATTTTCAAAATTTAGGATTTGAAGGTCATCCTATGAATTTTGGTGGAACTTGGGGTTTTGATTTTGGTCGCTTAAAATATGTTAATGCTGTGCATACATCTTCGTTTCCTGATGGAAGTTATGGTGGACAACCTGGTGGATTTGTATTGGAAGGCGAACACAAAAATATTTATATAGCTGGTGATACTGCTTTGACTTTTGATATGAAATTAATACCAATGCACACCAAATTAGATTTGGCTATTTTACCAATAGGAGACAATTTTACAATGGGAATTGATGATGCTATTCTTGCTAGTGATTTTGTAGATTGTGATAAAGTTTTAGGATATCATTTTGATACATTTGGTTACATAGAAATTGACCATGAAGTAGCTAAACGAAAGTTTTTTGATAAAAATAAAGACTTAATGCTTTTAGAAATTGGAGAAAGTATAGATTTATAAAGTTTAATTATTTTAATGAAAGCAACTTACCACAAACATATTTTAAACTTCAAAAGACCAAGCGGAACGTCAAGAGGCGTTTTAAAAACTAAAGAAACTTGGTTTGTTATAATTGAAAAAGAGGGTAAACAAGGCATTGGAGAGTGCGGAATTTTAAGAGGCTTAAGTGCAGACGATACACCTAATTACGAAGCGCAACTACATTATACGTGTCAAAATATTCATTTAGGTTTAGAGGTTTTATATGCCAAAAACCATGAGTATCCAAGTATTCAAATTGGTCTAGAGATGGCTTTTAATAGCCTAAAAAGTCAAGATCCATTTATTTTGTATCCTTCACAGTTTACTTGTGGTAAAGCATCAATAGATATAAATGGTTTGATTTGGATGGGTGACCAAACTTTTATGACAACTCAAATAAAAAACAAAATAGCGTCTGGATTTAGTTGTATAAAACTTAAAATTGGCGCTATAGATTTTCAAACAGAACTTGATATTTTAAAAGGTATTAGGCAAAACTTCAGCGAAAGCGATATTGAATTGCGTGTCGATGCTAATGGTGCTTTTAATCCAAATGAAGCTTTAGAAAAACTGAAGCAGCTTTCAGAGTATAATTTGCATTCCATCGAGCAACCTATTAAAGCTAGTCAATTTGAAGCTATGGCTAACTTGTGCGGACAAACGCCTTTACCAATAGCTTTAGATGAAGAGCTAATTGGTGTATTTGATGATAGTAAAAAAGAAGCCTTATTACAGGCTATTAATCCGCAATATATAATTTTAAAGCCTAGTTTTATTGGTGGTTTTAAAGGTAGTGATACTTGGATTAATTTAGCAGAACAACAAAATATTGGCTGGTGGATTACTAGTGCTTTGGAAAGTAATGTTGGCTTAAATGCTATTGCACAATATACATTTACTAAACAAAGCAAGTTGCCTCAAGGTTTGGGTACTGGTAGTTTATTTACAAATAACATTAATTCGCCTTTACAGGTTAAAAACGGTACATTGCAGTACAATATTAATACAAATTGGGATTTTAAATTTTAAACTATGGATTTTATAAAACAGGCATTTAAAGTTAAGCACGAATTTTGGCGCTACTTGATTGGGTCTTTGATTATTGCAATATTTGCTGTGATTGGACAATTGCCCTTTACCATTGCTGCTATCATGAAACATGTTGCAGAAGGAGGTTCTGTTTACGCTGTGGACGAGCAGCACTTAATGACAATATTAGAGCCAAATTTAAATTTATTTTTACTGTTGTTATCCTTTGCTTTTGGCTTTTTAGGTTTAATTATTGCTGTTAAATATTTACATAAACAAACCATGTTGTCTGTAACTACAGCTAGATTAAAAATAGACTGGAAGCGTGTTATGTTTGCATTTTTGTTTTGGGGTTTAATAAGTTCTGGAATGATTGTTATTGATTACTTAGCTTCACCAGAAAATTATGTGTGGAATTTTGAGCTAGAACGTTTTTTAATTTTATTGGTAATAGCTATACTTTTAATACCAATTCAAACCAGTTTGGAAGAATATATTTTTAGAGGGTATTTAATGCAAGGTTTTGGTTTATTAGCAAAAAACAGATGGTTTCCGTTAGTAATGACGTCAGTTATTTTTGGAGGAATGCACGTCTTTAATCCTGAGGTTGCAAAACTAGGTTATGGTGTTATGGTCTATTACATTGGTACAGGATTGTTTTTAGGTATTTTGACTTTAATGGACGAAGGTATGGAGTTGGCTTTAGGGTTTCATGCAGCTAATAATTTATTTGGCGCTTTATTGTTAACTAGCGATTGGACTGTTTTACAAACACACTCTGTTTTAAAAGATGTTGCCGAACCTGGAGCAGGATTTGGAGACATTATTATACCTGTTTTTGTAGTATTCCCTATTTTGTTATTCATTTTTGCTAAGGTTTATAAATGGACTAATTGGAAAGATAAATTATTCGGAAAAATTGAAGTGCCAATAGAAAACGATTATACAATTTCAGATTAAGTTATGACACCTACCTTTAATAAAATACATAATAGATTTAAGCTTAACGGAAATTACTTTTCTTTTGATGGCTTAAAAGAAGTTGCTTATAGTTATATTAAAGAGGGTGAAACTTATGAACAAGAAATTGGTGTGTTTTTATTAGATTGGTTAGATGATAACGAGTTTTTATCAGTTAATACTTCAGGGTCTACTGGTCAACCTAAAAGCATTATGTTAAGCAAGCAAGCTATGGTTAATTCGGCTATTGCTACTGGAGATTATTTTAATTTAAAACCAGGAAATACAGCTTTATTATGCTTGCCAGCAAGTTATATTGCAGGAAAAATGATGTTGGTTCGCGCTTTAATTTTAGGCTTAGAAATAGACAATGTACAGCCAACAACAACCCCTAAAATTAATCAAAATAAGCATTATGACTTCTGTGCAATGATTCCTGCGCAAGTAGAAAAATCTTTAGATCAATTAGATGCTATTAAAACGCTAATTGTTGGTGGAGCACAAGTGTCTACAGCTTTAAAGCAACAATTTTTAGGATTAACAACTCAGGTTTTTGAAACCTACGGAATGACCGAAACTATTACCCATATTGCTGTTAAGCAAATAAATAATACCACAAGTAATATTTTTACCACGCTTCCAGGTACTGCAATTAGCCAAAACAAAAAAGAATGTTTGGTTATTGATGCTCCACAATTAACAACAAATCAAATTATTACTAATGACGTTGTAAAATTACATGGTAAAACTACATTTGAATGGTTAGGTCGTATTGATAATGTTATAAATTCAGGAGGAGTAAAGCTGTTTCCTGAGCAAATAGAAGCAAAACTTCAGTCTAAAATTGAAGGTCGTTTTTTTATAACAGCTCAAAAAGATGACACTTTTGGAGAAGTCCCTGTTTTGGTGCTAGAAGCAAAAAATAATAACGTTAATCCAGACGCTTTTACAGGTTTAACAAACATACAAACACCTAAAATTATATTAGCTATTAACGCTTTCGCGGAAACGTCCTCAGGTAAGGTTAATAGGTTAAAAACAATGCAGTTGCTTAAAAAGTAAAGTTCCCTAACCCAAAATGATACTTCACTCATTATTGGTTTTAAAATCCTAAGGATGGTTATAGGTTTGTTTTAAACAAAAAACAACCATTATGAAAACAGGATTAAACTTACTAATTGCATTATGTATGATGATGCAAGTACAAGCACAACAAAAAACAATTTCAGGAACAATAAGTGATGAAAACGGTTCACCACTTCCATCAGCCAACGTGATTATAAAAGGTAGCACTATTGGAGTAAATTCTAATTTTGATGGGTATTATAGCTTACAAGTAAATGTTGGAGACGTACTAGTCTTCAGTTATGTTGGTTATTCAAGTCAAGATATTACTGTAGGATCATCAAATACAATCAATGTGACATTGCAACCAGACAATAGTTTGGATGAAGTAGTGGTTACAGCTTATGCAATTAGAAAGCAAAAAAAGACTTTTAGTAACAGCGTTAGTAAGATTAGTGCAGAATCTTTGTCAGTGACTAAGAGTTATTCTAATCAATTAGCAGGACGAGTGTCTGGTGTTAAAGTAGCAGATTCAAACACCAAATCAAATAACAATTCAAATATTATTATAAGAGGTTATGCTTCTGTGTCAGATAATAATACGCCTTTATATGTGGTAGATGGTAAAATTGTTTCAAAGTCAAAAGTAGATCAAATAAAGTCTAAAAAAGTAGCAGAAATACAAGTTGTAAAAAAGTATGCTGGACAAGCATTATATGGTAGTCAAGGTGCTAATGGCGTAATTTTAATAAAGACTAAACGTAGTAATTATCAGTTTCCTAATATTAATAAAATTGAAAATGAATCTTACACTAAAATACATGAAAATAAATTTAAGTTAGCCAATGCAAACCCATTGTCAACATTCTCAATAGACGTAGATAAAGCAGGATACAGTAACATTAGACGTATGCTTAATAATGGACAAGTAATACCTTCTAACGCTGTAAAAATTGAAGAGATGGTTAATTATTTTAATTATGATTATCCACAACCTAATGACAAGCATCCTTTTTCAATAAATACTGAAGTGGTTAATACACCATGGAATAAACAAACGCAATTAGTTAGAATTGGTTTACAAGGTAAAACTTATGAAAACAAAGAGTTACCAGCTGCTAACCTTACGTTTTTGATAGATGTTTCAGGCTCAATGAATAATCAGAACAAATTACCATTATTAAAAAATGCTTTTAAGTTATTAGTCAATCAATTAAGAGATAAAGATAAAGTTGCTATAGTTGTTTATGCAGGAGCAGCAGGAGTAGTTTTAAAGCCAACCTCAGGGAAAAACAAAGAAAAAATTATTGAGGCACTAAATAATTTAAGTGCTGGAGGATCAACAGCTGGTGGAGAAGGTATCGAGTTGGCTTATAAATTAGCACAAGAGAATTTTTCTAAAAAAGGAAATAATAGAGTGATTCTAGCAACTGATGGTGATTTTAATGTTGGCGCATCTACCAATGATGCAATGGAAAAATTGATTGTACAAAAAAGAGAATCTGGTGTGTTTTTATCTGTATTAGGTTTTGGCTACGGAAACTATAAAGATGATAAGCTAGAAATATTAGCAGATAAAGGTAACGGTAACCATGCCTACATAGATACAATGCAGGAAGCACGACGTATTTTTGAAACAGAATTTGGTGGTACTTTGTTTACAATAGCTAAAGATGTTAAAATTCAAGTTGAATTTAACCCTAATCTTGTTCAGGCTTATCGATTAATTGGTTATGAAAACAGATTATTGGCTAACGAAGACTTTGTTAATGATGCAATTGATGCTGGAGAATTAGGTGCTGGTCATACTGTTACAGCTTTATATGAAGTGATACCTGTTGGAGTAGAAAGTCATTTTATTAGAGATCAAATTGATTTAAAATATACAAAAAGAACTGAAGTAAATACTAATTATAAAGATGAATTATTTACTGTAAAATTTAGATATAAAAAACCAGATCAAGATACAAGTATAGAAATGGTGCATATGCAAAAAAACGAAACAAGTATTGCTAGCCCAGACATGAACTTTGCAAGTGCTGTAGCATTATTTGGTATGCAATTGCGACACTCTCAGTTTTATAATGACTCAACTATTAAAGACGTTATATCATTAGCAGAAAAGGGTAGAGGGAAGGATCAATCTGGTTATAAAGCAGAGTTTATTAGATTAGTAAACGCTATTAAATAATAGGTTTAATGGTTGACTATTATTTAAAACAAAAGGAATGCGTTTAGCATTCCTTTTGTTATTTGTTTTACATTAATCTTCTGTAGTATGAAAAAAATTAATTTTAGTATTGTGTTTCTTTAAAACTTCTTTAGCTCTTTTATGTTGATCATTGAAAGTATACAAATTAGTGCCTTTACATATTCCGTAATCATAATGGTATTTTAAAATTTCTAAGTCAAAATTTGTTAATTTAACGTCGTCTTGATAACAACCTGAAAAGAAATTTTCACAATCTAGTTCATCATTAAAACTAAAGTATCCTAGTGTCAATACAAATAATTTTTTCATTTTGTTTAATCTAAGAGCTTCGTTAAATAGTTTATCATCTCTAATTCTTATCGAGCCTTTAAATAGTTGGCTATTTCTCCAGTGGACATAAAAATCAGAATATGTATTATTTGACATTCTACTTTCATATTCATAACTACTTGAATAATAAACAATGTAATTAGATTCTTCAACTTTTTTAACAACATCTAATTTTAAAGAATCTACCTGTTCAATTATATTTTTCGCAAAATCTAAGAATTTTTTTAGTTTTTTTTGAATTTTATTATCTATATATAATTTAATGTGTTGTTTCCAATACTTAGAAGTAGTAGAATCGTTATAGATATTATTTTTATGACTAAACCCTATTTTACTATATTGACTTAAAAAAATAGAGTCTTTATAAGTGTATGGTATACTAACACCTTTTTTATTGAATACTTCATTTTCTTCTAATAGAATTAATGTTATACCATCTTTTTCTAATAAATTTAGTGAATCTTTTTTAGTTAGTGGTTCTGGATGAAATTTTTTATATTCTACTAAAGGAATGTATCTTTTAGTTATTTTATGAGTTACTTTGTTTTGGCAATAGCTAAATTGTATAAAACCAATTAAAAATAAAATTTGTAGAGTGTATTTCATTATTTTTCGTTTTTAATAGTTTGTAATTTTTTAAAAGTTTTTAAGTTAACTTTAAAATCATAAATATTAAAATAATGCATTTTTAATATTAAAATATCATCTCCATTTAGTTTGTCTATATGGTTTGTATCAAAATCCAAAACAGACCCTTTTGGAGCTCCATATGCTAAAACATTGAAGTTTCCTAAAGAAATAAAAAAGCTTTTTTTAGTTTAGTCATCATATTATCATCATTTAGTATTGAAGGACTAAGTTTTAATAAACAAGCGTAGCTATTTTTATTATTATCGTTAAAATTTATTCTTTTAATTTTTTCAAAAACTAAGTTTTTTCGTTTTTCTTTGGTATAATCTTTTAGTACATTATCAGGTATACCGTAAAAACTTTTTTCAGCAACTTTAATGTAATAATTGCTCTCATCTATGTTGTTTACAAATTCAAAAGATAAATTTTTAATTTCAGGTATATTAAGTACAAATTTTTTAAACTCTTCTGATAAGTTTGGTTCTAAATTTGGATCAATGTATATTTTAAGAGGTTTAATGAATTGATGTATTTGACTATTTTTTCTTGAAAAAACAGCATTTATATAATCTCGAGTTAAAGATTTATTATCTAAATAATCAAACTTATATATAAAATTTAATTTGTCTTTATTTGTTATTAAGTATGTTGTGTCTTTTAGGCTATTATTATTATTATTATCAATTGTCTGCATTATTTTTACTTGTTTTCTCAAAGGAATAGAATCAAGATTAGATTGAGAAAAACAGGTATAAGTAATTAAAGTTGAAATGAGTAATATGTAGTTTTTAATAGCTTTTTTCATTTGTTTAATTTAATTAAAATCGTTTTTTAAAGACTACATCTTCGTTATAATCATAAACTCGCCAAGTACTGACTTGTTTATCTTTACGGTAGCGACCAGAAATTTTTAATTTTCCGTTAGAATAGTATGATTTATAAGTACCGTGTTTTAAACCATCTTTTAGTTCGACTAAAAATTTTAAATTTCCGTTAGAATATTTTTTGCCAAACTTATCTGAAGTTAAATCCGATGGATATATTTCAGGGATTTTAAAGACAGTGTTTTTATCAATGTTACTAGTTGTAATTTCTGTGTCCTGATTACTTTTTGAGTTAGTTGGTTTTACTGCATCTTTAAAAATGTAATTTGCTTTTACATCTTCAGGAGATTCATAATTAATTACTATTTTACTTTCAAAAAAACTTTTTTCTGGAGTTAATTGTATACCAATTAACGGAAAACAAATAACATAGTCTTTATTTGATTTTAATTGTTTTTTTGTTGCATAATCAACAAAATTATAGGCATTATTATAGACATTTGGTGTGTTAATGTAGGCGTATACACTTGAACGTCTATCAAAATTGTCATTAAAGTCATCAAAAGGTTCAAAATTATCTAGAGTCTGTTTGTCGATGTAAGAGTTTATAATACTTTTTAAAGTATTGGGCTCATTACTAAACACTACGTAATCTTCAATTATAGTAAAGTAAGGTTTTTCAATTTCAGAAAATAAATTACCAAGTAGTATTTTAAAGAAACCTTTGATTGACATAAAGTTGATGTCATGTTCTTTATAGTTTATGGCCTTGAACTTTACAGGAGAACGCTTTCTTATTTGTTCTAAAATAAAATCTAAATTCTCTTTAGCATCATCAATATCGTTAGCCTTTAATACTAATGCAACATCTTTAGAGGATTCCGAAACATTGGAGTTTAATTGAAGCAAAGCGATTTCATCATCAATCCAACTCATAAAATGTTTTTTAAGATTGATTTTTAAGAAATTTTCAATCTTCTCTGTACCATCTAAATAACTTTTAAATTGCTCAGGTTTTTCTTTTTGAATATTTTCAAAATTAGTATAAAACTCTTCAAAACTACTAAATCCAAAACTTAAATATAATGCAGTTTCTTTTGGAGCAATAGTATTAATTGTACGTTTACCTTTTCCAGATTTTTGAAGTGCTTTTAAGTATGATGAAGCTTGATCATTAGTGTTTGTAATACCATTAGCAATAATGGTGTTGTCATCTAAATCAAAACTAAAACCACTAAACTCTAAACTTTTGCTTAAGGTTTCGGTGGTATAACCAGGTTTATCAGAAAAGACTTTCATGTATTCATCTAAATAGTCATATTGAAAATATAATCTAAACATATCGTCATTATCAACTTGCTTTTTGACTTCAATAAAATTTAGATTTCTGCCTATTTCAGGTTCTGCATATTGGTCAATAGAGGCTTCCACTAGAGTGTGAACATAGGACACAATCATTTGATTTTTTATAAAACTAATGTAAAGTGTTTCTCTGCTTTTAGTATCATAAACTTCTGTAATTTCATGCTTATGATATTTACGTTTACTGACTTTGTAACTACTATTTATTAAGGTGTTTAGGTTGTTTTTGATTAGGTTTAGTTTGGCTATTTTTTGTAAATCTACGACGTACAAAAAACTGTATTTTTTAGGAGCATATACATGAGCTGATATTATAACATCTCTATTACCAATACGGTTAAAGACACCTTGCTTTTGCTTAAATATAGTATCTAATTTATTTAAGTTTTTTGCTAATGTATTAAAGTAATTATTGGTGTTTAAATGTTTCCAGATGTCACTTCTACTAATGGCATCCCAATTGTCTATTGGTTCTTGGGTCTCTATAATATATACAGCATCTTTAGGTACCAAATAAATGGATTGTATATTATCATTATTATCAAAATAGAAAATATAAACTTGATACAATCCATAACCAACAAGTAAGGTTAGTAATATTGTAAATATTGTGCGTTTTTTCATGATTAACTATACTTGTAAAACTCCCATATTAAACTGCTTTTCAATAGGAGCGTGGTTTGCTGCCTCAATACCCATACTTATCCAAGTTCTAGTATCTAAAGGATTAATAACTGCATCTGTCCAAATTCTAGCTGCTGCATAATATGGTGACACTTGATTGTCATATCTTGCTTTAATTTTGTTAAATAATTCGTCTTCTTTTTCTTTTGTAATGGTTTCACCTTTCTTTTTAAGCGAAGCAGTTTCGATTTGTAATAATACTTTTGCAGCACTATTACCACTCATAACTGCTAATTCAGCACTTGGCCAAGCAGCAATAAGTCTTGGATCGTATGCTTTACCACACATTGCATAATTCCCTGCGCCATAACTGTTACCTAATACAATCGTAAATTTAGGCACCACACTATTACTAACTGCGTTTACCATTTTGGCACCATCTTTTATAATTCCAGAATGCTCACTTTTGCTACCAACCATAAAACCAGTAACATCTTGAAGGAATACTAAGGGGATTTTTTTCTGGTTACAATTAGCTATAAATCTAGTCGATTTATCTGCACTGTCATTATAAATAACACCTCCAAATTGCATTTCGCCTTTTTTAGTTTTAACTAAAGTACGTTGGTTAGCAATAATACCTACTGCCCAACCATCTATTCTGGCATATGCTGTAATTATAGATTTTCCGTAGTCTTCTTTATATTCATCAAACTCAGAGTTGTCAACTAATCGTTTGATAATTTCTTTCATATCATATTGATCAGCTCTTGATCTTGGTAAAATTCCGTAGATATCCTCAGGGTTTTCTTTAGGTTTTTTAGGTTCGTTTCTATTAAAACCAGCTTTGTCATAATCACCTATTTTATCAACGATACGTTTTATTTTGTCTAAAGCATCTTTATCGTCAGTAGCTTTATAATCTGTTACACCACTAATTTCACAGTGTGTTGTTGCTCCTCCAAGAGTTTCGTTATCTATACTTTCTCCAATTGCAGCTTTTACAAGATAGCTTCCTGCAAGAAAAATACTTGCTGTTTTATCAACAATAATAGCTTCATCACTCATAATAGGTAAATAGGCTCCACCAGCAACACAGCTTCCCATTATTGCGGATATTTGCGTTATTCCCATACTACTCATAACTGCATTATTTCTAAAAATACGACCAAAGTGTTCTTTGTCTGGAAAAATTTCGTCTTGCATAGGTAGGTAGACTCCAGCAGAATCTACTAAGTATATGATTGGTAATTTATTTTCAATTGCAATTTCTTGAGCACGTAAGTTTTTCTTTCCTGTAATAGGAAACCAAGCTCCTGCTTTTACTGTAGCATCATTAGCAACAACAATACATTGTTTACCTTGTATATATCCCATTTTAACTACCACACCACCTGATGGACATCCACCATGTTCAGCATACATGTCTTCTCCTGCAAAAGCACCAATTTCAATGCTTTTCTTTTTAGAATCTAAAAGGTAATTAACACGCTCTCTAGCAGTCATTTTTCCTTTTGCATGATGCTTTTCTATACGTTTTTCTCCACCTCCTAATTTAACTTTCGCTAATTTATTTTTAAGGTCAGAAACTAGTAATTTATTATGATCTTCGTTTTTATTGAAGTTGATATCCATAGGTTATAATTTGTTACGAATTTACAAAAACTAAACGCCTTTTAAAACAGGTTTTTTATTTAGGTTAATAATTTCTTAAAATAGAAGTCATTGTAAATAGTTTCCTTGGAATATATTATTATTTGTTTTACTTTTGAAATAAAATAACAATTATGACTAAAAATATTATTGCTTTTGCTGGAAGTAACAGTAAAACTTCAATAAATAAACAATTAGCAGTTTATGCTTCAAGTTTAATTAAAGACGTTAATGTAAATGTTTTAGATTTAAACGACTATAAACTTCCTCTTTACGGAGTAGATTTAGAGACTGAAAAAGGTTTTCCTGAAGATGCGTTAAAGTTTTATAAGCTTTTAAGTAATGCTGATGGATTAATTATATCATTAGCAGAGCATAATGGAGCATATACTACAGTTTTTAAAAATTTAATGGATTGGTTGTCGCGTGTAGATGCTAATATGTTTCAGGCAAAACCTATGTTATTAATGAGTACTTCTCCAGGAGCGAGAGCAGGTCAATCTGTGTTTGAAATTGCTGAAGATAGATTCCCTAGGCATAATGCTAATATTGTAGCAAAGTTTAGTTTGCCTTCTTTTAATGATAATTTTAAAGATGAAAAAGTGGTAAATTCAGAACTTAATAATCTATTAAAAGCAGAAGTTGAGACTTTAGTTAAACACCTGTAATTTATAAAATGGGAAACTTTGCAGAAGATATCAAGTCTAGATTTGAGAATAACAAAGTAAAAGCAATGCTAAATATTTTGTATACCGCTAATCATATTACAAGTATACAAAACGATTTTTTTAAACCTTTTGGACTTTCACCACAACAATATAATATCTTAAGAATTTTAAGAGGAGCTAAAAAACCTATAAAAGTTCAGACAATTAAGGAGCGCATGATAGAGCGTGCTCCTAATTTGACACGTTTAACAGATAAAATGTGTGATAAAAATTTAATTAAACGAATTGCTTATCCTGATGACAGACGTGTGGTGTTAATCGAAATTACAGAACACGGTTTAGACTTACTAAATAAAATTCAACCAAATAATCCATTACACAATTTGTTAGATAACTTAACCGAAGTTGAAGCAGGTCAATTAAGTGATTTATTAGATAAAATGAGATAAACATGAAAACCATTTTACACAAAGCCTCAGACAGAGGGTTCGCTAACCATGGATGGTTACAAGCCAATCACAGTTTTAGTTTTGCTAATTTTTTTGATGCCGAAAAAATACAATTTGGAGCATTACGCGTTTTAAATGACGACGTTATTGCACCAAGTATGGGTTTTAGTACACATCCTCATGATAACATGGAGATTATAACTATACCGTTAAAAGGTACTTTAAAACATAAAGATTCCATGGGAAACCAGTGGGAAACAATAAAGGCAGGAGAAGTACAAGTGATGAGTGCTGGAAGTGGTTTATTACATTCTGAAATGAATGCTAATACAGATGAATATTTGAGTTTGTTTCAAATATGGATCATTCCAAACAAAAGAAATGTAGAACCTAGATATGATCAACAGTTTTTTAAAGCTGAAGATAGGCAAGGTCAATTGCAAACTTTAGTAACTTCAATTGATACTAATGATGAAGGTTTAAAAATTCATCAAGATGCTAAGTTGTCCAGAATAGATTTAAATCAAAAACAACAATTTATTTATAAGACTAAAACACTTGATCATGGTACTTATGTTATGGTGATCTCTGGCGAGGTTATAATTAATGATAAAATACTAAAATCAAGAGACGCTATTGGTGTTTCTAAAACAGAAAGTTTTAATATAACAACAAATTCAAACAGTCAGTTGTTGTTTATAGAAGTACCTATGTCTTAGTATTGTGCAACCCATAAATTAAAAAAGCATCCTATTTAGGATGCTTTTTGTGTTAAATAATCGATATTTGTAATTCACATTTTACTAAAAACAGATTATGGCAATGAATAAAAATACTGTGTTAGCTTGGGCTACCACAATAATGATACTAGTAGGATTAGCATTAATAGCACTAGGTGCTTTTAGATATGATGATGTAGCAGGATGGGGTTTTGCAGCAGTAGGTGTAGGCTTTTTTGCTGTAGCATGGGTTTTTAATGCATTAAAAGGACGCGTTTAATTAATATTTAAATTAAAACATTTTAAAAATGTCAGACGATAAAAAAGTAATTTTCTCAATGTCTGGTTTGACCAAGACATTTCAAAGTGCACAAACACCTGTACTTAAAAACATTTATTTAAGCTTTTTTTATGGAGCTAAAATTGGAATCTTAGGTCTTAACGGTTCTGGTAAATCTACTTTATTAAAAATTATTGCAGGAGTAGATAAAAATTATCAAGGTGATGTGGTATTTTCTCCAGGGTATTCTGTTGGATATCTAGAGCAAGAGCCACAATTAGACGATGATAAAACAGTAATGGAAGTTGTCCGTGAAGGTGCTGCAGAAACCGTTGCTATTCTAGATGAATATAATAAGATTAACGATCAATTTGGTTTAGAAGAAGTCTACAGTGATGTAGACAAAATGGAAAAGCTAATGAATCGTCAAGCAGAATTACAGGATCAAATTGATGCTTCAGGTGCTTGGGAGTTAGATACCAAATTAGAAATCGCTATGGATGCATTACGTACTCCAGATGGTGATAAAAAAATTGGAGTACTATCTGGAGGAGAAAGACGTCGTGTTGCTTTATGTAGATTGCTTTTACAAGAACCAGATGTATTATTATTAGATGAGCCAACCAACCACTTGGATGCTGAGTCTGTACATTGGTTAGAGCATCACTTAGCACAATATAAAGGGACTGTAATAGCAGTGACGCACGATAGATACTTTTTAGATAATGTTGCTGGATGGATTTTAGAATTAGATAGAGGAGAGGGTATACCTTGGAAGGGTAATTATTCTTCATGGCTAGACCAAAAATCTAAGCGTATGGCTCAAGAAAGCAAAACAGCGTCTAAGCGTCAAAAAACATTAGAGCGAGAGCTAGAATGGGTTAAACAAGGTGCAAAAGGTCGTCAAACAAAGCAAAAAGCACGTTTGAAAAACTATGACAAATTAATGAGTCAAGACCAAAAGCAATTAGACGAAAAATTAGAAATTTATATACCTAATGGTCCACGTTTAGGGACAAATGTAATTGAAGCAGTTGGAGTAAGTAAAGCGTTTGGAGACAAGTTACTTTATGAAGACTTAAACTTTAATTTACCTCAAGCAGGTATTGTTGGTGTTATTGGTCCAAATGGTGCTGGTAAGACAACAATCTTCAGAATGATTATGGGTGAAGAAACGCCTGATAAAGGTGAGTTTAAAACTGGTGAGACTGCAAAAGTATCTTACGTTGATCAAGCCCATTCTAATATTGATCCAGAAAAATCTATTTGGCAAAACTTTAGTGATGAGCAAGAGTTGGTTTTAATGGGAGGTAAAGAAGTTAATTCTAGAGCTTACTTAAGTCGTTTCAACTTTTCAGGAAGCGAACAAAACAAAAAAGTAAAGTTATTATCTGGTGGAGAGCGTAACCGTTTACATTTAGCAATGACGCTAAAAGAAGAAGGAAACGTATTATTGTTAGATGAGCCTACCAATGATTTAGATGTTAATACATTACGTGCTTTAGAAGAAGGACTAGAAAACTTTGCTGGATGTGCAGTAGTAATTAGTCACGACAGATGGTTTTTAGACAGAATTTGTACACACATCTTAGCATTTGAAGGAGATTCTCAAGTGTATTTCTTTGAAGGTGGATTTAGTGAATACGAAGAAAATAAGAAGAAACGTTTAGGTGGAGACTTAATGCCTAAGCGTATTAAATATAAAAAGCTAGTAAGATAAGTTTACTAGTTTATGTAAATAAAAAAGCCTGCAAATCGCAGGCTTTTTTATTTATAAATAGTAATCAATCTGATCTATTATTTTATTGAAATCATTTTTATACTCACTACTCACTACTCACTACTCACTACTCACTACTCACTACTCACTACTCACTACTCACTACTCACTATTTCTCAGGATACCAATCTAGCTGCACCACTTCAATCTCAGGATTAGCTTCATTTACAATTGTTTTAAATTTATCTACGTTGCTAAGACCTTCGGTACCTCTGTAATGATAAGGATAGACTTGTTTAGGTTTAAAATCTAATACAGCACTTGCAGCACTGTCAACAGTCATAGTGTAAGGTAAATTCATACATACAAAAGCTTTGTCAATACTAGTCAATTGTCTCATTTCTGGTATGTCTTCAGTATCACCAGAGATGTAAATACGTTCTTTATTAATCGTTAATATATAACCATTACCACGACCTTTAGAGTGAAATTTTAAAGCTTCTTCACGTAAATTATACATAGGTATCGCTTGTATGGTAACACTGTTAATCATGGTTACATCGTCATTAGCTAAAACACTGTAATTTGGTTTAAAATCTTCAGTAAATTTATCAACAACAGCTTGAGGAGCAACAATCATGGCATTACTTAAATCTAAAGCTTTTAAAGTTTCTAGATTTAAATGATCACCATGTATATCTGTAATTAATACTAAAGTTGGTGCTTTTTGTCCTTCAAAAGCAGCTTTGCCTCCTGTTGGATCCACATAAATTGTTTCTTTTCCATAGTTTAAAACCATAGTCGCATGGCTAATAGGTATGATTTCTAAAGTTTTTTCAACAGGTATTTCAGTTTTAGTTTCTGTTAATTCAGCAACATTAGTTTTTGTTTCTTTTTTACAACTAATTAATATTAAGGTTGTTGCTATTAAGGTTAGCGTGATTTTTTTCATTTTAAAAGTTTTGTTTTAAAGGTACTTACTTTTTTTCTTTTAAATAATTTGTAACAATTTTATAACAAATAATACTGATAATATGAGCAACAAATATTTTCACAACTAATATTTTTTAACGAAATTGCTTTCAATAAATTTATCCAACCTTAAAAACTGAAATATATATGTCTGATGATTTTGATTTATTAGAAACTAACGCTAACGAAAAAACCGAGAAAGTAGATGTCAATTGGGGAAAAGCAATTGATACCATGAAATCTAAATTAGCGCAAGAGGACGACCCAGAAAGTCGTCAAAAAATCTTAAACGCAACCTTGGACGATGTTGTCGGTATGGCAGAAAAAGATCGTACAACACTTTTAGATGCTATTAAAGATTTAACAGATTACCAAGACGAGGTTGGTATCTTGTTTGAGCGCTTTTCATCTTTAAACGAGACTGAACAAAAAGTCATTGACGATGCTCAAAAAGCATTAGAGCGTGCTAAAATCGAGTTAGAAGATGCACAAAACAAACCAGACACTTGGTGGAATAATCTTTGGGGACGCAAAAGCAAAATTAAAGCTGCCGAAAAAGCTTTAGAAGCAGCCGAAAAAGTACGTGCAGGAGCAGACAATAAAGCAAAAGCAATGTTTCAAGAACGTATCGAGAGTGCAGACATACAAACACTATTAAGTGAGTTATCATACAAATCTCAAGCAGCAGTAACACGTCTTAAAAATCGTGAGGTAGAAATCAAAGAAGTAGAAGATAAGTTGCAAGATGCAATCGTAGAAGCGTCTAAAAACCATACCAAAGCTTTAGAGAAAAAAGCCGAAACTGAAGCTAAATTAGAAACGCAATACGCTTTATTAAAGCAAGCACGTCAAGCATTAGAAGAAGTTGCAGATAAGCAATCTACAGAATACTCTGAAGCATTATCAAAAGTAACAAAATTAGAGCAAGAAGTAGAAGAGTTAGAAGGACTTAAAAACGCCTATACAACCCTTGCAGCCTCTAAAGATAGTTTTGTACACAAGCATAATTTAACAATCAAAGTATTGACTTCATTACGTAGTAATTTACAAACACATCGTGCAAAATTAAAGTCAGATACAGAAGAGCGTCTTAAATATTACGACGGTTATGTAGTAGCATTAAAAGCACGTACAGACCAAGAGTTTGCTGCAATATTAGAGCATTTAGGAGTTAAGACAGATGAGCACATCGGAGAAACTTTAGCATCAATGCATACCGCAAGTGCAAAAGCACGTCAAGAGATGATGGACAACATTCCAGTACACGAAAAAGTTATGCAAGGGGTTTACCGTAGTTACGCAGAAGCGTTACAAGAAATCAGAGCTAAAGATGTAGACATTCAAAAGAATTTTGCAGACCGTTACGGTATTGACATGAAAGAGATTTTTGAAGAATATTACAGCTCTGAAAATGCACCTTCAGGAGATGATGCACCAGCAGGAGCACCAAAACCAGAAGCTTCTAACGACGATTTATTGTCTTAAAATTAGTTTAGCGTTACCTACTTTAGCTTTTAAGGGCTAAAGTAGGTCAGGCTTTACGTTATATCTTTTGCAAAAAAGCAAAAGGATGCCACTTCAATCCTTAACGCGCTTACTCAAGCCTTAAAGTGCAAATCAAAAATAAAAGTCAATAGTAAAATGTCAAAACAATTAAGATTAGTAATTGCAATTATAATCATGATAGGTTTTGTTTTACTTGGTACCTACATTCTAAAAACCAGTAATACACTTATAGGTCAAATAATAGGTTGGACAAATATTCTCTTTTTTCTAGGTTTTCTAGTTTGGGCTTTCATTAAATATATGACCAATAAAAAAAGATAATTACAACTAAAACAATCAAGTTATAACAGACTTAAAACGGACTATAACAACTGAATATTGAACATTTAAAATGAGTATAAACCACATTGTCACACCATTAGATTCATCTATATTAGATAGTAAAGATCAATATGTGTTTTATCACAAAAAGGTAGATTTTGCCTTAAAAGAATTAATTGTTGGCGTACAACAAAATGACTTATGTACTCCACAAGAAATTGTTTTCTTTAAGCAATACTGTGACTTGCTACTATACTCCATAGAAGCCATGCGTGTCAAATATATGTACGATGAGGAAGACAACATGAAGGTAGACGTTACAGATTCTGGTTTTCCTAATTATTTAGAGTTTAGATACCTATATAACGACCTGTCTTTACGCGACAACTATTTAAACAAATTAAAAGATGTGTCAGAACTTCAAGACGAATTTCTGGACCAATTATTACGCAAAAAACAACCTGTTAGACGTGATAAATTATTTCAAGCAGCATCAATAGTATATTATACATCAGTAGAGCAGCAATATATTTTTAACCGTTTTGTACAAGGTAAAATTATAAAAGCGCCAGAAGGTAGTCAAGCAACTTATATGACCAGTTGGAGTTTTTACGATGTCTCCTTAAACCGTCCCTTTATTTGCTATATGTACTTTGATTATGATGGTAAAGATCCATTAAAAGAAAAGGAAGACATATATGACACTTTAAAAACAGTAGCTGATCGTAAAATGAATATGGATACCATGGCTTATGGTATTGATAGACGATTAAAAAATGTATTTCCAAAACACATAAAACGCTTAGACATAGGTGCTTTTCATAACGTGTTTGCTAAAGACGATAACGATTTAACGCACACCATTCTAGAAGCAATAGGTAAAAAAGAAATCCCTTTAGAAGCCTATGCTTTATCTTTTAAAGTACACGAGGTATTTACAGGTGGCCAATTTAAAGAAGGTGGATATTTTAGCAAACAAACACTCCAAAATTGGAGTACACCAATAAAAGAAGGTTACGTATTTGCACCACATCGTATTATTCAATTATTATACAACAAAAACCCAGAAATTATGAATAAGTTGGCAAAACCACCTTTTCAAGTTTCAGACTTAAAAATCAAATAAATAGACTAAACAGTTTAAGTTTTTTTAGTAATAAAATTATTAACTGTTAATAGAAAACCCAAAACATGGAACACAACTCGACTTTCCCTATAAAAAAATCAGAATTAGACGTATTACGTGACGAAGCTTCATCTTATTTAAAAAGTATAAGTTGGGAGCAAGGTGGACGTGCTAAAAATAAAGATAAAGAAGCAAAAGACGAATCTATTTTATTGTACTTATCTAAAGCCAATAATGGGTCTTCAACGTCAATAACTTCGGTTTCTAAAACCATTTTAGCGTTAAAAAAACGATTATTACCAGATTCGGTAGCCATACCAATTCTTTTAAACCAAACATTATATGCTGTTCAAGAAGGGTTAACCTTAGGAATTTGGATTAAAGACAGTTATTATGATGCCTCAGGTTTATCTAGTTTAAGCGAGCGTAAATCTGCTTTAGATACAGATGGTAAACGTGAGTATGAAAGTAAAATGCAAACATCTAGTGCATTTATGTTGTTTGCTTCAGCATATAAAATCTTACATTTATTAAAACCTCATGCTTCAGACGATTTAAATGTGATGAAGCAAAAATTTGCAGGCATACCAGAATTATCTCTAATGTCGCCATTAAAAGCAATTTCATGTGCATTATTTTATTACGATAAATATTTAGCTCATCCAGATATTGTTAAGTCAGATAAGGATGTTGCGGATTTTACTGTTGTGTTTTTTGAAGCCTTAATAGACGAGATTAACCTGCGTAAAAGTAGCTTAGAATATACAGAAACAATAGTTGACAGAACCTATAAATTAGAAAATAGCGATTTTGCTATTTCTGGTTGGGAAAATACATTTCAAGGTACAGCAAAAAGTATTGAATTTAATAAAATTAAATTTGAACAAATTGTTGGTAACAGAGATGCAAAACACTTTTCTAGACGTTTAACAGAGCGTATGTTGAGCTATGATTTTGAAGCAAAGAAAAATCCTTTTCAAGAGCTTGGTGGATTTATGCCAGTATTTATGGGTTACGGTATTCCTGGTACAGGAAAAAGTATGCTAATTGCTGCAATTGCAACACGATTAAAAGAACATTGTGATAATTTAGATATTCCGTTTTTATTTCACCCAATGCCTGATACTTTAATTAGTACTTTTCAAGGTGGTTCTGCCGAAAAAATGGTGGATTGGATGAAACCAATGCAAGATCCTTCTAAATTAATTTTTGCACCTATTGATGATGCCGAAAATAACCTACAAGAACGTACAGCTCAAGGTGTGTCTGCAGGTGTAAAGGAAGTTATTGGTGTGTTTTTAAGATATACAGAAGGTGCTTATGCAGTAAATTATGGAAACAGCTCGATTGGTTTATTTACTAATCTTCCAGAAATGTTAGATAAAGCGGTTATTTCTCGTGTGCAAGGTCGTTTTAAAATTGATGGAGCAAGAACAGAGCATGATTTTTTAGATCAAGATCATTTATGGTGGAGTAAGTTAGACAAAACCATGCCTGATTTTGTTAATATGCAAGGTCCTGCAGATTATAAATATTTGCAAGATCAAGGTTTAGCGACTAATATGGGAGAAATCTTAAAAGTGTCTGAAAAACCTACTGAACTTCGTGTATTGGAAGCATATGACAAAGCCGAAAAACAGCATAAGGCTACAGATCATTTATTTTATGCGACATTATATAAAGAGATTCAAAAAATATTTCCATTTTTCTCTTCTCGTGACGTTCGTAACATACAAAGTGCAGTATCATTAAGATTAACAGATTTTGATTTAGAACAAAGCTGGTTTGATAATCCTGAAACGTATTTCAAAAAGGATTATCAAACTAAATTTAACATGTTGCAAGAGTTAATGAAGTCTAACATGAAAGGTTTAAACTTTTCTGAAATAAGAAGACAAGAAGTTGTTCGTTATTTAGATAATGTTGCAACTATTGCAGACACTGATTTTAAACGTAAAGTAGATGCTAGAATAAACCAATTAAATATAGAGACTAAAGCTAGAGAACAATTTGGTGCATAGTTCAAGGTTTTAAAATTAACAGTCAAGTATTACATATGGATACCAGCCGAATTAAAAATCTTAAAACCGATTTACTATCTGACCAATGGTATACTTTAAATAAGCTAACCTTTGATTATTTACAAAGTAATGGTCAATGGATAGAAATTGTTAGAGAATGCTACGATAAAGGTGATGGAGCTGTTATTTTATTGTTTAATAAAACAAAAAAGACAGTAATGTTAACTAAACAGTTACGCATACCTACTTATGTAAATGGTAATAAAGACGGTTTTTTAATAGAGGCTTGTGCAGGACTTTTAGATAATGATTTACCTGAAGATTGTATTAAAAAAGAAGTCTTAGAAGAAACTGGTTATAAAATTGAACACGTAGAAAAAGTAATGGAAGCGTATTCAGCACCAGGAGCTGTAACAGAAAAATTGCATTATTTTATTGGCGAATTTACAGATGACATGAAAGTTAATAATGGAGGAGGAGCAGCTGATGAAACTGAAGATATTGAGGTTTTAGAAATGCCTTTTGAATCTGCTGTTAATATAATAAATACAGGCGAAATAAAAGATATAAAAACTATTTGTTTGTTGCAGTATGCACAGATAAATAACATCATGAAACCTTAGTTAGTAGAAAAAGATGAGTAACAAAACAACTGGTAGTAAATTATCACAAATTGGATTACAAGACTATTTGTCTATTGGTTATTTGTTTTTATTAATTTTAGGTGTTGTATACGAGTCTATTTACTATAAGTTTTTAGGGATTAATATTTTAGAATATTCTTCCGTTTTAGATGTGTTAATTAGTCCAATAGCAGTAATGACAGGAAATTTAATCTTAGGATTAGCAGTCATATTTAGCATAATTATGGCTTATGTCATGGTTAAAATTACACCTAAATATTATAAATGGTTAAGCAAAAAGACTAAATACCAATCCGGAAAAAATAAATTAAAGTTAGAAAAAGCACAAGCTAAAATAAATGCTAAAGACGCTGTTATAACCATGATTGCTTTTTATGTCTTTTCAGTTTTTATAGGTTTAGGTATAGGAAGTGGTTATAAAACTAACAAACGAGTAGAAACTAACGATTATAAAATAAGTCATAAATTAACCTTTAATAATGGTTTAACTCAAGATATTAAAATGCTAGGTAAAAATAGTTTATATGTGTTTTATGTTCTTAAAGATGATAAAGAAGTAATTATAGCACCTATTGAAGGTAATATAAAAATGATTAAAAAATTGAAGCAAGAAAATAATTAGGTGTAATGCAAAAACTTAAACTAGCAAATCTTTACAGAAGCGAACTAATTCCTATTAGTGGTAAATTAGTAGACCGATACAATCAGTGTCTTATAAAATTAGGATTTACACCAACAAAATTAACTAAATTTTCAATAGATGGACTGGGTTATAGTCCAGAAATTGCTGAAGAAAAAGGGTCTACAATGTACCTAAATAATGGCGAAGCTAATCCACATGCTATAATTATTTCGCCTTTACAAAAAGGTAAACCTGTATATTCTCCATTTCATAGTTTTGACAGAGAAATGATGAAACAAGTGTTTCAAGTACATGGTCAAAAAATAAATGATATTACTAGAGATTCAGCTATATGCATCGATTTTGACCAAGATATTGATGCGTTTTACGAGCCTCTTGACGTTTTAAAATATAATAAGGTTTATATTAAATTTCATTTAGTAAATAACCTAGATAAAATTCAAAAAGAACAACAACAATTAATAAATACTTTTAAAGAAGGTAATAATTTTATAGATGAAGAATTACATGCCAAAATCCTAGCTTCTGCTAAAGAATATGGAGATTTACGTGGTCGTGATTTGAGTTTGCATAGTTTGCAATATCAAACAGATTCATTTTACACAAAATCGTTTGGAGGCGTATACCTTTTACGTGATTTTATAACGCCAATTATTATTTTTGAAAATAAAAAATGGTACAAACAAGCTATTAAAGACACCATTCAAGACGTTACAATTTATCACATACTACAACCTGAATTAATGGACAAACTTCGTGATCATGTTATAATAGAACATGACTTGGAAGAAGCCCTAAACACAGACCGTTACCAGCGTATTAAAAAAATGGAGTTTGCTATGGCTTTAAAAGATACGCAACATCCATTACGTGATATTTTAAGTGATCCAGTATTGTTTAAAAGCTATTTAAACAGACTTGATATTTCAACTAGAAAACGAGTTATGGGAGTAGAATTGTACTTAGATAAAATAGCGGTTAGTAACCAATATAAAATTGCAGATATCGTTGATGTTAATTTGTTTAATGCCTTGCATATTCCACATAGTTCTTTAACAGCCAGACATCAAGATTTAATCTGGAAGTTATTAATTAATGTGTCTCCTAGAGATGTATTATTTTTATATTGGTATGATAAAGAGGAGTTTTACAAACAATATAATACTTGGGACGACTCATTTAAAGACTGGGTAATAGAAACTATTAGTAACAATATTTAAAAATTATAGACTAATTTAGTAGAGGCTGTATAAATAGCTATTACTAATCAAAAAAATAAAACCATGGGTTTAGAAATTATTATATTTTTGGAGCAATCCTTTTCGGAATTTTCTTGTATTGGACAGAATCTAAAAGCAATGCAATATACCGTACTTTTAATAAAATTTTCAACAGTAAAGCATTACAAATGAAGCCTACAGAAACTAAAGGTTTTATATATAAACAAGATGTTTTGCCAAGAGTTTTAACTGTAGCAGTTTTGTTTTTAGTTGTAGCATTAATTATTCAATTTTTAACACCAATAGCTATTTTTGGTAGCTATTATGGTATTTCTTCTCTAGCATCAGCTATCTTCGGAACTCTAATTGGTACCTACGTTGCTAATTTTGTTATAAAATCTGGTGAAGTTATAGAAGAACAAACAGATAGCCTTGAGGATGTAGTAAAAGAGGGTTTTAATAAAGGAAAAGAATTTTTAGAAGACCTTAAAACTCAAGATGCAAAAGTTGTTCAGGAAGCTAAAAAAGAAATTAAAGAGACACCAAAAGCACCAGAAAAAAGCGCAAGAGAGCGTTTAAAAGACAAAGGATTAATGTAATTTATCATTATTATTAAAAGTCATTATTATCTAAATGTTCAGTTTTCAGCTTAAAGCTGAAAATATTTAAACTAACAAACGATTCGGTTGGAGTAATAAGCGATCAACCTAAATATAAAATATATGATTAAAAATTATTGGAATCAAGGCGGAAAACAAAAAGCAATTGTCATCATTTTAGGATTAATTGTATTTGGGTTATTGTTCTTTTTAAGGGATGATTATCAACCATTATTGCTGTTTTTTCGTAAATATATTTTTGTAATAGTATTAAGTGCAATTGTTTTATTTTTTGGATTACGTAAATTTCGTAATTCAGCTTCAACAGGTATAAGATTAGGGGTTTTAGGATTACTTTTAGCCTTTTTTGGGTTATTGTATGCAGCAGGTTGGCATTTTCAGTTGTATGATTACATGCGTACTTACAATGTATTTAATGACTTAAATAAAATTGAAATTAATGAACTACCATTAACTCAAAACGAACGTATCCAACCTTTACGTAACATTTTTTCTATGGCTAATGAAAGTGTGGGAGAAACCAAAGATGTATCCTTACCACATTTAGTACGTATTGATGATCAAAATAAATGGACTATGGCTATTCAACCAACCGAAAAATACGTTTGGCAAGGGATAAGCGATAATACAGAAGAAGTTTTTTCAGTATCAAGTACAACACCTTTTCCAAGATTTTCTAACGAAAACCGAATATCAGCAACATTCTCTATTGGTGAATCATTAAAATTTAGCCGAAACACATACAATGCAGTTGTGCAACGTTTTAATCCTTGGATGTTATTTAATTACGAGCCAAGTGATACTTTTTACATGAAAAACGATTCTGGTCAATGGGTTGAAGTTGTAAGTTTAATTAAATGGAAAGGTTTTTTCTTTCCGTATCCAACCTTTGGAGGTGTTATGGTAATCGATAATGGTGCACACGATTTTAACGATTACATAGAGCGTGTAACCATCGGTAAAGGGACTTTTATAGCTCCTGATCAAATGAAAAACCATCCTTATCTGACACGTCAAAATACTTTATCAGAAAAAGTATCTCGTTTGCAAGCAGAATCTTTAAAGTTTTTAGGTGGTTTTAGCGATCCATTACCTTGGAATATGGAAACAGCAGTAAAAATTCCAAACCTTCCAGATGATCAAAACCAGCAACCATTTGTTACAGATTTTGATTTTTCAGATTCAAAGTCAGAGGCTTATAATGGTCTATACCATTGGTTTGGATTAGAGCCAGTAGGAGAGGAGCGTACCAGTTTAACCTTTAGTGTATTTGTGCCTGCAGATGGTACAAATAGACTGTATTATTATGATCATGCTTCAAAAAAACAAGGTTATGCAGGAGTTTCGGCAATGCCTTTAAAAGTTATTGAATCTAGAAAAGAATATGATTGGTCGGTAAATAAACCAGTAGAATTTAGACCATATATTAAAAATATTGCAGGTCGTAAACGTATGTTTTTTTTAGGAACAATTTCATCTATAAAAGAAGAAGGCGCACAATTTGATGGTAGTGCTACACCAGATTTAGCTTTAATAGATAGCGAATACAGAGATGTAGTTTGGATTGATGCTAAACATCCAAGTCAATGGGAAAAATCGGTGTATGATCAATTAAATGAAGCTTGGAGATCTAGTGAAGGTATTGAAGAATTTTATTTTGACGAAGACAAAGCTACAGAAGCCATTGTTAAAGATTTAAACGAGCAATACATGGCTATTGATAGTACAACAACATTGCCTAATACAACTAAGACAGAGTCTTTAGATGCTTTACAACGTAAATATGATTCTATTTTAAAAGAAAAAGAAGCTAGTAAAATTGAAAGTTTAAAGCGTAAAATAGATTCGCTTGAAGGACTTTAATTTAAGCGTTTAAATTGTATTCCATTTTAATATCAGCACGTTGGTAAGGCGAGTTTGTTTCAAGCACGACCTCTTCAAAACCAAATTTGCGATACAAATAAATAGCATTTTCTAGTTTTGTACTAGAATATAATAGTAATTTTTTAAAGTTTTGTTGTTTAGCAAAAGCAATACAATGGGTTAGTAGTTGTTGACCTATTTTAAATCCTCTATAGTCAGGAGCAACACTCATTTTAGTAAGTTCAAAACCAGGCTCATTTTTTAAAGGCATAAAAGCATAAGTCCCAACAATTTTATGATTTAATTGACCAAAAAATATAAAACCACCTTTATTAATAATATATTTTTGAGGTTGACTTAATACAGCTCTATCATAATCCTCAATTACAAAATAACGATCTAACCACTCAATATTTAAATCATAAAACTCTGGTGATAAATCTGAATCAAAAGGAATAATTTTAATGATATTATCGGTCATTTTAATTTAAAATTTTAATAGAAAAAAACAATAATGCTATTGAGATAACAGAAATAAAAAACGTCAAATTAAATATAGATTTATCCGCTACTTTTTTACGTACTAAATCTACAATCATCCACAACGGAATACCAATGCATAGTATTAGCAATGGAATAGCCATAACTTGAGATAAGCTGTTAAACCAGTTAATAGTAACTTGATTTATATGTAAAAATAGAGGCGTTATTATTAGAGCAAATACAATAACTGTAAGTGCTAATCTTAAATATTCTAACTGTAATTTAGTCATTAATTTTGGCGTTTGAGCGGATAAAATCTGTTATTAAATAGCTAATCAATTTACCTATTTGCGGTCCATTTTTCTTTTTAGCAACAGCTTCACTAATATGTAAATAATTGGCGTTACTCTGTGAAGCAAAATGATGTAAAAACTGTCTTGTTTTTTCAACCGAAAACCCACTTGGTGTTTGTGCGCTACTACTAATATTTAGAATGGCATCACAATCAATATCTATCCCAAAATTAGTTTTTCCAACGTGTTTTGTAGCTTGTTTAAGCGCTTTTTTAAATTTTAATTCTTGTCGTACAGCAATAGCTTCGTAGGTATTATAATCTAAATGTTTATTGTTATTAAATTGGCTAAATATAGATGCTGACGTATAGTTTTCATGCAATCCAAAAGCATAGTATCGTTTTAAAAAACCTTCAGCGTAAGCGTAACTAAATCCATTACCACTGTGTCTTCCTTCTAAAGCTCTAAAATCTGTATGAGCATCAAAATTAATACTATTTATTGGTCGTTTTAAAGCCAAGCTAGTTCCTTTAATCATACCATAAGCGTTATTGTGTCCTCCACCAATGGCTATTGGTATTTTACCAGCATTAACTATAGTTGATACTAAATCAACTACATGTTTATCCATTTTAGCGACTAATTTTCTGGCTCTTATAATTTGTTTTGGATTATTTTGATTTAATTCTGTAAGTTCTTTCTGCTCTTTGGTGAAATCTAAGTGCCCTAAAATTAATATTTTATTAGCCTCATTAAAAATATTATTTTGTGTGTTTAACAAAATTTTAATTACATGCTCCCATGTGTTGCAAGCTCCTGATTTACCGAGGTTTGCAAAAACACCAACATCTTCTGGCAATCCAAATAAAACATACTTAACGTCTAAACCTTTAAGTGTGTCGTATATATTGGAAACACTAGTTAACTTAATGATTTGTTGACCAAATTTGGTTTCACCAGAACGCGCATTAATTAAGTTGTCTGAAAAGGAATTATTAAATAAAACTAATTTATTCATTTACTTTTTATGTAGATTTGAAAAAATAAAATTACGTTTTTATTATTACAATAATAATAAGATTTTAAAATTAATGTTTAACTCATAGATTAAAAGATTATGGCAAATAACACAGCAAGTACAGGTTTAAAAGTAGCCTTAGGAATCGCTTTAGCATTATTTATTGGTACAGGTATTTACACTTCTACATTGTACAAAGAAAAAAAGAAAATGAACAACAGTTGACGCAAGAAAAAAACGATGTGTTGACAGACTTAAATACTATGGCAGCAAAATATGACGTTGCTTTAAGTGAAACTCAAGTAACTAATCAAAATTTAGTAGAAGCTAGAGATCGTATTCAAGATTTAATAGATTCTTTAAAAGTTTCTGAAACTAACGTAAGAAATTTAGGACGCTACTACAATAAATACAACGCTCTTAAAACTGAAATGGATGCGCTTTTAACTGAAAATGATAGATTGAAAGTTGAAAACATGCAGTTAGCTACAACATTAGACAGTACTAATGTTAAATATGAAGAGAGTAGAATGTTTAATGACTCTTTACTTATACAAAACACTGCTTTAGCTGATGTTGTTGAAAAAGCAGCAGTACTTAATGCTGTTAACTTAAAAGGTTTTGGAGTAATACAACGTAATAATGGTAAGTTAATACCTACTGAAAGAGCAAAACGTAGTGATAAAATTAGAGTTTGTTTTACTGTTACTAAAAACAGATTGGTGTTGTCTGGAGATAAAGAATTTTATGTTCAAGTAATAGATCCTAGTAGTAAGATATTAGGAGCTGATGAACAGGTAAAGTTTGGAGAACAAATGCTAAATTATAGTCTAATTAGTAAGTTTAACTATGAAAATGGAAACCTAGATATTTGTGAGTTTATTGATAATAAAAATGATGAGAAATTTGAATCAGGACGTTATCAAATTAATGTTTTTGATGCCAATGAATTAATATCAAGTACAGAATTTTCCCTTAAATAGTCGTACTTAATAATAGTAATTAAAAAAATCCATTAAAAAACCTGAAAGCTTATAGTTTTCAGGTTTTTTTAATTTTAAATCAAAATACCATTTATAATAACTTGATCAATATGATTATCTCCAAAAGCATAAGGTAAATAGTTATATCCTGAAACAGGTTTAGTTATAATTATGTTTGCTTTTTTTCCTTTAGTAATACTTCCATATTCCTTAGATATACCCATTGCGTAAGCACCATTTAATGTTGCAGCATTTATGGCTTCTTCAGGTGTTAATTTCATTTTAATACAAGCTGTACTAACAACAAAATTCATGTTTCCTGAAGGAGTAGAGCCAGGATTATAATCTGTAGCTAAAGCTAAAGGTAATCCAGAATCAATAAGTTGTCTTCCTGGTGTATATGGAATACTTAAAAAATAGGAACAAGAAGGTAAAGCCACAGGCATTGTACTACTTCCTTTTAAAGCTTCAATATCTTCAGTGTTTAATTCTTCTAAATGATCAACACTTACAGCTCCATATTTTACAGCTAAAGCGATACCACCAAAAGCATTAAATTGATTAACATGTATTTTAGGGATTAAATTATATTGTAAACCAGCTTCTAATATTTGAGCAGTATCGTTTAAATCAAAATACCCTTTTTCGCAAAAGACATCAATATATTGTGCTAAGTTTTCTTTTGCTATTTTTGGTAGCATGTCATTAATAATTTGATCTAAATACCCTTGCTTATTTGTTTTAAATTCAAGTGGTAATGCATGAGCACCTAAAAAAGTAGCCTTTACTTTTACAGGAAAATCTTTTTTAATTCTCTTAATTACTCGTAACATTTTAAGTTCTGCATCTGGTGTTAAACCATAACCAGATTTAATCTCAATAGCACCTGTACCTAATTGCATTACATTTTTAACACGTTGTATAGATTGGTTATATAAATCGTCTTCACTTGTGTTTTGAAGTGTTTTAGCGCTATTGACAATACCACCACCACGATTTGCAATATCTTCATAACTTAATCCGTTAATACGATCTACAAATTCTTGAGATCTATCTCCAGCATAAACTATATGAGTATGAGAGTCACACCAAGTAGGTAATACCAATTTATTTTTTGCATCAATCGTTTTATCGGCCTTTACATTACTTACGTCTATCATTGATCCAAAATCTACAATTGTATCATCTTCAATTAACAGATAAGCATTAGTTATTGATGGTAAATCTTTCATTTGACTTCCAGAAACTTTTAAAGTGTTTTCGTCTCTAACTTGTAGTAATTTCTTGATGTTTGTTATTAAAATTGACATGTAAATTGTTTCGGTTTAATTTTCAAATATAGACAAATAACATAGTGTTGAACGATTTTGTTTAACTTACTTATTGTTATTCTTTATTTGCGATACATCGAAAAGATATATCTTAAATAAATAAAAGGTATACATTTATCTGTGTGTAAATTAAAATTATGGTAGCAGAAAAGCAAACATCTTATGAAGATATATATGCTTATATGTGTTCTTTTTATAAAATGTCTATCCAATCGTTTGATTTGATCTTTAATTGTTCGGTATTTAGAGCGTTACCCGCTGGTACGATATTGGATGATTCTGGTGATATACCTGACAAAATTTATTTAATAGTAAAAGGGGTTATGCGTTC
The DNA here is from genome assembly GCF_055804415.1 of Olleya sp. NP1-10. Lineage (NCBI taxonomy): Bacteria > Pseudomonadati > Bacteroidota > Flavobacteriia > Flavobacteriales > Flavobacteriaceae > Olleya > Olleya sp. NP1-10. Next base: position 2,954,591 of record NZ_CM147840.1, on the reverse strand, counting down.
TTATGTTAGATTAGAAAGTGGTAAAGAGGTAACAAAGTCTTTATTTACACCAATGACAATAATTGCGTCTTTTGAGGCATTATTAAATCAGATACCTTCTGAAAGCACTTATGAATGTCTGACTGATAGTGAAATCTATGTTTTAGATTTTACTAAATTTAAAGAATTATATAAGTCTAATACTGAAATATTGGGTTTTTATGCTAAATTTTTAGAAGCTTTAGTCTGTGAGAAAGACAAAAAATATATCGAAGTATTAACAATGAATGCTACTGAACGTTATTTAAATTTAAGAAAAATAATTCCTAATATTGATAATTTAATTCCTCAGTATCAAATCGCTAAATTTTTGAGTATTACTCCTGTTCAATTAAGTAGAGTAAGAGGTAAACTTTAGTTTTATTAACATATGTTAATGCGTATTATTTAGAATTGTTATAAATTTGAGTGGTTATTTATCCATCCCTATTATTTTTTTATTTAATAACTAACTAAACTAAAAAAACCGATAAAGCTTACTTATCGGTTTTTTAAATTTATAAAAAGTTGTGAGCGCTTATTTTAAGCTTCCAACCATCTCTTCAGGTTTTACCCATTCATCATATTCTTCAGCAGTAACATACCCTAAATTAACAGCTTCAACTTTTAGAGTTGTTCCGTTTTTATGAGCAGTATTAGCTATTTCTGCAGCTTTATAATATCCTATTTTAGTATTTAAAGCTGTAACTAGCATTAAAGAGTTGTTTAAAAGCTCTTTAATTACTTCGTGATTTGGTTCTATACCTGCAGCACAATTAAGATCAAAACTTACACAAGCATCACCAATTAACTGCGCAGATTGTAAGATGTTTGCAGCCATCATTGGTTTAAAGACGTTAAGCTCGTAATGTCCTTGTGTACCACCAACACTAATAGCAACATCGTTACCCATAACCTGAGCACATACCATTGTTAAAGCTTCGCATTGTGTAGGATTAACTTTTCCTGGCATTATTGAACTTCCTGGCTCATTAGCAGGAATGATAATTTCACCAATTCCTGATCTTGGTCCAGATGCCATCATACGTATGTCATTAGCAATTTTGTTTAAAGAGACTGCTAATTGTTTTAAAGCACCATGACTTTCAACAATAGCATCGTGTGCTGCTAAAGCTTCAAATTTATTAGGAGCCGTAATAAACGGTTGTCCTGTAAATTCTGCTATATATTCAGCGACACGTTTTGAGTATCCTTTTGGAGTGTTTAGACCTGTACCAACAGCAGTTCCACCTAAAGCTATTTCGCTTAGATGTGGTAAAGTGTTTTCTAAAGCTTTAAGTCCATGGTCTAACTGTGAGACATATCCAGAAAATTCTTGTCCTAAAGTTAATGGTGTAGCATCCATTAAATGCGTACGACCAATTTTTACTACATTTTTAAAAGTTTCTGATTTTTTCTTTAAAGTATCACGTAATTGCTTAACACCAGGAATAGTGTTTTTTACAATTTTTGTGTAAGCAGCAATATGCATTCCTGTTGGAAAAGTATCGTTTGATGATTGTGACTTATTAACATCATCATTAGGTTGTATAGTTTTATCTCCTTCACCTATAGTTTTTCCAGCTAATTGGTGTGCTCTGTTAGCAATAACCTCATTTACATTCATGTTAGACTGAGTTCCAGAACCTGTTTGCCAGATTACTAAAGGAAACTGATCATCATGTTTGCCTTTTAAGATTTCATCACAAACAGTTGCAATTAAATCTCTTTTTTCAATAGGTAAAACTCCAAGTTCACAGTTAGTATAAGCAGCAGCTTTTTTTAGGTAAGCAAATCCGTAAACCACTTCAAGTGGCATTGATGCAACGTTTCCAATTTTAAAATTATTTCTAGAACGTTCTGTTTGTGCTCCCCAAAGCTTGTCTGCAGGCACTTTAACTTCGCCCATGGTGTCTTTTTCTATTCTATATTCCATTTGATAATTGATTAAATTATGATTGTAAAATTACAAAATTTTGTGGTTTTAAATTAACAGTTTTATATAATTAAAATTTAAAAATAAAGAATATAACAAGTTGTTAGTTTCTGTTTAAAAAAGCCCATTAATTATCGTTAATTCATTTTAAAAAGATTAAAATATAATAAAAATCAGTTATCTTTATGGTCAATAATGAATCTGTTTTTAGTACACTAATGTTTGTATCATATTCTATTAAAAATATAAAATATTACCTTACAGTATTAGTGATTTTAATTATTGGTGCTGTATTGTTGAATAGATTATTAAGTAAAAACAATCAACTAGAACAACAAAAAATTGAAGCTGAATTAAAAAAAGCTCATACAGAGGCTATTAATAATGCTAAATCCGGAATACAGGTGTATGCTACATTAGTTTCTTCAATAAAAAGTTACACTAAAAATTCAGAAACATTTCCTTCTGAAAAAAACTTCAAATATATTTAAAGGATTTACTTAAAAATATAAAATTTGATGATTCAATATTGGTTAATTACATTGACAAAGAACATATATTTAAATATGTTATCACTCCCAATCAAATAGATCCTCAAAACCTTAAAGGTGTCTCAGGAAAAACATTTTTATCTCCTGACAGAATGCTTGATTTAGAGCAGCATATGTATGATGATAAAATAAGGTTATTTTTACCAGTAAATTTACGTGAAGGTTGGACAGGTTTTCCTTTTAACTTTTCAGCTAGGAATAATAAAAATGAAGTGTTGGGTTATTTTTCGCCAATCATTAATGTCAAATATTTATTGGATTTTTTTACACAAATAATTTAGAGAAAACATTTCTGCATAAATTTATAATTAAAGATAGTTTTGATCTTACAAGAGAAGGGTTTTACAACGATACCAAGATTTATTCTGAAGCCAAAGATGAAGAATATTATAAAAATTATAATATTAATGATTCAGATTATATTTATTCTTCAATCGATTTATTTGGTTTAGAACTAAAAGTAGGAAGTGCTTTTAAAGTTAAGCCACAAATAAATATTAAAAATAATTACATGGCATATGGTTGGTATGCATTATTATCTGTTTTAATACTAATATCCTTAAGTCAATATTTAAAAAATAGACGTTTAAATCAAACTTTAAAAGAGGTAAATAATTTGGTTGTTCATAAAAATGATGAATTAGAAATTAACTTAAAGAAAATTCAAACTTTAATAAAAGAGATACACCATCGAATAAAAAATAACATGCAGATGGTTGCTGGTATATTATTAATGCAAGAAAACGAATATGAAGATGAAAACATTAAACAAGCATTAAAGGATAGTCAAAATAGGATACGTTCCATGTCTTTAATACATGAAAAGCTTTATGGAAATACTACTTTAAAAGATGTGAAAACAAGAGAATACGTTGAACAATTATTAGAGTATGTCGAAGATACTGTAAAAAATAAATCAATGCATTTACTTAAAGACATTAATATTGATGAAACATTATTTTTTGATGCAGAAACAGCGTCAGACCTAGGTTTAATTTTAAATGAATTAGTGACAAACTCATTTAAATATAGTTTTAAAGATAATGAGAATAATAGATTAAGTATTACTATTGAAGATAATAGTCCTAGTTTTAAATTAATCTATAAAGATTATGGTGATGGATTATCTGATGATTTTAATTATAAAACGTCAGACTCATTAGGGATGGAGTTGATTAATATTTTAACCGAGCAATTACAAGGCGATTTAGAATATAAAAAGTTACCTGAAAGCACGTTTATAATTAATTTTAAACCTCATGACAATAGTTTTAATGGTTAATAGTTATAAAGTATATTAATAATACCATTAATAAATTTTTACTTTATATTGTATAAAAAACAAGATTACTTTATATTTGCAATAATAATAAACACGAAACTAAACACAGTATGTTCGAATTTGACCAATATTTAGGCTTTTTAGCATTTTTAACTATCTTAACCATAGGTTTTTGGTTAATGATATTTTTAATAACATTTGTAGTTCCTTATTGGATTGGAGGAAGTTTAATCGAGCGTTTAAACGAGATTAAAGAAGAAAAAAGGCTAAGCGTAACGCTTAGTTATAAAATATAGATAGTTTTATTTAGTTTAGACTTAATAAAATTCAATTTTAAAAAAGGGAATCAATATTGATTCCCTTTTTTTATGACCTATATTTAAAATAAAAGGACTTTGGATATAAAAAAAGCTGCTAGAATTTCTAGCAGCTTTTTATTATGGTATTAATATTTTATCCTTCAAATTCATCACCACCACCATCACCATAGTTTCCACGTTGAGTACGTTTCTTTTTCTGGTTAAATCTGTAAGTAAATGAAAGATTAAAACTTCGTTCTCTCCATTGAAATTCGCTGTCGCTAATATAAGTTGGAGTAGTTGTAGTTTGTTGTCTTTTTCTGCTATTAAATAAATCGCTAACATTAAAAGCTATTGAAGCTCTTTCGTTAAATAGATCTTTACTAAAAGCCATAGAGGTTGTAAAAATACCTTCATTATCGTTTTGAGCATCTTGACTTGGACCGTTGTAGAATAAATTTGTTTGCCAATCAATACTTGCAGGTAAAGTATATTTGTTACTTAATCTAGCAAACCAACTTGTATTTTTGTTATCAAGTGACAATCCGTTAGGAGTAGTACCTTCAACTTCAGATTGGAAAAAATTGAAGTTAGTATTTATTCTCCATTTTCTTGATGGATTATAAGTTAAAGTAAATTCGGCTCCAATTCTGTCTTCAGTTGCTAAATTAATAGGAGAACGTTGTATAACGTTAACATCTTGTCCAGAAATTGTAACGACTTCACCTGTGTCAAAACTTATAAAATTAAAACCATCTGTTGCATGTGAGTAGTAAGTGGATGCATTAAATGTAAACTTACCAAAACGTCTTAAATATCCTAAATCAAATTGTCCAGAGTAACTAGGGTCTAATTCTGGATTACCTCTAAATACACTTGTTAAGCTTGAAAAAGAAGGAAAAGGATTAATAAAACGAGAGCGTGGTCTACGTAAACGTCTAGCATAACCTAAGGTTACGTTTTCTCTGTCACTAATTTCATAACTTAAATTTACTGTTGGAAACAAACCAGTGTAGTTACGTTTACTAAAATCTCCACTTGTTGGTTGATCAATAGTTAATCGGGTATTTTCTAATCTTAAACCTAAAAGGTATGAAAACTTACCAATTTTACTACCAAATTGAGAATATACAGCAATTAAATCTTCCCCATAGTTAAATAAATTAGATTGTGTATTGTCAAGCTCTAAAGCGCCTTCATCATTTACAGATTGCACAATAAAATCTGTAGATTGTGTGTTGAAATTACCTCTAAATCCTGCTTCAAATTGAGAGTTTTCTCCGATTGGAAGTACGTAATCTGTTTGTAGTAAGATACGCTCTTGTTCTTCAAAACTAGAAATATCATCAGATATTACATTATCCGAAAGTATGATTGAATTTTCATTTTCATTATTTTCTTCATATTGAAAATCAAAAGTCAAAGTATGACCACTATCATTAAAGTTTTTATTGAAGTTTAATGAATACTGTATGGTTTTATCATCTTCTAATTCTGGATCTATACGCACATTTGTAGAGGTATTACCTAAGGCATCTGTTTGTAAAGTGGTATTGGTTGTGTTTCTTTCGTTATCACTATCTCTGTATAAAAAAGAAGTCGTTAAAGAGGCAGAATCATTAACATACCATTCTACACCAAAATTTGTATTTAAACCTTTTCTTATACGCTCATAATCTCTAGTTTCTTCTGTGAATGTATCAGGATTATCAGAGATTAGATTTCCGTCATCATCAAAATCTGTATTTAAATATTGTGTGTAAGCATAAGAATTACCAGGAGATTCTCTGTAACTATATCCTGTAGTATTAAAAATATTAATATCTCCCGTTCTGTAATTTATGTTTCCTGATATTCCTGCTGCAGGATTATATCCAACGTTTGTGGTTATAGCACCATTTAAACCTTGTAGCTTACTTCTTTTAAGAATAATGTTTAGTATACCTGCTGTACCTTCTGATTCATATCTAGCAGAAGGAGAGGTAATAACTTCAACTCTTTCAATAGACTCTGCAGGTAACTGTCTTAAGGCATCTGTAGAACTTAAACCAACCAAACCAGATGGTTTTCCGTTAATTAATATACGTACGTTATCATTACCACGTAAAGCAACAGTACCTTCAACATCAACTGAAACTGAAGGGACATTATCTAAAACATCACTTACGGTTCCACCACGTACAGTTAAATCTTTACCAACGTTGTATATTTTTTTATCTAATCTTATTTCAACAGTTGTTTTTTCTGCAACAATTTCTATTTCATCTAATGTTTCTGCATCAATTGCTAAATATTGAGTTGGTAGCGTTTGATTAGAAGTTATAGATTTATTGTTTAATACTTCGGTTTTAAAGCCAATGTATTCAAAACTAACAGTATAATTACCTGTTTTTACTTCAACTGAATAATTACCGTTAGCATCTGTAATTCCTCCAGAAACATCATTAGGTGATGAAATACTTTTGAATACTACTGTAGCATACTCTAGAGGTGCATTTGTGTCTTTTTCAAGAATCTTTCCTTTAATGGTTACTGATTTTTGATTTGCATTTTGCGCAAAAGAAAAATTGGCGCATATTAGCAGTAAGCAAAAGGAAATAATATTTTTAGTCATAGATTTTGGTTTGTTAATATGACCACAAAAATACTTTAAGGTTTAAGCGTGTTTGGTTAAAGCTTTGTTAAATAAAAAAGCACAAATCATAAAGTAGAGTTTTGGTTTGGCTTGATATTAAATATAAGTTTTGCTGGTTTACCAACGACTGCTTTTCCTCCATTTATTACAATTGGTCGCTCTATAATATCTTGATATTCAATCATTATATCAATTAAACTATCATTGTTAAATTGTTGACCTTCATCTACTAAGGGTTTAAAGTTTTCAATCCATACTTTACTGTCTTTTCTGATTAATTCATCAGGTTTAATGTTTAACAGATTTATAATTTTAATTAATTTTGGTTTATCTAGAGGTCTATCTTGGTATTTTATGACTTCGTGATCATGTTTTGAGGTTTCTAAAATTTCAAGGCAAGCGTTTGAGTCTGATGACTCAGGATTGTGATATATTATTATCATTAGTTTAGTGAGGGAGTTTGATTGTACTGAAATAATCGTTAATAAACTATAATATTGTTTTTATCAGTTCAGTTGGTCTACCAATAACTGCTGAGTTTTTATTGGTAACAATTGGTCTTTCAATTAGTTTAGGATGGGCTTGTAAAGCCTCAATAATTTGATTGTCTGTTAGGGTTTTATTTTTGTAGTTGTCTTTCCAAATGGCTTCGTTTTTTCTAACTAGTTCAATTGGTTTAATATTAAGAGCAGTAAGGATCTCTTTAATTTCTTTTATAGTTAATGGATTGTCAAGATATTTAATAATTTCAAACTCTTGGTTTGTGTCTTCTAATAACTGTAAACCTTGTCTAGATTTACTGCATCTTGGATTATGGTAAATTTTTATCATTGTCTAAAGGTTGTCTGTATTAATATCTTGTTGTCCCATCATCATAAGATAGGCTTTCAAAAAGGGTTCTATATTTCCATCTAAAACAGCATCTACATTTCCTGTTTCATGGCTGCTTCTAACATCTTTTATTAGCTTGTATGGATGTAAAACATAATTTCTTATTTGGCTTCCCCATTCAATTTTCATTTTACTAGCTTCAATGTCTTCACGTTGTGCTAATTGCTTTTGAAGTTCGATTTCATACAACTGAGACTTTAACATCTGCATTGCTCTGGATCTATTGTCATGTTGAGACCTGGTTTCTGAACATGAAATTTGTATTCCAGAAGGCTTGTGCGTAAGTTGTACTTTAGTTTCAACTTTATTTACATTTTGTCCACCTGCACCACTGGATCTAGCGGTTGTAATTTCAATATCAGCAGGATTTATATCAATTTCTATAGTATCATCCACTAAAGGGTAAACATAAACCGAAGCAAAACTAGTATGTCGTTTTGCATTACTATCAAAAGGAGAAATGCGTACTAATCTGTGTACACCATTTTCACCTTTTAACCAACCAAAAGCAAAGTCACCTTCAATTTCTAGCGTTACAGTTTTAATACCAGCAACATCTCCTTCTTGAAAGTTTAACTCTTTAACTTTAAAGCCATTTTTTTCGGCATACATTAAATACATACGCATTAACATATTTGCCCAATCACAACTCTCTGTTCCGCCAGCTCCTGCTGTAATTTGTAAAACAGCACTTAAACTGTCACCTTCTTCAGATAACATGTTTTTAAACTCTAATTCTTCAATTAAAGTCAGTGCTTTATTGTAACGCTCTTCAACATCAGTTAAAGTAGCTTCATCTTCTTTATAAAACTCGTATATAACCTCTAAATCTTCAATATATAATTTAGAGTCTTCGTAATCGTTTATCCATTTTTTCTCTCTTAAGGATTTCATAACTAATTCTGCAGCAGCAGAATCATTCCAAAAGTTAGGATCAAACGTTTGCTCTTCTTCATTTTGAATCGCAACTAGCTTATTATCAATGTCAAAGATATTGCCTTAACGATTTAAGGCGTGTATTAAGGTTTTTTATGTGTTCTGAAGTTATCATAAGTTTAACTTTGAGTGGGTAACAAAAATAGAATTATTACTAAGATTTAAAAATATTTAGCTACAATTTTAATAATTTTATCAAGATTAAAACTAAAGATATGTTTATTGATTTAAGAAGTGATACCGTTACTAAACCTAGTTTAGAAATGATGGAAGCCATGATGACAGCTAAGGTTGGTGATGATGTGTATAAAGAAGACGAAACTATTAATGCTCTAGAAGAAAAGGTAGCCAAACAGTTTGGTAAGTCACACGCTATGTTTTTTCCTAGTGGTACGATGGCTAATCAAACCGCTTTAAAACTACATACCAATCCTGGAGATCAAGTTATATGTGACCAGTATGCTCATATATATAATTATGAAGGTGGAGGAGCCTCTTTTAATAGTGGTATTTCTTGTAAGTTATTAGATGGTCATAGAGGGATGTTTACTGCTAGTCAAGTTGAAGAAGCTATTAATCCACCAGAATTTTACCATAGTCCTTTAACAACTTTAGTTGAAATTGAAAATACAACAAACAAAGGAGGAGGAGCGTGTTGGGATTTTAATGAAATTTTAAAAATTAAAAACCTTTGTAAAACTCATAATTTAGGGTTTCATTTAGATGGAGCAAGATTATGGAATGCTTTAGTTGCTAAAAATGAAACTACAGCACAATATGGAGCTGCTTTTGATACCATATCTGTTTGTCTTAGTAAAGGATTGGGTTGTCCAATCGGATCAGTACTTGTTGGTGATGAAGCAATCATGAAAAATGCTATAAGAATTAGAAAGATTTTAGGAGGAGGTATGCGCCAAGGCGGATTTTTAGCAGCAGCAGGATTATATGCTCTAGAGCATAATATTGAAAGATTAAAAGAAGACCACTTAAAAGCTAAACAATTAGCAGAAGTATTGCTTAAATCTTCTTTTGTTAAAAAGGTTGAACCTGTTGAAACTAATATTGTGATTTTTCAACTTAACGAAAAATATTCAGAAAATGATTTTTTAGAGGTGCTTTCTGATAAAAATATTAAAATCATTAGTATGGGAAATGGGAAATTAAGATTAGTAACCCATTTAAATTACTCTGATAATCAGCATGATAAAGTGCTAAATGTGTTAAAAAAGTTGTAATTTAGACAGAAAGTTTATTAAAACAAAAAACACTGTTCATTTTTCATATGTAGTTAAGCTGAATTTTAACACTGTTGGTCGAAATTTTAACTTAGTGTTATGAATAAAAGTGACTATTTGTTTGATAAGTATTTTTTTTGAATGAAATTAGAGAACAGTCGTTATTAGTTTCGACTAAATATGTTTAATAAATAACCATTTAAATTAACAACAATGAAAAAAGTATTACTAACAATTTTATCTTTTGTAGTCTGCTCAGCAGTTTTTGCACAAGATTTACCAACAAATCCTGAACCAGGGAAATGTTATGTACGTTGTGTAACTCCTGATGTATGGGTTAACCAAGACATTACAGTACAGGTAGCACCAGCTTATAAAAAGTTAAGTGTTGTTCCTGCACAGTACAGAACAGAAAACGAAGAAGTTGTAACTCAATCAGCTGGACAAGAATTATCAGTAGTTCCTGCTAAATATGAAACACAAACTTTTGAAGTTGTTACACAAGAAGCTTCTCAGAAGTTAGAAAAAGTACCTGGTTCTACAGATACTACAACTGAAGAAATGATTATTCAACCATCTTACCAAGAGCTTTCAGTAGTTCCTGCTAAGTATGCTACAGAAAATTTTGAGGTTGTTTCTTCTGAAGGAGGTCAAACTTTATCAGTAGTTCCTGCTAAATTAGGAACAGAAAACTTTGAAGTGGTAGTAAAAGAAGCTGGACAACGTTTAGAGGTTATTCCTGCAAAATATGAAAACAGAACTGAAACAGTATTGGTTGAAGCGGCTTACACTAAGTTACAATCTATACCTGCTAAATATGAAACAAGAACAGAAACTGTTGTTGTAAAAGAAGCATCTCAACGTTTAGAAGTGGTTCCTGCAAAATGGACTACAGAAAACGTAACAGTATTAGTACAACCTGAGTCTTCAAGATTAGAAATTGTTCCAGCAAAATATGGTACAGAAACTTTTGAAGTAGTTGTTAAAGAAGCATCTCAACGTTTAGAAGTTATTCCTGCAAAATGGGGTAATGAAACTTTATCTTATAAGAAGCAACAGTTTGGTTCTACTTTATCTGTAGTTCCTGCTAAATTTACTTCAGGTTATGAGGTAATAGAAGTTAAGCCTGCAACAGCAAAATGGGGAATGAGTGATACTCCAGCAGCAGATTGTGCTTCAAGTGACCCTAACGATTGTAGATACTGGTGTTACAAAAATATTCCAGCTCAAAACATTACAATAAATACTACAGAATTAGCTTCTGATGCTCAAGTAATGACTAAGCCAGGATGTGATCAAGCACCTAATAGTTCTGAGGATTGTGGAATGGGAACGTATACAAGACGTGTGGTTTTAACTCCAGCTACAACTAGAGTTATTGAAATTCCTGCTGTAACAAAAACGGTTAAGAAAACTGTAATGGTTACACCTCCAACAACAAGAACAATTCCAATTCCTGCTGTTAATAAAACAGTTAAGAAAACGGTTTTAGTATCACCAGCTACAACAAGAGTTATCGATATTCCTGCTGTAACTGAGCAAGTAACAAGAAAAGTAATGGTTACACCTCCAACAACAAGAACAATTGAAGTTCCTGCTGTAACAAAAGAGGTGACTAGAACAGTAATGGTAACACCTCCAACAACAAGAGTTATTGATATTCCTGCTGTAACAAAAACGATGAAACGTACTATAGTTGTTGATGCTGCTACAACAAGAGTGACTGAAATTCCTGCAGTAACTAAAACAATGAAGCGTACTGTAATGGCAACACCTCCTACAACAAGAGCGGTTGATATTCCTTCAAAGTCTACTACATTAAGAAAAACTATCATTACTCCTGAAACTACAAGAGTAGTAACTATACCATCTACGTCTACAACAATGAAACGTACTGTAATGGCTACACCTCCAACAACAAGAGTTATTGAAGTACCTCAAAAAACAGCTACTTTAAAGCGTACTGTTTTAGCTAACGATGCTAGAGTAGAAGAGAAAACTGTACCAGCTGTTAACAAAACTGTTACTAAAGAAGTATTACAGAAAAAAGGTGGTTTAACAACTTGGAAAGAAGTTGATTGTAAAATCGTTGAATATAACGACTTAAACATAAACTGGAATTTAGGTTCTGCATCATTAACTGCAGCTGCTAAAGCTGAAATCGATGCTAAATTATTACCTGTATTAGCTGATGGTGTATCAGTAGAGATTGCTTCTCACACAGATTCAAGAGGTTCTAAATCATCTAACAGATCTTTATCAGAAAGAAGAGCTCAAGCGGTAACTAACTACTTAATCTCTAAAGGAATCAATTCTTCAAGAATTGTATCTAATGGATATGGTGAGTCTAGATTAGCAAACAGATGTTCTGATGGTGTTTCTTGTACAGAAAGAGAGCACTTAGCAAACAGACGTACTCAATTTAGAGTTATTAATGCTAACTAATTAGTATATATTACATAAAATAAAAAAGGAAGCCAATTGGCTTCCTTTTTTTATACTTCAACATTAAATTATTTAAACATATCCATGCCTGGTATATTTGGCATACCTTCTTTAGTAACAGCAGCTAATTCAGTTTCATTAATCTCTGTTGCTTTGGCAATAGCTTTGTTTAGTGTTAATATTAAGTAATCTTCAAGTTGCTCTTTGTCTTCTAATAAATCATCACTAATAGTAATAGATTTAATTTCTCTATTGGCAGTCAATGTGACTTTTAGTAAATTATCACTACTATTTTGATCTACTAAAACAGTATTTAATCTTTTTTTGTTTCCTCTACTTTTTGTTGGGTCTCTTTTAGTTTTCCCATCATACCCATTAAATCTCCAAACATTTTATTTAATTTTAAGTTTAAGCTACAAATTTATTAAATTGATAGTTTAAAACTCAAAAAAATTAAATATGAAAAACAGTATATGCTAATTATTATAAGTTTTACATTTGTGTTTTCCTGTAAAAACGATAATATAATGACTAAAACTAATGTAAATCCACCTATAGCTAAAAAGGTTGAAAAGCAATTACAAATTCATAATGACACCAGAATTGATAATTATTATTGGTTAAATCAAAGAGAAGATCAAGAGGTTTTAGATTATTTAAATGCTGAAAACAATTACACTGAGTCAATTTTAAAACATACAGAAGGTTTTCAAAAATCATTATTTGATGAGATGAAAGCTAGAATTAAAGAAGATGACCAAAGTGTGCCATATAAACAGAATGGGTATTGGTACATCACTAGATATGAGGAAGGTAAAGATTACCCAATTTATACCAGAAAAAAAGACAGTCTTACAGCAGATGAAGAAATTTTATTTGATTGTAATCTTATGGCTAAAGGACATAGTTATTTTAAACTAGGCGGTTTAACTATTAGTACAGACAACACCTTAGCAGCCTTTGCTGTAGATACAGTAAGTAGAAGACAATATACTATCAAAATTAAAAATTTAGTAACAGGAGAAATTTATGATGATGTTATTGTAAATACAACAGGTGGAATGACTTGGGCTAATGACAATAAAACATTATTTTACAGTAAAAAAGATGAAGTTACTTTACGTTCTGATAAAATTTTCAAGCATAAATTAGGTGCTGATGCATCAACAGATCAATTGGTTTTTCATGAAAAAGACGAAACTTATAACACCTACGTCTACAAAACTAAATCTAAAAAATATTTAATTATTGGAAGTTCAAGTACTTTGGCTACCGAGTATCAAATACTTGAAGCAGACCAACCTGACAATGATTTTAGAGTTTTTAATTCTCGTGAAAAAGATTTAGAATATTCAATAGCTCATTTTGATGATAGCTTTTATATTATCACTAACAAAGATGGAGCGACAAACTTTAAGCTTCAAAAAACAAACGAAAGTAATACCTCAAGTGATAATTGGACAGATGTATTACCACACAGAGAAGATGTTTTATTAGAAGATATCGAAATCTTTAAAGATTATTTAATAGTAAACGAAAGACAAAACGGATTAAACCAATTAAGAATTATTAGTTGGAATGGAGCAGAGAACTATTATTTAGATTTTGAAAGTGAAACTTACACAGCTCAATTAGGAAACAATCCTGACTTTGAAAGCGAAACTTTAAGATATGGCTTTAATTCGTTAACCAATCCAAGTTCAATAATAGATTACAATTTTAAAACAAAAGAAAAAACAGTTAAAAAAGAACAAACCGTTTTAGACCCTAATTTTAATAAAGACAACTATCAATCTAAGCGTATTTGGGCTACAGCTAGAGATGGTGAGAAAATACCAATGTCTATTGTTTATAAAAAAGGAATGACACTTAATGGTCAAAACCCAGTATTACAATATGCTTATGGATCTTATGGATCTACAATAGATCCTTATTTTTCATCTATCAGACTAAGTTTGCTAGACAGAGGTTTTATTTATGTTATATCACATATTAGAGGGAGTGAGTATTTAGGAAGACCTTGGTATGAAAATGGAAAACTATTAACCAAAAAGAATACATTCACAGATTTTATTGATTGTTCAAAGTTTTTAATAGACAATAACTACACGTCACAAAAGCATTTATACGCAATGGGTGGAAGTGCAGGAGGATTATTAATGGGAGCAATTATTAATATGAATCCAGAACTGTATAATGGAGTAGTAGCTGCAGTACCTTTTGTAGATGTTGTAACCACAATGTTAGACGATTCAATACCATTAACGACTGGAGAATATGATGAATGGGGAAATCCAAATGATAAAACCTATTATGATTACATGAAATCTTATTCACCTTATGACAATGTAGAACAAAAAGAGTATCCAAATCTATTAGTCACTACAGGTTTACATGATTCTCAAGTTCAATATTGGGAACCAGCAAAATGGGTAGCAAAATTAAGAGAGTTAAAAACTGACTCCAATTTATTATTATTAAAAACAGACATGGAAGCAGGTCATGGTGGTGCTTCAGGTCGTTTTGAGGCCTTAAAAGAGGTCGCTTTAGAATACGCTTTTCTATTTGATTTGGAAGGAATAAATAAATAGTCAAAAAAATCATTACTTTTGCATGGTTTGATTTTAAAAATCAAAAAAATAAGTAGCTTTTAAATAGCATTTATGGAACAAAAAAACAAGTTTTTGATAACGTATTAGATTTAATTGGTAATACGCCAATGATAAAACTAAAAAAAATGACATCAGGTTTTAAAGGTAATTACCTAGCAAAGGTAGAGGCTTTTAATCCAGGTCACTCTTCAAAAGATAGAATTGCACTATATATTATAGAGCAAGCAGAAAAGCAAGGTATCATCAAACCTGGTGACACTATTATTGAAACAACTTCGGGTAACACTGGATTTAGTATTGCAATGGTTAGTGTAATTAAAGGTTACGATTGTATTTTAGCTGTAAGTTCAAAGTCCTCTGCAGATAAAATTGACATGTTAAAAAACATGGGAGCAAAAGTTTATGTTTGCCCTGCAAATGTAAGTGCTGATGATCCTAGAAGTTATTATCAAGTTGCAAAACGTCTACATGATGAAATTAAAGGATCTGTTTATATAAACCAATATTTTAATCAGTTAAATATAGATGCACATTACCAATCTACAGGTCCTGAAATATGGAATCAAACAGAAGGTAAAATAACACACCTTGTTGCTTGTAGTGGTACAGGAGGAACTATTTCTGGTACAGCAAAATATTTGAAAGAGCAAAATCCAAATATCAAAGTTATTGGTGTTGATGCTTATGGATCGGTATTAAAAAAATACCATGAAACAAGAGAGTTTGATGATAAAGAGATTTACCCTTATCGTATTGAAGGATTGGGTAAAAATTTAATACCAACAGCAACAGATTTTGATAGTATTGATGAGTTTGTTAAAGTTACAGATGAAGAAAGTGCACATACAGCAAGAGAAATAGCTCAAACCGAAGGATTGTTTGTAGGTTATACTTCTGGAGCAGCAATGCAAGCACTTAAACAATTAAATGAATCAAATGAATTTAAGGATACAGATAACGTAGTTGTTATTTTTCCTGATCATGGTTCAAGATATATGAGTAAAGTATACAGTGACAAGTGGATGACTGAACAAGGTTTCTTTGACAGTAAAAATGAAGCTGCAGCACAAAGTATTCAATATATAAAGTAAACGTTACAAAACATAGAAAAAAGTTAATCTTATATTTATAGTAAGATTGACTTTTTTTATTAAAAATCCATAGGTTATTTGTTATGCATGAATAATAAAATTGCCTAATTTTGTAACATCTAACTAAAATTTAATAGCTTAAGCTAATTATACCTAATTATGATAGCTTAAAAATCGCATTTTACATGAAAGATTTATTTGAAAAAATATACAAGGACAAAGGACCATTGGGTAAATGGGCTGCTCAAGCAGAAGGTTACTTTGTATTCCCAAAATTAGAAGGAGAGATTTCTAACCGTATGAAATTTCAAGGTAAGGAAGTTATCACATGGAGTATCAACGATTATTTAGGGTTAGCAAACCACCCAGAAGTACGTAAAGTAGATGCAGAAGCAGCTGCTGCTTATGGATCTGCATATCCAATGGGAGCACGTATGATGTCTGGTCACACAGAACTACACGAACAATTACAGAATGAGTTGGCAGAATTTGTTGAGAAAGAAGCAGCTTACTTATTAAACTTTGGTTACCAAGGGATGGTGTCTACCGTAGATGCATTAGTAGGTAAAGATGATATAATTGTTTATGACGTTGATGCACATGCATGTATTATTGATGGTGTTAGATTACATCACGGTAAACGTTTTACATACAAACACAATGATATTGAAAGTTTAGAAAAAAACTTAGTACGTGCTACTAAAATGGCTGAAACTACTGGAGGTGGAATCTTAGTGATTTCTGAAGGTGTTTTTGGAATGCGTGGTGAACAAGGTCGTTTAAAAGAAATTGTTGCTTTAAAACAAAAATATAACTTCAGATTATTTGTTGATGATGCTCATGGTTTTGGTACTTTAGGTAAAACAGGAGCAGGAGCAGGACAAGAGCAAGGCGTACAAGATGATATTGATGTTTATTTTGCAACATTTGCTAAATCTTTAGCTAGTACAGGAGCTTTTATAGCTGCAGATCAAGAAATTATTGATTATTTAAAATATAACTTACGTTCTCAAATGTTTGCCAAATCATTGCAAATGCAATTGGTTGTTGGAGCATTAAAGCGTTTAGATATGTTACGTACAATGCCTGAGTTAAAACAAAACTTATGGAAAATTGTAGATGCATTACAGTCAGGTCTTAAAGATCGTGGATTTGATATTGGTACAACTCAAAGTTGTGTAACACCAGTTTACTTAAATGGAAGTATTCCAGAAGCTATGGCTTTAGTTAGAGATTTAAGAGAAAACTATGGTATTTTCTGTTCAATAGTTGTGTATCCAGTAATTCCTAAAGGATTAATATTATTAAGAATGATTCCTACTGCAACACATACATTACAAGATGTGTCAGAAACATTAGATGCTTTTGAAGCGATTAGAGAGCGTTTAGTTAACGGTACTTACAAGCGTATGTCTGCTGCTTTAATTAAATCAATGGGTGAATAAAATTATTATTTTAAACATACAAAAAATCCGATTCAGTTTTGAATCGGATTTTTTAGTTTAGATAATTATTTGTTTTCTAAAATTATAATTGTTTTTTATAAGTACAACGTCTTATATATACTTCTGGACTAAAATGCTTCCATATTTTTCTTATAGCTTCATTATCTTCTAACTCAGGTGTGCGATAACACATTTTTATACCTCTTTCAGTAAATGTGTTATAATACTCGTTAAATATTACTGCATGTACACCTTTATTTTGGTAATCAGGATGTACACCTATTAGGTAAAACATCACATCTTTACTTTCCTTTTTAGCTTTTAATAGTTTTAAAAAACCTAATGGAAAAAGTTTTCCATTTATTTGTTGTAAAGCTTCTGCAAAACCAGGCATAACTACAGCAAATGCAATTAATTTATCATCACTATCTACAACAAATTTTATGTATTCTGGATTTATAAAACTAATAAACTTCTTTTTAAAATATTCTTTCTGAATATCTGTGATAGCTACAAAAGAGGATAGTGAAGCATAAGTTTCGTTAAATAAATCAAACATCTTATCTGCATAAGGCATAACTTCTGATGTCTTTTTTAAATCTAAAGCTCTTAGTTTGTAACGACGTTTAATTAATTCTTGTGCTTTATAGAAAAATTCAGGTTTAACATTTTCAAAAGGGAATCTGCTTTCGATATATTTTTTTCAACAGTAAAACCATGAGTTTGGTAGTGTTTAACATAATAACTGTGATTATACCATGTTACCATGTTGCTTAAGTTATCATAACCTTCAGTCATTACTCCAACTTTATCTAAGTTAGAAAAACCAACTGGACCTTCACTATATGCTAAATTATGTTTTTTACCAATGGTATAAACTTCATTTAAAAGTGCTTTACTTACTTCTAAATCGTCAATAAAATCAAACCAACCAAAACGCATTTTTTTTAAGTCTTGATCTTTGACTTCTAGCCAATTTATAATCGCAGCAATACGTCCTACAACTTTGTTAGCTTTATAGGCTAAAAATAATGTTGCCTGGGCATCATTAAATATTGGATTTTTATCTTTATCAAATGTGGCTAATTCTTGACTAATAATAGGAGGCACCCAATACTTAGAATCCTTATATATTTGAAAAGGAAATTTTACAAACGTCTTATAGTCTGCTTTTGTCTCTACTTTTTTAATTGTAATCATATGGTAAAAAAGGCCTAGTTAGTTTTCGTCATCAAAATCAATCTCCTTAGTTTCTTTTTTACGTTTTCCAGAATCTGAAGGAGTATCAGAATCATCACCTTTATTCTTGTTTTTCTTATTACGGTTCGCTTTACGTTCGTATTCTTCTAAAACATTAGTACCATTATCTATATTAGTATCTGGGTCTTTATGAAAGTCTAAACGATAAGAAGCTCCAAAGTTAACGCTAAATACAGAAGGTGTATCCTTGGTGTTAAAAGTAACTGCAGTATCTAACTGAAAATCTTTATTCCATAAGTAAGCTCCACCAAATCTAAAAAGGTTATCAGCATAGTAGTCGCTTTTAATACCTTCAGTTTCACCAAAAAGGACCCATTGTTGGTTGATGGCTTTTGTTAGTGTTAAGATATATTGAAAATCTGAATAATCTGTACCTATTCTATCTTTAGCAAAATTCATAACTAAAACCCAGCCACTATTAAAATTATGTTGTGTTGCAATCATTACTTTTGGCGAAAATCCACCTTCATAATTAGGTCGTGTCAAAGGATTGGTATATGGCACGTACGAGTTGTTGTCTGCATCATAGTTGGCTCCAACATAAACAGAAACAGCTGGAATCAGGCTACTCCATCTAAATTTGCGATTAGCATGATAACTAAAAATATTTGGTTTTTCTTCTCCTAGTTTTTTGTATGGATCATACACTAAGTATTTAGCACCAAGGGTCAAATATCTAAAATTTGCGCGATCTGTTTCAATAGGAGTGTTTACAGATCTGTTGTCAGTAAATGTGTCATTTTGATACGTTCCTTCTATGTTTAGTTCTAGTTGTTCCCAAAGTAAACCATATCTGGCAGCAAAATCAATACCAAAACCAGAAGCTTCATTTTTTAGAGGTGTGTGTTCTTCTTTAACAAGGTATGGACCAACTTCAAGTTGAGCCACATTTTTACCAACAGAAAACGCGCTTCTTGACACACCAGGTCTGTTAGAGTTAATAACTTCAGTATATTGCGCAGTAGCAGTAAAACTTGCTAATAGCAATACATAAGTGAATACTATTTTTGGGTTAAGCATAAATATTTGTTTGAAGTCAAATATAAGATTTTATATTTTTTTTATGTATTTAAAACTTAATTTAAAACTGAAGAATTGTATTTTTGTTAAAGAAATGATTACTTATTAAATATTACAACATGGGTTTATTAAGAACCATCCTTATAATTATATTAATTTATTACGGTTTAAAAATCTTATCTCGTTTGTTTGCTCCTGCGCTTTTTAAATATGCAGCTAAAAAAGCTACACAACGTTTTGGTGGTGCTTTTAACCAACAAAGACAAGAACCACTAAAAAAAGAAGGCGAAATTACGATAGATAAAATGCCTGAAAATAAATCTTCAAATAAAAATGTTGGTGAGTATGTAGATTACGAAGAAATTGAGTAATTTTCGACCTCACAGTTTTTAAAATCATTTATGCAATTCTCTTTTAAAAAAATCTTGCCTCATCTTTTAATTTTGGTAGGATTTATTATCTGCTCATTAACTTATTTTAGTCCTATTTTACAAGGAAAAGTCATTTACCAAAGTGATATTGTTCACTACACAGGAATGGCTAAACAACAAAAAGATTTTAAAGCCCAAACCGGTCAAGAAACCTACTGGACTAATAGTGCTTTTGGAGGTATGCCAACCTACCAATTAGGTGCAAAATATCCTCATAATTATATTAAAAAGTTAGACTTGTCTTTAAGGTTTTTACCTAGGCCAGCAGATTATTTGTTTTTGTACTTTTTAGGGTTTTATGTTTTGCTTTTGGTGTTAAAAGTCGATTGGAAATTAGCAGGTCTTGGTGCTTTAGCATTTGGTTTTTCTACCTATCTTATTATAATATTAGGTGTTGGACATAATAGTAAAGCGCACGCTATAGCTTATATGCCTTTAGTTTTAAGCGGAATTGTATTAACCTTTAGAGGTAAGTTTATATCTGGATTTTTATTAACGACTGTAGCTATGGGTCTTGAGTTAGTTGCTAACCATTATCAAATGACCTATTATTTGATGTTATTAGTTTTAGTGTTAGGTGTTGCATATTTGGTAGACGCGTATCGTAAAAAAATAATCCCTCATTTTTTTAAAGCTGTAGGTGTGTTGTTAGTTGCTGTAATTTTAGCAATAGGTTTAAATGCTACTAATATATTAGCCACTCAGGAGTATGTTAAAGAAAGTACTCGTGGGCAAAGTGAGATTACTATTAATGCTGATGGTTCTAAAAAAGAAATCACAAACGGGTTAAGTAAAGACTACATCACAGAATACAGTTATGGTAAACTAGAAACCTTTAATTTATTTGTACCAAGATTTTTAGGAGGAGGAAGTGGAGAAGACGTCGGAAAAGATTCTGCGATGTATGATTATTTTGTATCGCAAGGTGTGCCACCTGTTCAAGCTAGAGATTATGCTAAAGGCTTACCAACATATTGGGGAAGCCAAACTATAGTTGAAGCTCCAGCCTATATTGGTGCTGTAGTACTATTTTTATTTGTCCTTGGTTTATTTTTAGTCAAAGGACGTCTAAAATGGTGGCTTGCTGGCGGAACGGTTTTATCATTATTACTATCATACGGTAAAAATTTAGAGTTTTTAACCAACTTTTTTATAGATTTTGTACCATTTTATAATAAGTTTAGAGCAGTGAGTTCTATTCAGGTTATTCTAGAGTTGTGTATTCCTGTTTTAGCTGTTTTTGCATTAGTTAGATTATTTAATGAAGTTGTAAAAACCGAAGAAAAATTAAAAGCTTTAAAATATACCGTTTATACAACAGCAGGTTTAGCAGTTTTATTTTTAGTAGCAAAATTTGCAGGACTTATAAATTTTGTTGGAGGATCTGATGGACAAATAAGAGCCAGTTACGGTCAAGCCTTTTTGGATGCTTTAAAAGAAGACAGAGCAAGTTTTTTTACTAATGACACTCTAAGGACTTTAGTGTTTGTTTTACTAGCAGCAGCAGTTATTTATTTCTTTTTGAATAAAAAACTAAACGAAACCAAAGTTGTAGTCATTATGGCTTTATTAATTGTTATAGATCTTGTTGGTGTTGACAGACGTTATGTTAACAACGAAGATTTTGTGTCTAAACTAAAAATGGAACGTCCATATCAAGCCAATGGTGCAGATCTAGAAATCCTTAAGGATACAGACAACTTCCGTGTGTTTGATATTACTTCAGGAGGAGCAAAAGCTAGTTATTTCCATAATGCATTAGGTGGTTATCATGCTGCAAAACCAAAACGATATCAAGATTTATACGAGTTTTATATCTCTAAAAATAATATAAACGTGTTAAGTATGCTTAATGCAAAATATATTATCGGTCAAGCCGAAAACAACCAGCCATTTCCGTATGTTAATAATGATGCTAATGGTAATGCTTGGTTTGTGCAAAACTTAAAAGAAGTTGCTAGTCCTACTGATGAAATATTAGCATTAGATACATTAAAAAGTAAGGAAACAGCCATTTATTCAAGAGAGCAAATTAAAAGTGTTAACTTACCTAAGATATTTAAAACGGACTCGTTAGCATCAATTAAAGTTGCAACGTATAAACCAAACTACATAAAATATCAATCTGATAATACTAACGATGGTTTTGCTGTGTTTTCAGAAATGTACTATGGTAATGGATGGAATGCTTATATCGATGGTCAATTACAGCCACATTATAAGGTTAATTATGCTTTAAGAGGTTTGGAAGTACCAAAAGGAAACCACACAATAGAATTTAAGTTTGAGCCAAAGGTGGTTGAAACAGGTAGTACTATTGCATTAGCAAGTTCGGTAATATTTGGATTGCTTGTATTAGGTGGTTTATTTTTAGGATTTAAAAGTTTTCGTAACAAGGAAAACGCTTAATCATACTTGGCTTAATTTCCGCGAAAGCGTTATATCATGGATAAAAAAAGGTACTTATAATTACATATTATTGGCCACCAGCAGGAGGACCAGGAGTACAGCGTTGGTTAAAATTTGTAAAGTATTTGCCAGAGTTTAATATTGAGCCAATTGTGTATTGTCCTTCTAATGCTAATTACCCTATTTTAGACCAGACTTTACAGTCAGAAGTTGATCCAAGTATAACTATTTTAAAACAACCTATTAAAGAGCCTTATAAGCTTGCACAATTGTTTTCTAAAAAAGCAAAACAATTAGTAAAGGGATTATTGCCGAAAAAAATAAACAAAGCTTAATTGAGCGTTTGATGTTATTTGTTAGAGGTAATTTTTTTATACCTGATGCTAGAAAAAATTGGGTTAAGCCTTCAGTCAATTATTTATCTACTTACATTTTAGATTTTAATATTGATACAATTATTACTAGTGGTCCACCACATAGTTTGCATTTAATTGGTTTGCAATTACAGCAAAAATTAGACGTCAAATGGATAGCAGATTTTAGAGATCCTTGGACAAGTATAGGTTACCATAAGCAATTAAAACTGACTAAAACATCTGCTAAAAAGCATAAAAATTTAGAGCGAAAAGTACTAAATAGTGCCAACCAGATTATTGTAACTAGTCCAAGTACTAAAACGGAGTTTGAACAGATAACTAATCAGCCAATTTCTGTCATAACTAATGGTTATGACAAAGAGAAAGTTGTTGTAAGTCAGTTAGATAAAAAGTTTACTTTATCGCATATTGGGTCTTTATTGTCTAAGAGAAATCCTGAAGTTTTATGGAAAGTACTACAAGATTTAAAACAGGAAGATCAAGATTTTGCAAATCAGTTTCAGTTAAATTTAGTAGGCTCAGTTGGTGAAGAAGTACTTCAATCTATCGCTTTTTTTGATTTAACTAATAGTTTAAGTAATGTTGGTTATTTATCTCATATTGAAGCGGTTGAATATCAGAAAAAATCCCAGTTATTATTGTTGATTGAAATAGATAGTGAAGATACAAAAGCAATCATACCAGGAAAAATATTTGAATACATGGTTGCTAACAGACCGATTATT
Organism: Olleya sp. NP1-10; assembly: GCF_055804415.1. Taxonomy (NCBI): domain Bacteria; kingdom Pseudomonadati; phylum Bacteroidota; class Flavobacteriia; order Flavobacteriales; family Flavobacteriaceae; genus Olleya; species Olleya sp. NP1-10. Next base: position 2,930,993 of record NZ_CM147840.1, on the reverse strand, counting down.
GCAATTGGTCCAAAAGGTGCAGATGTGGCTTCAATTATTAAAGAAACAAACACTGGAGTGTTTTTTAATTATCAAGAATATGAGGCTTTAAAACAAACTATAAAAAATCATTTTGAAGCTTATAAAAATAGTAATTTGTCAACCAATCCTATCGGATTGCAACGCTATTCAAGACAACAATTAACCAAAAAATTAGCGAGTTTAATTAACCCTTGTTAATTTAGTTTTTAATCCACCACTACCTTATGGGAATAGTTGTTAATCAATCCATCAAAAATACTATAATTACATACATTGGATTTGGTGTTGGAGCTATTAATGTCATTTTTTTATACACTCAGTTTTTAAGTGAAGCCTATTTTGGATTAATAACTTTTATATTATCTACAGCAAATATTTTAATGCCTTTAATGGCTTTTGGTGTTCATAATACTATTGTCAAATTTTATTCTTCATTTAAGACCAGACAATCTCAAAATAGCTTTTTAACCTTAATGTTAGTCTTACCTTTAGCAGTAGTAATTCCTGCAGGAATTGTGACACATTTTGGTTATGATTACATCGCAAATTGGTTATCTAAAAAAAATAGCATCATCAAAGATTACACATGGCTAATATATGTTTGTGCTGTTATGTTTGCTTATTTTGAGGTGTTTTATGCTTGGAGTAGAGTGCAAATGCAAAGTGTTTTTGGAAACTTTATGAAAGAGGTGTTTCATAGAGTGTGCATTATGGTTTTATTGTTGCTATTGCATTATAAATATCTAACTGTAGATCAATTAATATACAGTATTGTTTTAGTTTATATTTTAAGAACTTTAATAATGAAATTGTATGCGTTTAGCTTGAGACTTCCTGTTTTAAAGTTAGTTAAGATTCCAAATTTAAAATCGGTTTTAAAATATTCTGCTTTAATAATAATTGCAGGCTCTGTGGCAAATATAGTCTTAGAAATTGATAAGTTTATGCTTGGTCAGTTTGAAGCTATTACAAATGTAGCGTATTATGGTGTAGCTATTTATATTGCAGCTGTTATTGGTGTGCCTTCAAGAGCTATGCATTTAATAACGCATCCAATTACTGCTAAATTACTAAATGATAAGGATAAGATTGGTTTAAATACTTTGTATCAAAAAAGCTCCATTAACTTGTTTATCATTAGTGGGTTTATTTTTTTGTGTATCATCATAAATATTAATCAACTGTATTTATTAATTCCTGATAATTATAGTGAAGGCTTTATGGTGGTTTTAATAATTGGATTAGCTAAACTGTCTGATAGTTTAACAGGAAATAACAACGCTATACTTTTTAATAGTGACTATTATAGAATGGTGTTGGTTTTTGGAGTCATGTTAGCAATTTTGACAGTATTATTAAATTATATGTTTATTCCGTCGTTTGGATTAAACGGAGCAGCTTACGCAAGCGGTATTACTATTGTATTGTACAACATGGTTAAACTGCTGTTTGTGTATAGTAAGTTTAAGATTCAACCCTTTACAATTTCAACTTTAAAAACTTTAGTTTTAATAGCTGTTTGTGGATTAGCACTGTATTTTTGGGAATTTAGTTTTAATCCAATACTTAATATTGTTTTAAAAACTATAATACTGATAGTTTTATATGGATTTTCGGTTTTAAAATTCAATTTATCTAAAGACATCTTGGCTATTTTCAACCGTTTTATCCCATAAAAAAATCCTACTTAGATTGTTTGATTAACAATCTATAATAGGATTTTTTGACTATTCAAATGTGTTTATTTTTATCTTCTAGATCTTGTGCTTCTTGTAGTTGATTTAGCTCTACTTGTACTTCTTGTTCTTGGCTTAGCAACCGATGATTTTGTTCTATTCCTAGGTGTATTTGTTCTAGTGTTATTAGTTCTAGGTTTAGAGTTTACCGTTTTATTTGTTCTTGTTCTTGGTGTACTAGTCGTAACTCTATTGTTTCTGGTTCTAGGAGTAGAAGTTGCAGACTGGCTACCTCTAGTTCTTGTAGTAACTGTTTGGTTTCTTCTTGTTCTAGGTGTTGAAACAGCATTGTTTCTTGATCTAGTTGTATTTGTTGCTCTTGGAGTTCTTCCATTTGTTCTAGAGGCTAAAGCTCTGTTTCTAGAGATGGTATTTCCTCTTCTGTTAGCAACAGCTGTTCTACGTCTACTATTATTTAAATATGGTCTATCATATCTGTATCTAACAGGTCTGTAGTTTTGTCTATATGGTGTTGTATATAATACTCTATAATGTACAGTAGGTAAGATATAGTAGTTGTGCCATGGTCTATAAACATAGGCTCTGTTGTAAATGTTTATAAATCCAGTACAATGTGAGTATCTGTTATAACGGTTGTAATGAACATATAATCCTCCAACACGTGTCACATAACCTCTGTTGTTATAGTTTATGTTAACATTTCCAACTTGCGTAACACGACCGTAATAATCATAATAAACAGGTGTGTTTTCAACTTGTATAACAGCTCCATATTCGTCATACTGTACATAAGCACCATAATCATAACCAGTGTTAAAGCTAATACTAGTGTTTCTAGTGTTGATGTTTACATTAACTTTAGGACCATAATTAGGCATATAAAAGTCAAACTGACCATCTGCATAAACCGAAAACTCGATACCTGCTTCTTGAAATATAAATTGATTACCATACCCTCTTACATAAGAGTTATTAATAATACCATTATCTACTGTGTTGTTAGTGTCTGCATTAACAGTAAATCCACTAAGGAATAAAGCTGATAATAAAAGGAATAAATGTTTCATAACTAATTGTTTTAAGATTGAACAATTAACTAATTACAAGCATCGTGCCAAAATACAAAACAGTAACAATATCAAGGGGTTATGAAGGTTGTGACTTTTTAAAACAACAAAACCCATAAATCTTGTTTATGGGTTTTTCATATTTAAAATGTAAAAAGGGTATTATCTTTTTCTAGTTTCTGTTACAATTTTCTTTTGTTCTTGCTTATAATAATAGTTGTCATTGTTATTTTGGTTATATTCATAATGACCATTATTAGTTTGGTTAACAATAGGAGTGGAGTTATAGTTATTATTGTATCTGTTTATTTGACCTACAGTTCTTACCAATTGACCAAACCTATTGTATTGTAAACGCATGCCACCAATTTGACTAACTAAACCTTGACGGTTATAACTTATGTAAACCGATCCTAATCTTTTAATTTGTCCGCTTCTGTTATAATTTAAAAACACATTACCAACACGTCTAACTTTACCGTCTCTATCATGTGTGATAATAACACCATTGTCTTTTGGGTTAAAATATTGTGTTCCAGGAGCACCATAAGTAGTGTTTAAAGTACGTCTTTTATTAGTGCTTTGTTTGTAATAAATGTCACCTTGAGTTTGTGATAACTGTGTGTTAAAATCAAAAGTTCCGTCATTAAATAATAAAAACTCAACACCACGTTCAATAAAAGAAATAGGTTGTGTGTAATAATTTCTGTTTTGTACTAAATCTTCACCTTGCGATGCAGACTTAGTTTCTGCTGTAACGGTTGTTAATCCCATTAACAAACCTGTAAATAATAGTACTAATTTTTTCATAGTAAAAAGGATTTAGATTTTGCCTACTTATCAAGCGTTTCGGCATTCGCTATATTGACTATTTAGTTTCAATAGCTGTGCCAAACTTGTTAAGTATTGATTTTACTATGCTTTTCAGCTTATTTTAAAAGTGTTTTTTTCGGTTAAACCGAAATTAAATAACGGAATAAATACATTTGTCAGCTAATTTGAAATTGACTAACAACAATCTTAAGACTGTTTCAAGCCGAAACATTGTATCAAGATTTATAACTTATAATTTCTCTTTTAAGTATTGGGCAGTTAAACTTGCTTTTTCTATAACAACTTCTTCTGGTGTACCAAAAGCAACTAAATGACCACCATTTTCACCTCCTTCAGGACCTAAATCAATAATATGATCAGCACATTTTATTAAATCTAAATTATGCTCCACCACAATAATTGAATGTCCTTTAGCAATTAAAGCATAAAACGATTTTAATAGCTTCTGAATATCATGAAAATGTAGACCAGTTGTAGGTTCGTCAAAAATAAATAATGCTTTATCTTTTGTATTTCCTTTACCTAAAAAGGTTGCTAATTTTATACGTTGTGCTTCTCCACCAGATAAGGTAGAACTACTTTGTCCTAAAGCAACATAACCTAAACCAACATCTTGTAAAGGTTGTAGCTTGTTTTTGATTTTAGTTACTCCGTTTTTATCAAAAAATGCAATAGCATCATCGATAGTTAGATTTAAAATGTCGTCAATGTTTTTATCGGCAAAGGTGACTTCTAAAACTTCCTTTTTAAAGCGCTTACCTTTACAGGTTTCGCATTCTAAATGGACATCAGCCATAAATTGCATTTCAATAGTAACAACACCTTCACCTTTACAGGTTTCGCAACGTCCACCATCCACATTAAAGCTAAAATGTTTGGCTGCATAATTGCGTATTTGACTTAACTTTTGTTTGCTATATAGTGCTCTAATATCATCATAGGCTTTGACGTAAGTAACAGGATTAGATCTTGAGGATCTACCAATTGGGTTTTGGTCAATAAACTCGATATTTTTAATATTAACAAAGTTACCTTGAAGTTCAGAAAACTGTCCAGCTTTATCACTAACACCAGTTAAATGCTTTTGAATAGCAGGATATAATATTTTTTTAACCAAAGTACTTTTTCCACTTCCAGATACACCAGTAATTACGGTTAACATCTCTAAAGGAAACGATACGTCAATATTTTTCAGGTTGTTTTCTCTTGCTCCAATAACATCAATACTATATTTACTAGTACGTCTAGTTTTAGGGACTTCAATTTGAAGAGATTCGTTTAAATATTGTGCTGTTAAAGATTTAGATTTTAAAATGTCTTTAAAAGTTCCGACTGCGACAACCTCACCTCCTAATGTACCTGCCTCTGGGCCAATATCTATAATTTGATCGGCTTCTTTCATGATGTCTTCATCATGCTCTACCACAATTACAGTATTACCTAAATCACGTAATTGTTTTAATACTAGTATTAAACGTTCGGTATCTTTTGGATGTAAACCAATACTGGGTTCGTCCAGAATATACATGGATCCAACCAAGCTACTTCCTAAAGAGGTTGCTAGATTGATACGTTGACTTTCTCCACCAGACAAGGTATTTGACTTTCGGTTTAAGGTTAAATAATCTAAACCTACATTATGTAAAAATTTTAGTCTGTTTTTAATTTCGACTAATAATCGTTCTGCAATTTTAGTATCGTATTCATTTAATTTTAAGTTTTCAAAAAATACGGATAACTTGTTTAAAGGAAGTTCGACTAAATCTGTAAGTGTTTTATCTCCAATTTTTATAAAATTAGATTCTGGTCTTAAGCGTTTGCCATGACATACTTTACACTGCGTTTTACCTCTGTAACGCGATAACATTACTCTGTTTTGAATTTTATAAGCTTTGCTTTCTAACTCAGCAAAAAAGCTATTAAGGCCTTCAAAGTGTTTATTACCATCCCAAATAAGATTTTTATGAGCTTCGGTTAATTCAAAATAAGGTTTGTGTATAGGAAAATTAAATTTATGAGAGTTGTTAACCAGTTGGTCTTTATACCAACTCATACTGTCTCCACGCCAAGGGTAAATAGCGTTTTCGTATATTGATAAGGCAGTGTTTGGTATAACTAATTCTTCATCAATACCAATAACATCTCCATATCCTTCACATTTTGGACAAGCTCCATAAGGATTATTAAAGCTGAATAAATGAACGTTTGGTTCTAAAAATTGAAGCCCATCTAATTCAAATTTATTACTAAAATGACGTAAAGTTTGATCTGCTAAGGTTTCGATATAACAATTTCCTTTACCTTCAAAAAACGCAGTTTGTATAGCGTCTGCTAAACGGTTGTAAAAGTCATCATCATCTTTAGTTACAATCCTGTCAACAACCAAAAATACGCCTTCTGTAGACGTTAAATCTTTAGCATCATCAATACGCACAACTTTATCTTTAACTTTTAGTCTTGCATACCCTTGAGCATTTAATGCTTTTAACTTGTCTTGTAATTCACGACCTTCCTCTAATAATAAAGGAGCTAACAATAAAAGTTTTTGATTTAACTCTAAAGTTTTTATGTAATTTATTACGTCTGTTACAGTGTCTTTTTTTACTTCTTGACCAGAAATAGGAGAGTAGGTACGTCCAACTCTGGCAAATAACAGTTTTAAATAGTCGTAAATTTCGGTGGTTGTACCAACTGTTGATCTAGGGTTGGTGCTGTTTACTTTTTGCTCGATTGCAATTGCAGGAGCAATACCTTTAATATAATCTACTTTTGGTTTGTTTAATCTACCTAAAAATTGTCTTGCATAACTGCTTAAGCTTTCTACATAACGACGTTGACCTTCAGCATACAATGTGTCAAAAGCTAAACTAGATTTTCCAGAACCTGATAATCCAGTTATGACCACTAATTTACGACGTGGTATAACAACATCTATATTTTTAAGGTTGTGCAATTTTGCACCTTTGATAATAATATTTTCTTTTGGATTTACTTCAGAAAGTATAGTGCTCATAGTTAATTTAGCCTGTAAGAATGCAAAGATAACATAAGTTACGCTCCTTTTAAAACAGATTATTGTGCAATAAAATGTTAAAAGTTTAATTTAATTTTGTTTTTTCGGAATGATTGTTGTTATATTTGGAGCATATCAAATCCTAACAAAACCTTTTTGCCTATACAATAACATTACTTTTAAATTTTTAAACCCCAACCAGAACACTTTTTTGGTGCCTAAAAGTAATGATTATGCGAAAAGACACAATTACAGATGCTATTCTTGTTAGTAACTATATTAAAGGAGAGGAATCTGCTTTAGAAGTGCTAATTACAAAACATAAACAACGTATTTATAGTTTTATTTACTCAAAAGTTTACGACAGAGATGTTGCTGAAGATGTCTTTCAGGATACTTTTATTAAGGTTATCCGAACTTTAAAACGAGGAAAATATAACGAAGAAGGTAAGTTTTTACCATGGGTTATGCGTATTGCACATAACTTGGTGATTGATCATTTTAGAAAAAATAGTAGAATGCCTAAATTTGATAACTCTGGCGAGTTTAATATTTTTTCAGTCATTAGTGATAATGCACTTAATGCAGAAAAAGTGATTATTAAAGAACAAGTTGAAGCTGATGTTAGACGTTTAATTGATGAGCTACCAGAGGATCAAAAAGAAGTTTTAATGATGCGTATGTATAATGATATGAGTTTTAAAGAAATATCAGAACGCACAGGAGTTAGTATTAATACTGCTTTAGGACGTATGCGTTATGCTTTAATAAACATGAGAAAGGTTATTGATAAGCATAATATTGTTTTGACTAACTAAAAGTGCAATAAAGTTATTTTTTTGTCGTTATCTTTTAAGAACAAAACTAAAGATATATGGCGAAAATTTACTCTGAAGAATCTAATACCCCAAAAAACCAGGATTTTAAATTAAATCCTAAAAATGAAACGATTAGTTTTATTTTAAATTACTCCAAGGCTTTAAGTGTTATAAATTATAAAAATTTGAAGTTTGAAGCACTTCAAAACTAAATTTTAAAAACGTCCTGAAAATTGCTCCAGGACGTTTTTTTAATTATATGAGTTAGGTTAAAAATAGTTTGTATTTAAAGAAACTCATTATTTTTTTGCATATTCTTTTAAAACAGATGCACGACCAATAGTTTTGGTTATAATATCTTTATCCAAATCCCAACCTCTTGCAGGCGAATATTCGCGACCATACCATATGATTTGAAGATGTAAGTCATTCCATAGTTCTCTAGGAAATAATCGTTTAGCATCTTTTTCAGTTTGTTGTACGCTTTTTCCGTTAGTTAAATTCCAACGATACATTAATCTATGTATGTGCGTGTCCACAGGAAAGGCAGGTACACCAAAAGCTTGACTCATAACTACGCTTGCAGTTTTATGACCTACAGCAGGAAAAGATTCTAAAGCTTCAAAAGATTCAGGTACAACTCCGTTATAATCTTCAACTAACATCTTAGATAAGCCATAAATACCTTTACTTTTCATTGGAGATAAACCACAAGGTCTGATAATGTCTTTAATTTCATCAACACTCATTTTAATCATATCATAAGGATTATCTGCTTTTGCAAATAATAATGGTGTGATTTGGTTAACCCTAACATCTGTACATTGAGCAGATAATAATACAGCTACTAGCAGAGTATAAGGGTCTTTATGATCCAATGGAATAGGTATCTCTGGATATAACTTTTTTAACGTATTTATAACAAATTCTACCTTTTCTTGCTTAGTCATTAGTTGTATTTTTGAATAAAACCAAAATTACAACTATGAACACATTAAAACAAGGTGATAAAGTACCTAATTTTACAGTAAATGATCAGGATGGAAACCCAGTATCTTTATCGGATTATAAAGGAAAAAAACTAGTGGTTTTCTTTTACCCAAAAGCGAGTACACCTGGTTGTACTGCTGAAGCTTGTAATTTGACAGATAATTATACTGCTTTGCAAGATAAAGGTTACGAAATTTTAGGTGTAAGTGCAGACTCTGAAAAAAGGCAAACTAATTTTAGAAATAAATACAGTTTTCCGTTTCCATTATTAGCCGATGAAGACAAAGAAGTTATTAATGCTTTTGGTGTTTGGGGTTTAAAAAAGTTTATGGGTAAGGAATATGATGGCATCCATAGAAAAACATTTTTAGTAGATGAAAATGGAGTAGTAGCACATGTTATTGATAAAGTAAAAACTAAAGATCATGCAGCACAAATACTTGAACTGTAACTTTAATTTTAAATTGATAGAAAATAAAAAAGCGACCATTGGTCGCTTTTTTATTTATACTATTGGAATAGACTAATCTTCAGTTTCTTCCATTGTATGATAGACGTTTTGTACATCATCATCTTCTTCTAACTTTTCTAATAGTTTTTCTACGTCAGCAGCTTGCTCAGCTGTTAATCCTTTAGTGACTTGTGGTATGCGCTCGAAACCTGAAGATAATATTTCTATTTCACGACTTTCTAATTCTGCTTGAATAGCTCCAAAGCTTTCAAAAGGTGCGTAGATTAAAATTCCGTCATCATCAGCAAAAACTTCTTCTGCTCCAAAATCTATAAATTCTAATTCTAATTCTTCTGGATCTAAACCTTCTGCATTAACTCTAAAGTTACAAGTGTGGTCAAACATAAAAACTACAGATCCTGACGTCCCTAAGCTACCATCACATTTATTAAAATAACTACGTACGTTAGCTACTGTTCTGGTATTATTATCTGTTGCAGTCTCAACTAAAACAGCAATACCATGAGGAGCATAACCTTCAAAAATAACTTCCTTGTAGTCACCTTGTCCTTTTTCGCTAGCTTTTTTAATGGCACGTTGCACATTATCTTTAGGCATGTTTACTGCTTTGGCATTTTGTATAACTGCACGTAAACGCGAGTTACTAGCTGGATCTGGTCCACCTTCTTTTACAGCCATTACAATATCTTTACCAATACGTGTAAAGGCCTTACTCATAGCAGACCAACGTTTCATTTTACGTGCTTTTCTAAATTCGAAAGCTCTTCCCATGTTATATATGTTTTTAAATTTCCGCTACAGCGAAAACTAAATAGTTAAATTTTTAATAGTTACAAATTTAAAAAAACTTTAATTTTTTGATGCAGTCGGTTTGAATAATTTTAAAATTGATTACTTATTGACTGATTTTAATTAAATCCTTTAAAATATTATAGCTTTCTGCAATATAAACATCTTTAGATAATTGTAGGATGACGTCTTGATTTAAACGATTGTCATCTGGATTTTTATCTAATAATTGTTGTGTAGATCTTGTGTTGTTAATAGCTATTAATGCTTGCTTAGTTTGCTCTGTAAAAATTTGATTGTATAAAGCCTTTTTGTTGTTTTGATTTTTAAAAACATTATCAATTGTAAGTGTGTATTTTTCACCTTTATTATATATGCTTTGTTTTAGTTTTAGGTTACTATTAGCTATTTTGGTAAAGGTAGAGTCAGACTTTAAGCGTTGTTTGTTAGTACTAATAACATAATCATAATTAGGTTTTGCTAAAGGATTATGTTTTAGTGTTGGCGTTACACTATGGTTTTTTAGTGCATAATTATAGTATTGCTCTTGACTATTTAGATTGTCATAGATAGAAGGTAATTTAATATCTGGTATTATACCTATGGATTGGTGACTTTGTCCTGTAACGCGATAAAAGGTTTCCATGGTAATTTTGCAAAACCCTAAGTTTTTTTCAATATCAAGCGGAAGTATACCTTGTGCACTAGATTTACCATGAGTTGTAGATCCAACAATTAATGCGCGATTATAATCTTGCATTGCAGATGCAAAAAACTCTGACGCAGAAGCGCTATAAGAATTAACTAGTACAACTATTGGTTTATTAAAAAATGTCCCACGTTTAACATCTCTAATGGTGTAAGTCTCTTTTTGATTGGTTTCAATAATTGTGACAGGTCCACGATCTATAAGCATGCCTATTAACTCGATTGCTTCTTGCATAGATCCACCACCATTAAAACGCAGATCTATAAGTAAACCTTGAATTTGTTGTTTTTGTAGTTTGTATAATTCTTTTGCAAAATCAGAGGATACACCACGACCATTTAATGATTCGTCATTAGTATAAAAACTTGGTATTTTTATGTACCCTAAATCTTGATCAGAACCAATTAAATAGCCTCTAATAGCATTGTCTTCGACTTTAATTTTAGTTTTAGTAATGCTTATGGTTTGTATGGTTCCGTTTTTCTTTTTTATAGTAAAAGCAATAGTTTTATGGCCTTCTTTATTACTAAATGCTTTTATGGCGTCATTAGATACGCATAAAGTGTTGAAGGTTGTACCGTTTGCAGTTAAGGATATTATGATATCATCCACCTCAAAGTTTCCGTTTATAAAAGCAGCACTTCCTGGAGTAATTTGTGCTATTGTGATTTGACCTTCTTTATTTTTTTCGGTAGTAATACCAAAGGACAATTGGTTACTAGATAGTTCTCCTTCATATATTAACTTTTCGGTTGGATTAAAAAATACAGAATGCGGATCATGATATTGTAAAAAGGCATTTATAAATGCGTCTTTTACATATCTATCTAAACCACCACTATTAGTAGTAAATTCTTCTAAGACACACAGTTGGTTTTTTACAATGTCTAATCTAGATTTAGCTTCTAGGATTTCAAAATTGTCTTTTATATATTGAATGTCTTGATTAGTATTTAATACATCTTTTAGCACTTTTAAAGCAACAACTTTTTCAATATTTAAAGCTAAAGTATCTAAGTTTTTAGCATAGGTATACTCTTTTTCTGGAACGTATTGCCATACTAAACCTCCAGAATAATCTAGTGTTTTGGTGTTTAATGACTCTAGGATTGCTTTGGTGTCTTTTATGCGTTGTGCTAATACCGTTTTAAAAGAGTCTATAAATAAGCAATTATCAGCATTTAAATACTCGTCTAATTGTAGTTGTTGGTTTTTAAATTGTTTGATATCTGATTGTAAAAAGAAATCTTTATCACTATCTAAATTAGTGATAAACAAATCAAAAACAGCTTGTGATAGGCTGTCATTAATAACTTTAGGTTGGTAATGGTTGTCTGTCACTAACTGTTTTACAGCAACTAATTGTTGACAAAAAATAGAGTCGTTTTGTGCTATAGAGACATTAAAAAATAAGGTAATAAGTAGGAGTAGGGGTTTATACATTTAGGGCATTTATTGTTTTAATCTTCATCCTCTTCAACAATATGCTCTATTGCTAATGCTAATTTAAAATCTTTATCAGTAACACTTCCAGCATCATGTGTTGTTAATGTTATTTTTAAGACATTATACTCGTTGGTCCATTCTGGATGATGGTTTAATGCTTCGCACTCAAAAGCAATACGACTCATGGCACTAAAACAATCTTTAAAATTTTCGAATTCAAATTCAGCATGAATCGCATTATCATAATATTCCCACTCAGGAAGTCTAAGTAAACGTTGTTCAATTTCTAATTTAGTAAGTGCAGTCATAAATTTTTTATTTAAAAATAAGAAATTTATACTTCTAAATCTGTTAAAATATCTTGACTTACTAATTGTAAATGGTCTGGAAGTTTATTTTTACTTGATAATACAGCAAGATAACGGTTGTTATTGGTTGTAAACACTTGCTTAAAGTTGGGTTTGCTAACACCAAGTGAGTTTAAAATTTCTTTAAAAAAATCGTCATGATGCACTAAATCTTCACTTCCTAAATGGAAGATTCCAGATTTATTTTGATTAATTATGTAGTGTATTTGTTGGGTGACTTTACTATCTGTAGTCACATTCATTATCAGGTTTGGAAAGACTTCTATAGGCTGTTTTTCTTTTAAAAAAAACTTTATTTCTTCTACTCTAGGTGAGTATGCACCAAATACCATTGGTAGTCTAATGATGGCATAATGTTGTTTTGGTAGACGCAACAACATGTTTTCTATTTTAATTTTAAAATGACCATACATGCTATGACTTAAGGTTTTGTCATCCTCATAGCTAGGAAACTTGCTGTAAGCATCAAACACATTGGCAGAGGATAAAAATATAAGCTTACTATCGTTAGCAATTAGATATTCTGTAAGATGATGATGTGCTATAATTTGAGCCGAAAAATTACCACGTAATGCCGAAATAATTATGGTAGGTTTTACAGTGTCAAGGATTTCAAAAATATCGTCTTCTTCTATATTATATTGAAAATAATGCTGGTTTTTACTAAACGCATAATTGTCTACAAAATAGGTTCCGTAGGTATTGAAATAGCCACAAAGCTCTTTATATAAAGCTTGTCCTAAAAAGCCACTAGCCCCTAAAATTAGAATACGATGTTTGTTATTTATCCCTTTCATTATAAGATATAACGTTTAGAAAATGGATAAATTGGTTTGAGTAGTAAATTGTTCTAAAGCTTGCATGCCTATTAATGAGTTTCCTTTGGCGTTTAAACCAGGAGCCCAAGTCGTTATAACGTATTGATTAGGCAGTAAGGCAACAATACCACCACCAACACCACTCTTACCAGGTAAACCAACCTCAAAAGCAAACTCACCAGACTCGTCATAAAAACCACAAGTTAACATGATAGCATTAATACGTTTGGCTTGACTACTTGAAATGTGTTGTTTATTATTAACACAACGTCCTTTATTAGCAAACACATAAAAGGCTTTAGCTACTTGAGAACATGTCATCTCTAAAGCACACTGATGAAAATAAAAATCCATAACAACATCAACATCGTTATTAAGATTACCAAAAGACTTTAATAAATTGGCAGCTGCCAAGTTATTAAAACCTGTTTCTTTTTCTGAAGCTGCAACTTTTAAATTATAGTCAATAGATTGGTCGTTTGCAATAGTTCTAACATACTGTAAAAACTCTTGCTTTGGGTTTTTAAACTGACTACATAATATGTCTGCAATTACAATTGCACCAGCATTTATTAACGGATTTCTAGGAATTCCGTTTTCTAGCTCTAATAAAGATAGGTGGTTAAATGGGTTTCCAGACGGTTCTACATCTACACGTTTCCAAATGTCATTACTTTCAAAAGCTATGGCTTTAGATAAGGATAATACTTTAGAAATACTTTGTATTGAAAAAGGCACTTCGGCATCACCAACACTAAAACTTTGACCGTTCATGTGCTGAATAAAAATACCAAACTGATTGACATCTTGTTTGGATAACTCTGGAATATAAGAAGCAACAACACCCTTAACAACGTTGTCTTTTAAGTTGTTATGGATGTTGTTTATAATTGTATTAAAATCTTGCATAAAGTATTTACGCCTTGTAAAATGGAAGTTTTACAACAGTTGCAGCCACTGCTTTTTTACGTATTTGAATATTAATTTTACTGTTTACATCTGCAAATACCGTTGGTACATAACCAAGTCCAATCCCTTTACCTAACATAGGAGACATAGTACCAGAGGTTACAACACCAATAGTTTTACCTTGACCATCAACAATATCATAACCTTGTCTTGGTATACCACGCTCATCAAGCTCAAAAGCCACTAATTTACGATCTACACCTTTGCGTTTTTGTGCTTCTAAGGCTTCGCTATTAGTAAAGGTTTTAGTAAATTTTGTTACCCAACCTAAACCAGCTTCAATAGGTGATGTTGTATCATCAATGTCATTTCCGTAAAGGCAATATCCCATTTCTAAACGTAAGGTATCTCTAGCAGCTAATCCAATTGGTTTAGCACCAGCTTCAGTAACTTTGTCCCAAATTTGTTTGACTTCGTCATTTTTACAATAAATCTCAAAACCACCACTTCCAGTATATCCAGTTGCAGAAATGATTACATTGTCAATACCAGCAAAATCGCCAACTTTAAAGTTGTAAAATTTAATTTCTGATAAATCATGACTAGATAAAGCTTGCATTTTTTCAACTGCATTTGGACCTTGAATGGCTAATAACGAGTAGTCTTCAGATAAATCACGCATATCTGCACCAACTGTATTTTTAGAGCTTATCCAGTTCCAATCCTTTTCTATATTACTAGCATTAACAACTAATAAATACTGTTCTTCTTTTAATTTATAAATAATTAAATCGTCAACAATTCCACCATCATCATTTGGTAAACAAGCATATTGTGCCTTGCCAATAGTTAACTTAGATGCATCATTACTGCTTACACTTTGTATTAAATCTAAAGCTTTAGGACCAGAAATTAAAAATTCTCCCATGTGTGATACATCAAACACACCACAGTCTTTTCTAACTGCTTCATGTTCTATATTTACACCATCATATTGTACAGGCATATTGTAACCTGCAAAAGGGACCATTTTTGCACCAAGTGCTTCGTGTGTTGCTGTTAAAGCTGTGTTTTTCATGAAATATATTTTTGTTTTACCGTCAAGCGGAAATTTTAAAATGTTGTCTAACAAAAGTATTGAAAATTATCGAGTTGGTTTTATGGATTACAGGTAATATCAAGTTAAAATTTTAGAGTATTAAATTTAAAATATAATATGTTATTATATCGTTTACTCCCAAGTATTACTCTTGACTACAGTTAGCCAATCCATGACTTGATTACTTAAGGTTTCTAGTTTAGCAACATAATTAGGGTTAGGTTTATACCAACTTTGTGTTAAGTAGTAATCTTGAATCACTTTTGTTTTAAAAACATAACCTTTTATGGCAAAGGGTAAGTTTCTTAATATTTTATAGGAATCTTCATCAATAGATTTTGTACACGTGTTATTTTCTTCTTTATAAAATTTAATACTATAGGGTAAATTATGCTTGGTATAATCAAATACATCATAATAATCTTTCATATAGGTAGCACTAGAGTAGAGACTTAATTCGCCTTTAGGCTTAAAGTTTTTCTTTTTAAAACTAATCTTACCACTATTGGTAATAAACTTTGTGTCTTTTGCTTTACTGTATTCATTTACATGATTAAATACTCTACCATCTTCAATATACCATTCGTTTTTATCTTCAAAAAAAGTATTCGAAATATTAAAATCTTGGTTGATTCCCATATCAATATTAAGAGTAAAGTCATCTATCTGATTATTTCCCCATCTATTGGCAGCTGTTAAGATATAATCAAAACTATATCTTTCTAAGACTGACCCTGACATATTAAAACGGTAAGTGTGTTTAATGGTATTTATACCTGGTTTAAAATTAGTATTAAAATAATATACGTAGTAAAACTCTGGACTATTACTATTAAAGTCTTCACCAATAACTTCTGATTCAGATTTTGCATCAATTGCACCATTAATGTAATAATTATCAGTATTAACCATAGCAGTTTTATGTTTCAAAAACTGGTTATTCATGATCACATCAAAATTTGAAATGTATGGATGTTCACCATTTTTTGGATAACCATTAACGTCTCCAAAAGGTGAAGGCGCCTCAAAACCTACTAAAATAGCTTTGCTTTTACTAGAATTAAAAAAAGTATAATCTACAGTGACATATACATAAGTTTCTCCATCCACAACTTTTCTAACAAGCGTCAAAACCTCTTTAGTAACTGTAACATCAGTCTCGTTAATAGGTATTAATTGGTTTCCGGAAGCGTAATACGCTCCATCATTTGCAAAGCAGTTAAAACCAAAAAGGAATAGGAATAAACCAAATTTAAAATTCATTATAGACTATTTAAAAGTTTTATATTTTTTTACCGTCAAGCGGAAAATAAGCCTGTGGTCTAACAAAAGTATTGAAAATTAAATTGCCAATTTGAAGTATAACAGCTTATATATAGCTTTAAGTTTATAACTGAAGCTATTGTTTTAATTTAAAATATACATTAATGAAAATACAGATATAAAAATCCATAAACTAACTGCTAAAAGTACAGGTTTACTTCCCAAAGCTTTTAAGTCCTTGATGTATAAAGTAGATCCAACAATAAATAATGTTAAGACCAAAAGACGTTTGGCAATAGTAACAATACTTAGAGTAATGTTTTGAGGTAATAGTTGGTAGCTATTAATAATTATAGCAATCACAAAAAGAATAATAAAGTATGGTATTTTAATTTTTTCGCCTTTAGTTTTAAAGTAAAACATCGTGAAAATGGATAAGGGAATAATCCACAATGTTCTAGATAATTTAACTGTAGTTGCAATTTTTAAAGCTTGATCTCCATAGGTTAATGCAGCTCCAACAACAGAGCTGGTGTCATGTATAGCAACAGCACACCATAACCCAAATTGCTCTTGAGTAAGGTTGAAAACATGACCTAAGGCAGGAAATACAAATAAGGCAACCGAATTTAATAAAAACACAATCCCTAAAGCAATACTAATAACACTACTTTTAGCCTTAATAATTGGTGCTATTGCAGCAATTGCACTACCACCACAAATAGACGTTCCAGAGGTAATTAAATGCCCCAGTTTTAAATCCATTTTTAAAGCTTTAGCTAATAAAACACCAAAAGTAACTGTTAATACAATTGAAAACACTGTTAATCCAAACCCTTGTTTTGTAGTTTGTAATGTGTCTTTAAAAAGCATACCAAAACCTAAACCAATTATAGATAGTTTTAGCAAATAACTAATAACTTTATGACTGTAAGTTTTAAAAGGGTTATCAAAAAGTAATGTAAATCCAAAACCTAACAACAATGCTGAAGTGCTATTTATGTAACCTAAAGCAATAGTTATTACAATAACAAGGTATAGGATTTTAGATAGTTTAGATTTCATATTACAAAATTAATGCAATACAAAAGTAAACTTAACAAATAACTAATAAGAGTATTAATTTGTTATTTAGTATAACTATAGGTTATAGTTATTGGTGATAAAAGTCTCAAAATAGTCAAGCATATTAGATTGAAAACCAGTGCGTTTAACAAAGTAAAACCATCTTTGTATGGATAGGTTTTTTATATCAATAATTTTTAATTGATTGTTAACTAAGTCCTTACTTACTGCGTGTACAGATATTAAGGCGTAATGATCAGAATGGTACAAGTAGTTTTTAATAGACTCTGTACTATTAAGTGTTACAACAGTATTTAGGGACTTAATGTTATGTTTTAATAAAAACTGATCAATAATATCTTTAGTACCAGATCCGTTTTCACGAACTATCATTGGTAGACTTTGTAAGGTTTGTGTATCAATGCTTCCATTTTTAAAAGCAGGATTACTACTATTAGTCACCAGTACAATTTCATCTTTAATAAACTTATCGTAATGTAGTTTAGGATTAGATTTATTACCTTCTGTTATACCAAAATCTAGGTCTTCGTTTAAAATTAAGTCTTCAATAGTCTCAGAGTTATTACTAATTATTTCAAATTTAGTTTTTGGATATTGTTGTCTAAATTTTGAAATAACTTTAGGTATAATGTAATTAGATACTGTAGTGCTAACACCAAAGCTAAAGTGTTCTGGGAAAGAGTCGTTTTTATGTAAAAACTGAGTGTCCATTTGATTATAAATGGCTAATATTTTATTGACATATAATAAAAAGGATTGCCCTTCTGTGGTTAGTTCAATCGAGTTTCGTTTTCTTACAAATAAGGTTGTTTTATATTCTTCTTCAAGATTTCTAATAGATTTTGAAACTGCAGGTTGCGATATAAATAATTGTTCAGCAGCTTTAGTAAAACTTAACGTTTTAGCTACAATCTTAAATATGTGTAATTTAGTTTTCATGTACTAATAATTGAAGTCACAATATACAAAGCTTACTAGTAGTTTAGCTTTAATTTATAGCATAGAATTGTTAAAAATATTAGTAAATATGGTGTTTTCACCTTGTCTTATACTAAACTATAGTTAAACCAAGTGCTGTAATTTGGTGTTACTTAATGTGTTGATTAACTTGAAGCATGGAAAATATATTAGTAGCAGGTGCCAATGGTACCACAGGAAAAAAATAGTAAATCTTTTAAATCAATCTCAATATTTTAACCCAATTGCAATGGTTAGAAAAGAAGAGCAAAAAGCTTTTTTTGAGGCTAAGCAAATAGATACTGTTTTAGGTGATTTAGAAGAAGATATATCTCATGTATTTAATAATAAAACGATAGATAAGGTTTTATTTGCAGCAGGATCTGGAGGAAAAAAAGTAGTTGAAGTAGATCAAGAAGGCGCAAAGCGAATGGTTGATGCATCTAAAAAGAATAACGTTAAAAAGTTTGTAATGTTAAGTTCAATGGGAGCAGACCAACCTGAAAAAGCGGAGCAATTACAAGAGTATTTAAAAGCTAAACATAATGCAGATGAGTATTTAAAATCCTCTGGACTAAACTATAGTATTGTTAGACCAGGATCTTTAACTAATGGTGAGTTAACCAATAAGATACAGCTAAATCAAAAATTAGATACACAAGGCGAAATTAGCAGAAATGATGTTGCACAGACTTTAGTTAGTACATTAAATGATGATGTTGCTAATCAAGCAACTTTTGAAATTTTAAAAGGAGAGACGTTAATTGGAGAAGCTTTAGATAAAGTATCTGCAGTTAATGCATAAGATTAATTTTCACTTTTAATTTGAATAAAAAAAGCTACCATTTGGTAGCTTTTTTTATGAAGTTTTATTTGTATATATGTTGGCAATATTTATTTTAAATTCACAGAGTTGTTCAAATTCTGATTTTTTTGAACTCTTAATCTTATAAAGTTTCTATAACTTTAATCCTTATGCCAATAAAACAATCGTCCTCACATTGATTATTTTCATAACCACAAGTCGAAATCATTCCATTATTTTCGGTTTCAAAGTAAGTTGTAGTATTACTTCTTTCAATTAGCCAATCATTTTGAGCTTTATCATAAACTTCATCTATTGTAATTGGTTCAGCTCCGTTTTCGTGAGAACCTATTTCAGAACCTGTTTCTGTCCATTGAATTTCGTCTGGCTGAATGTCAGTTGATATACCATCAGTGACCGTGTATTCAAAATCTCTTTGAGTCACAATTCCATTTTCAACGATTATTGTAGTTTCCCAAACGAATCCTACCCACGAACCAAGTGTTACAGTGTATTTGTATGAATTGTTGGAATTTTCTTTAAAATTTAACCAAGTTTTATGACTGATTTCAAATTTGTCTTGGTATTCTAAATCATCTGAATCACAAGAGTTGAATATACTTACGATTAATAATAGAACAATTAAATAAGTTGTATTTTTCATTTTTTGCAGTTTTTTTATTCATTTGCTATTAAATATCTTGTCCTGAAATATGGCGCAGGTTAAAATTGAATTATGCTGAAAATTTATTTAACAAAATTTATGTTTAAAAAAATAAAGATAAGCTTAATATTATTTGGTTGTATAAATTTATTACATTTTTTTAGATTGCTTAGCGTGTACTACTTTATTAAAAGTTTGTCCAGATAAAATTCGTCTTTAAGATTCCGTTTACGAGTTCTTTCATTTTAATTTTATAACAGAGATTTTTTTCTGTTATACTAAGTTGCTTTTCTTACCATATTTTGAGATTTGTTTTTAAACCTTACAATTATTCGTCCAAAATATTTTTGGTATTCAGTCAGCGTTTCGTATTCGTAGCCAATTCCGTTTTGGATATTCAACCCCTTTGTTATTCTGCCAATATGAAATATAAGCCAGAGGTTTTCATTACTTTTTATCCTTATAAATTCGAATGTAATTTGTCCGTTTTTATAGGATTTGATTTTGTTATAATTCAATAATGTCCGCCAAGAATATTGTCCATTTCGTTATTCTTAAACATCTTGATTGGGTTCCAATTTCCACCAAACATTAGATTAAATCGAATTTTTACATTCTCGAGATTTTCTAATTTTAAGATGTCATTTAGCTTGATGGGATTCATTGGCGTTTTTTTTTAAATATTTGCTAACGTTAACTGTATTGTTTGTGGCGCATTAAAATTCTATAAGTTTCAGTTTAGAAATAATCTTTATAAAAAAATACGAACCTTTGTATTTAGTACCTTGTAACCATTAACTATACAGAAACTAAAGGGCAATATCTTAAAATAGATCGTTCGTTATTTGGAAATCCTGGGTTCTTTTTTGTTAGAATTGAACAACAAGGTGTTGTTACAACTAAAAAAATTCTAGTAAACTAAAAAAAATAGAAACTAGTAATTAAATTCATGCCTTTAGGTTGCTAAAAAGGTGTATTTAACCTTTTTAAAGCCAAAATTTTATTTAAATTTTCAGAACGTTTAAAAACCCGATGGAGATTAAAAATTATAAAGGCATGAATTTATAATATGATAAAGATTTATTAAGTATACTTGAGGATGGTAACTATATCCATCCATAATTGCTATTTTAATTCTGAATCTCTTGATTTATCTAAAAAATATAAATTGATTTTCTGTAGGGCTTTAATCTGTGGTTTCAGGATACAATAATGCTAATATTGAAAATCTGATTTAATTATGGGACAAAAATAGAATGTCTAAAGTCCCTTATTTTTGGTAAAAAAAATGTGATTAAAAATACTTATTTGACTTTGTATGAAAAGTAAAAAAGATTTCTGTTTATAATATTATTTATTAATCAGTCTTTGTATCTGGATTTTTAAACCAAGTTAATATTTCAATAACGTGGTTGTATTCAAGTTCCTTATTTTTCAAGTGTTTTTCTAACTGTTTCTTTTTTTAACAAATCGATCAAGATCTTTAATTGGAGAATCAAGTCGCCAATTTTGATTTATACCATTAATAAAATTAAATAATTTTTGGTAAGTGTTTATAGCTTTTTCTTTGTTTTTTAATGATAAATATGCTCTTCCTAAATATCTATAACACGATACTGTATGGTCTACATTGTTATTTAAATCTATGTTTTTAATATGGTTTTCGCAAAAAAATACTAAGGCTTCGTCGTCGTTTATAACCAACTCATAGTACCTCATTAAACTTAGTGCACATTCTCCGTTTGGCACATATTCTAATCCTTTATTAAACCAGTAGATAGTTTCTTTGTGTTCAGGACTGGCTTTACCCATAACATTACAACACTTTTCTAATAATTTAGGATCTTGTTTTTTTATTATCTAAAGCCTCTTCTATTATAGGTTTTAATATTTCTAAAGCTTCTTTGTGTTTATATCTTAATACTAAATTATAAGCTTGTTTTTGAGCTATTTTTAAGCTTGGTTTGGGCCTTTTTTTATTTTTGTGACTTTTCTTTTAAAATGTTTTAAAAAAGTATTTCCTGTTTTTTTTGCTTTTTCACCCCATAAATCAAGAACTAATTGTTGCTCTATTTTATTTTTCAATAAAGCTTGTACTACATTTATTTTTGTTTGCTTGTTAGGTTGAAAATAGATGAATGGACCAAGGTTTCTGTCTGATGACACAATTTTAACGACTTCTATGTTAGCTAAATAGTTTTTAAGATCTTTATCTTTCTCTAATTTAATATAAGTTGTTCCTAAGCATACATTTATTAAAAAATTTTCTAATTCATAACAATCATCACTGTTTTTTGGCCACTCTTCTCGTTTAAAGTCTATTGAATATAAGCAATTGTCCTGTTTGTCATATTCTTCATACTGAATATTTTCTATCCCTCTATATATGTCTTCTATAGAGGTTTCATAATCATTATCCCATTTTTCATCATTTAGATATTCATACTCTCCACTACTTTGATTTGTACTAAGTCCTAATGCAAAACTACTACCTGTCCAGTTTAATTGAATGTATTTATAGTCTTTTAAAGGATATTTAAGAATTTCGGCTTTATAACTAGTATATATTTTATGACTTAATTTTTCGAACCATTTGTCTGGAGCGTCATTATTTTGTTTTATAATTTTCAAATTCATTTATTTAATATTATTACGTAAAACGTATTGTTTTATAAAACGGTTGTTAATATACAAATCGACTTTTTTATCTGCTTTTTGTACTAATTTTATAGGTAAAATGACTTTCTGGTTATGCTTTCCTTCTAATTTTTCCTTACACAAATTGTAATCGAATGGAAACTCTTGAGAAAATAAGTTACCAGTCTTACTAGAAATACACTGGAATTGAATTGTGTTGGTAAATCTTGGAATATGCCTTAAATCATCCTGATTATTAATAGCATTTATATTATTGGTTTTTTTTAGTTCAATAGTTGTAATGTGATATTTAAATTTCACGTCGTTTGTAAAAGAAATACTATGTATTAAGGGGTTGACGTTTGAGTCGGTTATAATTTCTATTTGGCACAAACTGTAATTCTCGTTATGATAACGTATAGCACTGTAATAATTAGTAAAATACACTGCTAACAGACGACCTATTACCAATAAAGCGATGATACTTAAAGAGACTACATAAACTATTTTTGGGGTGTGGACTTTACTTAAGTAGCAAACCAAACAAAAACCACAAAGAAATATAGAAAACATTAAAAAGGTTGGACTTATATATTCTGAGGCGTTTATATTGTGGTTAGAACCATTTGGGGTTGCATGCTTTATTCCTACGTAAAGAAATGAAATAATATATGCAATAAAACCCGTAATAATTATAGCCGCAGACCAATGTGTAAATCGTAACAATAGCCATTGGATACTAGCAACGATTAATGTTAAAATTATTAATGCCACTATTATTATTTTATTATCTTCAGTCATAGTTTATTTGTCTTAAATTATTTTAATACAACCTATTTCAGTAAAATTTAAATTAAGAGAGGTTTAAATAAAAAGTTATTTTATTGCTATGTGATTATCACATTTATTTTTAAGTTTTTTTATTTAACAATCTTATTATTTACTGTTAATTAAAACATCAAAATTAAATGGATATGATTATTTAAATCTCCCTGTTTTCAGGTAATTTTCTAAAGTGAGAAATATAAAAGACTTGTAGGTTGCTATAACTAAACCCTAGTTTAAGACCTTATAAATCCTTTTATGTAGTAGTGATATTTTAACTTTAATTAATATCTCTTTTAAAATTTGTTGGTTAAAAAAATAAAACACTTCGTTTAGGATTGTAATTATTAATAGTTTTTTAACGTAATTAATCCATTTTCATAAAAATCACAAATATCAACAAGTATAAAATTACAGGTAAATTTATTTTTATGAAGTAATGAAACTGTATACATTAATCACGGTTTTCAAGGATGGTAATGCACTTTGTATTAGCCACATTTGCGCCTGATTTTTAAGTTTAAAAACTGTGTTGATAATCACAATTTTTGAAAACTATGTGCCTTGCATAACAAAAACACATTCATCAAAATCGGTGTTAATTAAATCTTTTTCTCTAATCCCGAAATAGCCTATAGCACTACCAATTTTACTAAATAGTGGTATTGATAATACATTTATAAATTCTTCAGCTAATTCGTCATCATCATCATATTCGTCATCATCATATTCGTCAAAATCATAATCTTCATCCATAAACTCTCCATCAGGATCTCCTTTTGTTTTGTATGAAAGCGCCCAATCAAGAGCAATATTTTCTTGTAAAGGAGTTGGGATACCTGATATTTGAGTGATTTCTAACAGATCTTTTAATTGATTTTCATGAAATTGAATGATAGATTGATTGTCCTGATATGAAAGATTATCATCAAACTCAGTATAATCATAAATATCATTAGGAATTTGAAAAATGGATTCAAAAGTTATAGCTATTTCTTTAAATTTATAGTCAGGAAATATGTTGTCTGGGAAAGGTTTATTTTGTAACTGTGTATATTCACCGTTAAAATACAGTATTTTATACTTTTCTTTAGGTTGTATAAAATGAAATTCTGCACCAAATTTATTCAAGGGTTTATCATAATGTGCAAAAAAATATAAAACACCACTTTTAGGTAAGTGTTCTTCAATGTTATAGCTGGCTATTTCAGTTAAATTTAACTGCGCCAAAAACACCATAGGCTCATCATTATATTTTGGCCATTCAAGATTAGAAGGTAGGTGAGGAGTACCAGCTATTTTAGACATTCCTAAACCTACAGATTTAGAAGGAGCTTCATTTATTTTTATAGCAGGTACAGTTCCTGATTCAATAAACTTGAAATACTCTTTTTTAACAGCTACTTTGTTTTCCCATTTAAAGTTATCAAATTTGTTTTTCAGTGTATTTAAATATTCTTCTTTACTAATCATAATGTTATGTTATTTATAAGCCAAAATTAAATGTAAGGAACAAATTAAAACTCCCTGTTTTCAGGTAATTTTCTAAAGTGAGGAATATAAAAGACATATAGGTTGCTAAAACTAAACCCTAGTTTAAGACCTTATATATCGTTTTATGTAGTAGTGATATTTTAACTTTAATTAATATTTTTTTTAAAGCTTGTTGGTCAAAAAAATAAAACACTTCGTGTAGAGTTGTAATTACTAATAGTTTTTTTAACGTAATTAATTCATTTTCATAAAAATAAAAATCATAAATATCTATAAGTGTAAAACTACATGTAAATTAATTTTTGTGAAGTAATGAAACTTAATACATTAAACACGGTTTTCAGGGATGGTAATCCACTTTGTATTAGTTACATTTGTGCATGATTTTTAAGTTTAAAAACATATTTATTTTTCTGTTTTTGTGTAATACATATTTAAGTATTTCGCAAAATTCAGTATCTAATTCAAAAGGTGAGGAGGAAAAAGTAGCTCAATTAATAGACTATTTTAATAATGGCCAACACCAAAAAGCCTACCAACAAGCTCATGTTTTGTTACCTACTTTTAAACTTACTAAATCTAAAGCTAATACCAATTTATTATTAGCGTATTACCACAACAGGTATGTAGCAACAGACTCGTCTATATACTACACCCACAAAGCTCTTGAAAACAAACATAAGGTAAACGATTCTTTAGGTATAAGATTGACTATTTTATCTTATGAGTTACTAGCATTAAATAATAAAAATAAAGGATTATATCAAGAAAGTAAAAATTGGCATTTAAAAGGTGCAGAATTAAGTGAAAAGCATAACGAAAAAAATCTATATTATTCTCACTTACACGGTTTGGCTAGTACTTATATTACTCTTGGTGAAATAGATGAAGCTTTAAAATTGTTTGAAAAATGTGTGAAATTTTCTGACGATAAAGAAATTATTTTAGGTAGTTATATTAATTTAGGAGCCATATATTCTTCACTGTCAAAATACAAAATATCTAATAACTATTTACAAAAAGCAAAAGCGATCTGTGAAAAAGATGAATTCAGAATAAAAGCTTTAGTAAATATACTATTAATTATAGGCGACAACTATTTAAATACAGATAAGGATAAAGCACTATCCTATTTCAATGAAGCAAAAGATATAAGTTTTAAAAATAGGTTTTATAATTTAGAGATAAAAGCATTAGATAAAATCGGAAACATTTTATTTAATAAGCAGTTGGACAATGAATCGCTCTTAATTTTTAGTGATATTTTAGTTAAGGCAAAAGAATCGGGTAATTTAGATGATGAGATGAATAGTTATTTTATGTTAGAAAAAATTTCGGTTAGAAAAAAAGATTACAGAAATGCTTATAACTTCGGTAAAAAATATTATCAGATAAAGGACAGTATAGATAACTCTATAACAGAAAAAGAAATTAACCGACTAGAAGTTAAGTTTAAAACCTTAGAAAAAGAAAAAACTATAAAATCTTTACAAATTGAAAATTTAAATAAAAGCTTAAATATTAAGAAAAAAGAAGCTGATATTGAAAAGTACAAACTGCAAAAAGCGATTATAGCTAAGCAAAATGAAAATCAAGTACTGCAATTACAAAATGGTGTAAAAAAACGAAAAAATGAAATTTTATTACTCAAAGAAAAAGAAGCAGTTAAAGCAATAGAGTTAGACAGAGAAAGAACTATTAAATACATTATATTAATTGCTTTTTTTATTTTATTAGTGCCAATTATAGGACTTTTAGTTATTTATTACCAAAAATTACAAGCCCAAAGTTTACTTATTCTAAAAGAAAAACAAATTAGCGAACAGCATGTGATTTCGTTAAAAAAAGATCAAGAATTAAAACTTATAAAAGCCTCTGTTAGAGGGCAAGATATAGAACGAAAAAAAATAGCACAGGTTATGCATGATAACGTAGGAGGTAACCTAGCAGCTATAAAATTACAGTTTAGTCAATTATCTAACCATCCTGAAAAATTAAAATTAATTTATAGTCAATTAGACGATACTTATGAGCAGGTAAGAAACTTATCTCATAATTTATTACCTAAAAAAATAAGAGAAAATGACTTTGTATTTTTAATTAAAGAATACGTCAAAACAGTAGAAGATGCAAGTCAAATAAAAATAAACCTATCTTTTTTTGATGAGATAAAAATTAATAAACTGAACAAGATCTTGCAAAATGAGTTGTTTTCTATTTTTCAAGAATTAACCACGAACACGATAAAATACGCTAAAGCTAAAACAATAGACATACAGCTTGATTATCTAGAAGAAGGATTGTTTTTTGTTTATGAGGATGATGGAGTTGGTTTTGATATTTCTAATACTACTTTAGGTATTGGTTTAACAAACATTAAAAATAGAGTACAAAATTATAAGGGTATATTACATATTGATTCTAAACCCAACAGAGGGACTAATATTAATATAGAAATCCCTCTAAAAGCATAAACAAAATGAAGCATAATCTTATTATAGCAGATGACCACAAAATGTTTTTGGATGGTTTGCTAAGCATTATAAATACAGAAAGTAATTACAATATTTTGTGTACAGCAAAACATGGAGGAGAAGTTCAAAAATACATTTCTATAAATACAGACGAAAAAATCGATCTTGTTATTACAGATGTTACTATGCCAGAAGTAGATGGTATTACTTTAAATAAATGGATTAAAAGTACTTCTAGAAATATTAAAACATTGGTCGTTAGTATGCATAACACTCCAGATATAATTGACAATCTTATTGATAGCGATGTGGATGGTTACTTACAAAAAAATGCTAAAAAAGAAGAGTTTTTAAAAGCTATTGAAACGATTTTAAGTGGAGAAAAATATTTTTCTAAAGCTATAAAAGATATTTACCTTCAAAGTAAATTTGAAAAAAATAAAGACAAAGACATTAAGCTAACTAAACGTGAAGTAGAAGTCATATCGCTAATTGCGGAAGAGTACACTACACAAGAAATTGCCGATAAGTTGTTTTTAAGCAAGCATACTATAGAGAGTTATCGCAAAAACCTTATAACTAAACTAAACGTTAGAAATCTAGCAGGTCTAACTAAATATGCTATAAAAAAAGGCTATGTTTCTTAGTATTATTTGAGCAACTAACAATTAAAAAAGGTTCTAATTTTAGGCCTTTTTTTTGTCCTAATATTTCTTGTTAAATCAAAATAGCTTCAATTCAAATTCTTTAAAACATATTATTTATCAATATTATGTTTTTAGCAGTAAAAAAAGATTTAAATTTTTGTTTTAACAACCTGTAAATCAACTGTTTGTTTTGTTGGTCACTGTATTCAGGGTATTCAATTTCACTAAATATGGTGATATCCAATGCTGTTTATTGATATACATTTGCCTCAGGATATTTGAAATAGAAAAAAACAAACTGTTTCAATTATAAACAAAAACTAATTTTAACCATTTAAACAAAACATTATGACTTTTGGAATTACATTAATCTTATTAAGTATTATCGCAGTGCCTTCATTACTATTATCAAAAAAACCTAATGCTAAAGAACTTTTAGACAAAATTGAACCTTACCAAGGTTGGATTGGATTAGCTTTTTGTTTTTATGGTGTTTGGGGAATCATTTTTTCAATATTAAATTTAGGATGGATTACAACATTCCCAATATGGTGGGCAACTTTATTAGTAGGTAGTATTGCAGAAGCTATTTTAGGGTTTATGTTAGGATTTACTCTTATTAATAAACTTGTTTTATCTAAAAATGAAGCTGCAAAAGAAAAAGCTATAGCTTTAAGAGAGAAATTAGCTCCAAAACAAGGTAAACTTGGTGTAGTAGGATTATTTGTTGGTGCTTGGATGATTGTAGCATCAATATTATTCTTTTAAAAAAATAAATTATCAACTATAAATTAAATAACAAAATGAAAATTAAATTAGTAGCATTATCAGTGTTAGCTTTTTGTGCAATGTTTAGCGCAGAAGCTCAGAAATTGAAAAAGTTTGGAAGTTCAACAGAAAAGAAAATTGGACCAAAAACAATTAAAGTGCCTTATACAGATGTAATATCTTATGCTGGTTATGCTTCTCCAGGAAACGAAGATGAAGTAAAAGATGGTAAAAAAATGTATTACATATACGTTTGGGTACCAATTGTTGCTCCAGAATTAGGTGTAAGAATGGTGTCTCCAGTAGGAAAAAACAAAGTTAAATCTGCTACAAAATCTGAAGCGTATACAGAAAATGCATCATCAGAAGATTTTTTTGATACTTATATCACTTTAGAACGTTCTACAATATTAAAAAAAGAAGATGTAAATGAAGCATCTGTAAAAAGTGCAACTTGGACAACATTAGCTAGTAATGATGATAGTAGCGAGATGCCAAAACAACCAAGTGGAAGTAGTTACAATTCGCTTTTAAGATATAAAAGTGAAACAGGAAATCCAACAAAAGCTTTAACTGCAGGTTTATACAGAGTAGGTTTTACTACTTATAAAACAGGTGAAGTAAAAGGAACATTTTTAGCAGAAGTTGCTGCTCCAGTAAAATTACCTGGTGTTGTAATGGCTAAAACTATTGAAGATCTAAAAAAAGAACTTTAATATAATTTGGTTATTTATATTAAACAAACACACCTCTTTATTAATTTAAAGAGGTGTTGTTATTATAGGCTATAATTTAAATTTATTAAAGAATTATATTTATTTTTTAGAGGTTAATGCTATAAACAACCAACTGATACCTAAAACTAAAAATACTAATCCAAAAGGATCTTCAAATCCACGAATTGCTGCTCTAATAAAACCTAATATAGACATGATTACTGGACCTTTCCAAGTGCCAAAAAATCCTTTTTTTCAACAGTAGTATTTTTAATTATTCTTTCCTGTTCTTTCTCATCCATAATAAATTCTGGGCAAAAAGTATTAAAGCTTGGTTTAGAATAATCTATATTACATATTAAACCTGTTTTAGAATCAAATGTCTTGTTTATACATATTTTACATAGACTTAATCTTTCTGAATTTGTAGTATAAGCTTTTCCTTTTAAGACTTCGATATTAAAACTACTCTCTCTTATATTATTATTATTATAGCTTCCTAATAATTGCTTTCTAATTTTAAACGCATTAAATGCTATGTAAAATATAGCTATGTTTAATAATAAAGTAACTATTACAATAAAATGTTTTAATAATCTAGGTGCTTGTACTAAGTGTATTATTGTTGTTAAGGTAAATAAGATTTTAAAAGCAATAACAACATATAATGCATATTCAAAAATACGCAGTTTTTTGTCTATAGTTTTTGATTTTATGGAGTTGTTTAATGTTTGTATAAAACCAAAAAAGACTATTATTTCTAATACGTTAAATACATTACTTAAGCTTGTATAGTAAAAATAAGTACTAAAAATCTTTTTTATAAATAAAATAGTGATAGTAATTAATATTACAATTGATAAGTTATATGTATTTTTCCAATTCATGATTTGGTGTTTTTTTATTTTAAATTATGGTTTTTGTTAATCAAAGATATAATTTCCGTCTTGTGTAAAATCAATTTTTAATGCTTTCTTATCTTTGTTAAAACGATCGTATCCCCTTTTTAGATTAATCCAAAAATCAATTAGTATTGGGTTTCTTTTATACTTTTTAGTATAATCCATAAATTTTTGATCTGTCATTTTAAAAGGAAAGATATACACTGGGATATTATGTTGACCATTATTTTTTGCGTGTATGGCATACAGATAAATTTCTTTAATTATATCATTAGTCATTGGTATACAACCAATGGTTAAGCAGTCTCCATGAATAAAAATATTTCCACCAAGTTGTTTGGCATTGCTTTTTTTCTTGTCAGACTCATTAGGATAATTGATTCCTATTGAAAGATGAAAATTACTTTCTGGGTTATATCTATCAACAAAATAAAAGCCTTCAGGAACCTGAGCATCGCCTTGTTTTCTTTTTGGACCTAAAATTCCGGACGTGTCACAAATAGCATACGTTGTAAGTATATTGTATAACGAGTCTGTTTTATTTTTTGCAAATATTTGCAATTCACTTTCTTCTTTGTAGGCAACTATTAGTATGTTTAATTCGTTTAAATTAATTTCTTTTTGATTTAATTTACTTTTAATATACGTTCCTTTTTCGTTGATTGCATTTCTTACTCTTTCATATTGTTTTTGATTTTTTACGTAATCTGTTTGTGCTAATGTATTAAAGTAAATTATTGATATTATAAGTATTGATATAGCTTTTTTCATTAATAAATTTTTATTTAATTTTTTTGAGATACCGTTGTATTTTTAAATATTAAAAAAATAATATAAGGTCTTGTATTTCTTGCTTTTAACCAATTAAAACAATCATTACAAGTTGGTGAGATTTAACATTTATGAAGTGTGTTGTATAAGGTTTATTTAAATATACTTTTAAGTTTTTCTATAATAGAAAGTGGATTTAAAGGACTTGAAATATTTGATTCCTTAAGGATTTTTCTAGCTTTAGTCTTTATAATTAAATCTCCATTATTAGCCAGTACTGTTATTCTATCAAACCAAATTTTGGATTCTAATATATTATCGTCTTTATCAAGCTCAATTAAATACCAATCAATAACATCTAAAAGTTCTTTATTAAATTTTGATTCATTTTGAAGATTAAGTGAAGAGGTTAAAAACTCCATGATATCAATATATATGTTTTCTGTTTTTGAATATATGTCTTCGGTTTCAATATCTGTAAGGACTTCTAAATATTCGGGTTTTATTTTTTTGTTTTTAGCAAGAGTGACTACACGTTTTATTTCTTCAAATAAGAATTCGTTATAATCTACAGAATATTCTGATAATGCTTCATAAATAATACTTAAGCTGGAAAATTCAGTTGGAATAGTATTGAGGCAGTATTGTTTAATATTATTAAAATTGTCTTTAGAATATTTTATCAACTCTTTTGAAAGTTTTCTAGACTCTTTTTCGCTACTATCAATCCATTGCTCAAGTTTATTTTCTTCATGGTATTTTAATTGTTCTATAATAGTCATAATATTTTAGGATTGATTTTATTAATTATGCATCGTTTTGTATTCAGTTATTTATTCAGCCATAGCACCAATAAAAATATTTGATACTTTACCTTTTTCAAAATTAAATACAATGCCACCATATATTGTACCAACGATAACCTGATTTTCATTAAAAGTCATATCATCAATATATTTAGTGTAAGTTTTAAACACGTCTTGAATAGGAGAGTTAATTCCAATGCTTTTCGAGTTTTTATAATCACATGGTTTTGATATTGTTATCATAAAAATCTTCTTTTCTGCCTCTAAGGAGTCAGATGTCATATGTAATGTTATACCGTTTTTTTTGTAGTTCCATTTTTGAACATATGCAGCAATTGCTTCCCAATATTCAGTTTTTCCTTTATCTGTTGGTTTTCCTAATTTATTAATAACTTCATTTTCGTTAGTTTCTAGTTTTAGCCAAGAATCAAATTCTTCTTCGTAATAATCATATTCTAAATATTCTATTATTTCAAGATATTCTTTAAAGACAAAACCTTTTATTTTATTAGTTTCTATTTTCACCCAATATCCATTAATAATTTGATTATTATCTTCTAATTTGAGTTTTTCAAGTGTCCTTTCGATTATTGTCACTTTCTGATTATAATCAAGTTTTCCTGTTTTTTTACTTTTTAAGGTAGGTTTTTCTCTAACATTTAAACCAGATTTAGCTGTTACTTTACATTCTTGCGAATAAAAATTTAAAGTTGTCAGTAGTAAAATTATTAAGATTAAATTTTTCAATTTCAATTTCAATTTTGAGATTTAGTATTTTGTATGCTTTGTAGGAAATATAACACTAATATTTTATAAAATACTTAGATATTAAAGCTTAACATTGTTCTTCTTATGGTAAATCTTACCAACTATTAATGTTTTTTCGTTCAGATTGTTGCTTACGTG
Source organism: Olleya sp. NP1-10 (assembly GCF_055804415.1). Classification (NCBI taxonomy): domain Bacteria; kingdom Pseudomonadati; phylum Bacteroidota; class Flavobacteriia; order Flavobacteriales; family Flavobacteriaceae; genus Olleya; species Olleya sp. NP1-10. Next base: position 2,898,222 of record NZ_CM147840.1, on the reverse strand, counting down.
TGGCTTCTGGTGTGTTTAAATAGCTTGAGTACAATGGTTTTAAAAATTTTTTTGCTTTTCTTTGGTTGTAGTCTATTTGTCTGTATGGATCAAAAACTTCACCAGGCGGTAAAGGCCTTCTTTTATCCATATACCATATAATATAGGAGTAAAAATCATCTAAATACGTCCCTAGGTATAAGATAAAAACACCAGAGTTATCCTTATTACTTACGTCTTTTGTGACTAAACAATAACTAGATAATCCTCTAGAGTGGTATAATTTTTTATGAAATTTAAACTGATTAAAAGGTATGGTAATGGTCTTTTTGTTATACTTAGAGCTAGGGTAAGTCACAGTATTTTCTTTTCTATTGAAAACTATTACTTTTTTCCAGCAACGAAAAAAAGAAATAAATTAAATAAGCCTATTACCATTGGTATGATATAAATTAGATTAGCAATAGATAAATGTTTGATTAAATTGAAAATATTATTATCATAATTTATAAGATCAATTATTAAAATAAATAACAACAGCAAACACCCTATACCAAAAAATATTTTGAAGTTTAATTTAGTGGTAGTTATATTTTGTATTAATTTTATGTTGTTAGCAATTAAGTACTTTTTTTCCTTGAGATCTTTAAGTGTAACGTGAACATTTTTATTAGGATTTGTGTTGATTTTACGATGTAAAGGAGAACGTTCAAAAATGTTATTTTTGTATTTAAATTTTTTAAGAGTATAAAATAAATCGATATAATATCTTTCGTTATAATCCATTGGATATTTCTTAGATTTATTATCGGTTTTGATTAAAATATAGTTTGTTTTTACTTCATTACCATTTTCGTCTACTCCATAATTTATAACTAAGGTTATATCTTTAATTTGACTTTTTTTATATTCTTTATGTATCCAAAAAAATCAAATTTTTTATTATTAATTTTTCGTTGTTTATTTCAAAATAATATAGGAAATGACCGCCTAATATGATTGGCAATATAGAAGAAGGTATTGACCAGTATAGATTTTTTATGTCATAAAAACAGCCTGAAATTATAGGTAAACTTAGTCCTAATAGAAAATATAACATTCCGTTAGTGAGAAAAATTTGTTTTTTTAGACTGTTAGAATTAAACATGTAAAGTAACTTTAATAGGTTGATTCTTTTTGGTTAATATTTTGAATTAGTCCAATTCTTAAATTGTAAATTCAGGTAAATTTACACTAATTTTCTACAGGACTGCATTTGATATTTAAATGTACTTGGATAGGTTTTCTTAATTCTGGGCTAAAATGTGCTTTAAAATTGTTGCCAATATGGTCTGCTTGCTTAGCTGTTTTTTGTGTACGATCTTTACTTTTGATGGTTTGTTTTAAGCTATACTTGTATTCAAGCGTTTTATTGATTGGTTTTGCTATCGCCTTTTTATAAGAATTGTATTGTTTAGTGATACTTATTGTGATGATGTTGTCTTTAGTGTAAGTTGTACACCAAGGCTACTTAATTACACAAACCTTAATACTATATACTTAAATTGTTTGGTTTTATATTAGGCTTAGTCCTTACTGACTTTCTTTATGCCTACTATAAGCATGTTATAAGTACGTTATAAGCATGCTATAACCACGCTATAACCTATATTGAGGCATAGGATAAATAGCTGTTTGTCAGGTAGTTGTGTGAGTTTTTGATTTTGTGGTAAAACAGGCTGAAATTACCCCTTGTTTTTGGGGTTTAAACGGTATAATTTTAATACGTTTTTTGTGTTTTACTTTAAGGTTAGATATAGTGCCAATATTTAAAGTGTCTTAATTTAAGTTTTACATTTTTTATATGTAAGGCTTAAAAAAATGTCTGCTAAATTTAGTTGTATCAATAAAATATTTTGAAGAGATTAAGTATCTGTTAGTTTCTTTACTATCGATATATTAATTATTAGACCCCCTTTTTTTATGAACTTATTTTTATTTTTTACTGTTCTATAAAGTAGGGTGATATTTTTATTAGAATCATATCTAATGTTAGATTTATAATTTAATAGATCTTTTAAAGTTTCAAATTATCCAGATAAAAGCTTACTAGCTGTATCATTATAAATAGGCAATGTACTGCAAGTTTTAAACTTGTGAGACCAAGAGTTTATCTCTTGTTTTACAGTTTTAATATTTTAAAGTATAGTTTTTTTGTTTACAATTATAGAATTAATTGAAGAAAGGTTTTGCAATAACAACCTTAATTTAGACTTTGTTTTATTGACATATTGATATTTAAAAATATAATAACCTAAAAGAAAAACGGGAAAGACAATCATCAATACAAAAATTGGTAATGCTGGATATTGATAGTTGATAAATTTTAGATGGGATTGTAAACCTATTGAATAATTTGGTAAACCTTCTTTTTTTGTGCTTCAATAATTTTTGAAAGATGTGGTTGTATTTCCTTATGAAATGATATGAATTCTCGAAGTTTAGAAAAGAATACTCCATCTGTAAATACACCATCTTCTTTTAAAATTTCATTACCTATAACAAGTAAATATTTTAATTGCCTTGAATAGTTGTCATTTATTTCGGTCATCATTTATTTTAGGCATTAATATTCAATAGAAATTTTTATTTCTTTAATTACGAAGTTAATTATATTTATTAATATATCTGTACGTTGTGATGTGGTTATTAAAACAGGCTTTTGCAGTAGCAAAATTAGGATTAACTTATAATCATAATTATATAAGTGTTTTATCTAAACATTAGTTAGTTTATACTTGTTTTTTACACAGTACTTTGTTGGCTAATCGTTCTATTTAAATTCTTTAACCTTATTTATGGTGATATATGAAAGAGCTTTGTCAAAATCAGCTAAAATCCAACAAGCTATATTTGCGTTTGTTTCAATAATAGTTTTAGCAAAATTTTTGGCTTTTTCTAAATTATCAAATAAACGATATATTTCTCCTTCACCTGAATACAATTCTTGATTTAGGTTTAGTCTTTTTCCAGTACTGACTTCTTCTAATGTTAACACAACTTGATTTTCATTAAGAATAGGGAATTTAGTTTCATCTTTTAATTCCAACTCTATATGATCTTCAAAATCTTTTAAAAAAAGAGGCTTTCTGTTTTCATAAGGTTTCCAATTATTTTTTAAAGCAAATTTAATAATTTGTCTTATTGTTTTAGGAGTTATAATTGTTCTTTGATGAAGGCTCCAACTTTGTATTTCACCATTACCCTTGAAATTTGTTATACGATTACTTTTGTATGAAACATTTCCGGATAATAGCTGACCATTTACATTATAAAGGCCTATTAGAAAACCAATTCCATAATCTTCTCCAGTAATTTTATATTGATATGTAATGTCATCCACTACAATTTTTCTAAATCCTTTTTTGGGAAGAGTCATTTTTTTAATGTTTGCCAACGGTTAGTATAAAAAATCGTAGGGCAGAGGATGAGTATTGCATTTGGATTTGATACTAAGCAAAATATAGAATTCTACTTTTAACTTAAATATTGAAAACGTCAAATTTTATATTTGGCGATATTGTGGCACAGTCCAAACTTTCAATTAAGTTCAAAAATTTCCTTATATTTTTATAAACTGTTACCTGATAGTTTTTCTTTTTAATTTTAATGATGTATCCTTTTTTGAGGAAATTGACTTACTATTTATAATATTCAAATTCTTGAATATAATCTCTATAAAATTTTCCGTTCCTGAATGTCTTTTTTAATGTCCAATTACCATAATGGTCATATTTATATTGATATTCATAGACGTCTTTATTATTGCTATTATCATTATCATATTCAATATACTTTATTAATTGCGAATTGTAATTATAGTATGAAACTCTAGTGTGTTTTGTTACAACATCTGAATAGTGAGTATAGTATATTACCTTAGAATAATTTTTTTTATAAGAATAATCTTCAGTTAATAATTCTTGTTCTTTATTTTGATAATACATTGTTCTAAATATTTTTTTCTAACTAATTTGTTATTCATATAGTTCTTAACAACGCGTTCATCATAGTTTCCGCCACCACCAGAAAAAGAAAAGTCAGGTAATTGGCTTTCTGCACAATCAAAAAATTCCTCTTTAACTAAATTGTTATTTTTGTCATATACTTTTATTATTGATGTATATATTTTTCCTTCTTTTTTGTCTTCTTTAAAATATTCTATAAACTTTTCAATAGTATATTCAGAAGTTTCTTCAAATGTTCTTTTAGAAGTTATTCTTTTAGTTCCATTAGGATTTATTTTATGTACAGACATTAAAATTGTATCATTTTTGTATTTATATATATAATGTCTATCTAGTTCTTCATTATAATTATAGTATTTAGACTCAAGAATATTGTTTTTGCTATTGTAGGACATAACCCATTTGAAATTTGATTTATCTTTAAAATAGTCGTAGTCTTTAGAGATTATATTTCCTTTTTTATCAAATGTTCTAATTGTTTTTAAATAAGGTGTTCCATCATTTTTTACTTGGTACTCTTCAATCTCATTACCATTATCATCATATTTATAGCTAAAAGAATCGTAACTTCCGTTACTTTCAATTAACAGGCCTTTGTCATTATAAATTTTATGAGTAGATATTTCCCAAATAGTATCTCTGCTGTTGTAGTAATAATCTTTAATTAGTTCGCCATTTTCGTTAAATTCTCGCCAATCTGCGTTTTGCATACCTCCGTTGTAAAAGGTATGATTTTTAAATGATTTAACTTTGCCATAGATGCCATAACCATAGCCTTTTATGTCGTAATCCCTTTTAGTAAAGCCATCAAAAACATAGCCATTACCAAATTCACTTTCAACTTTTACCCAATTTCCTTTTATTTTTATTTCGTTTTCAGTTAGGCTAAATTCATCAGCAATATTTGATTCTTCTACTTTAAACTTGTAGTCGTAAGGTAGTTTGCCAACCCGTTCAGTCTTGGTAGATGGTCCTTGACGTATTATTAATCCATTAATGGCTTTTACGGTGTAAATACGTTGAGAGAAAGATAAATTACAAAATAAAGTAGCAATAATGGATATTAATAATGTTTTTGGGGTCATAATATTTAAATTGAATAAGCTGATTTTTGATCTACAAGTATCGTAATTATTATATATATATTATTTGCTAATTTATAAAAGAAAAATAAGTTATTCTGAATAATAGCAGGTAACGTCTCGGCTATTGTTAGTACGGGAATTAAAAGCACTAAACTTTTGATTAAGTACTTTGCCAAAACTTTTTATTTTGTTTTATCTTTTTAATTATAAAATCAAATCAAAAGATTTGGCGGATTAGGTTATAAGCTCTAAACTTAATTTGAAGCTACTAAACCCGTATTAATTATAGCTTTTGTTATGAGGTGTTTTTTCTATAGCTTAATTTTTTGCTGATATTTTCATCGAATTGTTCTTTTATTACTAACACTTTAGAATAATTATTCTAGTTCAGTTTAGGTAGTGGTATGTTCTTTCTTATTTTAAGATTTATTTAAGTTTTTCAATACAAGTTTCTATAATATCATCACAACTGTCACAATCCAATCTCTGAAAATCTAATATAGAGAATAAGCCTGAACCACTCAAAAAAACTAGATATTTTTTATCCACCTCAATTTTTGGCTTACCATAGTGTTTTATTGTATTAAATTTATATGGTTTACCAAAAATCTCATTTTCAATCTTCACCTTGTAATGTACCTGTTCTGAGCGGGTTCCTTTGCGAATATGTTCTGCGCTTTCTATAGTTACAATAGCAACGATTCCATTGTCTGACTTAACAGTTTTAAATGTATCTGTACTTATATTAATCGTTCTCGAACTCATTTGCTTATTGTTATCTTGGGCAGAAGTAAAATTAAAAAATAACATTATGCCTAAACTTGATAACCACCATTTTAATGGATTTAGATATTTAACCATCTCTTTATTCGGGTTTGGTAATTTGTTTTGCAATTATATTTTTAGTAAAATGTTAACTGTATTATACTGAAATAGGTTGACTCTTTTTTTGTTATTATTTTAACTCGTTCAATCCTTAAATTGTAAGTTCAGGTAAAATTACATTATTTTTTCTATAGGATTTGTATTTGATATTTTGATTTAACTGTTTTTTTGGTAGGTTCTATTAATTAGAAGCTAAAATGTGTTTTTAAATTCTTGTCAATATGGACTGCTTGCTCAGCCTTTTTTTGTGTATGATCTGTACTCTTGATGGTTTATTTTAAGCTATAGCTGTATTTAAGCATTTTATTTGTTGGTTTAACAATAGTGTTTTAACACAGGTTGTATTGTTTAGTGATACTTATTGTTTTACTGATGTTTTTAATAAAAGTTGGGTACTTAGGCTACTGAAATATATAACCCTTAACGCTACATACTTAAACTGCTTGGTTTTATATTAGGGTTAGATATTACTGACTCTCTTTATTTACACTATAAGCATGTTATAAGTACGTTATAACCATGCTATAACCATGCTATAACCTTTATTAAGAGATGTGCTAACTAGTTGTTTTACAGGTGTTTGTGTGTGAATTAGATTTTACGGTAAAATAAGCAGGAATTATCCCATGTTATTGAAATTTAAACGGTATTGATTTTATTATTTGTGTGCAGTTTAAACGCTTGTAAATACAAGAAGTATTACAAAGCAATACATAGACAATTAGTAGCTAAAGGGAAGCGTAAAAAAATAGAGATAATAGCTGTTTGAGATAATAAAATAAGAACTCAGTTATGATACTAATTATAGCAGTGCTTTAGCTAAACATTAGTTAGTTTTAAGTTGTTTTTTAGATCAGTACTTTGTTGTAGGTAGTTATTCTTTATTCCATTCAGGTGAAACACAAGAGATCAGATTGTTTTTATCGTCAGTAGCTCCAATATAACCATAACCCTTTTTGTAATAAAACATATAAGTTACGTTAGTGAATTCTCCTTTAATGACTAAAAGGTTTTTATATTTACAATACGGTGTTTCTAATTCCCCTTTAAAAGTTTCTATACTATATTTACTTTTTTTGTCGGCAGTTTTCCAAGATTTTCCTTTTTTGAATTTAGAGTCAAATCTTACGGTTTCTGAATCACAACATTTTTCATATTGGTAAATTACTCCGTTTTCTTCTCTTAAAAAAAGACTTTCTGTGTTTCCAGTTTTCCAACTTTGAGAATATTCAAGATACTCTTTGTTATTAATTTTTTTAGTTCCAACTATTTCTTCAAAATAATAAGAGCCCTGCCATAGAATTTTCTTTTTTTCTATATTCAAAGGAAAATAGTCTTCATTTTTAAATTCAGAACAGAAATTCTGTCCCTCGGTTTGAGAAAATAATGGAAGACAAATTAAGACTATTAAAGAAGTAAATATTGATTTCATTGGTGATTTTTGTTTTAATTATCTACAGTGTATTTTTATGCGTTTTTTACGTGGTTAAGCAACTAAGTTAGTAAACCCTTTACAGACTCCATGAAAACTCATTAGGGGTGTTTGTAAGTAGGCTTAGCAAGCAATTAATACACCGTATTAGCGTTGCTTTTTATTGTTTTTCCATTAAATTTAGCTCTAAATTCTATTGTCTCATTTTCATACATTCTATATATTTTCATTGGATGTGAATGGTTTTTTGGTGGTCTTGGAAAATTATTATTTATAAAAAAATTGCTTTTTGTAGTAATAGCTAGACTTTTAGTAATTGTTGAATCTGGAATATTATTGTCTGCATAAACACTTAAATAAAATTTTAGATTGCGCCAATCTTTAGGTCCATAGTAAGTTTGTAATTTTTCTCGGAAACTTATAATATCAGACTCTAGATTATTTAAAGAATTAGACAGTTCAGTTTTTCCTTTAATTTTATTGTTTTCGATATACATGAAAATTTTCATTCCATAGATAGGGTCTAATTTTACTAATTCAGCTGAATCTGTTTTTGGTAAAGTAAATTCAATTCCAAATTTTTTATGTAGATATTCAGAGTAGCTTTTCGTTCTAAGTAAATTTAATTTATGTTTACCATAATTACTGTTTATGGTACCAATTAGACTATCTTTTTTACTTGAAAGTTTGTAATCAATACTGACCTTATTGATAGTATCAACAAATTCTCCCATTGAATTTCTATCGAAAGTTGGAATTTCCAGTCTTATTTGTGATTTATTGGCTTTCCATTCTGTTTTCTTTTGAGTAATTCCTGAATATTTAAAAACTATGCTATCAGGATAAAAGTGCCAAGTACTATATTCATTTTCAATATCACGCCAATGTCCATTTAGTTCTTTTTCGGACGAATTTTGTTTACAAGAAAACGCAAATAATATAATCAATAAGCTTAATATGTAAATCTGTTTTTTCAAATTATTGCCAATGTATATGTAAGGGGTTGTTGCGAGATTTAAGTACTAAAGTTAGTAAATATAAACCGAATAAAAAATCGGCGAGTATTTTTGAAAGTAAGAGCATGTTAGTCCTTAATTTAATATGGTGTTATCTAACGTTTGTTATTATATTTTCTATTTCTAAATCTGTTTTAATTTTTTCACCTTTTTCTGTAAACTCAAATAACAAAGGTTTTTTTGAAGTATTCTCAATATATTTATTCTCAATTAATAAATTGAAATATTTTCTTATTTCCTCTCTTTTATAACCTGTAGATTTCGAAACTTCCTGAATAGAATACCAAATACTTCCAATTGGTTTTGTACAATCATCTGATTGAAACCAAAGTTCCTTTAATAGACTTTTGAGTGTTTTTAATTCAAATGTTTGTTCTATTCCGCTTTTAATTTTTTCAATCCAATCTTTATCAGTTGGTTGTATAATAATTGTTTTAAAATTAAATCTTTTGCCCTCAATCCCGACACCTTTTAAATCGTCAATGTGTAAATCAAAATTAAAAGCAGGAGGATACTTCGAGGAGTTAATATTTCGAGATTTTAAAACTCTTCGATTTTCTTTTTCGTTTACAATTTTGTTTACTTCTATTCCGTAATATCTTAAAGTCCGTCTTATTTTTCTTTTACTACGAAATGATGTCGTATAAATATGAATTTTGTGTCCTTGATTTTGTAAGTCTGTAACTAGTTCTTGTGTTCCTTTTCGAATTTCTTCAATCCCAAAAAATTTGGCCATTACACTTCTGGTTTCAGTTTCAAATTCTTTTCCATTAGGAATCAATGTGCTGTCAAGGTCAAAACTGATATTCATTTTTTATTTTATTACTGTTTTTAGTTTAATTTGGTCGTTTTTGACAAATGTTTTCCAACTAATTAAATAAAGCCCTTTATTACTAACCTCCTGTAAATTAAATAGGTTATTATAACGTATAAAGTCCTTAATTACGAAGTTAGTTATATTTATTACTATATCTGTACGTTGTGATGTGGTTAAACATTTTGATGTGTCTATTAAAAAGACTTTTCAATAATAAAATTAGGACTAAGTTATAATGATAATTATAGAAGTGCTTTAGTTAAACATTAGTTGGTTTTTATCTGTTTTTTTCTTTATAATGTCTTACAAATTTTTCTTTACTATATTTTTTAACGATTATTCCGTTTGATGATTTTATGTTTTCGATATTTCTGTATAAATAATCGTCACCTAAATCAAAGAATATAGGTTGTTCAGCTTCATACCATCTTTTATGTTTGTTTTTCCAAATCATTAGTAGATGAACATCTGTTTTATCTAATTCACTAATTACTTTTAAGTTTGTTAAGTTTTCATCTGAATAAGAATAGCCTTTTATATTTGGATTCTCATTTTTTTCAGCAATTAAGGCTTTCAGTACTCTTTTTGCTGATGAAGATTTATTATTATATTTAAAGTAAGCAGGAAAATATTTGTTTTTTATTCTAGAGTAATATTCAATTGTTTTATTAAACTTATTTTCTGATTTGGTTATTTCTAATTGAAGTTTCTTGTCTTTAACTTTTTTAATTAATTGACAATCTTTACTAATTATTCTGTCAGTAAATTTATCAAATGCTTTAAATATATTTGAATTGAAACTTATATTTTTTTTATGATGCGTTAAATCTATAATCCATATTAGTTTCTCATAGAATGACTCACGTGCTTTAATTTCATTAATTTCAATTGGTGAGTGTTGAAACTCAATTGTTAAATTAATGTTTTTTAAATGAATATCAGCTATATGTTTTTCTCCATTTTCAGGATTAAACATTATATATTCTTGATTCTCTTTTTTGAATTTGTTCTTCCATTCTCTATGCCATTGGGTTTCGCTTTCATGCCATTTATCACATTCGCTTAACTTAATATGTTTCCAATGATGTATTATTATTTTACCACAATAAGATCTTACTTTTTCACCACAACAAATACATTCAGCAACTAAATTTGGTTTAGCTTCAATTCTTTTATTATTTAGAAGAGCGTATTTCATTAGATTGAGTTAGTAAATTACTTGTAAAGGTTTGTTTTATTAGTAGTTGATTGATTTAGCGGTTAGATTTACAAATATACATGAAACTGAAAATCCGGGAGGGTTTTCGTAAGTAGGGGAGAACTAGTGATAAATTTTATAAGGTGTTGTCTGCGGGCTTTATTTATTTATAAATTTCCCTATAATATCATTCGGCATAGTTGGTGTTGAATCATCTTTTAAAAGTCCAGTTTCTGCTCGACTAAATAATGCTTGCATAATCAGTTGTTTTTCCTCCTTGTCTACTTTTGAATCTTTTAACAGAGATAAGTAGAAATATGTTAAAGTATGCCTTTCTTCACAATCACGAGCTAAATGAAATGAACTAAACATAACTTTCGTAACAGCTTTTATTGAAAATGCCATAAATGAAATAAAAGTTATATAAATTATTGACCACCTAACTGCTGTACTTTTATCTCCATTAAAAAACGATTTATAGATGTGTTCTGGTGTTATCCAAAGTAACTTTCCTAAAGAGAAAGCAACAATTAGTACTAGTCCAACTAAAACAGCTAAAGCAATCCAACCTTGTTTTTTTAGTTTTTCGGCTCTTCTTGACCAATATAATGCAGGTTCTTCTAGCTTTAATTTTTCTTGATAAGTTTCCTCAAGCTCTTTTAAACGGTCATCAGATTTTTTGCTAAATTTTTCATAAGAACCTTTTGTGTTAATGAACCAGTCAGAGTATGTTTTTTCTTTTTCTTCTTTAAACTTGTCTAAAGATATTCCAAACTCCTCGTATTTTTCTGTGCTATTTTTTAGATGCTCTACAAGATCACTATCTAACTTGGGAAGACTATTTTGAAAATCATTTCTTAATTTAGAAAGAGAAGATTTTTCTTTATTTGTTCTCTCTGTTATTAAAGTTGAGTCTTTTAATGTAAACTCATACGCTAACAAATAACCATTAAAATTATCTTTTACAGATATATTTTGATTGAGATCTCCAGTTATATAAGTATGTGCACCAATAAATGATTTAGTATGATTTTTATATACTTCAATTAAAAATTCAGTTTCTGGGCAATCATAAGTGAAATTTGTTATTGTTTGTCTTTGAATTTGATTTTGTTGGCTTCTAAAATAACTTTTTAAATGCGCCTCATTTTCTTGACTTCCGTATGTATTTATAAAGTTAATTAGTAGGCTTTCTATAATTTTAAAATGCTTTTTTGATGCAAGTAATTCATTTGGTAAGTTTTCAGATAACTTTTCCCAACCTTTGATTTGTTGACTTAAAAATTTATGAATATGCCCGAAGCCTTTAAATTTAAAACTTAAATTAAGATGAGTATATCTCAAGTTAATTTCAACTGAATTGAACCATTTAGTGTTTTTTGTTTCGGATAATTTTTTTCTAAATTCAGTTTGCGTCATTGTTTTCTGCTTGCAGGTAACCTTGAGTGTATGGTTAATATGGGAATAGAAAGTTCCAAGACTTTCAGTTTAGCACTTAGCCAAAACTTTTTATTTTGTTTTATCTTTTTTGTTCTAAAGCCAAATCAAACGATTTGGAGGACTTAGTAAAAATACACAAAACTTTGGATTAAGAACAAAAGCCCGTATTAATTATACACATTGTTAGGCACTGGCGTTTATTTATTTTCTAGACTTTCTAGTCTTTTTTGTAATTCAAGTAGTTTTAAATTCAAGACCTTTAAAGTTTCATTTTCTTCTTCAAGCTTTTTGTTTTTTGATTCAATTGTGTTTAGTCGTTTCTCTTGTTGAATAGTATAAAGTGTTAATTCTTCTATTTTTTGCAATAATTTAGAATCCATTTCTCCAAGTAGAACCCCGTTTTTTTCTACTTCCTCAGCACTTGGAATGTCTTTTAAGTGACCTTTTTCTTTAATATAATTTTCAACCTCTATAAGTGTTGGTAAATTATATTCCTTTTCGAAAACAAAATCAGACCAACCTATTAAATCTACCTTAACTTCTTTTGTGTGTATTTTTCCATTTACTGATAATTTTGAATCAGGAGTTGTTGTTCCGATTCCAACATTTCCGTTTTTTAAATTCATTAAATTCACATTTACTCCTCCATTTCCATATATATTAAATGCCCCAGAAAACCCCGTTTCTTTTATAGAAAAGCTACTATCGGCATTTGAAATCAATCTCCAACTTGAATTAATTTCTAAATTAGAAATTCTTAGCCCTCCATTAACTTCTAGTTTTTCGTTTGGTGTAGTTGTTCCAATTCCAATATTACCAGTTGAAGTAATTCTAAATCTTTCAATTCCATTGGTAAAGTTATATGCTCCCGATTTATAAACTAAATCACCACTTCCTGCATCAAAACCTAAAATACCTCGTTCAGCGACACTGTTTTCGGCCCAATAAATATAACTTCCATACCCAGCATCTGGTCTTAAATGGATTATTTGAGTGTTAGGACTACTTAATCGTAAAAAGTCTTTAATATATAATTTTCCATTAATAGTTTCATCTTGAGCTCTAATCCCAAAGGTTATACCAACTAATGCGATTAATAATTTTTTTCATAATATTTTTTATATTGTAATTATTTATGTTCAGTTTTTCGCTTGTGCCTAACGTGTTTGTATATGGAAAGTTGCGGGTCTGTATGCGAGGATTTTCCGAAGGAAAATCAGATGCAGCAAACACACAATTGCCTTTGATTAAGCACTAAACCGCAATTATTTTTTACCCGGTGTTGTGCATAGTACTTTTATATTTTTAAAAATTCAAATAATTCTACATTCCACTCATCTTTCATAAACATTTCATCAAGTAGTAATAATCGTAAATTCTTTTTTGATAAATTATATTCAGGTTTCCAGAACGAATTATAATCTGTTTTCCCTATTGTTTTTGTTTCCTGAAGATGAATTTTATTTCTTAATTTCCTTAAATGATTTAAATCTTTGAAAAACTGATTTTCTTGTTTTAATACCTTTTTTGTTTCTATTTTTTTTATCATTTGGTCAAAGGTCATTGATTCAAATTCAGAATCTGATTCTGCATTTTTTTCAAAAAGTTTAGTTTCACTTTTTAATGATTTTTGGTCAATTTTAAACTCTGATTTTCCAATAGTCTTAAACTCCTTCCAAATTACTTTTTTTCTTAAGTTTTCATTACAACATATTAAGTAAAAAATAGCCTCAATTATGGAAGTGCTGATAACGATAAAACTTTTGATTGTTTGGATTTCTATAACAGAGGGAAGGTTTAATTCATTTAAAGTTTTTCTTAAATACTGAACGTATTGAATGTTATAGCTTATGTTGGCGATAATAAATTTTGAATCAGGACATAACTTTTCATCAATCTCGTATTTTGTCAAATGATTCTTTATTTTATGTATCGGAATAGGATACCATCTTTCTTCAGATCCATTTCCAATTAATTCACTCATAGTTTTTTTGTATTATGCACAACGGTCTCGGCTATGAGTAGTTGCGTGGGTTAGCACTTAACTTTGCAAGTACACATCAAGCTGAAAATCCGCGAGGATTTTCAGAAGTAGGCGAGAACAAGCAATTACTTATAGCCATTGTTAGCAAAAGTTATTTAATTCAAATTTCCTGAAAAATTGGTGACATTCGGTCCAGATAATATTTCAAAAGTATCACCAGAGTTATTTGTTATCCTTACTTCAATATTTTTAAGATTACTTATATAAACATTTGTTGAAAATGTTATTGTATTATAACCATTTGAATTAGATGTATGAAACTGTGAATTTAAAGGAATAAAATTACCATTTTCTTCATATCCAAAATCTATTTTAATTGTTTTTCCAACTGCTAAATCATCTATGCCTAAAGTTAAGTTGAAAGTATAATACCCTACAGAAGTAGTATAATAACTTTCAGAAGTAAGGTCAAATGAATCCGCACTGTCTTGTATAATATTTGACCAATCTATTTTTATTCTATTAGAGCCTGATGGTATCATTAAATTTGATGCTGATGTATAGCGATTGTCAACAATGAAGAAAGGTGAATTATTATTATCAACAATGGTTATACCATTATGAATAACTAAATTATTTCCTTGCGAAAATCCAGGTTTTATTTCGTAAAAATTAGAATCATTAATTTCATTTGGAAAGTCAGTATATAAATTGTTATCCCTGACAATAGAAAAGTTAATACGATTATTTAATTCTATAGCACTTTCAAAGTTGGACAATAATATGTCATTAAGAGGTATGCCGTTATTATCAATTCTAGTCGTCGTACCATATCTAAAAAAGTTATTATTTACATTAATACCTGAAACGTAATTATCAAAATTGTAAAAACCTCCAATATTACAAGCACTTTTTATATAGTGGCTATTAACAAACCTATTTAATGTAACTTCAGCATTAATTGATGATTTTAGCCAGATGTGATGATTATTGTTTCCATCAAATTCTACTTCTTTTACATTAAATCCATTTGGATTTGCTTGTACTCTATCTATTACAATTCCAGCTGTGTTAGAGTTACCATTAAAACCACATCCAGTTATTAGACCTCCTTCAACAGAAGATGAATGTCCTGCTGTATATATTCCTCCGTTTTCACATCTATAAATTTTAAGGTTTTTAGAACTGAAATTGAAGCCTAATCCATTTTCTCCATTCACAGCATAACCATCACAGTAATCTATAGAAACATTCTCAATTCTGGTCGATGTAGACGCATAAGAATCAGGGTTATCAAACTCACTAATTATGAAGTTGTTGAACTGTTGATTTAAATAGACTGATAATGAGCTTACTAAAGGTGCGTAAATACCATTTTCTGAAAATTGGTTATTTTCAAATCCTATTATACTAAAATTGTTATAACTAAAAGCTCTACAACCAAACATAAGTACACCTCCTTTAGGTGATTCATTATTTGTATTACAAATTCCTGTATTTTCGGAAGGTAAACTAGGACTATAAATAGAGAAATCTGTAAAAAAACCGTTTGTTTGGAATTTATATGGTATTAATTCGTTAGAAGAGTTCTTAACTCCAATCAATTTGAAAGCATAATCATTACTTCTATTAATAAAAATAGTACTATTAATTCCATCACCTTGTATTTTTAGTCCTGTTGGATTCAAAATATTCGAGTTATTTGTGTTTGCTACGATATTAATTTCTGGGGTAAAGACAATAGGGCAGTCTAAATGATAAATACCAGCATCAATAACTAAAATGGCATCATTTGATTCATTAATAGCCTGTTGTAAAGCTTGAGAGTCATCAATACCATCATTTGGTGTAATAGAATATTCCTCATTAACAAAAACATATTTTGCTTGAGAAGAGTTGTCTTCTGCTAAATTTGTTTCTGTAAAATCGTCTTCCTGAACGCAACTAAAAAAAGCGGCAATTGTAAATAGTACTAATAATTTTCTTGTTTTCATCTTGGTTTTAATTTTTGCTAACGGTCTAGTATAACCGTCAGTTACGGGTTAATATGCGTTAATTTTCGGTTTAGCACTAGCCTTAGCAATTCCGAGTGGATTCGGACGTAGTCGAATCCGCCGTAATTGCGGTTATACATTGTTGTGTGCCGTTTTTTCTTCTTTTTTTGGTTTAAGTTTGAGTTCAAATTCACTAGCGATTATTTCAATCACATTGTCATAAGTATGAAAAATATAATGTTCGTGAGAGTCTTTTACTTTTATATCTCCATCGTATGCGTTTTTAAATTTAGAAATTCTTCTAGAGTCAATTACTTTCTCAAAACTTGAAACATAATTTTTGTCATTATAAAAGTCAAGTTCAGTTATCTTAAATTCAAGAATTCCTTTAAAGCTTATTTCGTAAGGAATGTATTTCCCATTTTCATCATTCACATTTTCACAGAGCGAACCATTAAAATCTCCAGTCAATTTTACAGAGTGAGTTCCCTCAAATTCAATTCCGTCAAGAAAGATTGCATCTCTTCCCCAAACTTTTCCTAATTCGGCAATTATTATTGGTTCGTTCATAGTTTTCTCTAATGGCACACAACTAGTATAGTTGTTTTTGGGGTTGTATTTCCCGTTATGACAACTTTTAGTAACTTATATCAAATAAGTTTTATTTTATTATAGCTGTATTATTAGTAAGCTAAACTACAATTACTAAATAATAATTACAATACGTATAACTACGTATTTTTATTTGTAGTAAAGGTATTACAAGGTTAGGGGATAGGCCTTACGGTTTTACGTAACAGCATAAAAAAAACCACCTTGCAAGATTGCAAAGTGGCTTTTAAATTTTTCTTTTTCTTTAGTCTTATTTATCAATAGATCCTAAAACACGTTTCATAAAGTTATTTACCGCTTCTTTTTTAGGAGTACCGTCTTTAATCATTTTATTAACTTCAATTGCACCATACATATTAGAGATTAGCTCTCCGATAACGTCTAGCTCTTCATCTTTTAAGGATGGTACTTCGGTTAATGCTTCTAGCGTTTCAATGGTTTCGATAACGTAATCTTCGTCGTTATCTTCTATAAATTGCGCTAGGTGTTTTATTACTGGTAATTTCATTGATAAGTATTTTTTAATTTCTGTGTCAACAGTTGTTCTGGATACCATTTTTAGTATCTCAAAATCACTAGAACTGACGTTTTTTGTATTAGGCTACTTCGTTTACTAAGTCTTTTAATACGTCAAATTTGTTAGTCTGTGTTTGATTTACAAATTTTCCGTCTTTAAATGTGGCAAACGTCGGTAAATTATCTACCGTAGCTAATTGTCTTGATTCCGGAAATTTTTCCGCATCAGCGATAACAAACGTAATGTTTTCTAGCTCACCAGCTAATTTCTTAACCTTTGGTTTCATGATACGACAGTTACCACACCAAGTTGCAGAATATTGTACTACAACGGTGTTGTTGTTTGCAATAATTTCTGATAAATTGTCTTGACTTAATTCTTGAACCATAATAGCTTAGTTTACGTGATTTGCTAAATACTCAGCAGTACCAGTTCTGTTAGCGCTCATTGCGTCTTTACCTTCTTCCCAGTTTGCAGGACAAACTTCTCCTTTTTCTTGTACGTGCGTTAAGGCATCAATGATACGTAAAAACTCGTTTACGTTTCTTCCGATTGGCATGTTGTTAACTCCTTCGTGTTGCACAACACCATCTTCGTCGATTACGTAAGTGGCTCTGTAAGTTACGTTGTCACCTTCAACGGTTACGACACCTGTTTCTTCGTTATAAGTTTCGTTAGTGATATCTAAAATACCTAAAGTAGAGGCTAGGTTACGGTTAGAGTCTGCTAAAATTGGGTAAGTTACTCCTTCAATTCCACCATTATCTTTAGGTGTATTTAACCAAGCAAAGTGTACTTCTGGAGTATCACAAGAGGCACCAATTACTATAGTATTTCTTTTTGCAAACTCTTCTTTTGCAGCTTCAAAAGCGTGTAATTCTGTTGGGCAAACAAAAGTAAAATCTTTTGGGTACCAGAATAATACTACTTTTTTCTTGTTGTTTTTTGCTTCTTCAAGAACGTTAAGTTTAAAGGTGTCACCCATTTCGTTCATTGCGTCTACTGTTAAGTCTGGAAATTGTTTTCCTACTATAGCCATAGTGTTAAAAATTTTTAGTTATTAGATTAATTTTTGAGTGGCAAAGATATGGTTGAATGTTAAAAAAACAAGCCCAATAAAATTTTAAAATCTTATTGGGCTATAAATTTTTGTTATAGTTTGTTTGTCTAAAAATAGTTTGGAGCTATTTACTTATTAGCTGTCTTATTTTAATTGAAAACGCAGCAAATAGCAATGTAGTAATAGGGCTTAACCAGTTAAAGACAGCGTATACAAAATAATCTGCAACACTAACACCTAATACACCGGATTGGTAAGCACCACAGGTGTTCCAGGGGATTAGTACTGAGGTTACTGTACCAGAGTCTTCTAAGGTACGACTCAAGTTTTCTGGCGCAAGCCCTCTGTCTTTATAGGCTTTTTTAAACATTTTACCAGGTATTACAATTGCTAAATATTGGTCTGATGCTATAGCATTTAATCCTAAGCAGCTTATTACTGTGCTTGTGAATAAACCAAAGACGCTAGTGGCAATTTTAAGTAACTCTTTAGTGATTCTAGATAAGGCACCAATTGCGTCCATGATACCACCAAAGACCATGGCACAGCAAATTAAAAAGATGGTCCATAGCATTCCGTTCATCCCTCCAGCTCCAAATAATTTTTTTAATCGTTTAATGGTGATTAGTTTGTCTAAATTTTCGGCTTTTTTATCTATTACTGATTGCTCTGAGTATGATGTTGCAAAAAACTGTTTTAATGATGTTAACGTGTATACACCATTTAGGTCATTATCTGTAAATAAATTTTCTAGTTTGTCTGTGTCTTTATTTATTTTTTGGATGTCTTTTTCTGTAAAGTGTTCTAAGTATTTTTCGTTAGAAATTTCGACATTAGTATCAACCAATACAGCATTAATGATTGTATTAGTAGATGAGTCTGTTATTGATGTTAATAATTTAGGTTGAAACACAAATGCAAAAACAATTGCCAATGCTACACCAGATACTAATGCTATTAAAGGTTTTGTTTTTAATAAAATTAGACCTACAACTGCGACTGGTACTAAAAATAACCAAGGTGTGATATTAAAATATTGGTCTATGGTTTGCAGTATAAATGTTGTGTCAGAGCTACCTGTAGAGTCAATAGAAAAGCTAATGATTGTAAATACAATTAACGTTACTACTAGAGTAGGTACTGTAGTATATGCCATGTATTTAATATGCGTAAACAAATCTGTACCAGCCATAGCAGGAGCTAGGTTTGTGGTGTCGCTTAATGGTGACATTTTATCTCCAAAATAAGCGCCAGAGATAACTGCTCCAGCAATCATACCTGGTGCAATACCCAATGCGCTACCAATACCAATTAACGCAATACCAACGGTTGCAGATGTGGTCCAGCTACTACCAGTTGCAATGGATATTATTGCAGCAATTATAACCGAAGCCGGTAAAAATATAGCAGGATTTAAGACTTGCAACCCGTAATATACCATTGCAGGAATAATACCACTAACTAACCAAGTACCAGCAAGTGCACCCACTAAAAACAGTATCATAATAGGTACAAAAACGCTTTTAAGGTTTTCCCAGATTTCTTTTAACATTAAAGTTACAGAGACTTTATTAAATAGCCCAACACCAGCAGCGACAAGTCCACCAATTAATAAAATGATATGATTGGTATATGTCCCAAACCATTCCTGACCCTCTACAAAAAAGATATTGTAAGCTAATAGAGACATTAGGATTACCACCGGAATTAAGGCTTCTAATAAGCTTAACTCTTTATTGTCAATAATCTTTTGGTCATTAATGTCGATTTTGGAAATATTGTCGTCTTGCATTTAGTTAGTTTTTAGGAAGTGTAATGTTACGATTTTACAAGATGTTTTGCAAATTGAATTATGTTCTGACAATTAGTATGTTAGGTGTTTTAGACGATGCTTTGTCTGTTTTTGCTTAACTTTTATTTAATTATTAGTTACAAATTAGATCACCCGAAATACTGTTTGAATAGTATTTAAAATAATAAAAGGTTTAGCGTTAACTAAACCTTTTATACACTGATGTGGTCTTAAATTATGCTTAAGTCCTTCATGCAGGTGTGCATTATTTGGTAAGTACGCTGTATGTCTGCATCTAAACCAATAGAAAACCTAATTAATCCATTACTTAATCCCATTGCTTCTTGTTCGTCCTCAGGAATCTCTGAAGATGTTGAGCTACCAGGAGCAGAAAATAACGTTTTATAAAAGCCTAAACTTACCGCTAAATAGCCAAGGTTTTTTTCTTGCATTAGCTCCATTAACGCATTCGCTTTATCTAAAGATCCAGCGTCAATAGTTAGCATACCACCAAAACCGTATTTGTCATTCATCATAGCTTTAAATAGACTATGCGAAGGATGAGAGGGTAAACCAGGATAGACGGTTTTAAGTCCTAAAGCTTCAAATTTTTGAGCTAGATATAAAGCATTAGCACTGTGTTGCTGCATTCTGATGTGTAGCGTGCGTAAGTTTTTTAAAACAGAAGCAGCTCTTAAACTATCCATAGTGCTGCCTAAAAGCATGCAAGCGCCATCGTTAACATTTCTTAGGCTGTCAATACACTCTTGTGTACCACAAACGACTCCGCCAACCGTATCTGAGGAGCCATTAATAAACTTAGTTAAACTATGTATTACGATATCAGCACCTAATAGCGCAGGTGAAATAGATAAAGGCGAAAACGTATTGTCTACAACCAGTTTTAAATTATACTTTTTGGCAAGTTTAGCTAAACCTTTAATATCCGCAACCTCTAGTAAAGGGTTGCTAACGGACTCGCAATACAACACTTTAGTGTTATTTGTTATTGCAGCTTCAACAGTATCTAATTTTGTAATGTCAACAAAACTGGTGTTGACACCAAATCTAGGTGTAAAGTTTTTTAAAAACGCATAGGTACCACCATAAATGGTTCGGCTGGATACAATGTGGTCTCCTTGACCACATAATTGCATGATTACAGGTGTGATTGCTCCCATACCAGACGCAGTGACGTTAGCGGTTTCAGTCCCTTCCATAGCAGCTAAAGCTTCGCCTAGATATAAATTTGAAGGTGTAGAATGTCTAGAGTAGAGGTAGCATCCATCTGCATTGCCTTCAAACGTATCAAACATTGTTTTTGCTGATAAAAACGTATAGGTAGAGGAGTCGGAAATAGAAGGATTAACACCTCCAAATTCGCCAAAATACTGTAAATCTTGTATGTTGTTTGCTGGTTTAAATGACATAATAATAGTTTTAGTGTTGATTACACCAAATATCAGTATTATTAGATTATTAATCAATGTAATTAATAATATTAGGAATATAAAACTAACATATGTTGATTTATTAGAAATTTAATTTATTATATTTGAAATTGATTAACTAAAACTGAAAATTTTTCCTTTATGACCTTTGATGCTATTGACCAAAAACTACTACAATTATTACAAACCGATAGTAAACAGACTAATAAAGAGCTGTCTAATGCATTAAACTTATCTGTTACTGCTGTTTTTGAGCGTATTAAGAAATTAGAAAACAATGGTGTTATTAATAAGTATGTTGCGTTAGTTAAAAAAGAAAAAGTAGATAAAAGTTTTGTTGCTTTTTGTCATATTAAACTCTCACAACACATTCAAGAATACGTAGTACAATTTGAAAAAGAGGTGACTAATTTAACAGAAGTTTTAGAGTGCCATCATATTAGTGGAGATTATGATTACCTGCTTAAGGTTGTGGTTAAAGACATGGAAGCTTTTAGAGAATTTATGGTAGAAAAGCTAACTAATATCAATCATATTGGTAGTACACACAGTATGTTTGTTATTAGCGAAGTTAAAAGTACTACCGCAATACCTATTTAATTTTTACTGTGTCGTTTAAGCTATAAACTTTATTTTTAACAGTAGTAATCTATTTAAATCAAAATATGAAACACCATTTAATTTATTTGTTATTAGTAATATCAGCCCTAAGTTTTGCACAAAAAAACAATAAGCCCTCTTATTTTGGAATAAAAGTAGGAGGTAATATCGCTACTATTTCTGGTGATTTTTCAGACGAGTATTCATCACGTTTTAGCTTTCATATAGGTATGACAGGAGCGTTGGAGATTAATAAAACATTACAATTAGTGCCAGAAGTATTGTTTAGTTCTGTAGGTGCTGAAGATGTTGTCTTAAATTATATAACCTTACCCATTGGCTTGAGGTATTATCCAGACAAAAATTTTTATTTAGAAGCAGGACCACAAGTCGGTTTTTCTGTAGGCGCAGTAAAAGAGGTTGGGTCAACACAATTTGGAAATGACATAACCAATGTTAATCAAACCGATTTTGGAGCTAACATAGGAGTTAGGAGTGAAAACAGATTCTAGAGTGTTGTTTGGACTACGGTATTATTTTGGACTATCCAATTTAATCCAAGATCAAACGTATAACAATTATAATAGGGTTTTTCAGTTTTCAATAGCATATTTATTCAAAAATTAGCTTTAAGTCTTTAGTGAATAATCACACAAAATTGTACTTTTGTTTATAGAAAGTAACATTTAATAATTTCCGCGAAAGCGAAAAAACAAAATATATGAGTCAATACGACGTAGCAATTATAGGTTCTGGTCCAGGTGGATACGTAGCAGCAATACGTTGCGCGCAATTAGGAATGAAGACAGCGATTATCGAAAAATATTCGACATTAGGTGGTACCTGTCTTAATGTTGGATGTATCCCAAGTAAGGCATTATTAGCCTCTTCACACCATTATGAAGAAGCGACTAAGCACTTTGAGGATCATGGAATTGAAATTCCTGGAGACATTAAAGTTAATCTTGAAAAAATGATTGGTCGTAAGCAAGCAGTTGTAGATCAAACTACTGGTGGAATTGACTTTTTAATGAAAAAAAACAATATTGATGTTTTTACAGGTGTAGGAAGTTTTAAAGATGCTACACATATTAGAATTGAAGGCGAAGAAACGACTACTATTGAAGCTAAAAATACAATAATTGCAACGGGTAGTAAGCCTTCTACCTTACCTTTTATAACATTAGATAAAGAGCGTATTATCACCTCTACAGAAGCTTTAAAACTAAAAGAAATCCCTAAGCACATGATTGTGATTGGAGGAGGTGTTATTGGTTTAGAACTTGGTCAAGTTTATAGACGTTTAGGCGCAGAAGTTACTGTTATTGAGTACATGGACAGAATTTTACCTACAATGGATAAAGCGTTGTCTAAAGAGTTAAATAAGGTATTTAAGAAAGCTAAATTTAACATGATGCTATCTCATAAAGTTCAATCTGTTGAACGTCATGGAGATGAAGTGATTGTTAAAGCAGAAAACAAAAAAGGAGAGGTTGTTGAGTTTAAAGGAGACTACTGTTTAGTGTCTGTAGGACGTAAACCTTATACAGATGGTTTAAATGCTGATGCAGCAGGTGTAAAATTAACAGATCGAGGTCAAATTGAAGTTAATGAGCATTTACAAACCAATGTTAGTAATATTTATGCTATTGGAGATGTTGTAAAAGGTGCGATGTTAGCACATAAAGCTGAAGAAGAAGGTGTATTTGTTGCCGAAACTTTAGCAGGACAAAAGCCACATATTGACTATAACTTAATACCAGGTGTTGTTTACACTTGGCCAGAAGTTGCAGCAGTAGGTAAAACTGAAGAAGAATTAAAAGATGCTGGAGCAGATTATAAAGTTGGTCAATTTCCTTTTAGAGCGTTAGGACGTGCTAGAGCAGGAGGAGATATTGATGGGTTTGTTAAAATATTGGCAGATAAAACTACAGACGAAGTATTAGGCGTACATATGATTGGTGCACGTTGTGCAGATCTTATTGCAGAAGCAGTAACAGCTATGGAGTTTAGAGCCTCTGCCGAAGATATTTCGCGTATGTCGCATGCACATCCAACGTTTGCAGAAGCTGTTAAAGAAGCCGCATTAGCAGCTACAGATGACAGAGCATTACACGTGTAATTACAGTATAATATAACATTTCAACATCGTTGAAATGCAATATAAAAAAGCAAACCGAATGGTTTGCTTTTTTTATATGAAAATTCTTGTTAAATCGATTTAATAAATTAATTTAGTCCTATTAATCAATATTATGAGTATTACAGCAAAACTATATGTTGAAGATAAAGTTTTTAATATTTTAAATTTTAACTTCTCTTTTAATCAGCAATCTAGTATGTCTGGACTTCCCTCTGCAAAACCAACAGGTGGACAGTTTGATATCGTACTAGAAGCCACCAAGGATCCCATTTTTTATGAGTGGATGACCTCCAACAGTTTAATGGGTAGGGTCAAAATAGAAATTTCTCAATCTTTTACTTTTGGTAAAACAAGACAAATAGAGCTTATAGACGTCTATTGTTTGTTGCATCAAGATACATTTAATGGTGTTAATAACCAACCTATGCAAACGTTAATAAAATTATCTCCAGCAATACTGTTGCAAAATGGAGAGAAAATGTTTGAATGGTATTGGAAGGTTACGGATTTGGATGCGGAAGTTGAGGAGACGGTTTTGGATACTACAGAACCAAAATTGCTAAACTATTACATTGAAGATTTAGAAAATAATAGAATCAACGACGCTTCTATTAAAGAAAATCAAGAGATTTATCTAGTTATAAATTCTGAAAATACCCAAGGAGAAGTCGTTGATATAGATTTAGAAAATCATGCCATAGATTTTGAATACAATGGTCAATGGATGAAAGATGATATAATAAATGATGTCGTATTAAATGACACTTTTACTAAAGTTAAACTAAAAGCTGTAAAGCAAAAAGAAAACTAGTTATGGGAATTATTACTTTAAAAAACTATCCTAACGAGACACTTAGCTTTGAACTGCCAAAGGTTGAGAGTGATACTATAGAGATAAATATTCATATGGTTAGGGTTTATAATGATGGTGAGACTGCTATCAGTGTTTTAAATTTAAAAACTGAAATTGGAAGTTATTACTATGCTACAGTTTCAGATCCTAGGACATCACCTGCTAAAGAAGGCCAATATTTTGGTTATTTAATTAGAAGGCATGACAATAAAGATGAAATAGACAAGTCTAATCCGGATGGACAAAAGACAAAAAAACGAATTGAAAACATATTTAATAAACTGAAAAAGTTTGATGAAAGGTTACCTGAAGAATTTCAAAGTGGAAAGCAAAATTATAATTATGGTGGGCATAATGGATTAAGGATATTTCAACAAAACTTGCCTTATAAAGAATTTGAACATTGGACAAGATTAAATGGTGGTAATAGATTTTTTCATGTAGCTAATTTGTCTGGTCAAGTTATTGGTTGTGAAGGTTTGGGGTTTTATGCAGATATTTATGTAGAAGAAGAGAATGAGGATGATAAAAGTTTTGAATATGCAGTTTGGAAATCTAGAGAGGCAACTGCAGATTTTTTAAATAATATAATTGCAGTATATGAAGAAAATATAGACAGAACAGAGCAATCAGCTGTACATATAAATATTGAGATTGAGGATAATATTCAATCTACAATAAAAAAAGGTGATAAGCTTGATCCAAGAGATTTATATAATAAACTGTATCCACCTCGTGAAAAAGCGAAACGTATTGAGACACCAAAATCTAAAGGATTAAAACAAGCAGAAATAGAAACTGAAAACATTGATTTTAATAAACAATAATATGAAAGTACTTATAGCTTTTTTGATACTAGTCTATTCAATAAGTGGCTTTGGCCAAAGAATTTGTGATTATGGAGATTATAATTTGATTTTAAACAAAATAAAAGGAGTAGATACATCAAAATTTTCAGAAGTTAAAGTTCTAAATAATGATAAACTTTTATTTGCTTACAAGTATGATTCATTAGCACGTTTAACAGAAGCTAATTATTATGTAGATAGAATAGAAACTACATGTTATGGTATAAATGATTCTTATTATGTTTATCCTGAAATGGAGCAGCCTGATAAGATAAAGGTTACTGATGACTACAGTACACACGATGCCATTTTAACCTATTATGATAATGGAAACTTAAAACAAATCAATTATAATGATTTTCTGTTTGTCGATTATGAATACAATCTTAAAAACCAAATCAAAACGATAAAGAAAGACCGTAAAGTGTATAGCTATTTATGGAATGAAGATAATAAAATTGAAAAAATTACAATTGATTTTTTAAGTAATGGTAGAAAACAGGAGTATAAGTTTTTATATAAAAATAATAGAATAGAAGAAATTTTCCATACCCAATTAAGTAGAGGGTATCTTCAAATTAATAGTCAATATTCATTTTCATATAATAATGAACGTCTTTGTGAGATTATGTATAAAAACAAACGTTCAAACGACATAAAGTATTATCATTATAACTATGATGAAAAAGATAAATTAATTATTAATATTAAAGATGCTAACAAAAAATATATAAGTCATTATGAATGTTATTATTAATGCTTGTTTATTTGTAACGATTGTATAGAGTTTTTCGGGTTTAAATGTCTAATGTTTAATCAGAGGAGGGTCCAATAACTAAATGTTTAAAAAAATAATAATTTATATAGTCATAATAGTAGGGTTTTCTTGCGTAGAGAATAAGCATAATACAATAGTTGATTCTTCTGAGTCTAAATTTAAATCTTATACAGAAATTGAAAACCTTTATTTTGGAGTATCTCTTAACTATCCTGATTTTTATTCAACCTTATTATTTAAGTCGGATTTGAATAAAACAATATTATTTTCTTGTAACGAGAAAGGTAATCCTAATTTTTCATGCGAAAATATATCAACATTTGAAATACCAACTTCAGAAAAAATAAAATCGCTTTTTCAAATTCCTTTTCAGATTAGAAATGCAGAAACAAAAGAATCATTGCTTCAGCTTAATGATCATTCCTATTATGTACTTAAATTTAAAGATAAAGCTAATGAGGATAAAGACGTTTATATATCATCAGATTTCTCTAATTTAAACCAAGAAACAAAATTGTATATGCTTAAAATATCTCAAGTTATTAATAAATTAGAAACAAGGTTTTAAAGACTACTCTTTTAGTTATTTTAAAGAAAAAATAATAATAATTATAAGTGTTTTATATGATTCAACTTAAAAAAAGAAACTACATTATTGATTGTCAGAGATGTTCAAATGTAGACTATAGATACTCTTGTGTTTTTGAAGAAGGAAAAACTGAAAATATAATGGACTATAGTGAGGTTTCATTATCTTTTGTAAACCCCAATGGGATGCAATGCAAGATGATATCGTTAAATTTTATAATATTAAATAAGCATGAAAATCCCAATTACTTTAATAGCATTAATATTTTGTGTTTATTCCTTTGGCCAACAACCAAATGCCTTACCAGAAACTCCAATTACACCGATTAGTTCATTGCAATTGAAAATTGAAATAATTGATGGGTTAAAACATTATTCACGTTCTGAAAAAAACAGAAAATTATTTAATATGGGCTATTTAATAATAGAAAAAAATGATAATGACACTACTAAACTGCGTTTTGGAGATATTAGAAAGAATGCAGGTTTATTTTTTAAGGGGAAATCAACAGGTATTACAACTCAAGGCGCTTTCAACAATGGTTATAAGAATGGGTTTTGGAAAATGTCATTGGATAGGGAGTTGGTGCAAACTATGAATTATAAAAATGGTTTAGTAATAGGTCGATATAGAGTGTATAATGTAAGTGGAGACTTAATTTATAAAACAACTTTTGGTAGTGTAGGGAATGGTAAATACAAAGATTTTTATTACAAAACTGGAATATTGAAAGAAGAGGGTAATTATCAAAATGGTAAAAAAGAAGGTGAGTGGTTTAAATATAATGAACAAGGAGAGTTAATAGACACCACAAACTATATTAAAGGTGTGCCAGAAGAATAATTTTATTATTACTTATTACCAACTTCAGAAAAAATAAAATCGCTTTTTCAAATTCCTTTTCAGATTAGAAATGCAGAAACAAAAGAATCATTGCTTCAGCTTAATGATCATTCCTATTATGTACTTAAATTTAAAGATAAAGCTAATGAGGATAAAGATGTTTATATATCTTCAGATTTCTCTAATTTAAACCAAGAAGCAAAATTGTATATGCTTAAAATATCTCAAGTTATTAATAAATTAGAAACAAGGTTTTAAAGGTTACTCTTTTAGTTATTTTAAAGAAAAAATAATTATAAGTACTTTTATATGATTCAACTTAAAAAAAGAAACTACATTATTGATTGTCAGAGATGTTCAAATGTAGACTATAGATACTCTTGTGTTTTTGAAGAAGGAAATACTGAAAATATAATGGACTATAGTGAGGTTTCATTATCTTTTTGGAAACACCAATGGATAGCCATGCAAGATGATATTGTTAAATTTTATAATATTTAATAAATATGAAAATACCATTTACTTTAATACTGTTAGTATTTTGTATTTATTCCTTTGGGCAAAAATCGGAGGAAAAACTAAAAAAAATAATCATTCCAATCAGCTCATTGGAACTGAAAACGGAAACTATAAATGGGACAACTTATTACAGTCGTATTAAAAAAAACAGTAAACTATATAATAGGGGCTATTTAATAATAGAAAAGATTGATAGTGAAGCTGCTAAATTAGACCCAAGAAGTTGGAGAAAAAATTAGGTTTGTTTTTTGTAGGAGAATCAACAGGTATTACAACTCAAGGCGCTTTTAACAATGGTTATAAAAATGGATTTTGGAAAAGGCTATTAGATAAGAAGTTGGTGCAAACTATGAATTATAAAAATGGTTTAGTTATAGGTAGATACAGAGTGTATAATGTAAGTGGAGACTTAATTTATAAAACAACTTTTGGTAGTGTAGGTAATGGCAAATACAAAGATTTTTATTACAAAACAGGGATATTGAAAGAAGAGGGTAATTATCAAAATGGTAAAAAAGAAGGTGAGTGGTTTAAATATAATGAACAAGGAGAGTTAATAGACACCACAAACTATATTAAAGGTGTGCCAGAAGAATAATTTTATTATCATTAACAGCTTTGTTACAAATTGTTATCATGTAATATGTGATTAAGTGAGTATGAATTATGGTTGATTCTTCAATTGGTATGGATGGTTTAAGTTTCTGTAAAAATTACAGATGTCTAATTAAAGAGTATAAAGTCAATGATTCTTTAGTGACTTTAAGTTATATTAAGCTCAACTAAAATAGAACTGAAATGAGGATTGTAATTTTCTTAATGTTTTTAATAATAAATGGATGTAAATCTAGTCCTACGATTTACAAAGGATATGTTTATCATGAAAACAAGCCACTAGTTAATGTAAGAGTAATAAAAGATTATCCTAACGATAGAAAAGATTCGACTTTAACAGATTCAACTGGTTATTTTGAATTACCTAAAGCTCCCAATTCTTTAGTTGCTTTAATTTTTTTAAAGCAAGACTTTAGAGTTGATACAATTCCTTCTGTTTGGACACAACATGGAGAAAAAGTTAACTATAATTTTTTGAATAAAGTCTTTGATACTGTAAGATTGAAAAAAGCACAGTAAAGTAACTATTATCATATAAGTGATTTGGTCGTTGATTCATGCATTACAGCGTTTATTTATTTTATTAAATTGTATTTTATCGATAAAAATTACATTTAATCGTTTTTATTTATATATTTGTAATCTCAAATTATAAATATATCCTATTATGAAAACGACCTATTTTTCACTTTTGTTTTGCTTTTTTTAGTTTCTGGTTTTTCTCAAAATCAAAAAAAGCGATTGTAGAAAATTTTATTGAAAACTTTAATAAAAAAGATTCTACAGCAGTTTTTGAAGCTTTACATAAAAACTTTTCTGAATATTGGCAGAAACTGGTCGTTAATGAAGACAAAAAAGATTACTCTAAATTTTTCTCTTGGGCAAAGGAAATGCAAGAAAATGAAGCGATTGACATTGTTAGTGTTAAAGGAAACAAAGTCGTTGTAAACTCGACATACTACTCTGATTTGGACAGGCTACTTGGTAAATTACCATATAAGTGTAAAAGGACTTTTGTGATATCTAATGGTAAAATAATTAAGATAATTAATGATAAACATAAGAGTTATGATTACTATCAAAACAAACGTAAAAGTTCTTATATCTCTTTTAAAAATTGGTTAAGATCTACTCACGGACTTAAACGTCAGGATTTTAGTCTTAATTTAGAAGATGCCAAAAAAATGAAAAGTATTTTATTAGAGTACATCTCAGAAGTTGATGTTGCTAAATTGTAAGTAACACCATATTAAAACTATAAAAAAAGCGAACCAAATGGTTCGCTTTTTTTATTACTTCTTGTTACGTTTATTATAATTTTTATCTCCTCTGGTTTTAGGTTTTTTATATTTAGCAGCGATCTTAAATTTATAGCTTCCTCCCAAATTTTCTTTAGAGTTTTTAGCAGATTTTTCATGAAAAGCAGCTCCAGGCGCATCTTCATCTTTTCTTCGTTTTGTTGGATTGTTACGTTCTTTAATAACCGTACGTTCTTCTTCAATCAATTCAGTAGAAATGGTAACGCTATCCGGAATCTTCAATTCAGGAATTTCCATTTGCATTAACTCTTCAATCTTTTTAAGACTGTCTTGTTCTTTTTCAGTACTAAAAACAACAGCTTGTCCTTCACGTTCTGCACGACCAGTTCTACCTATTCTGTGCATATAGTTTTCAGGAAAATTAGGTGTGTCAAAATTAAATACGTGCGTTACGTTATCTATATCTAAACCACGAGCCATAACGTCTGTAGCGACTAAAATACGATTGACACCTTCTCTAAATTGCTCAATACTACGTAGTCTGTAGTTTTGTGTTTTATTAGAGTGGATGACACATAGTTCTTCTTTAAAAAACTCGTCTAAAGCTTCAAATAATCTGTCAGCCATTCTTTTATTAGACACAAAAACTAAAACTTTATTATAGGTTTCAGCATCTTGTAATATATGGACTAGTAAATTAAGTTTAGTGTAATAATTAGGAACCCTGTATTTGGTTTGTGCAATATTTTCTAGAGGTGTTCCAGAAATAGCAATAGATACTTTTTGTGGCGCAGTAAAAAAGTCAGTAATTAAATCGTCAACATCCTCAGTCATTGTTGCAGAAAACATGATGTTTTGTCTGCGTTCTGGAAGAATATCAAAAATATTAATTAATTGGTGTCTAAACCCTAAATCTAGCATGACATCTACTTCGTCAATAACCAAACGCTCTAAAGATTTAAGTTGTAGTACACGACTAACCGCTAAATCATATAATCGACCAGGCGTTGCAACAATAATGTCTTGACCTTGAGCAACAGCTTGTTTTTGTGTGTTTATATTTGTACCTCCATACACACCAAGGACACGTGTATTAATGTATTTGGCTAATTTTTCTATTTCATCAACCACTTGCACAACCAGCTCTCTAGTTGGTACTAATATTAAAACACGAGGATTGTCTTGTTTAGAAAATTTAAGGTTTTTTAGTATTGGTAACATGTAAGCAAAGGTTTTACCTGTACCAGTTTGTGCTATACCAACCATGTCTTTTCCGCTAGCAACAACATTAAATGCTTCTGCTTGAATTGGCGTAGGTTGTGTAAACCCTAAATCGTCAATAGCGTTATATAAAGGTGTATTTAAATTTAAATCTCTAAAGTTCAAAACGTATTATTTTAGCCTACAAAATTACTACTTATATTTTGTTTACCCTAAATGCTGCTCATGTATTTGTATACTGTAGGTTGCATTAAAGGTTTCATTTATAGGTAATTTAATAATGCCTTCTTTTGTTTTTAAATCTTGTGTAGTGTTTTCAGCATCTGCAATACCTAACCAAGGTTCTATACAAACATAAGGTGCATTTGGTTTTGCCCAAATCCCTAAATAGTTAAAGTCTTTAAAACTAACGTTTAATATTTCGCCATGAGTTTTACTAACCAAAGCGACTTGTCTTGATTTTAAATCTTTAAAAATAATCGCATCTTCATTAAATAGATCTGGTCTTAAGTTAATGGTGTTTTTAGTATCAAAAACCGGTTTGGTTTGGCTGGTAACCAGTCCATTGGTCTTATTAAGTAAATAAGTTTCAGCAGTTTCTTGTTTACTAAATACTAAGCTATAATCTGTGTAGTTTTCGTTATTATAAATAGGGCATTTAAAAGCAGGATGACCACCAATACTAAAGTAAATGGGTTTATCGTCAAGATTTTTTACTGTATGTGTAATATCTAAGGTATTATGGTTTAAAGTATATGTTATTGAAAACTCAAATTTAAACGGAAACAGTTTTAATAAACCCTCATTATGTTTTAAGCTAAAGGTTAAGCTATTTTTAGTTTCATTGCTTAGTGCAATCGTTTTGTTATGTCTAACAAAACCATGTTTTGGCATGTTGTAAGTTTGACCTTCAAACATGTATTGATCATCCTTTAAACTACCTATTACAGGAAATAAGTTTGGTGCAAAGCTTCCCCAAATATCAGGATCTGCATGCCACATAAACTGCTTGTTGTTTTTGACTGACGCAATTTCACATAGTTCTGCGCCTTTCGGTTTAACCGAAATTTTTAATACCTCATTACTTAATTGAAACATCTATTTTATATTTAATCTCATGACTAAAATACTCGTTTTTTTTAACATTTCTGTTTAACTTTACCCAACATTTTTTTCAGTGAGAACAATTACAAAACATAAACTAACTAATCCTGAGGTATTCAAGCAAAATTTATTGGCTTGGAGCCAGCAATTTGACGATGTTGTTTGGTTAGATTCTAATAACTACCAACAACAATATTCAAGTTATGACGCAGTATTGGCTGTGGATGCTTTTACAGGAATCCAAACCGATTATCATAACGCTTTTGAGCAATTTAAAGAGTATCAGTCGCTTACTAACGATTGGGTTTTTGGTTATTTATCTTACGATTTAAAAAATGATGTGGAGCAATTAAAATCTTCAAATTATGACGATTTAGCGTTTCCTGAATTATATTTTTTTCAGCCTAAAAAAATCTTTTTAATTAAAGGTGAACGTCTTGAAGTACAGTATTTAAAAATGGTTGATGATGAAGTAGAAATAGATTTAAATGAAATACGTCATTACAAGGATGAATTACATAGTAATCTACACAATGAAAACAACCCAATAAAAATCCAGCTTAGAATACATAAAGACGAATACTTTAATAAAATTGAAACCATGTTAAGTCACATTAACAGAGGTGATATTTACGAAGCTAATTTTTGTCAAGAATTTTATGCTAAAGACACGACAATAAATCCGTTAGAGACATATAATAAGTTAAACACGATTTCAAAACCTCCATTTGCAGCATTTTTAAAGTTAAATGATAAGTATTTATTATCTGCATCACCAGAACGTTATATAAAAAAAGAAGGGACTAAAATTATATCTCAGCCTATAAAAGGGACAGCCAAACGCGAGGACGATTTTATGTTGGATTCTATTTTGAAAAATAATTTAGTGTCAGATGAAAAAGAACGTAGTGAAAACGTTATGATTGTAGATTTGGTGCGTAATGATTTGTCACAAACAGCCACAAAAGGTAGCGTAAAAGTAGAAGAATTATGTAAGATTTACACGTTTAATCAAGTGCATCAAATGATATCTACAGTAACGTCAGAGGTAGATCAAAAAACACACCCAATAGATGTTATAAAAAGTACATTTCCGATGGGAAGTATGACAGGAGCTCCTAAAATTTCGGCAATGAAAATTATTGAATCTTTAGAAGAAACCAAACGTGGTCTATATTCTGGTGCAGTTGGCTATATTTCGCCATCAGGCGACTTTGATTTTAATGTCGTAATACGTAGTATTTTATACAACGCAACCAATAAATATGTGTCTTATTCTGTTGGTGGTGCCATTACTGCAAAATCAGACCCTTTAAACGAATATGAAGAATGTTTGATCAAAGCTAAAGCAATGAGAACTGTTTTAGAAGGAGGTAATTAGCCCAAAAGCATTAGTATAAAGGGATAAGATATTTGCTAAATGTAAAGTTAAAGGCTGAAAAACACTTATAAAAAAAACGTAAATTTGGTAAATGAAGAGTTATAGAGATTTGATAGTTTGGCAAAAATCAGTAGACCTGGTAACTCATGTTTATCGTTTATTGAAGCTATTTCCTGAAGATGAAAAATATGGCTTGACTTCGCAAATAAAAAGAAGTGCTGTTTCTATTTCATCTAATATAGCGGAAGGTTATGGTCGTAATTATACTAAGGAATATGTTCGGTTTTTAAATATTTCTAGAGGATCATTATACGAGATGCAAACACAATTACAAATCGCAGTTAATTTAGAGTTTTTAAAAAGTAATGACTTAATTAATGTTAATGATTTGTCTTTACAAATAGAAAAAATGCTTAACTCATTAATAAAAAAGTTGGCTGTATAACTTATGCCTTTTGACTTATGCCTTATAACTTACTAGAACACTTCCAAAATCACATAAACAATGCACTTCCTTTTCTTAAAAAAAGCAAACTATTAATTGCTATTTCAGGAGGATTAGATAGTGTTATATTAACGCATTTATGTCAACAATCAAATTTAAATATAACTTTAGCTCACTGTAATTTTAATTTAAGAGGAATAGAAAGTGATGCTGACGAAAAATTTGTTCTAGATTTAGCAGACAGTCTAAATTTAGAGATTTTTACCGAAAGTTTTAATACCGAAGCTTACGCTGAAAACACGAAGCAATCCATACAAATGGCAGCAAGATCCTTGCGTTACAATTGGTTTCAGGATTTGGCTGTACAGTTAGATTTTGATTATATTTTAACTGCGCATCATGCAGACGATAATTTAGAAACCTTTTTAATTAACCTGACAAGAGGTACAGGTTTAGAAGGTTTAAAAGGAATTCCGGAAATAAACCATAACATAGTACGTCCTTTATTACAGTTTTCTAGAGAAACTATTGAAGCTTATGCTAATCTAAACCAACTACAATGGAGGGAAGACAGTAGTAATGCATCAACTAAATACCTTCGTAATAAATTAAGGCACGATGTAATTCCTATTTTAAAAGATATCAATAGTAATGTATTGACTAATTTTAAAAATACGATTAGTAACATCAATGACACTTCAGATATTGTTGAAGAAAGTGTGCAAGCTGTACTAAAACGAGCAATTATTGATATTGACAATACTCAGATTAGTTATAAAATTTCAGAATTTATTAAAGTCCACAATCCTAAAGCATATTTATATGAAATTTTTAAAGACTACGGATTTACACAATGGACTGACATAGTCAATTTATTGACAGCACAAAGCGGGAAACAAGTCTTTTCTGCAACGCATCAATTACTTAAAAATAGAGACACCTTGATTTTAAGTGAATTAAAAAGTGAGGCTGATCAGCATCAAAATGAAGCTTCAGTTATAATCAACAATTTAGAAAATGAAATTGAGGTTTCGTCAGGTGTTTTATCTTTTGAAACAGTAGCAACTATGGACAAATCAGAGCCTTCTACAATCTATATTGATAAAGAAAAGTTAAAATTACCTTTAACTGTAAGACATTGGCAAGAAGGAGACTATTTTTACCCTTTAGGTATGCTTGGTAAGAAAAAACTCAGCAAGTTTTTTAAAGATCAAAAATTATCTGTTTTAGCAAAACAAAAAGTTTTATTATTGTGTAGCCAAGATAAAATTGTTTGGGTTGTCAACCATCGTGCGGACGATAGGTTTAAAGTTACAAACCAAACTAAATCAATACTAAAAATTAAACTATCATAAATGAAGCATATAACCGCTTTTATACTATTTTTTATCACTGTATTTACTGTTAATGCTCAGTTAGCTCCTGTAAAATGGACTACTGAAGTTGAAAAAATATCTGACACAGAATACAACCTAATTTATAATGCCAACATAGACGATCATTGGCATTTGTACGCTCAGACTTTACCAGAAGGTGGTGCAATTCCAACTGAGTTTTTCTATCAAGATGAAGCATTGAGCAATGATTTTGAGTTAATTGGTAAAGCTTCGGAAAGCGAAAGTATCACCAAGTTTGATAAAGTGTTTCAAATGGAATTGTCCTATTTTGATAATTCGGCAACCTTCACTCAAAAAATAAAGCTTAAAAATCCAGATGTATCTCAAATTGAAGCCGAAATTAGTTTTCAAGCTTGTGATGATGCCAAATGTATTTTTGAAAGTGAGATTGTTACATTTCAACTTAAACAAGAAAAAAATAAAATTTTTGACCCTGTACAATGGACCTCTTCAATAAATAAACTAAATGACACAGATTATCAATTAGTTTATACAGCTACTTTAGAAGATAAATGGCACATTTATTCTCAGAATAATACTGAGCCGATGGGTCCAATTCCAACCGAAATTACCTTTAAAGATAATGTCAATAAAGACTATCAATTAATTGGAGAATTAAAGGAGTCTAAAACAGTTACAAAATATGAAAATGCATTTGCAATGGATGTCACATATTTTGATGATAAAGCAGTGTTTACACAAAAAATTAAAGTATTAAATCCTGCGCTTAAAAAAATTGAAGCAGAAGTCTTTTATCAAGCTTGTGATGACGAGAAATGTTTGGCACCAACGACTTTTGAGTTTGTAAACAATTTAGATGGTACAGAAGCAGCTATTAAAACTTTAAATATTGATGCAACAGATTTAGATAAATCTAAAGCTTTAAATTTAGGTGTTACAGGTTGGGATAAATATGAAAAAGAAGAAGTTAAAGAAAAAACTAATTTTGGGATATTTATACTTGGCTTCATTGGTGGGTTAATTGCTTTATTAACACCATGCGTCTTCCCGATGATTCCTTTAACAGTATCCTTTTTTACAAAAGGTGCAGAAAACACACAAAAAGGGTTAGCCAATGCTATAATCTATGGCTTATTTATATTGGTTATATATGTGTTACTTTCGTTACCATTTCACTTTTTAGATTCATTAAATCCAGAAATTTTAAACACAATATCAACTAACGTTATATTAAATATAATTTTCTTTTTGATTTTAGCGTTTTTTGCTTTTTCATTTTTTGGTTTTTATGAAATCACTTTACCTGCATCTTGGGGAAATAAAATGGACGAAACATCATCTAGAGTTGGAGGTATTATAGGTATCTTTTTTATGGCTTTAACTTTAGCTATTGTATCTTTTTCTTGTACAGGACCAATTTTAGGCTCACTG
Organism: Olleya sp. NP1-10; assembly: GCF_055804415.1. Lineage (NCBI taxonomy): Bacteria > Pseudomonadati > Bacteroidota > Flavobacteriia > Flavobacteriales > Flavobacteriaceae > Olleya > Olleya sp. NP1-10. Next base: position 2,860,966 of record NZ_CM147840.1, on the reverse strand, counting down.
TTAGCAGGCTCTTTAACCAGTGATGGAGGAGCCATGCAATTAACAGCAGGAATGTCTGGTTTTGGTTTGGCATTAGCATTACCATTTACCTTATTTGCAATGTTTCCAAAATGGTTAAACTCGTTACCAAAATCTGGAGGTTGGTTAAATTCGGTTAAAGTTGTTTTAGGATTTTTAGAATTAGGTATGGCATTTAAATTTTTGTCCAATGCAGATTTAGTAAAACATTGGGGACTTTTAAAACGTGAAGTATTTATAGGAATCTGGATTATTATTGGGATTGGATTATTATTGTATTTATTGGGGAAAATTAAGTTTCCACACGATAGCCCTTTAAAAAAGTTAAGTTTTAGTCGCATATCTTTTGCAGTATTAGTTGGTGCATTTGTAGTGTATTTAATTCCTGGTTTGACTAATACTAAATATGCTAATTTAAAGCTGTTAAGTGGGTTTCCGCCACCTTTACCATACAGTATTTATGAGAAAGATAGTGACTGTCCTTTAGGATTAAATTGTTATAAAGATATTGAAGAAGGTATTACTGCTGCTAAGGCAGAAAATAAACCAATAATGTTAGATTTTACAGGTTGGGCTTGTGTAAACTGTAGAAAAATGGAAGAGCAGGTGTGGAGTCAAGATAAAATATACGAACTATTAAAGGACAAATATATTATCGTGTCTTTATATGTTGATGATCGTAAAGAGTTACCTGAAGACCAGCAATTTAAATTTGTAAAAGCTAACGGAAAGCTTAAAAACATTAAAACCATAGGAGACAAATGGGCAACATTACAAACCCTTAATTTCCAGAATAATTCGCAACCATTTTATGTGTTAGTAAATGATAAAATGGAGCTTTTAAATCATACTACAGCCTACACACCAAATGCAGACGAGTATTTAAAATGGCTAGAAATTGGATTAGAAAATTTTAAAAATTAAATTAAAAGTCCTGCAATCGCAGGATTTTTTTACTGTTATATAGTACAATATGAAAACAATACAAGGACAAATAGTAGATATACAAAACCAACGCATTTTTAGTGGCGAAATCACCATTGATTCAGGTAAAATAAAATCTATTACAGAAAAAGAACACGATGTAAAACACTACATTTTACCTGGTTTTGTTGATGCACACATACATATTGAAAGCTCGATGTTAGTCCCATCAGAGTTTGCTAAAATAGCAGTTAAACATGGGACTATTGCAACGGTTAGTGATCCGCATGAAATAGCAAATGTTTTAGGAGTAGCAGGAGTGGAGTTCATGATTGAAAACGGAAAACAAACCCCTTTTAAATTCAATTTTGGAGCGCCAAGTTGCGTGCCAGCGACTACTTTTGAGTCGGCTGGAGCAATTATAGATTCTGACGACATCAAAACCTTGATGGCTAATCCAGATATTAAGTATCTAGCCGAAATGATGAATTATCCTGGTGTATTGTTTGATGATCCAGAAGTGCTTAAAAAAATAGCTTGGGCCAAACACTACAACAAACCAGTAGATGGTCATGCACCAGGTTTAAGAGGTGATGATGTTACTAAATACATTAATGCAGGCATTAGCACAGATCACGAATGTTTTACTTATGACGAGGCATTGGAAAAACTTCAAAAAGGAATGAAGATTTTAATCCGAGAGGGTAGTGCTGCCAAAAATTTTGAAGCGTTAATAGACTTGCTACCTGAGCATTATCAAAACATGATGTTTTGTAGTGACGACAAGCATCCAGATGATTTATTATTAAACCATATCAACGCGCTTTGTGCTAGAGCTGTTGCTAAAGGTATGGATGTCTTTAAAGTATTGCAAGTAGCGTGTATTAATCCCGTTAAGCATTATAATTTAGACGTTGGATTATTACAAAAAAATGATGTAGCAGATTTTATTATAGTTGAAGATTTAAAAGCATTTAAAACCCTTCAAACGTATATTGATGGAGCATTAGTGTTTGATAACGGAACGTCCTTAGTAAAAGACGTAACGTTTGAAAATCTTAATAATTTTGATACAGAAATTAAAACAATTGAAGATTTTAAAGTCGAAAGTTCGGCTAAACAAATACGTGTTATTGAAGCTTTAGAAGGTCAATTGGTAACTAATCAGTTAACAGAAGAGGCAACTATCCAAAATGGAAACTTGGTATCTAATACAGAAACGGATGTTTTAAAAATGACAGTGGTCAACCGTTATAAAAATGATGTGCCAGCACTAGCATTTATTAAAAACTTTGGATTAAAGGAAGGTGCTATTGCAAGTTCTGTTGGACATGATTCTCATAATATTATTGCAGTTGGTGTAAGTGATGAAGCCATTTGTAAAGCAGTAAACTTAATAATTGAAAACAAAGGTGGGATTTGTGCTGTGTCAGATACAGGTCAAAAAATAATATCCCTTCCTGTGGCTGGAATTATGAGTGATAAAAATGCTGAAGCTATTGGTCACGCTTACGCGGAATTGGATACGTTTGCTAAACAATTGGGTACAACATTAAATGCACCATATATGACCTTATCTTTTATGGCTTTATTGGTAATTCCTGCGCTTAAATTAAGTGATAAAGGCTTGTTTGATGGCGGAAAATTTGAGTTTACAAGTTTAGAGGTTAATTAATATTTCGACCATTAATAAAATAATCTATGCCAATAATTGAATCACATTACAAACCTAAATTCATCTTCAGAAATGGACACTTATCCACTATATATTCTGGTGTATTTCGTAAAGTAGAAGGTGTATCTCAAAAACGAGAACGCATTACTTTGCCAGATTCAGATTTTATAGATTTAGATTGGAGCCATGCAAATAAACCAACCAATCAATTATTGATTATTATCCATGGTCTAGAAGGTAATGCACAACGTCATTACATGTTAGGGTCTGCAAAAATTGCTAACCATAATGGTATTGATGCAGTTTGTATAAATTTAAGAGGTTGTAGTGGAGAGGTTAATACAAGTTTTCAATCGTATCATTCAGGTAAAACAGACGATTTAGCTTCGGTTTTAAACCACATAATATCAAAATATAATTATGATACTATTTTTTTAAATGGTTTTAGTTTAGGAGGAAATCTTATTTTAAAGTATTTAGGAGAAACTGCTAAGCTTCCAAAAGAAGTTAAAGCAGCTGTAACCGTTTCTGTTCCTGTGTATTTAAAAGGATCCTTACAACGTTTAATGGCCTCAGGAAATGTTATGTATTCTACTAAGTTTTTAAAAGATTTAAAAGAAAAACTAAAACAGAAGCAACAACAATTTCCTGAAAAAATTAAAACTTCAGATTTCAATTCCGTTAAGACTTTAAAAGATTTTGACGATGTGTATACCTCAAAAGCGCATGGTTTTAAGGATGCTTATGATTATTACCAAAAATCAAGTAGTCTTCAGTATTTAAAACATATTTCAATACCTACGTTACTAATAAATGCTCAAAACGATTCGTTTTTATCCAAAGAATGTTATCCTATTGAAGCTGCACAGCAAAACCCCAATTTATATTTAGAAATGCCAAAATATGGTGGTCATGTCGGTTTTTATCAAACCAAAGCGACCTATTATTCAGAACAAAGAATGCTTCAGTTTTTAACAGAATTGTAGATTAGTACTCTTATTCAATTTATATATAAATACTTATCTTTAGTTTTTCAAAATAAAAACTAATGAAACGTATCCTAATTCTACTAGTTTTAACACTAGTATTTTCGTCTTGTAAAGACCAAGTAAAACCTGACACACAAACCACTGCAAAAGCAATAGATGACTACGTTGTTGCAGAGCATTACACTAAAAAAGAAGTGTCCATTACAATGCGTGATGGTATTAAACTGCACACCACAATTTATTCTCCTAAAGATACGTCAAAACAGTATCCTATATTGATGCAACGTACACCTTACAGTTGTAAACCCTATGGTGATAACGAGTTTAAATCTAAAATAGGACCTAATCAATATTTAATGAAAGAAGGTAATATTATAGTCTATCAAGATGTACGTGGACGATGGAATAGTGAAGGCGTTTATGATAATATGCGTGCGTTTATACCAAACAAAACAGGTGAACAATTTGATGAAGCAAGTGACACGTACGACACAATAGATTGGTTGGTTAAAAACGTTGACAATAATAACGGAAACGTTGGTACTTGGGGAATTTCATATCCTGGTTTTTATACCACATATTCTACATTATCTGGTCATCCAGCTTTAAAAGCAGCCTCACCACAAGCTTGTATTGGAGATTTCTTTTTTGATGACTTTTTCCATAACGGAGCATTTTTATTAAGTTATTGGAGAGCAACCTCTGTATTTGGTTACATGAAGGACCAACCTACAAAAGAGGCTTGGTATAAATTTCCAGACATTGGTACAGAGGACCAATACCAGTTTTTTAGACGCTGGACCACTTAGTAATTTAAATTCATACTATGGTGAAGATAATGAGTTTTGGAACCAAATTAAAAGCCATCCAAATTATGACGAGTTTTGGCAGAGTAGAGGTATTATTCAGCATTTAAAAGATGTTAAACCAGCGACATTAATTGTTGGAGGTTTATTTGATGCAGAGGATTTATATGGTCCTTTTAATACTTATAAAAGTATTGAAAAAAATAGTGATAATTACAACGCTGTTGTTTTTGGACCTTGGAGTCATGGTGATTGGGCAAGAAATAAAGACCGTCAAGTTGTTGGTAATATTCATTTTGGTGATCAAATTTCTGATGATTTTCAAAAAAATATCGAAACAAAATTCTTTAATCATTTCTTAAAAGGAAAAGCAGACGGAACGTTAGATTTACCTGAAGCTCACTTTTTTAATACAGGTACTAAACAATGGACAGATTTTACAGCTTGGCCACCAGAAAACAGTGTTAAGGAAAGTTATTTTATGCAACCAGAACAACGTTTAACGCAACAAGCTAATCGTATGGTAGCTACAAGTGATTTTATTAGTGATCCTAAAAAACCTGTGCCTTACACAGAAGATGTTAAAGTCGTGTTTACACCACGTAAATTTATGACGGACGACCAACGTTTTGCTTCTAGACGTCCAGACGTGTTAACATTTGAAACTGAAGTTTTAGAAAACGATGTGACTTTAGCTGGCGATATCCTAGCAAAACTACAAGTATCAACAACTGGTACTTCTGCAGATTGGATTGTAAAAGTTATTGATGTGTTTCCTGCAGAAACCGAAAACACAGACGATGTACAAGACCATTTAAAGCTTAGTAATTACCATATGATGGTTAGAAGTGAAACCATGCGTGGACGTTTTAGAAACAGTATGAGTACTCCAGAACCTTTTGTGCCAAATCAAAAAACAGCTGTTAATATTAAGTTACAAGACGTGTTGCATACCTTTAAAAAAGGACATAAAATACAGGTACAAGTGCAAAGTACATTTTTTCCTTACATAGATATCAATCCACAAACATATGTAGATAATATTTTTGAAGCTAAAGCTTCAGATTTTAAAGCACAAACCCATAAAGTTTATAATGATTCAGAAATAGAGTTTACAGTTTTGAAGTAAATTTTAGAAAACTTTTCCTACATTTAGTAACTAAATTAACCATTTTATGCTTAAAAAAGTTTTTGGAAGTGCTGTTTTTGGTGTTGAAGCCACAACAGTAACCGTTGAAGTTAACGTAGATAGTGGTATTGGCTATCATCTTGTTGGACTTCCGGATAATGCAATTAAAGAAAGTAATTTTAGGATTGCAGCTGCGCTTCAGAATAATGGTTATAAAATTCCTGGAAAAAAATAATTATCAATATGTCACCAGCAGACCTTCGTAAAGAAGGTTCTGCTTATGACTTAACATTGGCAATGGGTATTTTAGCAGCTTCAAAACAAATAGTTGCTGAAAATTTGGAAGAGTTTTTAATCATGGGAGAATTATCCTTAGACGGAACCTTACAACCTATTAAAGGCGCTTTACCAATTGCTATCAAAGCTAGAGAAGAAGGTTATAAAGGATTTATACTTCCTATTCAAAATGTTAAAGAAGCTGCTATTGTTGATGGTCTTGAAGTGTATGGCGTTGAAAATATTAAACAAGTCATTAATTATTTTGATAAAGGTGAAGCTTTAGAGCAAACAGTAATTGATACAAGAAAAGAATTTGAAAAAAGTCTTGATTTTCCGGAGTTTGATTTTAGTGATGTAAAAGGTCAAGAAAGTATAAAGCGTTGCATGGAAATTGCAGCAGCAGGTGGACATAATATTATTTTGATTGGTCCTCCAGGAGCAGGTAAGACAATGTTAGCAAAACGCTTACCTAGTATTTTACCACCAATGACGTTACATGAAGCTTTAGAGACAACTAAAATACATAGTGTTGTAGGTCGTGTCAAAGATTCAGGATTAATGGCTCAAAGACCATTTAGAAGTCCGCATCACACTATTAGTGATGTAGCTTTAGTTGGAGGAGGAGCTTATCCACAGCCAGGAGAAATATCATTATCACACAATGGTGTTTTATTTTTAGATGAATTACCAGAATTTAAACGAGGTGTTTTAGAAGTTATGCGTCAACCTTTAGAGGATAGAGAAGTCACCATTTCTAGAGCTAGATTTACAGTAACTTATCCATCATCGTTTATGTTAGTTGCTAGTATGAATCCTAGTCCAAGTGGTTATTTTAACGATCCTGATGCTCCTGTAACTAGTAGTCCAGCTGAAATGCAACGGTATTTAAGTAAAATTTCTGGACCGCTTTTAGACAGGATAGATATACATATAGAAGTGACTCCAGTTCCTTTTGAAAAATTATCAGAAGAACGTAAAGGCGAATCTTCAGTCGATATCAGAAAACGTGTTACAACAGCACGTCAAATACAAACAGCACGTTTTAAAGATTTTGAGAATGTACATTATAACGCACAAATGTCTACTAAGCAAATTAGAGTGTATTGTAAACTAGAAGACGCTTCAAAACAATTACTTAAAACAGCAATGGAACGTTTAAATCTTTCTGCTAGAGCGTATGACAGAATTTTAAAAGTTTCTAGGACTATTGCAGATCTGGAAGGTAGTGACGCTGTATTAGGCAATCACATAAGTGAAGCAATACAATACAGAAGTTTAGATAGAGAAGGTTGGTTGGGTTGATTTTCTTAAAAAATTAACATTTTTTTATTACATTAGTACTCTAGCTATTAATAATTTTAAACAATTGTCAAAAAAATGTCAAGACCAACCGGAAAAATCACAGCGACTGAAGCTGAAGAATTAAATGATGCATGGACTAATTTACGTAAAAATGCCAATGATACAGCAGCAGGTAAACCTGATAATAGATCAACTTGGTATTCTCTAGAAGATATGGAAGCTTTTATCGAAATGATAAAAGATGAAAATTCAACAGTAAATGGAGTTAGGTGTTATTTAGGAGTACAAAAAACGGATCAAGATCCAAAGGGATATACTACCATATTTATGGTGCCTACTGAAAAAAATGGTAATATAAACCAAGATATAATTGGTGCCAATGGAATGGATAGAGGAGATGGTGGAATGCCACCTGATCAAGGATATCCAAACTAAGTCATATGGAGAGTTTTTTACATCAAAACTATAGTTTTTTAACTAAATTTTTTATTCTGATAGCAGTTGTTTCTGGAATTGTATCTTACAAGAAATACAAAGGGACACCTGCTATTTTTTTTATCAAAATTGTATTATTTCTTTTTTTAATAGAAATAATTGGTTCTTATTATAAACTGAAAGGCTTACATCGCTTTTTTGATCCCATATTTAGTTCGGTATTTAAGAAAAATTTTTGGTGGTACACCATAGCATTTGATATAGTAGTAATTGTATTATTCTCTGTACTATTTCAAAAAGTAATAGCAAATAAATCCTTCAAAAGGATATTAAAGTATACTACATACTGTTTTATATTATTTTCATTAATTCATATCTTATATAACAAAGACTTATTTTTTATTCAGTTTTTTCCAATGATTCAAATTGCTGGAGCCTTGGTAATCCTAAGTTGTAGTATATTGTATTTTATTGAATTATTACTCACTAATAAAATTCTTAAATTTTATAAATTTATTTATTTCTATATAGTAATTGCCATATTTATTTGGTGGCTAGTTGTTACACCATTAACTTTTTATGATGTTTATATGGTTAATAGTGATTGGGAGTATATATTTTTAAAATGGCAAATTTACTTAACATTAAACTTCATAATGTATATGTTATTTGCAATTGGTTTTTTTATCTCAGAACCTCAAACTTTGCCAACAACAAACAAAAAAATTAATAATAATTGAATATTCCATTTAAATAAGTATGATTGAATATTCAATTCATTCAAAACATTGATTTTGTATGCTTTATAATAGTATGATTTGTTTTTGAAAATAACAATATTATATGGTTCGCTAAAAATATTGTTTTTCTTATTCTTTGCTAAGGCTTCTAGTTTAAAAGAAAAACTTTAGCTATTAATATAATTTAAGTACTTTCGTGCTCGAGCTATTAATAACTATTAACAATAATTAAAAAAAAGATGTCAAAACCAAAAGGAGTGATTACAGCAAAAGAAGCGATAGCGCTTAGTGATCAATGGACTAAATTAAGAAAAGAGGCTAATGATAAAGCAGCCGACAAACCAGATAACAGATCTTCATGGTACTCGTTGGAGGAGATGGAAACCTTTATCAAAATGATTAAAGAAGAAAATAAATCTGTAAACGGTGTTAGGTTTTATCTAGGAGTAGATAAAGTTTCAAAATTAGATCCTAAAGGATACACGACTATTTTTATGGTGCCAACTGAAGAAATAAATGGTGGTAATCATGACATAATTGGTGCAAACGGAATGGATAGAGCAGGTAATGGTAATCCACCACAATCAGGTTGTCCACAATAAAACAATCTAATGCTAGATTTTTTATTTAAAAACTATTTTCTAATTACACATACATTAGAAGCAACAACAGCTGTAATAGGTCTTTTCTGTTTGAAAAAATATAAAGACACAGCTGTTGTTTTTTTTATTAAAATTTTAGTGTTTTTATTTTTTGTAGATTTTTTAGGTTCTTATACTCTATATTTAAATAGTTTTGAATTTTTTAAACCTATTAAAGGCACTAAGTTCGCCAATAATACCTGGTGGTTTACTTTGTTTTTTGATGTTTTTGCAGTTTCTTTTTTAACTTTTTTCTATATCAAACTTTTTAAAAATATTTTGTTAAAACAAATTATTAAAATAATTTTACTATCATTCTGGATTTATTGTTTTGCAAAGATCTTTAATGATTTTGATAGTTTATTTTATACTTCAGATCCTATAATATACATATTTGGAGCAATATTAATTATTGGGTGTACTTCAATATATTTTATACAATTATTACAAAACGAAAATCTATTAAAGTTTTCAACATCACCTTATTTTTATATAAGTATATCTTTGTTTTTATGGTGGTTAATCGTTACACCATTAGTATTTTATGATAAGTACTACATCTTAGAAGATAAAAGCTTTATTAACTTAAAACGCAGTATTTACGTGTTTTCAAATTTGTTTATGTATTCTACATTTGCTATTGGGCTTTTGGTCTCAAAACGTGAACAATTAAAATAATATTATAATTCTAAGCTTCTATTTATGTTTTTTAGTTGATTTTATAGGTGTAACAAATTTGAATAACCATCTGCATTACAAAATTCTGTATTGTTAAAATTAAAAACGTTAGCTATTTCTGTTTACTATTATATTTATGTATACTTGTTTTACAACAAGACTTATAGTCTTTAAAACACGATTTAAACATGACTAATTTATTATTGTTTTTACAATCACCTCAAGTATCTACTGCTGCAGAACGGTACTTATTAATATATATGATTGGTGTTCTAATAGTCGTAACTACACTAGTTATTTTATTCTTTATTGTCTTTCAAAAAGAAAAAATCAATTATTATTAGATCAAATTATGCAGCAACAAGCTTTTGAAGCAGAATTGTCTAATGCACAAACAGAAATACAAGAACAAACCTTAAAAAATATTGGTTGGGAGCTGCATGATAATGTTGGACAACTATTAGCAGCTGCAAGTATGCAACTTAACATTCTAAAAACTAAACTGAATACCGAAGCGCAAGACAATTTTTCTGAAGCTTCAGATTTTGTTAAACAAAGTTTAAAAGAAGTAAGGATGTTATCTAGGTCGTTAAACAACGAAGTTATATTAAATATTGGTTTTGAGCAGTCTATAACTAACGAGTTGAATAGGCTTAAAAAGATGAAGTTTGCTTCTGCAGAACTTCATGTTAAAGGTGAAGTTATACCTTTTAATAATAAAAAACACGAAATTATAATCTTTAGAATATTACAAGAGTTTTTTTCCAATACAGTTAAGTATTCTGATGCAAAAAACCTTTCAGTTATTCTTAATTATGAGCATGATAAATTAGTTATAAAAGCTACAGATGATGGTAAGGGATTTAACACAGAAACCGTAGAAAAGGGCTCTGGATTATTAAATATGAAAAGTCGCGCAGAACTTATAAATACTACTTTTAGTTTGCAATCAAATCCAGGTGAAGGTGTTGAGTTGCAACTTGAATATCCTTTAAATCAACCAGCATAAACTTTGTAGGAAGCTATAACCATTTAAGCACTTTTTTAATAGTGTTTAGTTTACCTTTATAAGGTGCATAGCGTACAGGGATATCTAACCAATTTGCTTTTTTTACAACTCCTTTTTTATGACTAAACGTGTCAAAAGTATGTTGACCATGATAAGCTCCAATACCGCTATTACCAACTCCTCCAAACGGTAGTTTATGATTGGCAAAATGTACTAAAGTATCGTTTATGCAACCTCCTCCAAACGAATATTTTTTTATTAATTGTTTCGCTTTCGCGGAATTTGTGCTAAATACATACAAACTTAAAGGTTTGTTATAAGATAATATAATGCTATCTAAAGTAGAATCGTCTTGATAAGAAATAACAGGAAGTATAGGCCCAAATATTTCATCTCTCATGATTTCGCTATCTAATTTAGGTTCGTCTACAATGGTAGGCGCGATGTATAAGTCGTTAGCATTTGTTTGACCTCCAATAATGCATTTTTGATTGACTAACATCTCTGACAAACGTTCAAAATTTTTGATATTTATAATTCTAGCTAAATCTTTTGAATCTTCAGGTTTTTGTCCATAAGCTAATTCTATTTCATGTTGTATAGCTTTATAAAAGGCTTCCTTTTTTGTATGATGTATCAAAACATAATCAGGAGCAATACAGGTTTGACCAGCATTAACAAATTTACCCCAAACGACTCGTTTTGCAGTAAGTTTAATATTGGCAGTGTCGTCTATTATACAAGGATTTTTGCCTCCTAATTCTAATGTTATTGGTGTTAAATTTGGTGCTGCAGCTTTGGCTACTATTTTACCAACATTAACACTACCTGTAAAGAAAATATAATCCCAATGTTGATGTAATAATTGTGTAGATGTGCCAACACCACCCTGAACTACAGTAACATGCTCTGGTTTAAATACCTTTTTTATAATATCACTCAATAAAGCAGAGGTGTTTGGTGTAAGTTCACTTGGTTTAAGTATAACTGTATTTCCTGCTGCAACAGCTCCAACTAAAGGAGCTATTGCTAGTTGGTATGGGTAGTTCCAAGGCGCGATGATTAAAATATTTCCATAAGGTTCTGAATACAAATAATCTGATGAAGGAAAATTTAATAATGCAGGAAAAACACGTTTTGGTTTAGCCCATTTACTTAATTTTTTTATGGTATGTTTTAAATCTTGTATTACAATAGTAGTTTCGGTTAAAACGCTTTCAAATTCTGGCTTTTTAAAATCTTTATATAACGCCTCTGTGATTTCTTGTTCTCTAGTCGTTAAATGGTTTAAAAGTGATTTTAAGACCTTTTTACGGTAAGTCACCTCTAAAGTTTGTCCTGTTTTAAAAAACGTTTCTTGAGCATTTAATAGATCTGGAATCATGGATTTGTTTTAATTTTAAAGGTGTGTTTTTTTAGATTATTACTATTGCGTTAGTGGTAGAAATGGCATCCTTTTTTGCTGCCATATATGGCAAAAAAAGATATAATGGATGACACGACCCTTGTGGTAACGCCATAATATTAAAGACAAGCGTCCCAAATGGGATCTTTAGGTAAAGGTGCTGTAATATTTAAATCGACTTTTGATACTGGGTGTGTAAAAGTGATGTTTCTGGCATGTAAACTAATACTTGCGTCTTTATTACTGCGATCAAATCCGTATTTTAAATCTCCTTTTATTGGGCTACCTATTGTGGATAATTGTACACGTATCTGATGATGACGTCCTGTTTCTAGATTAACTTCTAATAGATAATAATTGTCTAATTTTTTTAAAGTTTTGTAATGTAATATTGCTTTTTTACTATCAGGAACTTCTTTTTGTAAGCTCTGGATTTGTTGTTTTTAGGATTTTTTTAAGCCAATGTATCAAGGTTCCAGAGGAGTTTTCTGGTGGATTTTTGACTAAAGCCCAATAGGTTTTAGAAATGTCTTTAGATACAAATAGCTTGTTTAAACGTGGTAATGCTTTACTTGTTTTAGAAAAAATGACTAATCCTGTGGTTGGTCTATCTAACCTATGCACAGTCCCTAAATAGACATTTCCTGGTTTATTGTATTTAACAGCTATAAAATTTTTGACGACATCACTTAAAGGCGTATCTCCTGTTTTGTCTCCTTGAACAATATCTCCAGCACGTTTATTTACAACAATAATGTGATTGTCTTCATAAATAACCTGAAGATTCTCTTTATTAGATACTGTCTTTGACATTTTTAATGTTAACTATTGTAAGTTAATATTGCTCTTTATCGCTTGGAAAATCTCCACTTTTTACATCCTTACCATATTGAGTAAACGCTTTAGTCATGTCTTCGTAAAGATTCATGTAACGACGTAAAAATCTTGGGTTAAACTCGTGTGTCATCCCAATCATGTCATGCGTTACTAATACTTGACCATCAACACCATTTCCTGCTCCAATACCAATTACAGGAATAGAAACACTCTCGGCTACTTCTTGTGCTAATTTTGCTGGTATTTTTTCTAATACAATTGCAAAACATCCCGCTTTTTCAAGCATTAAGGCATCGTCTTTTAATTGTTTAGCTTCTTGCTCTTCTTTAGCACGTACAGTGTAGGTACCAAATTTATATATAGATTGAGGAGTTAATCCTAAATGTCCCATAACAGGTATTCCTGCATGTAGGATACGTTTAATAGAGTCTTTTACCTCTTTACCACCTTCCATTTTAACAGCATGTCCACCAGATTCTTTCATGATTCTAATAGCACTCCGTAAGGCTTCTTTTGGGTCACTTTGGTAACTACCAAACGGTAAGTCAACCACAACTAATGATCTGTCTATTGCTCTAACAACAGAGGACGCATGATAAATCATTTGGTCTAATGTTATAGGTAAAGTAGTTTCATGTCCAGCCATAACATTACTAGCAGAATCACCTACTAAAATAACGTCTGTACCTGCACTATCCACTATTTTAGCCATAGTATAGTCGTAAGCAGTTAGCATAGAGATTTTTTCTCCATTCTTTTTCATTTCTACTAATGACTTAACAGTTACTCTTTTGTATTCTTTTTTTGCTACAGACATATTTAGTTTCGTTTTTGTATAGATTGTAAATGTACAAAATTAAGGATTAAGGCTAAATTTTTCTTTAGTACTGAAAATCTTATATTTACGTTTTAATCATAAATTAAAATATTATATGAGATTTGTTTTTAGTCTTTTTTATATTGAACGTAGCTATTGTCTATGCACAAAATAATGCAGAAGAAGAGATGGTTATAAAAACAATCACTAACTTTTTTGAAGGTTTTCATGCTCAGGATAGCACTAAAATGTATAATGCTGTTTATAAAACAGTAATAATGCAATCTATTAGTAAAACAACGTCTAAAGATGTAACATTGTCTTTGACTAATTTTGATGCTTTTGTAGGTCAAATTAAATCAATTCCAAAAACCAATTCTTTTAAAGAAGTTTTATTAAGTTTTGAAGTGAAGATTGATGGTAATATGGCTAATGTTTGGACACCTTATGAGTTTTGGTACAATGACAAAAAAAGTCATTGTGGTGTTAACTCGTTTCAATTAATAAAAGAGAACAAACTGTGGAAAATATTTTATATAGTAGATACCAGACGCTCTTGTAATTAGCAATCTGCCAAACTTACACGAACTGCTAAACCACCTTCACTGGTTTCTTTATATTTGGTATTCATGTCTTTTGCAGTTTCCCACATAGTATCTACAACTTTATCTAAAGGTACTTTTACATTTTTGGATCTGTGTCAAGAGCAAGTTCTGCAGCGTTAATAGCTTTAATTGCTCCCATACTGTTGCGCTCTATACAAGGTATTTGTACTAAACCACCAATTGGGTCACAGGTTAGGCCAAGGTGATGTTCCATAGCTATTTCTGCAGCAATCATAACTTGTTCTGGTGTTCCACCAGAAAGTTGACATAATCCAGCAGCAGCCATTGCAGACGACACTCCAATTTCGGCTTGACATCCACCCATTGCAGCACTAATTGTAGCTCCTTTTTTAAAGATACTACCAATTTCACTAGCGACTAATAAAAAGGTTTTTATATCGTCAAAGTTAGCATCATGATTTTCAATAACCATATAATACATTAATACAGCAGGTATTACTCCAGCGCTTCCGTTAGTTGGTGCAGTTACTACACGTCCAAGTGAGGCATTTACCTCGTTAACAGCTAATGCAAAACAACTAACCCACTTTAGTATTTGTCTAAACTTAACTTCACTATGTCTAATACTTTCTAACCATTCTTGAGGTGTGTTGTATGGGACTTCTATATTCAATCTTTGGTGTGTATCAAAAGCACGACGTCTAACATTTAAACCTCCTGGTAAATTACCTTCCGTGTGACAACCAACAAACATACATTCTAACATGGTGTCCCAAATACGTTTTAGCTCAAAATCAATATCCTCATCAGATCTAAGTGAGCGTTCGTTTTCTAAAACAATTTCAGAAATAGATTTATTTTCATTATTACAAAAAGCTAATAGTTCTGAAGCTTTATCAATAGGAAAAGGAAATTCTTTTTTTAGTTCTTTATTTTCGGCATCAACCGTTCGTTCTTCTTTAACTACAAATCCACCACCAATAGAGTAGAAGGTAGAGGTGTGTATTTGGTTTTCCGCGAAAGCGGTAAACTTTATTCCATTTGCATGAAAAGGCAAGAAGGCACGATTAAAAACAATATCCTTTTTGATGTCAAAAGGGATAACACGCTCGTTATTTAAAACTAATTTTTCAGTATTATTAATAGAGGCTATAATAATATCTATGGTATCTGTTGGGATGCGTTCTGGATCTGCACCACTTAAACCAAGCATGACTGCTAAGTCAGTAGCATGTCCTTTACCTGTCAATGACAACGATCCGTAAAGGTCTATAGTTACGTTTTGGATACTATCAAAAAGATTGGCTTCTTTTAGCTCGTATATCCAACGCTCAGCAGCTCGCCAAGGACCTAAAGTATGAGAACTAGAAGGACCTACGCCAATTTTAAGCATGTCAAAAACAGAAATACACTCCATAACTTCGAAATCGTTTTAGTATTGAGCGACAAATATAGTTTTTTGTATCACATATTAATATTAAAAAGAAATAGATTTTAAAAGTGATTATGACATCGTGTCAGTCCTATTGTCTTGGCATAATCATTGACTTATTGAAACCGTAATAGTTACAACACAAAAATAAAAATATATAAAATTATGAGTAAGATTATTGGAATCGATTTAGGAACAACAAATTCATGCGTTTCTGTAATGGAAGGTAATGAAGCTGTTGTTATCCCAAACGCAGAAGGTAAACGTACGACACCTTCAGTTATCGCTTTTGTAGAAGGAGGCGAAATTAAAGTTGGAGATCCAGCTAAAAGACAAGCAGTAACAAACCCAACAAAAACAGTTTATTCTATTAAACGTTTTATGGGTAACAAATATTCTGAATCTAAAAAAGAAGCAGAACGTGTACCTTACAAAGTAGTAAAAGGAGATAATGACACACCACGTGTTGATATTGATGGTCGTTTATACACACCACAAGAATTATCTGCAATGGTATTACAAAAAATGAAAAAAACTGCTGAAGACTACTTAGGTCAAGATGTATCTGAAGCAGTAATTACAGTACCAGCATATTTTAATGACTCGCAAAGACAAGCTACTAAAGAAGCTGGTGAAATTGCAGGACTTAAAGTACGTCGTATTATTAACGAGCCTACTGCAGCAGCATTAGCTTATGGTATGGACAAAAAAGGTACTGACCAAAAAATTGTTGTATTTGACTTTGGTGGTGGTACACATGATGTATCTATCCTAGAATTAGGAGATGGTGTATTTGAAGTATTATCTACAGATGGAGATACGCACTTAGGAGGAGATGACGTTGATCAAAAAATTATAGACTGGTTAGCTGACGAGTTTAAAAACGAAGAAGGAATGGATTTAAGAGAAGATCCAATGTCTTTACAACGTGTTAAGGAAGCTGCAGAAAAAGCTAAGATTGAATTATCATCTTCTGAGCAAACAGAAATCAATTTACCATACATTACAGCTACAGCTAGTGGACCAAAACACTTAGTACGTACTTTAACACGTAGTAAATTTGAACAATTAATTGACGATTTAGTAAAACGTACTATTGAGCCATGTCAAACTGCATTAAAATCTGCAGGTTTATCAAAATCTGATATTGACGAAGTTATTTTAGTAGGTGGATCTACACGTATACCAGCAGTACAAAAAGCAGTAGAAGCATTTTTTGGAAAAGCACCAAGTAAAGGAGTAAACCCAGATGAGGTAGTATCTTTAGGAGCAGGAATCCAAGGAGGAGTTTTAACTGGAGATGTAAAAGATGTATTATTATTAGATGTTACACCTTTATCATTAGGTATCGAGACTATGGGTAACGTATTTACTAAGTTAATTGAAGCAAATACAACAATACCAACTAAAAAGTCTCAGGTTTTCTCAACAGCAGCAGATAACCAACCATCAGTAGAGATTCACGTATTACAAGGTGAACGTGCTATGGCAGCAGACAATAAAACAATTGGACGTTTCCATTTAGATGGTCTTCCACCAGCACAAAGAGGAACACCTCAAATTGAAGTAACTTTTGATATTGATGCTAACGGAATTATTAAAGTATCTGCTACAGATAAAGCTACAGGAAAATCTCAAGATATTCGTATTGAAGCGTCTTCTGGTTTAACTGAAGAAGAAATTCAAAAAATGAAAGCTGATGCTGAAGCAAATGCTGAAGCAGATGAAAAAGCAGCAGAAACAGCTAAAAAATTAAATGAGGCTGACTCTATGATTTTCCAAACAGAAAATCAATTAAAAGAATTTGGTGACAAATTATCTGATGATAAAAAAGCACCAATTGAAGCAGCTTTAGCAGAATTAAAAACAGCTTACGAAAGTAAAGATCTTGCTGTTATCGAGCCAGCGTTAGAAAAAATTAACGAAGCTTGGAAAGTTGCAAGTGAAGAAATGTATAAAGCTCAAGCAGAAGCTCAAGGTGGACAACCTGGACCAGATGCAGGAGCAGGAGCAGACAACTCAGCGGAAGGAAACGATGTTGAAGATGTGGACTTTGAAGAAGTAAAATAATTATAGATCTGATTAAATATCAGAATCACATAATATTTAAAACGCAATCATTAACTTGGTTGCGTTTTTTTGTTTTCAATCAAGCAAAAAAACTATGCATGCATAATAAATTTATTCCTATATTTGTATGTATAACAAACTGAACAATGGAAACTAAATTAACTCAACTATTAAATATAAAATATCCAATAATTCAAGCACCAATGTTTTTAGTGTCTAATGTTGCTATGGTGACAGAGGGAATGAAAGCTGGTGTTGCTGGTTGTATACCTGCGTTAAATTATCGTACTTTAGAAGAGCTTAAAGCTGCAATACAGCAATTAAAGGCTAATAAAGTTGAAGGAGGATCTTTTGGATTTAATTTAATAGTTAATAAATCTAATATCAAATATAAAGAGCAACTTAGAGTGTTGTGTGAGGAAGGATGTGATTTTATTATAACGTCTTTAGGTAGCCCAGAAGAAACCATTAATCAAGCACATAAAGCAGGAATAAAAGTGTTTTGTGATGTTACGGATTTGCGTTTTGCTAAAAAAGTAGAACAATTGGGTGCAGATGCTGCAATAGCAGTTAATAATCAAGCAGGTGGACATCGTGGTAATATCTCTCCTCAAGAATTAACTAATCAATTAAGTAAAGCTTTAAGTATACCTGTGATTTCAGCTGGTGGAGTAGGATGTAAAGCAGATATTGATACCATGCTTAGTTATGGTGCAGAAGGTGTATCTGTTGGTAGTCCTTTTATAGCATCAATAGAAGCAGGTGTTACAGACGAATATAAGCAAGCTTGTGTTGATTATGGAGCAGAAGATATTATAATGACAGAACGTATCTCTGGGACACCATGTACAGTTATTAATACACCTTATGTACAGAAAATAGGGACTAAGCAAA
Organism: Olleya sp. NP1-10; assembly: GCF_055804415.1. Taxonomy (NCBI): domain Bacteria; kingdom Pseudomonadati; phylum Bacteroidota; class Flavobacteriia; order Flavobacteriales; family Flavobacteriaceae; genus Olleya; species Olleya sp. NP1-10. Next base: position 2,842,320 of record NZ_CM147840.1, on the reverse strand, counting down.
CTTGGTTAGAACGTGTATTAAATAAAAATAAAAAATTGAAAAAATGGGTTAAAATGATTCGTTTTTCAATAGGAATGAAAGCTACAGAAAAAGCAGCTAAAAAGGCGACTTATAAAACGGTTTGGGTTGCAGGTCCTAGTATAGAGCATACAAAAGAAATTTTACCAATAAAAGACATTGTTTCTAACTTGACAAAATAGATATTGACTATGGCTATCGATTCTAAATTTATAATAAAGTTTTTACAGGTAGCCTTAGCTTGTTTTATTTTAGGTGTAGGTGTTATTTTTTTTACATTAATATATGAGAAGAAAGAAGATGTGTCAGATGTTAAACCGTATTCAGAATATTTGAATATTCCTTTCAAATTAAATGATTATGCAACCATACAATGGTCTGATACTAAAATAAGGTTTTCGCATTATAGTTTAAATCTAAACGAAGCTTCAGATTACGACAGGGAAGACATAAAATCTGTCAAAGTTTATAAACCAGGCGAAACTATTACTTTTCATAAAGCAAAAAAGTTTTCTCACCTTCATACAGGCACAACCTATTATCTTATAGGTCGTGATACTATAGATACAGGAGAAATCATTGATTTTGAATATCATTATTCAAGTGGACTTTCTCCTTTTTCAATCAATTAGTAAAGCCCCTAAAGTCAAGCTTATTTTTTCGAATTATAATTCCTACTTTTGCAATCTAAAATAATATAAGTGCAAAAAATAACCATAGCAATAGACGGTTTTTCATCTACAGGTAAAAGTACTGTAGCTAAACAATTAGCAAAACACTTAGGATATGTATATGTAGATACAGGAGCTATGTATAGAGCTGTTACATTATTTACTATGCAAAATGGATGGATTGATAATGATCAGTTTGATGTGGTTGCTTTGGTATCTCATTTAGATACTATTACAATTAATTTTCAGTTTAATCCAACATTAGGTTTTGCAGAAGTGTATTTAAACGGAAACAATGTAGAGCATCAAATAAGAACTCTTGAAGTCTCTAGTTTTGTTAGTAAAGTTGCAGCAATCCCTGAAGTCCGCTATCAGTTAGTAAAGCAACAACAACAAATGGGAAAAGATAAAGGTGTTGTTATGGATGGTCGCGATATTGGTACAGTAGTTTTTCCTTATGCAGAACTAAAAATTTTTATGACAGCTTCAGCAGATAAACGTGCTAAACGACGTTTTGATGAATTGATAAGTCGTGGTGATGAGGTTAGGTATGAAGACGTTTTACGTAATGTTCAAGAGCGTGATTATATAGATAGTCACAGAGAGGATTCTCCTTTAGTAAAGGCAGATGACGCTATAGAGATTGATAATTCTGATTTGACCTTAAAAGAACAGTTTGACAAAGTTTTAGATTTAGTAACAAAAACAGTTAGTAGCTAAAAACTAAATATTAAATACTGAAGCATAAAAAAAGCGAATTGATAGTTAATTATCAATTCGCTTTTTTAGTTACTTATAATAAGCCTATAAGTTAGGTATTTTTAATTCTTGATCTACTTTGATCATGTCAGGATTATCTAAGATATCTTTATTAGCTTCAAAAATAGCAGTGTATTTTGCAGCATTACCATAGTAATGTTTAGCAATTTTACCTAAAGTGTCTCCACCAGCAACAGTATGTCTAGCATAAACAGAATCATCTGCAACTTCAATATTAGCTAATATGTCAGAAGGGCTATCTCCACCAGCTTCTTTAATAGCATCCCAAATAAGGTTTTTATCATATTGTGTAGCAGCAGTACCTTTAACTTTTAATACACCATTCTCTTCAGTAACGTCACCGTTAGCGATATTTAATTTTTCTCCTAAATCAAGTACACCTTGATATTTTGCTCTTACAGCCATAAAATATTTGTTTTAATTTGTTAATCAGTTTAAAGATAGTAATTAAAATAGCAGAAATATTAACAAAATATTACTTTTGTTAAAAGTTAGATAAAGTGCTTTATTTGTCGGTTAAACTGTTTTTAACGTGATTTCTCAGAATTTTTTAAAGTATTAAAAATCAGTATTTTAATATTTTTTAATAACCATTAGGCAGTATGATTAAAAAGTAGTATTTTTGCACACCTTTTTAGCGCATATAAGAAAGATAGGAAGGGACTAAAACAATTTTATTTATAACACTTCTGTGTGTTAGCGCCTTTAATCTTCTAAAACACAACAGAATACAAATTATTATCTGCAATGGCTGAAAAAGCAAAACAAGCAGACGTTGAAGCTCAAGCAGCTGCAACAGCAAAACAAGACGCTCCAGTAATATCTGAAGCACAAGCAAACCCTGAAAAATTCTTAGCTGAGTTTAACTGGCACAATTACCAAGAAGGTATTGATGAGGTTGAAGATTCTCAATTAAAAGAATTTGAAAAATTAGTATCAGAAAATTTCGTAGACACTTTAGATGACGAAGTTGTAGAAGGAGAAGTAATTCATATTACAGATCGTGATGCAATCATTGACATCAATGCAAAATCTGAAGGTGTTATTTCATTAAACGAATTTAGATACAACCCAGACTTAAAAGTAGGAGACAAAGTAGAAGTATTAATTGATGTACGTGAAGACGCAACAGGACAATTAGTATTATCTCACAGAAAAGCTCGTGTAATTAAGGCTTGGGACAGAGTAATCAAAGCTAACGAAACTGGAGAAATCGTAAATGGTTTTGTAAAGTGTCGTACTAAAGGTGGTATGATTGTAGATGTTTTTGGTATTGAAGCTTTCTTACCAGGATCTCAAATCGATGTTAAGCCTATTAGAGATTACGATCAGTACGTAAACAAAACTATGGAATTTAAAGTTGTGAAAATCAACCACGAATTCAAAAACGTAGTAGTTTCTCATAAAGCTTTAATTGAAGCTGATATTGAAGAGCAAAAGAAAGAAATTATTGGTCAATTAGAAAAAGGTCAAGTACTAGAAGGTGTTGTTAAAAACATTACTTCTTATGGTGTATTTATTGATCTTGGAGGAGTTGATGGATTAGTTCATATTACAGATTTATCTTGGTCTCGTATCAACCATCCAAATGAAATTGTTGAGTTAGATCAAAAATTAAATGTTGTAATCTTAGACTTTGATGAAGATAAGTCTAGAATCCAATTAGGTCTTAAACAATTATCTAAACACCCATGGGATGCATTAGGTGAAACTGTTGCTGTTGGAGATAAAGTAAAAGGTAAAGTTGTTGTAATCGCTGATTATGGTGCATTTATCGAAGTTGCAGAAGGTGTTGAAGGTTTAGTACACGTGTCAGAAATGTCATGGTCTACTCACTTACGTTCGGCTAACGACTTTGTAAAAGTTGGAGACGAAATTGATGCAGTTATCTTAACATTAGATAGAGAAGATCGTAAAATGTCATTAGGTATCAAACAATTATCTGCAGATCCTTGGACAGATATTACAACTAAATACCCTGTAGGTTCTAAGCACACAGGTATTGTACGTAACTTTACAAACTTTGGTGTATTTGTTGAATTAGAAGAAGGTATTGATGGATTAATTTACATCTCTGACTTATCTTGGACTAAGAAAATCAAACACCCATCAGAGTTCTGTAACGTAGGAGACAAATTAGATGTTGTTGTATTAGAGTTAGATGTTGAAGGACGTAAATTATCTTTAGGTCACAAACAAACAACTGAAAACCCTTGGGATAAATACGAAACTGAGTTTGCTTTAGATACAACTCACACAGCTGAAATCGCTGATGTTGTAGATAAAGGAGCTACTATTGAATTTAACGAAGATATCGTTGCTTTTGTACCTTCTCGTCACCTTGAAAAAGAAGACGGTAAGATGTTAAAGAAAGGTGATTCTGCAGAATTCAAGATTATCGAATTTAACAAAGAATTCAAACGTGTTGTTGCTTCTCATACTGCTATATTTAAAGCAGAAGAAATGGCAAATGTAAAAGCTGCTGCTAAGAAAGCTGCTGCTCAAGCTGAAGAGTCTAAACCTACTTTAGGTGATGCTAACGAAGCTTTACAAGCGTTAAAAGATAAAATGGACGGTAAAGCATAAGCTTTAAGTTTATATCTTATATTTAAAAAGCCTCTCATTAATGAGAGGTTTTTTTATTTTATAAAACATTTGTAAATTATCCTACTTTAATATTAGATTGAAATAATAAATTATAACGATTAAGTCCGCAATAACAAGATTAAATGTTAAAGTTTTATATAAATAATAGTTTTTTATTTGTAATTGCTTTATATTTAGGATGATAACACAGTGAATATATGCAAAAAACTACTTCAATTTTCTTATTATTCTTTATAATATCCTTTTCAACACTAGGAAGTACTAGTTGTGTTTTGACAGAAAATACTACTACTTTTATTAATTCTAGTATTCTAAAAAGTTCATTAGATATTAATATTCAAGATCCTAAACTTAATTATTTTGTAAAACAAAATCTTATTAAGATAACTAATAATACAAGTTTCAAAAATTATGAAGTCTATAATATTTTAGGAAAAAAAGTACTTCAAAAAAAGATCATAAATATATCGATACCATTAATATTTCTGATTTAGCAAAAGGCGTTTATATCCTTAAAATGTCTAATAATAATACATTTAAAACCTTAAAATTTATAAAACAATAAACACTATATTTTGACTAGTAAAATCAATTTTGAAAAAAAGGAAAGCAAATAGCTTTCTTTTTTTATAGAAAAACTTTTAACTATTACTTCAGTAATTGCAAACACTAATTTTTTACCTTAACTTTGTTTACCAAATCCGTTTGGAACACTATGAGTCAAAAAGTGCTACTTAATGCTAAAGAAGTCAATATCATTCTACATAGATTGGCTTGTCAGCTCATCGAAAATCATAATGATTTTTCAAATACCGTATTAATTGGTTTGCAACCAAGAGGAAAATATTTGGCAAACCGTTTAGCTGCAATGCTTAAGGATGAGTACAAAATCAAAAATTTACAATTAGGTCATCTAGATATTACTTTTTATCGTGATGACTTCAGAAGAGGAGATAAACCTTTAGAAGCTAATAGTACAGAAATAAATGTACACGTCGAAGATAAAAAAGTTGTTTTTATAGATGATGTTTTATATACAGGACGTAGCATACGTGCAGCATTAACTGCAATACAGTCTTTTGGAAGACCAACCGAAATTGAATTACTTACACTAATAGATAGACGTTTTAGTAGACATTTACCTATACAGCCTAATTACAGAGGACGTCAAGTCGATGCTATTAATAACGAAAAAGTAAAAGTAAATTGGTTAGAAAATGAGGGAGAAGATGCAGTTTACTTAATACAAAATTAGGGTTACATTAAATTAATTGACTAACAGGTAATTAATTTTACCACTAGAATACTAAATACTATGAGCGAGTTAAGTGTCAATCACTTATTAGGAATTAAATATCTTAACAAACAAGATATTGAGCTTATTTTTAAAACAGCCGATCATTTTAAAGAGGTGATTAATCGTCCGATTAAAAAAGTACCTTCATTACGTGATATTACAATAGCCAATTTGTTTTTTGAAAACTCGACTCGTACCAAATTGTCTTTTGAATTAGCCGAAAAACGTTTGTCTGCTGACGTGATTAACTTTTCAGCATCTCAATCTTCGGTTAAAAAAGGTGAAACTTTAATAGATACAGTAAATAATATATTATCCATGAAAGTGGATATGGTAGTAATACGTCATCCAAATCCAGGAGCAGGTGTTTTTTTATCTAAGCATGTTAACGCTAGTATTATTAATGCAGGAGATGGTGCACATGAGCATCCAACCCAAGCCTTATTAGATAGTTATTCAATAAGAGAACGATTAGGAGAAGTTAAAGGGAAAAATGTAGTTATAGTTGGAGATATTTTACACAGTCGTGTAGCATTGTCTAATATATACGCATTAAAATTGCAAGGAGCCAATGTTATGGTTTGTGGACCAAAAACATTATTACCTAAACATATTGAAAAATTGGGAGTAACGGTTGAAACCAATTTAAGAAAAGCATTAAACTGGTGTGATGTTGCAAATATGTTACGTGTTCAAAACGAACGTATGGATATTAGTTACTTTCCATCAACCAGAGAATACACTCAACAATTTGGAGTTAATAAAGCACTTTTAGACAGTCTTGACAAAGAGATTACTATTATGCATCCAGGACCAATTAACAGAGGTGTGGAAATTACTAGTGATGTCGCAGACTCAAAACAAGCTATAATATTAGATCAAGTACAAAATGGAGTAGCAGTAAGGATGGCAGTAATCTACTTATTAGCTTCAAAAATAAAACAATAGTCATGATTATAGATCAAAACGAAAACACGACCATTATTACCCAAGAGAAGGCTTCGGTTATAGAATTGGTCAAAAAAATAGAAACGCTGTATCCAAAATATAAAAACAATAATATTATTGTTAATTTAAACACAGGTACCCCAATTTCCTTAGAAAAAATAATAGAATTTTTAAGATTATCTAATCAACATCGTTCTGCAAAACATTCATTTGTAATTGTAAACGAAGGGATTGATGTAGATAAAACTCCAGATGAAATTATCATAGTACCAACTTTACAAGAAGCCTATGATATTATTGAAATGGAAGATATGGAACGTGATTTAGGATTTTAAATAATGAAATTAAATATTCTAGGCTGTTACAGTGCAACACCACGTACATTTACAAATCCAACTGCTCAAGTTTTAGAAATAAACAATCATATTTTTTTAATTGATTGTGGAGAAGGTACTCAAGTACAATTAAGAAAAAATAAAGTTAAGTTTAACAGGATTAAACATATCTTTATTTCGCATTTACATGGTGATCATTTTTTTGGTTTAGTTGGACTAATTTCAACTTTTAGATTATTGGGACGTGATACAGATTTACATATTTATGCTCCTAAAGGATTAAAAGAAGTAATAACACTTCAGATGAAATTGTCTAATTCGTGGACCAATTATAATCTGTATTTTCATGAATTAACAAGTAAATCTTCTGAAATTATTTTCGAAGATCAAAAAGTTACTGTCCAAACCATACCATTGGATCATCGCGTATATACTAATGGATTTTTATTTAAAGAAAAAGAAGGTGAGCGTAAGTTAAACATGAACGCTGTACTAAATAGCGATATAGATGTGTCTTACTACCGTAAGTTAAAACAAGGCTTTGACGTCACAAATGAAGCTGGTACGTTAATTAAAAATAATACAGTCACTTTCCCTCCAAATAAGCCTAAAAGTTATGCTTTTTGTAGTGATACAGCTTATAACGAAGCGATAATACCAATAATAAATGAAGTGGATGTTTTATATCATGAATCTACCTTTTTGGATCAACACGCTAAGTTAGCAGCACCAACAAAACATAGTACAGCTAAACAAGCCGCAAGTATAGCTAAACAAGCTAATGTTGGGCAATTAATATTAGGACATTATTCTACAAGATATTCAGATTTAAATGTTTTTAAAGATGAAGCTCAAACAATATTTGATAACGTTAAGTTAGGGGACGATGGTAAAGTTTTTGAGTTTTAAAGTTTAAAACGTTTATTAACTATTATCAAACCAATGATAAGAACCACAATAATAATTATTGTATTGCAATACATGACTATACGATTGCTAATTAAACACATTGTTAATATAGCATAATTAATAATGCAAAATACACCTAAACCTACTAGCAGACGTTTTAAAAAGTTGGATAAACTAACAATATCAATTTTAGCTTTTTTAATTTTAGGTAACGTATTATAACCAGCAATTAAGTTGGGATATTTTTTAACTAAGTAACCTGTAGCAATTAGTATAAAACTAATAAGTAATTGAGAATAAACCATATACTAAAATAGCAAAAAATCTTTTAAATATTTAAATTACGGTCATGGAAAAAGACTTAAGTAACTATAGAAAATCTTACGAAAAAGGAGAACTACTCCTTAAAGGCACTCCTGAAAATCCTTTTGAATTGTTTAGAACATGGTTTAATGATGTAGATAAACATTTTCCAGAGGATGAAACTAATGCAATGACAATATCTACCATAGGAGTAGATGGATATCCTAAAAGTAGAGTAGTACTGCTTAAAAAGTTTACTTACGAAGGTTTTATCTTTTATACAAATTACGAAAGTGAAAAAGGGAAAGCTATACAACACAATCCTAACGTATGTTTATCTTTTTTTGGCATGGAGCAGAAAGACAAATTATTATTAAAGGTGAAGCTACTAAAATAGCAGATAATTTAAGTGATGGATATTTTGAGTCCAGACCACGAGGTAGTCAACTAGGTGCAATTGCATCCAACCAAAGCAGTATTGTTGAAAACAGAATAGTTTTAGAGCAAAAACTAAAGCAATTAGAAGTCGATTATGAGGGTATAACTATAGAAAGACCAGATTTTTGGGGTGGATATATTGTTAAGCCTATTTCTATTGAGTTTTGGCAAGGAAGACCTAACAGATTGCATGACAGAATCTTATATGATTTAGATGCTGAATTCAATTGGGTTAAAAATCGATTATCACCATAATTTCACGGATAAAATGTAAGTAAAACCATTAAAACATCGACGAAAAGCATGTATTAGCGTTAAAATACATGTTTTTAATCGATTTTAACATTTTATTAACAGTTTTAAAGGTAGTAGTGTTCTACTTTAGCAATCCCAAACCTATAGAACACAATAAAATGAGACATTTTACTTACCTACTTACTGTTATTTGTTTTACAATTACAATGTCTTCTTGCTCATCAGATAGTGAAGATCAACCTAATCAAGATGTTAACGCATTAGTTATTCCTGAGGCTAAACCAATTGAAATTGAAATTTTGGAATTAATTAATCAACACAGAATTAGTATTGGTTTAAATAGTTTAGAAAGTCATCAATTAATTAAAGGTCAGGCGTATTCTCATACAGACTATATGGTTGATGTTAGTGAAGTAAATCATGATAATTTTTTTAGCAGAAAGTCATTTTTAGTAGACAATGCTAATGCTATTAAAGTTTCAGAAAATGTTGCTTATGGTTTTACAAGTGCTGAGTCGGTAGTTAATGCTTGGTTAAATAGTGAAGGACACAAAGGTAATATTGAAGGAGACTATACAGATTTTGAAATTTCTGCAGAATTGGGTAAAAATAATAAGTGGTATTTTACTAATATATTCATGAAAAGATAAAAATTTAATCATTATACTTAAAAGCCTTTCCAAATTCGGAAAGGCTTTTTTATTTAGCTATTTGAGTTAATTCTATTTACTTTAAATCTTATTTAAGCTAATTATTGCTAATCTATATAAGTATTGTAACAGTCTTTATTTGAATGATCTTCTAATGTGACCTTATAGATTAAAACAGAAAAGCCATTCTAAATTTAGAATGGCTTTTCTGTTTGTTAATTATTTAAAATAACTTATTGATACTCATTGGTAATAATAAATTTAGAGCGTCTGTTTTCCTCATGTTTCTCATCGGTACACTTAACTCCGTTTTTACACTCATTAAGTATTTGGGATTCTCCATAACCTATAGCACTCAGTATTCTGTCTGTTGCAATACCTCTGGAGAATAAGTAATCTCTAGTTGATTTAGCACGTCTATCAGATAATTTTAAATTATAGTTATCTCTACCACGACTATCTGTATGAGATTCAATTTTAATAATCATCTTTGGATGTTCTCTCATAACCGCTACAATATTTTCTAATTCATAAGCAGCATCAGGTCTAATATTGGACTTATCGTAGTCAAAATAAATTGGATTAATAACTATTTCGTTATCAATAATCAATGGTTTTAAGTATAAATCAACTGTAGGTTTATCTTGATTTTTAGGTGAGGTTACAAAATCTTTCTTGTTAGATTTATAAACTACTCTTTCTCCTAAGATGGTGTAGGTTTTATCACAACCAATGTCTTTAAATTCATACTTACCATCTTCTTTAGTAAAGAAAGTTTCAATCACTTTACCATTATCATCTAATAAAGATACCATTACTTTATCTAATGGTTCTTTTGTGAGTTCATCATACATAACACCAGATACTAATTGCTTGCAATCGTATTTTCCAAAGCTATATATATCATCTCCACCTTTTCCACCTTCACGATTAGAAGAGAAATAGCCAGTTTGTGTCTCTGAATCAATGAAATAACAAAAATCGTCAAACGGGCTGTTATATGGTGCACCAAGGTTTTTAATATAAACTTGGGTTGTGTCGGTTTCTTTAATTTTTAAAATATTGGATTCAAAAATATCTAACAAACCTAAATTTAAATTTCCATCACTGGAAAAATATAATGTAGAATCTTTAGCTACAAACGGAAATTTTTCATTTCCTTCAGTATTAATATCATTTCCTAAATTTATAGGTGTACCATATGAACCATCAGGCTTGATAGCAATTTTATACAAATCCGTTTGTCCAAAACCACCTTCCATATCTGATACAAAATATAATGTTTTGTTATCAGGACTTAAAGCAGGTGCACCACAAGAGTAAGCATCATTATTAAATGGAAGTTCGACTATATTATCCCAACTGTCATCAGATTTACTTGCTCTGTAAATTTTTAAATTAGATGTACCTTCTTTTGAGTATTGACGTCTTTCTTTTTTATTAACGTTATTTCTTGTAAAATATATTGTTTGACCATCATTAGTAATTGTTACTAATCCTTCATGATCATCTTTTGTATTTACTGAAGAATTTAATTTTACAGGTTCTCCAAAACTTTTTTCTTTATTTTCAACTTTAATTTCAGATTGAAAAATATTTAAGAAGGGTTCTTTATTCCATTCATATAGTTCTTTTTCATTTGTGATAGAATCTTTAACCCAAGTAGAGTAGAAGTACAATGTATTATTATGTTCATAACCACCAAAATCAGAATAAGCAGTATTTAACGGAAGGTTTTCAATGTCGACATAAACTTTTTCGGTATTAGTCAACTGATTATAATTTTCGATATTAAAATTATCAATATCTTTAATACGTTTATCTCTCTTATTGGATTCATTAAATGTTCTTAAATAATCATTTGCTAAATCATATTTTTTTTGACTCCTTAAAGTTTGAACATATTTGTATATGTACTCTGAGTTTATTTTTGGGTACTTATCAATAGCTTTTTTATACCAAAACTCAGCTTTTTCAACTTTACTTGTGTTAAAGTAGCTATCACCAATTCTAGTTAATATATGCTCAGTACTATCTTCTTTTTTTAAAGCTTCTTTGTAAAGTTCTGCAGCTTTTTCGTAGGCATAATCTCTAAAAAAATTGTCAGCAACTTTTGTTTGTGCAATAGTAAATTGAACAAAAAAGAATAGAAAAAAATATAAAGTTATTTTTAGTTTCATTTTTTAAAAATATCTAGGTGATTTTACACGTTTTGTTGGTTTAAATACCTCAAACATTAGTAGTATTTCATGTGTTCCACCAGTGTAAGGTCTTAAATCCGATATATAATGTTCGTAGGCATATCCAATTCTTAATTGTGGTGATACCTGGAAATCAGCAAGAGCACCTAAAGTAGAAGTATCTGAATTATATCTATAACTTCCACCTAACCAAAATGTTTCGTCAAATAATAAATGTGCACTAACATCAAACGAAATAGGAGCTCCATTTGTAACTTTTACTAGTGTAGAAGGCTTTAATTTAAGATTGTCATTTAAATCTAATACATATCCTGCTGTAAAATAATATCCAACACGTTCAATAGCTATATAGTCTATCTCAGGATCTAAATCACTTTCGTTATAATCAGTATTTAAAATTCTAGGTGCGGAAAGTCCTACATACCATTTATTTTGGTGTAAGTATGCACCAACTCCAATATTAGGATTCCATCTATTGGTAAAATTACTAAAAAATGGATCTGTTGATACTGTTGGATCATCAAGAAAACCTTCTTGATCAAGATTATAATGCGTAAATCCCGCTTTTAAACCTAAGGCTAATTTTGTTTTTTCTGATACTTGTATCGTATATGAAAAATCTCCATAAGCATAAACAAAATTTTCATAACCTAACTCATCATTAATTACAGATAAACCAAGTCCGACTTTTTCATTTTTAAGAGGTGCGTGAGCAGAGATAGTAGAAGTTGTTGGTGCGCCAGCAAGGCCAACCCATTGACTTCTATGTAATCCAACAATACTAATAGTTTCTCTACTTCCAGCATATGCAGGATTTATAGAGATTGTATTAAACATATATTGCGAAAATTGTGGTAATTGCTGCGCTAGTAGTTGTGTGCAACTAAACATAATCAATGTACCAACAATATATATATTTACTTTTTTCATTTATCGTTTTATTTAGTTCCTAAATAAAGAGGTCCTGCTAGGGTATCAATTCCACTATCTAATATGTTAACTACGTAGTAATATGTTCCGTTTGGTAGGCGTCCAGCTGATCCAACTGACCCACTTGGACTTTGTCCACTCCAATCGTTTTGGTAATCTGAAGATTTAAAAACAATATCCCCAAATCTATTAAAGATTTTAATATCGATGATATAACCACACTGCTCAAGCCCACCAACTACAAAAGTCTCGTTGTAATTATCTCCATTTGGTGTTACAGCCTTAGATATTTTTAAATCATCTTCACCACAGGGTAATACTATACAATCATCATTAATTGTCAATGTTAACTCGTAGGATGTTAAACAAGTGCCATTTGAAGTTGTATAAGTAAATACGTAATCTCCTAATTCTACTTCAAGTGGATCAAATATTCCATCAGTTATTTCTGTACCATCAGTTAGTACGTCCCATTCTATTGATGTATCAGCATCTACAGGTAAATATTCATATAAATCTATTAACCCATCTAAAGTACATCTTTCTTCATTTAGCGGAATCGTAAAGTTTTCTATTGAAACATTAGTAACATGAGTAATAATAGTATCATTACTACAATTATCTGTTGCAGTCCATGTCCAAACTAAATCATAGATTTCTTCATTTCCTGTAAACTCTGTTGTTTCGTTAAATACAACTGTGATATCTGTAGTAGAACAACCATCTTCAAATACTAATTCTGGTATTTCAGGAATAGTTGAACAAGTGACACTATTTGGTAAATCGATAGTAGATACTAATGAAGGGCCTGTTGTATCAATTATTGTTAGAGTTGCTGTAAGCGTACTAAAGTTTCCTGAAGTGTCTGTTAAAGTATATATCACATCAATTGCTCCGCTAAAACCACAAGTTGTTACAAAATTATCAAAATTAAAATCAGATGTAATTAATACGTTAGCATCACATGCATCTGTAACACAATTTTCAAGAGCAGAAAGGTTTGAATTGTTCCAAGTTTCAGCTAATGTTTCGTTATTATTTCCATCACATTCAATAGTTGTATCTAAGATTTCACAATCATTAGAAGCTGGAGCTGTAGTATCTTCAATCAATTCAGTCGTAATTTGATCTGTATCTGTAACAGTATTTCCGTTTAATATAGCTTCAGCTGAAACGGTTGCTGTATTGACTACTTCTGTAGCATCAATATCTAATTGTGTTATTAAATAAGTTGCTGTGTACAACCAAGTTTCGGTTGGAGCAAGATGACCATTGTTATCTAAATCTCCAGAAATATAAGTTATTGTGACAGCTGGAGTTGCATTTTCTAATAGAGGATCAGAAATGATTACATTTTCTAATGAAATTGAACCAGTATTAGTTATTGTAAAAGTGTAAGTGATGGTTTCATCTACTTCACTACATTCGTTTAAATTGTCATTATTGAAGACACCTGTTTTAACTATATTGACACCTATTGTAGAATCACAGAAGCTTACTTCTGTATTATCTTGATCAATGACATATATATCGTTATCAGTTACATTAGTATTATCTAAAACATCATTACCATTAACTGTTACTGTGTTAGTAATACTTCCAGAATCAACATCTGCTTGAGTAACTGTATAATTAGGAGCAGTATAAGTCCAAGTTTCAGTAGGCTGTAAGATATTATCATTGTTACTATCACCAGCAAGAGTAACATCAGCAGTAATATCACCACCAAGCAATGTATCGTTAATAGTAATAGTATCAATAGATACCGAACCAGTATTGGTAACGGTAAAAGTATAAGTAGCCTGACTATCAACCGCTAAACATGTATCACCATTAGTAATAGTAGCAGTTTTGACAACATTGATACCTATTGTAGGGTCACAGAAACTTACTTCTGTATTATCTTGATCAATGACATATGTATCGTTATCAGTTACATTAGTATTATCTAAAACATCATTACCATTAACTGTTACTGTGTTAGTAATACTTCCAGAATCAACATCTGCTTGAGTAACTGTATAATTAGGAGCAGTATAAGTCCAAGTTTCAGTAGGTTGTAAGATATTATCATTATTAGTATCACCAGCAAGAGTAACATCAGCAGTAATATCACCACCAAGCAATGTATCGTTAATAGTAATAGTATCAATAGATACTGAACCAGTATTGGTAACGGTAAAAGTATAAATAACCTGACTATCAATCGCTAAGCATGTATCACCATTTGCAATAGCAGCAGTTTTAACAACATTGATACCTGAAGAAGTACAAAGTGTAATTACTGTTGTATTATCAGTATCTACTGTAGTTCCTGATATATCAGATACAGTAATGTTATCAATATTCGTAGCTGAAACTGTCGCTTGATTTTCTACTAAACCAGAATCAATTTGAGTTTGATTTATTGGGTAATTTGCTGTATATATCCAAGTTTCATTTTGTTCTAAAATATTATTAGAGTTTTCATCACCTGAAACTAAAGTTATAATTGTATTCGGATTAGAATTTTCGAATAAAGGATCAGAAATAATAATGTTCTCTAAAGGAGTATTACCGTTGTTAGTGACTGTAAATGTATAGGTTATAGTTTCGTTTGAATTAGAACAATTATCTTGATTTTCATCATTATATACTCCTGTTTTAACGATGTTAATACATGAATTAGTTATTGTAACAGGTAAAGTTATGCTACAATTGTTAGCATCTGTTATGGTTACATTATAAGTATTAGCATCTAGGTTAGTTGCTGTTGGAGTACTTTGTGCTGAATTGTCATTCCATAAATACTCGTATGGTTCAGTACCACCTTCTACGGATATAGTAGCAGATCCGTTAGAGGAGCCACATATTGTATTTATTTGTGAATTCACACTAGCAGATAACACCGCATCCGGTTGAGTAATAGTCACAGATTGATCAAAGGAACATCCATTAGCATCTAAAACGGTAATGGTATAATTACCTTGCGTTAGATTACTAAACGTTCCATTATTTTGGTAAGTATTTCCACCATCAATAGAGTAAGAGTAAGGACTAATTCCCCCATTACCAACAATGGTTACTTGTCCATTATCACCATCAAAACAATCTACATTAGTTTGCGCATTAATAGTTGCATTAACGTTAGTATCAGGTTCTAGTATAGTAGCAGAATCAGTAGTAGTACAGCCTTTATCATCAGTAATAATAACGGTGTAAGTCCCAGCAGGTACATTAATTAAATCTTCCGTAGTAGAAGCATTAGCATCATCCCACAGGAAAGTATAGTTTCCATTTCCACCATTAACTGCTAAATCTAAAGCACCAGTTAGCTCACCTTTACAAAGTATGTTTGACACTGCAATAGCTGAACTTAGTTGATTAGGTTCATTAATAGTAATAGTTGTATTGGCAGTACACAGGGTTATTTGATCCGTAACAGTAATTGTGTAATCACCAGCAGGTAGATCACTAACAGCAGTTGTTGTATTAGTAATAGTATCCCAAGCATAAGTAAAGTTACCAGACCCACCAGTTACTGTAGCATTAATAGTTCCATTACTTTGTCCAAAACACACCGCAGGAGTAGAAGTACCAGTCACAGAGAGGTTATTACAAGAACCAGGATTAACAGTTACAGTAACCGTGTCAGTACATCCATTAGCATCAGTAACGGTTACGGTATAGTTTCCAGCACTAAGTCCAGTAATTTGATTCATATTTTGCCCATCAGGCGACCAAGAGTATTGGTAAGGTTGTACACCACCAGTAGCAGTAGCAGTAGCAGTTCCGTCACCAGTAGCAGGACCAGATTCATCAGTTGTAACAGCAGTTACATTAAGCGCATTACTAGGTTCTGTAATAGAGATAGTTTCTTCAACCGCTTGACAAACTGTTCCATCAATAGTCACACTAACAGAGTACACACCAGCAGTTTGATTTGATAAAGTACTAGAGGTTACTCCAGCATTTACTTGACCATTTGACCAAGTAAAAGTAAAGGTCGCATTAGGATTAGCATCAGAACTAGCCGATACAGTCGCAGCACCAGTACTTTCATTAGTACAAAGTACATTGGTTATAGTATCGATATTAATTTCTGCATCACAAGTGTTAACACATAGTATAACAATACTTTGTGTGATTTGACAGCCATTAGCATCAGTAATGGTAACAGCGTGAGTTCCTTCTGATAAATTATTAGCAGTAGCAGTCGTTTGGTTATTAGCAGAAGCACTCCACAGGTAAGTATATCCAGCAGTTCCACCAGACACAATAGCAGTAGCTTGTCCATCATTACAACCTTGAGCAGATGTAGCATCAATTTTAGTAATATTTAAACTAAGCGGAGTAGCCGGTTCAGAAATAGTATCACTTATCGTTGTTGTACAGCCATTAGCATCCGTAATGGTAACATTATAAGCACCAGCAATAACATTATTTAAGTCTTGAGTTGTAGTATTATTAGTATCGTTCCAGATATAAGAGTAAGGCGCAGTACCACCAGTTACAGAGATATCAATACTACCAGTCGCTTCGCTATTACATAATACATCGGTTATAGATACTATAGTAGCAGATAGCACCGCATCCGGTTGAGAGATAGTAACTGATTGATCAAAGGAACATCCATTAGCATCTAAAACGGTAATGGTATAATTACCTTGCGTTAGATTACTAAACGTTCCATTATTTTGGTAAGTATTTCCACCATCAATAGAGTAAGAGTAAGGACTAATTCCCCCATTACCAACAATGGTTACTTGTCCATTATCACCATCAAAACAATCTACATTAGTTTGCGCATTAATAGTTGCATTAACGTTAGTATCAGGTTCTAGTATAGTAGCAGAATCAGTAGTAGTACAGCCTTTATCATCAGTAATAATAACGGTGTAAGTCCCAGCAGGTACATTAATTAAATCTTCCGTAGTAGAAGCATTAGCATCATCCCACAGGAAAGTATAGTTTCCATTTCCACCATTAACTGCTAAATCTAAAGCACCAGTTAGCTCACCTTTACAAAGTATGTTTGACACTGCAATAGCTGAACTTAGTTGATTAGGTTCATTAATAGTAATAGTTGTATTGGCAGTACACAGGGTTATTTGATCCGTAACAGTAATTGTGTAATCACCAGCAGGTAGATCACTAACAGCAGTTGTTGTATTAGTAATAGTATCCCAAGCATAAGTAAAGTTACCAGACCCACCAGTTACTGTAGCATTAATAGTTCCATTACTTTGTCCAAAACACACCGCAGGAGTAGAAGTACCAGTCACAGAGAGGTTATTACAAGAACCAGGATTAACAGTTACAGTAACCGTGTCAGTACATCCATTAGCATCAGTAACGGTTACGGTATAGTTTCCAGCACTAAGTCCAGTAATTTGATTCATATTTTGCCCATCAGGCGACCAAGAGTATTGGTAAGGTTGTACACCACCAGTAGCAGTAGCAGTAGCAGTTCCGTCACCAGTAGCAGGACCAGATTCATCAGTTGTAACAGCAGTTACATTAAGCGCATTACTAGGTTCTGTAATAGAGATAGTTTCTTCAACCGCTTGACAAACTGTTCCATCAATAGTCACACTAACAGAGTACACACCAGCAGTTTGATTTGATAAAGTACTAGAGGTTACTCCAGCATTTACTTGACCATTTGACCAAGTAAAAGTAAAGGTCGCATTAGGATTAGCATCAGAACTAGCCGATACAGTCGCAGCACCAGTATTTTCATTAGTACAAAGTACATTGGTTATAGTATCAATATTAATTTCTGCATCACAAGTGTTAACACATAGTATAACAATACTTTGCGTGATTTGACAGCCATTGGCATCAGTAATGGTAACAGCGTGAGTTCCTTCAGGTAAATTATTAGCAGTAGCAGTTGTTTGGTTATTAGCAGAAGCACTCCACAGGTAAGTATATCCAGCAGTTCCACCAGACACAATAGCAGTAGCTTGTCCATCATTACAACCTTGAGCAGATGTAGCATCAATTTTAGTAATATTTAAACTAAGCGGAGTAGCCGGTTCAGAAATAGTATCACTTATCGTTGTTGTACAGCCATTAGCATCCGTAATGGTAACATTATAAGCACCAGCAATAACATTATTTAAGTCTTGAGTTGTAGTATTATTAGTATCGTTCCAGATATAAGAGTAAGGCGCAGTACCACCAGTTACAGAGATATCAATACTACCAGTCGCTTCGCTATTACATAATACATCGGTTATAGATACTATAGTAGCAGATAGCACCGCATCCGGTTGAGAGATAGTAACTGATTGATCAAAGGAACATCCATTAGCATCTAAAACGGTAATGGTATAATTACCCTGCGTTAGATTACTAAACGTTCCATTGTTTTGGTAAGTATTTCCAGCATCAATAGAGTAAGAGTAAGGACTAATTCCCCCATTACCAACAATGGTTATTTGTCCATTATCACCATCAAAACAATCTACGTTAGTTTGCGCATCAATAGTTGCGTTAACGTTAGTATCAGGTTCTAGTATAGTAGCAGAGTTAGTAGTGGTACAGCCTTTATCATCAGTAATAATAACGGTGTAAGTCCCAGCAGGCACATTAATTAAGTCTTCCGTAGTAGAAGCATTAGCGTCATCCCACAGGAAAGTATAGTTTCCATTTCCACCATTAACTGCTAAATCTAAAGCACCAGTTAGATTACCTTTACAAAGTATGTTTGAAACAGCAATAGCTGAACTTAGTTGATTAGGTTGATTAATAGTAATAGTTGTATTGGCAGTACATTGAGTTATTTGATCGGTAACAGTAATTGTGTAATCACCAGCAGGCAGATCACTAACAGCAGTTGTTGTATTAGTAATAGTATCCCAAGTATAAGTGAAGTTACCAGAGCCACCAGTTACTGTAGCATTAATAGTTCCATTACTTTGACCAAAACACACCGCAGGAGTAGAAGTACCAGTCACAGAGAGGTTATTACAAGAACCAGGATTAACAGTTACAGTAACCGTATCTGTACATCCATTAGCATCAGTAACGGTTACGGTATAGTTACCAGCACTAAGTCCAGTAATTTGATTCGTATTTTGCCCATCAGGCGACCAAGAGTATTGGTAAGGTTGTACACCACCAGTAGCAGTAGCAGTAGCAGTTCCGTCACCAGTTGCAGGACCAGATTCATCAGTTGTAACAGCAGTTACATTAAGCGCATTACTAGGTTCTGTAATAGAGATAGTTTCTTCAACCGCTTGACAAACTGTTCCGTCAATAGTCACACTAACAGAGTACACACCAGCAGTTTGATTATCTAAAGTACTAGAGGTTACACCGGTATTTACTTGACCATTTGACCAAGTAAAAGTAAAGGTCGCATTAGGATTAGCATCAGAGCTAGCCGATACAGTAGCAGCACCAGTACTTTCATTAGTACAAAGGACATTGGTTATAGTATCAATATTAATTTCAGCATCACAAGTGTTAACACATAGTATAACAATACTTTGCGTGATTTGACAGCCATTGGCATCAGTAATGGTAACAGCGTGAGTTCCTTCAGGTAAATTATTAGCAGTAGCAGTTGTTTGGTTATTAGCAGAAGCACTCCATAGGTAAGTATATCCAGCAGTTCCACCAGACACAATAGCAGTAGCTTGTCCATCATTACAACCTTGAGCAGATGTAGCATCCATTTTAGTAATATTTAAACTAAGCGGAGTAGCCGGTTCAGAAATAGTATCACTTAAAGTCGTTGTACATCCATTAGCATCCGTAATGGTAACATTATAAGCACCAGCAATAACATTATTTAAGTCTTGAGTTGTAGTATTATTAGTATCGTTCCAGATGTAAGAGTAAGGTGCAGTACCACCAGTTACAGAAATATCAATACTACCAGTAGCTTCGCTATTACATAATACATCGGTTATAGATACTATACTAGCTGATAGCACAGGTTGAGTCACTGTTATTGTTTGTGTATGACTTACTGTTAAGTCACATTCATCTGTTGCTATCCATGTTCTAGTTATGGTATAACTTCCGTCACAAATATTACCAGTTTCAGTTTCAGAAAAAGATACAACTGCCTCTCCGCAGTTATCTGTAGCTGTTACAGTAGTAACGTTTGGTATATTGTCACTAGTCACAGTTATGTCATTTGGTAGAGTACTATCAAAATTAGGAGGCGTAGTATCTTCAATGGTAATTATTTGTACATAATTTGAAATTGTACGACCACAGGAATCTGTAAAATTCCATGTATTTGTATAAGTACCAATGGTTGGACAATTTGAACTTGATACGAATGGACCAGAAGTTTTGATTATAGTAAGGCCTGAACAGGATGCTTGAGGAAATAAAGCTTGAGCAGAATTTAATGCATTTGTATCATTACATTCAATTGTTCGATCAAGATCATTTGCATTTGTAATCCAAGTGGCTTTTGCAGGAGCATTCACAGTAACAATAGTATTTAAGTTGTTACCAATATTGCATTCATCTACATCGTTAGAACTATTACTGACAAAATCTTTAATATTTAATTCTCCACTGTAATGAGCAACTAGGTTAGATTCTAAAATGTCTGAACAATTATTAGTTAAATAATAACATTGATCGTTTATTGTTGTTTGATACTGTAAATCTAAACTTTCGTTTGTGTCTAATAAACCATTATTTATACCAAAAGTCAAGACTCTTGTGTTGTTATCATAACTATAACTTATACCAGAAGCTAAACCTATAATTGGTAATGTTAATTCAGAACCTAAAGGAATAACTGTACTTAAAGAAACATTATTAGCATTATCATTACCTATGTTGGATACATTAGCTGAATAAGTAACTGTTTGAGCAGTGTTACTAGGAGTAATATTAGATGGTGATGCAGTAAAAATAGTTTGTATAATAGGTTCGTAAACTTCAACCGAAAATCCCAAAGCAAAAAGGCCATAAGTTTCTTGATTAGAGGTTAATCTAAAAGTTGCAGAAGTTTGATTATTGTCAAGTATATTATTTCCATTATTACTTAAAGAAAACACAGCAGCATCAAAACCTAGAGTATTTAAACTTGCAGGATTTCTATCTGTAAAATTATTGTTATCTACAGTTATTCTACTATTAAAGAAATTGAAAGTATTTCTTTGTGGAGCATCAATATCCACAAAGTTATTTGATGTATTTCGTATTTGTAATCTATCACCAGATAAAGATCTGTCTCCTTCTAAAGCACCAATTACAATATCTGCTTTAACGCTTCCGTTAGGTACTGTTTGAAAACCAGAGACATCAATATTAAAGTTGTTTTGAGAGCTTGTTACATTAGCATAACCATCAAAAAGTGTAATGTTTCTAGTTTTTAAATTTTCACTTTTATATACCATTATAATCTGCCAACCTCCAGAAGTACCAGTGTTTGTATTTTCATGAGAAATTAAAAAGCCGGTTTTAGCCTCAACATTAGCTACTTGAAATTTACCAAATGGATTGCTTAAATTATTTACATTGTTTGTAATATCTTTAACACAAACGTATGGGTCATTGTTAATAAGCGGGTTTTCATCTCGACCTCTATAAATGACATCATCAGCAGTTATAGTTGTATAACTAGTTTGGCCAGGTAACATTAATTTTACATCATTGTAATTCCAGTTTGGTTGGTTGTCAGTTTGGGTTCCATTAGGTGTATCAGTACCTCTGTCTGCAGCTGCCCAATATAATAGTACTTTTTCAATTTGAAGACATGGATCATTTGGTCTTGGGTTAGAAAGGTTTGCACTACTAGAATTAAATGTTGTATTATCGTTATCTATATCAACATATACATTATTGGTAAAAGTATGATTATCTCCATTACCATTGTAATTATTAGTAGCTGTTCTTGACAGCATATTGTTAGCAATAATTGTTACATCACCTGTTAAAGTAGAGTTATAACGAGGTGCAAATTCTTTTTTGACCTGTGCTTTAATAGAAAAGCTAGCAAAAAGAGGTACTATAAATAGTAATTGCTTAATAAAATTTAGTTTAATTTTTTTCAAAACTTTTTTTATTGTAAATTTTAAGCATTGAAGGACAAAACTGGTTTATTTTGTATAAACTAGTAAGATAATTGTTTACTACCCTCATAATATAAATATTATTGCGTTAAAATATATTTTTAATTTTTTGCTAAAAAACTTTACAAAATTGGGGAGAATTACCACAAGTGCTAATTGTAGTTTATTGTTATTTTTTAGATTTTAGGGATGAAATCAATTAATAGCACAACAAATGAAGTATGAAAATTGCTCTAAATCAAATAAATATGTTATAGCACCCAAAAACACGTTAAAATGTATTGTGAAAAAACTTTATCGATAAAAAATGATTTTAAACGACCGTTATGAGTAAAAAGATACAATTTATCAGGCACGCTAAATCGTCATGGAAATATGATGTTTCTGATCATGAACGACCTTTAAAAAAAGAGGGGTAAATGACGTAATATTAATATGTAAACATTTAAAAACTAAAATTTTAAAACCAGAAGCTATTTTTTCTAGTTCAGCCAATCGGGCAAAAACTACAGCAATGTTGTTCGTCGATAATTTGAAGTTAAATTCGGTAAAAATTGAGTACAAAAGCCAACTTTATGACTTTTCTGGAGACTCTGTTTTAAGTTTTTTAAAATCTTGTGACAATTCAATTAATACTATAATGTTATTTGGTCATAATTATGCGCTAACCAATTTGTGTAACTCTTTAGGAAATATAAGTATTGACAATGTAACAACCTCAGGATTTGTAGAAATAGAATTTGAACAATCGTCATGGAAAGACATAAAAAACGGAAACACAACCAAAATTGTATTCCCAAAACATTTAAAATAGCCAATCTATTTAGATATATTTGTAGTAAAACCTGCAAGTAAATGACGGATCATATTTTAGACAAAAAGTATATAAATAGAGAGTTAAGTTGGTTACAGTTTAATCATCGTGTTTTGCAAGAAGCAGCAGATGAGACTGTTCCGTTAATTGAGAGACTTCGTTTTTTAGGAATATTTTCTAATAATTTAGATGAGTTTTTTAAAGTTAGATATGCTACTGTTAAGCGTATTGATTATGCAGGTAAAGCAGGTAAAAGTCAATTGGGAGGTATAAAAGCTTCAGAATTATTAGAGATTATTACCAATATTGTTATCAAGCATCAAACCGAAAGTCTAAAGATTTTGAATGACATTCAAAAAAAATTAGAAGCCGAAAATATTTTCATTCTAAGAGAAAATAAAGTAACAAAAAAACAAAAAGAATATCTTAGAAAATATTTTCTTGATAAAGTCAGTCCAGCACTTGTAACTATAGTTTTAAATTCTGAAATTAAATTACCTAATCTTAAGGACAGTGCAGCTTACCTTGCTGTTAATATGCATATGGAAGGCCAAAATAACCAATATGCTTTGATAGAAATATCAAAAAATATGGATCGTTTTATTGTTTTACCAAAAGATGGTGATACAGATAATATTATTATGTTAGACGATTTGTTAAGGCTATTTTTAGATGATATTTTTAATATTTTTGATTACACTAAAATTACTGCACATATGATAAAAATCACTCGTGATGCCGAGTTGGATTTAGACAGTGATTTGACTAAAAGTTTCATGGAAAAAATTAGTGATAGTGTAAAAGATAGACAAGAAGGCGAGCCAGTACGATTTGTTTATGATAAAACTATAGATAAGTCAACACTAGCTTTTTTAATGGACAAAATGGGAATTGATAATACAGATAGTATAATTCCTGGTGGAAGATATCATAATCGTAGAGATTATATGGATTTCCCTAGTTTAGGACGTACAGATTTGTTGTACGATAAGATTGTCCCATTGCCTATTAAAGGACTAAGTTTAGAAGGTAGTATTTTTGAAGCTATAGCACAAAAAGACTATTTGCAATACGCACCTTATCATACGTTTTCTTACATTGTAAAGTTTTTACGTGAGGCAGCTTTAGACCCTAAAGTTAAAACCATAAAAATCACAATTTATAGATTAGCACAAATATCTCACGTTGCTAGCTCTTTAATTAATGCAGCTAAAAACGGAAAAAAAGTTATTGTTTCTATGGAGATACAAGCGCGTTTTGATGAAGAAGCAAATATCGCTTACGCGGAACAAATGCAGCGTGAAGGCATACAGTTAATTTTTGGAGTACAAGGCTTAAAAGTACACAGTAAAATGTGTATGATTGAAAGAGAAGAAGGTAAAAAAATGAAGCGTTATGGTTTTATTAGTACAGGAAACTTCAACGAATCTACCGCAAAAATATACACAGATTATACTTTATTTACAGCTAATCAAAAAATATTAAAAGACGTCAATAAAGTTTTTAACTTTTTTGAAGTAAATTATAAAGTACATCGTTTTAAGCACATAATAACATCACCTCATTATACTAAAAACAAGCTTTTTCAATTAATAGATAAAGAAATTAGTAATGTAAAAGAGGGTAAACCTGCTTATATAAAACTTAAAATGAATAGTATATCTAGCTATCAAATGGTAGATAAACTATATGAAGCAAGTCAAGCAGGAGTTAAAATACAAATGATTGTTAGAGGTATTTGTTGTTTAGTACCAGGAGTTAAAGGTATTAGCGAAAATATTGAAGTTATCAGTATTGTCGATAAGTTTTTAGAACACACAAGACTATATGTGTTTTGTAATAACGACGATCCAAAAGTGTATATCTCATCTGCAGATTGGATGACAAGAAATATAGAAAATAGAGTAGAAGTAAGCTGTCCAATATATGATCAAGAAATTAAAGAAGAATTAATTCATACGTTTCATATTTGTTGGAATGATAATGTTAAAGCTAGAATTTTAAATAAAGCACAAAACAACATTTACAAAAAAAATGAGGCACCTAAACTAAGGTCTCAATTTGAAGCTTATAATTACTTAAAAAATAAATTAGATGCTTAAAATTCAAAAATTTGCAGCAATAGATATAGGTTCAAACGCAGTAAGATTGTTAATATCTAATATTGTAGAAGAAAAAAACAAGCCTACACGATTTAAAAAAAGCTCGTTAGTTAGGGTTCCAGTGCGACTTGGTGCAGATGTATTTATTAAAGAAGAAATTTCAGAAAACAACATCATGCGTATGTTGGATACAATGCAAGCCTTTAAATTATTAATGCAAACACATGGTGTTGTAAAATATAAGGCTTGTGCGACATCAGCAATGCGTGAGGCTAATAATGGTAAAGACTTAGCTAAGTTAATCAAGAAAAAAACAGGACTTCAAATTGATATTATTGAAGGAGAAGAAGAAGCAGCAATTATAGCAGCAACAGATTTACAATCTTATATAGATCCAAATAAAATTTATCTTTATGTTGATGTAGGAGGAGGAAGTGCAGAATTTTCTGTAATAGACAAAGGGATAAAAACAGCGTCCAAATCTTTTAAAATAGGTACCGTTCGTCTATTAAACGACATGGTCAAAAAGGATGCTTGGTTAGAATTAGAGCAATGGATAAAAACAAAAACTTCAAAACACGACAAAATTCAAGTTATTGGTTCTGGAGGAAACATTAATAAAATATTTAAAGTTTCAGGTAAAGCAATGGGTAAACCGTTATCGTATTTTTACTTAACTTCATACTATAACATGCTTCAAACGTACTCATATGAGGAGCGTATCTCTATATTAGATTTAAATCAAGATAGAGCAGATGTTATTATTCCTGCAACACGTATATATTTATCCGCAATGAAATGGTGTGGAGCAAAAGATATTTTTGTTCCAAAAATTGGTTTATCAGACGGAATAATTAAAAGTATGTATAATGACACAGTTTCTAGTCATACAAAGTTAAAATAATACACTTTATCTATTTAATAGCTGGTTTTTGTCAAAAAAAATTATATTTACACTTATAACTATTTCAAAAAACTAACCAATTTAACTTATTTCATATGAAAAAAACTATTATACTTTTTACGTTCATGCTAGCCTCTTTTTATGGCTTTTCTCAAGATGCTTTATATGGTGTTAGAGCAGGATATACAATCTCTAATCTAGATTTTGATCCAGAAGTACCAGCAGGTATTGAAAATGCACACAGAAATGGTTTTTTTATTGGTTTTTTTGGTGAATATAGTATATCTAAAACCTTTTCTTTTGCTCCAGAAATTCAGTTTTCTGCAGAAGGTGCTAAAGAGCAAAATTTGAGAATTAACTACATTCAAATGCCTTTATTTTTCAAATTTAAAATAGATGAGAGTTTATCTATAGGTGTAGGACCACAAGCTAGTTTAAAAGGACATTCTTATGAGGATGGATTTAAAAACTTTGGATTTTCTGCTTTAGGTGGTTTAGAATATTTAATTACGGACGAAGTTTTTATTGACTTCAGATATTCTTATGGTTTAACTAACGTTTTTGATGACAATGATATTGATTTAGAAGCTAAAAATACTAACATGCAAATAGGTGTTGGATTAAAGTTTTAATCTAACTAACATTATAAAACATAAAAAAGCCAACTATAATTTATAGTTGGCTTTTTTAGTTTAACAGGTTTTAGTTAACCATGTATTGTTTCTGTTTTACTAAGGTTTTTCATTATATCTGCTTCGTAGTCAAGTAAATCATTCCATTTTTGATCTACTTCTTTACGGTCACCATATTGTCTTGCAAACCCTAAAAACATAGTATAATGGTTAGCTTCACTAACCATTAGTTTTCGGTAAAATTCAGCTAAAGATTTATCTTCTAACTGCTCAGATAATAATCTAAAGCGCTCACAGCTTCTTGCTTCAATTAACGCAGCATACAGTAGTCTGTGTACTAATTGAGTAGTTCTGCTTCCTCCTTTAGGAAAAAACTTTAAGAGTTGTATCACATAATCATCCTTACGATCACGACCTAAAACCCAACCGTTTTTTAAGATTAAATCATGTACCATTTTAAAGTGGCTAATCTCTTCTTTAACTAAGGCTACCATTTCTTGAACTAAGTCAGTGTATTCAGGAAAACTCACAATTAATGATATTGCTGTACTTGTTGCCTTTTGTTCACAGTAAGCATGATCTGTCAAAATATCTTCAATATTTTTTTCTACTATATTCACCCAACGTGGATCTGTTGGTAGTTTAAGTCCAAGCATATTTATTGTTTTTAGATATTTATATTTTAGTAATTAAATAATCACCTTTTGGATCAATAGCAATATTATAAACAGGGCAATTTACTGTTCTTGGTATACATGCTGATGCTACAAGATGCAATGTATTGGTGTTTAAGGATTTTATTTCGTCAATATAGACTTGATTTAATACATAATCTGTGTTAGATAGCGATAGAAATGCATCATCTAATACATGCTTAAAAATTTGCTTATTATTTTTATAAACTTCAACTTCTGTTATTACTTCTCTAAAATAATGTTTATTATTAGTAGTTGACGTTTTAAATGACTGTAAAACATTGTTTTTCATGTCAGAATAGTTTTTTATTTTGACAGTAAAACCATTGCTTAAAATGGTATCATTAGTAAACTCAGTGTATGCTTCAGGAAAGTACTTAACATTTTCTGTAAATGATAGTAGCAATTCTTTTGCAGCAACTTTATTTACAGGTTGTTTTTTTAAACGATAACGTCCATCACAACTGAATAATGTGATAATTATAACAATAATTATAAAGGAGTACTTAGTCATAATTTATACGTCTAAATCAAAAGTTTTTCTTAGTAATTCTAAATTAGGATTTTTTTCTTTTAATTTTTCATATTTTTCAACAGGTGTGTAAGCATATTTTGTCTCTAACTGTTCATCAACAGTAATATCCAAAACTATATCATAGTTTTTAAGATGTTTACGTAAATAAGTCATTAAATCAAAAGACTGTCGTTCAACCTCCACTTTGTTGGTGGAATTAGGAAAAGTCAACTCAATTGATACACCATCTGCTGCCAATGTAGGTTTGTCAATAGATAATATAGATGCTAAATTAAACTTTCCTTCTTTCTCAATTTTTGACACAAAAGTATTCCAAACTTCAGTTAAGTCATCTTGATGAAACGGTTCTCTTGGTAAGTTTTCTTCATCAACAACAACTTCTAATTGTTTAATTTGATGTTCTTTTTTTGCTCTTATACTTTTTAGCGATAAGCCAGATGTTCTTTTTTTATTAGTTGCAATACCATTTTCTAAAACAATTTTTGGTTTAGATGGAGTAGTAGGTTTTACTGCTTCCGCAGAAACTTTTGCAGTTGTATTTGTGTTACTTACTGTGGCTTCAACTTTTGGTTTAGTAACCTTAACAGGAGTTATTCCTATTTTTTTGAAATATGAAGGCGGAATTATGAACCGACTGCTATTTTTTTCTCCATCAAAAGTGATAGAGGCTAATTGCATTAGGGTAAGTTCAACTAGGAGTCGCTGATTTTTACTGCTTTTATATTTCAAATCACACTCATTAGCCAAGTTAATTCCTTTAATTAAAAAGTCTTGACTTGCTTTTTGAGATTGTTCTAAATATTTAGCTTTAGTGTCTTCACCAACTTCAAGTAACTCTATAGTTACTGGGTTTTTACAAACTAATAAGTCTCTAAAATGAGACGCTAAACCTGCAATATAATGGTGACCATCAAATCCCTTTGATAAGGTTTTATTAAACTGAATTAATAATTCAGGTATTTTATTTTCTAGGATGTAGTCAGTGCTTTCAAAGTAAGTTTCGTAATCTAAAACATTTAAATTTTCAGTAACAGACTGTCTTGTTAGTTCTTTACCAGAAAAACTAACGACACGATCAAATATAGACAATGCATCACGCATGGCTCCATCTGCTTTCTGAGCAATAATATGTAAAGCATCATCTTCAGCATTTATGCCTTGTTCTGTTGCTATGTATTTCAAATAATTTTTAGCGTCTTTGACAGTAATTCGTTTAAAGTCAAAAATTTGACAACGCGATAATATGGTTGGTATTATCTTATGTTTTTCTGTGGTTGCTAAAATAAAAATACAGTGTTTTGGTGGTTCTTCTAAAGTCTTTAAAAAAGCATTAAAAGCGGATTGAGATAACATGTGTACCTCGTCAATAATATAGACTTTGTATTTACCAACTTGAGGCGGAATACGAACTTGGTCTGTTAGATTTCTGATATCATCAACCGAGTTGTTTGAGGCAGCATCTAATTCAAAAATATTAAATGCAAAATCTTCGTCTTCAGACTCAGTGCCATCACTATTTATCATTTTAGCTAAAATACGTGCACAACTAGTTTTACCAACACCACGTGGTCCTGTAAATAGTAAGGCTTGAGCTAAATGATTGTTTTCAATAGCATTTAGTAAGGTATTTGTAATAGCAGATTGCCCAACAACGTCCTTAAAGGTTTGCGGTCTATATTTTCTGGCAGATACTACAAAGTGTTCCAAATTATATCGAATTTTTAAACATCAGATTGATGTGATAATAGTGAATAACAAATTTAAAAAATACCCATTAAACAAAGAAACCTTATCCTTGATTTTATGGATAGTTATTAACAAAACTGTAGTTAATGGATTTGTTGAAACTATTTAAAGTTTATTGTATACCAAATGTATTGTTTGTTGTAATTTTGTATTTAGTAAATCGCCTTATCGCTTTAAATTTAGTTTAAAGAGGAAAGTCCGGACACCATAGTGTAATCATAGTGGTTAACAGCCATCCACCGAAAGGTGAGGAAAAGTGCAACAGAAAGTATGTACAGGTCATGCTGTAGTGAAACCAGGTAAACTCTATGAGGTGCAATACCATGTATACTAACGTTTGAGCGTACACGCGCGATTGTTAGAGGGTAGGTAGCTAAAGCGTGTTGGTAACAGCAAGCTCAGATAAATGATAAGGGCTCTTTGTTAAGAGTACAAAATCCGGCTTATAGATTTGCTTAACTATAAAAAAACCATCTATTTCTAGATGGTTTTTTGTTTTATTCTTCTTCGTCTTTAGTTGTGTTTTCAAAAAAACTAAAGACGTTTCCACCATAACTTTTAGAGTGTGTATAGTTTTGTAATTGTGATAAATCTGTGTGTTTAGAATGTTCTACAATTAATAAACCTTCAGTTTCTAATAAATTATTTTTAAAAACTAAAGTAGGAATCTTTGCAAATTCTTCAACAGGAAAATCATAAGGTGGATCTGCAAATATGATAGTATGTTGTTGTTTGCTTTTTTCTAGAAACTTAAAAACATCGCTTTTTATGGTTTGTATATCCATTTCAAAACTAGTAGCAGTTTCGTTTATAAATTTGATGCAACCATAATCTTGATCTACACATAAAATTTGTTCTGTACCTCTAGAAGCAAACTCATAGCTTATGTTTCCTGTACCAGCAAATAGGTCTAATACCGAAATATCATCAAAATAAAACTGGTTATTTAAAATGTTAAATAAGGCTTCCTTTGCCATATCTGTTGTTGGACGTACTGGTAGCTTTTTTGGAGCTGTTATCCTTCTTCCTTTAAATTGTCCTGATACGATGCGCATTATAAGCTTTTTAGTAATGTAAAATGTAAGTGGTTCTCTTTTGGTTTTTCGGTAAAATCTAAATTGTCATTTCTATTTCCAAAAGACACATGTCTAATGTATTTATATGAAATTTGATAGATAGGATCTTCCTCTGTAACACTTCCTAAAAACACCACGTTTATAGTTTCTGGATTTAGTTTTAATTGCTCCAGAGTAAATATTAAGTAATAGATAAAATCTTCCTTTGTATGATACTCAAAGGTATTATATAACAAAAGTTTTCCTTTTTGTATTGCTATAATTTGAAAATTAGAACTAGAAATATTAACGTATACCTTAGCTTGGTCATTATGTTTTTCTAAAATTAATAGTTTTTCTATTAATATAGTAGAGAAGTGGTTGTAAGTAAATGTACCAAATTGATCAAATATAAAATTGTTTACATTGGTAAAAGGGACATAAACATTAACGCTGTCGTTACTAATTATAGTATCAAATGTGATGAAGTCTGTCTTTAAAATTTTGGTGTTAAATTTTAAATAATCAGCTAAAGCGTCTTCTTTAAATAATGGTTTAGGTACTAATGTTGCCCAATCATTAACATGAATAATATTGATATTATCAAACTTGATTTTTAATAACGCTTCTGTGCTAAAAAGGTTTTTAACAGCTTCTAATAACTCTGTAGGTGTTTTTTTATTTTAAAGTCCTGAGACTTTAAATGTAGGACAGTATTATTGTCTTTTTTTAAAACACAAAAAGAAAGTCCACTCAAACTAATTTGAATGGACAATTCTAAGTTGCTTGAATTATGTGTTGTATTACTCGTTAACGCCATAAGTTTTAGGCCAGTTTCCAAGTGTTTTAAAATCACTCATAGATCCTACACGTAAAGCATCACCATTAACACCTTCAACAGATATTACTTGGTTTTCTTTAAGTCTTAAGTTTTTGTCTTGATCGTATAAAATATCATCTTTTTTAACATATGCTTCAAAAACAGGAATTTCATTTCCGTTTTCATCTTCTAACATACCAGCATCCATTGTAAATTTAGTACCTTCTTTTGCAAGTGGTACATTCATCATGGTTTTGTATCGGTCTGTATTTTTAAATAATCTGTCTTTTACTGGCTCATAACCAATAGTGTCTACAATTACAATCTCTTTGTAAGATGTTACACCACCATAAGCTTTAGTTCTTTCTTCATCAACAACGCTTGTGTCTCTTCTTTCCACTAATGTAAATTTACCGTTTTCGATAAATCTAATTAATTCGTCATAACTTTTAGTAAATTTTCCAGTAACAGTTCTATGCGCTAATTGTGCATCTCTAATATCTATTAAACGCTCAATAGCTGCAGCGTAACGTTTTTCTTTAAGTTTATTAAATTCAATTTCGCCATAAACAGAATTAAATGTGATATAACCTAAAAAGATTATAAGTGCCCAAAGCGCTATTGTTAAAAAAGGTTTTGCTTTAGTTGGGATAAATTTGTCAATAAGCCAAACAATCAAAATTGTTAGTAAAATTGCTCCAAGTACAATAAGTGCTAATTTTATCATAGTATTTTATTAAATTTAATTAAGGTCAGTGACAAATCTACAATTTTTTTATTCGTTAAAACCATTGTTGGTAAAAATGATTTATATATTTGATAAAAAGTTTACAATCTACACAATTTAATGACTAGTTCTCAATTTTATTCCCTTATAAAACAGCATTTTCCGTTTAATCCAACCACAAAACAAGATATTTTACTTTTACAACTTTCTGAATTTATTTTAAATGATAAAGAAAATGGAGTGTTTTTGTTAAAAGGTTACGCTGGTACTGGTAAAACCACCATTATTGGTACAATTGTAGCAAATTTATGGAAGATTAAAAAAAGTGCAGTATTGATGGCTCCAACAGGTCGAGCAGCTAAAGTAATCTCTAATTATTCTAAAAAAGAAGCGTTTACTATCCATAAAAAAATATATTTTCCTAAAAAGGAAAGAGGAGGAGGTGTAAAGTTTGTTTTGCAACCCAATAAACATAAAAACACCATTTTTATTGTTGATGAAGCTTCTATGATTCCGGATTCACCAAGCGATTCTAAATTGTTTGAAAACGGATCTTTGTTGGATGACTTGATGCAATATGTTTATCAAGGACATAAGTGTAAACTGCTTTTAATTGGTGACACTGCTCAGTTGCCTCCAGTTAAATTAGATATTAGTCCAGCTTTAGATGTTAATACGCTTAGTTTAAGCTATAATAAGTCAGTGACTAAAATGGAACTTGATGAAGTTGTACGTCAAGGTGAAGATTCTGGTATCTTAGAAAACGCTACTATTTTAAGAGAAACAATTTCTGATGGTTTTTATGACAGCTTTAAATTTAATTTAAAAACTTTTAAAGATATAGTTAGATTAGTCGATGGATATGAAATTATGGATGCTATAAATGATTCTTACAGTAGTTTAGGTCATGAAGAAACCAGTATTATAGTTAGAAGTAATAAGCGTGCAAACCTATATAATCAACAAATACGTAGTCGTATTTTATTTAATGAAAACGAACTATCTGCAGGTGATTACCTAATGGTTGTTAAAAATAACTACTTTTGGATTAAGCCAACAACCGAAGCTGGTTTTATTGCAAATGGCGATATTATTGAAGTTTTAGAAATCTTTAGTATTAAAGAACTATACGGCTTCAGGTTTGCAGAAGTCAAAGTACGCATGGTTGATTACCCTAAAATGCAACCATTTGAAACTGTTTTAATGTTAGATACCATTGAAGCTGAAACACCATCATTACCTTATGAAGAGTCTAACCGATTGTATCAAGAAGTTCAAAAGGATTATGAGGATGAGACTAGTAACTATAAAAAATTCTTAAAAATAAAAGGGAATAACTACTTTAACGCACTTCAAGTCAAATTTAGTTATGCTATAACGTGTCATAAATCACAAGGTGGCCAATGGAATACGGTTTTTATAGAGCAACCTTACCTGCCTAACGGAATAGATAAAGATTACCTTAGGTGGCTATACACTGCAATTACTCGTGCAAAAGAAAAACTATATTTAATTGGTTTTAAAGACGAATTTTTTGAAGAAGACCACTAAAATACCTTATTTTTATACTCTAATTTAAAACTTAGATGAAAATAATAGCAATGATTCCTGCACGATATAGTGCATCTCGTTTTCCTGGTAAATTAATGAAAGATTTAGGAGGAAAACCTGTCATTACACGTACTTATCAAGCAACAGTAGACACTAAACTATTTGATGATGTGATTGTTGTAACAGATAGCGATATAATTTATGACGAAATCAATAAAATTGGTGGTCATGTTTTAATGAGTAAAAAAGAACACGAATGTGGTAGCGATCGTATTGCCGAAGCAGTTCAAGATTTAGATATAGATATAGTTATTAATGTACAAGGTGATGAGCCATTTACTGATGCAGAGTCTTTAAAAAAACTAATTCAGGTTTTTAAAGAAGATAAAGATCAAAAAGTAGATTTAGCATCATTAATGGTAAATATTTCTAACTGGGAAGAAATTAAAAATCCAAATACAGTTAAGGTCATTGTAGATCAGCAAGATTTTGCGTTATATTTTTCAAGAAGCCCAATACCTTATCCAAGGGATGAAAGTGTTGCTGTAAAATACTATAAACACAAAGGTGTCTATGCTTTTAGAAAACAAGCCATACTTGATTTTTACAAGCTACCAATGCTAACACTAGAAGCTTCAGAAAAAATTGAATGTATTAGATATTTAGAATACGGTAAACGTATTAAAATGGTTGAAACTGATATCGAAGGAGTAGAAATCGACACACCCGAAGATTTAGAACGCGCAAAAAAACTATGGAAGTAGATTACAGTCATATTAAAGTCGTTGGTTTTGATGCTGATGATACACTTTGGGTAAACGAAACTTATTTTAGAAACGCTGAGCAAGAATTTGCCAAACTTTTAAGTCAGTTTGAAACCGAAAATAAAATAGACCAAGAATTATTTAAAATGGAAATTAAAAATCTTCCAGTATATGGTTATGGTGTAAAAGGTTTTGTGTTATCTATGGTAGAAATGGCTTTAGAGCTATCAAACCATACGGTTTCAAATGCAACTATAGCTAAAATTTTAGATATAGGTAAAAGCATGATTAATGAAAAGGTAGAGTTATTAGATGGAGTAGAGGGTGTACTTAAACAGTTATCTAAAAAATATAAGTTAATTGTTGCTACTAAAGGCGATTTATTGGATCAAGAACGTAAACTTGAAAAGTCAGGATTGTTAGATTATTTTCATCATATCGAAGTTTTAAGTGATAAAAAAGAAGCTAATTATTCTAAATTATTAAACCATCTAGATATTAAACCTTCGGAATTTTTAATGATAGGTAACTCTTTAAAATCTGATGTTTTACCACTTGTTAATTTAAAAGCCAGTGCCATACATGTTCCGTTTCACACGACTTGGTTACATGAGCAAGTTGATGTTAATACCAATGATTCAAAACAATATCAAACTCTAAAAAGTCTAAAAGACTTACCCAAATTATTAAAATTATAATTGAAAACTTTAGATATAAACACCTGGAACAGAAAACAGCATTTTGAGCATTTTTCAAAATTGAAGGATCCTTATTTTGGAGTAACAATTCCTATTAATGTAACCAAAGCTCATGCTTATGCTAAAGTTAATAAAGTAAGCTTTTTTGGTGTTTATCTTCATGCTTGTATGACTGCTATAAATGCAGTAGAAAATTTAAAATATAGAATAGTAGATGATGCTATTCAAATTTGTGATACTATTCATGCTTCGGCTACAATTTTGAGAAGTGATAAAACTTTTGGTTTTTCATTTATAAATTATCATAAAGACTTAAATGTGTTTTTATCTAATTTATCTGCTGAAAAACGAAGAATTGAAAACTCACAGGACCTGTTTCCACCAGTAAATGCTAATAATTGCATACATTGCTCTGCATTACCATGGGTAAATTTTTCTGGGCATAAAGAACCAAGTTCAGGAGCAGTAGAATCCGTTCCTAAATTAGCATTTAGTAAAGCAATTAAAGATAATGACAAATTAATTATGAATGTAGCAATTAGTGTTAATCACGCGTTAGTGGATGGTTACCATGTTAGTTTATTTTCAGAATTATTTCAAGAACAATTAAATAAGTAATAAATTTACAAATAAAGACTAAAAGTCAATGAGTTATAAAAATTTTCCAATGGTGTCTAATGTAGTATTTGGACGTGGTAGTTTTAATCAATTAGCAGATATTATTCAGCCAAAAAGATTAAACACTAAAGCACCATTTATATTTTTTGTAGATGATGTCTTTAAAGGAAATGCTTGGTTAACCTCAAGAATACCATTATCCTATCAAGATAAAGTAGTTTTTGTATCTGCCAAAGAAGAGCCAAAAACTGAACAAATAGATCAGTACGTAGAAGATATAATATTAAATTTTAAAGAACGTCCTTCTGGTATTATAGGTATTGGAGGCGGTTGTTTGCTAGATGTAGCAAAAGCTGTTGCTATAATGCTTAATAATGATGGAGAAAGTAAAGATTACCAAGGTTGGGATTTGGTTAAAAATGAAGCTGTTTATCATGTTGGTATACCTACAATTTCTGGTACAGGAGCAGAAGTTTCTAGAACGACTATTTTAACTGGTCCTGAACGTAAATTAGGTATCAATAGTGATTATACTCCTTTTGATCAAGTTATATTGGATCCAGAATTAACTAAAGACGTACCGACTAATCAATGGTTTTATACAGGAATGGATTGTTATGTGCATTGTATAGAATCTTTAAACGGAACTTATTTAAATGCTTTTAGCCAATCTTATGGAGAAAAAGCATTAGAGCTTTGTAAAGATATTTTTCTAGGAGATCATTTAACGGAAGAAGAAGCGCAAGATCAATTAATGATGGCCAGTTGGCATGGAGGTATGAGTATTGCCTATTCTCAAGTTGGTGTTGCACACGCTTTGAGTTATGGTTTAGGTTACTTATTAGGTGTCAAACACGGTGTTGGTAATTGTATTGTATTTGATCATTTAGAAGATTACTATCCTGAAGGTGTAGCTATTTTTAAACAAATGAAGGCCAAGCATAATATAACTTTGCCAAAAGGTATTTGTAAAGATTTATCTGATAAAGATTTTGATATTATGATAAATGTTGCCTTAAGTTTAGAGCCTTTATGGGAAAATGCAATTGGAGAAAACTGGAAAGACACAATCACTCACGCTACGCTTAAGGCATTATACAAAAAAATGTAATATATGTACTGGTTAGCAAAATTTATATATTTTAAAGTTATTGGTTGGAAAGTAGTTGGAAACACTAATTTTTCTCAAGATACTATTAAAAAAGCTGTTTTTATATCTGCACCACATACTAGTAATTTCGATTTTATTATTGGTATACTATTACGTAAAGTTACACAGGTAAAAACTAATTTTATAGGTAAAAAATCACTGTTTACTTGGCCTTTTGGTTATTATTTTAGAGCTGTTGGTGGTGTGCCTGTTGACAGAAAAAACAAAGAGAATAAAGTTTTGTCTATAGCTAAGCT
Organism: Olleya sp. NP1-10; assembly: GCF_055804415.1. Lineage (NCBI taxonomy): Bacteria > Pseudomonadati > Bacteroidota > Flavobacteriia > Flavobacteriales > Flavobacteriaceae > Olleya > Olleya sp. NP1-10. The sequence continues at coordinate 2,804,876 of NZ_CM147840.1, read as the reverse complement.
GTTTGAAAATAAAGACGAGTTTAGATTAACCTTAGCACCTGAAGGTACTAGAAGTAAAGTAGAAGAGTGGAGAACAGGTTTTTATTATATTGCTAAACAAGCCAATGTGCCTATCATTATGTTTACAATGGATTTTGGTAATAAACAAAATAAAATATCAGAACCTTTTTACCCAACGGATGATGTAGAAGCAGATTTTAAATATATGAAGTCCTTTTTCAAAGGAGTTAGAGGTAAAATTTCAAAAAATTCGTAATAAAATAAGTTTTTTTATTGAAAATTAAATTTTGGTACGGGATTTGTAATACAATAATTGTAGTACTTGATGAAACATACAGTAAACTTCAGTCACTAAAAAGAAACATTAAAACTACTACGCTTACACAAATAAAAAGCGCTTTTAAGTTTATCTTAAAAGCGCTTTATTTTTTATAGAATTTATATTGTTTTATTTTTTATTAGGAATTTCTTCAGTTTCACAATTAAATAAACTTTGTTCCATGATTAGTTTAGAAACCCCTTCTGGTAACATTTGTTGCCATCCATCTTCACCAGAGTTTATCATTTTTAAAACCCTTCTAGAAAATACCTCTAATGTACTAGGGTCAAAATCTGTAATATCTACAACCTTTCCATTGTATTTAAAGAATTTGTATAATTCTTTCATACGTGGGTGTACTTTTAATGTATCACTTGTAGTTAAAGTACCATCTTCATCTTTCATTGGGTAAAGGTAAACACGTAAATCTTTAAAGAATAATTTACCAAATGCTTCTAATATTCCACCACTTAAGTGTCTGTAATATTTCTCGTCAAAAATATCTACAAGATTATTAACTCCCATTGCTAATCCCATTCTGTTTTTAGAATATTGAGAGAAGTATTCTACTAATTTATAGTATTCTTGGAAGTTTGAAATCAATACAGTATGTCCTAAAGAGCATAACAAACGTGCACGATCCATAAAATCTTGCTCGTCAATTTCACCCTCAGCTCTTAAATTAGATAAAGTAATTTCAAAAATAACTTGAGTATTATTTTCGTCTACTTTATTTTCTTTAATAAACATCTCTAAAGACTTCTCATACATATCAATATTAACTTTAGTTACAGGTCTAAAACTACCACGTAACGCTAATATATTTTTCTTGTACAAAACTCTTGCTGGTAATACATTGTTTCCGTCAGGAGCAAACATAACAGCATCAGTCATTCCGTTTTTAACTAATTGTAAACTCATTAGACGGTTGTCTACATCTTTAAAGACTGGTCCAGAAAAGTTAATAGTATCAATTTCTATTTGATCCTTATCTAAGTGATCGTATAAGTAACGTAACAGTTTTCTAGGTTCGTTGTACTTATAAAAAGCACCATAAATTAGGTTTGTACCTAAAATACCTAAAGTTTCTTGTTGTAATCTTGCATCGTTTTCTTTAAAACGTATGTGCAAAACAATTTCGTTATATTCTTCTTCTTCAGGATCAATTTGGTATTTAATTCCTACCCAACCATGTCCTTTATATTTTTTCGCAAAATCTATAGTTGCCACAGTATTAGCAAAACTAAAAAACATTTTGTTTGGATTTTTTCTCTTCCAATACGTTCTTCAATTAATCTAATTTCATGAGCCACCATTTTACGTAAACGTGCTTCGGTTACGTAACGTCTATCGTTTTCAATACCATAAATAGCATCACTAAATTCTTTATCATAGGCAGACATTGCTTTTGCAATAGTACCAGACGCTCCTCCAGCTCTAAAAAAGTGACGCACAGTTTCTTGTCCGGCTCCAATTTCAGAAAACGTTCCGTAAATATTTTCGTTTAAATTAATACGTAATGCTTTGTCCTTCAGAGACGGAATATTTTCAAACTCTTTATCTCCTTTTAGCCTTATTTCCATATAAAATTTACAATGATGTTAAGTTTTACAAAGGTATCAAATAACTATAGCAAACAAAAAAAATATTCTATTTTTGTGAGAAATCTTCATCCATTGAAAATAACATTTTTAGGCACAGGTACATCACAAGGAATTCCTATTATAGGAAGCACTCATCCTGTGTGTTTAAGCCAAAATCCTAAAGACAAAAGGTTACGTGTGTCTGTAATGATAGAGTGGGATAAAAATACTTTTGTTATAGACTGTGGACCAGATTTTAGACAACAAATGTTACTTAATAATCCTACAAAAATTGATGCTTTATTATTTACACATGAACATGCAGACCACACCGCAGGATTAGATGATATAAGACCATTTTGTTTCCGACAAGGCGAATTACCAATTTATGCACATAAACGTGTTATTAATGAGCTTAAAAAGCGTTTTGAATATGTTTTTGAAACCGAAAATAGATATCCTGGTGCTCCAACTGTAGCAGTTAATACTATTGAAAATAAGCCTTTTGAAATTAATAATAAATCAATAATTCCTATTGAAGGGTTGCATTACAAGCTTCAAGTATTTGGTTTTAGATTTGAAAATTTTGCTTATTTGACAGATTTTAAAACAATTACTGAAACCGAATTAGATAAACTGAAAAACTTAGATGTATTAGTTATAAATGCGTTGCGTATGGAAGCTCATATTTCGCATTTTAATCTAGAAGAAGCTTTAGCAATTATAAAAATTTTACAACCTAAACGCACCTATTTAACACACATTAGCCATTTGTTAGGGTTTCATGACGAAGTCCAAAAACAATTGCCAGATAACGTGTATTTAGCTTACGACCAATTACAAATTACGATTTAACAAAATTTAAAAAAATGAAGAACAAAATCTTTATGTACCTGTTTATTTTTACATTACTAATTGTAGTGTTTCAATATGTAAACTCTAAAAAAATATTAGAAGACAGTAGTAAACGTATAGAAGTTTTAAGGGTTAATAACGAATCTATGAAAGATTCTTTAACAATATTAAACGATGAGTTGTCGGATTTATCATTGTTTGATTTGCGTTACAATCAAGATGCAAAAGATTATTTTTATAACAAACAATTAGATACTGAAGCATTAATTCCGTTTTTAAAAAACGAATTATATAAATTAAATGAAACTGAAGGAGAACATCCTTTAATTCCTTTTGCTGCTTCAGAAGGCAGAAAATTACAATTTAATACTATTAAAATGTTAAATCACAGATGGATTGTTGCTGATTTCTCTGACGGTCAATTTTGGGGAGAATTACTAATACAATATTTTATAACTCCAGAGCAAAATGTTGATTTTGAAGTCTTAGATTACCTTTTATATACCAGATAAGTTAAGATATATTATTTTTCAATTAATGTAATTATTAAGTTTTTACATTGTTTAAGTTTGAAAAATATAAGATGAAAAAATCCCTAATTTGTAAATAAGCATTTATAATTAGGGATTTTTTTATTATTTAATTGTAGAGTGTTAAATCAAATCCACTAACCAATCTTTAAATTCGTAAAAATTTTGAGGTGCAACACCATGTCCAACAGGAAACTCGCTAAACTGATGTTTAATGTTTAATGCTTCTAAGAATTTTGGAGCTTGTCTTGCCCAATCCACAGGAATAACCTGGTCTACAGTACCATGTGATCCATAAAAGTTTAAGTGTTTATAAGCCGAAGCATCTTTAGTAGTAAATAAATCTTCATTGACATAACCACTTAAAGCGATAATATTATTTACTTTTTCTGGGTATGTTAAAGCTACTGCATAGCTTAAAATACAACCTTGACTAAAACCTAATAAGGATACACTGTTTTTATTTACAGGATAGTTAGCAATAGCCTGATCTATAAAATTAGCTATTAAATCTCTAGATTGTATGGCTTGATCATTATCGCTCCATTTACCTTGTTCTGCATCAAAATTAATGGCATACCATGCATTACCGTAGGGTTGCATTGGGTAAGGAGCTCTAACAGATATGATAAATAATTCTTCTGGTAACTCTGTTGCAAAGCTAAATAAGTCGTTTTCGTCGCTACCATAACCATGAAACAAAATAAGTAAAGGTGCATTTTCTTTTAATGTTGATGGTCTTGTGATGTGATGTAAGTTAAAGTTTTCCATTATTTACCTAGTCCTTTAAATAGTTTTTGAAATAGTGGTCCAATAACCGGAATTGGTTTCATGGATCCATTAATAGCTGTCATTACACCTAAAAATAAAAGTGCTCCCATACTTATCCAAAAGGCAATAGATATTTGCATGTTATCAAATTGACTAACAAAATAGGCAATAAACATCCACAAAAGGCATAAGCCTAGACCTTGTCTATTATGAAAACTTGTAAATTCATTTTTCTTATCTCCATTCATTATTATAGCAATAATGCTACCTATTATGGTTAAATAGCTAACGACTGCTAATGTTTTTCCTTCTTCAATGGTGTTTTGATTCATTATATTATAATACTGTTTTATTATTTGCGATTATTCCGTAAGCTTTTCCTTTTAATTCTTGACCCAAAAAGGCACTATTTTTAGATTTTGAAACGATATCACTTTCCGCGAAAGCGTATTTTATATCAGGATTAAACAAAGTTAGGTTTGCTACTTCACCTTCTTTAATGCTATTTGTTTGTTGGCCAAACCTTGTTTTTCCTTGTGTTAATAATTCAATAGCTTTTTCAGTAGAAACCACTGTGTTTAAAGCTCCAAAAGCACTTTCAAGTCCAATGGTACCAAAAGCAGCATGATCAAATTCTACTTTTTTGTCTTCAATTGTTTTTGGATTATGATCACTGGTTACCATATCAATGGTTCCGTCTTTTAAACCTTCAATTAAGGAATCAACGTCCTTTTTAATCCTAAGAGGTGGATTGACTTTGTAATTGGTGTCAAATTGAACTAAAACATCATCAGTTAAGCATAAATTATGAATGGCAACACTACAGGTTACATCAAGTTTTTTGCTTTTTGCCTCTCTAATTAGTGCAACACTTTCAGCGGTTGAAATGGTTGGTATGTGTAGTTTTCCTTCCGTGTATTCAAGTAAAAATAAATCTCTAGCCACTTGCATAGCTTCAGCTAAATTTGGACTTCCTTTTAAACCCAAAGATGTACTCGTTAATTCTTCATTAACAATTCCTTTTCCAGATATTTTTGTTTCAATAGGAAAAGAACAAACTAAGCCATCAAAATTACTTGCATATTGCAACGCTATTTTTAATAAATTAGGATTACTTATTGGTTTTTTATAATCAGAAAAAGCAACAGCACCAGCGTTTTTCATATCAAATAATTCAGCTAAATCAATACTTTCACTGTTTCTAGTTAAAGCACCTATTGGTAGTAAGTTAACTGCATTGTTTTGTGCTTTAGATAAGACAAAAGCTACATTGGCATTGGTGTCTATAATTGGATTTGTGTTGGCTTGTACAGCTACACTTGTAAATCCAGATTTTGCTGCAGTTTTTAATCCATTAGCAATGGTTTCTCTATCTTCAAAACCAGGTTCTCCAAAACTAACACTACTATCAAACCAACCTTTTGAAACGTGTAAATTATCTAAGGTTATAGTTTTGTAATTGTTAGTATTATCTATGCTTTTAGCAATTTTAGTAATCTTACCTTTTTCGATTAAAATATCGCAAATTTGGTTATTAAATTTGCTAGAAGGATCAATTATTGTTGCTGTTTTTATTAAGGCGTTCATTTAAAGTATTTTAAGATGAGCATTTCTAAAATTAGTAACACGAGTCCCAAAATTACAAACCATTTCCATAATTCGTTAACTTTAGTATCGTTATTTATGTTTTCAAAAACAGAGGTAATCGAGTTACTGACTGTTGCGTTATTATAATTATCAAGATTAAGGTAGCTTAAGTTACTCTCGGTACGATTGTAATTGTAACTTACATTTTCCAATATTTTGGTTTTATCTTTAATATCGTAAATACCTGCTAATTCTGGCATATCATTAGTTTTGATAAGGACTTTATTATTAAAATAATATTGTTCTGGGATGATTTTGTCATTACCATTAACCAAAGTTAATACAGCATCTTGCTGTAAATTTGTAGCCACATCATAACTAGTATTTTGTCCAATAGTGTAGTACAATCTGGTTGTGTTTAAGCTTTGCTTTGCTATGTTGTAAAACGTTGGAACAATTAAATTTATATTTTTAAAATTTGAATTGTCTTTATTGATAGGAGCAGAAAAGGCATATACAGACTGGTTTTGTGACAAAAAAGGTTTGTTATCTTCAAACTGTAAAACAGGTGTTGCTTTTAGATTGACCTGCGGAAAATAGTGATTTACTTTAGGATATTGAAAATTATCTACTCGTTTTTCAAATACACCATTTGCATACAGTGGATGTGCATAATTTATGGTTGTAATGCGCTTTTGGTTGGCGTTTATTGCGCTAAAAGGTGCAAAGTTAAAACGTTGTAAAAAGGTGTTGTAATTATTAAGGTTTCCGTTAGCATTTGGTATAAAAACAACCGAACCTCCTTGGTCTGCAAAAGCTTTTAGAGCAGTTGTTAGACTTTCTGGCAAAGCTTCAATTTCATCAAGAATCACTAAATTTTGTGAGTCAAAAAGACTGTAATCTAGCGTATTTGTAGTTTTTGTAGTAAAAATGAATTCATCTTCTGTAAAAATTCGACTTAAATAAGTGTCATTGGTATCACTAATGGCTAAAACATTAATTTTTGAAGGCGAGTTTATATTGAAATATAAGCTGTTATCAAATTGTAACTGTGTGTCTTCAATAGTTATTTTCCCTTTTATAATTTGATCATTAGGAATAGTAAATACAGTAGACGCTTTTTTGTTTAAATCTACAGTTGCTTTGGATAATAAATTATCATTATTATAAATTGAAACCGGTAAAATAACTTCTGACTTGCTATTGCTTTTTAATATAACGGATAATTCTGTATTACTGGCTGTTTGTTTAGAAATATACAAACTATCAATACTTATATTACTTGTGTTTTCAGGTTTTAATTGCACTAAATTTACAATAATATTTGTGTCTTTTTTTATAGTGAAATCCGAGTCTTTTTGCTGAAAATCTGAAATAAAAATTAAATTTTTTACGGTATTATCTTGATTGTTAAATGTTTTGCTAGCTTTAAGTAAAGCAGCACTATAACTTAATTGATTAGAAGAATAATTAAGTTGTAATAAGTAGTTTTTAATAGCTTTAATGGTCGTATTTAAATATGTGTCTGTATTAGTGACTATTGACAGGTTTTGGTTTTCTGGAAGCGTCTCTATTAACTCTTGAATAGCACGTTTTAATAATGGACCTTTATCGCCTTTAGCTTGCATACTAAACGAGTTGTCAAGATAGACAACGGTTTGTTTGGTGGTATTAAAAGCTTTTATTTTTGAAGTATAGGGTTGCGCAAAAGCTATAATAATAGCAGCTAATAACAATAAACGTGTTAAAAGTGTTAACCATTTTTTTATAGTAGCACTTTTACGAGTTTGTAATTGTACTTTTTTAAGCACATCAACATTAGTAAAGTATTCTTTCTGAAACTTTCTAAGCTGAAATAAATGAACAATAATAGGGATGAGCAGTAAGAAAAGCGCGTAAAGAAGTTCTGGATTTTTAAACTGCATTAATTTTAAAGTTTGTCAAAGATAATAATTGCATTTATATAATGGCTATTCCCAAAATAACATTTTAACAAAATCTTAATGTTTATATTATGTAACAAATAATACTTTTAAGCGTCTCTATAGGTAAGACCATTAACAAACATAATAATTAACAATGAAAAAACTATTAGTAACTACATTAGCAACAGGACTTTTATTAGTGGGTTGTAAAAGTACACAAACAACCGACAAATTAGCGTCACAAACTCCAATTGCAACATCCATTGACTTATCTAAAGTCATTAACGATAAAGCTCCTGTTACCATTAATCCAGGACGTTTTACCACGCAAACCGTAACTTATAGACTGCCAAGAGTCGTACAAGGTACTTACTCTGTAAGTGATTTTGGAAAATATATTGACGATTTTAAAGCTTTTGATTATAACGGTAACGAGTTGCCAGCTACTAAAGTAGATACTAACACTTGGACTATAACAAATGCTACACAATTAGACTACATTACATATCTTGCAAACGATACATTTGATCAAGAAGCTAATTCTGGTGGTGGAATAGGAGGAGAGGTACCATTTTCTCCTGCTGGAACAAATATCGAACCTACAAACTATGTTTTAAATTTACACGGATTTATTGGTTATTTTGATAGCCTTAAGGATAGTCAATATAGTTTAGATGTTACTGCACCAGCAGACTTTAAACGTACTTCAGCATTGCAAGAAACAGGTAAAACAACCAGTGAGGATGGTAAATTAGCAACTTCAAGTTATTTTGCACCACGTTATTTTGACATTACTGATAATCCAATGTTTTATGGAGAATTAGATGTTGAAGAATTTCAAGTTGGAGATATTAAAATTGTATTAAGCGTTTACTCGCCTAACAAAGTACATACAGCAGCTAGCATTAAAGAAGTAATGGAAAAAATGATGCAAGCTCAAAAAACATATTTAGGTGACGTTAATAGCACACCAAGATATGATATCTATTTATATTTATCTGAAGGAAAGCCAGAATCACCTAAAGGATTTGGTGCATTAGAGCATCATACGTCTACAGTTGTAGTTTTAAGTGAAGATTCTCCTTTTGAAGCTTTAGCCGAAAGCATGATAGATGTTGTTTCTCATGAGTTTTTTCATATTGTAACACCATTAAGTGTGCACTCTGAAGATGTACACTATTTTGATTACAATCAACCAACATTTTCTAAGCATTTATGGATGTATGAAGGTGTGACTGAATATTTTGCTACTTTATTTCAAGTCGATCAAGGTTTAGTAGATAATCAAGAATTTTATGGAGATATTTTAGCTAAAATTCAAACTTCTGCTAACTTAGATGACAGTATGAGTTTTACCGAAATGAGTGAAAATGTTTTGGACGAACCTTATGCGCCACAATATTATAACGTGTACATGAAAGGAGCCTTAATAGGTATGTGTATTGATATTATTATGCGTGAAGAAAGTAACGGTAACAGAGGTATTTTATCTTTAATGAAAGAATTATCTAACAAATATGGTAAAAACAAACCATTTGAAGACGATAAATTAATTGATGAAATTATTGCAATGACTTACCCAAGTGTTGGTGAGTTTTTAAATACTCATGTTGTTGGAGGTACACCAATTGACTACTCAGTTTATTTTGAAAAAGTAGGCTTAAAACTAGATTCTGGTCGTGTAAAAACTAATTATATTCAAAACGATGGAGCTTTAATTTTTACTCCAAATCGTGAAACAATGACCATTCCTTTTAGTGAAGCTGTAAAAGACAATAGTTTTTGGGCAGAAAATGGCGTGTTACCAGGTGATGTTATAAAGTCTGTTGATGGAGAAGCTTTAACTATGGGATCAGCACAAAAAATATTAACTAATATGTATATGTGGCAACCAGGAAAAGATATTAATGTGGTTTTAGATAGAGCAGGAAAAGAGATTATTATCAAAACTAAATTAACACAGTCTTATACAACAGGAACCAAATTAAAGGAGAATCCTGACGCAACAGCTACTCAAAAAGCAACAAGACAAGCTTGGTTAAAAGGCTAAATATTTATTAAATAGTTTGGCGCAAAAATTGAAATGTTTAATTTTAAACAATGATTTGTAGATACTTACATTTTAATTAAGATACAAACTTAAAAAAATATTACAATGAAAAATTTTATTATGATTGCTTTTGCTTTATTATTAGGATTAAGCACAGTACAAGCTCAAGACGCTAAACAAATTGAAGATGCAAACTATGTTATACTTTTAGATAGCAAAGTGTATCATTACACTGCAACAGGTGTTGAGCAGCTGCGTAAAGAGTTAAAATTAAACAACGGAACGTTAGTAAAAACTGATGGAACTTATATAACTGATGATAAAACCTTGAAACTTAAAGATGGACAATGTTTAGGGATGAGTGGTACGTTATATAAGAATCAAGAAACACTAAATAAAAAGCTTATTAAATACATGAAGCAATCATAGTATATGATTTCAAATTAACAAAAAAAGCCTAATCTAATGATTAGGCTTTTTTATTTTTCTATTGTAAAGGTGAAAGAACTTCCTTTATTCAATTCAGAGTCAATAGTTATATGACCACCTAGTTTTTTGACCAAATTTTTAACTGTAAATAAGCCAATGCCTGTGCCTTTTTTACCTTTAACATCTATTTGGTTATTGTTGTTAAACAATTCAAACACTTTTTCTTGTTGTTGGTTGTCAATACCATTACCATTGTCCCTAACAGTAAATGAATAGTATTTTTGATCCTCAGTAAAGCTTAAATAAACAACAGGATTAGCTTTGTTATTATATTTTAAGCCATTATCAACCAAATTTATTAAGACCTGTGTAACAGCAGCAATATTAGTAAAAATTTGATTGCTATAAATTGTTGTTTTTAATTGGTTATCATCTAACAAAAGTATGCGTTGTATTTCTTTAAATAAATCATTTACATTTATATAATTTTTGTCTTCTTTTAATAACTCGTTAGATTTATAATGAATTAATATTCCGTCAATATAGTTTTTTAAAGATTTGGCAGAGTCTTCAATGTAATTAAGAAACTCAGTAGATTCTTTTGTAAAAGTATTTTCACTTTCTTCTTTTAAAAAGCCAGTTAAGGAGGTAATATTTGCTAAAGGAGATTTTAAATCATGAGATACGTGGCTAGCAAACTTATTAAGTTCATTATTTCGGTCTGCTAACTCTTGTTTAGCTTGATCTAACAATCTGTTATTAAGTCTTAATTCAAATAAATTAACTACCTGTTTTGCTATAGTTTTTAATACTTTTTTTGTGTGTCAGATAACTGTCTAGGCTTATGATCGTAGATGCATAATGTACCTAAAGGATAACCATTTTTGGTAATTAATGGTACACCTGCATAAAAGATTGTTTGATAAAGTTCAATAATAGGGTTGTCCTTAAATCTTGGATCAATTCTAGCATCTTCGACTATAAAAATGTCATCTTGTAATATAGCGTGACTACAAAATGAAGTGTTTCGAGGTGTTTCATTAAAATCTAGTCCATAATGAGATTTAAAAAAATTACGATCTGCGTCTAAAATGGTAATTAATGAAATAGGAACATCAAAAATTGTAGATAATAAACTAGTAATATTATCAAAATCACTTTCTGGTAAGGTGTCCACTAATTTGTAATTGTTGACTTCAGATTGTCTTTCAATTTCATTAATTGGATAATCAGGTATTATCATATTATCAAGTGATTGTTACTTTTTATTTAATTCATAGTTGGATCAGATCGTTTAACACCTTCGTTAGTATGAACATTACCAACTTCAGTAATAACAGCACCTTCGGGTCCAGCCATTTGCCAATGTGGAGATTCTACTTTTTGTAATTTAGCAAAACCACCTTCGTTAACTTCAATAATATGATTGGTTGTTACTTTACCATCCCAATGCGACTTAGGGACTACAACTTGTGGGAATTGGTCTCTGTTATTCTCTCCGATTCCTGCAACATAGCTTTTACCGTGTCTAATCAACCAACCTTCCAATTTTGCAGGATTACCTTTAGCAGCATAATGCATATGTTCTCCTAACATTTGACCTGGTAATAAAAATATATCCATTAACATGTATTTGTCTTCTTCATCATTAACAAACATCACAGAAGCTAGACCTAATTCTGCGTAATTACCTTTATTGTAATCTGTTAACCATATTTTGTCTCTCAAGCCTTCAAAAATTGGATAATCATGAAATTCTAATAATTCTATTAATGCGTCTTTTGCCTTTTCTTTTAAAAAATTACCATCATCATCATAAAATTGCTCGTTGGTAAATTTTAATTCTTTTTTTACTGTAGTAGTATTGTTACTTACAACTGTTGTTTCTGTATTTTGTTTCGTTTCGGTTTTATTTTTGCAACTTAAAATAGTAAGTAATAAAACTATATTAAGTAGATACAATTTTTTCATAAAATTATTATTTATTCTATTAGAAGGGTGGTTATAGTTAAAGTTAATCTTTTTTTAATAAATACAAACTAAACTTAATTACTTTAAGCAATATTTATATTAAAATTAACTTATGTCTAAAGCATTAAAATTTTTCAAATACACCTAAACCAAATAATGCAAAATCATATTTAACAGGATCAGTTGCATCTAGTTGTCTTAAACTATTGTCTAATTGGGTTAAAGCTTTTCCGTCATTTTGTTTTCTATCTAATAAACCTAATTTACGTGCTACATTTCCAGAATGCACATCTAAAGGACAGGATAGTTGAGCAGGAGTGAGGCTAGTCCAAATCCCTAAATCTACTTTGGTGTTACTAGGTCTTACCATCCAACGTAAAAACATATTAATTCTTTTGGCAGCAGAACCTTTTAATGGGTCACTAACATGTTTAGTTGTTCTAGCTGGATGGTTTATCTCAAAGAATACTTTCTTGAATTCTGAAATTGCATTTTGTGTTGAGTTATTAGAAACATTCTTTGAGAAGACGCTTTCAAGACCATTATGATTTGAGTAAATGTTGTTCAAACTTTTTATAAAATAACCTAAATCATGACTATTGAAGGTTCTGTGTACAAAACCGTCCAACCTTTCAAGGTCTTCTTCTGTGTGACTCATGACGAAGTCAAATGGAGAATTTCCCATCAACTCCATCATCTGATTTGCATTTTTTAGTATACTTTTTCTATTTCCCCAAGAAATAGTGGCAGCCAAAAAACCAGATATCTCTATATCTTCTTTTTTAACATATCTATGAGGGATTGAAATCGGGTCTGAATCAATAAACTCTGGAGTGTTATATTGGTTAACTTTATTATCTAAAAATTCTTTTAGGTCTGTTTTACTTAGGTTCATCCGCTAAAGGTAGTAAACTTAAAGTAATTTTATTAACCCTCTTTTATGAATATATAAACATGTTAATGCGTTTTGCTGCACTATTTTTAAGAGGATCACTAATGTGTTTTTGGGTACGTGGTAAGTGTTCTATTTCAAAAAAAGAGTGTTTAAATTGATGGATAGATTGTTGTAAACTGTTTGAAGTTGTATGTTTTGTAAAAATAGCTTCTAAACCATTGTGGTTAGTGTAAATGTGTTGCAATCCTTTTATAAACGTTATAAAATCTGTACCATTAAAAGTACGATGTACAAAGGTTTCAAGTTTTTCTAAATCAGATTCTTGATGATTCATCACAAAATCAAATGGAGATTGACCTAATAAATCCATCATTTTATGACAATTATTTATAATGCTTTTACGGTTTCCCCAAGATATAGTTGCACTTAAAAAACCTGCAATTTCTATATCTTCTTTTTTAGTGAATAAATGCGGAATTTGTATTGGATCACTGTCAATAAATTGTGGCGTATTATATTGTTCTACTTTACTATCAAGAAACTCTTTAAGGTCTTGCTGTGTCATTTATTAATTGGTTACAGAATGATAAATGTATTTGAAGTTGTTGTAAAGATATTGCTATTTGAAGTTTCTATAGTTAATGTTAGCTTAAATTCTGTTTGTGACGGAATTGTTTCGTTAAAAATGAATAAGACATCATCTGGAGATTTTTGATGATTCATATTTGTTTCAGATGGATTGTAAAATTTCAGTATATTCTGAAGTCTAAAGTATTCATTTGTTGTTATTTGTGTGTTGTCTGTTAAATTAAAGATTTCAACATATTGTAAATTATCTAAATACGTTTTATTTACAACAAGAAAATAGTAAACATTAGTTTTAGTTGCGTTTAAAACTCTTAATTATTCTAATAATAATACAGCAGGAATAATTAAAGCTCCATTGTAACACGCGTGTAAAAGCATAGAATATAGTAATCCTAATCTTACGCGTATGTAACCAAATACTAGACCTATAACTATTTGTGGAGCTACTAATAAAGGAGAAAGTAACAATATTTGTGAGGTTATTTCAAAATTAAAAATGTGTACATATCCAAACAGAATAGCTATTAGGTAAAACGCTATTTTAAAATACTTTGTACTGAATAAGGTTAGAGGACCTCTAAATATTAATTCTTCAATCACAGGAGCCATAATAACAGCAGTAAAAATTATAGTAAAAGGAGTTTCTTTCTCCATTAATTTACTAATTGCATGACTATCTTGACTGTATAAACCCAAACTTTCAAGCGCACCAATAAACAGTCCAAATCCTAACCCTAATAAAATACATATTGGAATTGCTGTAAAAACAATGCTTAATTTTTGAGATATTGTAACGTGTTTTAATTGTTTTAAACGCGGATTTTTAACATAGTTTAATATGGAGTTAAATAATAGCTTCATAGTTATATAATGTTTCCGTCTACCATAGTTAATTTACGATCTGCTAAATTTGCTAAAGTTTTATTGTGTGTAACAATAACAAAGGTTTGTCCAAATTGGTCACGTAATTTAAAAAATAGGTTATGTAAATTTTCAGCACTTTCGCTATCTAAATTTCCAGAAGGTTCATCTGCAAAAATCAGTTCTGGATTATTCACTAAGGCTCTAGCTACAGCAACACGTTGTTGCTCTCCACCAGACAGCTCGCTTGGTTTATGGTTATAACGATGTGATAAGCCTAGAAAATCAAGCAATTCTTTAGCTCTGTTTTCAGCTTCGGTTTTATTAGTCCCTTTAATATAAGCTGGAATACAAACGTTTTCAATAGCAGTAAACTCTGGTAATAACTGATGAAACTGAAATATAAATCCTATATGATGATTTCTAAATTGTGCTAATTGTTTTTCGGTTAAACCAGTAATATCTTTACCGTTAATTTCTAGCTGACTTTCTTTTTTATTTTCAATAAAGTCTAAAGTTCCTAAAATTTGTAATAAAGTTGTTTTTCCTGCTCCAGAAGCTCCTACAACACTTACAATTTCGCCTTTTTTGATATGAACATCAACACCTTTTAGTACGTGTAAATCTCCATAATGTTTATGTATATTTTTTGCTTTAATCATAGTTATTTATAAAGAACGGAAATTACTACTTTATAAATTATTAGACAACAAATAATGGGTTAGCTTTGTTTTTTTAAGACGTTTTTAATATCGTTATAGTCAACAAAATAGACTAACCTTAATGAAACAGTGTTGCGTTGTTCTTGTTTAAATAAGTCTGATGTACTTTCAAACAAGTTAGCTTCAGAGTCGTTAGATAAGTTAAAAATCTGATTACGATATAAAGCTGTTAGTTGACTTCCTGGTGCAAATTGCCATGTGTAGCTTAAATCTAAATTCCAAGTATTAAAATTAATGTCTGGATCGTAATCAGGATCACTATTTATAGTGTTTTTGGTGTAAATAGAAGACCGTTCCAAACGTCCATTATCCTGTAAAACATACATGTCGTTATCATAAGTTACAGTACTTAAATAGTTTCTGAAACTTAAAGTCAAAGCGTTAAATGAGTTAAAGTTGTAACTACCAGAAATACTTGCAGTCATATCTAAACGATCACGTTGACCAAAAATAATCCTATCGTCAATATCTTGACCATTTACATAACCTCTGTCTGCTGTATAGTTGTCATAGTCAAAGCCTAATACCATTAAAAACTTATCATTAAATTTAAATCTTGGATTTAAACCAAACCAAATATTGTTAAAATTTTTGCGTGTGTCATTAAACAAACGTCCGTAACCAAGATTAGCATCTAGAGCAAAAAACAAGTTGTAATTACTGGATATCCAAGCGTTGGATTGTGCGTAGTTTTCGGTAATAAAATAGCTATCAAAGCCATTTCTAGGTTCGAAATAGTCATATTGTTTACCAAAATTAAAATTACCATTTATACCTAGATTGTGTAATGTTTTAGTCTGACCATTAAAGTTAAAACCAGTATTAGCACCTGTAAATGTATTTGGATTAGCCAGTTGGTTGTAATTTATCCAAGTGCCAAAATAAGTATTGTTAAAGGTTTTTCCTGGTTCAAAGGTACGATAGCTTACTTCTGCATTAAAATTACTGTAATTGTTTCTAAATAATATACCTAGATCATTAATATCATAGTTTTCATCAGCATAATCATAAGTCGCACTATAACGTAAATTACCGCTATTTTTTCCTAATCCAACTCTTGCTGTATAGCCATTATCTTTTGATGCTACATCATTAAAAGTGCTCATTTTAACTTCTGCAATTGCTCCATACGTGTTTCGCTTGTTAACTAAATCTAACAATAGTCCTGTTACATTAGCGTCTCTAAAATCACCATCTCTAGTTACATTAGTATTAATTAAGGTTACAGCAGAGTTTTTATTAAATTGTTGGTCTAAAACCATAATATTGTAATTGGCTAATGGCTCAATCACTTGGCTACGTTTTTGACCAGTTTCAGTATTTGTAATATCTACAGTAGTTTTTTCTGTAATAGCATTAAAAAAGCCAATACCTAAACCTTGTTTTGTTCGACCAGAAACTTTTACAGCATTTAATAGTTGTACTTTTTCAGGAAATTCTTCAAAAGTTTCATTGTCTTCAAGATTTAACCTTCCTGAAGCGCGATCTCCAATACGTCTTGAATAAAATAAGTTTCCTTTGCTAAAAAGGTCTACACCTTCAGTAAAAAACTGACGTTGTTCAGAAAATTGTTGCTCAAAAGGACCAAGGTTTAATTGCACATCATCAAAACCTGCTTGACTAAAGTCAGGTATTAGTGTAGCATCTAGGGTTAAATTTTCGGTTAAACCGTATTTAATATCCATTCCTGCAGCAAAATCGCTTTCGGTTTCACCGTTAAAAGTACTAACTAATCCAGAAGCGTACGGAAAAAAGCTTAATCTTGTAGGAGGGCTAATGTTTTTAATCCCTTTTAATTCAGCGTTATAAAGTCCTGCGTTACCTTTGGTAACATCAATTGGACTCCAAGTCATTTGTTCTCGAGTTTTACGATAATGTCTATGAAACTGAATTCCCCAAGTTGGATCCTCTTGTTGGGTAAAACGTAAAGCACGATATGGTATTTTAATTTCGACAATCCAACCGTCATCAACCAAGGTTACACTGCTTTCCCAAACCGCATTCCATCCAAAATCTTCGCCATAATTTGGACTTTCTACTGCATCTGCTTGTGTGCCAGAGCTAAAAACAAAAAATTCGGTATTATTTTGTGCATCGTTATTGGGATTAAATATCAATCCAAAAAAATCAGCTTGACCAAAATTATCACGTTGTGTAAATTGACGCATGATGTCTTCTTTTACATCATAACAATATGCTGCAACGTAGATTCCAGAATCGTCATATGTCATTTTAACAGATGTTCTTTTATTGTCTGGAGCCACATCACCAACATCAGGTTTAAACTCGGTAAAATTTGTTGCAATTTGGGCATCACTCCAAGCTTTATCATCTAATACTCCATCTATTTTAGGAGGATGGTCTGTACGTTTAATTTGATACGTGGGTTTAACTTGTGCAAACGTTTGAATTGATACAAAAGCGACTAATAATAAAGTAAAAAAAGATTTCATTTAATGTTTTGGTTGATGATTACTGCACTAAAGACTAATTATTATTTACATTGTTACAGTATGATTTTGCAAAACTATATTTGAACATAAAAAAATCTCTTAATTAAACGTTAAATATTCCTTATGTCTATAGTTATATAAACATAAGCTATTCGTAAATGGTTATTTTTATATAATGAAAGAAGAAAATTTACAAACAGCAACTTTTGCAGGAGGCTGTTTTTGGTGTACCGAAGCAGTTTTTTTACGTATAAAAGGTGTTGAAAAAGTGGTCTCTGGTTACACAGGAGGTTCTATTAAAAATCCAGCTTACAGAGAGATTGGTACAGGTAGAACAGGTCATGCTGAAGGTATACAGATTTTTTATGATGCCACTACAGTTGGTTATACTGAGCTTTTAGAGTTATTTTTTGCAACACATGATCCTACAACTTTAAATAGGCAAGGACACGATATTGGTACACAGTATAGGTCTGCAATATTTTATAGTACAGAAGATCAAAAAGATAAAGCAGAAGCTTTTATACAATTACTTGAAGCCCAAAACGTATTTAACGACCCAATTGTTACAGAAGTTACCCAATTGGGTCCATTTTATATAGCTGAAGACGTACATCAAAGTTATTACGATAGAAATAAAGAAGCCTCTTATTGTCAGTTTGTTATTGATCCAAAAATTAATAAATTGAAACAATATTACAGTAACAAATTAAAAGAAAACCATATCTAAGATCCCTTGCTCAAATTTCAAGAATGTAACATGTAAGTCTCCGAAGATGTTAAGTAGTGTTATAAAGTTATTATTCAAGAGTTAGGTTAAGATAGTCAATACTAGGGGTTCTTAAAAACACTAGAACGTGCAGCAAAAGCAATGCAGTTTTTAACTCAAGGTTATAATCATGATGTGGCTGATTTTTTTGGAATACTATTTGCTTTCTATTAATTAGAAATACAAAATATTATAAATGAATATTAATAACACAAATAAATACGCCAAACTTTTTTAGGAATTATCTTTGATGCTTTAGGTTACGTAAGTTTTATTATACCAGGTATTGGAGAGTTTTCTGATATTATTTGGGCTCCAGCTTCGGCTTGGTTAATGACTAAATTGTATAAAGGAAGAACAGGTAAAATTGCAGCAGTTTTTTCTTTTATAGAAGAAGCTTTACCAGGTTTAGATATTATACCATCATTTACCCTAATGTGGTTGTATACTTATGTGTTTAGTGATCAAGCTAAATCAGATCAAGTAATGACTAAATAATAATTTATTAAAATTGTTTCCATATTTGCACACGTAATTAGATGTATTGTAAACGTTAAGTTGGACAATAACCTGAAATTTGTAATATGAAACAGATATCAAACTTCGGGATTTTTACACTACTATTTGTTAGTAGTTTAACCATAATGGTAGGTACAGTTATTGCTCCTTCTTTATCAGGTATTGCACAACATAAAAATTTAGATTTTTCACCTAGTTGGTTAATTACTTTACCCTCACTAGGTGTTGTTCTTTTTGCACCAATAATAGGACGATTATTACCTAAACTAGGTACAATTAAACTTTTAAGTTTAGGACTTATACCATATGCAGTATTAGGTTTTATTGGTGTGTTTATTACCAATAATTATATATTAATATTAGATCGTATTTTACTTGGTGCAGCAACTGTTGCTATACAAGTATCAGTTACAGCATACATTGCAGATTTCTTTACTGGAGAAGCTAGAATAAAAATGATAGCTTGGCAAGGCATGTCTATAGAGTTAGGAGGTGTGGTGTTTTTAGCAATTGGTGGAGTATTAGGTCAAATACATTGGCAATTTCCTTTTTATATTTATTTAGTAGCTGTTATTTGCTTGTTTTTGGTTGTTAAAACATTGCCGAAAGCTAAATTGAAATCACAGAATATAACAAAGGATACAATCATAAATAAAAGTAACACAAGACAAGTAAACTTAATATTTATAGCGTCACTTTTAGCTATGATGTTATTTTTTGTTGGTTTTGTAACCTTACCATTATACTTGCCTAATACTTTTGGTTTTACAGAGTCAGAAACAGGATATTTAATGGCTTTTATATCTTTAATAGCTATTGTTACAGCAAGCCAAATGCCAAAAATGGTAAATACCTTTGGAGATAGCAAAACAGTAACTATTGGTTTTGTTTTCTTTATGTTAGGTTATTTAGTGCTATCTACAACATTTATTCTATCGTTTTTGGTGTTGGCAGCTACTTTTATTGGTGTTGGTTTTGGATTCACAATTCCGTTATTAAACCATATGATGTTAGAGGCAAGTACTTTAAAAACTCAAGGTAAAAATCTAGGACTTTTTTCAATGGGTGTTTTTGGAGGACAATTTTTATCTACATTTATAGAGTATGTTTCTAGTAATTATATTGCAATCTATGCAATTTCAGCAGGATTAGCTGTAATAATAGGTAGTGTTTTATTTATTCTTTTTCAAAAAAATCTAAGTATTAAATATGAAAAAAATCTTCTTACTTTTGAAGTAGACTTTAAAAGTAAATGAAGGTAGAGCAGTGGAATAGTAAAATTATAATTATTGAACAATTTGAAAGTAACAATCAATTACTATCAGATACTTCAATGGGAATTTACTTTGAATTTGAAGGCAATAACCAGATGATCATTCATTTTAAACCTCTAAACGAAGTGTTTAAACATGAAGTTTTTACGACATCTGAAGGTGTTCTGATAAATTTTGAACGTGATTTAATAGATGAAGATGATATAGAATATGCTTTAGATGTCATGTCACTGTTTAATAAATATCCTAAGTTTATTTTAAACAAATTAGTAGAAATAAAGCAAATACAAAATATTATAGGTTTACTTAAAACTGAATATAATAATAAAGAAGCCTCTTATATAATGTTTAAAACAGTTTTGAAGGTCTTAATTTTACATTTAATAAGATATCAAAACAATCAGTTTCTAGATCAAGATTTAAAGCAAAAAAGAGTGTTTCAGTTTTTAGAACTTATGGAAGCAGAGTTCTTAAATCAAACTAAAACCCTATACTATGCTAATCAAATTGGAATAAGCTCTAAAAGATTAAATCAAATTTTAAAAGAAAAATTAAATCTTACAGCTAAGCAAATCATACAACAACGTCAAGTAACTGAAGCAAAAGAAGACTTATTAAAAGCGAAATAACGACTAAAGAATTAGCTTTTTTACTGGACTTTGATTCGGTTAGTAGTTTTTCTAGGTTTTTTAAAAAAATGTTGGTGTTAATCCAACCATTTTCAAAATAGATTATAAAAAAATATCCCGTAAAATTTTACGGGATATTTTTTTATAAAATAATAGAGGTTACTCTACTTCTACAGGGAAAGTAGCCATAATATCTGTTTCTCCACCAGCATTAGTAGCATCTCCATCACTTACACCTTCAGCAGACTTGTTTGGTAAGTGTTGTAACTGTATTGTAATGTTTCCTGTTGAGGCAACATCAGCAGTTGTTAAAGTAAATTCTAATCCTAATGGATTTCCGTCACCATCAAAATCTGAATAAGCAAATGTTGCAACATCATCTGATGCTGTGTAAAAAAATTGGTGCTCATCATCCTCTTCTTCAATTTCTTCATTAATTGATTCAGCAGGACTTTCTGTTTCATTTAATAACTCTAAGCTTACATCATAAGTTGTACCAACTGCTAAAGGAGAAGATACTGTAATTACCGCATCATCTGGACCATCACCATCCATATCTTGAGATACAAAAGTAATTTCTGTTCCTCCACCAACAGGAGTTAATGTTGCTGTTAAAGTTGTAATCACTTCCTCTTCGTTTACAGGTACTGGGTTGTCTGTAGCATCATCGTCGTTAGAACATGATACAAATGCAATAGCTGCTAATACGATAAGTGATAATTGTTTTAAATTTTTCATTGTTTGTGATTTGTGTTAATAGTTTAATTTTAATTGTAACATAATATTTCTTCCTAGATCATCAGCAAAATATCTTGATCTATTCAGGTTTTCTCGGTAATCTGTATTAAATATATTAGTAATATTAAGACCAACATTTAAATTGGTTTTTTCAGATATATTTAATGTTATATTACTTTGTAAGTGTAATAAATGATAGGTTGGAGGTGTAGTACTTACATCTACCAATACCATTTCATCAATCGTAGGGTTATAAACTTCAAAATTATTGTTTGGATAATTGTTCTGTCTAAAAACCAATTCGCTTTGTAATTCGGTATTTAAATTCAACCATTTTTTATTAGTATATCCAATACTATTTACGGTTTTTGTTGAAGGCATATCAATTAAAGCATCATTTCTAGTTAAATCTTTTCCTTTAATAAAAGACGATTTATTATTTATATACCATTGGTCATTAAAGCTATAATTAGCAGTTAGATCCAATCCATATAAACTAGCATTGGTTTGATTATAACTCCAAACCGGAAACGCACCACGTATGGTTTGTGTTGTTCCTGTTGGCTCTATAAAAATATAATCGCTTATGTGATTATAAAATGCTTCAATGTTTAATGTCAATGCTTCCTTTTTATAGTTATACGAACCAGAGACACGATTGGATGTTTCTTGCTTAATACGTAAATCTCCTAACTCAATTCTTGCTGCAGAGTGATGTAAACCATCACTAAATAGTTCAGATGGATTAGGAGCTCTATTTGATAAACCGTAATTAAAAATAAAATTACTATCGTCATCTAATTGATAAGATATACCTGCAGAAGCAGATACATTATGGTAATTTAACACAGGATTTACTAGTAATTGCGTGCCTAAATCATCTATAACAAGATCTGGAAAATCTATATCATAACCTAAATTTTCCCAACTACTTGTTCTATAGAATTTTTTAGCATCAATTTGATTAAAGTCATAACGTAAGCCAAAATCTAAATTAATATCATTATTTAGTCTTAAAGACGAAATAACATAAGTACCTAAATCATATTTATCATAATCAGGTATTAAACGTCTGACACCAGTTGTTGGATCTGCAAAATTATTCTGAAAACTTGCATTTACACCAAATTGGTAGGTCACATTGCTTTTAGAATCTAATTTTACATTAGTTTTTAAAGTATGCGTTTTTAATGTTAAATCTACTGAAGGCTTATCTTTATCGTCTCCAACACGAATATCATATTCATAGCGATGATTGTTTTGATAGTCGTACTGAATGTCAACACGTCCAAATTTTTTAAAACGTTTATAAAATTCGGTTTTAAAGACTTGATGCGTTACTTCTTGTTTTGGAGCGTTAATATCATAGCTAAAATCGTCAGTAACTAAAGGTTCAGGACTATTTATAGCATTTACTAAATCGTTAACGTTTCCTATGTGTGATGCTCTTAAAATACCTATTTCGTTATTTAAATAACTATAATAAATATTAAACCCTTTTTCAAAAGTTTTAAAACCACCATTTACAGAATATCCCTTAGTGTTTAAACCTGTATTGGTTAAGCTATAATCAGGTGCTTCAAAATCACCAAAACGTTTTATTGAAGCTTGAGCACCTAAATACCAACCTTTTTTATACGTTTTAGTTAATGAAGAGTTTAGATTATAACCTCTACCATTACTATGACCAGTAATAATTGTTTTACCGTAAAGCGAGTCTTTTAAACTAATTTTTGAAGGCTTAACTACAATTACTCCACCAATAGCGTCTCCACCATAGGCTAAAGCATTTGCGCCTTTAATAACATTAATACTTCCTGCTGTATTTAAATCAATGTTTGGTGCATGCTCAATTCCCCATTCTTGGTCTTGAAGCCTAACACCATTAGTCATAACAATAATTCTGCTACTATGTAATCCATTAATAACAGGTTTTACTATCGTACTACCTGTATTAATAGAAGATACACCACTAACTTGTTTTAAAGCATCACCTAAATTAAGCGAGCTAAAACGGTCAATAGTTTCGGTTTTTAGAATCGTTTCTTGAGTTGTTTTAGTTAATTTGGATGTGTTGACACCTTTAACTTCAACTTCACTTAACGCTTCAATATGATGTTCTAGATTTATTTCTAAATAGGTGTCACCATTAATAGTTACGTCCATTTTTTTGGTTTCGCAAGCTAAATGAGAAACCTCTATATTAATGAGGTCATTACATAGGTTATTAATAGAAAACTGTCCGTTAACATCAGTAGTAGTATACTTGTTAAGCTTTTCAATAAAAATAGTAGCATTTATTATTGGCGTACCATCATGAAAATCATGCACTTCTCCAGAAAATGTAGAACTGCAATTTTGACTTTGTACAAAACTGAAAACAGAGAAGCACAAAATCGATATAAAATATTTCATTGTAAAAAAATTAGTTTAAAAAACACTTATTTTAAACCACAAAAGGAGGTCCTCGAAGAGAGTAGGATAATTGCTGATAATTAAACTGAAAGTTATAATATGTATCGTTAATTTTAGAGTAGTTGTCTTCGATTATTAAATCGAAATTCTCTAAAAGTGTATAATATTGTGTATTGAGTTTAAATTTGAAAAATTCGCACTCTAAATCAATTTCATGCATATGATTAGTTGAATAATCTGTACACACTTCGTGCTTATGATCTTCAAAAACATGCGTAAACTTAACCACAGAGGGAAGCATTACAGCTAAAAGTAAGACTATAGCTGCACATTTAAGTATAATATGCTGTTCTTGTGGGTTGTTTTTCAATTAATCTACAAATTTTCCTAATCCAAATCGTCTAATCATTTTCTTTTCAAACTCCCAAAAGAATTTATGTTGACCAGCTAACCAGCCAAAGCAAACCAATAAGATTTGATAAAAAATAAGGCCAATGATAATATATAATATCCAATAGACGAAAACATTTAAGTTTTCTTTAGTAATTCCAATCCACTTAATTATTGGTCGTCCAATAAATACAGACGAACTTCCTGTAGCAGCAAATACCATAAAAATGCGAATCATTTCCCATTTATAATCTACTTTCCATTTGTTTTCTAGTTTTTTAAAAAGAAATAAAATAAATTTTAATAAACCAAAAGTAATCACAATTGTACAGATGATAACTAACAACAAATTACTGCTAATTAATAAATTAGCTAATTTGTAGCTAGAGTAGGCTAGGGCTAAAAAACCTAAAATAGGGAATAATAGTTGCCAATTTTGTTGGATTTCCCAACGTGTTTTAAATGTATTCATTTCAATTTTTGTCGTTGCAAATATATTGAAAAGCCTTTAATTAAGAGGAATCCGACCACCTAAAAGATTTTGTTTGTATCGATTTTGAAAGTAAACAAAGTAGTTATACAGCTTATAGTTAACTTCATAGCCATAATTTATATTGGATTGATAGTCTATATTTAATTCGTAAAGACTTGGACTAAAGCGTTGTGGTTGTCTTACACGACTATTCCACTCATTAACATAAAATAAGTTTTTATTTTCTAAGTATTGCTGCGAGTAATACCCTTCAGGTTGGGCTATACTGTTTAACCAAGCATTAAAACCAGGTTCTATAATTATTATATCATACTCAGTATCTTGACTTGAAAGTGTAATAGTATCTCCAACTTGTGCTGGACCTTTATCTGTATTAGTTATGTTTTTTGGCGAACCACAACTAAAAGCTATTAGTATGATAGTTAATATAAATAGTGCATTTTTCATAACAAGATGTTTTTATTAAAAATACAAAATAATTAAACTTGTATCAAATAAAAAAGCCAAACATAAGTTTGGCTTTTAAATATATACTTTACAATTTGGATTTTATTTTCCGAAAAGTCCACCTAGTAAACCTCCAAGTCCACCTTTTTTAGAACCTCCTAAAACCATTCCTGCTACATCGTCAATTACACTACCATCACCATCTGCATCTAATATTTTTTCTAAAAAGCTTTGTTCATTTTTAGTTTCGCTACCACCAAGTAATCCACCTAATAATCCACTTAATCCGTTTGTAGAACTTACATTACTTTGCGAGGCTTGTTTACCTAAAACACCCATTAAAATAGGAGCTGCAACTTTTAATATATTTCCAACAGCACCAGATTCTAATCCAGATTTTTGACCAATAACTTGCTCAACACCATTTCTTTTAGTTCCTAATACGTGACCTAAAATTTTATCACCATCATTTACTACCTCTTCATTTACTCCACCTCCAAAAAGGTCTCTTAAATTATCTAATATTCCACCATCATGTTTTCCTTTAATTGCTCCTAATAATCCTTCTGCACCTTCTGGTGTTGAAGCATTACGTTCCATTGCCTTCATTAATACAGGTAAAGCCATAGTTAATACGCTTCCTGTTTTATCTTGATCAGTACCTGTTGATCCTGAAACACCACTGATAATTGTTTTTCCTAAATCTGAGTTTAGTAAGTCTAAAATTCCTGCCATTTTATAAAAAGTTTAATAGGTTATTTATTTGATATTTTAAAATTACAAAAAAAGCCACATTTTAACAATGTGACTTTTAATATATTAAACACTTTACAAAACATCGATAAAAATAATGATTTATCCGTTTAAAAGTATATTTTTAATTTGTGTAGCTAACTCTGTTCCAATTCTATCTTGCGCTTCATTGGTTGCTGCACCAATGTGAGGTGTTAAAGATATTCTACCATTCATTAATAATTGTACTGCAGGAGTAGGCTCGTTTTGAAAAGTATCTAAACCAGCAAAAGCTAATTTACCACTTTCTAAAGCGTTAACTAATTCTACTTCATTAACAACACCACCTCTTGCTGCATTTATAATAGCAGATCCATCTTTCATGTTGTCAAATTGAGCTTTATCAATTATGTAGTCTTCTTGTGCAGGTACATGTAATGTTACAAAATCCGATTGCTTTAAAACCTCATCCATAGATTGTGTTTTAATATTGAAACTTACAGATTGACCATCAAAAAAGTCTACTTTAACATCTGCAGCTTCAATAAATTTATCTGCAGCTATAACTTTCATTCCAACACCTAAACCAATTTTGGCAACTTCTTGTCCAATACGTCCAAATCCAACAACACCAAGTGTTTTTCCTCTTAATTCAACACCTTTTGCATAGTTTTTCTTTAGTTTTTTAAACTGAGAATCGCCATCTAAAGGCATGTTTCTGTTAGCGTCATGTAAAAATCTTACACCACCATAAAGGTGAGCAAATACTAATTCTGCTACAGATTGTGATGAAGCTGCAGGAGTATTGATGACGTGTAATCCTTTTTCTCTAGCATATTCAACATCTATATTATCCATACCAACACCACCACGACCAATGATTTTCAATTCTGGACAAGCATCAATCAAGTCTTTTCTTACTGTTGTTGCACTTCTAACTAGAAGTACAGTAATATTTTTCTCGTTGATGTAGTTAATTAATTGTTCTTGAGCAACGGTTGTTGTACTGACTTCAAATCCTGCTGCTTCTAATGCATCAATTCCGCTTTGTGATACACCATCGTTTGCTAATACTTTCATTTTTTTAAGGTTTAAAGCTAAAATGTTTAATATTTAGCTTTAGTTAATTTATTTTAAATATTACAGTTTTTAAAACTGTTAATTATGCTTTACTTTCTAGTTCACTCATAACTTCAACAAGTACTTTTACACTATCTAAAGACAATGCGTTATACATGCTTGCTCTGTATCCTCCAACACTTCTGTGACCATTTAAACCATTAATTCCTGCTTCTTTCCACATGGTGTCAAACGTATCTTTTAAATCGTCATTGGTTAATGTAAAGGTTGCATTCATGTCAGAACGGTCTTCTTTAGCAGCAAACCCTTTAAATAATGGGTTTAAATCAATTTCAGAATACATTAAACGAGATTTTTTCTCGTTTTCTTTCTCGATAGCAGCAATTCCACCTAAATCTTTTAACCATTGTAAGGTTAACATTGATGTGTATACAGCAAAAACAGGAGGAGTATTAAACATACTACTTTTGTCAATGTGTACTTTATAATCTAACATTGATGGAATTTTACGAGAAACTTTTCCTAAAATGTCCTCTTTAACAACCACTAAAGTTGTACCAGCTGGTCCCATGTTTTTTTGTGCTCCAGCATAAATTAAATCAAATTGAGAGAAGTCTAATGTACGTGAAAAAATATCACTACTCATATCACAAACTAATGGAATAGGAGATTTAGGAAAGTTTTTAATTTGTGTACCAAATATGGTGTTGTTTGATGTTAAATGAAAATAATCATGATCTTCAGGTATATCAAACCCTTTTGGTATATAATTAAAATTTGCTGATTTAGATGAGGCAACTTCTGTTATGTCATCAAATATTTTTGCTTCTTTTATAGCTTTATCAGACCAAGTTCCTGTATTTAAATAAGCAGCTTTTTTTCTAGTAAATTTTGAGCTACCATTAAAAACTGTGTACTAGCTCCACCTTGTAAAAACAATGCTTTATATCCTTTACCTTCTAAACCTAATAACTCTAAAGCTAAGGCTCTTGCTTGCTCCATAACATCAACAAAAGCCTTGCTTCTGTGGGATATTTCAATTAAAGATAAACCGTTGTCAAAATCTAATAAAGCTTGTGATGCTTTTTGTAATACTTCTTGTGGTAAAACGCATGGTCCTGCGCTAAAATTATGTCTTTGCATGGTTACAAATTTTGTTTCTGTTTAACAGAAATTATGTTTTATTTTTTTACAATTAACAAAGGTGATAATTATTGTATTAATTTAAGTTAAGAATATAATAATTTATTAACTAGATTTTTAATAAAAACGTAATGGTATCTACATCATCTGCATAATCTGAAAGTTCAGGTTTTTGAGTTTTTCCAAACGGAATTTCATTTTCATCAAAACCACTAGCTACGATACATTGTATTAGGTCTTTGTCAGTTTTAATTTTTTGCTGTAAAGCTTCAGTTGAATCATAAAATTCATAAAAAACAGTAGCAATTGGTGATGCGTAACTTTGGTCTTCTTTAATCATTAAAAAACCATTTTCCAACATGTCAAATTCACTCATTAAGTATACAGCCTTATTATAGTCATAATTATTAGCGTATTTGGCTTCGTTAATAATTGGATTCCATTTGTACATGGCTTCAAAAAACGCATCAAAATTATAATTTTTTGGCACAAATAGTTTTGATACGTTTCGGCATCCTAAACCATAATATCTAAAAATGTCTTCAGATAATAAGTCTAATTGTTCTTTGGTTTCTTGACCTGTTAATATTGCTGTCGAATTTCTGTTTTTTCTTATTATTGATGGTTTGTCTTTAAAATAGTAGTCAAAATAACGTGCTGTGTTATTGCTTCCTGTTGCAATAACAGCATCGTAATTTTCTAATTTATCTTCAGTAAACCTGATGTTTCCTTTTAATTCTGGAGCTACAGTTTCTAAATACTTAGCTAAAAAGGGTAGTAGATGTTTGTCATTAGAGGACTGCTTGACTAATACATTATGACCTGTTATTAAAACACTTAAAAAGTCATGAAAGCCAACCATAGGAATATTTCCAGCCATAATAATAGCAACAGTTTTTGGTTGTATATCGCTAAAATTATAATCTTTAGTCCATTGTTTAAGGTTGTCTTCAGATAATTGTTTACTCCAACCATCTAATGCAAATTGAATGTTTTTTTGTGTAAACCAACCGTTATACTCGTTGGCTAATTTGATTTGATGTTTAAAACCATCAAAAAATAAATCGTTATGTGGAATGGTTTCATTTTTAGTAATTCCTTCTGAAGAAAATTGACTAATAAACTGACCTAATTTTACAAAAGCTTCTAATATGTAATCTTTGTTGCTCATTATTATTTGTATAACACCTTTTTTGGCTTTATTTTTGTACCACAAAGTTAAGTAAACCAAAAAGAAAAATTACAATATGGCTATTATTATAACAGATGAATGTATTAATTGTGGAGCTTGTGAGCCTGAATGCCCTAATACTGCAATTTACGAAGGTGCTGACGATTGGAGATATAAAGATGGAACAAGTCTTGACGGAAGTTTAGTATTGCCTAACGGAAAGGAAGTTGATGCAGATGAAGCACAAGAACCAATAAGTGATGAGATATATTATATTGTACCTGACAAATGTACAGAGTGTGTAGGTTTTCATGAAGAACCACAATGTGCTGCGGTTTGTCCTGTAGATTGTTGTGTGCCTGATGACGACAATGTTGAAACTGAAGATGTGCTGTTAGGAAAACAAAAGTTTATGCATCCAAATGGATAGATTATAAAACCTGAGCTTTAGCTCAATACTTTATATTATAATTAAAAAAGCAACTCAAATTTGAGTTGCTTTTTTGGTTTTAATAAGAGGGTCAGATTTTTTAAAACTTATAATTTAAAGATAAATTAAACATTGTTCCAAGTTGACTAAAATGGTAACCATCATAAGTCATTTGCGAGTAACGTTGGTTAAATGTAATTAAATTAGATTGGTTTTTTGTAGCTGCAGGATCTGCTAAAATAGCATCACCAGCTGCATTTTCTGCTTTAAATTCCCACTCAGGTAACACATTTAATAGGTTATTAATGTTTAACGACAGTGTTAGTTTTTCTGAAGCATTATAATTAATACCTAAATCTGTAACTATCTTAGGTATAAATTCTGTTCGTAAATCATTACTCATACCTTGTTGTTTAAAAGTGGTTTTACCAAAGTAGGTGTTGTTAAGTGAGAAACCAAATTTGTTAATGTCATAATTAGCACCTAAAATCCATTTAGATTTTGGTCTAGAAGTGAAAAACAAGGCTTCTTGCGTGGCGTTTACAACAGACTGTCCTGCATTTGCGACTAGAGCGATGTCTTTAACATCACCGTCTCTTTCGTTTTGAATTGTATAGTTACCAGATAAGTTTAAATCTAAGTCACCTTCGCCAATACCTATATTTTTTTTGCTTAATACTAGATCTATTCCTGAGGTGCGTGTGTCTATTGCATTAGAGAAAAAACTAACATCACTTAAATTATTATCTCTTAAAATATCATCTAAGGGAGTTGTTCCTATGTTGTTTCCATCATCATCAAACTCTGTTCCTGTTATTTCAGAACCTAGTATTATCCTGTCGTCAACTGAAATATTATAATAGTCTACAGTAAAAGTTAAGTTGTTGGCTAATTTACCACCAAAACCAATTGTAAAGTTATTAGATGTTTCAGCATCTAATTCTGGTATACCTAATAGCTTTGCTTGAGTGGAAACATTATTAATTAAACCTCCAACTTGTATTCCTTGACCAGGTATAAAACTGTATTGTGCTTTTTGTGTATATATTTGGTGTAATGTTGGTGCTCTAAATCCTGAAGAAATAGAAGCTCTTGCAGTTAGATTGTCAGTTAATTTGTATCGTGTACTTAATTTATAAACAAAAGTATTACCAAAATCAGAGTAATTTTCAGTTCTTATAGTTCCGCTTAATAAAAAAGCATCACTAACATCATAGTCTAAAGAGAAATATCCACCAATATTATAGCGGTTAAATTTTCCTGAATTTTCAGGACTATTTCCAGCAAACGAATCTGCACCACCACCATCATAAGATGCTAATTCCCCTTCAATAATTTCAAAGGTTTCATTTCTAAATTCAGCACCAAAACCAACACTAACTTTATCAGATAGCACTCTAGAGATATCTATATTACCAACATTATGGGTAAATTTAGTTCCTCCTGGATCAAAAGATTGTTGACTATTTTCTCTGTAAAGTTCAGTTGGCTCAAATTCACCTGTGTCAGGGTTGTAGGTAGGTGAAAATACAGCATTTCTGTTATGGGATTGACTAACGGTATAGGTTTGTGTGTTTCCTCCAGTTGTATAACTCAAATCAACATTCCAATCGTTAATTTTAGTTTTAATTCCAATAGTACCATTGTAGTCGTTTAGTAATCCTTCAAAAGTAGGTGCGTACCCATCATACCCTCCAGGAGTATTAGGATTGTTGCCAGGAAAAAAATCATCTAAATAAGAGAAGTAGTCAACACCATCAACATCATCAGGGTTAAAAGCTTGGGCACGTCTCCAGTATGGCGTTCTGTTATTTGCAAAACTATTCACCTTTTTATAGACGTAAGCAGCATTCATGTATAATTCTGTATTGTCACTTAGGTCAAATCCACCGTTTATTAAAAATTTAGAAGCTGCATTTTCAGGAGATCCATTAATATTATCTGCATCAGGATTACGTGAAAGGTATTCATTTACAGAGGCTAATCCAATAGTGTTTCCTGTAATGATATTTGTTGCATTTGGTAATGGGTTTCCATCAGAATCGTTTGGGTTAACATATACAAAATCATTAAATTCTCCTTCAGCATCAACCGTTCCTGGTCTATTGGCTAAGTTAGTTTTAGAAAAATCAATAGTATAATTTATAAAACCTTTATTATCGCCAATTGTAGATCCATTATTGACTGCAATACCAATCATTTCTCCATCACCTTCACTTGTTATTCCACTTCTTAAGGTAGCAGAACCAAAGTTTGCGTTGTCTTTAAGTATTATATTCATTACACCAGCAATAGCATCAGATCCATACTGTGCAGACGCACCATCACGAAGTATTTCTACACGTTTAATAGCATCAGTTGGTATTGCAGAAATATCTGCACCAGTTTCTCCACGACCAGGAGAAGTTTGTGTGTATAATAAAGCACTTAAGTTTTTACGTTTCCCGTTAATTAAAATTAATGTTCTACTTGGTCCCATGTTTCTAATTTCATAAGGATCCAATAAGGATGTAGCATCATTAACAGGAGTTTGTACAGTATTGAATGAGGGGATTCTGTACTGTAGGGCCTTATCAAAAGTAGGTTGTCCAGTAGAAGTTAATTCTTTTACTCCAACAACATCAATAGGTAATGCACTATTAACATTACTTCTTGGTGCTGTTCTGGATCCAACCAATACAACTTCGTCTAAAGCTTCTCCGCTTGTTAATGTAACATTAAAGTTGGTTGCGTTGTCCACTTTTAGTTCTTTAGTTTCATAGCCAACATAGCTAAACACTAACACAGCTCCATTAGAAACATTAAGTGTGTAATTACCATCAAAATCCGTTGTGGTTCCGTTTGACGTCCCTTTTTCGACAACATTAACGGTTGGTATTCCGTAGCCATTAATGTCTGTCACTGTTCCGGTAACACCAGTTTGTGCGTGTGCAAATGCTACAGTAAATAGTAGCAAAAACATAATTTTCAATTTTTTAATCATTTAAATGAAATTTTGGTTAATTACTGCTAATTTATGTTAAAATTACTACAATACGAATTATTATTATTCTAAATTTAATACAAAACATATTGATAATGTATGTTTTAAGTTAAATTATTATATAAAATTAAATTTATTTTTGAATTTATTTAATTCTTGTTAAGTGAGAAATAGTTAATGATATAGTACTATATTTGCATCCTTAATTTGTGATAAATTTTTAGTAAATGAAAGCAGGAATTGTAGGATTGCCTAACGTTGGTAAATCAACCTTATTTAATTGTTTGTCTAATGCAAAAGCGCAAAGTGCAAACTTTCCGTTTTGTACTATAGAGCCAAACATTGGAGTCGTTAACGTACCAGATCCAAGATTAGAAAAATTAGAAAGCTTAGTTAATCCAGAGCGTGTATTACCAGCAACTGTTGAGATTGTAGATATTGCAGGATTAGTTAAAGGTGCTAGTAAAGGAGAAGGTTTAGGAAATCAGTTTTTAGCTAATATTAGAGAAACTGACGCCATCTTACATGTTTTACGTTGTTTTGATAATGACAATATCGTACATGTTGATGGTAATGTAAATCCAATTAGAGATAAGGAAACTATTGACATGGAGTTACAGCTAAAAGATTTAGAAACTGTAGATAAAAAATTAGATAAAGTAAAGCGTGCTGCTAAAACGGGAAATAAAGAAGCTCAAGCAGAAGAAGCTGTTTTACTTAAGATAAAAGAAGCTTTAGAAGCAGGAATATCTGTTAGGGCTGTCGAATTTTCAGAAGAAGATTATAAAGATTACGTAAAACCGTCTCAATTAATTACCGACAAACCAGTAATGTATGTTTGTAATGTAGACGAAGGAAGTGCGGTTT
Source organism: Olleya sp. NP1-10 (assembly GCF_055804415.1). Classification (NCBI taxonomy): domain Bacteria; kingdom Pseudomonadati; phylum Bacteroidota; class Flavobacteriia; order Flavobacteriales; family Flavobacteriaceae; genus Olleya; species Olleya sp. NP1-10. The sequence continues at coordinate 2,771,257 of NZ_CM147840.1, read as the reverse complement.
CGGGTAATCAATATGTAGATTTGGTTAAAGAAGCTGTTAAAGATGAAAACGCTGAAGTGTTAGTGTTAGCTGTTGGAACAGAAGCAGATATTAACGAGTTAGATGATTACGAAGAGCGTCAAATGTTTCTTGCGGATATAGGTTTGGAAGAGCCAGGAGCAGCTAAATTAATTAGATCAGCTTATAAATTATTAAACCAACAAACGTATTTTACTGCTGGTGTTAAAGAGGTTAGGGCATGGACCGTAAATGTTGGTGCTACAGGTCCTCAAGCAGCAGGAGTCATTCACACAGATTTTGAAAAAGGTTTTATTCGTGCTGAAGTTATTGGTTACGATGATTATGTAGAGTTTGGAAGTGAAGCTAAGGTTAAAGAAGCTGGTAAGATGCGTGTTGAAGGTAAAAATTATATAGTTAAAGATGGAGATGTAATGCATTTCTTATTTAACGTGTAAATAAATTATTACAACAACATTTAAACGCCATAATGATGTTAGTCATTATGGCGTTTTTGTATATATTTACATCATGCCATTAATAACACTTAAAACTATAATTGATGCGGATATCAAAACGTGTTTTGATTTATCAAGAAATATAGATTTTCATACTGAATCACTAAAACATTCAAAAGAAAAAGCTATTACTGGTAAAACATCTGGCTTAATTGAACTAGGAGAAACTGTAACATGGGAAGCGTTTCATTTTGGTGTTAAACAACAACTAACATCAAGAATAACACAATTTAATTCACCTAATTATTTTGTTGACGAAATGGTTTCAGGAGCGTTTAAAAGTTTTAAGCATGAACATATTTTTTCTGTTCAAAATAATAAAACAATAATGGTAGATAAATTTTATTTTAAATCTCCTTTTGGAGTTTTGGGTAAAATTGCAAATGTTTTATTTTTAAAAAAATACATCACCAATTTGCTTAATACAAGAAATAAAAGTTTAAAATTCAAGGTAGAAACACTTAAGAAATGAGATTTTTAATCAGATAAATTATCTATTGTTAATTACTTTATTAAGTCAGTGTTTCATTTTTTAATGTGTTATATTATATTAGCACAGTATCTCTAAATTGCACCAAAACCATATGTCAGAACAAACTAAATATACCGAAGACAATATACGATCACTAGACTGGAAAGAGCATATACGTATGCGTCCTGGTATGTATATTGGTAAACTTGGTGATGGTTCGTCTCCCGATGATGGTATATATATCCTTGTAAAAGAGGTGTTAGACAACTCGATTGATGAGTTTGTTATGGGAGCAGGTAAGACCATCGAGATTTCTATTCAAGGTACTAAAGTTATTGTACGAGATTATGGTCGTGGTATTCCTTTAGGTAAAGTGGTAGACGTTGTATCTAAAATGAATACAGGTGGAAAGTATGATAGTAAAGCCTTTAAAAAATCTGTTGGATTAAATGGTGTAGGTACTAAAGCTGTAAATGCTTTGTCTTCTTATTTTAGAGTAGAATCTTCAAGAGATGGTAAAAGTGCTTCTGCTGACTTTGAGCAAGGTAACCTTGTAAATCAAGAATTTTTAGAAGAAACCAGTCGACGTAAAGGTACCAAAGTATCTTTTGTTCCTGATGATTTAATATTTAAAAACTACAAATTTAGAGCAGAATATGTAGTTAAAATGCTTAAAAACTATGTCTATTTAAATCCAGGTTTAACCATCGTTTTTAATGGAGAGAAATTTTATAGCGAAAACGGTTTAAAGGATTTATTAGCCGAAAAAATAGCTGAAACCGACCTGTTATATCCTATCATTCATTTACGAGGTGATGATATTGAAGTAGCAATTACACATAGTAAAACACAGTATAGTGAAGAGTATAATAGTTTTGTAAACGGACAAAATACCACTCAAGGTGGTACGCACTTAAATGCCTTCAGAGAAGGTTTAGTTAAAACTATTAGAGACTTTTTTGGTAAACAATATGATGCCTCAGATATACGTAAATCTGTAGTTAGTGCTGTCGCAATAAAGGTAATGGAGCCTGTTTTTGAAAGTCAAACCAAAACAAAATTAGGATCTACAGATATGGGAGGAGAGCTTCCAACTGTACGTACTTATGTAACAGACTTTTTAAAAACGTATTTAGATAATTATCTGCATAAAAATCCAGAAACTGCAGACAAGTTACAACGTAAAATATTACAGGCCGAAAGAGAGCGTAAAGAGCTATCAGGAATACGTAAATTAGCTAAAGATAGAGCTAAAAAAGCCAGTTTACATAACAAAAAATTACGTGATTGTCGTGTACATTTTGGAGACACAAAAAATGAACGCAACTTAGAAAGTACACTGTTTATAACAGAGGGAGACTCTGCATCAGGTAGTATAACAAAATCTAGAGATGTTAATACACAAGCGGTTTTTAGTCTTAAAGGAAAACCTTTAAACTGTTATGGTTTAACAAAAAAGATTGTGTACGAAAATGAAGAGTTTAACTTACTTCAAGCAGCTTTAAATATTGAAGAATCCTTAGAGGACTTAAGATATAATAACGTAGTAATAGCAACAGATGCCGATGTCGATGGAATGCACATTAGGTTATTATTAATAACCTTCTTTTTACAATTTTTTCCAGAAGTCATTAAAGAAGGACATTTATATATTTTACAAACTCCATTATTTAGAGTTCGTAATAAAAAAGAAACCATCTATTGTTACTCTGAACAAGAACGTGTAGATGCAATTGAAAAATTGAAACCTAAACCAGAAATTACTCGATTTAAAGGATTAGGTGAAATTAGTCCAGACGAATTTGTACATTTTATTGGTGAAGATATTAGATTAGATCCAGTAATGTTGGATGATAATATGTCTATTGAAGAACTGTTATCCTTTTACATGGGAAAAAACACGCCTAAAAGACAAGAATTTATAATAGATAATCTTAAAGTAGAACTTGATTTAATTGAGGAAAGTAAATAAATGGCAGAAGACAACGACGACCTAACCAACGACAATTTAGATAATATAGAAAACCAAGAGCCTCAAGAAACCATTACCAGAATTACTGGTATGTATAAAGAGTGGTTTTTAGATTACGCATCCTATGTGATTCTAGAACGTGCAGTACCAGCTATTGAAGATGGTTTTAAACCTGTACAACGTCGTATCATGCATTCAATGAAGGATTTAGATGATGGACGTTACAATAAAGTAGCAAACATTGTAGGTCACACCATGCAGTATCATCCACATGGTGATGCTAGTATTGCTGATGCTATGGTCCAAATTGGTCAAAAAGATTTACTTATAGATACTCAAGGAAACTGGGGAAATATCTTAACAGGAGATCGTGCTGCAGCCTCAAGATATATTGAAGCCAGAATATCAAAATTTGGTTTAGACGTTGTTTATAATCCTAAAATTACTGAGTGGCAAGCCTCTTATGATGGTCGTCGTAAAGAGCCTGTAAATTTACCAGTAATGTTTCCGTTATTGTTAGCTCAAGGTGGAGAAGGTATTGCAGTAGGTTTATCAACCAAAATATTACCTCATAATTTTATTGAGCTTATTGATGCTTCTGTAAAGCATCTTCAAGGTAAACGTTTTACATTAGTACCAGATTTTCCAACAGGAGGAATTGCTGATTGTAGTCAATATAATGATGGATTACGTGGTGGAAAAATACGTTGTCGTGCCAAGATTAATCAATTAGATAAAAATACTTTAGTGATAAATGAGTTGCCTTTTGGGACAACAACATCATCATTAATAGATTCTATTTTAAAGGCTAACGACAAAGGAAAAATAAAAATTAAAAAAATTGAAGATAATACATCTGCTGAAGTAGAAATATTAATTCATTTACCTTCAGGATTATCTCCAGACAAAACTATAGATGCTTTATATGCCTTTACTGCATGCGAGTCTTCAATTTCGCCTTTAGGTTGTGTTATTGAAGATAATAAACCACTATTTATAGGTGTTACAGACATGTTACGTCGTAGTACAGATAACACAGTTCAGTTATTAAAACAGGAACTAGAAATTAAGCTTGGAGAGTTTGAAGAGCAATGGCATTTTGCGAGTTTAGAGCGTATTTTTATCGAAAATCGTATCTATCGTGATATTGAAGAAGAAGAAACTTGGGAAGGCGTAATTGAAGCTATAGATAAAGGTTTAAAACCTCACATTAAGCATTTAAAACGTGCTGTTACTGTTGAAGATATAACACGATTGACAGAAATTCGTATTAAACGTATTTCAAAGTTTGATATTGATAAAGCTCAACAAAAAATTGATGCTTTAGAAGAGCAAATTGCCGAAGTAAAACACCATTTAGCAAATTTAATAGAGTATGCAATTGCGTATTTTACTAGATTAAAAAAGGAATATGGCGAAGGTAGAGAGCGTAAAACAGAATTGCGTGCTTTTGAGGATGTAGATGCTACCAAGGTGGTTATACGTAACACAAAATTATACGTTAATAGGGCAGAAGGCTTCTTAGGTACGTCTTTGCGTCGTGACGAATATGTTTGTGATTGTAGTGATATTGATGATATTATTGCTTTTACTGCAGATGGTAAAATGATGGTTACTAAAGTGGATAGCAAAACCTTTATTGGTAAAAATATTATCCACGTAGCGGTCTTTAAAAAGAAAGATAAACGTACCATTTATAACATGATTTATCGTGATGGAAGTAAAGGTCCATCCTATGTTAAGCGTTTTGCTGTAACTGCAATGACACGTGATAAACTTTACGATTTAACCAATGGTAATAAAGGGTCTAAAGCTTGGTATTTTTCTGCTAATCCTAATGGTGAAGCAGAAGTAGTGGCAATAAGTTTACGTCAAGTTGGAAGTGTTAAAAAGTTGAAATGGGATTTAGATTTTGCTGATATTTTAATTAAAGGACGTGCTTCTAAAGGTAATTTGGTAACTAAATATGCTATCAAATCTGTTGACTTAAAAGAGAAAGGAATTTCTACATTAAAACCTCGTAAAATTTGGTTTGACGAGACTGTACAACGTATTAATGTTGATGGAAGAGGAGAGCTTATTGGCGAATTTAAAGGAGAGGATAAGCTGTTGCTAATTAATCAAAAAGGTATCGTAAAAACAGTAACTCCAGAAGTGACTTTACACTTTGATAGTGATATGATTATCATGGAAAAATGGATACCCAAAAAACCAATTTCCGCAGTATATTTTGATGGAGATAAAGAACGATATTACGTAAAACGTTTTTTAATTGAAAATGAAAATAAAGAAGAATTATTTATAACCGATCATCCTAACTCGCAATTAGAAATTGTTTCTACCGATTGGATACCAGTCGCTGAAATAGTATTTTCAAAAGAAAGAGGTAAAGATAGAAAGGATAATGAAGAGGTGAATTTAGAGGAATTTATTGCTATTAAAGGGATTTCTGCTTTAGGAAACCAATTAACTAAAGATAAAGTAAATGCCATTAATTTATTAGATCCAATACCTTTTGAATCACCAGAAGAAATTTCAGCTGAAACAGTTGAAGTGGTTGATGAAGAAGTAATTTCTGATAAAAAAGAAAATAATTCTGATACTAATAATTCTGAAGAAAAAGAGACTAAATCTAATGATAGTCAGGATGGTAGTTCAGACGATAAAGGTCAGGCTAGTTTGTTTTAATTGTTAAGTAAATCATAAAATGTTAAATATTTAAAACCTTGTTTTTGTTGTTTACGTAAGTACAGCAAAACCAATAAATATTTAACTTTTATGAAAACAACAAGATTAACAAAGACCACAATTTTTTCTCTATTTGCAACTTTTTCATTGTTATCATGCAGTGATGATGATGATAATTCTGTAGCTATGGATGATCAACCAGCAGCTTCCGTACAATTATATGCTTCAAATAATTCTGACGGAAATATTACCATTTATGATGTAACAGATCAAAATTCAGTTGCAACTTCCACTTTAGTAACTGCAAGCTTAGCAGCAGATGGAGTATATTATAATCAAGATGAAGATTTTTTACTACAAGCATCAAGGTCAGATTTAGGTTTAGAAGGTTACAATGCTACAAGTATTTTAACTTCTGGAACCACAATAGAAGTAGATGCAGACGGAACAAATGATATGGAGAGTCCTAGGGAAGTAGCAGTTAACGGTAATTTAATTGTTGTTGCAGATAATGCAGATGTAGATGGTGATACTACTACACCAGATGGACGACTTTTTATTTACAGTAAATCAGGTAATACTATAACTTTAAGAAACACTATAATAACAGATTTTAAACTTTGGGGTATTACCTTTAAAGGTGATGATTTGTATGCTATAGTTGATGCTACAAATCAATTAGCAGTATTTACAGACTTCTTAAATAATACAACAGATATGTCATTAAGCGCCACAAAAACGATAGCTGTTGAAGGTATAGTTAGAACTCATGGTTTGACTTATGATACACAATCAGACGTTATGATTTTGACTGATATTGGAGAAGCCTCAAATGGTCAAGATGATGGAGGCTTTCATTATATAGAAGGTTTTACAAATAAATTTAACACGCTTTCAGAAGGAGAAACTTTAGCTTTAGATCAGCAGGTTAGAGTTTCTGGATCAGCAACATTAATGGGTAATCCAGTAGATGTAGCTTACGACGCAACAACACAAACGGTTTATATTGCAGAAGCAGGTAATAGTGGAGGCCAAATTTTAGCTTTCAATAATTTTGAAACAGGAGGTAATATTGCTCCTTTTATAAATAATAGTTTGGCAGCTGCTTCATCAGTCTATTTATCAAAGTAATCTTAGCATAAGATATAAAAAAAGCCATCCTTTCGGATGGCTTTTTTTATTTTTTCTTGCTAATTTTCTGATTTAAAAACTCAACAAATAAAGAAAAAGCAATAGCAAAATATAAATAACCTTTAGGTATTGCTCCAACTGTATTACCAAAAAATGTAGTGTGCGATAAGTGACCAGCTTCTGTAATTAACATAAAACCAATTAAAATTAAAAACGATAACCCTAATATTTGTATACTAGGATTACTCTCTATAAAGCGTCTAATTTTATTAGCAAAAGAAATCATTATTATTATAGAAATTATAACTGCAACGATCATTAAAATTAAGTTGTAATTATGGTTTTCTGATAATCCATTAGTCATACCAACAGCTGTTAAAATAGAGTCTATTGAAAATATAAAATCTATAATTAAAATCTGAACTACTGCTTGTTGTAAGGACTTAATTACTTTTCCTTTAACTTGGTCTTCATCATGCTTAGGTGTATCAACTTTTTCTCTAATTTCAGAAGTTGACTTGTATATTAAAAACAGTCCTCCAAAAAATAATATTAAAGCTTGCCAACTTAACTCAAGATGCATCCAGTCTAAATCTAGCTTATAAAAAGGCTCTGATAATCCAACTAAAAATGATACAAAAAACAATAGTATTATACGTTGGACCATTGCTAACAACAATCCAATATTAGTGACTTTACTACGTTGCTCTTCTGGTAATTTGTTTGCAGCAATAGAGATGAATACAATATTATCTATTCCTAAAATTATTTCAAGAAAAGTTAAGGTAAGCAAGGCAAATATGGCATCACTTGAAGTAAAAAAATCTAACATAATTTATTGTTTTATATAAGCAGTTCCTTTTTGTTTATTTGTTTCACCTACATATGAATATTCAAAAGTATAAGAAGAATCTGTTGTGGTTAAAATTTTAAGATGAACATCTTTGCGTTCAGCCATGTTTTTAGGATTAATAGTTTTGTAAATCACTTCACAATCATTGACCCATCTTACTTGTGTACTATCAATTTTGCCATCATAAGTTTCAATTTGTAAACTGTCATTTCTAGTAAAATTAGATTTATAGATAATATCTCCAATTTTCACTTCACTATAAAATTGTCCTGTTTTAAAAGTTTTACAATCTCTTTCAATAGTGTAGCAGTTAAAAAATGTAGTTAGTAATAGTAGGTATAAAAATTTTATTTTCATCAAAAAACGGTTTACTACAAAATTAATCAAATGTTTGCTTATTTAACTAAAAAAGCAACCTTTCTATAAATCGCGTATTTGAAAAATTTATGTACCTAACATCAAATTCGTAAAATTTGAAAAAATCAATTTATCTAGTAAAAAGTATATTTCTACTTAAAAAAAGAGAAATAGCTTCGATTTTTTAAAATTGAAAATTTTTAGATAATATTTAAAATTAATTTCAATTTTCATAATTAGAAAAACTACCATCAGAATAAAAAATGACAATGCGATCAATTTTTTTCCTTTTGAAATATTAGGATTTAAATTTTGAAAAGCTTCAATATTTTTTAATTCTGGATTTTTAGGAATTTCTGAATCTAAGTTTTCAGAATTAGTGAATAAGTCCTGATCCAGTTTTTTTGGAGTAGGAGGTTTTTCGATTTTTGGAACTGATATACTTTTTGGAAAATGTCCTTTTCCATTCATCAACCAATATAACTCTACTTCAGGAAAAGTGTCTAATACCTTCAAAACAAATTCTAAACTTGGTTTGTTTCTACCTGATAATATATGTGAAATACTAGAGCGTTGTACACCTACTTTTTCAGCAAAAGAAGAGGCGCTTTCACTGTAATAATCGATGACTTTTTGAAGTCTTTTAGAAAATTCTGCATTGTTTATCATGTGATACAAATGTAAACAATTGAATCAAATAAACAATGTTACAATTGTAAAAAGAGGTGTTTGTTTTACAATTAAAGCTGTTTATAAGGTGGTTTTTTAATAAAGTATAACTTTAAATTATAGTTTATAAATACTTGATTTAAAATATTTTATAGATTAATAAATCTGATTTGTAATTATTTGTGTTTTAAGCACTTATTTTATTGCGCTTTGAATAGTAATTCGTTTACAAAAGTAAATTACAAATGTAAAACACTATGTTTACAAATGTAAATAACTAAAGTGTTACATTTGTAAACGAAATAAACACCTATGGATAATACACTTTTAAATACTTTATATGATACGTATAAAGAACCCAAAATTTTTGGTCGATATATTACCTTAAAAGACCTTATTCCGTTAATGGATAAACTGTCCGATGTTTTTACAATTGATTGTATTGGTCAGTCAGTATTGGGTAAAAATATTAATACCATAACTTTAGGTAAAGGACCAAAAAAATCTTGATGTGGTCTCAAATGCATGGTAACGAGTCTACAACTACTAAAGCTTGTTTTGACCTTTTAAATACCATATATGATGGTCAGTTAAAGTCTGTTTTAGATAAATGTACTATTAAAATCATCCCAATGCTTAATCCAGATGGATCTGAAGCTTATACTAGACTAAATGCTAATCAAGTAGATTTAAATCGTGACGCACAAGATTTAACTCAACCAGAAAGCCAAGTATTACAAGACTGTTATGCTACTTTTAAACCTGACTTTTGTCTTAATTTACATGGTCAGCGTACTTTATTTAGTGCTGGACAAACCAGCAATATAGCTACATTATCTTTTTTATCACCAGCTGCCGATGTTGATCGTAGCTTAACCTTAGCAAGGAAACAAGCTATGGAAGTTATTAACGCTATAAACCATACGCTTCAATTGGATTTACCAGACCAAATAGGACGTTATGACGATGGTTTTAATATAAACTGTGTTGGAGATACGTTTCAAAACTTAAGCACACCTACGGTCTTATTTGAGGCTGGTCATTATAAAGATGATTATGATAGGGAAGAGGTAAGGCGATTTGTTTTTAAATCTTTAGTAGTGACATTAAATTACATTGCAAACCATGACGTTACTGGTAAAAATCATCAAGATTATTTTAAAATTCCAGAAAACGGAAAGCTTTTTTATGATATAATAATTAAAAATGCACTATTTGATAAAGGTGTTTTTGATATTGGAATTAACTATCAAGAACGATTAATTGATAAGCAACTAAAATTTATTCCTAAAATTATAGCTATTGAGGATTTGTCAAAATTCCATGCTCATAAAGTGCTGATTGTTAATAATAGTAAGGTTTTTACTTCAAATAATGAAGTTGTGTCAATTAACAACGAAATCGATTTCGTAATCGTAAACAATGTGAAATTATCATTAAATCTTTAAAATTCTTAAATTTTAATATAGATAATTCATTAAAAATGTTTTAATTTTGTTTATTATTTAATAAAAACACAAAATGGCAAAGTTTAAATTGGATGAAATTGATCATCAAATTCTTGATATGTTAATCGAAAACACAAGAGTACCTTTTACTGATATCGCAAAAAAATTATTGATTTCTGCTGGTACAGTTCATGTTAGAGTAAAGAAAATGGAAGATGCAGGAATAATCAAAGGGTCGTCATTGACTTTAGATTATAAAAAACTTGGGTATTCATTTATTGCTTATGTTGGTGTTTTTCTTCAAAACACGTCTAAAACATCATTTGTTTTAGAGCGTATTAGTGAGATACCTTATGTAACTGTTGCACATGTAACAACAGGTAAATTTAATATCTTTTGTAAGATTAGAGCAAGAAATACAGAGCATGCAAAGGACGTTATCTTTATGTTAGATGACATTGAAGGTGTGTACAGAACAGAAACTATGATTTCTTTAGACGAGAGTATAAACGACAAAAAACGTTTAATGCACAGTATTTTTAACGATTTGTAAGTCGTTTTAAATTATTACAACTTTAGAAAACGCTTCATTTTTGAAGCGTTTTTTGTTTAATTTACTTAAAATTCAATTTATGACAATTTTAGATTTAAAAAATGACGAGTATATTCCTTATTTTAAAGGTTATATAGATTTAGCTGTTGATATAGAATTAGTTCCTGGTTTGATTTCGGGTTTAAATACTAATCTAGACTTTTATAAGTCAATTATAGAATCTAAATTGGATTACAGGTATGCTGAAGGAAAATGGACTATAAAAGAGATTATAAGTCATTTAATTGATACAGAGCGTATTTTTTGTTATCGTGCGCTACGTTTTGCTAGACAAGACAAAACAGCTTTATTAGGTTTTAATGAAAATGACTATGTTGACGTGTCAAAAGCATCTAATCGTTCTTTAGATAGCTTGTTAGAGGAGTATGAGAGTGTGAGGCAAGCAACTTTAACATTGTTTAAAAGTTTTGATGTTCAAACTTTAAAAAGTAAAGGGATTGCTGGAGCAGGAGAGGTGTCTGTAAGAGCTTTAGGGTTTTTAATTATTGGTCATGAAATACATCATAATAGCGTTATAAAAAGACTTTACTTATAATTATTCCTCTTCACTGTCTAGTGTTTTGTCTTCTATTTCTGTGATGATATGTCCATTATCATTGGTCTTAAAGACTTCTGAATTGTCAAAATTTGTCATAGTGTAATGCAGTTTACTGCTGACTTTAACAAGGTAAATAGTGTCGTTTGTTTTGACTTCAACAGCTTCAATGGTCTCATTTCTATGATTATCAAAGGTTATAATGTCATTATCACCATAACCATCAGGAAATTTTGAGGTTAACAGATTGAGTACTTCTGGAGTCAATTTTTTGTAATCTACAATAACTTTTCGCATACCAATTTAGTTTAAATTAACTGATTGGAGAGTCTTGCAATTTTTGCAATTACTTAAAATTACAATTTTTTGTAATACAAAAGTGTTAATTATTGTAAAACTTAAACGATTTGATTATCAGTTCATTAGTTGTGGTTTGATTGATTTTTGGATCGCCTATACTATTTAATAATACAAAGTTAATATTACCTTTTACATTTTTCTTATCAAACTTCATTAGCTCGATAATAGGAAGGTAGTCTTCTTCAGGAATTTCAACTTTACCATAAACCTTTATGGTGTTTTCTTTTATAAGTTGCATTTTATCTTCCGGAAAATCTAATAATTGATTAGATAGATAAGTTTCTAAAATCATACCAATAGCTATAGCTTCTCCGTGTAATAAAGCTTTAGATTCATGGTTTAAATAAAACGACTCAATTGCATGACCTAGCGTGTGTCCAAAATTAAGAGATTTTCTTAAATTTTGTTCAGTAGGATCTTGTTCAACAATATCTTTTTTGATTAAAATCGAATCATAAATTAACTGATCTAAATCTTCAAGTGTTAGTTTAGATAATGTTGATAAATCATTGTAGTATAATTCATTGTGTATTAATCCATGTTTAAGCATTTCGGCTAATCCAGATCTCATTTCTCGACTTGATAATGTAGATAAATAGTCTGTATCTACTAATACCATATTTGGTGTTTTTATAATCCCAACTTGGTTTTTTATAGCACCTAAATCCACGCCATTTTTTCCTCCAATTGACGCGTCAACCATAGATAAAAGAGTTGTAGGGATATTTATAAAGTCAATACCTCTTTGATATGTACAGGCAACAAAACCACCTAAATCAGTAACGACTCCACCACCCAAATTTAGCATTAAGGATTTACGGTCTGCACCTAACTCAGATAAAGTTTGCCAAACACCTAAACAAGTCTCGATAGTTTTATGTTGTTCTCCTGCTTCAATCTCAATAACTTCTATAGTTAATTCTGTATTTAACTGAGATAAAAGTTTGGGTAAACAAAGATCAGAAGTATTACTATCTACTAGTATAAAAATGTTTGAAAACGTATTGTTTTGAATGTAATTGCTTAAGGATGAATAGCAATCTGAGTTAAACTGAATACTATAGTCTTGAGTTGTAATTGGAGTCATGAAAAACTTGAAAACGTTAAGCTGTAAAATTAATGGTTTTTTTAAAAACTATTGGTAATACATAGTATATTTGTTTCGTCTTAAAAAATATAAATATGATAAAGGACTCTTTTTTTGAAAATACAGAAGTGGCTTTTAGATTAAAAAGTGATTCGGAATTAGAACGAGCTTACTTTTTATTTAAAATGATTTCTAATCAACCGCTTGTTAGAATTGGTACAGCTGCTACTAATTTTGCTTTAAAAGCTCATTTGCCTGTAGAAGGTTTAATACGTGCTACTGTATTTGATCATTTTTGTGGAGGTGTTAATGAAGATGACTGTTTAAGTGTTATAGACAAAATGTATACAGCAGGTGTTTGTTCTGTTTTGGATTATTCTGTCGAAGGAAAAGCGGTTGAAAATCAATTTGATTCTGCTAAAGAAAAAATCATCAAACTAGTTCATTTTTGTGATGAAAAAGAAGCGATGCCAATAGTTGTATTTAAGCCAACTGGTTTAGGACGTTTTTATTTGTTTCAGAAAAAAGGGGAAGGGAAATCTTTTACTAACGAAGAAGCTGCGGAATGGAGTAGGATTGTAGAGCGTTATCATGCTATATGTAAGTTAGCCAAAGCTAAAGATGTGGAGGTTTTAATTGATGGTGAAGAAAGCTGGATGCAAGAGGCTGCAGATGAGCTAGCTGAAGACATGATGAAAGTTTATAATACAGGTAAACCAATTGTGTATAATACGCTTCAAACTTATAGACATGATAGACTTGAATATTTAAAAGCATCGAATGAAAGAGCTAAACAAGGTAGATATACGTTAGGGTATAAAATTGTACGTGGTGCTTACATGGAAAAAGAGCGTGAGCGTGCGCTTGAAAAAGGGTATGATTCACCAATATGTAAAGATAAAATTACTACTGACAAAAATTTTAACAATTGCCTATTATATATACTAGAGAACTTAAGTGATATTTCAATTTTTGTAGGAACACATAACGAAGAAAGTACTTATTTAGCCATGAAAATAATGGATGAACTAGGTATAGATAAAAAAGATAATCGCGTGTGGTTTGGTCAGTTATACGGAATGAGTGATCATATTAGTTTTAATTTGGCAGCTCAAGGATATAATGTTGCAAAGTATTTGCCATTTGGACCTGTTAAAGATGTGATGCCATACTTAATTAGACGTGCAGAAGAAAATACATCTGTTGCAGGACAAACAGGTCGCGAGTTAACTTTGTTGAAAGCAGAACGTAAACGCAGAAAGAGTAAATAGAAGTATTTACTCTTAATTTTGGATTTGTTTTTTTAGATTTTATTAATCTAATTGTTTAATAGATTGCATTGTGGCAATACTATCGCAATTTTGAACTAATAATTCAAATTGTTTTTTGTCTTTTGTAGTTCCAGAAATATAGTAAATCCCACAAGGTTCTTGTCTTGGTTGACTTTTAGAAAAGTCAACACCTCCTTCTTTTAATAAATAACTAATAGCAGCTGTGTCAATAGTCTTTGTAGCAAGAATAGTTTTGCTGGCTTCGGAAAACTGAAGTGTTTTAGTTCTTATGCTTTTTAATACACGACCTTCAGGACCGTAATTATACTCGCAAGAAACACCTCTTCCGTTTAAAAAAAGGCTAGTAATACTAATCCTATTGCAAAACCTCCTAAATAATAGCCAATACGTTGTAATATTTTCATTTTAAATTTTTTCGAACTGCAAATTTAAAATATTAAAAGGTTAATATCACTATGTTTTAAGTCAAACCATTCTCCAACTGCACGATTTGTTAAAATTCCGTGGTAAAAATAGAGTCCGTTTTTTAAACCTTTATCAAATCTAATAGCGTGTTCAAGCCCACCATTATCTGCTATTTCTAATAAATATGGTGTAAAAATATTACTTATAGAAGCAGAAGCAGTTCTAGAATATCTTGCAGGAATATTTGGTACACAATAATGTATAACTCCGTTCTTTCTAAAAGTTGGGTTATTGTGTGATGTGACTTCGCTAGTTTCAAAACATCCACCCATATCAATACTAACATCAATAATTACAGATCCTTTTTTCATAGTTTCAACCATAGTTTCGGATACAATAATAGGGGCTCTGTCTTTGCCTCTTACAGCGCCAATAACTACATCGCAACGCTTTAAAGCTTTGCCTAAGTATTTTGGTTGTAAAGTTGATGTGTAAATTGTACGACCTAAATTAGCTTGTAAACAACGTAGTTTTGTAATAGAATTGTCAAAAACCTTAATGTTTGCACCAAGTCCAATAGCACTTCTTGCTGCAAACTCTCCAACAGTTCCTGCACCAAGTATTACTACTTCTATTGGAGGAACACCACTAATATTACCAAACATTAATCCGTTACCATTGCTAGAATTGCTTAATAATTCAGATGCAATTAATACAGATGCAGTTCCTGCAATTTCGCTTAATGCTCTAACTGCAGGATAAGCACCATCTTCATCACGAATAAATTCAAAAGCCAAAGCTGTGATACGTTTTGATGCTAATTTTTCAAAATATTTTTTTGATTGTGTTTTAAGTTGTAGTGCAGATATTAGAGTAGTTTGTGGATTTATTAAGTTTAATTCTTCTAGAGTAGGAGGTTCAACTTTTAAAATCATAGGACAAGAGTACACCTTTGCGGTGTCTTTGGTAACTTCAGCTCCAGCTTCGCTGTAATCTTTGTCACTAAAATTAGCGCCTTTACCAGCTTCTGACTCTATAAGTACACGATGACCATTGCTTACAATTGCAGATACAGCATCTGGAGTAAGGCAAACACGTTTTTCTTGAAAAGCTGTTTCTTTGGGGATTCCTATAAAAAGACTGCTTTTGTGCTTAAAAATCTCTAAAGTTTCTTCTTGAGGGATTAATTCTGCTTTAGAAAATGGAGACAGTGGTTTGGACATAATTTAGTTGATTTTTAAAACAACAAATTACAAAATTATTGCAACTTATTGTACTAAAAATAAAGTCTTATTTTTTCCCACAGGTTGGTCGGTTTTCTTAACAAATCTTCCTCTTGTTGTTGTAGTGTCAAGTTAGATTTATTTTTGGTTGTTTTTATTTTAAATTTTATAGCTGTATTTAGGAGATTGTTTAGCATGTTTAGGGTAGTGGGTTATTAATTATAGGTAATAGGCTAGTTAAAAATATTGCCTGATTTTCCCCCAAAGTGTTTTTGGTTTTATGGTTAGTTCATCTTCTAAATCTTGAAGCGATTTGTTTACTGTATTTATTTTGTTAAAAATCCTTGCTCTAACTAAATAGATAGATGGGATTACTATAGCCATCATGATTACTAGATACAAAAATTGGTTTGTATCTACATATTTTAAATCCTCGTTTATTACAGTAGCAAATTGAAAAAAATACATGATTATAGGTATTAATAATGCATGGTACCACCAATGGCGACAGGTGAAAAACCAGATTATTAATAAATATAATGGTACAAATTTTCCAATAATAGTCCATATTCCTACTTGAGCGCTCAAGTAGTATTTACTATCGTAATTAAACAAAAAAGTATTCCAAATTTTCACGTCTGGAACACTTTCATAGTAATAGAAAATATATGGGGTTATAGCTATAAATGTAGCTATAATACTACCTATTATAAAAGATTTATTATCCGTGAGTTGGGATTTTGATTCTATTTCTGTCAATTTCTGTTGTTTGTTGTTCATTTAAATCAATAAGATTTGACGCTTGTGCAGAGAATATTACTCCACCAAAAATAGCAATCACTATTACATATTTTTTAGTTCTCATTTTAGTAGGGATTAAATTAGTTTACATCTCGAATTTAGATAAAAAGTTAATTCAAAAACCTGTTAAATGTTAAAAATATGTTAAAAAATGACTTTTTTGAATTTTTCACTGTGGTTAAAACCGCAATTGATTGTAAAAACACTTTTTTTGAAAGACAAAAGTGCTGATTTTAGCTAAAATTTTCTAAGGTTAGGTAACGTGTAGATTTTTCTGACAGTTTAATGCGGATAATACTATAGCTGTCTTGAATTAAAGGTTTTAATAGTTCTGGCCATTCTACCAACACATAATTATTATTGTAAAGGTAAGTGTCAATACCAAAGTCGTACAACTCCGTTTCGTCTTCTATCCTATAAAGGTCAAAATGATAAATAGTATCATTTTGACCTTTGTATTCATTTACTAAAGAAAAAGTAGGGCTACTAACATTGTCAATACTTCCTAAAAGTTTAACTAAGGTTTTAATAAGTGTGGTTTTTCCAACACCCATTTCTCCTTCAAATAATATTGTTTTGGAAGTAGCAGTTTCTAAAACTTGTTTAGCAACAGCTTCTACATTCTCTAAGTTATAGTTTATATCCACTTTTTTAAGCAAAAATAGTTTATTTAGGATTTAATACAACAAAAGGTATTATCATTTCTTCTAAAGACACACCTCCATGTTGGTAGGTGTTGCGATAATAGCTAACATAGTGGTTGTAATTATTAGGGTAAGCAAAAAACAAATCGTTTTTAGCAAATATAAACGAGCTATTCATGTTAATGGTTGGAAGATGTATTGATTTTGGGTCTTTAGCAGCCAAAACATCTTTGTTTTCATAACTTAAACTACGTCCTGTTTTATAACGTAAATTTAAACTTGTATCTCTGTCTCCAATAACTTTAGATGGATTTTTCACATTGATAGTACCATGGTCTGTAGTGATAATTAATTTAAAGCCTAATTGTTGAGCTTGCTGTATCATTTCAAGCAAAGGAGAGTTTTTAAACCAACTTTGGGTTAAACTTCTATAAGCTTTATCGTTTGATGCTAATTCTTTTACGACATCCATCTCTGTTTTGCTGTGTGATAACATGTCAACAAAATTATAAACAACTACGGTTAAGTCATTATCTTTAAGTCCTTTGAAGTTGTCTGCTAATTTTTTTCCTGCAGCTAGATTTGTAATTTTATAATACTCATGCTTAAGTTTTGTTAAACCTAAACGTTTCATTTGTGCATTTAAAAAATCGGCTTCATGAAGATTTTTCCCGCCTTCGTCAGTATCGTTTTTCCAATATTCAGGATGTAAACTTTCCATGTCTCTTGGCATTAATCCAGAGAATATGGCATTTCTAGCATATTGTGTTGCTGTTGGAAGTATGCTGTAAAAAGCTTCTTCTTTTGTTTTTTTGTAATGGTTATTTACAAAAGGTTCAAAAGCTTTCCATTGATCATAACGTAAATTGTCAACAACAACAAGCAGTGTTGGTTGCTCTTTACTAAGTTCTGGTGCAATTTTTTCTCTAAATAATGTATGTGATAAAGTAGGAGCGTCTGTATTTGGCTCAAACCAAGACGGATAATGTTTATCTATAAATTTCCCGAATTGAGTATTGGCTTCGTTTTTTTGTGATTCTAAAATTTCAAACATGCTAGGATCTTCAATATCTTCTAGTTGAATTTCCCAATAAATTAATTTTTTGTATAAATCTGCCCATTCTTCATAACTATTGACCATAGCCATGTCCATTGCTATTTTTCGGAATTCTTGTTGGTAATTAGAGGTCGTTTTTTCAGACACTAATCTAGAATGGTCTAAATTCTTTTTAAGACTTAAAAGTATTTGGTTTGGGTTTACAGGTTTTATAAGGTAATCGGCTATTTTATTACCTATAGCTTCTTCCATAATGTATTCTTCTTCACTTTTAGTAATCATTACTACTGGAAGTGTGTCTTGCTTTTCTTTAATTTCATGTAGTGTTTCCAAGCCTGTTAATCCTGGCATGTTTTCGTCTAAAAAAACAATATCAAATTTTTTGTCGTCCAGAATTTCTATGGCTTCTGTACCGCTATTACAGGTTGTGACATTGTAATTTTTTTCTCTAAAAACAGGATATGAGGTTTTAGTAAATCAATTTCGTCGTCAACCCAAAGAATATTTATATTGTTCATGTATATTTGTGTATATTAATTAAATAAAGGCTTAAGCTTGAAACCAAGTAACAAACTTAAAATATTAAACGACCCAATTTACGGATTTATTACTATTCCAAATTCTATAATTTTTGATTTAATTGAGCATCCTTTTTTCAAAGACTTAGAAGGATCTCACAAATGGGATTATCATATCTAGTGTATCCAGGTGCGCATCATACAAGATTTCATCATGCCATTGGTTGTATGCATCTAATGCAAAAAGCAATACAAGTACTTAGATTTAAAGGGGTTAAGATTTCTGAAGAAGAAGAAAAAGCGCTATGTATAGCTATTTTGCTACATGATATTGGTCATGGCCCTTTTAGTCATGCAATGGAGCATAGTATAGTTAGTGGTGTTTCTCATGAAGAGATTTCGTCATTATTCATGCAAGAACTAAATGCAGAATTTAACGACGATTTAACACTAGCCATCCAAATCTTTAAAGGACAGTACCATCGTAAGTTTATGTTACAACTTATATCAAGTCAAATTGATATGGATCGTGCAGATTATTTAAAGCGTGATAGTTTTTACACAGGTGTGTCTGAAGGTAATATAAATAGCGAGCGTCTGATTACCATGTTACATGTAAAAGACGACCAATTAGTTATTGAAGATAAAGGTATTTATAGTATCGAAAAATTTTTAGTAGCCAGACGTTTAATGTATTGGCAAGTGTATTTACATAAAACAAGCTTAGTCGCAGAGCAATTATTGATTAGAGTATTAAAAAGAGCTAAAGAATTAGTTAAAAGTGGAGTGAAATTACAAGCTAGTAAACCATTATCCTTCTTTTTAGAAAATGAAATCACTTTAAATGAATTTAACTCAGGTTGTCTTGAAACCTTTGCAAAATTAGATGATTATGATATTGTTTCAGCAATGAAAAATTGGCAATATCATGATGATTTTGTGCTAAAAAATCTTTGCGATATGATAATTAATAGACATTTATTAAAGGTTAAGATAAAAAAGAAACCTATAAAGCAAAGTATACTAGATAATCATAAAAAAACGTTGCAACAAAAACATAGTATTTCAGATCATGAAGCTAATTATTTTGTCTTTACCGGACAAATAAGTAATCAAGCTTATACTAGAAAAAAACAAAATATAAATATTTTATACAAAAACGGTAAAGTAGAGGATATAGTTAAGGCTTCAGACCAACTAAATTTAAAAGCACTGTCAAAAACAGTGACTAAATATTATATATGTTATCCAAAAGACAAACTTTAGTACATTTTTTCTATTTTTGCTAATAATGAAATTTACAGCAGAACAAATCGCTGGTATTTTAGATGGTGTCGTAGAGGGTAATCCTCAGGCAGAGGTATCTAAATTATCAAAAATAGAAGAAGGAGTAGAAGGTGCTTTAACCTTTTTAGCTAATCCTAAATACACACCTTATATTTATACCACAAAAGCAACAATAGCTATTGTTGGTAAAGACTTTGTGCCAGAACAAGATATAACTTGTACGCTAATTAAAGTAGAAGATGCTTATAAGTCATTTTCAAAATTATTAGAATACTATAATCAAGTTAAGTTAAATAAGTTTGGTATAGAGCAACCAACATCTATATCAGATTCGGCTAAAATCGGAAAGGATATTTATATTGGTGCATTTACCGTAGTAGGTGATAATGTAACAATAGGTGATAATGTTAAGATTTTTCCTAACAGTTATATTGGTGACAATGTAATAATACAGGACAATACAGTTGTATTTTCTGGAGCAAAAATTTATTCAGATTGTGTTATTGGAAAAAATTGTGTTATAAATTCTGGAGCAATAATTGGTGCAGATGGATTTGGTTTTGCTCCAAATGAAAACGGAGAATATAGTAAAGTACCACAAATCGGTAACGTTATACTGGAAGACTTTGTAGATGTTGGTGCAGCTACCACTATAGATAGAGCTACTTTAGGCTCTACAATTATACGAAAAGGTGTAAAGTTGGATAATCAAATTCAGATAGCACACAATGTTGAGATTGGTAAAAACACTGTTATTGCTGCTCAAACAGGTATAGCGGGTTCTACCAAAATTGGTGAAAATTGCCAAATTGGTGGACAGGTTGGTATTGTAGGACACATTGTTATTGGTAATAATGTAAAAATACAAGCACAATCAGGAATAGGACGTAATGTTAAAGACAACGAGGTACTTCAAGGTTCTCCAGCTTTATCTTATGGAGATTATAATAAATCCTATGTATATTTTAAAAACTTACCAAAATTGGTAAAAACTATAAACGAATTAGAAAAAAAGGAAATGGGAATAGTTAGTACTGACATAAAGCAAAAAACAATTCAAAAGGAAATATCCTTAACAGGAGTTGGCTTACATACAGGAAAAGAGGTAACATTAACTTTTAAACCAGCTTCAGAAAACTCAGGATTTGCTTTTAAACGTATTGATTTAGAAGGGACTCCTGTAATTGAAGCAGATGCAAACTATGTAACTAGCACACAGCGTGGTACTTGTTTAGAAAAAAACGGAGTAACTATTCAAACTTGTGAGCATGTATTAGCTGCATTAATTGGTTTAGATATTGACAATGCCATCTTAGAATTAGACAACTCTGAGCCACCAATTATGGATGGTTCATCAAAGTTTTTTGTAGAAGCTATTGAAAAAGCAGGTATCCAAGAACAAGAAGCTTTCAGAGAGGTTTATGAGGTTACCGATGTTATATCTTATACAGACGAAGAATCGGGAAGTGAGATTTTAGTCATGCCTTCTAAAGAGTATCAAGTAACAACAATGGTTGATTTTGGTACAAAAGTTTTAGGAACTCAAAATGCAACTTTAAATAAAATATCTAACTTTAAAAAGGATATATCAGACTCTAGGACTTTTAGTTTTTTACATGAATTAGAAGCATTACTAGAGCATGGTTTGATTAAAGGAGGTGATTTAAATAATGCCATAGTATATGTAGATAAAGAATTATCCGATTCTACTATGGAAAAACTTAAAGAAGCATTTAATAAAGAGGCTATATCAGTTAAACCTAATGGAATTTTAGATAATTTAACTTTGCATTATCCAAACGAAGCAGCTAGACATAAATTATTAGATGTTATTGGTGATTTAGCTTTAATCGGTACACGTATTAGAGGTAAAGTTATAGCTAATAAACCAGGACATTTTGTAAACACACAGTTTGCAAAAAAAATGTCTAAACTTATTAAAAACGAAAGACGTAATAACGTACCAAATATTGATTTAAACCAAACACCAGTTATGGATGTAAATCAAATTATGGATATGTTACCACATAGACAACCTTTTTTATTACTTGATAAAGTTTTTGAATTATCTGAAAACAAAGTTATAGGAATGAAAAATGTGACCATGAATGAAGAATTTTTTAAAGGTCACTTTCCAGGAGCTCCAGTAATGCCAGGAGTTTTAATAGTGGAAGCTATGGCACAAACAGGAGGTATTTTAGTACTTAGTACTGTTCCTGATCCAGAAAATTACTTGACATTTTTCATGAAAATGGATAAAGTTAAATTTAAGCAAAAAGTAGTACCAGGAGATACATTAATCTTCAAATGCTCGTTAATAACACCAATAAGACGTGGTATTTGCCATATGCAAGGTTACGCTTATGCAAATGGTAAATTATGTGCCGAAGCCGAATTAATGGCACAAATAACTAAAGTAAAATAATACAATAAAAAATGAACCAACCTTTAGCATACGTACATCCAGGTGCGAAAATTGCCAAAAATGTGGTTATTGAACCATTCACAACCATTAGTAATAATGTAATTATTGGAGAAGGCACATGGATAGGTAGTAACGTCACTATAATGGAAGGCGCAAGAATCGGAAAAAATTGTAATATTTTTCCAGGCTCAGTGATTTCTGCAGTACCACAAGACCTTAAATATAACGATGAAGACACATTAACTATAATAGGTGATAATGTAACCATTAGAGAATGTGTGACTATAAACAGAGGAACAACAGACCGAATGAAAACGGTTGTTGGTGATAATTGTTTAATAATGGCTTATTGTCACATTGCACATGACTGTATTGTGGGTAATAACTGTATCTTTTCTAATAACAGTACATTAGCAGGGCATATCAATATTGGAGATTATGTTGTGCTTGCAGGTATGACAGCTGTACACCAATTTTGTTCAGTAGGTAGTCATGCTTTTGTAACAGGAGGATCTTTGGTGCGTAAAGATGTACCACCTTTTGTAAAAGCAGGTAGAGAGCCTTTGTCTTACGTAGGTATTAATTCTGTTGGATTAAGACGTAGAGGGTATTCCACTGAGAAAATTAGAGAAATTCAAGATATATTTAGAATATTATATCAAAAAAACTATAATAATACACAAGCAGCAGCTATTATTGAAGCAGAAATGGAAGCGACAACGGAGCGTGACGAGATACTTCAATTTATCAAAAACTCTCATAGAGGTATTATGAAAGGTTATTTTAAATCAAATTAAAAATTAAAACAAAATTATAAAATGGTTACAACATCAGATATTAGAAACGGATTATGCTTAAGATATAATAATGATATCTATAAAATAATTGAATTTTTACATGTAAAACCAGGTAAAGGTCCAGCTTTTGTTAGAACAAAATTAAAAAGTGTAACTAACGGTAAAGTTATTGATAACACATTTTCAGCAGGTCACAAATTAGAAGATGTTAGAGTAGAAACTCATAAATTTCAATATTTATATAATGATGGTGAATTTTACCATTTTATGAATGAAGCTGATTATACTCAAATTAGATTATTAGAAGCAGCTTTAGATCGTCCAGAATTAATGAAAGAAGGAGAAGTTGTAACTGTAATTATAAATACAGAAGATAATAGTCCTTTATCAGTAGAATTACCTGCAAGTGTTGTTTTAGAAATTACAGCTACAGAACCAGGAGTTAAAGGGAATACTGCAACTAATGCTACAAAACCAGCAACAGTTGAAACAGGAGCTATTGTTAATGTACCTTTATTTATAAATGAAGGAGATAAAATTAAAGTAGAAACTGTAAAAGGGACTTATAAAGAACGTGTTAAAGAATAGTTAGTTAACACATGAAATTCCCTAAACCATATACATTAAAAGTAATAGCTTCACTTATTGATAGCGCTTTTGTTGGAGACGAAAATTTTCAGGTTTTAGGCATGAATGAAATTCATGTTGTTGAGCCAGGAGACATCGTATTTGTTGACCATCCTAAATATTATGACAAGGCTTTAAACAGTAAAGCTACTATTATTTTAATTAATAAAGAGGTAGACTGTCCAGAAGGCAAAGCATTATTAATTAGTGATGACCCGTTTAGAGATTTTAATAAATTAACGTCTCATTTCAAGCCTTTTCAAAGTGCTAATTCTGCTATTTCAGCTTCAGCTAAAATAGGAAACAATACAGTTATTCAACCAAATTGTTTTATTGGACATAATGTTGTTATTGGTGACAATTGCGTCATACATTCCAATGTTAGTATTTATGATGATGCAGTAATTGGTAATAATGTAACCATTCATGCTGGTACTATTTTAGGTGCAAGCGCTTTTTATTATAAAAATAGACCAGAAGGATTTGATCAACTTAAATCTGGAGGTAGGGTTGTTATTAAAGATAATGTAGATATTGGAGCACTTTGTACTATTGATAAAGGAGTTACAGGAGATACAATTATTGGAGAAGGCTCTAAATTAGATAATCAAATACAAGTTGGGCATGATACTGTAATCGGTAAAAAGTGCTTAATTGCATCACAAACAGGTATTGCAGGATGTTGTATTATAGAGGGTGAAGTGACACTTTGGGGACAAGTTGGTACTACCAGCGGAATTACAATTGGTAAAAAAGCCAATGTTTTAGGTCAAACAGGTGTTACAAAATCTATCGAAGGTGGTAAATCTTATTTTGGTACTCCAATTGAAGAATCACGAGTTAAATTAAAAGAATTAGCTTACATCAAGCGAATTCCAGAAATTATCAAACAATTAAAAAATAAATAGATGTCAGCAAGAGCGGTTGTAAAAGCATTTTATAATTTAGATTTAGCAAAATCAGAAAATGCTATTGACATGTTTGACAAAGATTGTCAATTACATTGGAATAGTAGCAAAGGCTATTTAGCTTTAGATCATGATGGTATCAAAGCTAAATTAGAAGATATTAGACAGTCATTTGTAACGTTTACATATAAATTAAGCCATTTATTAAAAGAAAACGATACAATTACTGCAAGATATACTGCTTATGCAGCAACAATTGAAAGACCAGATGAAATCGAACCAATAGCACACTTTATTTCTATTTGGGAAGTTAAAAACGGACTATTGTATAAAGGATACGAAATTAGTCAGTTGTTTGACGAGAATCCTGAAAGCTTATCATCATTTTAATAAATTAAATATTAAATTCGTTTTCAATTAGCAGACAAAAACTTACTTTTGTAAAGTAAATAACAATTCAACATAAAACTTCTTAATCAATACAAAACATGAGCGTTTTAGTAAACAAAGATTCAAAAATAATAGTTCAAGGATTTACAGGTAGTGAAGGTACTTTTCACGCAGGTCAAATGATTGAATATGGAACAAATGTAGTAGGTGGTGTTACACCAGGTAAAGGTGGTCAAACGCACTTAGACAAACCAGTTTTTAATACAGTTCAAGAAGCTGTTGATAAAGTAGGTGCAGATACAACAATCATTTTTGTACCACCAGCTTTTGCTGCAGACGCAATCATGGAAGCTGCTAACGCTGGAATTAAAGTAATTATTACTATTACAGAAGGTATTCCTGTTGCAGATATGATTAAAGCTGCAGATTATATTAAAGATAAAGACTGTCGTTTAGTAGGTCCTAACTGTCCAGGAGTAATCACTCCAGGTGAAGCTAAAGTTGGTATTATGCCAGGTTTTGTTTTCAAAAAAGGTAAAGTAGGTGTAGTCTCTAAATCAGGTACTTTAACTTATGAAACAGCAGACCAAGTTGTAAAACAAGGTTTAGGTATCACAACAGCAATTGGTATTGGAGGAGATCCAATTATTGGAACAACTACTAAAGAAGCTGTAGAGTTATTAATTAACGATCCGGAAACTGAATGTGTTGTTATGATTGGTGAAATTGGAGGTCAATTAGAAGCTGATGCTGCTAAATGGTACAAAGAGTCTGGTAGTAAAAAACCAATCGTTGGATTTATTGCAGGTGAAACTGCTCCAGCAGGACGTACAATGGGTCACGCAGGTGCAATTGTAGGTGGATCTGATGATACAGCTCAAGCTAAAAAAGCGATTATGAAAGAATGTGGTATCCACGTTGTAGATTCTCCAGCTGAAATTGGTAAAAAAGTAGCAGAAGTATTAGGATAAGAAATCTCTTGATTTTCTGTTAAAAAACTCAAAATATAATACCCTTTAAAGTTCGTTAGCTTAATTTAGCTAACGAACTTTTTTATTAATATAATCAATCAAAAAATGAAACACTTAAAATTAGTCTTAACTATTGCTCTGATTACTTTAGTTGCTAGTTGCAAAAAAGGTAATACAGCATCTTCGGTAGCTAAGTCAGAAA
This sequence comes from Olleya sp. NP1-10, assembly GCF_055804415.1. Lineage (NCBI taxonomy): Bacteria > Pseudomonadati > Bacteroidota > Flavobacteriia > Flavobacteriales > Flavobacteriaceae > Olleya > Olleya sp. NP1-10. Next base: position 2,745,010 of record NZ_CM147840.1, on the reverse strand, counting down.
CCCAAAAAGATGCTAATGGTTTTAGTTATCAAACCGTTGCAAATGATCCAACAGGATTACGTTTATACACTTTAGATAATGGATTAAAAGTGTATTTAAGTAAAAACACAGACGAACCTAAAATACAAACCTATATTGCTGTTAGAGCAGGTTCAAATTATGATCCTAAACAATCTACAGGATTAGCGCACTATTTAGAGCACATGGTTTTTAAAGGAACAGATAAAATTGGTACTATTGACTGGGAAACTGAAAAAAAATATCTAGATACTATTTCTAATTTATACGAAAAACATAGAGCAGAAAAAAATCCGGATAACAAACTAGCTATTTATAAAGAAATTGACAGAGTGTCATTAGCAGCTTCAGATTTTTCTGTTGCTAATGAGTATGATAAAATGTCAAGTTCACTTGGTGCTACTGGTACAAATGCATACACATGGTTTGAGCAAACGGTTTACACAAATAAAATTCCAGCTAACGAGCTTGATAAATTTTTAAAACTTGAAAGTGAGCGTTTTGGACAAGTTGTTTTACGTTTATTTCACACTGAGTTAGAAGCTGTTTTTGAAGAATTTAATAGAGGTCAAGATAGTGATGGACGTAAACGTTATGCCGCAATGCTTAAAGGTTTATTTCCTAACCATCCATACGGTCAGCAAACAACTATTGGTACTGCAGAGCATTTAAAAAACCCATCAATGGTTGATATTCATAATTATTTTGATAAATATTATGTTCCAAATAACATGGCTGTCGTATTAGTAGGTGATTTAGATTTTGACGCTACCATAACTAAAGTAAATGAAAGCTTTGGTAAATTAGAGAAAAAAGAAGTTACTCATCCAGAATTACCTAAAGAAGAAACGTTAACTAATGTGGTTGAAAACGAAGTTTTTGGACCAACAGCAGAAAGTATTTCTATTGCTTATCGCACAGGAGGAGTGAAAACCAAGGATGAAAAACTAGTAACTTTAGCAGATATGATTTTAGCTAACGGAAACGCAGGTTTAATGGATTTAAACTTAAATCAAAAACAACTAGTGCAATATGCTGGATCGTCACCTACATTTTTAAACGACTATGGTTATCACGTTTTAAGCGGAGCACCAAAAGAAGGACAGTCTTTAGATGAACTTAAAGAATTACTTTTAGAGCAAATTGAAAAGCTTAAAAAAGGAGAGTTTGAAGATTGGATGATTGATGCTGTAATTAATGACTTAAAAAAATCTCAACTTAAACAATATGAAAGTAGTACAGCTGTTGCAGATGCGTATGTAAATGCTTTTATCCATGACGAAAACTGGGAAGATAAAGTTAAGTTTTTAGATGATCTTAAAAAGATTACTAAGCAAGAATTAGTTGACTTTGCTAATTCATTTTACAAAGACAATTACGTAGTAACTTACAAACGTAAAGGTGTTGATGAAAATATTGTAAAGGTTCAAAATCCGGGAATTACACCAGTAAATTTAAATAGAGGATCTAATTCTGAATTTATTGAAGCGTTTAATAATATTGAATCTGAAGCTCTTAAACCTGTTTATGTGGATTATGCGTCAGCTATAAAAGAAACTAAAACTGATAGCGGAATTAAAGTATCCTACATTGAAAACGAAATTAATGATTTGTTTGATATGAATATCATTTTTGACATGGGAAGTGATAATGATAAAAAATTAGACTTAGCTGTTGGGTACTTAGAGTATTTAGGAACAGAAAAGTATTCTAATGAGCAACTTAAAAAAGAGTTTTATAAGTTAGGGGTTGATTATTACGTTAATACTGGTAACGAAAAAACATACATTGGTTTAAGTGGTTTAAAAGAAAACCTTCCAAAAGGATTAGAATTACTAGAACATTTGTTAGATAATGCTGTTGCAGATCAAGACGCTTATGATAAATATGTACAATCTATAGCTAAAGGAAGACAAAATACTAAAACTAATAAAGGTAGTATTTTAAGACGTGGATTACTTAACTATGCTAAATATGGCGAAAATTCTAGTTTCCGTAATATAATTTCGGTTTCAGAATTAAATAAAATTAATCCTGAGGAATTGGTTGCTTTAGCAAAAGATTTAAAAAATTATAAGCAACGTATGTTTTACTATGGTAAGGACGTTGACAATGCTGTATCTGCCTTAAATGCATCACATAAAGTTAATGCACAATTAAAAGATTATCCTGAAGCTATGACTTTTGAGGAAAAAGAAACTGGTGGAAATGTATATTTTGTAGATTTTGATATGGTACAATCAGAAATGATGTTTTTAGCTAAAGGAGAGCCTTTTAAAGCTGAAAACATGGCTGCTTCAACATTATTCAACACTTATTTTGGTGGTGGATTATCTTCTATTGTATTCCAAGAAATTAGAGAGTCTAAATCATTAGCATATTCTGCTTGGTCAAGCTACAGTACAGCTAGAGAAAAAGATGATGCTAATTACGTGATGGCTTACATTGGTACTCAGGCTAACAAAATGCCAGAAGCTGTTGATGCTATGATGGGATTAATGAATGATATGCCAGAATCTGAAGCTCAGTTTGAAGCAGCTAAAGAGTCTACGCTTAAAAAAATAGCAGCGCAACGTATTAATAAATCAAGTATTTTTTGGAATTATGAAAGACTTCAAAAATTAGGAATATCTGAAGATAACAGAGAAGCCATGTATAATGCTATTAAAGATATGACTTTAGCAGATTTACGCGAGTTTTTTAATAAAAACATTAAAGGAGAAGATTACAACGTCATGGTTATTGGTAATAAAAAAGATGTTGATTTGAAGGCTTTAGATAAATTAGGAAAAGTTCAAGAAATGGATATTGACCATTTATTTAATTACGAAAAATCTGAAGACGTAAAAATGTAATTTTAATAGTCTATTGACTAAAAAGAATTAGAATACTAAAACCTCATAATTACTATAAATTATGAGGTTTTTTTATACATAACAATTTGTAATTACTATATTTGAAATAGTAAACTAACAATGTATTTTCGTGTAAACGAAAACAAATCAAATATTATTTTAATGAAACTTTTAGAAGGAAAAACAGCAATAATTACAGGTGCTTCAAGAGGTATTGGTAAAGGTATTGCTCAAGTATTTGCTCAGCAAGGTGCTAATGTTGCATTTACATACAGTTCATCTGTAGACGCAGCAAATGAGTTAGAAAAAGAATTAATAGCTTTAGGTGTTAAAGCAAAAGGATATAAAAGTAATGCTGCTAGTTTTGACGAAGCTCAAACTTTGGCTCAAGATGTACTTACAGAATTTGGAAGTATTGATGTTTTAATAAACAATGCAGGAATTACTAAAGATAATCTGTTAATGCGTATTAGTGAAGAGGACTTTGATAAAGTAATCGAAGTAAATCTTAAGTCTGTATTTAACATGACAAAAGCTGTACAACGTACAATGCTAAAACAACGTAAAGGCTCTATTATTAACATGAGTTCTGTAGTTGGTGTTAAAGGTAATGCTGGGCAAACTAATTATGCAGCATCAAAAGCTGGTATTATTGGCTTTTCTAAGTCTGTTGCTTTAGAGTTAGGTTCAAGAAACATTAGAAGTAATGTGATTGCTCCAGGTTTTATTGAAACCGAAATGACAGCAAAATTAGACGAAAATACAGTTAAAGAATGGCGTAATGCAATTCCTTTAAAGCGTGGTGGTACACCAGAAGATATTGCAAATGTATGTGTGTTTTTAGCATCAGATATGTCTGCTTATGTTACTGGTCAGACGTTAAATGTTGATGGAGGAATGTTAACGTAATTTATTTAATGTCAACAGAAACAGTATTATATATCATTTTAGCAGGAGTAGTAGCACTTGTACTAGCTCTGTTTCAATATAAATATAAAGCAAAAGGCGCATCAACATCTAATGCGCTTTTTGCTTTTTTGCGTTTCATTACTTTATTTTCAGTATTGTTATTACTGATTAACCCAAAGTTTGAGCAAGTTAAATATGATATTATAAAACCAAATCTGGTAATTGCTGTAGATAATTCATCGTCTATAAAGCACTTAAAACAAGATATAAAAGCTCAAGAATTTGTAAATACAATTACGAATAATGCTGAATTAAATAATAAGTTTAATGTTGAATTGTTTTCATTCGGAAACACATTAAATTCTAATGATAGCTTATCATTTAATCAAAATCAGACTAACTTAGATAAGGTTTTTAAGCAGTTATCTCAAGTTTATAAAAATAGCACAGCACCAACAATTGTTGTGTCTGACGGAAACCAAACCATTGGTAATGATTATCAATTTTCGGCTAAAAAATACAATCAACCTATTTATCCTATTATTTTAGGAGACACTGTTGTGTATTCAGACCTACAAATTAGTAAGCTTAACGTTAATAAATATGCCTATTTAAAGAATAAATTTCCTGTAGAAGCTATAGTTGTATATAATGGAGATCAAGCTATTTCAAGTAAATTTGTGGTTACTAAAGGAAATACTACTGTATTTTCTAAAGTAATGACCTTAGATAAATCAAAAAACAGTGAGGTTTTAAACTTTAATTTATCAGCTAATAGTGTTGGAGTACAAGATTACAAAGCACAAGTAATTCCGTTAACTACCGAAAAAAATAAAACCAATAATTATAAAAATTTTGCAGTAGAAGTCATTGATCAAAAGTCTAAAATTGCAATTGTAAGTACTGTTTTACATCCTGATTTGGGTGCTTTAAAAAAGAGTATTGAAAGTAATGAGCAACGTGAAGTTGTATTTTTAAGTCCAAACAAAATTTTAAATCAATTAAATGATTTTCAATTATTTATATTATATCAGCCAAACAATTTGTTTAAGTCTTTATTTGCTGAATTAGAAAAGCAAAACAAAAATAAATGGGTAATATCAGGACCCAAAACAGATTGGTTATTTTTAAATGAAATCCAAACAGATTATAATTTAGAAGTAACGTCTCAAACCGAAGATTACCAACCTAATTTAAACACTAATTATTCAGCTTTTATAATTGAAGATTTAGATTTTAATAATTTTCCGCCTCTAAAATCTACTTTTGGAGAAGCAGATTTTAATTTACCGTCAGAAACAATTTTATATAAAACCGTTTCTGGTATTCAAACTAAACAGCCATTATTAACAACTCTAGAAATTAATGGTAGGAGAGAAGCTATATTATTTGGAGAAGATCTTTGGAAGTGGAGAGCGCAAAGTTATTTAAACGAAGATGGTTTTCTGAAATTTGATAATTTTATTGGTAAACTAGTACAGTATTTAGCGTCCAACCAACGAAAAAATAGATTGAACATCGATTATAATTCATTTTATAACGGAAGTGATAATATTATAATTATTGCTCAGTTTTTTAATAAAAATTACGAGTTTGATGACAATGCATCATTATCTATTGCAGTAAAAAATAAAGCATCTTTAGTAACAATAACAAGGCCTTTAATTTTAAAAGGTAATAATTACCAAGTAAATTTAAATGGTTTAGAGTCTGGAAGCTATAGTTTTACAGCTAAATCTTCCTCAGAAAACATTTCAGTGTCTGGTAATTTCAAGATTATTGAATATAACGTCGAGCAACAATTTTTAAATGCAGATGTAACAAAACTACAACAAGTTGCTACTAATAGTAACGGAAACGCTTTTTTTATAAGTAATTACAAAGCATTAGCTAATGACTTATTAAGCGACAAGCGTTACCAACCCATTCAAAAAAGTAATAAAAGTGTCGTACCTTTGATAGATTGGTATTATTTACTCTTTATTATCGTGCTTAGCTTAGCACTGGAGTGGTTTATCAGAAAATACAAAGGATTAATTTAAATTAAAAAATTACAATGGATAAATTACCAAAAGTGGCTTTCCCTGTTTTATTTGCAGTTATAGTCGGAATTATTATTATCACCAAATCTGTTAAAACTATTGACTCTGGTCATGCTGGAGTTTTATATCAATTAGGAGGAGGAGTTGATCCAAATAGCGAGCCTTTAGGAGAAGGTATTAATTTTGTTGCACCTTGGAACAGTGTTATTGATTATGAGGTTAGACAGCAAGAATTACCAGAAAAAATGTCTGTATTATCTTCAAATGGACTAGATATTAAATTAGATGCGTCTGTATTATATCAGCCAGATTACAAAAACTTAAGTAAACTACACAAAGAAAAAGGTAGAGAATACGTTAGTCGTGTCTTACAACCAGCTATCCGTAGTGCAGCAAGAAGTGTTGTAGGTCGTTATACACCAGAACAATTATATTCTAGTAAAAGAGACGCTATTCAAGATGAAATTTTTGAAGAAACTAAAAAAATAGTCGAATCTCAGTATATTCAATTAAACAATATTTTAATTAGAGATGTAACATTACCACCAACAATTAAAGATGCAATTGAGCGTAAATTAAAACAAGAACAAGAATCTTTAGAATATGAGTTTAGGTTAGTTACAGCAGCTAAAGAAGCCGAAAAAGTAATAATTGAGGCACAAGGTAAGGCTGATGCAAATAAAATTTTAAGTGCATCTTTAACAGATAAAATATTACAAGATAAAGGTATTGAAGCTACTGTAAAGCTTTCAGAATCAAATAATAGCAAAGTTATAGTTATTGGTTCTGGAGACTCTGGTATGCCAATTATTTTAGGTAATCAATAAGGCTTAACATTAATTTAATGTACTTAAATTTGGATTTGTAATATTATTTTTACAATCTTTGTTAAGACAAAAAAAGAAACATGAATTTTATTCAATTACATCATCATCATTTCCATACTAGCACTCAAGCCAGATAGAAATGTATTGAATAAATCCAAAATATTTTTAAAACCGTTTGAGTAAATCAAACGGTTTTTTGTTTTTAAAAACGTCGTTAAAAGATTTACTCAAATTTTCAAAAAAATCTAAAAAATTAAAAAAGAAACTAAAATGAGTAAATTAAAAATTGCAGTTCAAAAGTCAGGAAGATTAAATGAGGATTCAATGAAAATCCTTAAAGCTGTCGGAATTTCTATAGACAATGGAAAAGATCAATTAAAGGCTTCGGCTAAAAATTTTCCTCTAGAAATTTTTTATCTGCGTAATGGAGACATTCCTCAATACCTTAAAGATGGTGTGGTAGACGTTGCTATTATTGGAGAAAATGTTTTGATCGAAAAAGGAAACGACATTACAATTGCCGAAAAATTAGGTTTTTCTTCATGTAAAGTTTCTGTAGCAGTTCCAAAAGGCACTTCATACAATTCGGTTAAAGATTTAGAAGGAAAACGTATTGCAACCTCTTACCCAAATACAGTAAATCAGTTTTTAGATAAAAACGGAATTAAAGCAAACTTGCACATTATTAATGGTTCTGTAGAAATTGCACCAAATATTGGCTTAGCAGATGCAATTGTAGATATTGTTTCTAGCGGTAGCACATTATTTAAAAACGGTTTAAAAGAAGCAGAAGTTATTTTAAAATCGGAAGCTGTTTTAGCAGTATCTCCAAAAATTTCTGAAGACAATCAAGCTATTTTAAATAAATTACAATTTAGATTACAGTCTGTTTTAAAAGCTAGACAATCACGTTATGTGTTGTTAAATGCACCAAACAATAAGGTAGACGATATTATAAATATTCTTCCAGGTATGAAAAGCCCAACGGTTTTACCGCTTGCTAAAGCGGGTTGGAGTTCAATTCACTCTGTGATAAATAAAAATGCTTTTTGGGAAATTATCGACGAGCTAAAAGAAAATGGAGCAGAAGGTATCCTAGTTTGTCCAATCGAAAATATGGTGATATAAATGAAAACTATTAGCAATCCAAACCCATCGACATGGTCAGATATTTTAAAACGACCAACACAAACCGTTAATGATATTGAAACTACGGTAACTCAAATTTTTGATGATGTACAACGTAACGGAGATCAAGCAATAGCAAAATACACACAATTATTTGATGGAGCAGAATTAGCGTCAAATACTGTAACTACTGAAGAAGTAGAAGTAGCAAGTGCTAAAATCTCTACCGAATTAAAACAAGCCATACAACAAGCCAAAACAAATATAGAAACTTTTCATAAGGCACAAAAAACTGAAAAAGTTAGTGTGCAAACTGCCGAAGGTGTTAACTGCTGGCAAGAAAAAAGAGCTATTCAAAAAGTTGGGATTTACATTCCTGCTGGTACTGCACCTTTATTTTCAACCGTTTTAATGTTGGCTGTTCCCGCTCAAATAGCAGGATGTAAAGAGATTGTATTGTGCTCACCTCCAAATAAAGAAGGGAAAATTGCTAACGAAATTTTATACACAGCACAATTATGTGGTGTTACTAAAATTATTAAAGTTGGTGGTATTCAGGCAATCGCTGGATTAACTTTTGGAACAGCATCTATTCCGCAAGTTTACAAGATTTTTGGCCCAGGAAATCAGTTTGTTACTGTCGCTAAACAATTAGCAACCAAATATGGCGTGGCAATCGATATGCCTGCTGGACCAAGTGAGTTATTAGTCGTGGCAGATGATACTGCAAACGCTAGTTATGTGGCTTCAGATTTGTTATCTCAAGCAGAACATGGCGCAGATAGTCAAGTTATTTTAGTATCTACATCTCAAAATTTAATTAACGCTGTAGCGGAAGAAATAGAGGTTCAAATTAAAGCACTTCCTAGACAAGGTATTGCTAAACAAGCGATTGTGAATTCTAAATCTATTTTAGTTGAAACGGATGCAATAGCTCTAGATTTGATTAATCAATATGGACCAGAACACTTTATTGTATGTACAAAAGATGATGACTTTTATGTTAATGGAATTGAAAATGCAGGATCAGTATTTATAGGTAATTACACACCAGAAAGTGCTGGAGATTATGCTTCAGGAACCAATCATACTTTACCAACAAACGGTTTTAGTAAAGCATATTCTGGAGTAAATTTGGATAGTTTTACAAAAGCAATTACGTTTCAAAAAATTACAGAAGAGGGTATAAAAAATATTGGTAAAACAATTGAGTTAATGGCTGAAGCTGAAGGTTTACAAGCACACAAAAATGCAGTTTCAATTAGATTAAAAGATTTAAAATAATCAAACGTCATACTGAACTTGTTTCAGTATCACACAAGCTTTAAATAATGAGACACTGAAATAAATTCAGTTTGACGAAATATTTTAAATAAAGATTAAAAACAAGAGATAAGTTTAAATACTATCGTAACGTCATACTAAACTCGTTTCAGTATCACACAAGCTTTAAATAATGAGACACTGAAATAAATTCAGTGTGACGAAAGATTTAAAGTAACGAATTGAAAACAAGAGATAAGTTTTAAACAATATCACAACGTCATACCGAACTCGTTTCAGTATCACACAAATACAGATAATAGAGAACTGCAATTTATTCAGTAATTATAAAAAATGAATACAACATTCAACATAAATAACCTAGTTAGAGATAACATCAAAGCTTTAAAACCGTATTCATCTGCAAGAGATGAGTATAAAGGGACTGCAGATGTGTTTTTAGATGCTAACGAAAATCCGTTTGGAGATTTAAATCGTTATCCAGATCCTCAGCAATCAAAAATTAAAGAAAAATTATCTTCAATTAAATCTGTAAATACTAACCAGATCTTTATTGGTAATGGTAGTGATGAAGTTATAGATTTAGCCTTTCGTATTTTTTGTGAACCAGGTAAAGACAAAGTCTTAACTTTTACACCAACTTACGGAATGTACGATGTGTCAGCAAACATCAATAATATTGAGGTGATTAAACAACCTTTGATTAACGATTTTCAAATAAACCTAAATCAATTACAACCGTATTTAGATTTTGAAGAGGTTAAAATTATCTTTATTTGCTCACCAAACAATCCAACAGGAAATACAATTAATACGGATGATATTGAATACATTCTTGAGAATTTTAATGGTATCGTGATTGTAGACGAAGCTTATATAGATTTCAGCTCGCAAGCATCATTCATTAAAAATATTAATAAATACAACAATCTAATTGTAAGTCAAACCTTTAGTAAAGCTTGGGGATTAGCAGGTGTTAGAGTAGGAGTTGCCTATGCTAGCGAAGCAATTATTACGCTTTATAATCGTGTAAAACCACCTTATAATGTAAGTACTTTAAATCAGGAAGCAGTTTTAAATAGCTTAAATAATCAAGCTGAAGTAGCTAAGAATATTGATATAATTCTTTCAGAAAGAACTAAACTAAAAGAAGATTTAAGTCAGTTAACTATCGTTAAAAAAATATATCCTACAGATGCTAACTTTCTATTAGTTGAAGTTGATAATGCGGATAAAACCTATCAATATTTAATAGATGAAAAAGTAATTATTAGAAACAGAAATACTCAGGTTGAGAATTGTATTCGAATTACTGTTGGAACTGCTGTTGAAAACCAAAAACTAATTGAAGCTTTAAAAAATATATAACGTAGTTCTGAACTTGTTCAGAATCTCACAAGAACATATAATTATGAAAAAAGTATTATTCATAGACAGAGACGGAACTTTGGTATTAGAGCCACCTGTAGATTATCAACTAGATAGTTTAGAGAAATTAGAGTTCTACCCAAAAGTATTTCAATACATGGCTAAAATAGCATCAGAGTTGGATTTTGAGCTAGTTATGGTAACTAATCAAGATGGTTTAGGAACCGATTCTTTTCCGGAAGATACCTTTTGGCCTGCGCAAAACAAAGTGATTTCAGCATTCCAAAAAGAAGGTGTTGTCTTTTCTGAAGTTTGTATAGACAAAACATTTCCGCATGAAAATGCCGAAACACGTAAGCCAAGAACAGGTTTACTAACAAAGTATTTTGATAAAGCTGAATACGATTTAGAAAACAGTTTTGTTTTAGGTGACCGAATTACAGATATGGAATTGGCTAAAAACCTTGGAGCAAAAGGTATATTTCTATCTGAAAATCCAGAATTAGGAGCAGATGAAATTGAAACGTCTAAACAAGCTATTTTAGATTCTATCGCATTAACAAGTACAGATTGGAAAGCGATTTACGAATTTTTAAAATTAAATGATCGTGTAGAAGAGATCACTCGTAATACCAACGAAACTAAAATTTATATTAAATTGAATCTTGATGGTTCAGGTAAAAACGATATTGATACAGGTTTATCATTCTTCGATCATATGTTAGATCAAATTGGTCGTCATGGTGCAATGGATTTAACTATAAAAGTTGATGGAGATTTAGAGGTAGATGAACACCATACGATTGAAGACACAATGATTGCTTTAGGCGAATTATTTAATAAAGCTTTAGGTAATAAATTAGGGATTGAGCGTTATGGATTTTGTTTACCTATGGACGATTGCTTAGCACAAGTAGCAGTTGACTTTGGAGGTAGAAACTGGTTAGAATGGGAAGCCGATTTTAAACGCGAAAAAATAGGTGATATGCCAACCGAAATGTTTTTCCATTTGTTTAAATCGTTTACAGATGGCGCAAAATGTAATTTAAATATTAAAGCAGAAGGTACAAACGAACACCACAAAATAGAAGGTATTTTTAAAGCCTTTGCAAAAGCAATGAAAATGGCTGTAAAACGTGATGCAAATAAAATGTTCTTGCCATCAACTAAAGGTATGTTGTAATGAAATTAGTAATAATAGATTACGGAGCAGGTAATATAAAAAGTATACAATTTGCCTTTAAACGTTTAGGTTACGATGCTATTTTATCTAATAATCCAGATGAAATTGAAGCAGCAGATAAAGTGATTTTTCCAGGTGTTGGTGAAGCAAGTTCAGCAATGCAAATGCTAAAAGAAAGTGGTTTAGACACTTTAATTCCAACATTAAAACAACCCGTTTTAGGAATTTGTTTAGGTATGCAGCTCATGTGTAAATCTTCAGAAGAAGGTAATACAAAAGGTTTGGGTATTTTTGATGTAGACGTCAAGCGTTTCAACAATACAGTTAAAGTACCACAAATGGGATGGAATACGATAACAGATTTAAAATCGGAGTTATTTAAAGATATTAAAGATGAAGCGTTCATGTATTCTGTACATAGTTTTTATGCTGAAGCTTGTAAAGAAAGCATTGCCACAACAACATATAGTTTAGATTTTGCTTCAGCTTTACAAAAAGATAATTTTTATGGTGTGCAATTTCATCCAGAAAAATCATCAGTAGTAGGAGAGCAAATATTAAAGAATTTTATAGCACTTTAATTTAAAGTTGCTGTCTCCTCGAGCGCAGTCGTGAGGTTGTTTAAAGATAGAGGTCTCGACTGCGCTCGACCAAACGAAAAGTAAATTTGTTATTCCTGCATACGCAGAAATGCACAAGTAAAAGAAAATATTAATTAAAAAGATTCCCACTTTCGTGGGAAATGAATATGAGAATAATACCAGCAATAGATATCATAGACGGTAAATGTGTACGCTTAACAAAAGGCGATTACAATACCACTAAAATTTACAATGAAAACCCTTTAGAGGTTGCAAAACAATTTGAAGGCGCAGGAATCGAGTATTTACATATGGTAGATTTAGATGGTGCAAAAGCCGATCATGTTGTAAACTACCGCGTTTTAGAACAAGTTGCATCTAAAACAAATTTAAAAATTGATTTTGGAGGTGGTTTAAAATCTGATAACGATATAATTACAGCATTCAATTCTGGAGCAAAACAAATTACAGGAGGTAGTATTGCTGTTAAAAATAGAGATACGTTTGAGCGTTGGATTAGTAAATATGGTTCTCAAAAAATCATTTTAGGAGCAGACTGTAAAAACGAAAAAATAGCCATTAGTGGTTGGTTAGAAGAAAGTAGCTTAGAGGTCATTCCGTTTATTAAAGGGTATCAAAAACAAGGCATTAAATATGTGGTTTGTACCGATATATCTAAAGATGGTATGTTAGAAGGACCATCAATAGATTTGTATAAAAATATTATTGAAGAATGTACAAATGACAGTTCTAGACAGTCTGTAAAATTAATAGCTTCAGGTGGTGTAACTACTATTGAAGATTTAGAAAAACTTGCAGATATCGGATGTGAGGGTGTTATAATAGGTAAAGCTATTTATGAAAATAGAATTACTTTAAAAGAATTAGAGCGCTTTTTATAATGTTATTGAAAATCAATATAATTATTGGTTATCAATTAAAACAAATTATTTAATACATTTCTTATCAAAATTGATTAGTCGATAGATTTGAGTAATTACAAACCTAATTTTAAATTAAAAGATGAAAAAAATAATTACATTTCTATTACTAATATTTACAATACTAACGTCATGTAAAACAGATGATACTATTGTTAATGAAAATCAAGAATCAGGGACCGCAGAAGAGATTCTTATCACTGCAACAGAAACTTGTTTATATAGCGATTTTAATATTCAAGAAAATACATCAGTTGTTATAAACTGCTTGTTAGATTTAGAAGGACAAACAATTACTGTACCGACAGGTGTCACTTTTAATTTTGAAGGCGGTAATATTTTTAATGGGACATTAAATTTTGAAGGTTCAGGAACAATTGCAGGAGAATTGTTAAATTCAGATTTAACTGTAGAAGGAAATGTAGCCTTAGTAGATCAAGATTTTGTTTTTTACCCATTCAGATGGGGAATCGTAGAAGTTGAAGGCGAAAATAATCCTGAGCCTTCTTCGCAAGTGGATGCTTATAATAATTATCAAATTATCAAAAACACTTTAAATACAGTTTATGATATGGGAGCTTCTGTGTTTACTATTGGTAAGCTTAACGCTTTTTTTGATTGTCATAATGGAGAGGATAATGCAGCTGCTGCTTTTAATGCAGTATTATTTTTACCATCATCTAATTTTCATTTAAAAATGGCTGACAATACGTATATAAGAGCTTTACCTGTGAATAGTATTTTAAGTTCTAAACTTGTTAAAATATACCAATCCACTAATGTCAATGTTTCTGGAGGTCATTTAATTGGTGATAGATTAAGACATGGACCAACAGTAGGTGGTAGTCATGTATTACAGATTACAGGAGCAGAAAACACAGTTATAGATAATGTAAGTGTTAGTTTTGCTGGAGATAGTGGAATAGTAATCCAAAGTTATTCTTTTCACCAAAACAGTGACTATATACCAAGTCAAAATGTGATAGTAAAGAACTGTATAATGGATTCTAATGCAAAAAATAATATTCAGGTTACAGATGGAATGGATGTTATTATTGAAGACTGTTATTCTTATAGAGCAGGTATTGATGTTGAAACACCCTTTGGGACATCTGAAGGAAGGGCTCCAAAAATCGGAATATTAACTGAGACACAGGTAATGCAAGTGGTATCAGGGGTTATTATTAGAAATAATTTTGTTGAAGATAGCTATTCAAGTTCTAATCATGATATTTTAACGGTTGGTTCTACTGATATTGAAATTTCTGGTAATACTGCAGAGAATAGTATTGGATGGAGTACATCACTTAATGTAAGGGTTACAAATAATACTTCAGGTAAAATTTATGGAGGATTTTTAGGATTTAATGGTATAGATAATATTGTGTCAGGTAATACAGTGACCAATCCAGATGGTGTTGGTATCTTTTTAACTGATCAAAATGTAGAAGTCTATGATAATAATCTTATCAACTGTAAGGTTGGTATTCAATTAGCTTCTTTATTGAATGCAGAAGTTTATGATAATAACTTCGAAAGTAACATTGAAAACTCTGTTGGTATACTAGGACAAACGTATTTAGATAATGTAAATGTTTATGATAATGATTTTGCTTTAGAAGACGGAAAACCTTTAAATATACTGGCTATAAATACAGAATCTACGCATGAGGATTATCAATTTGCTTTTATGAATAATATAATAAATGCATCTAGAAGTGGAATAATATCAGGGTCATCTAATATAACTGTTATGGGTAATGAGTTTAACGGTGCTGGTTTAGGGCTTTCCGGAACTAGTAATACTATGATAAAAAATAATATACTAATAAATTCTAGTAATGGAGTTACTTTTGGTGCTGGTAATTCAGCAGATGTAGAAATCACAGGTAATACATTTGAAGGAACTAATGATGGGAATTTATCTACAGCTGTAACGTTATCAGGATCAAATATTATTTTTAATGATAACATCGTTAAGTCTGTTGGAAATAATAACACAGGAATTTCTGTTACTGAAGGAGCGTATATATCTATCGAAAATAATACGGTTAATAACGAGTCTACTTTTCGATCCCCTTTACATTTTTTAGGAAATAACTCTACAATCATGAATAATACTTTTATAAATAGTAATGGTTTAGAAGGTTTTTTTGATGGTGGCGTAAATAATGTTTTTTCAGGAAATAATTAACAAATAAGTATCATGATAAAGGACCAAGCAATTTTTATTAAAAAAGGATGGTCTGATTATCGTAAAATATCAAACGTATAACTATGCTTACAAAACGAATCATACCATGCTTAGACATTAAAGACGGAAGAACTGTTAAAGGTGTCAATTTTGTAAACCTACGCGATGCTGGTGATCCAGTAGAATTAGCAAAACAATACGCTATAAAAGGTGCAGACGAATTAGTATTTTTAGATATTTCAGCAACATTAGAAGGGCGAAAAACCATGATTGATATGGTTTTAAAAGTAGCAGAACATGTTAATATTCCGTTTACGGTTGGAGGTGGTATTTCTTCAATAGCAGATGTTGATATATTATTAAAGTCTGGTGCCGACAAAGTGTCTATCAACTCTTCAGCAGTTAAGAGACCTGAATTAGTAAACGAATTGGCTAATAAATTTGGGAGTCAGTGTGTTGTGGTTGCTATTGATGCTAAGCAAATTGATGGCGAATGGATGGTGCATTTGGCAGGAGGAAGTATTCTAACCGAGTTGAATTTATTCGATTGGGCAAAAGAGGTTGAAAGTAGAGGCGCAGGTGAAATACTATTCACATCCATGAATAACGATGGCACCAAAGCTGGTTTTGCAAACCAAGCTTTAGCTAAGTTATCTGACACTTTAAATATTCCTATAATAGCTTCAGGAGGAGCTGGAACTGTACAACATTTCGTAGATACCTTTAAAGATGGTAAGTCTGATGCTGCTTTAGCTGCAAGCGTTTTTCATTTTGGTGAAATTGCAATAAAAGAATTAAAAGAAGAATTAAGAGATAATAATATAGCAGTACGACTATAAGTCGTCATGCTGAACTTGTTTCAGCATCTCTTAAAAATTAATGTCACCTCGAGCGCAGTCGAGAGGTTATTTAAAAATAGAGGTCACGACTGCGCTCGACCTGACAAAACAAAACTATGAATATAGATTTTAATAAAAATAATGACGGATTAGTACCAGCAGTAATTCAAGATGTAACAACAAAAAATGTATTAATGTTGGGTTACATGAACGAAGAAGCGTTTAATAAAACTAAAGATACTAAATTAGTCACTTTTTTAGCAGAACAAAAAACCGCTTATGGACAAAAGGCGAAGAAAGTGGTAATGTATTAAATTTAGTAGATATTAAATTAGATTGTGATAATGATACGTTATTAATACTAGTTAACCCTAAAGGACCAACATGTCATACAGGAAGTGATACTTGCTGGAATGGAGATAACAACGAAAGTTTTGGGTTTATCTCTAAACTAGAAAATACAATTGAAAGTCGTGTAAAGGCTGGAGATTCTGAAAAATCTTATGTCGCTTCATTATTCGCTAAAGGCATTAATAAAGTGGCTCAAAAAGTAGGAGAAGAAGCAGTAGAAGTGGTTATTGAAGCTAAAGATGATAATGACGATTTGTTTTTAAACGAAAGTGCAGATTTGCTATTTCATTATTTAATGCTATTACAAGCTAAAGGTTTTAAACTTAATGATGTAGTTAACGTGTTAAAAGGAAGAGAGAAATAAAATCATGTTTAATCATTCTTTTTTAGCTTTAATTAAATAAAAAAAGCAGTTATTCCAATAAAGAAATAACTGCTTTTATAACAGTGATACTTATTTAAATAAGTGTTATTTTTTTATAAACTTTCGAGTTTCATTATTACCCTTTTTATCTGTTAATTTAACAATATAAATACCAGAGGTTAATGATGATGTGTAAATAGTTGATTCAGTATAATTAACAGGGATTTTCACTCCTAATATCGTATATATTTGTACACTAGATAGTTCTATGCCTTTTACATATATATTATCTTTTGTAGGATTTGGATATAGTTCCATCGTAGCAGGATTAGAGAAGTCTATTGTAGATAAAGTTGTTGTTTCTTCTATCTTAAAATTATCTATAAATACATTTGTAGCCAGAGCTGTAAGAGGGCCTTCAAAAGCATACAAAGCAAATTGTACATTATTTATAAAATAAGAAGGATCAGTTAACTCTACCGATATTGTTTCGCCTTCGGTTGCAATAGGATTAGCATTACTAAATGATATTAATTCGGTAAAGGTAGTTCCTTGATCTAAAGATATAAGTAATTTAATTCTATCTCCAGCATTCATGTCTTGATATAAAGTTTCGCTATTATTTTGTCTATAAGACATATCCCAAGACACGGTAACTGTACCAGTTGTAGCTGATAAATCTACTAAAGGAGCCAATAAGAAATCCCGTTTTGCATTATTTGTCATATTAATTCTCATAGCGCCTGTAGTTCCATTATTATTATAGCCATCTACAATCCAAGCTCCACCATTGTCTGCCGACCAGCCATCATCAGAAGAAGTATTATTGTCTCTCAATTGATTCCAACCTGCTAAAGAAAAACTATTTCCAACACCAGTAGCTGCTGAAAAATCTTCTTCTAATAGTGCGTTTTGAGCATTTATTATGTTAAGCGATGTAAATGTGATAAAAATTAATAAAAATTGTAATTTTTTAGTCATAATGATATGTTTTTGGTTAAAAAAATGGTTTTTCAAATGTATTGAATGATTTAAAGCGAAAAAATTATATACTCCATATTTGGAGTTGAAGAAGGTATTTTTATCAATTATAAATTTAAAATCAAAATTTTTAATAATAGTCAATATATAGATGATTTCAACTCCTCATTTTTTTCAATTTAATATTTGTTTTTAGTTTCATTAGACATGTATATCAGAATAGTGCTGTTTTTTTTACTGATTATGGAATACTTAGGAATCGTTTTTACTGTTAATTAATTTAGCCTAATGGAAAAGCATCAATAAATATTGGCTCAAAAATTTAGAGAAGAAGCAGTAGAAGAGCATATTGAAGCAAAAGAAGATAATGACGATTTGTTTTTAAATGAAAGCACAGATTACTGTTTAACTACTTAATGTTATTACAAGCTAAGGGCTTTAAAATTAACGATCTTGTAGACGTATTAAAAGGACGTGAAAAAAATAAAGTCTTTTTTTGGTTTTGTACGTATATAATTAAACTAAAAAAATGATCAACCAAATCAATTTTAGAAATTACTTCCTAGCTTTAAGTTTGGCTTTATCTTTAACATCTTGTTTTGATGATATGGATGATGACCAAACAGCTACGGTTGTAGCACCTTTAAGCCCAACAGACCCTGATAATCCAAATCCATTTAACGGAGTTATGGCACCAGTAGATGTCATGCCTTATAGTCAAATCAATTCTCAGCGATATTGTATTGATCTTCAAACTTGGGACATACCAAATAATAGAACAGAACCAGTTAAAACAACAGATAATATTCAAGCTGCTATAGATTGGGCTATAACACAAGGTTATGGTGAAGTTTGTTTGCCTGCAGGGCATTATCTAATAGGTAAATATGGTAATGATATTTATCAAGCAGGAATAGTATTAGATAGTAATATGGCGTTGTTATTAGATCAAAATGCTATAATTGAAATGGCTCCAAATAATAAATGGAATTATTGTGCTATTGCTATACGTGGTAAATCTCATGTTGTGATTTCTGGAGGAACCATTCTAGGAGATAGAGATAATCATGAATATACTCCAAGAATCAGTGATGATGCAATAGCACACGATGAAGGACATTTAATTTGTATAGAAGATGAAAGTGAATATGTTACCATTGAAAATGTAACCTTAGGTAAAGCTAATGGTGACGGAATTTTATTAGTTGGTAGTCCAAGTGATGCTGATCAACAATTATTAAAGAATATTGACATTAGAAGAAATAATTTTTCAGATAATAGACGTCAAGGTATTTCGCTTGTTGGAAGTGCTGAAGTTTTGATAGAAAACAATGAAATTCATCATACAAATGGTGTTGCTCCACAATTTGGAATTGATTTAGAAGGTGCAGGACGATTAAATGAAAATATTACAATCAGAAATAATTATTTTCATAATAATAGAGGTGGAGATATTGTAAATACGGATGGTAAAAATGTTTTACTTGAAGATAATATTTTATTACAAGGTGAAGATAGTCAATATATTGATGGACCAATAGTATATTGGAAAAATGCAGATTGGACTATTAGAAATAATAGTATAACCATGCGTACAGTATCTGTTAATAACTGGAATGGTATTATTATGTACTCTAATGATAACCCTAAAACTAATCCATCGACAACATATATATATGACAATACTTTAAATAATTGTGGAATGTACATGTATAAAGGTGCTGATCTAGAAATATCAAATAACTTTATGGATAATGGTCACTTAGCTTTTAAAGAGATGACTAATCTTACATTAACAAATAATACAGTTGAACACCCAAGTCAATGTTGGGCTTATCGTTTTTTAGAAGTTAGTGGTAGTGCTTCAGGTAACATTTATAACCAAGAACCATTTGATATACCTTTAGAAGAAAACACTCCATGGGATGGATGTTGGATTAATTAAAATGTTTAGTTAATTTATGAATAAAAAAACATCAGTTAAATGCTGATGTTTTTTTTGTGAGTTATAATATTAAGATAGCCATCCTTTTTTTGTAGCATGATCTGATAACCACACTAAGCCTATACCAACTAAAATTATCATTGGTGTCATTGCATTAGCCATTTTTAGTACAAAAGCTAAATAACACATTTGTATTATTGCTGCTACTAATGATATTAATAGTACATTAAATGCCCATTTCTTTTTTAATACAAGAGCTAAACTACCAATAGTTCCAGCAAATACAGCTATAGCAAATGCACCAAGGTACCAAGAAGGTAAATTAGCATACATGTCTTGTTCTGTTTTAGGTAATTGTGCAATCATCTCATCTGTCATTAAAGTTTGTCCTAGGTAGGCCATAACACCTAATGCATTCCATATTAAAGCAATAATACTAATAACTAAAAACCACATTGGTGGTTTTTGAGTGGTTACGTTAGTCATAATTTAAGTTTTTAGTTAGTTAAAGTGTTTCAAGGTATAAAATTTTTGCGATATGTGGCGTAAAGCAGTATTTTCGGCATTCAAAATTAGATATGCAGAAAAAGTTTTTTTACGTGATAAGCGTACAGTATTTAGGATACAGGTTTCATGGTTGGCAAAAACAACCAAACTTAAAGACGTTGCATTTAATGATTGATAGGACATTAAACTTCATTTTAGAAAAAAAGAAATTTAAAACGTTAACTTCAGGTCGTACAGATGCTATGGTTAGTGCAGAAAGTGCAGCTTTTGAACTTTTTTTAGAAGAACCTATTGAAGACGCTGAAGCTTTTTTAGCACTATTTAACACCAATTTACCACAAGACATCAGAGCCTTACAAATACGCGAGGTAGATAGCAAGTTTAATATTAT
The DNA here is from genome assembly GCF_055804415.1 of Olleya sp. NP1-10. Lineage (NCBI taxonomy): Bacteria > Pseudomonadati > Bacteroidota > Flavobacteriia > Flavobacteriales > Flavobacteriaceae > Olleya > Olleya sp. NP1-10. The sequence goes on along the minus strand of NZ_CM147840.1, from coordinate 2,724,302 downwards.
ACAACACTCTAAAGTAAAAGAATACTTATATATGTTTGCTTTTGGAGATAAGTTTCATCCATTTTGCGCTCCAATTTTAACGACTATACTAGATCCTTTGGATATAGAATTAATGAAAGAAGGAGCAAAGTTATTTGAAGGTGAGCATTATTTGAAAAAATATTGTTACAAGCCAACAGATAATGGGATCTATAATCGTACCATATTAAAATGCGAAATTGTAGAGAATACCATTTATACTGCTAGTTTTTTTCCTGAGAAAAGTTACATATTACGTGTAAAAGGGAAGGGTTTTATGCGAAACCAAATACGATTGATGATGGGAGCTTTAATACATTTAGGGCAAGGTAAACGTACTTTACAAGATATAGAAGCTAGTTTAAAACCAGATTTTACAGGAGAGGTGTATTACGTTGCGCCAGCTTCTGGACTGATTTTAAACAGTATTCAATTTGAGTAAAAAACCAAAAACTACTCGTTTTTCTTCATTTTAACACTAATTTATTAAGAAAACACCCTGTTTTATGCCTATTTGTTGTAATTCTATAACATTCTAAAAAAATAATATAACATGTAAACTGTATTCGTGTTGCATCTTTGTACCAGAGATAATTAACAACCTAAAAAAACAGAACACATGAATTATTTGAATATGCAAGATGAAAAACTATTACCTGTAGTTATAGAGTTAAATACCTTATTAGCAGATTACAATATATATTATCAAAAACTAAGAAGCTTTCACTGGAACGTGTTAGGAAAAAACTTTTTTGACTTACACGAAAAGTTTGAAAACATGTACAATGAGGCTAAAGTAAAAGTAGATGAAATAGCAGAACGTATTCTAACTTTAAGACATCACCCAGTTAGTAAATTTAGCGACTATTTAAAATTATCATCTTTATCTGAAGCTTCTAGCATGATTACAGATCAAGAAATGATTGATGAGTTGTTAAACGATCACAAAACAATGTTATCTCAAATGACACAAGTCTTAAGTAAGTCTGAAGATGCTGGAGACGAAGGTACTATTGACTTAATAGGAGCTTACATCAGAGAGTTAGAAAAATCTAGTTGGATGTTAAATGCTTGGTCAAAAGCTACATCAGATCAACTTAATAAAGTGGTAACAAGTAGTTAATACTTTTAAGTTTTACTTAAATATTAACGAATAATACCAATTACTATGAAAAATCAATTATCAGAAGCCTATAGTTTGTTAGTAGACAAGCTAGAAGGTTGGTTAAATGCCATAATATCTAACATACCAAATTTATTACTTGCAATTGTAGTCCTTTTTGTCTCTTATTTTATTGCAAAATACGTTAATAAATACGTTACAAAATTAGTAGCAAGACGCGTACATCAAAACTCTATTACAAACATGATTGGACGTTTGTCCTCTGTAGTAGTAGTGCTTGCAGGACTATTTTTAGCTTTAGGAATTTTAAACTTAAGTAAAACATTAACCTCTTTATTAGCTGGTGCAGGTGTTGCAGGTTTAGCAATTGGTTTAGCCTTGCAAGGGACTTTATCTAACACTTTTGCTGGTATTGTTTTATCCTTCAGGAAAAAGATTCAAATTGGACATTGGGTAGAAACCAATGGGTTTTCCGGAGAAGTTATAGACATTAACTTAAAAGATTTTACCATAAAAGAAGCTGATAATAACATGGTTGTTATACCTAATAAAATGATTTTAGAAAATCCTTTGAAAAATTACACATTAACCACTAAAATGAGAGTTTTCTTGGAGTGTGGAGTAGGATACGAGTCAGATTTAGACCATGTAGAACAATTAACAAAACAAACTATTTGCAACACATTTGATCAAATAGATTCACCCGATGATGTAGAGTTTTACTTTACCGAGTATGGTGGAAGCTCGATTAATTACTTATGTAGATTTTGGATTGATGCTGAAAATGCTCTTGAAAAAATGAGATCTAAAAGTAAAGCCATAATCGAGATTAAAAAAGCTTATGACAAAGAAAATATAAACATACCCTTTCCTATTAGGACGCTTCAATTTGATAACAAATTATCTTTTGATGCACCTCAGGAAGTCGAGAAATCATTCTCAAATAACTAATAGTAAAGTACTTTTAGTTACTAATATTAATCATTTAAAACCAAAAAAATTATGTTACGTTGGACAATCACATTTATTATTATAGCACTAATCGCAGGAGTCTTAGGATTTGGCGGAATTGCAGGAGCATCTGCAGGAATTGCTAAAATTTTATTCTTCATTTTTATAGTATTATTTGTACTATCATTAATTAAAGGAGCAGTAAAATCATAAAATCAATACAGTAAAACTAATCAGTCATCCTATATAGTTTAGAAGCAAAAATAAGTCGACTGATTAGCTTTTATTAAACCTTAAAAACCAAAAACAATGAAAAAGTTATTATACACTTTTCTAATTCTATTTTCACTGTCACTAGTGGTTACAGGATGTAGAGAAGAAAAATCAACAGAAGAAACAGTCGAAGAGGCTATTGATGACGTTGAAGATGGACTAGAAGATGCTTCAGACGAAGTTGAAGACGCTATGGACGATGTTGAAGACAACATTGATGATACTGTAGATGATATTGAGGATTAATTTCTTCATTTAAAAAATCAACCAAAATATTAACCACACCAAAAATACAAACTATGAAAAAATTAGCATATACCTTTATTTTATTATTCTCTTTATCTGTAATATTAACAGGTTGTAGAGAAGAAACAACAGGAGAAAAAGTAGAAGATGCTGTAGAAGATGTAGCAGATGACGTTGAAGATGCAGTAGATTAAATCACATTGTTGTGAAAAGAAAAAATAACTATCATATATAAATTATATGTTAGATTAACAGTAACAAAAGCCTCAATTTATTTGAGGCTTTTGTATTTTTACAAATAAAACTAAAACAGGTTATGAGCATTAAAATAGCTTTAAATTTTCTTAATAAATTAAAATCTAATAATAATCGTGATTGGTTTGCAGACCAAAAGCCAGAATACGATAAAGCTTTAAAAGTGGTCAAAACTTTATTTAATGAGGTTTACACTAATTTGCAATCTCATGACGAATTTGAAAAACTCAAAATATTCAGAATTTACAGAGATGTAAGATTTTCTAAAAATAAATTACCATACAAAAATAACTTTGGCGCAGCTTTTCATCGTGTTAAACCTAGATTACGTGGTGGATATTATATGCAAATAGAACCAGGTAACAATTTTATAGCTGTGGGATTTTGGAATCCAGAAAAAGACGATTTACTACGTATTAGAAAAGAATTTGAAATGGATGATCAAGAGGTTAGAGATATTATCAATGAAAAGTCTTTACAACAGGTTTGGGGAAATTTACAAGGTGAAGAGTTAAAAACAGCTCCAAGAGATTTTGATAAAAATCATCCAGCTATTGATTTAATAAGGAAAAAACAATTCATTTTTACTAAGCAATATTCTGATGCAGAGATTACTGCACCAGATTTTGCAAAACAAGTCAGTGATGATTTTAAAACCATCAGACCATTTTTTGATTATATGAGTGATGTTTTAACCACAGACTTAAATGGAGAATCTTTAATAACAGATTAAACAACATTAGTAATGGGATCTGTTGATTGTAACCTTTCTAAAGTTGTTGTCTTATTATCATTGTTCAAGCTAAACAGCCTTTAAGTTTTTTGGTTTTTCAAATAGTTGAATATTACTTTGTAAACGTTGTTTAACAATATTCATCATTCGCTTATTTAAAGCGGACGAATTTAGTATATATGTTTGATATTCATCTATGGTAAATTGACCAATAATCATTCCTTTCAAACTATTTCTAAACTTGATGTCTTTGTGTATAGCGTTTTCAATGTAAGTCATTCTTTTTTCAATAGTTAACTGGTAAAATACATTTTTATGTTTAGCGATGTGATTTCTAAAAACTGCTATAAACAAATCGTTTTGAAGTTTAATTATTGGACGTAATGTGGTGTTCTGGAAACGCTCATCATCACTCATGTCTGGACTAATGATTATGCTTTTAATAATTGGTCTAATGGCTAATAGTTGTGTGTCTCTTGTAGTCATAATTATTAAATTTTATTAAAAATATCGATAATAAAGATTAATAGTAGTATCAATAAATATAGTTTTTAACTGTGTTGTTAACAATTAAGATTATTTATCTTTGAGGTAAAGATTTAATATGAGATTTCACACAAGAAAATGGGTTAAACCCGAAGATTTAAATCCAAATGGAACACTGTTTGGAGGTCAGTTATTAGCATGGATAGATGAAGAAGCTGCTTTGTATACCATTATACAATTGGAAAACAATAAAGTGGTTACAAAATATATGAGCGAAATTAACTTTATGGCTAAAGCTGTAGAAGGTGATATTGTCGAAATTGGTATGGAAGTACAAAAATTTGGACGTAGCTCGATTACTTTAAATTGTGAAGTACGAAACATGCGTACACGCGAAACTATTATTACTGTAGAAAATATTATTATGGTAAATTTAGATCAAGATGGTAATCCTAAACCACACGGAAAAACTAAAATAGAGTTTGTTAAAGACCGCCTAAAATAATTAGTATTAAGATTTTAGATATTTTTTATCTACATAAAAGGTCCCAAACGGTAGGATAGAAGCTAATAATACTATTCCAAATACTTTATTAGACCATTTTTGTTCAGGTTTAATTAAAAATGCTAATGCGATATAGGCTACAAACAGTAATCCATGTGGCATACCAAGAAGTCTGACGTAATAATCATCTCCTCCTGGTAATCGTTTATATATAGCAGCAGCCATTAAAAATAGATAAGATAAACCTTCTAATAAAGCTACAATTCTAAATGTATTTAGCATAATAATTAACTTTTGCGCAAAGATAATTTATAGTTTTCTTTTTTTAGGTTTTATCAAGTGATTTATCACTAAATTCGTTTAAAATTAACGTTATGGATACTACAAGAAAATCTATACTAATTATACTGGCATTTTTCTCTATTTACTGTATTTGGGGATCAACGTATTTACTTAATAAGGTTGTGGTATCAGAGGTGTCACCATTATTTTTGGCATCCATCCGTTTTTTTGCGCAGGGATTTTAATTTTTGGTATTGCAAAAATTCTAAAAATATCTCTTAAAGCAAGTACAGTACAATTAAAAAATTCGGCTTTCGCTGGATTTTTATTTTTAGTGTATGGTAACGGTGTTTTTGTATGGGCTTTAAAATACGTTGATAGCGGTTTTGCAGCGCTAATAGCAGCAACACAACCGTTATTTGTTATTTTTTTAATGCGTATTTTACAAGGCTCTAAAATTCAAACAAAATCTATTATTGGTGTTGTTTTGGGTGTTATTGGGATGTATTTGTTGGTAAGCCAAGATACATTACAATTAGACCAAAAGGGTATTATAGGTATAGTCGTTATTTTTACTTGCGTTTTAAGCTGGAGTTATGGTAGTATTTTTGTGTCCAAAGCAGATTTACCAAAAAACTTTTTTGTAGCTACTGGTTATCAAATGGTTTTTGCTAGTTTATTTTTAGTCATCTTTAGTTTAACAGTTAAAGAAGTTTGGAAATCACCTTTAGAATGGAGTTTAAACGCACAAGGAGCCATGCTGTTATTAATTGTTTTTGGTGGTATAGTGGCTTTTACAGCATTTAATTATTTACTAAAAGAGGTCTCAACAGAAAAGGTGTCGACCTCTGCTTACGTTAATCCAGTAATTGCTTTATTTTTGGGATGGTATGTCTTGGACGAGCAAATTACAAAGCAATCTATGGTTGCTGCTTTGGTTTTATTAACAGGAGTATATTTTATAAATTCTAAGAAAAAAATCATTATTTTCTCTAGATTTAAACGTAAAAAGCTACAAAATTTAAAAAAATAGTCTAAATAGCTTAAAGACTTAACATACAATTAATTAAAAAGTTAGTATCTTTGTAACTCATAAAAGCAGGTAAACCATTTGTAACAGTCGCTTTCTACGACGTTAAAATTGTTAAGCAGAACATAGCTTTTTATTACTTTCTGCCTTTATGAATTCATTTTAATACACACATTTAAAAACGCTAATGGCAAAATCGCAACAAACATTTAATAAAAGTGAAAAAGAAAAAACGCTTAAAGAAAAGAGAAGATAAGCGTAAGAAGATGGAAGCTCGTAAAGCCGAAAAAGAGGCTAATGGAGGTTCTGATGGTATCCAGTTTGCATATGTAGACTTTAATGGTAATTTGGTAGATACTCCACCAGATCCAGAGATGAGAGAAAAGATAGATGCAGAAGAAATTGTTTTAGGAGTTCCTAAAAAAGTTGAAGGAGAAGAAGAAGATCCAGTAAGAAAAGGGAAAGTATCATTTTTTGATACCTCTAAAGGTTTTGGATTTATTATTGACACAGAAAATAACGAAAAGTATTTTTGTCACGTCAGTGGTTTAATAGATCAAATTGCTGAAAATGACAAAGTATCTTTTGAACTTGAAAAAGGTATGAAAGGTATGAATGCTGTAAAAGTGAAGAAAATCTAATAATTAGCTAGATTTAGCACATATAAAAAACCCATTAAGAATCAATCTTAATGGGTTTTTTATTATTTATATATTTATTAAATAGTTTTTCTTAAAAACTTTATCATAAATATCCTTACTAAACATATATAATTGCGCAGGTTTTTTGGATACACCTACTTGTTTTTCATCTAAAGCAATAATGTATTTTTTATTAATTAATTTACGTCTAAAATTTCTGTTGTCAATTTCAATACCTAATATAGATTGGTATAAATCCTGAACTTCATTAATAGTAAATTTATCAGGTAAAAGTTTGAATATAATAGGCTCTGACAGACACTTCTCTTTTAAATCATTATAAGCTTCCATGATAATTTTTTCATGATCAAATCCAACTTCAGGCAATTCGTTTACCGGAAACCATTCCGCATTATTGGTATTTTTACTTAAATCTACATCTTCAGTTTTTAGTAAAAAATAATAGGCAACGGTAATGGTTCTTAAATTAAACGCTTCATTTTTAATCCAAATTAAATCCTTTTCATTTGACAAACGGTTAGGGTCTCCAAATACCTTAAATTGTTTTTTATATTGATTTGTTAATCCAGTTAATTCTTTTAATACTCTAGTAGCTGTATCATCCAAGTTTTCATGCGTATATACATGATAACCAGTTAATACATAGTCATCAACTAAAATTTTTTGTTTATCTTTTAGGTAACGCTTAATCATTAAAACGTTTAAAGATTTAGTAGTAGTGTCATAACCAAATACAACACAATCTACAGATATGTTTAATATTTTTTCAGGCTTCATAATTATCTCAGCTTCAAATAAGTAATAATAAATTTATCTAATATCACAATTAAACGTCAAATTTACATTAGCAATAATAATACTTTTTATTTGAATTTTAGACATTATATAGTCAATATAGCATACATAAATGTTAATTTAACATACTTTTTTTGTGTTTTATTAGGTTTTGTAAAGTTTTTTATAATACATTTGAAAAACAAACGTAAATATGACGTTTATAAAATAACCAACTAAAACTATTTTAATTATGAATCAAAAATCAAAAACAATTACAATCGTTTTATGTCTTTTAGCCTGTTTTACTTTAAATATAGTCTGGGCTCAAGAAGAAGAAGAAAGAGAAGAGTATTCTCCTTTTAGTATTAGTGCACATTTAAAAAACATGCATACTTGGCATGGATTTGTTGTGCATCCAGGAGCAATGATAGCGAGTAGCTTGGAATATAATTCAAAAAATAAAAAATTCACATTTGGTTTTTGGGGAGGAGCAAGTTTCTCTACCGTAGATGTAGATAATATTGTTACAGGAGAAAACGAAAGTGCTTATTATAAAGAAGTTTCGATTTATACAAAATACCGTTTTTCAGATAAATTCTTTATTGAAGCGGTAACACATAATAACTATACAGGTGTTGAAGAAAGAGGAGATAAATTAAGTTACTGGAGTTATGATAAAACACAAGGTTACAACTTTGTAGATTTAAATTTTGGCTATAATGTAACACCAAACACCTTATTATATTTTGCAACAATTATAAATGGTGGTTCGGGTGATTACGAAGTACAAGACAATGGAGACTTAGAAGATTCTTGGACACATTATTTTGAGGTTAGTAGTAAAGTTTGGCAGAATGAAAATTCTAGTTTATCTCTATTCGCAGGAGGAGCTTGGTCTTTTATTACAGATAAAACATTTTATACTGAAGGTTCTGGAAACATTATTAACGTAGGTGCTACTTTTAATAAACAACTAGAAGTTTATAAACATAAAGTACCTGTGGATGTAACTTTAATGTGGAATCCAGAGCAAGAGAAAACGGTTATCCAATTAGACCTTACTTTATTTTAATAGCTAAATATAATCCCTTAACTTTCATTGTATTAAAATCATAAACAAACTAATTATGAAAACTAAAACTACTATAGTCAATACTTTAAAATTGACATTGTCAATGGTTGTAATTGTATTAATGTTCTCTGGTTGTGCAGAGCAATTAAATGATGCAGATACATCGTCTAATTCTTCCGAAGACATTGGTGATGTTTTTAAAAGCGAAATCGATTTAGCTGGTAAAAAAATCGGGTATTGTTCACCTTCGTTAAATGCACCATATTATCAAGCGTTATGGCAAAGTATAAAATCCACCACAGAAAAAAATGGAATGCAATTTTTATCTGCAGATGGTCAAGATGATATAAATAAACAAATAGCTGCTGTAGAAGATTTAATTACAAAGGGTGTGGATGCTTTATTACTTAATCCTAAAGATCCAGATGCTTTAGTTGGTGTCACAAAAATTGCTAAAGCTGCAGGCATACCTGTTTTTATTATTGATAGTTCTATTAGTCCAGAGGCAGAATTTGTAACTACAATACAATCTAACAACTTAGCTAATGGTGAGTTAGCAGGCGAGTGGTTAGCTAAAAAGTTTGGAAACAAACCAATGAACATCGCTTTATTAAGTGGTAACGCAGGAAACCCAGTGGGTCGTACGCGTAAACAAGGATTATTACAAGGTATTACAGAAGAGCAATTACGTACACAAGGAAAAATAAACCTTAATGTAAAAACACAAGCCTATACCGAGTGGTCTTATGCTGGCGGACTTAAAGCTATGGAAGATATTTTAGTAGCACATCCTGATGTTAATGTAGTTATTACAGAATCAGATGTTTGTGTTTTAGGTGCAATTAAAGCGATTGCACAAGCTGGTAAAACCGACGATATTTTAATTGTTGCTGGAGCAGATGGACAAAAAGAAGCCATAAAATATATCATGGAAACCGATTTTTACGGTTGTACTGCAATGAATAGTCCTGTGCAAATTGGTAAAAATGCAGTACAATATGCTGTAGAATATATGAATGGTAAAACAGATTTTGATAAAAAATCTTACACAGCACCTTTACTAATTACCAAAGAGAATGCTGCTAAGTATTACAATCCAAATGCAATTTTCTAATTAAAACTTATGGATATGAAAAATTCAACAAACGATTATCGTTTAGAAATGTCAGGAATTTCCAAAAGTTTTGGTGTTGTTTCTGTACTTAAAGATGTAAACTTAAAAGTAAAGTCTGGAGAAATTCATGCTTTATTAGGTGAAAATGGAGCTGGTAAATCTACTTTAATTAAAATATTAAGTGGTGTACATCAAAAAGATGCTGGTACAGTGGTTTTAGATGGTCAAGAAATTAAACCAAAAAACACGCATGAAGGTCAGGTTTTAGGTATTAATGTAGTGTATCAAGAATTGTCTTTAGTGAATGATTTATCGGTTGCTGAAAATATTTATTTACACAAATTAGGAGCTAGTAAATCTTGGATGAACTGGAAAGGTTTAATTCATGATGCGCAAGAATTATTAGATTCTTTAGACTTTAAAATCGATGCTTCAGCAAAAGTAAAAGACCTAAGTATTGTTCAAAAACAAGTGGTTGAAATTGCTAAAGCTATTTCAGAAGACACGAAAATTTTGGTTTTAGATGAGCCTACAACAGTCTTCGATCCCAAGGATGTAAAAAAGTTGTTTCAAATTCTTTTCAGATTAAAAGAACAAGGTATTTCTATTATATACATATCCCATCATTTAGATGAAATTTTCAAAATAGCAGATACCGTTACAGTACTTAGAGATGGTGTAGACACTGGTAGTATGCCAATATCAGAAACCGATAAAGATGGTGTTATTCACTTAATGATTGGTCGTGAACTTAAAGATTTATATCCAAAAAGAGATATTAAAATAGGAGAGGTGCCAATCTTTCAAGTTAAAAATTTAACAGCAAAAGAGACCATGGTTAAAAATGTGTCTTTTAATGTAAAACCTGGTGAAGTTCTTGGTATTGCTGGTTTAGGTGGAAGCGGAAGAACAGAAACTGCAAAATTAATTTTTGGAGCAGATAAAAAGAAATCTGGGACTTTAATTTTAGAAGGAAAAGTGATTAAAACCAATTCTCCTGTAGATGCAGCTGGTTATCAAATTGGATTTGTATCTGAAGATAGAAAAGAGGAAGGTGTGTTTTTACCATTGTCTATTCGAAGAAATATTAGTGTCACTAGTTTTAAATCAATTTCTAGTAAACTAGGCTTTATAAACGTAGAAAACGAATATAAAAAGGTATTGGGTTTAATTGAAAAACTTAATATCAAAACGCCAAATTCTGAGGTTAATGTAAAAAACCTTAGTGGTGGTAATCAACAAAAAGTAGCATTAGCAAAATGGTTGAGTATTGATAGTAAAGTCATTTTTATTGATGAACCAACTAGAGGAGTAGATGTAGGTGCAAAAATAGAAATCTATAACCTTATTAATGAAGTTGCTAAAAAAGGCGTTGGTGTTGTTGTAATATCTTCAGATATGCCAGAAATTATGGGCATTGCAGACCGTATTCTTGTAATGCATGAAGGGACTATTTATGGCGAATTACAAAAAGAACAATTTTCAGAAGAAAACATTTTACGTTACTCTATTGGAGAACCATTAAAACAATTAAACTAAACTAATTAAATATTTACGTTATGGCTTTAACATTAAAACAACAATTTAGTACACCAGGCGGTATACTTAAGTTTTTAGTAAAGTATAATACTATATTCATTTTTATATTATTAGTGATTTTTTCAGCACTAATTTCAGATGTGTTTTTTACTTCTGTAAACCTTTCAAATTTATTAAAACAAGTATCTGGTATTGGTATTATTAGTATCGGTATGCTCATAGTTATATTAACTGGTGGTATTGATTTGTCTGTTGGTTCAATGGTTGCTTTGCTAGCTGTCGCATTTGCCATTTTGGTCAATATTTTTGCACTACCATTGGCTATTTTAATGACCATAGTTATTGGTTTTGGATTAGGGAGTATTTCAGGATATTTGGTTGCCTATCAAAAAATGGCACCTTTTGTTGCTACGCTAGCTTTAATGACAGTTGCAAGAGGTTTAAGTTTTATATACTCAAAAGGATCTCCAGTAACCTTTACAACGGTTGGTGGACAGTACATGTCTAACTTTGCAAACAATTCTACTTTAGGGATTCCAAACATTGCAATCGTATTTTTTGTTATCGTTATCTGTACTATGGTTATGTTACGTTACAACGTTTTTGGACGATTAATTATCGCTATTGGTAGTAATGAAGAAGCCTCTCGTTTATCGGGAATTAAAGTCAATAAATACAAATTTCTAGTCTATGCTATTTCTGGAGCTTTAGCGGCAACTGCTGCTATAATTGTGGCTTCTAGAACCAACTTAGGGTCTCCAAATATGGGAATGGCTTGGGAGTTAGATGCTATTGCAGCTGTAGTTATTGGTGGTGCAAGTTTAAATGGAGGAAAAGGAACTGCAATAAATACCTTAATGGGAGTCCTTATTTTAGGATTAATAGGAAATATTTTAAACTTATTAAATGTGCCTTCGTATCCGCAACAAGTGGTTAAAGGTGCAATCATCATTTTCGCAGTATTATTACAAAGATTCGAAAGCAAATAAATATATATTCTGTAATGGAAAACTTAAAATTAAATACTAAAAATTTGTCCGCAATATCAGAAAGAATTGCGGTACCAACATACAATAGAGAAGCAATTAAAACAGGTATTGTACATGTAGGTATTGGCGGATTTCATAGAGCACACGAAGCCTTTTATACAGACCAATTATTACATGATGAAACTGTAAAAGATTGGGGAATTTGTGGTGTGGCTTTATTAGATTTTGATACCAAAATTTACAATACGCTAAAAGAGCAGGATGGCTTATATACGTTAATTGTTAAAGAGTTAGATGGTACACATACTAAACGTGTAATAGGTGCAATAACTGAGTATTTATTTGCTCCGGAAAATCCATTAAAAGTCATTGAAAAAATGGCGAGTCCAGAGGTTAAAATTATCACATTAACAATTACGGAAGGTGGTTACAATTATAATGAAGCGACTAAAACATTCGATTTTAATAATCCTTTAATTATTCACGATTTAGAACATCCTAACGCTCCAAAAACCATATTTGGTTACCTAACACAAGCTTTAAAATTAAGGCAAGAACGCGGTTTAAAAGGAATCACTATTCAGTCTTGTGACAATATTCAAGGTAATGGTCACATGACACAAAACATGTTGCTAAGTTATGTGTCTAAAGCAGAACCTAGTTTAACAGATTGGATTAACGAGAATGTTTCTTTTCCAAATGCTATGGTAGACCGTATTACACCTGTAACTACAATAGAAGATATTACACATTTAAAAGAAACTTCTGGTATTGATGATGCTTGGCCAGTAGTTTGTGAGCCTTTTAAACAATGGGTTATTGAAGATAATTTTATAGCAGGAAGACCTGCTTGGGAAACTGTAGGCGCACAATTTGTAAACGATGTTGTGCCTTATGAAAAAATGAAATTAAGTTTATTAAATGCAGGACATTCGGTATTAGGAATTTTAGGTGATTTAATTGGTTATAACACTATTGATGAAGCTGTAAACAACCCAAATATAAGAGCGTTTTTAAAGCATTATATGGATGAAGAAGTTACACCAACACTAAGCGGTTTAGAAGGAATTAATTTAGATGACTATAAGCAGTCGTTGTTAGAGCGCTTTGGAAACATCAATATTAAAGATCAAATAGATCGTATTTGTTCAGAAACTTCAGCAAAATATCCCATTTTTATTTTACCAACCATTCAATCTCAATTACAGCATAATGGTGGTATACAACTAGCAGCATTTGTAACTGCTGCTTGGGCAATTTATAGTTTGGGTACAAACGAAAAAGGAGACACTTTAAATATTAAAGATGTTTTAAAGCTTCAGTTACATGAAAAAGCAAAAGAAGCAAAACAAAATCCTATAGCATTTTTAGAATTAGAAACCGTTTTTGGTTCATTAAAACAAAATCAATTGTTTACAGAGGTTTACATAAATGCTTATGAAGACATCACTAACAATGGTATAGAACATTGTGTTAAACAAATTAATAGTTATTATTAAAAGTATTCAGTATGAAAAATATAGTATGTTTTGGCGAAGTGTTGTGGGATGTTTTTCCTACGCACAAAAAAATTGGAGGAGCACCTTTAAATTTTGCAATTAGATTAAAATCGTTAAACAATAATGTTTCTATTATCAGTAGAATTGGTAAAGATAAATTAGGTAAAAAAGGAGTGTTTTTTATTGTCGATAAAGGTATTAATACTGAAAATCTTCAGCTTGATGATACACTTCAAACAGGAAAAGTAAAAGTAGCCTTAGATTTAGATGGACAAGCAACTTATGATATACAATACCCTAGAGCTTGGGATAATATTCAGCTTACAGAAGGCACTAAACAAGCCACTTTAGATGCAGATGCTTTTGTTTATGGTAGTTTAGCTGCTAGAGATAATACTAGTAAGCATACCTTGTATGAGCTTTTAAAAATTGCAAAAAACAAGATTTTTGATGTCAATTTAAGACCACCTTATTACGATATAGATATTGTCAAGCATTTAATGAGTGAAGCCGATTTTATTAAATTTAATGATGATGAGATTGATATGGTTTGTGCTGATATGCAATTTGATAAACACTCTTTAGAAGATAAAATCAAATATATTGCAGAACAGACTAATACAAAATCCATTTGTGTTACAAAAGGAGATAAAGGTGCTATTTTATATTATTATGATGAGTTTTATTATAACGAAGGCTATCCAATTCAAGTCATAGATACAGTTGGAGCAGGAGACTCATTTTTAGCAACCTTAATCAATAAGTTATTAAATAATGACAATCCACAAGAAGCTATAGATTTTGCATGTGCAATTGGTGCTATTGTAGCAGGTAGTGAAGGTGCAAACCCAAAAATAACAGTAGAAGATATTACTAATTTTATTGAGAGTAATAGTTAGATTTTTAAATAACTTTATAGCAAACCCTTTAAAGCTTTATGATAAATCATAAAGCTTTTTTATTTACTACACTTAAACTACTGTTGCTTTGTGTGTTCTTTTAAATTTACAAGCTATCTTTGCACAAAATTTAATATATGTCAAATTCGTTTTCTAGTTTAGGGATTAACAGTGTAATAAATAACACGTTATCTAATTTAAACATCACTGTTCCTACAGATATTCAATCTAAAGTAATTCCTGTAATTCTTAATTCTAAGGATGATATTGTCGCTATAGCAAAAACAGGTACAGGTAAAACAGCAGCGTTTGGTTTACCTTTATTACAGTTAATAAAGCTAGATAACACTAACATTCAAACAGTTATATTAGCACCAACTAGAGAGTTAGGACAACAAATTTTAAAAAATTTAGAGAGCTTTAATTCTGAAGAATTAGCAGTGTCAATTGCAGGTATTTTTGGTGGTATACCTATAAAACCTCAAATAGAAAGACTTAAACAGCAAACTCATATTGTAGTTGCTACTCCAGGTCGTTTAGCAGATGTAATAGATCGTAAAGCTATTGATGTGAGTCAAATTAATTATTTTGTTTTGGATGAAGCAGACGAAATGGTTAGTGCTCATAAAGAAGGGCTTGAGGCTATACTTAAAGCTTTACCAAAATCAAGACGAACGTTATTATTTACAGCAACTATGCCAGGAACCATAAAACAATTGGTTCAAAATAGCTTGGCTAAAACAGTGACTACAATTGAAGCAGATATGCAAACTGTAGGTCATCAAGGTATAGAACATCAATTTGTAGTTGTAGAGCCTATTGAGAAACTAAATGTTTTAATGCATTTTTTAAATTCAAACGATGGACAACGTGGTATCATTTTCTGTAAAACTAAAGCAGCAGTCAACAAACTAGCAAAAAATTTAGCAATCAATAAATTTTCATCAGGAGCTATTCATGGTAGTTTATCGCAAGGGATTCGTGATCGAATCATGGGACAATTTCGAGAGGGTCACATTAATATTTTAGTCGCAACAGATTTAGCAGCTCGTGGTATAGATGTTAAAGATTTAGCTTTTGTTGTTAATTACCATTTGCCAGATACTTATGAAGCTTATGTTCACAGAAGTGGTCGTACAGCTAGAGCAGGAGCTAAGGGATTAGCGTTAAGTGTTATTCAAGAAGATGAAGTGCAAGATATTCCTGAATTTGAAGACGAGTTAGGGATTACGTTCAAACAATACCAAAAAACGGATGCTAAAAGCATCGAGCAAAATAACGGATTATTATGGGCAAGAAAGATCTTTAAAACAAAACCTAATCGAGATATTCCTGAAGATTTTAAAGCTAAAGTCAAAACTATATTTCATCATTTAACAAAAGAAGAATTAGTAGATAAAATTCTTGCTAATTATATAGCAGAAAACAATACAATTGTAGAGAAGCAAGCTACTACAAAGCGAAAAAAGAAATAGTAATTATGTCTAATTATTTAAAGATACAACAAGATATTTTAGATAAGCTAAATATCAAAGCGCTTAATCCAATGCAGGAAGAAGCCTTGTTATCTATTACTAATACTGAAAACACAGTGTTATTATCACCTACAGGAACAGGTAAAACACTTGCCTTTTTATTGCCAACTATAACAGCTTTAGATGCCAATTGTACAGGTGTGCAGTTATTAATTTTAGTGCCTTCACGCGAGTTAGCCATTCAAATAGAACAAGTCGTACGTACCATGGGTTCTGGTTTTAAGGCCAATGCGGTATATGGAGGACGTCCTTTTAGTAAAGATAAAATAGATTTAGCACACACACCAGCTATAATTATTGGTACTCCTGGTCGTGTTGCAGACCATTTACGTCGCGAAACTTTTGCTGTAGATAATATAAACACGTTGGTGTTAGACGAGTTTGATAAGTCTTTAGAAGTTGGTTTTGAAAAAGAAATGAGTCAAATCATTAATAATTTACCTCATATAAAAAAACGAATCCTTACTTCGGCGACTCAAGATATGGACATTCCACGTTTTGTAGGTTTAGAAAACGAAATCATTATAGATTATTCGGATACTAAAATTTCAAAGTTACAGATTAAACAAGTGTTGTCTCCTGACAAAAATAAGCTTCAAACCTTAGTCGATCTATTACATGACATTGGTAACAAACCAGGTATTATATTTTGTAATTACAAAGACACTATACAATTTGTAAGCGATTTTTTAAACAAAAATAATATTGCGCATGGTTGTTTTCAAGGTGGTATGGAACAAATAGATAGAGAGCGCGCTTTAATTAAGTTTAGAAACGGAACACACCAAATTATAATTGCTACAGATTTGGCTGCACGTGGTTTAGATATTCCAGAGCTTAATTATATCATTCACTATCAATTGCCTTTAAAAGCCGAGGAGTTTACCCATCGTAATGGTCGTACTGCACGTATGAATGCAGAAGGGACAGCCTATGTTTTACAATGGGAAGAAGAGCGTTTACCAGACTTTATAACTGTTGACGATACGGTTACACCAAACGGAAAGCTTACCAAGATGGCTACGGATTGGTCCACTTTATTTATTTCTGGAGGACGAAAAGATAAAATATCAAAAGGAGATGTTGCTGGTGTACTATTTAAACAATGCCATCTAGAAAAATCAGAAATTGGTATTATAGAGCTTAAGCAAGATTGTGCATTTGTTGCTGTTCCTAAAGCCAAAGCAACTAGTATTATTGACAAAATAAACAATACACGATTAAAGAAAAAGAAAGTTCGTGTTTATACTATATAATACAATTTCAGTTTTAAATGTTAAAAGCCTCAGGATATCAGTAATATCTTGAGGCTTTTTTTGTACTCTAATAATATGATAATCCTATAACACACTCGCATAATTGTATAATGCTTTTACTGGTAATAGTTAAGACCTTTGTGTAAACAAATTTATAATCATAAAAGCCTAAGGTTTCGGTTAACTAATCCACCTTAGCTTTTAATAAAATACACAATATAATGATAAAACCAAGAGAAAAAGCACCAGAACTAGAGATACAATTAGTAAACGATACCACTTGGAAGTTAAGTGACCAGTCGCCTAAAAATTTCACATTAATATTATTTTACAGAGGTAAACATTGCCCAGTTTGTAAGACTCAGTTAGAAGAACTTCAAAAAAAATCAGCAAGTTTACAGAGCGTGGTGTAAATATTATTGCTATTAGTAGCGATACAGAAGCGGTTGCAAAAGCAACACATGATGACTGGGATATAGCCAATATACCATTGGGTTATGGTTTGTCTATTGATGAAGCTAGAAAATGGGGTTTATTTATTTCGGAAGGTATTAAAGACGAGCCAGAACTGTTTACAGAACCAGGTTTGTTTTTACTAACACCTGACCAAACCGTGTATTGGGAATCTTTACAATCTATGCCATTTGGACGTCCAAGTTTTAATGATGTATTAGGAGGTATTGATTACATCTTCAAAGCA
This sequence comes from Olleya sp. NP1-10, assembly GCF_055804415.1. Taxonomy (NCBI): domain Bacteria; kingdom Pseudomonadati; phylum Bacteroidota; class Flavobacteriia; order Flavobacteriales; family Flavobacteriaceae; genus Olleya; species Olleya sp. NP1-10. Next base: position 2,706,358 of record NZ_CM147840.1, on the reverse strand, counting down.
GATTATCCTGCTAGAGGAGAGGCGTAATACCTAACAACCCTCAATACTATTTATTAATTAAAATGAAAAAGAAAATGACAAAGACATCAGATAAAGGATTTTCGACTATAAATCCAGCAACAGAAAAAGAAATACAACATTATAATTACATGACAGAAGATGAGGCTTTAAAAGCGGTAAACGACTGTGATAAAGCATATCAAGACTGGAGACTTAAATCTTTAGATGAACGCGCTAAAATAGTAAAATCCATTGGCGAAGGACTTAAAAAAGTTAAAGAGGAGTACGCAAAACTTATGACCCAAGAAATGGGTAAATTAGTCAAACAAAGTCATGACGAAATTGAATTGTGTATTGGTATTTGTGAGTATACTGCAACCGAAGGAAGAAAAAAGCTTGAAGATGAAGTAAGAACCATGGAAAATGGAGGTAAAGGTATTATACAACAAGCACCTTTAGGTGTTATTTATGGAATACAACCATGGAATTTTCCTTTATATCAAGCCATAAGATATGCAATAGTTAACTTAATGGCAGGAAACGGAGACCTTTTAAAGCACGCTAAAAATGTAACAGGATCTGCTTTAATGCTTAAAAAAGTATTTGAAGATGCTGGATTACCAAAAAATCTATTTACTGTTTTAATTATAGACCATGACACATCAGACAAAATTATAGAACACAAATTAGTTAGAGGTGTAACACTTACAGGAAGCTCTAAAGCAGGTGAGTACATTGCACAAAAAGCAGGAAAAGCATTAAAAAAGACGGTTTTAGAATTAGGGAGCAACGATGCCTATTTAGTTTTAGAGGATGCAGATGTGGATTTAGCTGTAAAAACCAGTGTGTTTGGTCGTACATATAATAACGGAGAAACCTGTGTTGCAGCAAAACGTTTTGTGGTAGTAGACAAAGTGTACGACCAATTTAAAGAGGCGTTTGTAAAAGGTATGTCCCAAATAAATCACGGAGATCCAATGGACAAAGAGTCTAAATTAGGTCCTGTCGCTAGAAAAGATTTAAGAGATAAATTACATGACCAAGTAGAAGAAAGCGTTACTAAAGGTGCTGAGGTATTATGTGGAGGAGAGATACCTGATATTACAGGATATTATTATCCATCAACAATCTTAGGCAACGTTAAACCAGGTCAACCAGCTTATGACGACGAACTTTTTGGACCAGTTGCGTCACTTATAAAAGCTAAAGATGATCAGGACGCTATGCGAATAGCAAACGATAGTCGTTTTGGACTAGGAGGTGGGATTTTTAGTAAAGATGAAGACAAAGCCATACAATTAGCCAAAAATCATTTTCATACAGGAATGATAAACATAAACTCTTACGGATTAGCACATCCAAACATGCCATTTGGTGGTATTAAAGATTCTGGTTATGGACGTGAGCATGGTGGTTTTGGTATCACAGAGTTTGTTAATACCAAAGCAATTATGCTTAACAATAGTAAATAATACCAATTAAATAGTGACATATATAAAAGATCAAGTTTAATACTTGGTCTTTTTTGTATTTTAATAATACAAACGTGCAGTTAAACACAATAATTGATAATTTAATTAAATAAACGTGTAATCATCAGTAAAATATAGGTTATTCAGATATTAGCACTCTAAATAAGGTTAATTTAATGCATATTTAAAATGAACTTAAAGTTATGATTGTAATAAAAAAGAAAAATAATTGAATAAAAAAATTGAAGTTTCAATATTTGGCACTATACTTGTAAACTATTAAGTATTAATAAAATAAATTATATTACAATGAGTAGAGGTACAGTAAAATTTTTCAACGACACAAAAGGATTTGGTTTCATAACTGAAGAAGGAGTTGATAAAGACCATTTTGTACATATTTCTGGATTAATCGATGAGATTAGAGAAGGAGATGAGGTTGAATTCGATTTAAAAGAAGGAAACAAAGGATTAAATGCAGTAAACGTAAAAGTTATCTAATATATATCCATTACAATTAAAAAAGGCTACCTAAGAAGGTGGCCTTTTTTTGTGCCTAAACTTTAGTAATTATGTATTAATTACTACTTTGGAGGTCTAATTTGTAAAATGCAATTATTTTATACAACGAAGTAAGATTACATCTATCTTTAGACTATAAAACACCTAATATGGTATACAAATTATCAGTTTAAAAATCAATTTTAACCTGTAGCCATATTTCATGACCAGATAATAGAAAAATATTTTGGTAATAATTTACAATAACAAAACATTTACTTAAAAAACAAAATGAACAAAATGAACAAAATGAACAAAATGAAATTATTGATTGCTATTACAGCAATTTCATGTGGATTAAATGCACAAAACACAGATTTGAATAACAATACAGATTATATAAGAATACAAAAAAGTGGTGAATCTGATTTTTCTAGAGCATTTGGTATTAACTCATCTAATAATTTGTATATAGGCAGTGTAGAAAAAACTATAGGCAACATTTATTTCTTCAATAAAGGAGTGAATCATTTAATGACAATTAAACCAAACGGAAATATTGGAATAGGTACCACTACACCAGCTGCTAAGCTTCAACTTCATATAAATGGAAATGAAAGAGCTTTTAGAATTAAAAATGACCTTAATAATGCTCAGTTTAATTTTTGGACAAATGAGGTCAATAATAATAAACAATTAAGGATAGATGAAGATACAAATGGTAATAATATAGCAACCTTTTATCAAAATGGGAATGTTGGCATTGGAACAACTACTCCAGTGCATCAATTACATGTCTCTTCAAACACCAATACTAGAATACAAGCTGAAACAAAAAATTTAACCAACGTAGCTAGAGTAGCTGTTAAATCACCAACAATGGAGTGGGATTTTAGAACTGGGGATAATGATGACAGACTAGACATCACAGGAGTTAATTTGGGAAGACTAATTTCTATTACAAAAACAAAAAATGTTGGAATTGGAATAACAACACCATCTGAAAAATTAGATGTTAATGGTAATGCATATGTTAGAAAAAGTATTATTTGGGGACATCAAGGAAATTCTTCTTTAACAGAGGATCAAGGAGGAAGTATTAAACTAGGAGGACTTACTCCAAGCTCAACACCATATATAGATTTCTATAATGACCCAGCAAGTAGTTCAAAAGCTCGTTTTATTCTTACGAGTGATAATGTACTTACTTTGAGTAAAGTAAACTTTGGTATAGGAACAACTATAACAGGAGAACATAAATTAGCTGTGGAAGGTTCAATAGGAGCTAGAAAAATAAAAGTTGAAGCATATCCTAATTGGTCTGACTTTGTTTTTGAAAAAGAATACAATTTACCTAAGTTATCTGAAGTAGAAAATCACATTAATAAAAAAGGACATTTAAAAGGTATACCAAGCGCAGAAGAAGTTAAAAAAATGGATTTTTTTAGGAGAAATGGATTCTAAATTATTACAAAAAATAGAGGAACTGACACTCTATACTATTGAACAGCAGAAAGAAATTGAGATTCTGAGAAAGGATAAAGAAGAATTGAATTCAATAAACACGAAACTTATTGAATTACAAAAAAGACTAGAGAAATTAGAAAAAAATAAAGCCAACTAACCACACACCAAACCGTTACCTATAATTATGAAAAATAGTCCCTTAATTATTATTTTCATGACATTTGTTTCATTTTATTCATTTGGACAATATGACTCAAGTTACATAAACGAAACCCAATTTGAATCTGTTTTTCAAAATTTAGAATCAGGAAAATATCAAGGAACTATTAATGTAATTTTAATTGTTAAAGATTTTGACGACAAACAATCTCTATTAGATTTTCAAGGAAGTTTTGCTAAATTAGAAATAGAAAAAGACGAACACAAAGTGTACGATGTAAGTCGTAAAAAGTATAAAGGAAAAACAACAAGTGGAAAAACAGAAATAAAATACGAAACTTATGCTTATGCAAACTCCTTTGGAATTGAACTAAAAGGAGAATATTATTATTTAAACCTAATTGATGGTGCTTGTGATTTCATAATTAAAGGACTTGAATACTCTTAATATATCTGAAAAAAGTACTGAATATCTAATGCTACAATTTACAGAAGAAGTAAAACTAATGAATGATTACGATAATAAAATTAGAAAAACTATAAAGGTATTACCTAATTCAACTCTGATATTCGCTATAAGTAGAAACAAAAAACTATAGCTAACAATAGTAACCGTTGCACAAGACAATAAATTTTAAAAAATAAACTTCTATAATTGCCTTTTAAGGCGTTTTCTTTTTTTAATACACTTTATAAATGGTTATTTTAAGGTTACTTAAAAACAACTGTTCTGTCATAAGAGGTCTAATAATTAAACTCTTAATTACAAGTACCAATCAAAACACAAAATAAATTCAGGCAAAAAAAATACGTAGTTCTACGTATTGTACTTGCAGGCGGATTATTGTAGTTTAGCTTTTAATAATACAGCTATTGTAAAATGACTCTTATTTGATATAAGTTACAAAAAGTTGTCATAACAGGAAATAAACCCCAAAAACAACTATATTAGTTGTTATATAACTAGTTGTAGCTAATTTAACAAAACTCAAATGAAGAAGAAAAACAGACTTTCAAAATGGAAAAATAACGAAAAGTTCCCTTTGGTTTTTGAAAGTCCAACAGACCCTGATTTTGATAAATTTCTTGAAATAAAAAATAACAAAAATATTTCTGATGAAAAAGAATATTTGAGAACGAATTACGACTTAATGAAAATGACTCGAGAGTTGATTTTTGATATCAAAAAAGGAATTCCTATTTTTCATTATATCTGCCCAATGTTAGATACTAAAGAACTAGAATTATCATATCATCATCTAATAGATAGTGTAATTGATGGTAATAAAAAGGAAATAGAAAGTGCCGTTATTGATACACTTGGTCTTGCTACAGCTCTTGAAGTGCCAATTTACCCTAACAATGAAAAAGTTGAAAAAGAATTATCCAACTATTATCAGAAACTAATTGAAAACGGATTTACAGCACCTGATGAACAAGGAAATGATGTCAAAATAGTACCAGTCAATTCAAAAAAGATGGATGACTTTAAAATTGATATGCTTTCAAAAATAGATTTAACCAAATTTTGGTCACCTACAGATTTATTACTATTAAAACAATCGATTAAAGAAGAGTTCTTAAAATTAAATAACGCTCATCGGACTTTATCGATGTTAGAAATGGCAATTGAACAATTAGAAACTCTTTTAGATACTACAAAAAGAAATGAAAACAGTTTACAAAGTTGTATTACTAAGAACCCGATACTTCTTGGACTTGATTATGCTAAGATAATACCAAAACATAAATTAGGGTCTGAATTTGAAGTTGATTATGCTTTAGAAAAATTTAATGGTTTAGTTGACCTAATGGAAATTGAATCAAGTACTTTACCTGTTTTTACCAAACAAGGAAACCCTTCGAGTTATTTAGTACACGCTGAACAACAAGTAATTGATTGGCTAGATTGGATTGAAAAAAACAATTCCTATGCTCGTAATGGACTAGATGGTTTAATATCACCAAAAGGATTTGTAATAATTGGTAGAACTTCGACATTAACTGAAAAAACTAAGGGTAGTTTAATACGCAGAAATAAAGCATTTAATGGTACAATATCAATTCTTACTTATGATGATGTATTGTCAAAAGCAAAAAGTTTAAGAGAAATATTGAAAACAGAAAAAAACTAGCTACAACACCGTGTATAATTAATTGCTTTTTACGTGCTTACTTGCGAAAATTCCTGCGGAATTTTCTCTGGTCCGTTAAAGTTTGATAACTTAGTTGCCAAACCACGCAACTAACCATACACAAACACGTTAGCATTCAGCAGAACACTGAACTTTCCTGAAATAGGTTGACTAAAAATTAAGCAATTAATTACAGTCACTTATGAAAACACAAAATGAACACTGGCGAAAAAAAGCTACCAAAAAGCAACTTTAGAGACTAAACTTTTAGTCGTTGACCAAATACTTACAGGACAACTATCCAATAACCAAGCTTCAAAAAAATATGACATTCCTAGAACAACTATTTCCTATTGGTTAAGAAAATACAGTACTTAAGTGCAACAAAATACTGGCATGAGTAAAAACGATGAACTGCGAAGCCCATCACGAATACCTTTAAAAATAGAAAATAATGAGTAAATTAAAAGATTAAAGGAAAAGATTGAAGAACTTGAGTTTCAAAAAGACTTTCAACAAGACATTATCGCTGATATGGAACTTATTACAGGAGTCGATATGTCAAAAAAGTCATTACCCACTTGAGCGAAGCGGATGCATGAGTACCAATACATTTAATATAATCCACACGAATAAAACATTAGCAAAAGAGATAGAGCTAAAGAAAAAGGCACGTATAAAAGAAAGTGGCTTTATGGATGTTTTGGGGTTAGCAAACAAGCCTTCTACAAAAGACTCAAAGCTCAACGAAAACAAGAAATAGACCATCAAAAACTAATTAAATTGGTGAAAGACTACCGTAAAAAGGTAGGCTCGAAAACCGGTGGAATTAAGCTATATAAAGAACTTAAGCTAGACTTTATAAACGCTAATATTAAGATCGGAAGAGGCAAGTTCTATCGCTTCCTTAGACTAAATAACCTTTTGATTCCTAAAACTAAAAATTACATCACAACCACAAACTCTAACCACATGTACAAAAAATATAAAAACCTGGTCAAAGACCAAGTTCCTTCTCGACCAGAACAACTATGGGTAAGCGATATAACCTACATTAAAACCGAAAAAGGACACAACTACCTAGCATTAGTCACAGACGCCTATTCTAAACAGATTATGGGTTACAAACTTGATAATCATATGAGAACATCACTTTGCTCAGATGCACTCGCTATGGCCATTAAAAACAGAAAATACCCTAATCAAAAACTTATTCACCATTCAGATAGAGGTTTCCAATACTGCAACACCAAATACACGAAGTTTGCTGAAGATAATGGAATGACAATGAGTATGACTGAACAATACGATCCTTACGAAAATGCAGTAGCTGAACGAATTAATAGAACGTTGAAATACGAATACGGACTAAAACAAAACATTAAAAACACTGTATTAGCACAAAAAATGACACAACAAGCTGTCTATATTTATAACAATTTGAGAACCCATTTTAGCCTGAATCTCAGAAAACCTGCTGAAGTACATTTAAATCCTAATATCAAATACAAGTCGTATCGAAAAAATAAAGTAAATTTACATGAACTAACGATTTAAGAACCGAGAATTTTAACTAAAAAAGAGTCAACCTATATCAGTATAATACACAATGAATACTAAAGATATACTTGGAGAAAGAATTAAAGACATTCTTGTTTGGTCAAAAATGGAAGTTGGCGGACTTGACCAAGGACAAGTTTTCATTGAATTAAACAACGAAAAAACCATTTCGATACCTTGGGATTTTGAATCTGAAAATATTGAAACCAAACCTTTAGCTAAATCTCAAAGTTTAATACTGAAATCTAGCGATAAAATCAGAATTGAATCAACTGAATTTAATTTTCCAGAGGGCAAAACTTGGAAAGACGTAAGAGAAGATGTTAAAAGGAATCAAAACTCAACTTTATTCGGGCGACTAAAATATAAACTCGGAATTAAAAACGGAATTCCTAAAAAGTACACTTCCAAATCAACAGAAATAGTTGACAACGAAATGAAAAAGTTTCAGAATCTTAAAATCGTGGATTTCATAATGTTTGAGGACTATGATTCTAGAGGATTTTTGGAATTAGAAAATGGAAATATAATAACCGAAACACTAACTGCACCTCACGGAACTGGAATGGCAGGACTAAACATTTTTGAAAACATAAAAGACTTTGAGGAAAATTGTGGAACTGAATATAAACGATTAAAAAACAGCTACTAACACCGTGTATAATTAATTGCTTGTGACTTGCCTACGTGGAAATTCCTTCGGAATTTCCTCTCGTTCGGTTCATTTTTGCTAACTTAGTTGCCTAACCACGCAACGAAATCATACACGTATTCCAAGATCAAATCCTAATAAAAAAACATTTTTTTTAAGCTGCATATTGATCAAGAACCACATAAGGTGTTCCTCTCTTTACCACAGCAAAAGCTCTTGCTATTAATTTATTTCGAACATTGTTGACTGCAATCATAGTTTTTTTACCCTCACCTAATTTTCGTTTGTAATATAAACGCAACTCACTATCGTGTTGTATAGCTGATACTGCTGCCATACTCAATAGACTTTTCATTTTTCTATCTCCTAAATAATGACATTGTTTTCGTCTATGGATACTTGTTCCTGAGCGATGTTCATAGGGTGCGGTACCGCAATAACTTGAAAATGCTCGCCAATTATCAAAACGGGTAAAATTACCGGTGTGATATATTAATTGACATGCCACTACCAAACCTATTCCTTTTAAACTACTTAATAATTTATAGTTTGTATTCATCGATTCATTCGCTGATATAATTTCTTTTATTCGTGCTTCAACACTGGTTACTTGCTTGGTTAAATAGTCTATACTGCGTTTTAAACTAATACAACCTAAATCTGTTGTTGGGCTAGATAAAAGCATTTTCATTTCTTTTAAAGTCCCCTTAAGTCCTGCATTGTTTCTAACTATTTGGTCGCGCAAGGCTAACAATCTACCTAATTCTAATTGTGAATTACTCTTGACACTGCTTGGCGCTAACTCTTCTCTATATAGCCATGCGTATCGTGCGATTAGCTGAGCATCTAATTTATCCGTCTTTTCTTTAACTATTCCTGAAGAGCGCTTGATTTTTAAAGGGCTCTCTTCTACATAAACAATTGATTGATTACTTAAATAAAGGGCCAGTTTTAATGAGTAATAACCTGTATTCTCAAAACAATAAAATAAAGACCTTCCTTTTGCTTGCTTTAAAACCCATTTTATAAGACTTTTATAGCCTGTTAAATCATTTACAAACACTTTGTGTACTTCACTTTGATAACAATAAACATCTAATGTTTTCTTTGAAACATCGATTCCTACAACTTCTTCATAATTTTTCATATTTTTACAATTACAGTTAATAATTATGTTGCTTTAACTACTTCCTTTATCGGGAGATAATACTTCTAGTATTCCAAATGGTTCTTTGCAACTTTATAGAAAGAGAGGACTGGTACGTGTCATGGACCTAATATTCTAAAACACGTTGTAGTTCTCCTCTTTTTCTATCTAAATATAATTTATTACAAACTAAAGAAACACGTTGTAAACAATGCCGAAACAAACTAAATACATATTAAAAAGTTTATTATTTATGTTTTTGATTATAGTGTTAGCCTGTAATGAAAATCATAAATCTGATAATAAAAAATTTATTGCCGAAAAGAGCAAATCTTACTTTGAGCTTCATTTTGCTGATACAGTTCAAATTAATAGAACATATCGTGGTTTGCTATTCTATAACAGTAGTAGTACAATAGATTCTATTACAGACAAATTAGAACACGAAAAAGACACAATTAGAATATTAACTTTTTATTTAAAAAACTCTAAAACTGCTATAAAAGATTCCGCTGACTTGATTATAAATAACCCCAAATCTAAATTGTTTATGTCTGATATACCTGATTCAATATATTATGAATATAAATTTAAAGAAACTGGACATCAATATCTAGAAGGTGTACTTCAAGATGAAATAACATATGCGACATTTGATGAGGAATATCCCGTAAACGTTACAACAGAAACCATTCATATTAGTTGTCCGATTTATGTGACAGACAATATGAACTTCAAAAATAAATTAGGAAGTATTATTAGAAAATCAGAGAATGGAACAACTGAAAGTTTATTTTACAATTTGAATGAATAATTATTAAAAGCACTGTTTACAACACCGTATAAAATTAAGTGCTAGTTTTAGCTTGTTTACGAAAATCCCTTCGGATTTTCTAGTTAGTATTTATTTACTAATTTAGTTGCTTAACCACGCACCTAACCTTATACATAAACGTTGTACTTCATACCTAAAAACCAAAAGATTAATGCGAAACATACTTGAATTAAATGGAATAGAAGCTAGAGAATTCCTATTAAAAGAAGAGTCGTATTTAAGTCTTGATTTACCATCATATTTTTCTTTTCAAAATCTACTCAACAAAATAGACAAGAAGTTAGATGGAAAAAAATTATCAGATTTTCGCACCGTAAACCCTAGAGATTTTGATGATGTAAATTATCAATTACTAACAAACAAAGATGGAAAATTCGCTTGGAGGCCTTTTAAGTTAATTCATCCGGCAATATATGTTTCATTAATACATAATATAACAGAGGAAAGTAACTGGCAAGTAATTAAAAATAGGTTTAACCATTTTGGTCAAAATAAAAAAATTGAATGTCATAGTTTACCAATTATTTCAGAAGATAAAAGTGAACCAAATAAAAATTACCAAATACTTCACTGGTGGCAAAAAATCGAACAAGAATCTATTATTATGTCGCTTGATTACAAATATGAATTACAAACTGACATTACGGACTGTTACGGCTCTATCTATACACATTCAATTTCTTGGGCACTTCATACCAAAGTAGAAGCAAAAAAAGAGAAAACCGTAATAACAATTCATTTATAGGTGTTTCCATTGACAATCATTTACAAGATATGAGCTTTGGACAAACTAATGGAATACCACAAGGAAGTATTGCTATGGATTTCATAGCAGAAATAGTTTTGGGATATATTGACACATTACTTTCTGACAAGCTTTCTGATTTAGAAATTGAAAACTATAAAATTCTGAGGTATAGAGATGATTACAGAATTTTCACAAATAACCCTTTTGAAGCGGAACAAATAACAAAAATACTATCTGAAATATTGCCTGATTTTGGTATGAGACTAAGTCCCGAAAAAACTAAAGCTTCTGATAATATAATTAAAAACTCAATTAAGGCTGACAAAAGATATTGGATAGCCAATAAAAGAAAAACAGAAAGCAAACAAAAATGGTTAATCCAATTGTTTTTACTCTCAGAACAGTTTCTAAATTCAGGAACATTAGATACTCAAATGAAAGAATTTTTGAAATTTTTAAAAAAGAGTAAAAGAACAGATTTCAATATTGAAACTCTGATAAGTATAGTCACAGACATTGCATTTAGGAATCCTCGTGTATCATCTACATCAATTGCAATATTAAGTTTACTAATTAAGCAAATCGAAAGTTCTGATGAAAAAAAGCAATTCTTTTAAGAATAAAATCCAAGTTCTCATTAATTCCCAATTCTGCCTTTCTAAAAGTTTGGTTACAAAGATTATATTTAAAAATTGATGACACCATTGAGTATGATGAAATACTTTGTAAAAAAGTTCTGGATGAAAAACAAAAAATATGGAATACTGAATGGTTAAATCCTTCTCTAAAAAAGTTGATTAACACTACACCGATTGTCAAACACGAAAAATTGATTAAAATTAAAGATGTTGTTTCTAAAAAGGAAATAAAAACAATTTTAAGAAGGGAACAACAACACTCGCTATAAGTACGAAAGTACAACAATGTATAAAAAAACATAGGGCATTTGTGGGTTAACCGAAAGTCTGTGCTTGTTTACAAAGTCCGCTAAATATAAAATTTGGCGTTTATTTTAGAAAAGATAAAAGCAAAATATTTATATTTAGCTATGTAATAAATCGAAACGATAGTGCTTATCAACTGCCCTACGTTTCTTATACTGAACGTTAGCGATAATTGAATGAAAGAGTTAAAAGATATAGAACTTAGTAAATTCTTGAGTTTGATTTTACGACATTCTCCAGGAACGATAGACATAAGCTTGGATAAGTTTGGGTTTATCGAGATGGATACTCTGATTATTAATGCTAATAAGCACGGTTATTTGGTAGAGAAAGAACAACTGCTTAAAGTGGTTGAAAACAGTACAAAAAAAGATTCAAAATAGACTCTACAGGCAAAAAAATAAAAGCCAATCAAGGCCATTCATTCTCTGTAGATTTAAATTTGAAACCAGTAAAACCTCCAAAATTTCTATATCATGGAACTCGGGAAGGATATAAATCTAAAATTGAACAAGAAGGATTAAAGAAAATTAAAAGGACTCATGTCCACATGAATTCCAATTATTTGAAATCCTATATTACTGGAGGCAGAAGTAGTAAAATTTCAATTGTTTTTCAAATTGACTCAGAAAGCATGTATGAAGACGGCTTTGATTTTCTACATACTGAAAATGATGTTTGGCTTACGGAATATGTGCCTCAGAAATATCTTGAGAGTCTTTCAATTGAAACATACATTAAAAACCCATTATGTATTCAGATTAACAAGAAACTGACATATACAAAATTAGTGGATGCAAGCTATGATATCCCATCAGAGTCATCAATAGGAATGAATTTAAGTCGTGTCTACTGCTACATATGCGGAAGGGATAATGCGAGTTACAGATTTGAATCTAAAAAAATAATTTGTACAGAATTAAGTTATGAAAGAAATACTATGCAATATACCCTAGAATGTATTTCAGATCAAATGAAAATCGTTCAGGACGAAAAATTTATTGAAGTATGTCGATCAAGTAAATTAACAATTCCTACAAAGGAATTAAATCAATTCAAGCAACAAATAGAAAACCGAAAACTTGAGGGAAACTTGGATTTCGAGGGAACTGGTTTAAGGTTCGAATGTCCCAATTGCAATCATGAAAATCGAGTGTTTAATATCGTAAGAATTGGAGAAGAAATAGGATGTAGCAATTGCAACAAGCCTATTCTTAAAACGGAAAATAAAGTCAAAATCGAAATAAATATCGCTAACAATGGGTATAGTGCATAGCACCCTTCGGGATGCTACGATACCATACCCGAAACGTTATATATAATGTGATCAACGAATTCTGAAAACACAATTTAAACATTAAAATAAGAAAATTATGAGGAAAATATTTATTACAGTAGGTCTAATTTTTGCACTAGGAATGAGTAGCTATGCGCAAGAAGAAATAAAAAACGAAAATGAATTAACCTATTTTGCAGATGAATTAGTCAAACTTGACTCTGATAAAGAAACAATTACTCTTATTGGAAATGCGAATCTAAAAACTAGTGTGTTTGAATTTGTGAATGCTGAGAAAATTGTTATTGACAAAAAGACTCAAGAAGTATTAGTATTTGGAGCTTTTAAAGTTAATCTAAATGGAGGAACAATAAGTCAAGAACCTGAATTGAAAAAGCATCAATTAAGATATAAAATAGGAGAGAATATTGCGTACGTAGAATAAAACACTACATACAACACTGTATAGAATTAATTGCTTGGCTTGGGCTTATCTGGAGTATTCCTTCGGAACATTCTCAGACTCGGTTTTGTTTGCTAAATTAGTTGCTTACACACGCAACGTATCATATACAGAACCGTTACAAATAATTAAAAACTAAAACTTACGAAATGAAAAAAATTAAAATATTATTTGGAATCTTAATCGGTTTATCAATTTTATCTTGTTCATCCGATGATAGCAATGAGAATACACAATTAACTATGTCTGAATTATTAAGTCAAAATAGTCCTTGGATTTTTGACAATTATGAAATGTTAAATATAATTGATGCTGGGAATTCTGATTTTACAGAGACAGAAATAGAAGAAGAAACTAACTCTTTTTATAACGGACAAGTTTTAACTTTCAACGCAGATGGAACCGGATCTTCTGTATTTCCAGCTGATGAAAATGATACTTGGAACTGGGAAATAATTAATGAAAACCAACTAGAGTTAACATTTGATGGAGGAAATTCAAGCATTATAGAAAATATTATTGTTACTAATTCTCAATTAATAATTCAAATTGAAAGTGTAACATATGATGAAAGCGTTATGTATGAAGTAGTACATAATGGGAATTATATTTACGAATAATAACTGTTTGTAACACAGTATATAATTCATTGCTAGTTATAGCCTACTTATAAAAATCCTCGCGGACTTTCTATCTGTAATTTATTTGCTAAATTTAGTGCTCAAACCAAGCAACGAAATCTGATAAGAGACGTTATGCCTAATCAAGGAAAATATTTAAAATAGAATTACTTGATTCTATTAGCTAAACGAGGGATTCATTTAATAGTTAAAAAAATAATTTACTTCAAACATAGATTACAAATATGTTTGAAGTAAATTTTTAACTATTAAAACGTATATTTTATTTCAATAACGCTCATTACACCTTCAACAATTGTTGACCACTGACCAGTAAATTCTGCACCATAAGACGCTGCAATTGCAGGTCCAAATTTTTGTGCATCCTCATTGCTCCATAATGGACCAGCTAGTACATTCGTTTTATACTCGTTAGTACCAGAATTTTTAGTGTTTAATTCAACTTCAACAACGCTCATTTGATTTTCAACGACTGTTGTCCATTGACCTGTGAATTTTCCTTGGTGTGCTGCTGCTACTTTTGGTCCAGTTACTTGAGCTTCGTCGTTACTAAATAATGGTCCTGCTGGAATGTTTACTTTAAAATTTGACATAATTAATTTTTTTATAAAATTTGTCTTACTCTATTTAAAACAGGCTTTTCAGATTTCGCCTTTGTAATAAAAATGATAGTAGCTACTCAATCGAATAATTTTAATTACATCACAAATATCCGATGATATTAGAATATATTTTAGAGTATAAATACTCTAGTTATAAAATTAAGTATTTATACTTAGCACAAGTGTTTCTAATATTTGATAATCCAAAATTGAGGAATTAATGACTTTGATTATGAAAAAAAGTTATGATAGCTTGATATTTATACATGATTGAACTAATTCTAGCTAAAAAAAAGGCACAACAAAATATAAACGTAATAGCAGTTTAATACTTCAGTACAAGTTTGTATCTTTATAAAAGCGTGGTAATAATTTAAATTCTGCGACTACACTTGTACATATAAACACAGTATTAATAACTACATAATAATTATGAGAAAAATAAATTTGATGTTAATCCCTATTGCTTTTACAGTATTACTTTCTTGTAATAGTGATGACGATAATGACGTTATACCAGAGGGTCAAGAGTTAAATGAATTAATTATAGGAGAATGGAATTTTTCTTATCAAACAATCAATGGAGTTAATGAAGAATATTCTGATCCTTGTCATCAAGAATTTGAAATTTTAAGCTTTGAAAATGACAACACATATACTCAAACTGAGTTTGAAAATCTTAATGGAAGTGGATGTGAAGAAGTAGATCCTACCACTGGAACTTGGGTAATAAATGAAAATGAGCTTAGTTTAAATGGACAAATAGTTGAAATCTTAGATTTAACAGCAACTGAACTCTCTATTACTTATACTGACGATAATGAAGTTATTATAGATCATCTTACAAAGGTGGAGTAAAACAGTTTATACTTATATTTTAAGAATTGAACGAGATCAAAACTAATAACAAAAAAAGTCAACTTATATCAGTAGAATAAACTAAACTAATATAATAATATGAAAGTTCAGCATTTAACAGATTCTATATGGATAATTGAAAATTTCCTGACTCAAATTGAATGTAATGAGCTGATTATATTTAGCGAACAAAAAGGTTATGAAGAAGCGACAGTTAGCTTAAAATCTGGCGCAAAAATGATGAAAGGAGTACGAAATAATTATCGATTAATCCACTCTGATTCAAATTTAGCAGATAAATATTGGAAGAAATTAAATCAATTTTGTCCAAAGAAAATTGAAGACAATAATGCTGTTGGACTAAACGAACAATTTAGATTCTATAAATATGAATCAGAACAAAGGTTTAAAAAACATATTGACGGACGCTTTGAAAGAAATGAATTTGAAGAAAGCCGAATAACTTTTATGATTTACCTAAATGACGACTATATTGGAGGAGAAACTAAATTTAATAACGTAACTATTAATCCAAAAACTGGAACTGCATTATGTTTTATCCATGAACAAAAACACGAAGGAGCACCAGTAATAGAAGGAGAAAAATTTGTATTAAGATCAGATGTTATGTATCGAAAAATCACAACAAAACACTATGCTTAAAACAAGGAAAAACTGATTTAGGTATAACCAAGTTTCTTCAGTAAAAATCATAATATATTAATCCTTATCTAGACTACTAATATTGCAGCTTTTGCACTTTTATTTGGCTACTAAGGGTTCATAAATTACTTGACAAACCTTACTATTTTTGCACACATTTAAATAGACTGCTTACAATCTAGTTTTTTTGAGAATTTAACTGTTTTTCCAAAAGGTTCTGTAAAGTTTGACAATGCGCTTTTGATGAGAGATATTGAACACGAGTGGATTGGATTAGAAAAAATATAGAACTATCACATGAAATTAAGTCATTCATTTAGCGGAGCTTTAAGAACATTTGCATATTTCATTGCAAGCGGAACTCATTATCAATTAGACGGAATTGAATATTTGGATTTATTTGGAGAAGAACCAAGTGCAATTGAACAAGCTTTTGCAATATTTGCTAACGTCATTGAATTAGACGATTATGGAAACGTCCTGAATGCAAAATATGCCGAAAAAAGAGCTATAGATTATATTCGCTCTTACTGTGACTCTAAATATCAAGTTAAACCACCTTATGAAGATTGGGAAACAGAATTACATTCTGCGCCACCAATAAAAGACAGAATTTAAATGACTAACGAAGTAGCAGAAAGTATTGTAGAAAGTATTCTTGAATGCAGACAAAAAGATATTAATGATGAAAAATTGATTGTTAAAGAATTAATGACCAAGTTTAACGGAAATGAAGATGATTTTTATTGGGCAATTGAAATGATGAATACAGGTAGTTTTAGAGCATCTATAATGAGTTCAGGTAATTCTTATCCTAAATCAAACATAAAAATTGAGGATCATCCCATATTAAAAGTTGCATTTAAAAAGTGCTGGATTGACTTAAAAGGAGAAGACCATTTCATTAAAAATTATGAAAAAAGTAAAAAATGGTGGAACATATTCTAACAAAAACTCCTACCAACAAAGTTCTGTGGTTAAAAATAAGTAAAAAACTAACCAAGGTATAACTAAATTTCTCCTGTAAAAATCATAATAGATTAATCCTTATGTAGATCACTAATATTACAACTTTTGCACTTTCCCTTGGCTGCTAATCGTTCATAAACTACTCGACAAGATCTGTTTTATTATAAGCATTAAACTTTCCATTTAAATAACACAAATAATACCGTTTAAAATCACTATTAAACCCAAAATTCAATTCTATTTTGATATATCATCAAAATTCATGTTAAGCAATTGTAAATTAAGTACTTACAAGATGTTTACAAGATATTTTAATATAGGTTATAGCGTGGTTATAGTATGGTTATAGCGTAGTTATAACGTGATTATAGCATAGTTATAGTAAGATTAAAACAATATTGTAGCATAGTAATAACTAGATAGTTAGGACTAAGCGTAATAAAAGGCTAAATAAGTCAAGACTATAAGGTTAAGGCATGTACAATGTATTACTGGTTATAATTAATTTGTAAAAGCCCTCTCGGACTTTATAGCTACAATTTATTTGCTAACTTAGTGCACAAAACAAGCAATTAATCAGTAATAAAACCATTAGAAACAATCACAAATAAAGAATTATAAATATGAGTTTTTTGAAAAAAATATTTGGTACAAAACAGAATAACATATCTGAAGGAGAAGTAAAAAATGAAAATAATTTGGATTCCTTTAAAAAAGTACCTTGGATGACAGATGCAAGACTTGAAAACATATCTATTTGCCTTGACGCTGGATTTTTACCTGCTACTTCTTTACCTACAGAATTTGAACGAGAATTACGACCTTCAATTGAAATTGCTCAAAGATTAGGTGCCATAAAAGCTCTAATCCTGTGATTAATGGTTCCGCAAGAAAATTTAGATAATGATAAAATCCTCCTTTTTATTGATAACAATAACCTTATGCAATTTATGGACGACGATGAAAAAGAAATACTTAATAAAGAAAGAGATGATGAAGAAGCAAGAAATGCTATAGGTTGGAAATTTGAAAATGCTTGGTCGTTAGCATGGTATTTTGGATATAAAGAACCTGACATTTATGGCGAAGTGATGTCTGGCCAACAAATGCAAGAAATTTTATCAGACTTTAGTTGCCCATTAGACAAAAAGATTGAAGATTGGATTAAAGATATAAAGACACTTTCAGAAGAAAAATTAAGGCAAAAGGAAGATCTGTTTTATTGTTTACATAATGCTGTAAGAAGCGCTCAATTAGGTAAAGATACAGTTCCTAATGGTTTTCACCCAATGGGAAATGGTGGTGTAATTCACGAAAGAAGACACGCTTTAACATGGATGTTATCAAACGGAGTAAATTGGGAAGAAACAGATTTAAGTACATAAAACAGTTGTTGGCAAAACCTGTATGATTAATTATTTTAAGAAGGGCTTATTTATAAAACAAATCTAGAATACTATTGCGTTAAATTTTATTTATTAAATTATTTGTTTAAATACAAGGCAAGCTATACACAAAGACTTTGGTAACAATTATGAGTAACAGGCGTAAAGACGATAATCCTAAAGAGATTGCTGAAATTGTCAGTAAAAAATATCTTGAAAAAGGTTATAATTTAGATTTTAGTTTGAAAAGTTTGGAATACGAAATAGACAAAATTTTAGAAAATGAAATTTCAGAAGATTGGATTGAATCTTCAAAATTAGGATCTGAATTAACAGCTTATTTCGGAGAAACATTGTGTAGAATTTTTGACACAAAATGGAAAGGTGAATATTATTCGGAAAATAACGGAATTAATTTTTACACTACAAAAATTGAGAAAAACGGTTTTGAATTCGGACCAAGCCATTTTATTGGCTATTATTTAAGTAATGGAAAGAAACATGAAGGGAGTTTTAAAGATTACTTGTACTCTAGAGATTATTCTAAAGGAATATTTAATGACTTTCTTGGTGGTGGGTTGATAAACAAAATAAGATAGAAAAAATAACTATTGCCAAAACCACCTATAATTAATGCCACAATAATACTTACTAATTATTTTGTTCGGTTTCTATTTGCTAGATTAGTTACTTAAAACACATCACTAATCATACAAAAATACGTTTAACACATTAGAATTAAATAAATGAAAATATTGAAACCATTTGTGATTTTATTTTTGATGATTTTATTTCAGTCTTGTACTAATAAACATAAATTACGCATGGATAAAATGAATTATAAATATGGGAATGTTATTGAATTGAAAATAAATGAAGTTATTACTATAGATGATTCTTTAACTGTTAAATTAATTTACTTTACGCACAAACGACCACAATCTCATGTTGGAAGTTCGACCAAAGCGACAGCATGCTTTATTGCATCTAAAAACTCAATATCTGAAGAAATATGCCTCTCTATAAGAGGTCGAAACAGAATGACTGAAACAGAAGATGGACTGACTAAAAATGAGCGTTTTAAACCTGTTTTATGGAACGGTTATAAATTTCAATTAGTAGAAAAATTTGGTGCTAACTATGGCGAATCTATTAAAGTTATCATTCTAAAAGATGAAGAATACAAATAATATTGAGTATAAGAAGCAATAATTAAATCTAATAACAAATGCACAAAACCATAGTCCTTTTATTATTTTGTACAATCGGAATCATTTCTTGTAAAAACACTAAAAATGATATTGATAGAGTAGACATATCTAAACAATATTTTGAGCATCTTAATAGTTCGGACTTCTCTAAACTATCAAAATTTATTGCAGATACTATTATTACGATAGAAGGAGAGTATAAAAATACATATTCTAAAAAAGAATATTTTAAGGTTTTAAAATGGGATTCTGTTTTTAAACCTAACTATAAAATTTTAACAATTGAAAAGAACGATGATATTGTTAAAGCAAAAATTTCAAAAATAGGCAAGAGGATTGCTTTTTTACATGAAAAACCTTTTGTAATGAATCAATTTTTCAGGTTTAAAAACAATAAAATAGTTAGTATAGAAACGGAATACTTAAATTTTGATTATTGGACATGGGATAAAAATAAAAATGAATTGCTGAGCTGGGTTAATAATAATCATGCTGATTTAATTAGATTTATGACCAACATGACAGTATCTGGTGGTGTATTATATTTAAAGGTAATTAAATTATATGAAAACAGAGATCACATGTAATAATACACTAAATAACAATCGTTTTATTTAAATTTTAATTAGCATCGTAGATATTTTATCTATTTTTACTAAATAACTATTAACGAACAAACACAAAAAATAGTGTTCAAAATAAAATATATTGTCATCCTCTTATTAAATTTTATTCTGTTTACTTGCAAGACAAAGACTAAAAAAGAAGTCATACCAGTAACTAATGCTGTAAATATTAAAACAACAGCTAATCAATTAACTTTATTAGGAGAACAGGTCATTTCTACACCATTATATGAAAGGGATTTGGCAATTTCACCAGAAGGTAATGAGCTTATTTATACCTTAGGAGATTATAAACAAAATAAAAGATGTTTAGTATACCTTACTAAAGACGAAGGAGTTTGGACTGAGCCACAACTTTTAAATATATCAGGAAAATATCAAGATATAGAACCTTTTTATACTAACAACGGAAACCGATTGTATTTTGCATCAAACAGACCAATTTATAATGATACTTTAAGAAACGATTATAATATTTGGTACAGCGACCGTGTAAATAATAAATGGTCTAATCCAGTAGCGTTAGATTCTACTATAAATACTAAAACCGATGAGTTTTATCCGTCGTTAAGTCATAATGGAAATTTATATTTTACTGCAACTAAAGCTTCTGGTATAGGAAGAGAAGATATTTTTATGTCTGAATTTAAAGATGGTCAATTTCAATCTCCAAAACCATTACCTAAAGCTATAAATACCACTTCATTTGAATTTAATGCTTATATAAATCCTGAAGAAAACATTCTTATCTTTAGTTCTTTTGGAAGATCTGATGGTTTAGGAGGAGGAGATTTGTACATGAGTCGTAAAGACAGTTTAGGACAATGGACAGCATCCAAAAACTTAGGAAAAACGATAAATTCTGATAAATTAGATTATTGTCCATTTGTAGATTGGAAATCAAATAATTTTTATTTTACAAGTGAAAGAAAACCACTTAATAACAATAAAATAGACCATGTAAAAACATTGAAAGCACTATCTAATAGTCCATTAAATGGTTATGGAAATATCTATAAAATAGGATTTGATAAATTAGAGTTATAAGTTTCAAGATTTAATCGATTTGATATCAACGAATATTATATTTAATTTAAATGAACCAACTAAATGAAGTTATAAAAGAAGTATTTAAGAAAGAGAAACGAAACAAATTCACTTTCTTAACTGGTGCTGGAATTTCAGCTGACAGTGGAATACCAACCTATCGTGGTTCTGATGGAATATGGGTAAAAGGAACTAAGTATCATAAACCAGAAGAATTTGGGACTTATAAGTATTTTATCGAGCATCAAGAAGAAGTTTGGCAATATACATTGTTTAGAAAAAAATGATTGAAAATGCAATACCAAACGAAAGTCATAATATTCTTGCAAATATTGAAAAGACTTTAGATGACAGATTTCATTTAATAACACAAAATATTGACAATCTTCATAGAAGAGCAGGAAATGAAAATATTTATGAAATTCACGGAAACTATAGAGAAGTAAAATGTTCTATTAATTGTAAAGGTATCTTACCTATACCTAATAATTTAACCGGAAAAGATTTAAAACAAAATCTTAGAAAAGATGAAATTGATTCGCTGAAATGTCCAGAGTGTGGCAATTGGTTAAGACCCAATATTTTATGGTTTGACGAATATTATGATGAAAATACTAACAAAAAATTCAGTTCATTAAAAGTTGCCAAAAACAGCGGTATTTTATTTATAGTCGGAACATCAGGTGCAACAAGTTTACCAATAGAAATTGCACGATCAACTTTAAAATATGGAGGATATGCTATAGATATGAATATTGAAGACAATCATTTTACTGAACTTTTAAAAGGAAAAAAAGAGGGATAGTACTAAGAGAGAGAAGTTCAGTGATTCTTCCCAAAATTAATGATATGATAAAAAACTGTACATAATAATCTTGCTAAATAAATTTATGTTTAAATTATATTAATAAGTGTTACTTCGTAATACTTTAATACATCAAGATAATACTTATCTTGTGGTATATGAAAACGAAGTTTTAACGACTACAACTATTTAGTAACTATAACTAACAAAAAAGGGGTAACCAAACGGTTAACCCTTTTTTATACTATATAATTTAGCTTATTTTAAGCTTTCTAATAACTTTTCAGCAACTAACTCAGAGGATGCTGGGTTTTGACCAGTAATTAAATTACCATCTTGAATAGCGTAAGCTGCCCAATCTTCTTTTTTAGAGTAAATTCCACCGTTTTCATTTAACATATCTTCCACTAAAAACGGTACAACGTCTGTTAAACCAACAGCAGCTTCTTCAGAATTTGTAAAACCTGTTACTTTTTTACCTTTTACTAATGGTTCTCCATCTGTTCCTTTTACACCTTTTAATGCAGCAGGAGCGTGGCATACAAATGCTATAGGCTTCTCTTGAGTATTAAATTTTTCGATTAAAGCAATTGACGTTTCATCGTTTGCTAAATCCCATAATGGTCCATGACCTCCTGGATAAAATACAGCATCAAAATCGTCTGCATTCATATCTGATAATTTATGTGTAGTTGCAATTAATGCTTGTGTTGCCTCATCTTTATTATAACGCTCAGTATCTTCTGTTGCAGCATCTGGCGAATCGCTACTTGGATCGATTGGTGCAGCACCACCATTTGGTGTTGCAATAGTAATTTTAGCACCTTTGTCTAATAATGTGTAATATGGATTTGCGAATTCTTCAACCCAAAATCCTGTTTTTTTCCTGTATCTCCTAATTTATCATGAGATGTTAATACAAATAATACGTTCATTTCTTTTTCTTTTTTGGTTTCTATTTTGTCTTCTGAAACGGTTTCAGAAGTTGTGTTGTTTGTTTTGTCTTTACAACTTGAAGTTGTAATTATAGTTAGCGTTATAGCTATTGTTTTTAATATTTTCATTTTAAATGAATAATTAAATATTATCATTCTGAATACAGCCGAAAACCTTAGAATTTTGCTGTTATAGCATAACGACTGTATCCATCATGACAATTAAAAAGACTTATTAGTAAGCCATTTTTACTATTTCTTCTACTTTTTCTGGAGATAAACTTTGGTGTTCACCTAATCCAGTCCAACCACGTTTTGTAAAACGTTCAGAGATTTCTTCTGCGGTTCCTTCGTAATCTTCAGTGTAGTCTGATAATTTCGTGTCGATACCTAATTCATGGAAAAAAGCAACTGTTTTTTCAATTGCTGCATAGGCTTTGTCGTCTGTGCTTCCTTCAGTAATATTCCAAACGCGTTCGCCATATTGTGCTAATTTTTCCTTTTTAGATTCAAAATTAAACTTGTAATGACTTGGTGCAATTACAGCTAAAGTACGTGCGTGATCGATACCAAATAAAGCAGTTAATTCGTGACCAATAGCATGTACTGCCCAATCCGTTGGAACACCTTTTTGGATTAATCCATTTAACGCCATAGTACAACTCCACATAAAGTTTGAAGCTGCTTTATAATCTGTTGGGTCTTTTAAAACCGTTGGCGCAACTTCAATTAAGGTTTGTAAAATGCTTTCTGCAAAACGGTCTTGTAATAAGGCACCAATAGGATACGTCATATATTGCTCTAAAACGTGTGTAAACGCATCGGTTAAACCATTAGCTAATTGACGTTCTGGAATAGAAGTTATTACTTGAGGATCCAGAATAGAGAACTCAGGAAATAAACCTGGTCCACCCATAGCTAGTTTTTCTTTAGTTTCTTTACGTGTTATTACTGCACCAGAATTCATTTCAGATCCTGTAGCTGGTAAGGTTAACACAGTACCAAAAGGCATTCCTTTTTCTGTTCTAATATTCTTAGTTAAAATATCCCAAGGTGTATCGCCATCGTAAACTGCAGCTGCAGATAAAAATTTAGTACCGTCAATTACAGAGCCACCACCAACAGCTAGTAAATAGGTGATATTTTCGTCTTTAATAACTTTTAAAGCCTGCATTAAGGTTGCGTATTCTGGATTTGCAGGAATACCTCCAAACTCAGTGACATCAACGTCTGCTAAAGCGGTTTTTACTTGGTCATAAATTCCGTTTTTCTTAATACTTCCTCCACCATAAAGCAATAAAACTTTAGCATCTGCAGGAATTTCTTCTTTTACTTTTTCTATAGTATCCTTACCAAAAATAATTTTGGTAGGATTTTTAAAATCAAAATTGTTCATCTTCTTTTTCTTTTTTGGTTATTAAATTTTTACAATCATTTTCCCTTTGTTTTTACCTTCAAATAAATCGATAAAAGCTTGAGGAATATTATCGAAACCTTCAACAATAGTTTCTGTATAGGTTAATTTGTCTTCAGATAACCAACCAGCTAATTTTTGAATGGCTTCCGGGAATTTTTCAGCATAGTTACTTACTATAAAACCTTGCATTAACGCGCTGTTTTTTACTAAAAATGGTTGAACGCTTATACTTTTAGGTGTTTCAGTCTCGTTGTAAACCGAAATAGCACCACAAATTATAATTCTTGCAAATTGATTAATATTGAATAAAACTGCGTCAGAAATTGGTCCGCCTACATTATCAAAATACACATCTACGCCATTTGGCGCTGCTTCTGCAATAGCAGATGTCATGTCTTTAGTGGTGTTGTAATTAATACCTTCATCAAAACCGAACTTACTTTTTAGCATCTCGATTTTTTCATCTGTACCAGCAATACCAATAACGCGCAAGCCTAGTATTTTTGCTATTTGTCCAACAACACTACCAACAGCTCCTGCAGCTCCAGAAACTACAATGGTTTCGCCTTTTTTAGGTTTTCCTATTTCGGTTAAACCTAAATAAGCTGTTAAACCTGTCATACCTAAAACACCTAAATAGGTACTTAATGGTGCTTTTTCTGGATCAACTTTGTTTAAGCCTTCACCATTTGACACTTGTTGAGTTGACCAGTTTAGCATACCAGAAACGTAATCTCCAACTTGGAATTTTTCGTTTTTAGATTCTAAAACTTTAGCCACAACACCAGAGTGCACAGGTTCATCTAATTTAAAAGGTGGAACGTAAGATTTTGCATCGCTCATGCGTCCTCTTAAGTATGGGTCTACTGAAACATAAGCTGCTTCTAGTAAAATCTCACCATCTGAGACTGTTAGCGTTTTATCTTCTTCTATAAATTCAAAATTTGAAAGTGTAGGTTTTCCTTCAGGTCTATTTTTTAATTGTATCGTTTTCATATTCTTTATCATTTATTCAATTACAGTTACAATCTCGTCCATTGGTCTTCTAACTTTAACAAGATTTACTAGCCAGTCTTCATCTTCTTTTCTATAACCAATAGGCAATAGCACAGCACTACGTAATCCTTTTTCGCGTAATCCTAAAATTTTATCTACAGCGTCTGGCTCAAAACCTTCTAAAGGTGTCGCATCTACACCTTCAAAAGCTGCAGCTGTTAAAGCTTCGGTAAATGCAATGTAGGCTTGTTTAGAGGCGTGGATAAAGTTTTCTTCTGGATCTTTTTGAGGATACATGCTTAATAGCATTTGTCTATAATTTTCCCAACCTTCGTTTTTAAAACCACGAATATCATTGGTTAAATCGAACATATAATTAATACGTTCTGACGTGTAATGATCCCAAGCAGCAAAAACTAAAAGGTGAGAACAGTCTGTAATTACAGATTGATTCCAAGCAATTGGTCTAATTTGTTCTTTAATATCTTGGTTTTTTACAACAAATATTTCAAAAGGTTGTAAACCTGATGATGTAGGAGCCAAGCGTGCAGCTTCTAAAATACGTTCTATTTTATCTTCGGCTACTTTCTCTCCATTCATGGCTTTTGCAGCGTATCTCCAATTTAATTTGTCTAATAATTCCATATCTGTTTTTTATTTATTTTTTGTGATTCTTTTTATATCGTTTGAAGTAATAATGACTTCGGCATGACTTTTACTGTTGGCTAAATTTATCATGGCTTGAGCCATGTTTTTAGGATCTGTAATTTTGTATTTCTTTAATTTTCCAAAGAATAAAGGTTGAATAACTTTAAATATAGCTTTACCAATATCTTCTAGAGTGCGACTTTCTTTACGATCTCCACCAATTAACGACGGTTGAAAAATGAACGTTTTTTTTATATTTTGTTTTAACACATCGCGTTCCATTTCGCCTTTAGTTTTATTGTAAAACACGCTACTTTTTGTATTAGCACCTAAAGCAGATATCACTAAATAAGTCTCTATTTTATTAGCTTTAGCTAATTTTGCTGCCGAAACCGGAATACCATAATCTATTTTTTTATATAACTCTTTATCAGGAGTTTTAGATTTGGTTGTACCAACACAACAGAATACTTGGTCTCCAGTAAAATCGTTTTTAAACTGTTCTAGCTCTAATAAATCTCCTATAAATTGTGTGACTTTGCTTGGTAAACCTTTAAGTTTTGAACGTGAAAATAATTTGATGCTTTCGTAACGCTCATCTTTAATAAGTAGATCTAATAATAAACCTCCTGTTAATCCTGAAGCACCTAATATAATTGCTGTTTTTTTCATGTTATTGACATACTTTTATGCTGCTCCAAGCAGATTGATAGGCTTCTTCTAAATAGGTTTTATCTAATGTAAAAACACCGCGTTTTTGTATAATCATTAAAAATGATAATGGATTAATAGCATAGGCATATAATAAATAATCGGATAACGGTTTAATGATACCTTCTTGTCTACCACGTTCCCAAAGGTCGAGTAGTGGTTGTAAGTGTTTTATACCTTCTTGTCTACTTATCTCATCAATCATTGGCGTGTTGTCACATTGTGCTAAAAACATAGCGTTTTCACATTCTTTAAGTTTAAAGTCTGCAATACGATTCCAAATTAGTTTAAAGCCTGCTTCAACAGACATCGTTTCATCATAAGTAGCAAACGCATATTCAGTGTATTCGGCTTTCACTTCGACGTAAGTCTTATTTACTAAATCTTGTTTATTTTCAAAATACAAATAGATTGTAGCAGGAGAGACCTTAGCCATCTTAGCTATTTTACTCATTGGTGTTGCATGAAAACCGTTGTTGTTTACCAACTCGATTGTCGCTTTTACCAATGCGTTACGTTTGTCTATACTTTTTTGAAGTTTTGCCATTTTTATTTAAATTCTGATGCAAAGATACATAAAAATGAATGTTCATTCTTTTTTTAACAAAGGTTTATATTTTAATAAAATTGTATAATTAACCTATGCTAGTAAAACTATAAATAAGTGAGTATAAGTGCAGAGTAATTATTTTAAAATAGTAAATATAAATGAAGATCCTTTATCAATTTTAGAAGTTGCTATTATGGTACCACCTGATTTGCTAACTAGTTTACTAACAATAGGAAGCCCTAAGCCAGAACCTTCATTACCATATTTATCTGTTTTAGATAATTTTATAAAAATTTTAAAGATTTTTTCTAGGTATTCTTCTTTTATTCCTGGTCCATTATCACTTACTATAAACTTATAATGGGTGTCTGTTTCAGAAATATCAATATTGACTTTTACAGTTGGTTTGTCTGTATATTTTTCGGCATTATTGATAAGATTGGTTAAAATTTGACCAATAATAACAGTGTTAATGTGTAATTTTTTTAAAGTGGAAGTAAAGGTGAGTTCTAAAATCTGATCATTGGCATAATACTCCAAAATATCTTTTTTAAAGGCAGTAATCGTTACATCTTCTTTAACATCTTCAAGTTGGTCTAACTTTGTACTGTATTCCATCAAACGATCTAAAAATTTATAAGATTGTTCAGTATATTTTAAAATAAGTTCAATAATGTTAGTGCCTTTAGGGTCTATTTTGTCTTTATAATCTGCTAAAAACATTCCTGCTAAATTAGATATATTTGATAGTGGAGATTTTATATCATGAGAGGCAGCGTAAGCAAATTGCTCTAAATCTGAATTTTTTTCTTCTAATTGTGTGTTTAAGTCCTTTAGTTTAAAATTCTTTTTTCTTAATGCTAAAAGGTTTATGACTTGTTTTGATAAAGCGTTTAACGCTTCATTTTGACTATCAGACAAAACCCTAGGTTTAGAGTCAATGACACATAAAGTACCTAGTGGTAGTCCATTTGGAGATTTTAAGGGTACTCCTGTGTAAAATATCACTTCAGGTTCTCCAATAACTAGTGGGTTATCAAAAAAGCGTTTGTCTTTTCTTGCATCTTCTACAATTAGCGTATTGTCTATATCATTTATTGCATGACCACAAAAGGATATGTCTCTTGGTGTCTCAGTAGCGTCTAAACCATAACTAGATTTAAACCATTGTCTATTGTCATCTACAAGACTGATTAATGCAATTGGCACATCACATATTTGTGCAGCGATTTTAGTTAAACCATCATAATCTTGTTCAGGTAAAGTGTCAAGAATATTATAGGATTTTAACTCTGTTAATCGTTCTACTTCGTTAATATGTTTTTTTGGAGTAATCATAGACTAATGTTATTTAATATGCAATATACTGTTTTTTTGAAATTAAGAATTAAAAACATCATAGAAGACATTGCTTTTCAGTAGTTTAGTTGTAATTTTATTTGTAAGAAAACCTGTCTGCTTTGTTAGTTTAAAAATGAATTTGCTTTATCAAAACGCTTAAATTTTATTTTTATAGCTTAGTTAAACTTTTTAAAAAGTGTCGTTAAAAAATTAGATGTATCATAGTTTTGTATAAAAAGAAATAAAAATTACTATGAATAAACAACACCTTTTAACCCCTTACAAAAAAAACATTTCATTAGATAACAGAGTAGTTATGGCACCAATGACGCGTAGTCGTGCAAATAATGAAGGTAAAGTACCAACTAACGATTTACAGGGTTTGTATTACGAGCAACGAGCATCTGCTGGATTAATAATTACCGAAGGATCTCAAGTCTCTAAACAAGCTGTTGGCTATATAAACACACCAGGAATCCATACTGAAGCACAAGTAGAAGGTTGGAAAAAAGTTACACAACGTGTCCATGACAAAGGCGGAAAAATCTTTATACAATTATGGCATGTCGGACGTATGTCTCATCCAGATTTTCATGATGGCGATTTACCAGTTTCGGCTTCAGCCATAAATCCTGATGCCAAATCATTTACACCAGATGGGTTCAAGGACACTGTGACGCCAAAAGCAATGACTATTGAAGAAATTAAACAAACGGTTAAAGATTTTCAAGATGCTACAGCAAATGCGATAAAAGCTGGTTTTGATGGAGTAGAAATACACTCGTCTAACGGTTATTTATTTCAACAATTTTTTAATGCTTGTTCTAATGAAAGAACCGATGAATATGGAGGTTCGATTGAAAATAGAGCACGTTTCTTTTTTGAAGTTTTAGATGCCATGAAAGAAGTGATTCCTCAGGAAAAAATAGGCGCACGTTTTAATCCTTCGTTACATGGTATGTCAGGAATTACAGTAGATGAAGAGACTATTCCTACGTTTGAATACATTATCAAAAAGCTGAACGATTACAATTTAGCGTATATTCACTTATCTGAACCTTTTACAGATGTCTCTGAAGTACCTTTTACTGTCACAGAAATTGCAAAACATTTTAGACCATTATACAACGGAACATTAATGATTAATACCAATTTTGATCAAGATAAAGGAAACCAAGTTTTAGAAGCTGGTGATGCTGATTTAGTAGCTTACGGAAAACCATTTATTTCTAATCCAGATTTAGTAGAACGTTTTGAAAACAACATTGAATTAGCTGATTGGGATAAAGATACATTTTATACCACAGGACCTGAAGGATACACAGATTACCCGAAAGCATAACTCCTATAAATAATCAACATTAAAAAGCGTCTAAATTAATTTTTAGACGCTTTTTGTTTTGACTTAAACTATTGGTTTATAATTTATTAAGTTTAGTTTTCACTAGTAAAGGTTTAAATGATATAAATAAAATAGTGTAAATAAATAACAGTAATAAATACCAAGTATTAGATATTAAATCTAAGTAATCTATCTTTCCTTTTGAAAAGCTTAAAATCATTAAAACTTGCGCGCCATAAGGTAAAATACCTTGTACAATACAAGCAAAAATATCTAAAATGGAAGCAGTTTTTTTATTGTCTAATCCATACTCATCGTTAATAGTTTTAGCAATTGGACCAGCAATAATTATTGATACAGTATTATTGGCGATCGCCATGTTTATGGTACCAACTAAAGAGGCAATTCCTAACTGTGCAGACGTCTTGTTTTTAATCAGTTTTTTTATTTTATTTAATATATAATCTATTCCTCCATTTTTTGAAACTAAAGCAGCTAAACCACCAGTTAATAACGATAGTAAAAATATTTCGGTCATACTTGTAAAGCCTGTGTATGCTATTTTAGTAGATTCAATTAGCGTAAAATCTCCATAAATAATTCCTAAAAGTCCACCAGTAATAACACCTAAAAGTAAAGTGACAAATACGTTAATTCCTATAATAGACAGTATGATAACTAATAAATAAGGTAATATTTTAAATACAGAATAGTTGTAAATCGTAGAGTCTTCAACATTAGTTTCTAATCCCAAACCTTGAATAATTAGTATAGCAATAGTAAATAAAGCTGCTGGCAACGCTATTTTAATGTTCTGCTTAAATTTATCGCTCATTTTACAGCCTAGCGATTGGGTTGCTGCTATGGTAGTGTCTGATATTACAGATAAATTATCACCAAACATACTTCCGCCTAAAAGTGCGCCACAAAGTATTGCTAAATCTACACTACTTTTGTCTGCAAAACCAATTACAATAGGTGCTAAAGCAACGATGGCTCCAACCGAAGTTCCTGTAGAAACCGATAAAAATGCAGCAATGACAAACACACCAAAATAGATGTATTGTATGGCAATAAAGTCTAATCCTAAATTAACAATAGCGTCAACACTTCCTGTGGCTTTGGTAATGGTAGCAAAAGCACCTGCTAATAAGTAGATTAAACACATGGTTAAAATCTTATCATCTCCACAACCTTTTAAAAGCGTTTCAATTTTAGAATTAATCGATTGTCTAAACATTAAAAAAGCAACAATAATACCAACTATAACTGCAATTGGAGCAGGAAGTGCATAAAAATCGTTTTGATAAATTCCAACACCTAAAAACGTAAATACAAATACAAATAGCGGAATTAAAGCTGAAAATTTTGGAGTAATTTGTTGTGGACTTGCCATTTTGTTTTTCATTTTAAAAAAGGAAATAGCAATCAAAATAATAAGAAAGATGTGTTAACATTTGTTCCAATCAATTGGCTTATCTATTTAGCACCTTGCTCGTTATTGCAGGTTGCTATCTCCTTTTAGAGATTCTTGATAATTAATTTTAAGTCTGCAAAAATAGGGCAGAAAGCAATACGTAATTCTTAAAAAGTGTTAATTTTTAAAATAGCCAAAATTCTCGTCGATAGATTACATGATTTCGTATAGTTAAAACCCTCAAACGTCTATTGCTTTATAATAAGATAGCATATAGTTTCATCTTTGAAGTGTAGAATTTAAATACCTTTTAAAATGAAATTATATTTAATCATCATCAGTTTATTTTTTGTGCAACTGTCGTTTGCTCAAGAAACATCAACTAAAATTTGGTCGCTTCAAGATTGTATAGATTATGCAATTGAGCATAATATTACGGTAAAAGATGCCGCTTTAGATAAAGACCTTGCCGAAGTAGATTACAGCAAAGCTAAGTCATCTAGACTACCTAATTTATTTGGTAGTGCATCGCAAAGTTTTTCAAATGGAAGTACTATCGATCCAATTACAAGCGATTATGTTACAGATCAAATCCATAGTACAAATGTTGGTATTAATAGTTCGATGACTTTATTTCAAGGTAATCAACTTAGCAACCAAATCAAGCAAAACAAGATTTTATTAGAGCAGAGTATTTTTCTAGAAGAAGTCGAAAAAAATAATATTGTTTTAAACATTTTAGAAGTGTATTTACAAACACTTTATAGTAAAGAAAGTATTGCTATTGCAGAAAATAATGTCGTTGCATCTGAAAAAGAAGTACAACGTGCAAAGGCTAGATTAGATGTAGGTACCATTGCTTTAGGAGATTATACAGAAGCACAAAGTCAAGCAGCAACCAATAAGTATAATGTAATATCTGCTAAAAATAATTACCAGCAATATATCATTCAACTTAAGCAATTATTAGAATTATCTCCTCTAGAAGATATAGAAATTGAAACCATTGATGAAAACATGGATTTAATTAACCTAAACATTGATAAAAATCAATTATACAATAACGCAATAGGTTTTTTACCAGAAGTACAAGCAAGCAATTTAAATATAGCCGCCAACGAAAAAGAGTTAGATATAGCTAAAGGAGGTTTTTTACCAACCTTATCATTAACAGGAAGTATTGGATCTGGTTACACAAGTGTTGATACTAATACATTTTCAGATCAATTTGATATTAATTTCAATCAAAAATTAGGATTGTCATTGTCCATACCAATTTTTAACAGAAATCAAACTAAAGCAGCTGTACAAACAGCATCAATTAACATAGAAAAAGCACAAATACAGAAACAAACAACAGAAAAAGAAGTGTATAAAAAAGTAGCAGCTGCTTATCAAAACGCAGTATCAGCACAAGAACAAGTAATAGCTGCAGAAGCATCAAAAGAAGCAGCATCGCAAAGTTATAAACTAGCACAAAAAAAATACGAGTTAGGTGCTTTAAGTACAACAGATTTAGTAATAAGTCAAAATACATACACTAATGCACAACAAAACTATTTACAGTCTAAATACTTAAATATTTTATACCACGAATTATTACAGTTTTACCAAGGAAACGATATTAAAATTTAATCAACAAAGTCATGAAAAATAAAAAAACATCATAATAAGTAGCATCGTATTAATTGCGATTGCAATTGGTGGTTACAGCTTTTTAAAAAGTGATAACGCCATAATAATAGAAGCTAAAACAGTTACAGCAAAAAAAGCAAATGTAACTACAATGGTAACTGCTACCGGAACTATTGAACCGATCAACCAAGTAGATGTTGGTACACAAGTTTCTGGTGTGGTAGAGAAAATTTATGTTGACTATAACAGTGTTGTTAAAGAAGGGCAACTTATAGCAGAGCTAGATAAAACTAATTTACAAGCGTCAAAAACGCAAGCACAAGCGGCTTATGATAATGCAATTAGTCAGAAAAATTATACTAAAACAATTTACGACAGACAAAAAACATTATACGATAATCAAGTAATTAGTAAATCTGATTTTGATGATGCTGCATATGCTTATCAAACAGCAAAAGGTACGGTAACACAACGTTATTCAGATTTACAATCAGCAATAACAAATTTAGGATATGCTAATATTTACTCTCCTATAGATGGTGTGGTTTTGTCTAGAGATATAGAAGAAGGACAAACAGTGGCTGCAAGTTATAGTACACCCACCTTATTTACTATTGCACAAGATTTAAAAGAAATGCAAGTAGAAGCAGATGTAGATGAGGCAGATATAGGACAAGTTATAGAAGGACAACGTGTAGAGTTTACCGTAGATGCCTACATAGGAGAAACGTTTAATGGTATAGTAACTCAAGTCCGTTTAGATCCTACAGTAACCTCTAATGTAGTGACTTATACTGTAGTTATTAAGGCAGAAAATGAAGATTTAAAACTTAAACCAGGTTTAACAGCTACCATTTCTATTTTCACATTAGAGTTAAATAAT
This sequence comes from Olleya sp. NP1-10, assembly GCF_055804415.1. Taxonomy (NCBI): domain Bacteria; kingdom Pseudomonadati; phylum Bacteroidota; class Flavobacteriia; order Flavobacteriales; family Flavobacteriaceae; genus Olleya; species Olleya sp. NP1-10. Next base: position 2,672,317 of record NZ_CM147840.1, on the reverse strand, counting down.
GTACTAACAGCAGAAGCTAAAGCTATTAATTTTAAACCAGAGAGAGAAACTTTTACAACGTATAATCAACAACATAAATTAGAGGCAAATACTACTGAAAGATCAAGAGAAAGTAAAACACTTTGGGTGCTAGAATCTAATGGAGCTATTACATCTAAAGTAGTAACACTTGGTGCTAGCGATGGAGTTAATGTTCAAATTTTAAGTGGTGTTAACGAAGGCGATAAATTAGTATACAGTTTAAAAGCAGTATCTAAATCAGAAGCAGAAACTTCAGAAAAAAGTGAAAGCCCATTTATGCCACAACGTCCAGGAGGTAACAGAAAAAAATAAGAAGCCATGAGTAAAGAAATTATTAAAATACAAGATTTAAAGCGCGAATTTACCATGGGAACAGAAACGGTTCATGCGCTTAAGGGTATCTCGTTTGATATTAACGAAGGTGAGTTTGTAACCATAATGGGATCTAGTGGTTCTGGTAAAAGTACGATGCTAAATATTTTAGGATGTTTAGACCAGCCAACTTCTGGTTTGTATGAGATTGATGGGGTTAGCGTAAAAGATTTAGACAGGAATCAATTAGCAACTATTAGGAATGAAAAGATCGGTTTTATTTTTCAATCCTATAATTTATTAGCAAGAACATCTGCTATTGAAAATGTAGAACTTCCATTGTTGTACAACAGTAAAGTTTCGTCTGAAGAACGTAGAGAACGTGCTATTAAAGCTTTACAAATGGTTGGATTAGGTCAACGATTACATCATACACCAGCACAGCTATCCGGAGGACAGCAACAACGTGTAGCTATTGCTAGATCATTAGTTAATAATCCAGTTATGATTTTAGCAGATGAAGCTACAGGAAATTTAGATACGCGTACTTCTTACGAGATTATGTCGTTATTTCAAGAATTAAATAAACAAGGTATTACTATAACATTTGTTACGCACGAACCTGATATTGCTACATTTAGTAGTAGAACTATTGTGTTAAAAGATGGAGAAATTATGCAAGATTATAAAAATCATAACATACAATCTGCAGCAGATGAATTAGCTAAATTACCTAAACAAGACCATTAATTATGAGACTATTAAACTTATTTAAAATAGCAACAAAAGCAATTATTCTTAATAAAACAAGAACCTTGCTTACCATGTTAGGTATTATCATTGGTGTAGCTTCTGTAATTGCGATGCTAGCCATTGGAGAAGGTTCTAAAGAGAGCATACGTACAACTATTTCTGCCATGGGATCTAATATGATAACGATACAGCCAGGAGCAGATAGCAGAGGTCCAGCAAGAGGTAGTGGTGGTGACGTACAAACGTTAACACTTGATAATTATAAAACTATAAAAGAACAATCTAATTTGCTTAGCTACATAACGCCTGTGGTAAATGGTTCAGGTCAAGTTATTAACGGTTCTAACAACTGGCCTTCTTCAATTTATGGCGTAAATCCTGAGTATTTAGATATTAAGGTTGTTGGTTTACAAAGTGGTAGTATGTTTACAGATGCCGAAGTTACTGCTGCTTCTAAAGTTGCAGTAATTGGTCAAACTGTGGTAGAAAACGTGTTTCCTGATGGTCAAGAACCCGTAGGGCAAATGATTCGTTTTAATAATATTCCGTTTAAAGTGATTGGTGTTTTAGAAGAAAAAGGCGAAAACACTTTTGGTCAAGATCAAGATGATGTTGTGGTTGCCCCATACACAACCGTACAAAAACGTATTTTGGCAATAGATCATCTAAACCAAATAATAGCTTCTGCAATTAGCGAAGATGATGCACCAGCAGCAGTAACTCAAGTATCCGAAATTTTAAGAACGGAACATAAATTATTGGATAATGAAGAAGATGATTTTAGTGTACGTTCTATGGAAGAGTTAATTTCTACATTTAGTTCTACCAGTGAAATGCTTACTGTTTTATTAGTTGCAGTAGCTAGTATATCGTTATTAATTGGTGGTATAGGAATTATGAATATTATGTATGTATCTGTAAAAGAACGTACCAAAGAAATTGGATTGCGAATGGCAGTTGGTGGAAAAGGTTCTGATATTTTAATGCAATTTTTAATAGAAGCTATTTTAATAAGTATTACAGGAGGAATTTTAGGTGTTTTATTAGGACTAGGCGCAACTGTATTTATAGAAAAATTCTTAAATTGGCCTACAAGCGTTGCCATGTATTCTATTGTAATTTCGTTTGCAGTATGTGCTGTAACAGGTATCTTTTTTGGATGGTATCCTGCAAGAAAAGCATCGGCTTTAGATCCTATAACAGCTTTACGCTACGAGTAAATTTAATACGATTCTAAAATAGAATTATAGAAAAATAATTGTAATAATTTAAATCGGATAGAAGTATTTTTAAAGTAAGCATTAAAACAATAAAAACTTAACCAATGAGAGAGATATGTCGTTTGCTAATAATAGCATTATTAATAGTTAGCTGTAAAGAAAATAAAACAAAAACAAATGAAGTTGCAAGTACTACTAAAGCTACAAATTACAAAGGAACGGCAAGTGTAACTCAAGGTATAGCAACTACTATTGTTGAAGATCTTTATTCTTGTGAACGTGGACGAAAGACAGATGTTGGTGAAATTATGTCTACAGATGGTAAACAATGGATTGTACCTGCGCAGACAAATTTCACAAATGAAAACTTTCCAAGTTCAGGTGATTTATTTAATGCTTGCGAAGGTAAAAATTATGCAACAGCAGAAGAAGCATTATCTCATTTTGATGCTTCTAAAATTATTGAAATAGATAGTGATGGTACAGTTTTTACAGCTTATGTTTTTGCCGATAATTACTTCGAAATGTATATTAATGGTGTTCCCGTAGGAAAAGACAATGTGCCTTTTACACAATTTAACTCAAGTATTGTAAAATTTAAAGTTCAGAAACCGTTTACAGTAGCAATGAAATTAGTGGATTGGGAAGAAGAACTTGGTATTGGTTGCGAAGCTAATAGAGGTAAAGCTTTCCATAATGGAGATGGTGGAATGGTAGCAGTAATTAAAGATGAGCAAAACAAAATTATTGCAACCACAAATAAAAACTGGAAAGCACAGACGTTTTACACTGCACCAATAAAAGATTTAAGTTGTGTTACAGAAACCGGAAACTATAGGTATTCACAAAATTGTGATACCAATGGAGGACAAGATGGGGCTTCTTTCTACGCTTTACATTGGGCATTACCAAAGGATTGGATGCATACAAATTTTGATGATTCTAATTGGCCAAATGCAACTACGTTTACCAATGAAACCATTGGTGTAGATAATAAACCAGCTTACATTAATTTTACATCTATTTTTGATGCTCCTGAGGAAGATGCAAAATTTATATGGTCCACTAATGTGATTTTAGACAATGAAGTTTTAGTTAGATATACAGTTAAATAAATAGAATTGATATATGATTATAAATAATGTAAACAAACTTTCATCGCTATTATTACTATTGTTTTTAAGTGTTTCTTGTAGCAATAAAAGTAAAGTTGCAAATAATTATGAAGATTTTAAAACAGTTAATCCTGACTTTAAATTAACAAGTAAAGCTGTTAAAAACGGATTTTTATTAGAAGCATATAAATGTGAGAAAAAAGTAAATGATGTTGAGAACTCAATACCACTTTCTTGGTCTAATGTTCCTGAAGGCACAAATTCTCTTGCCATAATAATGTATCATTACCCAAAGAAAGAAGATAAAAGTGAAGTGAATTCTTATTTGTTATTATGGGATATAGATCCAAGTATTACTAAAATCCCTTATAAAATGGCGAATAATCCAAATTGGTTTATGGGTTCTAATAAAGACGGAACAGCTATTTCTTATACTTCGCCATGCTCGCATGGACCAGGAGCTCATGAATACACTATTGCATTATTTGCACTATCTGAAACACCAAAATCACTTCCTAAATCAAATTCATTAGAAGTTAATTATGATACTATTATAGAAGCCATTTCGGAAGTTACCATAATAGACAGAACAACTTTAGATTTTATAGATTAATATAAATAGCCATGAAAAAACTAATTTTATTACTACTAATTCATTTTTTTACGACTAGTATTTATGCGCACGAGCATGGACATAAAACTACAATGAAAGTATGGCACTTTATAAATTCTGAAAAAAACCTAAAAGCAGATTTTATAGAAAAAATAAAGGAAGATGTTTATTTAATGAATGCCGAACACCAAGTTGTAACTTTTAATATTTCTGAGTTCACAAATAATGAGCAGCAATACATTTTAAATAAATCAAACTGGATTCATAACATAAACAGTACACAGAAAACAGAGCAATTATTAATTGTAAATTATTCTCAAATTTTAATCTTTTTGGGTTTTGTTGTTTTACTATGGACGCTATTCAGCCTTAAAAAAGGGAATCGGGTGCAAATTGTTACTTATAGTCTTATTGGAATATCTATTGTTTTAGTAGCTTGTCAAGCTAAAGTTTCTTCTAAAGCCATAAAAATGGCAATTAATAATACATCTTATTTAGAAGCTGTTTTTGGAGTGTTTGATAAAGTAAATACACGTTATGATGATAACTATTTTTACGTAGAATCAAATGGAATACCAGACCACGAAATGATGACGGGTATTACCAATTGGCAACAACAAGTACCTATTAATCACGATTACTCTGGAGACAATGCTTGGGCAATTCCGTTACAACCAGAACTCGCAGAACAATCTTTATCTACAAAAAATAATTTTATGAAAGGAGCTATTGCTATTGGAGCAAATGGCATTCCAATATTTAATCCTTTAAATAATAGAGGAGAAGATGCTAATGTTATAGGAGAATTAGATAAATGGGGAGGACATTGCGGAAGAGCAGACGATTATCATTATCATTTACCACCAACACATTTACAAGCTAAAGTAGGAAGTAATAAACCTATTGCGTATGCCTTAGATGGCTTTCCAGTGTTTAGAGAAACTAATGAAGCATTAGACGAAAATTTAGGACGATTTACATCAGATAGTACATATCAGTATCACGCAGTTAAAGAATATCCTTATTTAATTGCAGCCATGAAAGGTAAAGTAAAAATAAATCCTAAAACAAAAGCTCCAGAAAATGAAATTATGCCTCAAGCCAAAACAAGAGGAGTGAGACCAGATTTAAGACCTTTACGTGGTGCAGAAATTATTAGTTTTAAAAACATGGAAACAAACCAATTCATTCTAAAATATAAAATAGATACAAGTATTTACAGTATAAATTATGGTTGGGATACTAATGGGAATTATAATTACGAATTTATAAATTCAGATGGAACATCAACAAATTCTATTTACAAAAGAAAGTAAAAAAAATGCTCCATTACGGTTAAAGTATTTTAATTAAATACTAGAAAATTTCATCGTTAAAATCCTTGTATTGGTATAGTAAATCATCCAAATCATCAATAACATTAAAAATAAACAATAATAAAATTTACCTTTGATTGGTATCTTAATTAATATTTACTTGAGATTATTATCCTAAAAGTTATCACTATAGCATTAATAGTATGCACTGTGTAAAAATTAGATAGATAAGATTAATAAATTAGAATTTTATGTATAAAAATAAAACCATTACAATCTCTTTACATATTCTTGTATGGCTAACATTATTTTGCTTGCCTTACTTGTTGTCTTATGGACAAGATCAAGAATTGGATAGGGTTAAAGCACACTTCTGGATTCCATTGTTTTTTTCAGCAATAATCTTCTACCTTAATTATTTTGAATTAGTAGATCGCTATTTGTTTCCAAAAAATGCTACAATTTATCATAATAAATTTAGTGTTAGTGCTATTTTTCTTGTTTCTAAAAGAATATATCGAAGACCATTATTTTCAGCAATTAGTAAAAAAACGATTAGAAAATACTAGAAGAACAGAGCCACCATTTAGAATAGCTATTTACATCCAAATATTAACCTATATGGCTCCATTATTTTTTGCAATTGCTCTTAAAAGTACCCAACGTTGGGTTAAAACAGAAGCACAACGAAAAGAAGCTGCAAATTTTAAACTACAATCTGAGTTACAACATTTACACTATCAATTACAACCACATTTCTTTTTTAATTCTTTAAATAATATATATGCTATGGTAGATATTTCGCCAGATCAAGCGAAAACATCTATTCATAGTTTAAGTAAATTAATGCGTTATATGTTGTATGAAACGAATGTGGAATCTATTCTTTTATCAAAGGAAATCGATTTTATGAAAAAATATATAGACTTAATGAAGCTACGTGTTTCAGATAAAACAGTAGTTAATTATAGTTTTCCTGTAAAAGAAACAGGTATAAAAATTGCGCCTTTATTATTTATATCCTTAATCGAGAATGCTTTTAAACATGGTGTGTCTGCAAGTAATGAAAGTTTAATATCTATAGATATGACTTGCTCTGAAAATACAGTTACTTTTAACATAGAAAACGATAATTACCCAAAACTTACCCAAGATAAAAGCGGTTCTGGTATAGGGTTACAAAACATAGTAAAACGTTTAGAGTTATTATACCCTAATAAACATGAGTTTAAAACAACACTAAAAGCTGATCGTTTTTTAGTACATTTAGAAATCGAAACAAGCTAAAAAATGAGTACTAAAAAAATAACATGTATTGTTGTAGATGATGAACCTATGGCACTTAATTTAGTAGAAAGTTATGTTGAAAAAACGCCATTTCTTGAGCTAAAAAAGAAGTGTAGTAGCGCTATTGAAGCTATGGAATTTATAAAAAAAGAACCAGTAGATTTACTTTTTTTAGATATACAAATGCCAGATTTAACAGGTATTGAATTCTCAAAAATGCTTCCTAAGGAAACACGAGTAATTTTCACTACAGCCTTCGATCATTATGCTTTAGAAGGTTTTAAAGTAGAAGCTATAGATTACCTTTTAAAACCTTTTGATTATGCGGAGTTTCTTGCAGCTGCAAATAAAGCTAACACTTGGTTTGAATTAGTAAAAGGAAAGAAGCAGCCTTTAGTTTCTGAAGAAAAAGAATTTCTTTTTGTAAAATCAGAATATAAACAATTACGCATTAAGCTTGCAGATGTTTTATATTTTGAAGGCTTAAAGGATTATATCAAAATCTGGTTAAAAGACAACCCTAAAGCTATTTTAACTTTGATGAGCTTAAAATCTTTAGAAGAGGAATTGCCAGAATCACAATTTATGCGCGTACATCGTTCTTTTATAGTATCTCTAAATAATATTGATGTTATTGAACGTAGCCAAATAATAATAAATGAGCAACGCATAACAGTTTCAGAACATTACAAACCAAAATTTTTAGAATTCATCAATAATAATTCTCTTTAAAAGCGCATAGTTCTAGTTTCGTCTATACATTTACTTAAATGGTATAGAAATTATAAGTGTTTGTAGATTGTTTTTTCTATTTAATAAATAAGAAATACTTTTGCACAGTAATTAATAAAACAGATATAAATCATGAAAAAAATTATATTATCATTAGCTTTAGCTTCAACAATATTAAGTTGTAATAGTGTAAAAAATATGAATACATCAAATATTTCAGACGCAGCAACATTATTAAGTTCTTTAAGCTCTAATTCTACAGTACAGCAAATATCAAGTCTTTTTACTTTATTAGATAGTAATAATGATGAGGCAATTAGTTCTACAGAAGCAATAGGTTCTGTTTCAGATAACTTCAACACATTAGATACCGATAATAATTCTAGTTTAAATCTTACAGAATTAACAGGTTTATTAGGTTTATTAAAATAAAAGATAAAACCTCCTTTTATAAAAAAAGACATGCTATAATAGCATGTCTTTTTTTATTTTACTTGTTTTCTTACCGCATATATCTATACAATCTTTTAATTGGTAGATACAATTTAAGCAACTGTCTATTTATTTTTTTATAAAGAATAATACAAATACCTTTAAACTATCAATGTTAAAAGAAGTCTTAATATTGAAAAAAGAAGTTTAACCTTTAAATTTTAAAAAGCATGAAAACATTTATAAAAACATTTGTTTTACCATCGTTATTTATGGTGGCATTTACAACACAGGTAATAGGGCAAACAAAAAGAATTACTAAAACAAGTAATAAGAAAGTAACAACAACTACTAAACGTACAGTTGCTAAGCGTGTACCAAGCACAAAAGTAACATATAAAACACCCAAGCGAAAAGTAGCTTCGGTAAGAACAGTACCTAACAGAACAGTGGTACCTTATAAAGGTCAAAATTATTATTACGCTAATAATAAGTATTATACACAGTCTAGAGGTCGTTATATCGTTATAGCTCCAAAAGTTGGATTTAAAATTAAAACGTTACCAGTAAATTATAAAAGAGTAAATTTTAATAATCATAATTATTACAATGCGCATGGTGTCTTTTATATTCAAATAAATAATGAATACGAAGTTGTAGATCCAGAAATTGGTACTATAGTTTATGAGTTACCAGATGATTATGAAAAGGTTGTTGTTAATAATGAAACCTTCTATGAATATGCAAATATTTTATACGAGAAAGTTCAAGTAGATGGTACCAGAGCTTATGAAGTTGTTGGTATTATTGAGATGGAATAGTTACGTTTGATTTTGGTTGATTGATTTGTAACATGAAAAAAGGATAATGTAAAAGTTATCCTTTTTTCTATTTTAAAAATATTGTTTTTTAATGTTTTTAGGATCCACTGGTTTAGTTTCAGAAATAAATTTCATAAACAAATAAACACCTACATAATGGCAAATAATATTTATAACTGTAAAAGTTTGGTTGTGAAAAAAGTATTCATTTATTGGCGATAATCCAATTTGAAACAAAGAGAATAATCCTGATGCAAGTAAAATAGTTCCGTTTTTGTAATTATTATTATGATAGACAATTGCAAAAGTGACTGCATATACCAAAACAGATATAGCACAAATAAACATGTAAATCTGACTACTGTTAGGGATTTTATCTAATAATAACTCGATAACAGCATAGGTTATATAAACGACTAAAAAACCTCCAATTACAGATGGTATAGTTAGTAAAGACTTTAATTTACTATGAATTAAATATTTTTTTAATAAAAACGTATATAATATTAAATATAGAGAGGTTAATAAGCATATTACCCCAAAATAGTCATCAAAAGAGTAAAATGTCAAAAAATTAATGCTAAATAAAGCTACTAGAGCTGTTAAAAATAATGGATTAACATTTGTTTTAACAACGCTAATGTATTTTAAAAATATTGTAACTATAACTACCGGACAAATATATAATAAATTGCTTTTTTCCATTGTTAGGCTCATGCCAACCGCAATAAATAAAGCAATAACAAACAGTATGTCAAAAATTGGAAGTTTAGTTTTTAGCATTAGTATCAATAAATGAATAAATCTATACAATCAAATATAAATATTTACTTAGCAATAAATTAAGTTAATTTTAATTTAGAATCAATCTTTAACTATCATAAGATACGGTATGTAAGTGTATTTATTTGATATTATGTTTTTTAAGTTTCTGATTTTCAAAATTAATCTTTTATAAAAATTACTTCAGAATAGTAATTAATAGACTCAAAGAATTTAATTCAAAAATTACGATAATATTAAGAAAGATTTTCAATTAAAGGCCTTTAATTTGGTGGCTTATTCTTTATAACTTAAAGAAAGTACTTATGATGACAAACAAAATGATTGGTATAGTTGGTGGAGTAGGTAGCTACGCAGGAATCGACTTAATAAAAAAGGTGTACGATTTAACCGAAGCAACTTCAGATCAAGACCATTTACCAGTTTCAATGTTGTCTGTGCCTCATAAAATTATTGATAGAACAAAATTTCTTTTAGGAGAAACCGATACTAATCCTGGTATAGCTATAGCAGAAATTATAGCCTCTTTAATAGCAAGTGGATCTTCTATTATTGGTATTCCTTGTAATACAGCTCACGCCAAACCTATTTTAAATTTAATTGAAAAAAGTATTCCTGAATCTTGTGTTTTAGTCAATTTAATTGAAGAAGTAGGGCTTTATATTTCCACAAAGCATCCAGAAATTAATAAAGTCGGAGTTTTAGGTACCACAGGAACTATTCTAGCAAAAGTATATCCTGAAGTTTTGTCTAAATATAACATTGAGGTTATTCAACCTTCTGAAGATATTCAGGATTTATTTGTACATCCATCAATTTATGATACATCCTACGGTATTAAAGCTTTTTCAAATCCTGTAAATGAAAAGGCAAAAGAAAACTTAAGTATGGCAGCGACCTATTTGTCAAGAAAAGGAGCACAAGCTGTGATTTTGGGTTGCACTGAAATTCCGTTAGCCATCCAATACGAAAAAATTGAAGATAGTTTAATAATTGATGCTACAACCGTTTTAGCAAGTGCTTTAATTAGAGAATCTAAAAAGATGGAACAATTAGTTAAACGCTTATTTTGGGCGAGCAACTACCACGTTTCAACATCATATACTCTCCATTATTTTTAAATTCACGTATAGAAGTTCCAGCGTAACGTTTAAAAGTTTTAGACAAATGGCTAACGTCTGTAAAACCCAATTCATCAGCAATTTGTGTTAATGTAAAATCGGAATTCAATAAACGAATTTCAACTAATTTTAGCTTCGCTTTTATAATATATTCGCGTAACGACATGTTTACTTGTTTCTTAAAAAATTCGCTAACGTAAGTTGAAGACATCATAAAAACATCTGCTAAATTTTCAATTTTAAGCAGTTCTGTTTTGTCAATGTTTTCGTTTATATAAGTTAGCATTTTAGTAATTCTGTCGTCATTACTATGATTTGGTACTTCGTAATAACGACTCTTTTTAATATTTCTAATTAACAACTCTAAAACGCTATTCATTAGGCTGGTAACAAGGTTTGCCGAAGTGTTTTCGTGATTTCTAGACTCTTGCAAAATCATGCTAATCAAACTAGTTAAATGGCTTCTATCAATTTCATTTTTAATAATATCACCAGGTAATTGATTGTAATTAGACAAAATGTATGAAGCTTCTTTAAACCATTCGTTTCTATCAATATTTATTCTATTTACATTTTTAAAAAACGAATCTGTAAATTTTAAAAACACAAAACGCGTTGGTTTTACAATAGTAAAAGAGTGACACTTTAAAGGTGGCAATAAAAATATACTGTCTTTTGTATAACTATAATCGTTATAATTTATGCACTGTGTACCTTCTCCATCTTGTATTAAAACCAGTTCGAAGAAATTATTTTTAACAGGACGTTGTTTCCAAGTTTTTAATTCTATTTCTTGTATTTCAAAAGGTTTATAAGCTTCTAATACTTGCATAATTATATTTTTTATGAATAATCAAGTGTAAATCTAGATAAATATTCATTTAATTACTGTTAATTCGATATTAAAACCTTTTAAAGTACATAATTATCCTTTTTATTTACCTTAACACCTTAAGTTTCTAGAATTGGTTTAACTTATAAATGTCTATTTTTACATAAAAACATATCTTTTGTATTTAAAATATATTAAAAAGCATAGTATTTTAACCGTTTCTATAAGCATTATTTTTGTTTGTAGTTTCATCGTGTTTTTTGCAACCGAAGCTAGTTACAACGCTATAGATCGTGCTTCTTTATGGGTTAGAAACTATTTTGGATATTTTTATTTATACTTAGGTTTAGCTTGTGTCTTAGCATTATTTGCTCTTGCTTTTTCAAAATACGGGAAGATAAAATTAGGAAAACCAAATACCAAACCTGAATACTCGCTTTGGTCTTGGATTGCTATGTTATATAGTGCAGGAATGGGTTCTGGTATATTGCTACGTGCAGTACAAGAACCCGTTTTTATGCAACAAAATCCACCATTTAAATCTAATTTATCTAATAATATTTTGGCATTAGAATTCACTTTTTATCAATGGGGATTTACTGCTTGGGCATTTTATGGACTTTTTGCTGTAGTTGTTGGTTATGCTTTACATGTAAAGAAAAAGAAAGTGCGAATAAGTGCCACAATAGAAGATCATATAAAAAATAAAAGTGTTAAAAATGGAGTAGACGTTATAACAATAATTACAACGGTTTTTGGTTTAATTGCTGCAATTGGCTTAGGGACAACACAAATTAATGGTGGACTTAACCATATGTTTAATAATAGTTTTGGACTATCAGCAACTATTTTACTTTGTGTTTTTATTGCTACAGTTGCCTGTTATTCTGCGTGGCAAGGTGTAAATAAAGGTATTAAGATATTTTCTAAAGTCAATATTATTGTCACATCGTTAATCTTGATTTTTGTGTTTGTAACCAATAATATGCAAGTGAGTTTATTATCATTTTGCAAAGCAACATTTTATTATATCATAGATTTTATTCCTTTAAGTTTAGCTTTTGGAGATTACAATCCTGGTTTAGAATTTTTAACCGGTTGGACCTTTTATTATTGGGCTTTTTGGTTAGCTTGGGCACCTTTTACAGGTATTTTTATTGCACGTATTTCTAAAGGAAGAACAATAAGGCAATTGTTATTAGGTGTGTTGATTATTCCGTCCATCGGAACTTTCTTTTGGTTTTCGGTTTTTGGAACTTCAGCTTTTAATTTAATTGAAACTTGGGGAGCGTATAACAACGAATTCGGAAATGTATTCAGCTCTATTTTTGTGTTTTTCGAGCAGTATCCGTTTGCTACCGTTTTAAATATTACCTCGATATTTTTATTAATCAGTTTTCTTATAACTTCAGTCGATTCTGCTGTTTTTGTACTCAGTATGTTTACAGATCAAGGTCGTAAAAACCCAAATAAATTACATCGTGTCATTTGGTCAGTCTTCATTTTAATTGCAACAATCGCTTTAGTGTTTTTAGGTAATATAAAAGCAAATATTAATGTTTTAGAAGCAGTACAACGCTTGCTAATTATCACTTCGTTGCCTTTTGCATTCTTTATTGTGGTTATGTTTTTCTTCTTTTTAAAAGATGTTTATAAGAAAGGTTAGCTAATATGAAAACATTTAATCAACCCGATTTATTTTCTACTGAAGAAGTCCGTAAAACAATATACGATTTACCAGGAGCAGATGTTACTTTATTCGAAAATTTCTTCACTATAGAAGAAAGCAATAAATTGTATAAAACTTTACTAAAAAACACGCCTTGGCAACAAGAGCAAATTACAATTCATGGAAAATTAATTGATTATCCAAGATTAACTGCGTGGTTTGGTAATGAGGAAAAAGATGTAACGTACACCAAAACTAAAAGCAAAATACATTTATGGAATGACGATTTACTTTTCATTAAACAACGCATAGAGCAGGAGGTAGACGTTAAATTTACGAGATGTTTACTTAACTATTACAGAGATGGAAATGATAGTGTAGATTGGCATCAAGATTATAAAGGTGAGCAACGCAAAAATACTATTATTGCTTCTGTTACTTTTGGAGAAACGCGACCGTTTCAGTTAAAACACGTCTCTCGTAAAGATTTAAAACGTGTAGATATTCCTCTAGCTCATGGTAGTTTATTACTCATGCAAGGCGCTACTCAACAAAATTGGAAACACAAGATACCTAAAACAAAAAAACAAATTCAGCCTAGAATAAATCTAACTTTTAGATGGATTAATTAGATTTTAATCTTGTATTAATAAAGGTTTAGCATTTAGTTAATGTACGTTTAAGCGTCAAAAAACTGTTGTTTTTACCCGTTTTAGGAAAATTTTAAGAAAAAACCACAAATAAACCTCTTTTTGTACCTGTATTACCTTTTTTTGTACACTAAAAAAAGATGTATGTGTACATACCTTTGCTGTGTAATTATTAATCAACTCATAAAAACACATACAAATGAATTTAAAAGAAATTTTAAACTGGAGATACACAACTAAGGAATACGATGCAAGCAAAAAAATATCGGATGCAGATATGGCTGAAATCAAAAACTTATTAAGAATGAGCCCATCGAGTGTGAACTTACAACCTTGGCATTTTATAGTAGCTGAAACTACAGAAGGTAAAGCACGTGTTGCAAAAGGAACACAAGGCTTCTTCAGTTTTAACGAACCTAAAGTAACTAATGCTTCTGCAGTAGTTTTGTTTTGTGTAAAAACGGATGCAGATGATCCGTATTACCAACATATTGCAGATACTGAAGATAAAAATGGAAGATTTCCAAATGAAGATATAAAAAACGGATTTCTAGGTGCTGTTAAAGCGTTTGCAGGTATACATAAGTATGATTTAAAAGATCAACAACACTGGATGGAAAAGCAAGTGTATCTAAACATTGGTAGCTTTTTATTAGGTGTTGCCAGTTTAGGTATAGATGCTACACCAATGGAAGGTATTGATGTAAAAGCACTAGATGAAGAATTCGGGTTAAGAGAAAAAGGTTTCACAGCTTTAGTTGCTGTTTCTATAGGTTACAGAGCCGAATCTGACTTTAATTCAACAGACAAAACACCAAAATCTAGATTAGCCGAAAGCGAATTATTTACTGAAATATAAATAGTATTGGTTTTTTAAATTTTAATTATAAGATGTAATATTATGATTAACACAAAGAAGCAACCAAATTACTTTGGTTGCTCTTTGTGTTTACTAAATCTAAGCATATAACAATAAACATAAGCTTATTAATTTTTAGAGAGTCGCTATTAATGAAAAAATTAAAGAGTAATTGGTACAATATTTTTTGAACATCTATAAAATTGATTTATAAAAAGAGATTACATAACGTATTTTAAAAAATACAGATTAGAAGTATTTCTTTTTTAAATTTTCTTTTTGAATAATTTTTGTTTCAGCTATAAACTTCATGCATAAATATATTGATGCAATGTGAGTTATGGTAATCAAAACGGTAAAGGTTTGTGAGAAGTATACAAACTCGTTAATTGATGTTAAAGCAATATGAAACATACTAAATATGCCAGATGTTAATATTAATGTGGCATTATCATAATAGTCGTTTATATAAATAATAGCACATGATACAACATAGCCAATTAATATAAAAGTAACTATAATAGTGTACACTAGATTTTTTTGTTAGGTGTTCAATAATTAAATCTAATACAGAATATATTATGTAACTTGTCAATAGTAGACCAATTAAAACAGATAAAAACAAAATATTTTCTAATTTAGATTTCTTTATATATTGTTTCAATATAAAACTACTACAAATTAGATAAGTAGATGTTAATATACTTATCCACGAAAATAATTTATCAAAATCACTAAAAGTCAATATGTCAGAAATAATAATTGCTATTAATCCTATTACAAACAAATAGTTAGGTTTACCTTTAGTTAGGTTAATATATTTTAGTAATAATGTAAAAATTACAACAGGTGTAAAATAGATTAGTGTATTTTTTTCCATTACAACACTAATTAAAATAGTTACTGCAAAACTTAAATAAAATAAAACATCATATATATAACCTTTTTGTTTAATAAAATTTAAATAAATTGATTTTAAGTTAAACATTTAAAGCTTGAAAGTTGGTTTAGTTGTTTATTTTAAATATAATCAATTGTTTAATATTTGAACTAACAATTACTATCAACTTTTTAATTCGTGTACAAAATTAATCCAACACCAATTAATATTCCAATTAACGGTATTAGTTTTTGTCTCTTATTTTTCTCTTTAAAAATTAGTCCACCAATAACAACAGCAATTATAATTTGACTTCGTTTTATAGCAGAAAGTAACATGATTAATGCATCAGGATCTTGTAGCGCTTTAAAGTAAAAATAATCGGCAGATTGTAATAAAATACCAACAGCAATTATAGACCATCTAAAGGTGAATGCTTGGCGCTTTTCTGCATACGGAAACCAAGTTATAGTTAAGATTACTAATAAAATTAAAATGGTATATAAACAAAACCAAAATTGTAAAGTTTGCGGATTTAAACTTAAACTCTGTATTAAAAACTTATCATATAATCCACTGGAAGCACCTAAAAAAGTAGCTCCAATAATGGCGAAAATCCATTTGTTACGTTTAAAATTTATGCCTTCTTTTTTACCAATTCTAGAATATAATATAACCGAAAATATTATTAGAAAAAATCCAATCCATTGGTAGGCATTTGGACTTTCCTTATAAATTAAAATAGCACCTATAAAAGTAAAAAATGGTCCAGCAGATCGTATTGGTGTTACTATAGTTATCGGTAAATGTTTTAAAGCTTGATAAGCTAAAACCCAAGAGCTAGCCATTATCATAGACTTTATAAATATAAAACCATGTGTTGCAGCATCTATTTCTTGAAAGTTGTAACCATTACTTAACGCATTTTCAGGTTTAAATATGGAAAACAAATAAAATCCAGCAATAAATATAAATCCGCTAGAAACAGTCCCTAAAAGCACAGGGAACACCTCGTTACCTTGTACTGCGTGCTTTTTACACAAGTTGTGCAATCCTAAAAAAAGTGCTGCTAATAAGCCTAAATACATCCACATGGCGCGAATATACTTTATTGTGATGTTTTGTGATTATTTTTTTATAAAATTAATCAGATTTGGTTTTATCATAGTGCATAAAAATATTGATCCAAATATTTCTAGATAGCCTTAAAATAATTGGTAAACATAGTAACATAAATAAAACAAGTATAATGTAAGATGTTAATAATGAAAACTCTAAAACCATATAAGAAATAAATAAAGAAAATGCTCCAAATATTAAACCTACAGGATAACTAACATACATGGCTCCAAAAAAGAATGAGGGTTCAATCTTATATTTGGTATTACAGTGACTACAACGTTCTTCCATTGTTAATGTACTTGTAACTTTGTATGGATTATTTACAGTGTACATACTTTCATTTTGACAAACAGGACAACTACCTAATAGTATACTGTTTAGTTTTGTTCCTTTTAAAAATCTCATTATTAACCTAAAATTGAATAAACTAGCTTTGTTACTTTAACTTTTTTAATATTAGCTTATATTACTTTATAAAAGTAGTTTATACACTTCGTAATTAAATAGTATCAATGTTGCTACTTTTTGTATATTTAGGACATTTATAATATGAAAAAGTTACCAGTTTTAAACATAAATCAATTTAAGAATCAAGAAGCATTAACTAGTTTTTATAGTAATGATTTAAATGTGCATTTAAAACAAAATTCCAAAATTGTACATAAGCCTCATAGTCACAATTTTTATTTATGTGTTTGTTTTACAGAAGGAAATGGTACACATGAAATAGATTTTAATAGTTATAATGTTACCAAAGGAAGTGTCTTTTTTTACGTCCAGGACAAATGCATCGTTGGCATTTTACAAGTTTAGTTAATGGATTTATCTTTTTTCATACTCAGGAGTTTTTTCAACTTAACATTATAAATACTAATTTAAATGAATTCCCTTTTTATTTTTCTTTAGAAAACACTCCAAAACTTCAACTTGAAAATTATCAATTAGATAAAATGAGTTCTATTTTTCAAAGTATTAATGATGAGTTTCATGGTCAAATGGTTTTTAAAACTCAAAAAACAGCAAGCTTAATTAACTTGATATACATTGATTTATCAAGACTATATTCTGAAAAAGCATCTAAATCCACTAGTACTTCTTCTTCTTATTTAAATATTTTAAGACTATTGGAACAAAATATAGAGTTATATTTTAAAGTAGAAAAGTCTGTACAGTTTTATGCAGACCTTTTAAATATTACTCCTAAACATTTAAATCGAGTTGTAAAATCTACAATAGATAAAACAACTTCTGAATTTATCACAGATCGAGTTTTATTAGAAGCAAAACGATTAATAGTACATTCTAAAAATTCATTATCACTAACCGCTGAGACTTTAGGATTTTATGATTATGCTCATTTCTCAAAATTATTTAAATCTAAAGTTGGTATTACAGCTTTGGAGTTCAGGGCAAAACATAGATTGTAATTATTGTGACTTAAAACTATGTCTTTGCTCTTGAGTAGAAGAGGCTTGCAACAAGGTATTAAAAGTTTTAATTGAATCAAAGTTTTGTGTTATTGCTGAAGAAATAGCTAAACCAGATATTCCAGTTTTTAAAATTGGTTTGATATCATCAGTAGTTATTTCACCAAAACCTAAAATTGGAGTTTCAGTCTCTAATGCTTCGATAATAGTTTTAAAACCGTCTAAGCCTAAACTCTCTAAAATTGGATTATTTTTTTCATTTTGTTTAAAAGGGCTTAAGGTAATATAGTCTATTTGCGCTTTTAAAACAGTTTTACAATCTTGTAAGTTATGTGCAGTAATACCAATAATCTGCCAAGTATATAAATGTTGTCTAACAGTAGGAGTGAAGTCTTCTTTATTTTTAAAGTGTACACCATCTGCTTTGATGGTTTTTGCAACTTTATAAAACTTATTTATGATTAATCTAGTCTGAAAATGAGAGGTGATTTTTATAGCTTCTTTAGCAATTTTCAATACTTTTTTCTGAAGCATTTTCAATATTTAATTGAACTAATTCTGCTCCAGAAGTACAAGCTTTTTGAATGTTTTCTAATATTATTTTAGGAGAGTCACCTTGAGTGATGTAATGTAATTTAGGTATTACCATTGTAAAAAAGCTTTATTAATTTTGCGAAAATACAATTATTATAATCTAAATGACATTACATACAACTAAGGTTTTCATTTTATTATTTTTTATTTAATCCAGCTTCTCTATATCTTCTCCAGCTAGTTCCTTGGGTACATTTACAACCTGTTAAGCCTTGTAAAAAGTCTATACCAATTGTTATTGCATGTGTACCAGAATTAAAACTAGATAAATCATTCATCGTAATTTGGTAAGAGTAAGCAAAATAAAATCCATTTTTCATTATTCCAGCCATAGGTCCAATATTAAGAGGTTTGAAAGGTTGGTCATTTAAAAAACGATATGAAGCTCCAGCCCAATAGTAATCACCAGAACGATTAAATTTTCTATACTTAAAATTGACATCAGTACTAGAACGTCCATCGTTATTATATCTTTGGTAAAAGATTGAAGGTTCTAGTTCGGTATTTTTTGATGTTTGAATAATATAACCAGTATAAGCTTGAAAGTTTAATAATTTACTTGGTTCAATTCCTGTAAAATTATCGATGTCTTTATCTAAAATGTTATTAGCATTTAGACTAGCATAAAATAGTTTGTAACGGTATAAAATACCAACATCAAAATTACTATTATTAATAGATCTGTCATCTGTTATACTTGGATCAACGATTGGCATCTCGTCATTACCTTCAAAATTTTCTATTTCAACTCTAAAACTATTTAGGTTATACGATAAACCAAAGGAAAGATATTGTTGAGAATAATCACTTAAAGTAATATGATGCGCAAAAGAAAATTTAGCTCCTTTTTGTCTAGTATTTCCATTTTTATCATTGTATAATGATAAACCAACTCCTGTTTTATTTCCAATTCTAAAATCGGCATACAATGCTTGATTATCTGGCGCATTTTTTATACCAACCCATTGTGTTAAACCATTGGCTCTAATTCTTACATTATCACCAATACCTGCGTAAGTAGGAGAAATAACAAAATCGTTATCTGCTAAATACTGAGTAAATACAGGTAAGTTTAATTCTTGCGCAAAAGAGAAAGAAGTAAAAAGAACAACGATGTATAGTGCTAATTTTTTCATTTGTCTATTTTTTTAAATTCTTTTTATCTGTATAATGTGAAATGTCCAACATACTCTTTATCTAATAATGTACTGTTTGTTTTTACAACATACCAGTAATCTCCAGTTGGTAATTCTGTTCCATCATATTTACCATCCCAATATTCTCCAACTCTATAAGTCGCAATTTTACGACCATATCTGTCAAAAATATCAAATGTTAAATCTGGGAAGTCTTCTACACAACCAGGAGCCCAAGTATCAGCTACACCATCATTATTAGGAGTAAAGTAGTTAGAAATACATGGTCCAACAACTTCGATATCTATAGAAGCTTCAGCTTGACATCCAGCACTATCAGTTACAATTACTATGTATGTACCAGTTTGTGTTACAACAAATTGATTTGTACTTCCGTGATTAGTATTATTTAACGTGTAAGTATAATCACCTGTACCTCCAGTTGTTTCAGCAATAATTTCTCCAGGACCACTTCCTTCAGATAATATTAATGCAAGAGGTTGATAATCTTCAATATCAAAGAACCCGGTGTATTGTACACATCCATTTGTATGAGTTACCTCTACAGAATAATTTGTTCCAACAGGTACATTATTGAAAATGTTACTTGATTGAGGGGTTCCTCCATCTAATGAGAATTCTAAAAGACTCATATCTGTAATACTTTCATCAAATAATACAGTTACGATGTTTGTTAATATATTATTATCACATAAGTAATCAACTTGAACCGTTGGGTCAATAGTTACAGAATCTGGGAATGTGATATTAAAAAAAGGATTACAACCTGCATCATCTATAATGTATACAATATGATCACCACCTCCTAAGTTTGTAAAGTCAAACACAGTTTGTGTTGGACCACCTGTTATATATGTTCCATTAGGATCATCAAGTACTACACTGTAAGGTAGGCTTCCTCCAGAAATTTCAATACTAAACGCTCCATCAGCTTCACCTTCACAAGTTTCACCCATTAATGAGTCTGGAACTATTTGAATTAATACAGCTTGAGGATCAACAATCGTAAACGTATCAGTATAGTAACAACCTAATTCATCTTGAGCAATAAATACATAATCACCAGCTTCTAAGTTTTCAAAGACATTAGTATCAAAGAATTGGTTTAATTGAGGTGATAGTGCATATTTTATTACACCTGTTCCACCTGTAGCATTGATCTCTAAAGTACCATTATCTTCACCGCTACAAGTAATATCTGTAGCTACAAATGTAACTTGTAATGCAGATGTAGGTTCTGTAATAGTTATAGTTTCAACTTCAGTTAAACAGTTATCACTAACTACTTCAACTTGGTAAGTACCAGCAAATAGATCTGTGAAACTTGCAGGACTCTCTGTTGTAGTTTCAATAACAGTTCCTGATCCATCTAATAAATTATAAGTATAGTTACCTAATCCACCTTGAGCTGTAGCTACAATGCTTCCGCTATTATCTCCAGCACAATTAATTGTTGGGTTATCACTTTGTAAGTTGATCACAAAATCTTGTAAAGGATCAATGGTTATTTCATTTGAAACCATTGCTGTACAATTATTAGCGTCTGTTACATAGTATTGGTGTGTACCTGTTGATACAGGAATTGTAGTAGATGTTGTAAACGTACCTAAAATATTGGTAAAGTTACTATCGTCACTATAGCTATAAATCCCTGTTCCTCCAGTTGCTGATAATGTAAGCTCATAAGCTACAGGACAAACATTTGTACTAGAATTAACTAAACTAACCGCTATTTGTTCTGGTTGTCCAATAACAATATCTGCAGAAGTAAATGTACAATTTAAACCATCTGCTACAGATACTGTATATGTACCAGCAGCTAAGTTTGTAAATACATTTGAAGTTTGAGGTCCAGAGTTACTTGCTGTAGGAGAAGAACTATTTAATATATAAGTATAGTTTTCACCTTGACCACCAGTTACATTACTAACAGTAATACTAACATCTTGATCTCCGAAACATAATAATGTTGAAGCACTTGCAGTAACAGTAGCATCAATAGGTGCTGGTAAACTTAAAACAACAACTTCTGAAACAATACATCCTTGGAAGTCTCTAACACTAACAGTATAAGTACCAGCTGATAAATCTGTAAACGTTCCGTTAGAAGAATATGGTACAGTAGCGTCACCAGATAATTCATATTCTAAATTACCCCATCCACCTGTTCCAACAGCTGAAATACTTCCCATACCATCAAGACATGTTACTGATGTCTGTGTTGTACTTAAAGCTAAAGTTTCTGTTGGTCTTGTAATTGTAAAACTCTGACTAACAGTACAGAATGGAGTAGCAGTTAAAGTTGCATTTACTGTATATGTACCACCAACTAATCCTGAAATTGTTACAGGACCAGCATCTGTTGTTGTTCCAGAATTAACAGTTGAACCTGAACTATCTAAAATAGTATAGTCAAAAGGTCCTGCTTGATCTGGGTTGTTTGCATTAATAACTTGATCTATAAATGTAATATTTACGCTTCCATCATTGTCATCAAAACATGTTACATCTACAACAGTATCTATTAATAATTCAAATGTATTTGGATCATTAACATAATGCGTGCTTTGTAAACTACAACCAGTATCTAAATTAGTAACTGTAATTATATAGTTAGTGACATCTAATCCTGTAAATACTCCTGTAGTATTTGTTTGACTATAAACACCACCTGTTACAGATCCAGTTACATCTTCTAAAGTAAATTCTAAATTAGTAGGTGTACCGTTAGTAGCAGATACAGTTACTGTAATATCTTCCAGGTTAGTACAAGTAATAGCATTATCAACTACAACTGTTATAGCATCTAAATCAATGTAAGGATCAATAGTTACTGTACTAGTTGTTGTTCCTAAACATCCTTGGTCGTCATAGACATTAATTGTATAAGTTCCACCAGAGCTATCAGATTCAGTATAAACATTACTAGTTCCTGATTGAACTACAGTACCACTTTCAACAAATTCATAAATCGTATAAGTACCAGATCCGCCTGTTACATTATCCACTGTAATTGAAGCATAATTAATAGTGTTTGTTCCTGTAGTACATTCATATTGAACAACTGTTGGAGCAGATACAACTATTATATTAGGTTCTGCAATTACTACATCTTCAGTAGCAAAACAACCTCTTCCAGAATTTACTTGTACAGTATAAGTACCAGCAGCTAATCCTGTAAATATGTTTGAGTTTTGTGGACCAACTGTTATTGGTGCAGTTATTTGATAAGTATAAATAGGGTTATCATTACTTGCAGGTAAATCTACAGTAATAACTCCATTACTTTCACCATTACAAGTTACATCATCTACACTTGTAGTAAATGTAACTGGTGTTGCTGTATCTAAAGTTATAGTTGCATCGTTTGTACAAGAAGTAGTTGTATCCGTAATTGTTACTACATATGTACCAGAAGGCACTCCTGTAAATACATTACCTGTTAATGATATTGATGCAGGATTTGGACTAATTGCATACGTATAGTTACCTGTTCCTCCAAAACCTGTAGCTGTAATTTGACCATCGTCATCACTACAACTTGGTGAAACTCCTGTAAGTGAAATAGCAACAGGATCGTCAATAGAATAAGTTACGGTATCTGAACAACCATTGGCATCTCTAACAGTTATGGTATAAGTTCCAGAAGCACTAACTGTAAATGTAGGACTAGTTTGGAATCCATTACCAATACTATATTCATAAGGAGCGATTCCTGAAGCAACATTTACTGTAAATGAATAGTCATTTGAAGGACTTATACATTGTGATCCAGTAACTGTAATTCCAGATGGAATTGGATCTGTGTCTATAGTAATTGTTAAAGGTGTTGTTATTACACAACCATTAGTATCTTGTACATATACATCCCAAGTAGTAGAGACTGCTGGATCTAATACAGCAGAATTTGAACTTGAATATGTTCCTGCTGGAGAACCACTAACTACAAATGAGTAGCTGTAATTTCCGTTTCCTCCTGAAGCAGTAACACTAACTTGTGCACCATCATTACAATTTGCATTTACAAATGCATCAGCAATTAAATCTAAAGGAGCAGATTGATCAACGTCCACTGAAGCAGTCGCTGTACAGCCTGTAGCTTCATCAGTAATTATTATTGTTTGTGTACTTGCAGAAGTTAATCCAGAAACTGTAACTGTTGGGTTAGTTTGACCAGTCACATCTGGAGCTCCATTTATAGAATAGCTGTAAGTACTTTCAAAATTAGAAATTGTAAATGTTACTTCTCCATCTGTTCCAGGATTACAAGTAACATCACTAACTAACTGACCATTTACTTCTATATTTTCAACATCTTCAATAGTATAAAGTTCTTCATAAGTACAGCCATTAGCATCTGTAACTTGGAAAGTGTAATCACCTATAGTCAATCCTGTAAATATTCCATTTGATGCACCTGATGTATTACCAGTAGCACTTGCAGGTGAAAGTATTTCAAAACTTAAAGCTGTAGTTCCACCTGTAGCAGTAACTGTAACGTCACTTGTGCTTACTAAACATGTAATCGGAGTAGAGGTGAAGTCTAAGTCTGTTGGTGGATCTAAAGGATCTACCATTACAGATCCAGAAACTTCACAACCATTAGCGTCTCTAACAATATATGTTATAGTTTGAACTGTTCCATTATCATTTACTGTATAAGTATTTGTTGTAGAAAAACCATTTCCGTTAAACTCATAGAAATAATCACCAGAAGTTGTAGGCGTGCCATCTTGACCTAATACAGTAATTATAGTTTCTACATCACAATTAGTTATTGCTGATAAAGAATCTGTAGCATATAAAATAGTCGGCTCATCAATAGTAATAGGAGCACTTGCATACGTACAAGAACTAGCATCTATTACAGTTATTGTATAAGATCCTTGAGTTAAACCAGTGAATACATTTGAACTTTGAGGTGTTCCTGAATCTAATTGATACATGAAAGGTCCTGTAGCAGATGTAGTTGTTACCGTAATAGTTCCATCGTTACCTCCATTACAGCTTACATCTGTTTCTACAGTTGTAAATGTAGTTGGTTGTATAGCGTCCACAGTATAAGTTGTAGTAGACTCACAACCAGCAGCATCCGTAACCATAAAAGTATAGGTTCCTGCTGAAGCAGCAGAATACACATTGGTAGCCATTGGACTAAATGTTATTCCGTCTGTTGATACTTCATAAGTATAAGTTGTATTATCTCCACCTGTAGCAGTTAAAGTGATTTCTGCATTTGGTGTCGCAGTACAATCTAAAGGACTAGTTAATGCAGCACTTAATAATAACTGATCATTTACAACGTATGGTGTTGAAGCCACACATCCATTTCCATCTTGAATATATAAAGTATAAGTTCCTGGAGAGGATACTGAAAAATCAGGACTAGAAACAAATGTTGTTCCATTCATACTATATAATGGACTACCAACAGATACACTACCTGTAATTGTAATGTTTATTGGACTACCATCAAAACAAGGTGCTGTTTGAGGATCAATAATAGGCTCAGCATCTCTAGTTAAAGTTAAATCTACATCTCTAATACATCCATAGGCATCTATAGCATATACGGTATAAACATTAGCTGGTACATTAAATGTATTTGCAGAAGCCCAAGCTGTGCTTGTTGCATCTGGAGCTGTATCAGTTTCTAATAAAATTTGATATTGATAAGGTGCAGTTCCATCTGTTGCAATTCCTGTTATTACTCCTAAATCATTACAATTTTCATTAGAGGTTACAGAAGCTGTAAGACCAAAACTAATAGCCGACTCTGTAATATTGAAAGTTGAAGTTATAATACCACAACCTGCATTAGTTCCAGAAGTTTGAGAAATTAAAACATAATAATTTCCATATGGTAAAGGTCCTAAGTCAGATACTGGTAAAGCTCCATTTGCTGGTACAGTTCCAGAACCTGTAATACCTGTAGTTGTTATTGACAATGAATTAAATATTTCATAATCAACATCAATTGCCGAAGATTCAGGGTTGTTAATAGTAAACGAAACATTCCCATCAGCATTACCTGTACATGTAATATTATTTGACGTTAAAGAATCAACTGTTAATGTCGAATTTGTTGGGATAGGCGAATCAGCAGTTTCAAAATATGTACAACCTGTTAATGAGTCATAAACTATAAATGTATACGTAACACCACTAGTTAATCCTGTAAAAGTTACTGATCCTGGAGAAGACTCTAGTTGCCATGTTCCTCCTGGTGGAGGTGGTGGAATAGTTCCGTCATAAATATCAAAATAAAATGGCCCATTTCCTGCTAAAGCAGTACTTACTGTCACAGTAGCTTCACCACCTGTTGTACAATCTACTGTTGAATCTATAACTATATCTAAATCATCTGGAGGAGAGGCAACTAATACATCTTGAATCAAGACTGAACATCCATTGCTATCTACAATATTTATTTGGTATAACCCGAAATCAACAACATCAAAAGTTGTAGAGGTATCTCCAATATTATTTAATTCTGATTCATCATAACCATTTGTTCCTGTTACGAAGTAGTTATAAGGACCTGTACCACCAGTTACACTATCTACAATTACTGATCCTTGTGAAGTACCGTTTGCTGTATCACAAGTAATTGGCACAGTTGAGTGATTTACTGTAATAGCATCAGGTTGGTTAATGGTAATTAACTCTACTTCAGTACAGCCATTAGCATCAGTTACTGTTACAGTATAGTCTCCTGCAGGTAAACCTGAAGTTTGAGTACCATAAGAAGTACTTGTCGTTGTATTATAGACTTCATAATCATAAGGAGCTTGACCTACGGTAGTATCTGGAGTTATTGAAATTGAAGCGGTTTCTTCTGCATTACAATTAATAAATCCTGTTTGAGTTACAGTAATATCAGGAGCTGTTGCTGGTGTAATTTCAATAGCTGTTGTTGTTTCAACAGTACAAGTATTAGCATCAGTTACCATAAAAATGTAACTTCCAGGAGTGTTAGTATTAAACACATTACTAGCTATTGTTGTAAAAGTTGTACCACCATCAGTTGAATAGGCATAAGTATAAGTTGTTGCATCACCACCAGTTGCAGTTAAAGTAACTTGAGCTTGATCTGGTAGTGAACATGTTATGTCTTTATCTAATACTGCAGAAAGAGATAATTGAGGGTTTACTGTTACAGTATCAGTAATAATACAACCATTTCCATCTCTTGCAGTTATTGTATAAGTTCCGGCAGTCACGTTAAAAGTGTTACCAGATTGGAAGTTTGTTCCATCAATACTATACATTAAGGTTGCAACACCTGTAGCAGTAGCAGTAATAGTGAAATTATTTCCTGTTCCTGTACATTGATTATCAATAGTAGCAGTAACGGTAGGTAAAGGATCACTAATAATAGTAACAGTATCCATAACAGCACAATTATTACTGTCCATTACATAAACATCAATAACTAAACCTAGTGTAGCCGTATCAACTATTGTATTTGTTCCATAGTCACCAGCTGAAGGAGCAGTATCACCAGAAGTAACATAAGCATAAGTGTATCCGCCAGAACCACCTGTTAAACTTGTGAAGCTAATAGTAGATTCTGTTGTATTACAGTTTATGTTAGTAGCTGATGCTGTGAAAGTAATTTGTGTAGTAGGATCAATTGTAATTGATGCAGAGTCAGAACAACCTGTTGCAGTATCTATAACATCAAAAGTATATGTACCTACAGGTAGGTTTGTAATCGAAACTTCATTATCAGTCTGAGTGATTGTTCCTGCTGAAGGTGATAGAGTATAAGTATAGTTACCTAAACTACTAACATCTGTCATGGTAAATACAGCAGAACCATCATCTGAACCAAAACATACTTGATTTGTATTAGTTTGTGCAATAGCTATATTAATTTCAGGATCAATTGTATGAGAAGCACTAATTGTACATCCATTTGAATCTGTAATTTGGAACGTGTAATTTCCAGGAGCTAAGTTTGTAAATGTTCCTGAAGTAGCTCCTGAAACGTTTGATGTTTCTGAAGCTGGAGCTGTAATTTCAAAAGTAAATGGAGCTACACCATCAATTGGTGTTACGGTTACATTTGTAGTAGTGTCATTACATGTAATTACATTAGAATCCGCAAAAGTCATACCTGTTAAAGGATTGTAAGGCGGAATATCTATAGTTTCGGTATCTATACAACCATTTGCATCTCTCACGGAGTAAGTGATAGTTTGAGTTGCGTTAGTATTAGTTACTGTTAAGATATTATTAGCAGTATAAGATGTACTTCCATTAAAACTGAATTCATAATTTCCTGCACCACCTGTAGCACTTACCGTAATTTCTGTAGTTGTACTACAGTTAGTGTTATTTGAAATTATTGCAGTAGCTTCTACTTCTGTAGGGTTGTTTAATGTAATAGTATAAACAGGAGACACACAGTTATTACTGTCTTGTATTTGATATGTATATTCTGTTGTAGTTGCTGTAGTCGTATTTGCATCTAACCCGTCATAAAATGACGTTGCAGTAAAGGCACTACCATTAAAACTAAAAGTATAGCCTCCAGAACCAC
Source organism: Olleya sp. NP1-10 (assembly GCF_055804415.1). NCBI lineage: Bacteria > Pseudomonadati > Bacteroidota > Flavobacteriia > Flavobacteriales > Flavobacteriaceae > Olleya > Olleya sp. NP1-10. Next base: position 2,644,053 of record NZ_CM147840.1, on the reverse strand, counting down.
CATCTGCAAATAATTGAATTTCTCCATTTGCATCATCAAAACATAAAGGATCTATACCATTTGCTGTACCTGTTGGTGTTGAAATTGCATCTATAGTATTTATTTCAGATTCAGCAATACAACCTAAAGCATCAGTTACTTGAAATTGGTAAGTACCATCAGTAGGAGCAGAGTAAGTAAAAGGTGTACCTGTAGTTCCTAAATCTGTATAAGCACCACCGTTTTCTGAAACAGCATAGGTGTAAGGAGCTGTACCTCCAGTTATTGTTCCTGTAATTTCAGCATCTGGAGATGTTGTACAATCTAAATTTTTAGTAATTGTAGTATTTAATACTAATTCTGGTTCAATAGTTTCGGCTGGTAAAGTAACTTCACATCCATAAGTATCTCTAACAATTATAGTATAAGTACCTGGAGTAAGATTTTCAAAAGTATTTTCATCTTGAAATTCACCTCCATTAATATTATATTCATAAGGCGCTACACCACCAGAAGCAGTAACCTCTAAAGTAGCACCATTTGCAGCATCATAACAATAATCTGAAGTAGTACTAATAGTTGCTGTTGGAGCAACAGGTGCATCTAAAACTAATGTTGTAGAGTTTGTACAATTAGCAGCATCAGTTACTTCGACTGTATATGTACCAGGAGCAACATCTGTTAGGACACCATTATTAAAATCTGTGGCTGTAAAAGGAGCAACTGTATCAATTAATTGAAAAGAATAACCAGGAGTTCCGTCTGTAGCAGAAACTGTTATTGTAGCACCTTCAAGACAGGTAACCTCAGTATTAGTAACATTTATTGTTAAAGGGTCAGCAGATGTAATTGTTTCTGTGAAATCCAATTGACAGGTATCAGCTGCATCATCATAACGAACACTAATGTTGTATGTATCATCGGTTAATCCAGTAATTGTAAATGGAGAAGTTGATTGTGCAATCCAAGTCACTCCATTATCTATTGAGTATTCAAATCCATTTGTTGTATCATAATTTTGTACAGCTATAGTTACTTCACCATCTGCATTACCTGAACAACTTACCATTGATGTACCAGTAATATCTGCAGTAAAAGCATTATCTGAGTCAATAATAAAAGGGAAATCTACAATAGTAGTACATGACTGAGGTAGTTGAAATACTCTAATATCATCTATTGCAACATCATTACCACCTGTTTGCTGTACATTAGACCTTAGAACAAAAGTTAAACTAGTATTTGGTCCTGGATCTAATGTTGCAGGTGAAGTAGGATATTCTATCCAATTATTTGTTTTTGGAATATCTCCTGTACTGTAAGAATCAATTATATTACCACCAGCATCAATTAATTCGACTACTAAATTAGGATCAAATCCATTTGTCCCAACTCTAAGTAAATTAAGTGCAGCAAATTCAACTTGTATTGGTTGATTAGGGATAATATCATTTATTTCTTTTTGGTATAGTATAGCTGTAACAGGAATAGAAGCTCCAATGTTTACAACTAAAAATCTACCATCTTGTGTTGGAGGAGTTGTTGGAGGAGTATGATCAACTGGATCTAACCATGTACCAAACGGATTTATTATATCTGAAGTAACAGAATATTCACCGTCATTGATATGTGTTGTACCATTACAAGCTCCAGGCGCTATTTGATGTTCAAAGCAATAATAAGTAGTATTTATTCCAGGAGAGGTAGTATTTTGACCATAACCAAAGGTTTCTAGTAATAAATTACTAAATGTTGGAACATCTTGCAATGTATACTCTACACTAACTGTATGAGTACCTGTTGGTACATCAGTAAATACTTCTGGATTTGTAGTATCTGGATTTAAAACTCCATCTAGATAATACTCATAAGAAAAGTTAGAACCACCATTGTTTGTTACAGTAACTGTTGCATTACCTGTTCCATCACAATTGTAGTTTGTATCACCAATTTCTATAGTTGGAGCAGGAGGTTCTTGATCTAGAATAGTATCTTCCATAGAATAGATACATCCATTAGCATCACGTATATAAACTGTATAAGTTCCTGGTGTTACAAAAGATTCATTTGTTGTGACCCATGTAGCCTGATTATCAAAACTATATTCATATAAATTTGGTGCAGGAAAAGGTGTTCCTCCTTGTGGGTTTGTTATTCTAATTGTACCTTCTCCAGAAGGACCACAACCTGCTAAAGCAGATATTCCAGCTGTTGCAGTTAAAGCAGCATCAGGCTGATTTATTGTTATAGTTTCAGGAGTTGTAAAACATTCAGAACCATCTAATTCATAACTAATAATTACTTCATAATCGCCTGCATCTAAATTATTAAATGTTGGATTGGCAGAAAAAGTAGTTCCGTTATCAATACTGTATTCTAAAGTATAACCATTAGCATTAGTAACATTAATATCAATTTGACCGTTTGCATCATTATAACATAAAATATCTGTGCTATTTATTGTATAAACTGGAGCTGGGATATCATCAATTGTAATAGTAGTAGTAGCAATACAGTTATTAGAATCTACAACTGTAATGTCATAAGTTCCAGCTGAAGTAACAACTACTTCAGGAACCGTTTGAAAATCTGTTGTACTATTTATAAAATAGAAATAAGGTGCGGTTCCACCATCAGGATAAATTGTTATTTCACCATCATTACAAGTTAAAGGACTTGTAATTGCTGCAGTTACAGTTAATAAAGGTGGTTCTACAATAATTACATCTTCAGTGTAAGTACAACCATCTTCAGTTTCAACAGTAGCGGTGTAAGTTCCTGGATTTAAATTTTCAAAAGCATGTGTGTTTTCTAATATTGGACCAACACTATTAACTAAAGCTCCGTTTTGGAATAGTTCAAAAGTATATTGTGGTTCTACATCATTAGCTGCTAGTTGTATGGTTCCTAGGTCACCATTACAGAAAGGCTGAATAACTGTAGAAGATACTGTAAAATCACGAACTCTGATTTGAATATCTGGAACTGTAAATACACAAGGATTAGTATCTACATCAACTTGTCTAATGTAAACTGTATAAATTCCAGCTGCTGTAACACTAAAAACATTACTTGCTTGATAATTAATATCATCTAAGCTATATTCATAACCAGAAGGTACATCATTAACAGTAATACTTCCGTCTGTAGTACAAATTATGTCTGTCGATTCAACTGTAGGATTTAAAATATTTTGGTATACATTAAAATAAAATTGAACGAAACATCCTCCATCATAATTAATTGTTATTCTAAATTGACCAGATGTATTTGCTAAATAATTTGGTCCATTTTCAACTTCGTTCCATACACAACTATTGTCTTCATTTGCACAATCTGAATTTGAAACTGCATCACAACTAGTTTCGTCTAATTGTTCCCATATAACAGATTCCGCACCAGCGATACTAGTTTCTATAAAAGTGGAATCATTAATACCACATAAAAATATATTTGGCAATAATTTTCCGTTATCAGGACAAGTAACAACTTCGTCCGCATAAGGAATAACTGGATTTTCAATATTACCACCAAAAAGATCTACAACAAATTCCTGTTGAATAGATTGACATGGTGCAATTGCGGTATTATATACATAATATGTACCTGTTTGATCTACAGTTATATTTTGTCCTGTACCAATTACTGGAGAGCCTGTTTCACTAGTTGACCAAGAGTAAGAGTCATATCCATTTGCAGCAGTTAACTCTAGAGTTGCACCACAAAGAATTTCATTTTGTGTAAATTCACAATCTAAATTAGCTAAAAAATTAGTTGCTTGAGGGGTAATTAAACAGCCTGTATTAGCATTTAAACTAGGGTCATCCGAAATTTCAAAAGTTGGATTGAAAAAACCATTATAAGTTGCATAAGCTTGATTGTTTATTATATTGGAACAAGCATCTGCTAACTGATTACAAGCATCAACAACTCGAGCCTCTATTCTTATTTCATAAACAGGATCATTTTCTTCGACTAAATAATCTTCAATATCTAAAATTAATTCACGCGTAGTAGGATCATAACTAGCTACTGTAACTCCTGGTGGTAAAATTAAATCTGTCGGATAGTCAAACAAAATATTAACAGGAAGTATATCTCTTATTTGAAAATTAGTAGCATTATCATTTCCTGTATTTTGAAAACCAATAACATAATTTAAACTATCACCTAAACCTACTTCAAGTCCACCAATATTATTACCTGCATCATCCTCTACAATTTTTGTTAAAACAATATTGGGTTCTATTATCTCTACTGCAAAAGCGAAAAAATACGGAAAATAAGTATCTCCACTAGTTTCTAATCTAACCGTCGCTGAAGTGGCATCATTTGCAATTACAGAATTGCCTGGGTTGGGTATAGATAATATACCCGTATCGAATCCTAATGTATTTGTACTATTAGGATTACGATTATTTACTGGAGTAGCATCTAATTGTGTAACAGAACTATTAAAAAAGTTGTTAACTGGTCTATCCGCAGCAGACAATGCTGTACCATTTAATCTTAATCTATCACCTGAAATAGGTTTATCTCCTTCTAAAGCTGCAAAAGCAAAATTAGCTCTAACTGGTGCAGGCCCAGGTATCGTTCTAAATCCATCAACTAAGATATCTGCTGTTGGATTTTGAGAAGCACTTATTGCACTGAAACCATCAAAACTTGTAATTGACTTACCAGGTAGAGTAGGGTCTTCATATACAACAAATAAAGACCAACCTGCAGATTGACCTGTACCATTATATGGATTAAAATTTGCTGTTTCGCCAGTACCTGATGATACGTTTGCTACAGTATAGGTTCCTAGATTATTTGTTACACTAGTAACTAAACTAGTAACATCAGCATAACACGCATATGAAAAACTATTACCTCCATCAACAGAATTAGTTCCTGCTTCATAAATTATAGTTCCTTGAATATCTGTATATCCACCCTCAGGTGCCATAAACCTCACTTGATCGATAGGTTGATTGCCAGGATTTACAGCTCCCCAATATAATCCAGCGTATTTAATTTCATAACAGTTTGGATTTGGTATTTCTAAATCCGCACTAGATGAACTAAATGTAGTATCATCATTATCAATGTCAATATAGTTCATTTCTACATTATGATTGAATGACGAATTATTATTAAAAGCATTATTACTAGGTCCTAAAATATTATTTCCAATTAATAAAATATCTCCTTTTAAATCATCATTAAATCTAGGTGTAAATCCTTGAAAGTTTTGTGATACCATTGTATAGCTACAAAAGAAGAGTAGAAATAAAATGGCAATCTTAGAATAAGTAGGTCTTTCCATGATACTATTATTTTTAAATCAATTTTCAAAAAAGGTTTTGAGAATAGATAAGGGATTAATTTACTTTGTTTTATTCAATTTTTATGATTGAAATATTTTTATTGTAAGGCTTATCATCTACTGAATTAAATGCCTTATTTGCATTTTGGATACTATTATATTTACTGTAATAGATATAGTACTTACTTGTATTTACATCGTAGAAGAAGTTAATATCACTACGTCCAGCTTGAACAGCTTTGGTTAAAAATTCATCACGTTTTTTAACATCTGTATGAACTGCTAAAACTAAATAATATCCCTTATCTTCTTTATTGATGTTTTCAAGAATTTTTATACCATTTTGTTTTTCACCAAAATCAAAATCTTCTACTGTTAATGGTGTAGTGCTTAAAGTAGTTGTTTCTTTAATTTGTTTTAATGCTGCACGATCTTCTTCGTATCGTCCTCCTTCATCAACAAAAGTTGCTCGTTTAATTCTTCTTTTTCTTTCAAATTCTGTAGAGATCCTAATCTCTTCTAATGTAGCTTCTAATCTATTTTTAGCATTAATAGCTATAGCTTGTTCAGATTCTAGTTGTTTAATCTTTTTACTAAAAAATAGATTAACATTATCTAACATTTCAATATCTGAATCAGATTGTTCTTCATATAGTTTTTTAAGATTTGCGATCTCTTCATTCCTTTCTTCTATACTACTTTCTAATCCTAATTTAATTCTGTTTAGTCTATTATTTTCTTCAGTAATACTTTTGAAAGCTCGTTGTTTTACAGCAATACCTTGTTCTACCAAATCATTTTCTTCTTTTAAAATTTTAAGATCTTCGTCTTTAACTTGAATAATATCATCAAAACGTTGTAATAAATCATCCTGATTTTCTTTAGATTTATCTGCCTGTTTTGTTAGTGCCAATAATTCTTTACCTGATTCAGTTATTGGATTTATGTTAGCTTCTTCTTGAGCTTTTTGTTGTGCCAAACGTGCTGCTTCAGCATCAGCTTCTTCTTGAGCTTTTTGTTGTGCTAAACGTGCTGCTTCAGCATCAGCTTCTTCTTGAGCTTTTTGTTGTGCCAAACGTGCTGCTTCAGCATCAGCTTCTTCTTGAGCTTTTTGTTGTGCCAAACGTGCTGCTTCAGCATCAGCTTCTTCTTGAGCTTTTTGTTGTGCCAAACGTGCTGCTTCAGCATCAGCTTCTTCTTGAGCTTTTTGTTGTGCCAAACGTGCTGCTTCAGCATCAGCTTCTTCTTGAGCTTTTTGTTGTGCTAAACGAGCTGCTTCAGCATCAGCTTCTTCTTGAGCTTTTTGTTGTGCCAAACGTGCTGCTTCAGCATCAGCTTCTTCTTGAGCTTTTTGTTGTGCCAAACGTGCTGCTTCAGCATCAGCTTCTTCTTGAGCTTTTTGTTGTGCTAAACGAGCTGCTTCAGCATCAGCTTCTTCTTGAGCTTTTTGTTGTGCCAAACGTGCTGCTTCAGCATCAGCTTCTTCTTGAGCTTTTTGTTGTGCTAAACGAGCTGCTTCAGCATCAGCTTCTTCTTGAGCTTTTTGTTGTGCTAAACGAGCTGCTTCAGCATCAGCTTCTTCTTGAGTTTTTTGTTGTGCCAGACGTGTTGCATCATCATCAGCTTCTTCTTGAGTATTTTGTTCTGCCAAACGTGCTGCTTCAGCATCAGCTTCTTCTTTAGCTTTTAATTCAGCTAATTTCGCAGCTTTAAGATCTTCTCTTTCTTGAAGTTTTGCTAATCTTTTTGCTTCTAATTCTGCTTTTTCAAGTTCTTTTCTTTCAGCAATAGCTTTACGATCTACTTTAACTGTTGGTTTTCTTCTTTTTCTAGGGTTACCAGATAAAATACTCCCAACTTCATCACCACTACTATAATAATATCGTTCTTTATTTTTAAATCTGTAAGCTAAAGAAATATCATGTGAAGGACCAAAATCAGTTAAATCTCCAATAGCTTTTTCAAAGTTATATTCAATTGCAATTTGGGTTGATATATTTATACCTAAACCTACAGATGCACCATACACAGTATTATAACCAATTTGTCCCCAAATACCTTTTGGTACAGTTAACATAGCTAGTCCAGAAATGATTGTTTCATCTTTTCTAAACTCAGACTTTATTAAACCAGAAAATTTGGTTTCGTCAAAAAAACCACGTGTATCAAAATAACCTGTGTACATTAAATGGGCTTGAACCCCTTGTTCGGGATTATCTTCAAGCATTAATGAAGTTTCAAAATTATAGGCAACAATATTTTTTATTGAAACACCAATATCTAAAAAACCTGTTCCATAATTGATTCCAGGGTTTATTGATAATAATAAATTTTCTGGAACATTTTCTATTGATGGATCATCAAAATTAACAATAACACTACCTGTATTTAAACCACTTTTGTAAGCACCAACATTAAGACCAAAAGTTAAATTACTATCTCTATCTAATTCTACATTATAAGCAAAATTCAAAATTCCACCAAATGTCGTTAAAACACCATAGTTTTGTTGAAAGACTCCAATACCTGCACCAATATTTTCGCCGAATCTTCCAGAATAACTAGCTAAATAGGTTAGGGGAGCATCTTCAAATTGAACCCACTCACGTTTATTGGAAACACTAATGTACTTAGTTTGTTCTCTTACAAAACTAAATGTTGGGTTTATTGTGTAACGATTAAATGTTAATGAATTTCTGAAAGGCATATCAAATGCAACAACACCATCATCGACTTCTTGAGATAATGTTAATTGACATGTACTAATACATAAAAGTAAAATTAGAAAGTATTTTTTCATTCTATTTTATGATGGTTATTGAACCTTTTTTTACTTGGTTATCTGATGTTACTATAATGTAATAAAACACTTTATTTATATTAGTTAAGTTAAGATCGTTTTCAGGCCAATTATTTAAATATTCATTAGTCTGAAGAACAACTTCGCCACGATTTGACAAAATTGTTACTTGTGTATCTGATCCTGCAGTATATTGTTGTGGTATAATCCAGGTATCATTAATATTATCTCCATTTGGACTAATAAGATTTGGGATTTTATCTATATCCGGAAAAGCATCAAAAGGTTCAATTATTGAGAAAAAGAAAGATACAGAAGTTGCGCAACCTTGAGTCTCTGTAACTATAATTTCGTAATCCCCTAATTCTGTTGCATTAAAGCTATTTTGTGTGACACCAGATAGTATTTGACCATTTAATAACCATTGATATTCTGGTGACATTGCAGTATCAGATAGTATTACAGATAAAGATTCTCCTTCCGCTAATTCATTAGTGTCATCAACATTGATAGCTCCGATAAATTCTTGGCTATCTAAAATTATTTCACCTGCTCCAGAACAGCCTCCTAAATCTACTTGTACAGCAAATGTTCCGGACTCAGTCGTTTCATAACTTTGCTCTGTTGCATTTGGAATTATAATACCATTCTTATACCACTGATAACTATTTGCGTTAACTGTACTTAATATTGTCGCTCCTTGATCTGGACAAAAGTTTGTACCTAAACTAGAATTTATTTCTATATTCGTTACACCTGATGTGGATTCACTAATAGTCACACGGTTAGAAAATGAATCTGATGTACAACTACCATAATTTGTTTCTACAAAATAAGTACCTTCTTCGTCTACTGATAAACTAGATCCCTCACCAACAAATTCTGATGTTGTAGGACCAGTTTCTCTATACCATAAATAAGTTAAAGATGGATAGTTTAAAGGAGAAATATTATCACCTGTTCCTGGGTTATCGATAGTTAATAAATAACTACTTCCAGAACAATAAGCAGCTGTAGATACTAAATTATTGATAGTAAAAGGTGTATCGTGTAGTTTAAAGTAAGCTGGAAAAGGTTGAGAAGGAGTACTGGTTGATACTGGAGCACTACTTGACAACCTCAGTCTGTAGGCTTCTCCAGCAGTGTCTTGAGGAAATGATATATATATTGTTGCTGGTGAAGTTAATATTTCACCAGGTTCTGAGGTATAAATATAATTAGGCGTACCATTAAAGTCACCATTAGCATCCGATAATTCAATTTTAAATTGATTTGAAGCTTGAATAGCATCATCAGGCGTAAATGTAAATCCAACTTCAAAACTGTTAAAATCTACTTTTGCACATGCTGCATTTACGATATCAATATCAGGTGCACTTAATACTACTTGAGCGTTAACTGTTTGACAAAATAATACAATTAACAAACTTACTATTAAATATAGCTTTGAATTTTGGGAGATGGTTTGCATTTGGTTGGTCAGTAATCTTCTATACTATATAAATAATATTTATGTTAATAAATTAAACACATGTCTTATTAATTATCTGTCTTAGAGGCAGCAATTTTATTTATAATTAACCTATAATCAGGTCTATCAGTGCTTTGAGCGTCAATAAAGGTTTCGCTATCTGGTCCTTTAGAATATACATTATTAAATGCACGACTACCATACCAGTTTTCTAAATCTTCATTTACAGTTGTATTTTTCACAAAGATATTACCTTCACAATTATTAAAATAAGTACTAGTAAATTGAATTTTATCAAGACTTTCACTATTAACTCTAATTTTGCTATCTAAATATACTGCTGGCTTAAATCCAGAAATAACACTTTTATCAATACTAAAATTAGCATCCCTACCAATGAAAATTGCTTCATTTACTAAACCTACTTGAATATCATAACTTAAATCTTTACTAACATTAATCAATGTTAAATTTTCTGCTGCAAGTGTAGTGTTGATTTCAGCAAAAGCTTCATCATCATCATTATTTAATGCATATATACATCTTGAAGCTTGAGCACCTGAAATGTATGGAGATTTAACAGCTAAAGAATTCATTAATCTACACTGAGCACCATTACTAACTTTAAAATCATTAGCACTAGACTTGTAAGATACAAACTTTTCTAATTCTACTTGACCTCCTTTAACACTAAACGAGTTACCTCTACATAAACTCACCATAATATTATTTAATATGGTTTCACTACCAACACCAGCAAGTGTTAATCCGTTAAAATAACCATATTCTTTTGTTCTTTTTCCTGCATATTCAATTCTTACGTATTCTATAACACCTGAATTACTTTCAGGATTATCGCCTCCATAAACAATATTTTTAGAATTAGAAGCACTTAAACCGTAGTTTAATCTTTCTGAACCTCCTTCTTTTGTAGTTGGAGCATCACCTAGAATAAAAATACCACCCCAATCTCCTGGTTTTTTCAAACTTTGACTTGAAGTAAAAATTATTGGATCAGTACTCTCACCTTTCGCCATAATTTTAGATCCATTTGCAATTGTTAGAGTAGCTTTAGTTTTAAAATCACCAATAATTACTGTCCCAGGCTCGATTGTTAAAGTTGTACTGTCTGTTACAAATACATCACCTAAAAGTAAATATGTGTTTCGTTTTAATAATTTAGTATCTTTTGTGATATCACCACTAATAATCTGGTTAGGTTTATTATAACTAACTTTATTAGGTGTAAAATCTGTCCAAGGGTTTAACCAGTTGTCAAATCCTGTGATACCTTTTTCCTGTTGTGCATTTACAATGTTAAATGCTAATATAAATAATACTGAGGTAAATAATAGTTTTTTCATAATGGTTAAATTTCATTTAATGAATTACTAATTAATTTTATATAAATCAAATATAAACATAAATATCTTTTAAAACGTGATTTATTTTCGATAAAATGTAATTTGATATAAAAAACCGAACGAAATTTATTATCCGCTCTTTTGTTAAAACTTGTTAAAGTCTTGATTTAATCAACTTTAAAGTCGTCGTAGGTAAATAACGATTTAATAGTTTGTTCGTAAAATAAAATAGCAGTAATAATATTACTAGTATCTGAATATGGTAAAATCAATCTCTGAAAATCTACAGTTCTGTCAAAATACTCTACCGAAGCTTCTTGATTTGCCTGTAACGTTTTTTTGTTTTCTTTAGTTTCTGGAATACCAACAGAAGCCATAGTTACATTTGGCTTTGTAGCAAATGCTATATTTGGTAAAATATTTACTAAAACTTCAATTCGTTGAATGTATAATGTTAATAATTGACCTTTTTGTAATTTATTTAATTCCTCTAAAGTGTGGTATTTATTTATACTCACTTTTCCAGAAATTAATCGTGGTGAAGATTTTTGAGCATAGCCAATACTGACTAAAATAAAAAAATCACGGTTAATAAAGTAGTTTTTGTTTTCATTGTGTAAGGTATTTAATGTGTAATAATGAAACAAATCTATGTAAATAATTAAAATAAACAACGAAAATTGTCTTTTTTTTACATTTTAGATTCTGTGTAGAGTAAAATAATCAGATGAAATGCACTTTTGAAGGATGAATAGCAGATATTAACGATAAAATACATCGATTAGAATTTAGTAAAATAAACTCTAAATACATGTTTTTCTAAAAAAATAAAGTGTGATTTGTGTAACACTTTAACAAAAAAAACAATTTTAATATATACTTAAATAATAATGGGTGCCAAAAATATTAAAATATATTAAAATTACAAACAATTATATTTATTTTTATCTTTTAATAATTCAAAAAACATATTTATTTAATATTGAATAATTTATATGTTTACCAATAAAGTTTTTTTATAAAATTATTACAATTCATTCTTAAAATTAGATTTTAGATATATAGTTCATGAAAATAAATAAAATAGGCTATTCGGTATTAGATTTAGCTTTAATCTCTCAAGATCATGTATTACAACAAACCTTTAACAATGTTTTAAAATTAGCTTTAAAAGTTGAAGATTTTGGGTATAAACGTTATTGGCTAGCCGAACATCATAACTCTTCAAATATTGGTAGTAGTGCAACTTCCATTTTAATTGGTTATGTAGCTCAAGGCACAAAAAGTATACGTATTGGTTCTGGTGGTATTATGTTGCCTAATCATTCTCCTTTGATTATAGCTGAACAATTTGGTACTTTGGCTACCTTATATCCTAATAGAATTGATTTAGGTTTAGGTCGCGCTCCTGGAACAGATCGTGAAACAGCAGAAGCTATACGTTCTGATTTCATGAAAGCATCACAATCCTTTCCTAATGAGCTTGAAAAAATTCAGAAGTATTTTTCAATAAACAATTCTCAATCAAAAGTACGAGCTACTGTTGCAGAAGGCACTGATGTCCCTTTGTATATATTGGGTTCAAGTACAGATAGCGCACATTTAGCAGCAGCAAAAGGTTTACCTTATGCTTTTGCAAGCCATTTTGCAACTTCACAGTTGTTTACTGCTTTGGAGATTTACCGAAACGAGTTTAAATCTTCTGAATTCTTAAAACAACCTTATGTTATTGTTGGTGTTAATATAATTGTAGCAGACACAGATAAAGAAGCACAACGTTTATATACATCATTAATACAAATGATTGTTGGTTTGTTTACAGGTAAAAAAGAAAAAGTACAGCCACCAACCGATAAAACAGCATACCACACTCAGGTCTTAGAAAACCCACAAGTAAATCAAATGTTAAAATACTCTTTTGTTGGCAGTAAATCTACAGTTAAAGCCGAAATAGAGACGTTTATTGAACAAACAAAAGCCAACGAATTAATTGCTGTTACTAACATATATGATATTGAAGATAGAATTAAATCTTACAAGTATTTTGCCGAAATAATAGATGATATTAATAATGAATAATTGTTTTAAATAATTAGTTAAGACCACTTAACTAATCAAAAAAAATCCAAATGAAAATATACGAAACTCTTATTATTGGAGGAGGCCAAGCTGGCTTGTCTGTTGCTTACTTTTTAAGACGTTATAAAATAGACTATTTAATTTTGGATGATCAAGATAACGCTGGTGGCTCGTGGTTACAAACATGGGATAACCTAAATTTATTCTCTCCAACCGAGTTTAGCTCTTTATCTGGTAGGGCAATGCCTAAAGGAGAAACTGAATATCCAAGTAAAACTGATTTCATTGACTATTTAGAGCAATATCAAAAGCGTTATAATTTTAATATTGAACGTCAAATCAAAGTATTAGAAGTTCATAAAATAGACTTTGGTTTTAAAGTTAAAACTAATACCAGAGATTATTACTGTAAAACTTTAGTTAGCGCAACAGGAACAGCACAAAATCCATTTATACCTAATTACACTAATCAGGAGCAATTTTTAGGTACTATGTTACATTCTTCTAATTATAAAAATGCTAATACTTTTAAAAACAAGTCCGTTTTGATTATAGGAGGTGGAAACTCGGGCGCTCAGATTTTAGCAGATGTATCAAGAGTCGCAAGCACACAATGGGTAACATTGTCTGAACCAAGTTTCTTACCAGATGACATCGATGGACGTTATTTATTTAATGATGCAACAGATAAATTTTATGGTAAATCAGGTAAAACTACTGCAGGATCAAAAACGTCATTAAGTGATATAGTAATGGTTAAAAGTGTTAAAGAGGCAAGAAGTAGAGGTGTATTACATACTAAAAGACCTTTTAAGTCTTTTTTCAACCATGGAGTGATTTGGGAAGATAATACAAAAACTAAGTTTGATATAGTGATTTGGTGTACAGGGTTTAAAGCTAACCTAAAACATTTAAAAACGTTAAATATAATAGAAAATAACAAAATTGAAACTAATTATACACAAAGTAAAAAACTACCAAATTTATGGCTTGTTGGCTATGGTAGTTGGACTGGATTTGCTTCTGCAACTATTTATGGTGTTGGTAAAACTGCTAGACATACTGTAAACAGTATCGTTTCGTTATTAAGAACTTAAATTAAGGAAAATACTTATTATCACTATGTCAATAAAAAGTGTGTTTTATGACAACTTTATAAAAATTAAACCAAAAAAACCCATTAAAACTAATATTTAATGGGCTTTTAAATTATTGTGTGTGGTAATAATTAATTGTTTTTAGAAGATCCTTTAAACCTGTAAGTAATACCAAAATTAACACCAAAAGACGAATAAGGTACCTTTTGAGATAATTGTTTAGAGCTATCTGTATTGTCGTTTGGTAAGCTATCTACGTATGTCGTTTTTTTATTTACACCATTAGGTAAGTTGTCTATAGTATATAAACCTGATTGTGCAAGCGTACCATCTGGCAAGAAAACATCTGTATTAAATTCTGATAATTCAGAATCTTTACGCTTTAAACTAATTCCATAATATTCAGCTTCTACAAATAAATTTAAATTATTATTTATATTAAACTTGTAACCTAAAGCACCAACAAAACCTAAAGGGAAATGACCATGAAAGTCTTCTTTATAATTAGTCTCAGTGTAAGATCCTTGAGGCAACCCAAATGCATTAGCTTCTGCCTCTGATAATACTTGTTGTCTGTAAACAACTGCTTCTGTTTTACCTCCAATTTTTACTAATGCTCCAAAACGACCATAAAGGTTATCTGTAAACTTATACACTAAAGCCAAAGAACCTCCAAAAGCACGAGATCTTGCAACAGCGTCAATTTCAGTTCCAGGTAAACTAACCATAGATACATCCTGATCATCACCATTAAGGTATCCGACACTTAAATCAGCACCAAATGATTCGTTAAAATAATATGTTCCTCTTAATTGTACATTTACACCTTCACCATAACTACCATAAGAGTTTTCTGTTTGAGAAATATTGATGCTTTCCCCTAATTTCATTTCTGCACTTCCAGCAGCATAACCTGTACTTACAGATAACTCTAACTGAGCAAATGACATTGTACTAATAAATAAGGAAGCAAACACTAAGTATACTTGTTTCATAATTTGAATTTTATTTTTGTTAAATTAAAACAATTAAAATTTTAGCTTATTACTAATATTTTAATCGTTTACAAATATACTTTTTTTGATGACTTTTCTTAAAATTAAGGCAAAACTATTATGTTAAATTACCAATGATAGTGCGACTTTTCATGAACTTACTGATTTTCAGCATGTAAATATTAGATCAAAACTAAGATGTTAACTCTTAATTTGTAAGAAACCCCTTTAATAGATGCCAAAATCTAATTTTTAGTACTAAAAAAATCATTTTAAAATAATTTGAAGCCTGTTTTTTTAATAAGATAAGGTCAAAAAGTTGATTTTTATAATAAATCAGTATTTAGACTATTTTTTAGATTAAAATTAAGGTCTATTATAAGACTTTGCACAACCATATATTCAGTATTATTTTGAGTATAATTACTGATATTAAAAATTTTGAATTGCTAATTTTATAAGAAATATGAATGTATTTCTAAATTTTAATTTTCAAATTTAGAATTATCTAAAATATATTATATTAGCGTAATAAATACGCATAAAATGCAACAAGCAATTAAACTTTCTGTAGATGCTGTAGTTTTTGGTTACGAAGCAGGATCTATTTCAGTATTACTTATCAAAAGAAAATATGAACCTTTTAAAGGTGAATGGGCTATTCCTGGAGGATTTGTTTTAGAAAATGAATCTTTGGAAGAAGCTGTAGAACGAGAGTTAAAGGAAGAAACAGGAATTCAAATAAATTATTTAGAACAACTATATACCTTTGGAAATCCAAATAGAGATCCAAGGAGTAGAGTAGTATCGGTTGCCTATTTCGGATTGGTTAAACCTAGTACCTTTAAAATAGTTGCTTCTACTGATGCAGAAGAAGTACAATGGTTTCATATAAATGAACTACCTAAACTTTCATTCGATCATGATGAAATACTTAAAAAAGCAATAGCCCGATTACAAGGAAAAATCACCTACGAACCTATAGGTTTTGAATTATTAGATGTGAAGTTTCCGTTTTCAGATTTAGAAAAACTGTACACAACCTTATTAGGTAGAGCCATAGATAGACGTAATTTCAGAAAAAAACTTATAGGTTTTAATATTTTAGATCAACTCGATGAAAAAGTATCTAAAGGTTCAGGAAGACCTGCTAACTTATTTAAATTCAACAAGAAAAGATATTTCAAATTAAAAGAAGAGGGTATTATTTTCGATATATAAATCAATAAAAAACAATTTGCGTAAAAAAAACACAAATAAATTTGGTAGAGATTTAAATCTCTTATATATTTGTGTCATAATTACACAAAAAAACAATTAATATGAACGGATTATTATTAACAGACGGATACAAAACAGGACACCACCAACAGTACCCAAAAGGAACAGAAGAAGTATATTCTAACTGGACACCTAGAAGTAATAAATATGCTCCGAAAGGTTGTGACAAAGTAGTTTCATTTGGACAACAATATGTTTTTCAATGGTTACACGATTATTTTGAAGATAATTTCTTTTCAAAACCAAAAGCACAAGTTTGTAATGAATTAAAAGAAGAATTGTCTTTGTATTTAGGTACTGATTATGACGTAACACATTATGAAGAATTACACGATTTACAATATTTACCAATAAAAGTAAAATCTTTACCAGAAGGAGTAGAGGTGCCAATTAGAGTTCCTATGGTTACTGTAGTAAATACAGATAAAAATTTTTATTGGATAACTAACTTTTTAGAAACCATTTTGTCAACCATGTTATGGCAACCAATGACATCTGCTTCCATAGCATTACGTTATAAAAGAATATTTAAAGATTGGACATTAAAAACAGATAAAGATAATTTAGCGTTTATTGATTTTCAAGGTCACGATTTTTCTATGCGTGGAATGGGAGGTTTGCAAAGTGCAATTTCTTCTGGAATGGGACACGCTTCTGTATTTTTAGGTTCAGATACTTTACCAATAATAAGTAGTTTACGCAAATATTACAAAGCAGAAGGTTTTGTAGTAGGTTCTGTAAATGCAACAGAACACTCTGTTATGTGTGCTGGTACCAAAGATGATGAAATAGGAACTTTTAGAGCTTTAATGAATACGTATCCTAGTGGTATTTTATCAGTAGTAAGTGATACTTGGGATTTATGGAAAGTATTAACGGAGTATTTACCAAAATTGAAAGACGAAGTTTTAGCTAGAGATGGAAAATTAGTAATTCGTCCTGATAGTGGCGATCCAGTAGATATTATTTGTGGTGAAACTAAAACGCTTGGCGGAAAAGCACCAAAAGATAAAGGAGTAGTAGAATTGCTTTGGGATATTTTTGGAGGAACTGTTAACGAACAAGGTTTTAAAGTTTTAGACAGCCACATTGGAGCTATTTATGGAGATAGTATTACTACGGAAAGAGCAGAAAATATTTGTCAACGATTACACGACAAAGGTTTTGCTTCTACTAATGTTGTTTTAGGAATTGGTTCTTTCACGTATCAGTTTAATACTAGAGATACTTTTGGTTTTGCAATGAAAGCAACATCTGTAGTCGTTAACGGAGAACGAAGAGAAATTTTTAAAGATCCAATTACAGATGATGGTGTAAAAAAGTCTGCAAAAGGGTTAATTAAAGTTGATAAAGTAAACGGAGAATATGTTTTAGTAGATCAAGTAAGTCCTGAGCGAGAAAATGAAGGCGAATTACAAGTTATTTATGAAAACGGACAGTTTAAGAATCAGGTTACTCTGCAAGAGATTAGAGAAAGTATTAATACTAATATCTAATTAAACAGCTAGATTATGGATGTTTTAGAATTTGATTTTTATAATAGATTAAGGCAAGATTATTTAGCTCATAAAAGTCTATTTGTAGCATTTGATTATGATAATACTATTTTCGATTACCATAATCAAGGTATTAATTATGAAGCTATAATAGAGCTTTTAAGAATTTGTAAGTCCTATGGTTTCACGTTAATTTTATTTACAGGGAATGAAGGAAAAAAATTAGACCATATAAAGGAAGATTTAATTGAACGTAACATTCCTTTTGATTTAATTAATGAGAATCCTTTAATGAAAACTAGAAAGCCTTATTATAATATATTATTAGATGATAGGGCTGGATTAAAAGAATCGTACAATAATTTAAAAAGATTGACAGATGAAATACGAGATAAAAAATTTAATGATGGTCAGGTAACTGCTAAAATTGTAGCAAATGGCAATTTAGATGTTAAAGTACGTGGAAATAGTTATGAAGATTTATTTAGAGCTGCTGCTGTAAAAGAAGCTTGGGATGCTGAAAATACAACGAACAAAGATGCTGTAGCTACATTAACTATATATTGTTTAATTGGTCAGCGTTCAGACAGACGATTTAATAAAGGAGAATCTTTCGATTTAAAAATTATATGTAATTTTATTAATACCATGCAGTTTGATAAGGTGTCTGTTTTACATCCACATAGTCCAATTTCTTTAGCCTTAATAAATAATTCTGAGATAATATCTCATTTCGAGTTTGTAAAAAAAACATATAATAAAATAGGAAACCCCGTATTGGTAAGTCCAGATGCTGGAGCCTATAAAACAACACACGAAATTGCTGAAAAACTGAATGCAGATTTAACTCCATCTAACAAAGTTAGAGTAAATGGAGCGCCTGTAATTAGTATTCAAGGCGATGTAAAAAACAAAGAATGTTTAATTGTAGATGATTTAGCCGATGGCGGAAGAACTTTTAAATTCTTAGCCGAAGCTTTAAAACAACAAGGCGCATCAAAAGTATTTTTATATGTTACTCACGGACAATTTAATTATGGTTTTGACGAATTAAAAGAAACCATTGACCATATTTATTGTACCAATAGTTACAAAGATATAGAAGATGATTTTGTAACTCAATTTAAAATTTCAGCATTTAATGCTTAAAATACCTGTTGCCTGAGAATCGCGTATTTGAAAATTTTAATACAATTATCCAGGATATTAAAAATATAAAAAAGCCAATTTGATTAATTTCAAATTGGCTTTTCCTTTATTTCTATTTTAGAAATTAATTAGAAATCACTTGTTTTACAATTTTACCGTTATTAGTTGTTAAACTAACAAATAACATTTGATTTTCTGTTCCTGTTAAATCTACTTTAATTACATAATCTTGTGATGCTTTAGTTTTTAAATTATCTATTTGTTTTATTAAAGTTCCTCTAACGTCAAAAATTTCAATTTTAACAGAAGTATCATAAGGTGTAGAATATTTAAGATTTAAAATACCTTTAAATGGTACAGGATATATATCTAAATTAATAACTGCAATTCTTGTAGGTGTTCCATTACTACAAATATCTCCAATACCATCTTGATTACTATCTAATTGATCTGGATTGTAATAATAAACACAATTATCTACGCAATCTGCAACTCCATCTTGGTCTGTATCTTCAAATCCTTCATCTATAAGTCCGTCATTGTCATTGTCAATTCCGTCGCAAACTTCTTCAGTAGTGTTTTCTTCACAAACATCTCCAATACCATTGTTGTTTTCATCTTCTTGATTTGGATTTGCTATTAAAGGACAATTATCTACACAATCTGCAATTCCATCTTGGTCTGTATCTTCAAATCCTTCGTCTATAAGTCCGTCATTGTTATTATCAATTCCGTCGCAAACTTCTTCAGGAATATTTTCTTCACAAACATCTCCAATACCATTGTTGTTTTCATCTTCTTGATTTGGATTTGCTATTAAAGGGCAATTATCTACACAATCAGCAACTCCATCTTGATCTGTGTCCTCAAATCCTTCGTCAATAACGCCATCATTGTTATTGTCAATTCCGTCGCAAACTTCTTCAGGAATATTTTCTTCACAAACATCTCCAATACCATTGTTGTTTTCATCTTCTTGATTTGGATTTGCTATTAAAGGGCAATTATCTACACAATCAGCAACTCCATCTTGGTCTGTATCTTCAAATCCTTCGTCAATAACTCCGTCATTGTTATTATCAATTCCGTCGCAAACTTCTTCAGGAATATTTTCTTCACAAACATCTCCAATACCATTGTTGTTTTCATCTTCTTGATTTGGATTTGCTATTAGAGGACAATTATCTACGCAATCTGCAACTCCATCTTGATCTGTGTCTTCAAATCCTTCATCAATAAGTCCATCATTGTTATTATCAATTCCGTCACAAATTTCTTCAGGAATATTTTCTTCACAAACATCTCCAATACCATTGTTGTTTTCATCTTCTTGATTTGGATTTGCTATTAAAGGACAATTATCTACACAATCTGCAATTCCATCTTGATCTGTGTCCTCAAATCCTTCGTCAATAACGCCATCATTGTTATTGTCAATTCCGTCGCAAACTTCTTCTGTTGGATCTGGATCTTCTAAATCAATTATAGCGTCAAAAGGGTAGGAGTGAATTTCTCCGGAGTTTTGTAATAAGACCTCAGTAATAATTTGACCATCAATATTGGAACTACTCTGATTATTAAAATTAGCATTAATAGCGTAAATTGTACCATATATTTGTGCTCCTCCTGTGTAATCTATTGTACTACTAATATTTGGGAAGTTATATAATATAGAAGATGCATACTCTAATGGGCTTCCTATAATGTTTGGCCAACTATTAATAGTTACCACTTCAGTATTACTACTACTATCTGTAATATTAACAATAAAAGGTGTTGTTGAAGAAGGTGTAATATCTATGAATTTAATTTCGCTTAATTGGTTAAATTCACTAACCGTAAGATTAATTACGTTGGTTTGGTTGGCAATTAAATTAACCCATAGTTTTCCAGAGTTAAGCTCATTTTCATTCCATGTAACATTAGTCGATTGAGCTCCTAAAACATCCGAAATAGAAGTGAATTGATCAAAAGCACCTGCAAAATCTATTTGTGGGTTATCAGAAATAGATTCTGTTTCTTGGTTGGTTGATAATTCAATTTGAGGATTGCTGTTAAAAGTCCCATCTAAATACGTAATTCTTGTATTAATAGGTGTGTTATTATTATCAACATTAAAAATACTACTTGTAGACAAATCACCTATTTTAATATAATTATTGTCTAATATGTGTAGTTGTCCGGATACATAATTAACTTGTTGATTAACAACCAAAGCAGTTGGTTGCGCATCATTATTAAAAAAGTTTACACCTCCAAAAATATTAAAACTACCATCTATAGTTAAGTTTCCACCTACAGCCCATGAGCCTTCAGATTCTGTTCCCATAGCTATAGCATCTCCAGAAGTAAAAACAGTAAAGTTATTTGCTGCTTCTGTAGGATTGAGGGGTTCGTTTTGTGCTGTTAATGTCGCACTAACACTTGAAAAGACTAAGCTCAAAGTAAAAATATTGTGCTTTAATCTGTTAAATTGTAATTTTTTTGCTTTCATTTAATGGTTGATTTGGAATTATATATAGTTTGTTTTTAAGTTAAATTGATTAAAATTTTAAAGCTTCTAACTGTATTAATGGATTAATCCAACCTTTGTTTTTTAAAAGTTGAATTGCTTTTTTACTGCGTACTCCTGACTTACAATAGACAATTAAGTCTTTACCTGTATTGATTTCATTGAATCTATGAGATAATTCTCCTAACGGAATATGTTGTCCTCCAATATGATGAATAGCTCTTTCATGAGCTTCTCTGACATCTAGTAAATTATATTTTTCAGGATTTTGATTCAATTGTTTTATTGTGATGGTTTGAATATCCTTATTAACTAAACCACAACTTAAATCATAATTAGAGTCTAATTTGTTAACAACTGAAGCTGTATTTTTTTTAAAATCTAAAAGTAATTGATTCATTGTAAGTGCATTAAAACTTAGCAATTTACCTGATAAAACATTACCAATATTACAGATTATTTTTATGACTTCGTTAGCTTGAAAGCTACCAATTATACTGGGTAAAACACCTAAAACACCTATTTGAGAACAATTAGGAGCAGTGTCTGGTTTTGGTGCTGTTGGATACAAACACCTGTAAGTTGGTCCGTTTTGATAATTAAATACTGAAACCTGACCCTCAAATTTAAAGATAGAACCAAATACAACAGGTTTTTTGGTTAAAACTGCTGCATCATTAACCAAGTAACGTGTAGGAAAATTGTCACTACCATCGACTATAATATCATACTTAGAGAATATATCAATCACATTTTTTGATGTTAACTTATCTAGATACGTTTGAAAGGTTACAAATGGATTTAATTTTGATAATTTTTTTGCAGATATTTCAGCTTTGAATTTACCAATATCATCATGTGTGTATAATATCTGACGTTGTAAGTTGCTTTGATCAATAGTATCATGATCAATAATACCAATAAAACCAACGCCTGCAGCTGTAAGATATTGTAAAATAGGACAACCTAAACCACCAGCACCAATAACCAATACTTTAGATTGTTTTAATTTTAATTGTCCTTTTATTCCAATTTCATCTAAAATAAGATGACGATCATACTGTTTATATTCTTGATTTGATAGTTTCATTATTCCCAATTATTTGACCAATCTTTCCACACGACTTCTAATCCTTGTTTTTTTAACATGGTAGTAATTGCTTCAGTAGATCTTTCGTCTGAAATTTCAAACTGTTCTAGAGATTGAGGGTCTACTGCATATCCACCAGGATTTGTTTTTGATTCTGCACTAATAGAGGTGATTCCTAAATTAACAATATTATTTCTGAAGATTTCGCTTTCACGAGTAGAGATAGATAACTCTACGTCTTCGTCTAACAACCTGAAGGCACATATTAATTGTACTAAATCTGGATCTGTCATTTCTACTTTAGGTTCTAATCCACCAGAATGCGGTCTTAATCTTGGAAATGAAATAGAGTACTTTGTTTTCCAATAGGTTTTTTGCAAATATATTAAATGTAAAGCGGTAAAAAAACTATCTGCACGCCAATCTTCTAGGCCAAATAAGGCTCCCAAACCAATTTTATGAATGCCTGCTTTGCCAAGTCTATCTGGTGTGTCTAATCTAAAGTCAAAATTAGATTTTTTACCTTTTGGGTGGTGTTTTTTATACTCGTCTCTATGATACGTTTCTTGATATACTAAAACAGCGTATAAACCATTATCTATTAGTTGCTCATACTCTTCTTGATGTAATGGCTGGACCTCTATAGTGATATTAGCAAAATGTGAACGGATTAATTGTATGGCATTACTAATATAATTAACGCCAACAGTTTTATTAGCTTCGCCTGTAACTAATAAGATATGATTATAACCTTTAGATTTAATATACTCAACTTCTTTTAAAATTTCAGTATTAGTTAAGGTACGTCGTGCTATTTTATTAGTCATGCTAAAGCCACAATAAGTACAAATGTTTTGGCACTCGTTACTTAAATACATTGGTGAATACATTTGAATAATATTACCAAAGCGTTTTTTAGTCAATTGCTGACTTAACTGAGCCATTTGCTCTAAAAAAGGTTTAGCAGCAGGAGATATTAAGGCTTTAAAATCTTCTAGATTTCGTTTTGTACTATTTAATGCTTGAATAACATCAGCTTCCGTTTTGTTAAATATACTTTGCAAAGTATAATCCCAGTCATAAGTATCAAATACGTCTTTAAAATTACTCATAAGTATTAATTTAAAAAACTAGTTAATGGACTGCTAGCTTCTGCTTTTTTATCTACTACAGCTGCTAATTTAGCCTCATACGCCATTCTACCAGCTTGTACTGCAAATTTGAAAGCTTCTGCCATTTGTACTGGATTAGGTGACACTGCAATTGCTGTATTTACTAAGACAGCATCTGCACCAAGTTCCATAGCAAAAGCTGCATGTGATGGTGCGCCAATACCAGCATCTACAATCACAGGCACATTACTTTGATCTATTATTATCTCTAAAAACTCTTGTGTCTTTAAGCCTTTATTACTTCCAATTGGAGCGCCTAATGGCATCACACATTGGACACCAACGTCTTCTAATCTTTTACACAATACAGGGTCTGCATGTATATAAGGCATAACAATAAAGCCAGATTTTACTAATGCTTCAGCAGCTTTTAGAGTCTCTATTGGATCTGGTAATAGGTATTTAGGATCTGGATGAATTTCTAATTTAATCCAATTTGTTTGAAGTGCTTCTCGTGATAACTCTGCAGCAAAAATGGCTTCGTTAGCATCACGAACACCAGAAGTGTTTGGTAATAAATTTATACTTGGGTGATTTAAATGTGTAAGTATATCATCTTGATTATCTTTTACATCAACCCGTTTTAATGCTACTGTTATTAACTCACTTTCTGAGGTTAATAAAGCCTCTTTCATTAATTTAGACGAACTAAATTTACCTGTTCCTGTAAATAATCTAGAATTAAACTGTTTATCTGCTATTTGTAACATCTTATTGTTTTTTGATAATAATGTTAGGTTACTCTTGTAATAACCTACCATTAATTATATTTTTAAATTTTGATATTGAATTAAAGTCTCTAGTGATTTCTCCTGAAATTGCAATACCGTATACACCTGTATTAATAATATCTAATACATCGTTTTGTACAATACCACCAATAGCTATAATTGGAATTTTAGTTTGTAATTGATTAATTATTACATCATAACCTTGAAGCCCTAAAATGGGACTAAGTTTAGTTTTTGTTTTAGTAAACCTAAAAGGCCCTAAACCAATATAATCTACCTTTTTATTTATTAATGTTTGGCAGTCTTCAATTGTATTGGCAGTACCACCAACCATTTGCCAAGAAGCTAAAGTAGCCTTAGCAATTAAAGGACAAGCATCAGACTTACCTAAATGCACACCATCTGCTTCAACTTGTGCAGCAATTTTATAATGGTCGTTTATAATTAAACTCACGTTATATTTAGCGGTTATCTCTCTGGCTAGTTTTGCAGTTTCTAACACAAGGTCATGGCTTACATTTTTTAATCTTAATTGTACTAGTTCAATTCCGGAAGCACAGGCTTTTTGAATATGCTCTAAATGTTGAGTAGGCGTTGTACCCTGAGATATGTAATGTAGTTTTGATAACATATTATTATTGTGATTGAATATAGGATTGTTTTAAAGTAATAAAGTTATTGACTGGGTCTGTAGTATTCCATACTGCACCTAGTAGACCAATACCTTTAAATCCTAATTTTAAGGTCTGTGCTATTGTTTTATTGTTAATGCCACCCATACCTACAATGTACTTATCTATATGGTTTACATCAAAACCTTGACCTTGATAACCTTGTTTGGAAATAGAATCAAAAACTGGACTTAATAGATGATAGTCAAACTCAAACTCACAATCTGCTAATACCTTTGGATCATGAAAGGACGAACTAATAGTTTTACCAAACATGTTTAGAGGTTTAAAATAGTGTCCAGGATTATCAATATGATCTATTCTTTTTTGTTCTTGAAAATGAATCCCTTTTAAGTTATAATCATTAACTAACTCATGATGATAATGCACTACAATTTTGTTGTGGTATTTAATATCTATTTGGTTTAAATACTCACAATGTTGTTGATAGTTTTTTGAAGGTTTTCTTAGATGAAAACATTCTAATCCGTTTTGAAATAGTTTGTTTAATAGTCCTATTTCGTTTAAAATATCTTCTTCTGGTGCAATAAGTACGATCATATTTTTTGAGTTAAGGATTGTAATGGAAATCCTTTTGCTTTTTCTGCAAAAGATTGTATTGGAAAGCCTGCCCACGCTTTTTGGAGCGTGGGAACTTCCTAAAACTATTAAAGATACACTTCTGAGCCTTTATCTTTAAATTCTTTTGACTTTTCTTCCATACCTTTTTGGATGACTTCATTATCTACGATATCATTTTCTTTAGCAAAATCTCTAACTTCTTGAGAGATTTTCATAGAGCAAAATTTAGGACCACACATGGAGCAGAAGTGGGCTATTTTGGCACCTGCAGCAGGTAAGGTTTCGTCATGATATTCTCTAGCGCGTTCTGGATCTAATCCTAGATTAAATTGATCTTCCCATCTAAATTCAAATCTAGCCATACTTAAAGCGTTATCACGATGTTGAGATCCTGGATGTCCTTTAGCTAAATCAGCAGCATGAGCAGCTAATTTGTAGGTTACTACACCAACACGTACATCTTCTTTATTAGGTAAACCTAAGTGCTCTTTTGGCGTTACGTAGCATAACATAGCACAACCATACCAACCAATCATAGCTGCACCAATACCAGAAGTAATATGGTCGTAACCAGGTGCGATATCTGTAGTTAGTGGTCCTAATGTGTAAAAAGGCGCTTCGTCACAAACCTCAATTTGCTTTTCCATGTTTTCCTTAATCATGTGCATTGGGACGTGTCCAGGACCTTCTATAAAGCATTGTACTTCGTGCTTTCTAGCGATCTTGGTTAGTTCTCCTAATGTTTCTAATTCTGCAAACTGAGCCTCATCATTAGCATCTGCTACAGATCCTGGTCTTAATCCGTCGCCCAAAGAAAAGGCAACATCATATTGTTTTAAGATCTCGCAAATGTCTTCAAAATGAGTGTATAAAAAACTTTCTTTATGATGCGCTAAACACCATTTAGCCATGATAGATCCACCACGAGATACAATACCTGTAACCCGTTTTGCGGTCATTGGAACGTAGCGCAATAAAACACCTGCGTGAATGGTAAAATAATCCACACCTTGTTCCGCTTGTTCAATTAAGGTGTCTTTAAAAATCTCCCAAGTTAAGTCTTCTGCTACACCATTAACTTTCTCTAAAGCTTGATAAATTGGCACTGTACCAACAGGTACTGGTGAGTTACGTATGATCCACTCTCTAGTTTCATGTATGTTTTCTCCAGTAGATAAGTCCATGATATTATCTGCTCCCCAACGACAAGCCCAAACTGCTTTTTCTACTTCCTCTTCAATAGACGATGTTACCGCAGAGTTACCAATATTAGCATTGATTTTAACCAAAAAATTACGTCCTAAAATCATAGGTTCAGCTTCTGGATGATTGATATTAGAAGGGATTACAGCACGACCTCTAGCGACTTCATCACGTACAAATTCTGGAGTGATTTTATCAGGTATTGATGCTCCAAAATGTTCGCCTTTATGTTGTTTTCTAATTTGGGTCATCTCGTCGATACGTTGGTTTTCTCGTATGGCAATGTATTCCATTTCCGGAGTGATTATCCCTTGTTTGGCATAATGTAATTGGGTTACGTTTTGACCTTTTTTAGCACGTAAAGGCTTTTTTAATAGCTTAAAACGCATATGATCTAAGCTTTTATCGTTTAAACGCTCATTACAATAAGTAGAAGAGTAGCTGTCTAACTGCTCTACATTATCACGATCCATAATCCATTGTTCACGAATACGTTCTATACCACTATGGATGTCTATTTGTTTATTAGGATCTGTATAAGGACCAGACGTATCATAAACCGTTACAGGTTGGTTAGGTGTCTTCTTTTTGGTCATAGAGTCCACAGTATCACTTAACTCAATTTCGCGCATTGCGACTTTAATTTGAGGGTGAATTTTACCATTGACATATATCTTTTTAGAATTAGGAAAAGGATGTCTAGTGATGCCACCTTGTTTAGGAGCAGTGTCTTTGTTTTTCATAGTTTAAGGGTTGATTATTTGTAGTGTTTTATAGTATTGAATTCAGTCATAAATAACATTATCCGCCTTGAGTTGCTTTGATAATTAGTATTGAATCTCCGTTATTAGGAGTGGTTGCTGACCAGTCTGATTTAGTAATAATGTTTTGATTGACAGCAACAGCAATACCGTTAACCGAAATATCTAATTGCTTAATTATTTGGTCTAATGTAATTTGAGACTCAAATTGGTAGGATGTGTTATTTACTTTTATGTCTATCATATTAATTCTTGTTTTTGAAGCCCAACCAGCTTCAATATTGTGTATTAATGATATAAACTAAAAAGGGGTAATACTATGTGAGAAACACAAATAGAGGAAGTGTACAGTTTAAAAACTGTTAACTTTTCCCTACGTTGGTATTAACCAAATCAGGTTCTAAGGATTTTTCTCAAACTAATTTAATAGCTACTCCTAAAGTTTACTGTAACAAATTTAATGAATTGAATTTGTAAATACTTCTAAATACAATAAATTTTAAATGTTTTTTTAATTCTTTCTATACTAAACGCTTGTAAATTATAGTATTGTATAGTTTATCCCTAAAGCCCTTATAACCTAACCAAAATTGCATTATTTTTGTATTTGAATTACTAAGCATAAATACTAAGATTTGTTAAAACCTCAAGACCAATTACCACAAGTCCCATTATTAGATACCGATTATTTTATTTATTGTTTGGAAGCAGTAAATGACGTGGAAGAAGAGGCAGTTACAGAAGTACAAAAACAACTTGACCAATTGACTTTACAATATGGCGTTGCTAGTATTTATAATACCTGTGATAGTATAGAAGGATTAGAGTCTAGCTTAGGTACATTAGTTTTAGATGATCATAATTTTAAAAACTACGAAGTTATTTACTTGGTTATTGAAGGTGAAGCCAATAGTATTTGTTTGAATGATTACTATTATAATTTGCAAGAAATAGCTGAACTTTTTGAAGGACGCTTAGAAGGTAAGATTCTGCATTTTTCTAATGTAAAAGTCCTTGATTTAGATGCCGAAGAGGCTCAATACTTTTTAGATATTACTGGTGCAAAAGGACTATCTGGTTATGGTTGTGCTCACCCTAATATTACAAGCTATACATTAGATATTGCTTTTTTTAACCTATTTAATGACGATGATGATATGTTTACAGTAGTGGAAGAACTACATCAAAAACATTACAAAGCCTGTAAACTACTTGATTTTAGATTATATTATTAAAGATAGCAAGTTTCGCAAGTCCCTTGAATTAATAATTGTGACACTTTAATTTTACGATTAGGAATATTTGGAAGTGTTACGCTTACAGATAAACAGTCTACTTTTCCGCAATTTAAACACTGAAAATGAGGATGTAAATCTTTATGTTCTGAAGCTGAACACCCTTTACATTTAGCATACCATTTTAATCCGTCTTTACCTAAAAACGAATGTAATACACCATCGTCTTCAAGCTTATCTAGAACACGATATATTGTGGTTTTGTTAAATGATGTTTGAAATTGCTTAATTAAGTTTTTAGCAGAAATAGCTACAGCTCTTTTATCAAATTCATCTAATAATACATCTACGGTTTTTGTTTTTCTTATCACTCCCATAATACAAATATACAGCAACGTTGTTGCATTAACAAATATATAGTTTTACATTTGCAACTTAGTTGTATTAACAAAATTATAAATGATAGTATTAAAGCAAAAATCAGATTTATTAGGTACGTATGCTAGTACCTTATGTTTAATCCATTGTATAGCAACCCCTTTACTATTTATAGCTCAGTCTTGCACTGTTACTTGTTGCGAAACTACACCAGTCTGGTGGAAAAGTATAGATTACATTTTTTTAGCTATATCATTTCTAGCAATTTATTGGTCTACAAAAACAACAGATCTTAAATGGATCAAACCAATGCTTTGGTTAAGTTGGTTTGCTTTAGGTTTTGTGGTTATAAATGAAAAAATAGAACTGTTACCTTTACCAGAAGCAACTATCTATTTTCCTGCTTTGGCATTAGTGAGTTTACATTTGTATAATCGTAAGTACTGTAAATGTAACACAGATAGCTGTTGTACTAAAACTTCATAAGTTTAATACAGCATTTCTTCTAGCTATTGTATGCAGAATTTTAATGCTGTAAGTGCCTACTTTTTTATGTATTTAGATTTAAGTCCGTATTTTAAAGATTATATCATTCGTTTAAAATCTTTAATATTATTGCATATAAAACTTCTAATTGCAGTAATTATTAATAATGTGCTTATTTTATTACAAAACCCTATTAAATCGTTTTGTATCCATCCTAATTAAACTATATTTATCCCTATTAAAATCAATAATAAACCAATTACAATGAAAAAAACCGCATTAAAAAAGTATTACTTAATGATCTTATTACTAGCCTTAATCGTTAGTTGTAAAGACAAAGCATCATCAACCACGTCTACAGATACAGAGACTAGTAGTGATGCAACAAGTGGTAACGATTTAGACGTAAATACCTCGAGTTTTTCAGAAGATGATAACTCTTTAATATGCTTATGGCCAAAAGTAGGTTTACGCGACATAGCTGGTAGAAAAGGGGCTAAGTACCTTGAAACTATTTATTTTGGAGAAACTGTTAAGTTTTTAGGCGAAAAAGAAACAGCAAGTGATAATAAAGAATATCTAAAGATTGAATTATCAGACGGTCAAGTAGGATGGGTTTATGAGTATTTATTCTCTGAAAACGGTAAATTAGCAGTGCTTAAAAGCCCATTGGCTATTTACAAAAGACCTGATGTTATGGAATTTATGGGTAATAAATTTACTAGAGGTAACATTGTTGTTGTTTTAAACGAAGACAAAGGAGAATGGAAAAAAGTTGTAGGCTTAAAAAAGGACACAGAAGGTTGGGTTAATAAAACAAGTGACTTTATATATGATGACTTAGATATTAAATTAGCCATTTTATATAACCGAGCGATTACTGAAGAGACTAGTGCTAAGCAACAACAAAAGCTTAAGTTAATTGTTGACAATCCTGCGTTTCAACAATCTAGTTTAATAGATATTGTACAAAATGCATTATATGATGATGAAGATGACTATGAGGAAGATTATGAAGAGGATTTTTCTGAATTAGATGCTTCTATTAGTTCTGATCAATTATACATTACGACAGAGGTTTTAAATGTAAGAAGCTCACCAGACTCTGATGCTGATAACGTTGTGTTTCAATTAGAAAAAGGAAACGTTTGTAATATAGTAGAAAAGGGACTTTATGAAACATTAAGAGGGAATAGTAGTAACTGGTATAAAATTGATTATAATGGTAACGAAGGTTGGGTCTTTGGTTACTTTACCTCAAAAAACTAAACCGTTACACCTCTTATTTAATAATAAAAAAACCTTCGTTAGTAACGAAGGTTTTTTGGTTTCTATGGCTTTTTATATCTGCCTTAAATTGTTATACATCGAAAAAGTAATAGATTTCTTTCTCTTCATGTGATGCTAATATCATTACCTGTATGTAATCGTCAATTAACGTTTAAAGTTAACTTATAAGTATGCCTTGCAAGGTCATTAGGTGTGTTATTAATTTGTAGTGCTTCATTAGGGTTTGTATTGTATTATCAATAAGCGAAAGAAAATGGTCCATTACTATTTTGGTAAAAGTCCTTTCGTTATTGACTAGATTCATAATAACGTTTAAAAGCAATCGATGATATACTGTATATAATGCATTAATTATTCCGCTAATAGGCGCACAATCTCCAAGCTCAATTTGCTTATCTATATTCTTTTTAAGGAAAGCACTATTGTTATTTATAACCACACTGTTTAATATTTAAAGAGTATCAAAAATTAAATTAACGCAACTTTGTTGCATTAGTGAATATTGTTCTTATTTTTACATACACATATGAGGAGACATCATAATACAAAACAAGAATAAATATGAAGTAATATTCTAGGTTTAGAACTAGAATATAATAGGCCAGACACTATAACTTCAAAATAAAAAAATCTAATCCAATACAATTATGAAAATTAAAGAAACTGTAAACAAACATTATCCAGCTGCAAAAACAGGAGCAGAGATTACTGAAAGTTATTTAGCACTTTTGGAAACAGAGTATAAATCGGATTTAAAAAAGATGCTATTTGCAACTTCAGTTTGTTCCGATGATGTTAACGTTTCAACAGATTTCCGTAAAGTATTAAGCAGACCATTTACTATGGGAGGATTAGGAGGGTTACCATTTTCAGGATTTACAGGTATGGTCGCTTTTTCTCACCACATTCCGGATGATGGTGATGCCTTTATTTTTTACGGACCACATATAGGAATAACAGATGAGGGAGAATTAGGACGTATGCGTAGAATTGGTCAATCCCGTTTAACAAATAGCTGTGGAGCTTTAATGCTAGCTTTGGAACGGTTTAAAAAGAGTGATGAAGAACCGACATATGTACCACAAAATGTACATTATGATCATCAACAAATTCAGTTAGAGCAATCATTAATGCCATTTAAACATGAAATTATACATGCTGAAAACCCAAAAAAAGCTATTACTGACTATACTTATGTTGCCATAGATACACAGATAAAACAACTGGTAAAAATGAGTATTAAAGAATTTACTTGTAAGCGAATATTTTTACTTGGTGGAGTAATTATTAATACAAGTGAAGCCTTTAATGATTATGTTGATGTTAGAAACTTTGATGTTATAGACACAGAAAACCCAAACGATTTTAATTCGGTGTCTATTTTGGAAACAGAAGCCTTTAAAAACTTATAGTTTTTACTATAACAAATCATCTATTTTATGCAAAACACTCTATTTCTTTTATGTCCAACAGATTATCTAGAATCCATTATAAATGATGCTTTTGGTTATGAGAATTATTTTTATGAGTCTTTAGGAAATTCGTTTATATATGATACTGCAACCTTAGACTACATTAAGCAACTTATTATAAAACAAAACGTTAGAAACATCCAATTTGTACTATCAAAGGATAATCAAATTGTATTAGATGCTTTAGGAAATAGAGAGTTTTCAAATATAGGTTCATTAAACAGTTTCTACAAAGAAATAGATAAACAAAAGGAATGGTCTAATAAAACGGTACAAAATAGTAATTCGCAGTTTACTATTCTTTTTTACTATCTCAATACAAAAATTAAAGAATTAAAATTACTACTTCCCAATCCATCTATTACAATACAAGGAAAAATATATAATAGAGATTTGGGACGATTCCTTAATATCTATTCAGATTTAATCTGTTTAGAAAAGCATCATCTTAATTAAAATTTAAAATCAATTAAATACTAAATATTAGTCTTTTAAAATACAAATTGTATGGAATACGATAGAAGAAAATTTCTTTCCTTTATTGGTAAAGCAAGTATAGGAGCAGTAGTTGCACCACAATTTTTGATCAGTTGTGGTAGCACAGCCACACCAACATCAACTTTTGACTTAACTTCTAAGACACGGTTAGAAATACTAAAAAACGTTGTATTAGAAGGCTTAACTGCTTCTGATAAAGACGACTTATTACTAGCTAATGGATTGGACTACCATACGATTATTAAATGGAATGATCATATTAGCGACACTGATACTTTTGGATTTAATAATGATTTTACTTGTTTTATTCCTTTTGATGATACTAACCCAAAAGACGGACTATTATGGGTAAATCATGAATACATACATCCTTTGTATGTTTCTAATTATAATCCATACGCTATACCAAAGCCTACTAGAACTAAAGAGCAGGTTGATCTGGAGATGTATAATGTAGGTGGAAGTATTGTTAGAATTAAAGAGGAAAACGGTATTTGGTCAATTGTAAAAAATGATTCACATAATAGACGCATAACAGCACAAACACCAATTCAATTAAATTGGGACACACCAATTAAAGGCCAAAGCATTGTTAAAGGAACACTTGCTAATTGTTCTGGAGGTATTACACCTTGGAAAACCTTTCTTACTTGTGAAGAAAACTACGATGGTTTTTTTGGAGAAACAGTATACAATGACAATAACCAACCTAAACATGTACCCAGTAATTATTACGGTTGGGAACAATTTTACAACTATCCACCAGAGCATTATGGTTGGGTTGTAGAAGTAAATCCAAAAGATGGTAGTGCACAAAAACATATAGCACTTGGTCGCTTTGCACACGAATGTTGTACGCTATATGAGTTAGAAGACAAACGTGTTGTGGCTTATACAGCAGATGATAGAAATGATGAACATTTATATAAATTTATATCCTCAAAACCAAGTTCGCTAAAAGACGGGATTTTATATGTAGCAGATACAATAAACGGTAAATGGTTAGCCTTAGATTGGGAAAACCAACCTATTTTAAAACAAACCTTTAAAGATCAAACCGAGGTTTTAATAAGAGCAAGAGAAGCTGCAAAATTATTAGGTGCTACAAAATTAAACAGACCAGAAGACATTGAAATAGATCCTATAACAGGTCATATTTTTATTACCTTAACTAATAACAAACCTAAAGGAGATTTTCATGGTTCAATTTTAAAAATAGAAGAAACCAATGGTACTTTTGATGCCTTAACATTTAAGGCTTCTACCTATTTAGCAGGAGGAGAAGACCATGGATTTTCATGTCCAGATAACTTAGCATTTGACCTATCCGGAAACTTATGGATGACTTCAGATATGTCTGGTAGCGCTATAAACAAAGCTGGGAAACCTTACCAAAGTTTTAAAAACAATAGCTTGTTTGTCATCCCTAGAATAGGGAAGGATGCGGGTAAAGTTATTAGAGTTGCTTCCGCACCTACAGATGCCGAACTTACAGGACCATGGTTTTCACCAGATGGTAAAACCTTGTTTTTAAGTGTACAACATCCAGGAGAACAAACTAAAAATTTAAGTCATCCTACTAGTACATGGCCTTTTGATGATGATAATATTCCGAAGCCAGCAGTAGTTGCTATTACTGGAGATTTAATTGAAAAAATGAATAAACTAAATCAACTTTAAAATACTTAACAATTAATGATATAAGCTTTAGTCAGTTTAAAATTATTAATCGTTTTAATATTGCTAAAACACAGTGCTACAACACCATATATAAAGCTTGTTATTTTATCAAAAATATTAACGCAACCAAGTTGCATTATAACTGATAAGATAATATATTTACAAAAATTATTTATTTGAAACAGTTTGAAAGTATCCGAATGGATTCTCAAAAAAATGAAGCTTAGTTTAATTAAAACACATATTACTTATTTACTACTTGTTCTTTTTCTATTACTGAAAATAACAAACCTTCATGCTTTGACCCATTCGGATCACGATAATGAAGAACACACTTGTGATATTTGCAAGGATAGCTTCATTAACAATATAACACCAATATTATTACCTGAAGACAACTATGTAACATTAGAGCGTGTTCTTTTTATTGTTTCAAAAGAAATAACAAATCACTATACTTATAGTCTTGTTACCACAAACGTTAAACACGCTTTATTTGGTAGACCTCCACCATATCACGTTTAATTATTATTAATTATACCGTGTTTGTCTTTTCTAAAAAAAGACAACTATCGCTATGACTACATGGGATTTGTCCTGTGTAATCAAAAACAATACATACAATTTTACTTTACATTAATATGTTTCAAAAACTACTGAGCATATGTCTTTTTATGGGCATATGTTCAATCTCTATTGCTCAAAATTCATTTCAAATTAAAGGATATATTTTACATAGTAATAGTTTAAAACCTGCTGAAGGCGCTAACATTTATGGTGATAATCTGTTTACGGTATCGTCACAAACTGGAGCTTTTACGATACAAAACCTAACTAAAGGCATACACACATTTAAAGTGTCTCATATTGGTTGCGAAACCAAAACCATATCTATTGAAGTTAATCATGATATAAGTGATGTAAAAATTTTATTGGATGAATTTAATACTGAACTAGATGAAATAGAAGTTAGCGGAAAAACTAAAGCACGAAAACTTTTAGAGTCTCCAATTGTTAGTCAAACAGTATCTAAAGCATTTTTAAAAAGTAACAGAGAAAACAGTTTAATGCAAACGTTAAGTAAACTTCCAGGAGTTAGCACTATAAACATAGGTTCTGGACAGTCCAAACCAGTTATTAGAGGCTTAGGATTTAATCGAGTTGCTGTAGTCCAAAATGGTATTAAACACGAGGCGCAACAATGGGGAAATGACCATGGTTTAGAAATAGATCAACATGGTATAGAAAGTATTCAGATTATAAAAGGACCAGCATCATTACTTTATGGATCAGATGCTATAGCAGGTGTTGTTAATATTCAACCTAACAAAA
The DNA here is from genome assembly GCF_055804415.1 of Olleya sp. NP1-10. Taxonomy (NCBI): domain Bacteria; kingdom Pseudomonadati; phylum Bacteroidota; class Flavobacteriia; order Flavobacteriales; family Flavobacteriaceae; genus Olleya; species Olleya sp. NP1-10. The sequence continues at coordinate 2,607,938 of NZ_CM147840.1, read as the reverse complement.
TTCCGTCACAACATTCGTTTGCAGGAGAGCTTAATATTTTAGGTGAAAGCAATAATGATTTATTAGGTGTGTCTGCCGGTATTAAAACAAGAAAAGAGGATTGGTTTTATCGTGGGCGTTTAACCTATAGAGATTATGGTGATTATAAAGTCCCGACCAATCAAATTAAATATGAAAACTACATATTTAATTTACAGGATAATAATTTAAGAAATACAGCAGGAAAAGAAGCCGACGCTAGTTTTAGTTTAGGCTATGTAAAAAACGGTATTACGACAGAAACAGTTTTAAGTAACGTAAATGCTAAAAATGGTTTTTTTGCTAATGCCCATGGTTTAGAAGTTAGAAGCTCTAATATAGATTATGATGTCTCTAATAGAGATATTGATCTTCCATATCATAAAGTCAATCACTTTAAAATAACCAATAATACTACTATAAAAGGCGATACACATGATTGGCATATTGATTTAGGATATCAAAATAATCATAGGGAAGAACACTCTGAACCCGTTCCGCATGGTTATATGCCAACACCGCCAGATACACAAGAACGTGTGTTTAGTAAAAACACTTATTCGTTAAATGTTCGTGATGCTTTTAAGACTAATACCCAGCACGACATGGTTTTAGGAGCAAATCTAGAGTATCAAGATAATAACATAGGTGGTTGGGGTTTTTTAATTCCAGAATATAATCGTTTTACAGCTGGTTTATTTGCTTATAATCAATATAAAATTAGCCCAGATTTTCACCTATTAACGGGAATACGATATGATGTTGGTGTAGTAGATACTAATGCTTATTTTGATTGGTATCCCTCCACTGTAAATAATAATGATGGATCTACATCTTATGTTTACTTACAACGTTCAAAAAATAAAACCTTAACATTTGGTAATATAAGTGGATCAATAGGTCTTAGTTACATAAAAAACAAGACTAATTATAAGCTAAATATAGGCAGAAGTTTTAGAATGCCTTTGGCTAATGAGTTAGCTTCGGATGGTGTTAACTACCATATGTATCGTTACGAGAAAGGTAATTTGGATTTAGATCCAGAGGTATCCTATCAAATAGATTTAGAAGTTAACCATACAGCATCCTCTTTTTCTGTGGGTATAAGTCCGTTTATAAATGTGTTTCAAAACTATATTTATTTAAATCCAACTTCCAATTATTACGACACCATACAAATATATGAGTACACACAAGCACAAGTGTTTAGAATGGGAGGAGAGATTAATACCAGTACCACTATATTAAAAAAGCTACAACTTGATGCTTCTTTAGAATATGTGTATTCTAGGCAAGAGAGTGGTCCTAAAAAAGGGTTCACGCTACCATTTTCGCCACCATTATCAGGATTATTATCTGCTAAATATCAATTTAAAAAGTGGTGGTTTTTACAAGATTTACAATTAATAGCCGATTACAGAATTACCTCTGCTCAAGAAGAGATTGTTCCACCAGAAGAGATAACAGCAGGTTATCAATTATTAAATCTATCTTTTTTAACAACATTGGATGCTTTTAGTACAGAATATCCTTTAGAAATACGTTTCAAATTAAATAACGTATTCAATACTAAATATTTTAATCACACTAGTTTTTATAGGTTAATAGATGTTCCTGAAGCAGGAAGAAACGTCTCATTATCATTAAACATTCCTTTCTAATACAAAAAATAATCAATACAAATAAATTAAAACAAACATTATGAAATTAAAATTAAAACAATTAGCAATTATTACTTTTGTAGGTATCTTTTTAAACTCCTGTAGTAGTGATGACGATGCTGTAACAGTAGACGCACCAATGATTACCAATTTTGAGTATGGAGAAGGCAGTACCCACTCAACAGAGCAAGTTGCATACAAAGGATCAGACATCCATATTGAAGCAGATATAACAGCACAAGCGTCAGTAAGTAGCATTACATTATCTATTCATGCCCATGATTTAGCCTTAGGTGATGGTGAAGAAGATTGGGAATTTGAGCAAGTCTTTACAGACGCTAGTTATATGGCTATCAACCCAACGTTTCATGAGCATATAGATGTACCAACCAACATTCCTTCTGGAGAGTATCATATTGAGTTAATAGTTACAGACCAAAATGGTAATAGTACTGAAGTAGAAGGACATATTGATATTATGGATATGATAACTATTAGTGACGTATCTATTGACAGTACTGTTGTTAGAGGGGAAGATTTTCATTCAGAATTTATGATATATGCAATAAACGGAATACACAATATTACGGTAGATGTACATGCGCATGGATTAACACTAGCCGATGGTGAAGTAGAATGGGATTATGAAGCGGAGTTTTTAGATGGTTACCATGAAGAAACAGCAATCGAGTTTCATGAACATATTGATGTACCAAACACAGCACCAGCAGGAGAATATCATATTATTTATACTGTAGAAGATGAAGATGGAAATACAACAGTATACGAGACGCATATAGACGTTACAGCTTAATTAATCACCAATCGCATAGCTAAATTATTAGCTATGCGGTTTTAATTTTAAAACATGAAATTCACATTAAATTCATTCTTTTATCTATCAATTATCCTGTTAGTCGCTTCCTGTTCTAGTGATGACTCTACAGCTATTGATGACATAAAGCCTACGATAAGCGTTAATTATACTGGTGGTTTTCCGCAAGGTTGCGAAGTATTAACACGAGGAGAAACATATACTTTTAAAGCATTAGTTACAGACAATACAGCTTTAGCAGCTTACAGTTTAGATATTCATCATAATTTTGATCATCATACCCATGACGATCAAGTCACTGATTGCGTATTAGAGCCAATAAAAACTGCTAATAATCCTTTAATTTATGTAGAAAACTTCAATATAGAAGGTGCATTAACTAGTTATGAGATAAATGTAGAAGTCACTATTCCCAATGACATTGATACAGGTGATTACCACTGTGCATATTCTGTAACCGATCAAACCGGTTGGCAAAGTAGAACCTCTATAGATTTAAAAATAGTAGACTAATGAACAAATTACCTGTTACAGTCCTAAGTGGTTTTTTAGGCGCTGGAAAAACAACCTTATTAAATCACGTATTACACAATAAAGCAGGCTTAAAAGTTGCTGTTATTGTTAACGATATGAGCGAAGTCAATATTGATGCTCAGTTTATTGAAAATGAAAATACACTATCTAGAACCGAAGAAAAGCTTGTTGAAATGTCCAATGGATGTATCTGTTGTACCCTTCGTGAGGATTTGATGGTTGAAGTTGAAAAATTAGCAAAACAAAATAAATTTGATTATTTATTAATAGAAAGTACAGGAATAAGCGAACCTATACCAGTAGCACAAACCTTTACGTTTGAAAGTGAAGATGGGACTATAGACTTAAGTCAATTTAGTTACATTGATACTATGGTGACTGTAGTGGATGCTTTTAACTTCTTAAAAGACTTTTCAAGTGCAGATTATTTAACAACAAGAGCGCTCACGACTATAGAAGGTGATGATAGAACCATTGTAAACTTGTTAACCGATCAAATAGAATTTGCAAATGTTATTTTATTAAACAAAACAGATTTGGTGTCTAAGGACAATTTAGAAGAGCTGCATGCTATTATCCATAAATTAAATCCAGAAGCCCAAATTATAAGCACCCAAAACTCTAAAGTCCAATTAGAACAGGTTATAAATACTGGTTTATTTGATTATGAGAAAGCAGAAGCATCAGCAGGATGGATTAAAGAGTTGGAGGAGACGCACGTACCAGAAACTGAAGAATATGGTATTAGTTCTATGGTTTTTAAAAGTAAAAAGTCATTTCATCCAGAACGATTTCTAAATTATTTAAATACAGATTTTCCGCAAAATATAATTAGAAGTAAAGGTTTGTTTTGGTTAGCGTCACGATCTGATCAAGCCTTACTGTGGAGTTCGGCAGGAGGTTCTTGCAAAGCAGATTCAGCAGGAGTTTGGTGGGCATCTATGGAATATGGCGAACGAATGAGTTATGCTGCTTTTAACGATAACAAAGCAACCATCGAGTCTGATTGGGATCCTATATATGGTGACCGAAAAATAGAATTAGTATTTATAGGACAACACTTAGCTAAAGATAAAATGATAGCCGATTTAAACGCTTGTCTACTTACTGATGATGAAGTAAAACAATGGTCAACACAACAATTTCCACAATTGGATGATTGGCCTATTGTTAGGTAACATAGTTGTATTATAAATTGCTTTGTTGTTATCCATATCAAGAGACGTTATTTTATTAATCACTTTGGTTCACTCTGGTGCATTACCATGCACTATCTATGGCTTTACTATGGAGTATCTATGAAGTATCCATGAAGTATCTATGGAGTAGGGGTTATGCTTCCATCAGGCTATAATATACATTTTAACATATTTTAGCATTTGGGTGTGTACTAAACACTTTAAATGTTTCGTTATTAGATTATTACCACTTTCCACACAACATTTCCACATTAAACCAAACGCATATCAATAGGCCTATTGATGATTATCGATTCTTTTAGGGTAAAAGAATTGACATTGTTTAACTAGAGTTAATACGCTATAAAAAAGCTTAAAATTAAGTTATAGCGTTGGCTCATAATAATTTAGAAATTATGGCAAAGCTAAAAGGTTTTATCAAGTTAAAAGGAAGTCTAGGTGGACTTACATTTTACAACAACAACGGAAAGGATTTAATTAGAACAACAGGAGGCGTGGATAAAAACAGGATAAAAAATGATCCTGCCTTTAAACGCACACGTGAAAACATGAGTGAGTTTGGTGCCTCTGCACGAATTGGTAAATCTTTAAGAATGGGATTTTCTAACATTATAAAAAGCATGAGCGATACCAGTATTGTTGGTCGCATAACAGGACTTATGAAAAAGATAAATTCTGTTGGCTCTGGATTAAGAGGTCAGCGTGCTTTTGAAATGCTACCCAATAAAGCGTTATTAGAGGGTTTTGAGTTTAACAAAACGTCACCTTTAGATGCTATATTTTATGCACCAAATACAGCACCAACTTTGGATGCTAATAGAAGTGTGGCCAGTTGGGTGGTTCCTGATTTTAATGTCTCTAATTATATGAATGCACCCGAAGGTGCGACCCATTTTAAATTTGTAATGGTTAGTACTGTTTTAAGCGATTACAGCTTTAACACCCCTTTAGGGAAGTATGAAGCCACAGATGAATTAGAAAATGAAACTAATGGCATTGCCTATAGTAACGAAATACCTATAACAGGCATGGTAGGCGCAGATACAAGTCTAAGTGTAGATTTAGGCTTTACAGCAGCCTTACCAGCAACCGTAGCAGTTATTAATGCTGTTGGTGTTATATTTTACCAACAAATCAACAGTTTGTTATATGAACTTGCCAGTTATAATGCTATGAAAATAGCGAGTATTGGTTAGCGTCTGTAGCAACAGATTTAACTACATAAGGTTTGTGGAAACCTATGTGTGAGAAAAGCAATCTTAATGTATTAAGGTTGCTTTTTTTGGTTGATACTTAATATTGGTATTATATTTTTTACTACCTTTAGCATAATCACCTGAAATACAGTGATTAATTCTCCCGATTAGCGATTTAGCAATAGTAATTTTTACTTAATACTTACCATTATTATGTAAATATTTGAATCTAAGTAAAATCTTAATATTATTTATACTTTAAACTAATCAACCAATTATGAAAACAAGCACTTTATTTAAACAAATATATTTTTTTGGTATTAATTATACCTATTTTTAATTTTTCTCAATCCATTATTGATATTACTGGAACAGTAGTAAATTCTGGTAATATTCCAGTTCCTGAAGCAAATATTATAGTCAAAGGAACAAACACTTTCACTCAAACAGATATTGATGGTAATTTTGTTTTGGAAAAGATTTTAGAGAACTCTGTACTTATTATTAGTTATCCTGGTTTTGTAACTAAGGAAGTTACTTTGAATGGAGATAACAAAGTTAATATTAAATTTTTCGATGAATATGAAGATGAAAAAGTAATCTCTAGTTCTGTATCTTCTAAAAATTATTGGATCGGAGCTAAAATTGGATATAATTTTATTGGAGATACCGATGATAATTTCTTTGTTGGTTCAGCCTCAGTAAGTATAAATTTAATTGAAGGGTTAGGAAAAGAACATATGTTTGGTATAATTGGTAATATCGGTAATTTTAAATTTGACAAAAAAGAAGATTATAACAATGAAGATATTAAGAAGTTAGCGCAATCCATCAATGGTGTTTCTGTAGGTCTAGGTTATACTCACGAATCAAAAAATATTCCAATATTCTATGATAATGGGAAATTTATTTTTCGTCAATTTATACAAACAGGGTTACGTATAACGAGTTTTGATGAAATAGGAGAAAATAATGAAACAGAAACATTAGCACAATCAGCATCTACAGCTGGTCTTGAAATGGAAATTACAGGATTTAAAAACAAAGGAGCGTTAACTTTATCTACTGGAATTTCACTCTATTTATTTGATAGTAATATTTATCAAAAGATCTTCAATAATGATAAAGGTAGTTTAGTAACATTAGATTGCTCTATGATACTTCCAATTGCTGAAAAAGTTGGTTTTTTTATAAATGGCACATTTTCAAAAGATAGCTCTGCAGCATATATAATGGGTATAATTCTTAAACCCTAAAACATAATATTTAATGCCAACAATTTATATTATAGCTATAATTAATAATAATTATAATATTAAATTCAACAATATGAAAATTATTATATAACATAAATTACTCTATATTTGTAAAGCAATATTCATTAATTATGCAACTTTAACAATAGTAAAAGTTTAATATATTATTTGTTTTATTTATACATTTATTATTGAAGATTTTATGCTTACATCATCTTAATTAAAAGAAGATGGCAGATCAGTAGAAAACTTATTAAATGAATAAAAGTCTACCAAATAAAACTTCTAAACTAATTATCTATTGTATACTTAATTTGAATTTAGAGTTAAATATCTAGCAGTGATTGAAGAAACCAAAGAATTAGAAGAAAGATCAGATTTTCTTGAAATGGACCAAATACAGGATTGGTTTATATCAAGTGAATATTTTGATAATATACAGAAAAAACTTACTGGAACTGGTGCTAAGCTTTTAATAGGCCCAAGAGGAACTGGTAAAACTCATCAGATGTTAGCTGCACATTATAAATGCTTGGATGATAAAACTAAACCCGTTTCACTATATATTAGTTTTAATAGATATTATCACTTAGAACCCTTATTATCTAGAGCACCAAATGCTATTAAGGTTTTTAATACTTGGGTACTTAGTAAAATTATTTTGTCTATTCATGATTTTTGTAAATATTTAAAACTGGATAGTGATTTAGTTTTAGACCCAAATCAATTAAATGAAAAAAAATTAAATGATTTTATTGGGCAAGCAGAGAAAGGATTTTCTAGATTTGAAGATGAGGAATTAATTTCATCCTTAAACGTATCTTTTGTTCAATCATTAATAGAAAAACTAATAACAATATCAGGAAGAAAAAGAGCCGTTATATTTCTTGATGATGCTGCACTAACATTAACTCCAGATTATTTAGTTGAATTTTTTGAAGTATTTGTAAGTCTAAAATCTATGAGAATTTCCCCAAAAGCTTCTGTTTATCCTGGAACAACAGAATATGGAACTAAATTCCACTTAGGTCATGATGCAGAAAAAATTGAATGTTGGATTAATGTAAGCGAAAACATGTCTGCATACTCTGATTTTATGGATAATTTAATTAAAAAAAGGTTAAAATCATATGTTGAAGATATAGATTCAGATATTGTTGAATTATTAAAGTTTGCATCATTTGGAATTCCTAGAGCATTTTTATTTTTAATTCGTTCATTTGAGCAATCTACTAAAACAACTAAACAATCCAAGTTTAATGAGGTTATTGATTTACATTCAGAATTAATAAAAGCAGAATATTCTTCATTAAGTAAAAAAATACCACAATTCGCAAATATTATTGACATAGGGTATTCTTTTTTTGAAAAAGTAATATTAGAGATGTCTTTGGTTAATAAAGATTTAAAAGATGAAAAAAACTTAGTTATTGGTCTTGAAGTAGATTCAAATAGAATGATAGAAAGGATGACTCAGTTTTTAAATGAAGCAGGTTTAATGTATAAACACACTAGTAATGTTAGTCATGGAAGTGGTCGTGAATACGAAAGATACACGCCTCATATTTTATTTTTAATTAAAGCTAAAGCCTTTACTATTGGTAGAGGTTTTGATTCAAATAAGATTTTAAATAGATTGTTAAATCCAGAAAAAAACATCCCTTAAGACGTAAATACGAGTCGATTTTAAAGAGTAATGAATTAACAGAACTTAAATTAAATTTACCTCCGTGTAATAATTGCAATACTATTAGAATACAAGATGACCAAAGATTCTGTCATAAATGTGGAACAGAATTAGTTGTATCATCAGCATATGAAAATTGTATGGAATTAGATGTAGAAATAATACCATTTACTCCTTTTCAATTGAAAGCTGTAAAAAAAGCTAATTTCATTAAAATAAAAGATTTTTACTCTGCTCAAAACCCTAGTTCAGAACTTATAAAAATAAAAAGAGTAGGTCCTAAAACATCTGCTAATATAATGGAGCGTATAGATAAAGTAGTTGAAGAATTTCTTACATAAATTATGTTAAATATTGATGCAAATACAACTTCGAGCTATGTTGACTTAGATACTAAGTCCATGTTTGATAACACTTTTTCAGAAGGAAGTACTCCTCCGATTGATACTTTTTTAGGAAAAATCCCAAATCTTAGTGTACTCGTAGACCCATTAAATTTCAATAAATTAACTGCCAATTTAGTTATATTAGGTTTAATTTCAGCTGTTGAAAGTTATATGCGTGAGGTAATAAGAAAATGTATTATTATAGATGAAAAAAGTAAAACCAAATGTGAACTTCATATTATTACATATGGAGCAGCTATTAGTCATAAAACTGAACTAATGCCTGAAGCTATTTTAGAAGAGGCTTCATTTGCTGGGAAAAAGAATATCATAGAATCTTTAAAGAATTATTTAGGATTAAAAGGTAAAATTGATAACAGATTAGAATCTGCGTTAAATGAATTTTCTAAAGTTTGTCAAATTAGACATTGTCTTGTGCATAGGTACGGTAAATTAGGTACAAAAAATGCAATAGCACTAGGATTAGATAACCATTCTAATTCTATTGAAAAGCCTTTAAATTTAAATTATGCAAATCTCCAAGATTGTCAAGCAATATGTATATCTTTAGTGAGAGAGGTAAATAATTTTATATTTAATAAGTTATTACATCGTTTAATATGTGATGATACTAAACCTAAAAGTATAAAATTAACAAATATAATTTGGAAATGGCATTATGGTCAAGATAGAAAATTATTCAAATCATATTATGATAATTTAGTTTCTCAAGTTTCAACCCCTAGTGGGCATTCTAGTGTGAGAGAAGCATATGACTTGTATAAACAATTTTATAATGATTTATGAAAAACTGGTCTAAATATTATACTCCTAAATCAGTAGCAACTGATATTGTTTCAATGATTCCAACTGAATTTGTACCAGAAGTAGCCATAGATATTTGTGTTGGAAGTGGCAACTTTTTAGAAGCTGCAAGTAAAAAATGGAATGACATAAAACTAGTTGGTTTTGACATTAATAAAGTCAAGGACAATATTAATTATGAATTTCATCAGGCAAATGCATTAATTATAGATGATTTATTAGAAAGAACAATTAACTATAAATCAAAGAAAATCGTTTTAGCAAACCCTCCTTTTGGTGAAAATATAAATAAAAGTATTAATAATAATTTTATCGAAAAATATACTTTAATATATAAAGAAGCTCTTAAAACAAATAGAATTGAAGCTTTTATGTTAGTTTCAAATTTAAGTATTCTAAATAAAGGAGATTATTTTGGAGCCATAATACCAGAAAATTTCTTTAGTTCTAAAAGTTTAAGAAAATTCAAAGACATATTTATTCAGTTTTTTGATAATATTGAAATTGGTGATTCTGAAAAGTATTTTTCAGGAAGTGAAGTAAAAACAAGAATTTTTTTAGGATGTTTTAATGATAATAAAATAATAAATGATTTTATAACACCTAGTAATAATAAAAAAAGTAGCTTTGAATTATTAAGAGGTATTGATAATTCTAAACTAATTAAAGAAGAAGAATTAATTAGCTTAAATACAGATTATAAAGAAGTTTTGCATTTTTCTAATAAAATAGGAGGGAATAGGACTAAAAGGTTCATTAAAAAAGCTCCTAATTATGAAAAATTAATAGTTACTAAAAATGATAGTTTAATATTGAGAGTTGGCAGAAATACAGGGTATTCTTATTCTATAAAAAAAGACTTTTTAAATAAATATGTATCTGATTATTTTTACCTTTTAAAAGGAATAATCTTAGATGATAAAGAACATTTAATTTTACAAAAATCGTTGTTGGCTAAACGTAAAGGATTAACAACCTTTTATTTAAGTAAATATGACATTATTGATTCAATTAATGATATATTAAATGAAAGAATGTGAAGTTAGAATTATATAAACAATTTCATAACCTTCAGTAAAACAACACTTGAGTGGAGTTTTTATAAACTCAATTATCTTACAGATACTATAATTAGACTTAATACTTTATTTAAAAAATTTATCTGTCTTATTTAACCTTTTAGAGAATTAACATAGTGCTTAGAAATATTTAATAGAAATATTTAATAGAATTATTTACTATCTATAAAAATTCCCACTCCTTTTCTAATTGAATAAACTATCTCTTTATCTTGATGCCAATTATACTTTACTAAAATCAATTTCAAGCTTTCTTTGTTATTATTTTCAATCTCACTTCATAAAGCTATTATAATTGCTACACCTATAAGGTACTGTTAATCCATTCTAGCCAATGTATTAAAAATGACTATTTATACCCTATCTAAAAATAGGGTATTTATACGCTGTTTTGTTGTTTACTAATGCTATACATTTGACTTAACCAACTATAAATCAGAGTTAAAAATACTGTTTTGAAGTTGTTTAATTGTTTGTTATTACTTGTTAAAAACAAATGTATTTAGACCGTTAATCCCTTATTTGTATTACACTAAAACTAGCATTATTATGACCAAAGCAGAACTGAACAACCCTAATTTTACTTCTATTATAGCCGAACCCATTTGGGATCAAGAGATTGAATACTTTTTTGATGAACAAGATTATAATTGCATGATGCATGCCGATGGAGATAAGCAACAGTCCAGAACCATAGACCTTAAAAGCTATACTGAGGTTAGTGCCTTGAGTGCTAAAATATATTATTATGTGTATTATAAATTTATGCCGATGGGTAAAACCAAATGGAATGACAATAAGTTGTTTTCTTTTAGAAACTGGCTTACTCATGGTTGTCCAAAAGATACAGCTGAATTAGAAACCTTTAAAACAAACCAAGCAGCTATTTTAGAGGATACTAGTTTACGCCAGAGAAAAAACGTGAATACTTTATCAGTGCAAGAACAAAACACACTTATTAAAGCTTTTCAAGGGATTATGGATTTGCCTAAGGATGATCCTAATAGTTTTTATACTTTAGGCGGTCTGCATTGGTATCCTGGTGTGACTTATTGCGAGCATCATATCCATCCGTTTTTAGCTTGGCACAGAGCTTATATCCTTCAGTTTGAAAATGCTTTACGTACAATACCTGGTTGTGAGGAGGTGACGCTTCCGTATTGGGATATTTCTGACAATACTTATCCTGAGTTGTTTTCTAAAGCTCCGTTTATTGCTTCAGATCCTAAAGTTTCTGGATCGACCTCTTCTTACCAACTTCCGCAAGACTTTTTAGAAGCTTACCCATTTGAAGTTACTAATGGGTCTTTAAAAGCCGATGGTAGTATTATCCGTAATTCTGCTGCCATTTACAATGCAAACAAATGGAAGTATTTTAGAGATGCTACTCATGATCCGACCAATACTAACAAGATGTTTTTGGATAAAATCATACAATTGCCTACATGGAATGCCTTTAATGGTTTAGACAAAACAGGACAATTTGTTTCTGGATCTGAGACCTTAATGCATGCACATGATATGGTGCATGATATTAACGGATCGACTACTGCTAACCAAGATGTTACTGGTTTTGAACCTGTGTTTTGGTTATTTCATGCCAATTGGGATCGCTTAATGTGGCGTTGGCAAAAACTACACCATACAACTAATGTTGCTGATTTTAAAAAGAATGTGCAAGCTTGTGGTGATAGTACCGATTGGATTGATGGTATTGGGTTAAATAATATGGATCCTTTTACAACGTCTTTAGGATTGACGGTAGATCAGACTATTGATTTAAATGCTATGGGTATTAATTATATTGAGCCTGCATTACCATTGACTGAACCTGAGAACTATATTACAGAAGAGTTGTCTTTACAACGTGTCTCTAATACAGGACAATCTAAATCCAATGCATTTACGTTAAGTGATTTGTCTTATGTATCGCTTAGGGTTAAGGATGTGAATCGTTTGAAAATACCTGGTTCTTTTACCGTGTCGTTGTATTTGGATGGCGCATTAGTTCAAACCCGTTTCTTTTTACAGGCTACTAATCCTGGTAATTGTGAAAACTGTGTAAAACAAGCCTTAGTAAGTTTTGATTTTGTATTTAAACATGAACAACTATTACAGGCTAAAGGTAAAGTAAAAGTTGAGATACAACTGTCTAATGGACAAACGGATGGACAGCGACCTGTTATTCCGTTTCGTACTATAGGACAACCTACAATTAATATACGTCTGGTCCATTAAACACCTGTTATTTAGAACTTAATTATATCCCAAAGGATTAGCATACACATAACATGATTATACCCTTTTTAAACTGAAACCTAAATCCAACCTTATAATATTATTATCTATGAAACCAACTATGTATTTAAAATCGCTTTTTACGATTACGACCCTTCGCTTATTTTGTCTATTGCTTATTGGATTGACTATATCCTCTTGTAATGAGGTGCATTACGAAGGTGTCCCTTCGCCAGTTATTTTTACACCTAATATACCTGTAGATGTTGATCCTGTATTACAAAACGAGTTAAAAGCAGCAGGTGATATTTACCAGCTAAATCAAGCTTATAATCTTTATAGTTGGCAAGCTTTAATTGCTATTAATTGGCCAATGACCGATGATGGCATCCCAAAACCTAAGTTTACTGACGCAGGATCACCTGCTTGGTTAGGTTGGAAAGAAGCTTTTCAGGTGTATAGAGAGGACGGGAAACAACCCGCAGATTGGAGTAGTCCTAGAATACAGACTGGTTTAGGTCTTACATCTAGTTTACTAAATGATAGTGATTCTAGAGTGATACTAAGTAGTAGAACACCAACGCTACCTGCACATCATAATATTGCAGATGAAACGGATCAGGCTTTTGCTGGTAAATTATTTGATCAGAATGGAGAAGTTGTTGTTTATGAAGTTTTAATGAACCAAGCAGAGTTTGATTATATTGTTGCTAATAAGCTTTATAATATTAATGGACAATTAGAATTTACTAAGACCCAAACTGAAGTTAACTTCCCTAAAGGAAACTATGATAGTGGCGCACTTGGTGCTACAGAGATTAAATTAGCTTGGCGTGTTTTTAAGCCTACTGATTTACATCAAGATCGTTATTTGACTGATGAAGGTTATATTATTGATGAAGTTACAGGACAACCAAAGCAAGTGCGTCTTGGTTTGATTGGTTTTCATATTAGTCAGAAAACACCAACCGGTAAGCAATGGGTATGGTCTACTTTTGAACATATAGACAATTTAGATGAAAATGTTATTGTAGGTCCTGATGGTAAGACGACCGTTATACATCCTACATTGACTGATCCTGATTGCGAGATTTGTCCAGTGAATGTGGATGCTACTAATGGCAAGAGTATTTATAAGCACCATAGCTCTGAGCATAGTGACTATTGGACAATAACAGGTGATATAAATAACTATTTTGCTGAATCAGATACCATGAAAACGCAATCTAAGCGTATGGTTGATATTCCTGTTAGGGTTAGAGAAATTAATAGTAAAATGCAAGACTATTTTAAGGCGCAAGGTAGTGTTTGGCAATATTACCAATTGATTGACACACAATATCCTGTGGACCAAAATGCAAAACCTGCTACAAGTACAGCAACTGCCTACCATTTGCCAGAAAGTGTGATTAATAAATCTGGAGGACGACCTAATATAGCCTACTTAACTAATATTACTATGGAAACTTTTTTTCAGGATGGTAATCAGATTGCTGGACTTATGGAAAACTCGACGTCCGAAGGAACTGCTTTACCATTAAGCATCTTTGGTACAGAAAGCTGTATTGGTTGCCATTCTAGTGCTGGTATTGCTGTGTCTTATGACAGTACCACCTTGGCACCAAAATTTGGAGGACAATTGTCTGGTGATTTTAGCTGGTTACTTAGAAGAGCTTCTTGGGACACCTCGTTACCAAAACCAACTACTAAAGAAGACGAAAAAGAATAGTATCACCTTTAAAACTCACCTGATATGGCACCTTTAAAAACAACCACTTGCGCTTGTCGTACTACTAGTCCAAAAAAAGCACCTCAAAATGGTCGTCAAAAGATTAGTGTTATAAATGGTCTCTCTGTTGTGTTTCTATTCTTTTTTCCTAAATGTCCGTTGTGTTGGGCAGGCTATGCGTCGCTTTTTAGTTTTATTGGCTTAGAGTCTGTTAATTACAATTCTAATTGGCGTTTTATAATATTAGGTTTATTACTAATTGGGAGTTTTTTAATACTACGTAAGCATTATTTAAATAAATCATGGTTAAACCTTGCGTTTTATGGTTTAGGGATTTTTATTTTACTATTGACGTATTATGCCAATTTGAGTGATACTTATTGGTTATATATTATCCTATTTTTAATTCTGTTGAGTAATTTTTCTAAGCAAACAAACAATAAGCTAACTAAGCTTTTTAGACTTCCTCCCTTTTTTGGAGTTTAAATGGGAGGAAGGCTCTTGTGTTTTTTATAAAATCATGACCATTAGTTTTTAAAATACAACATCTACAAACTGTTACTTTTAGACCTCTTACTAACAAAATCTTGGTAAGAGGTTAATCTACTATTGGAATAATTAAAATATAAGTCTTTAATTAGTAAGTATATTTATTATATTACTACCTTTTAGTAACTACGCTAGTGCTAAATAGTCCCAATATAATAGTATGAAGTTAAAATTCTTAAAAAAACGAAAGTTCTGGTTGCGGTTTATTATTGCTATGATCTTAGTACCAATACTATTTTTTAGTGCAGTAGTATTATATATTTATTCTGAACAAGATGAAATTATTCAAGATGAAATCACTGTTTTGAATACCCAACATCAAGGGTTAATCACTATTGGAGACACCCATTTATCACTTTTTAACAACTTTCCGGATATATCTTTTAAGGTCGATGATGTAAAGATTTATGAAACTAAAGACACTAATGTAACACCAATACTTGAGGTCGCAGACATCTATACTGGTTTTAATATATGGGATATTATACAAGGAAACTATAACATTAGATCCCTAATTATTGAAGATGGTTTTTTTGATATTGTGGTACATAAAGATGGTACTATTAATCTTCAAAATGCTTTAGCCTCCTTTGAAGATTCAGAAACAACCAATGATGACTTTGCCAATATCCAACTAGAACGTATTCAATTACAAAATCTAGATATTCATAAAAAAGATGAAACCGAAAATACAGATCTAGAAACTTTTATATCTCAAGGAAAAGGTGGATTTGAAATTAACAGTGAGTTTATTTCTGCCCATATAGACACCGAGTTTGAAATGAATTTGATTGATAATGGCGACACCACTTATGTGCGTCACAAACATTTTGAACTTCATACATACCTTTCACTAAATCAAACTACAGGATTGCTTACTGTTAAACCTTCAGGTGTAAAAATGGAACATGGTGATTTTGAAATAGAAGGTACTATAGATACTAAAAATGATGTAGACTTGGACCTTGCTATAAAAGGTACCAAGCCAAATTTTGATATGTTAATTGCTTTTGCACCAGAAGATGTTATACCTGTTTTGGAACGTTATAGGAATGCAGGAAACATCTATTTTAATGCTATGGTTAAAGGTCCAACACTTAACCAACAAATGCCCTTTTTTGATGTAAATTTTGGTGCCAGTGAGGCATTTCTAGAAAATACAGATAAAGGTAAACGCGTTGATGACATGGGCTTCAGTGGTCATTTTACTAATGGAAAAGACCGTCATTTACGTACCATGAAATTCTCTTTAACAGATATGACTGCCAAACTAGACAAAGGGACGTTTTTGGGGAATATTGTTGTTGAAAATTTTGAAGCGCCTGAAATTAACATGCAATTAAATGTAGATTTTAACTTAGAATTTATGGCTAGTTTTCTTAATCTTACAGACATAGACAACACATCTGGAAATGTATCGTTAGAAATGAATTTTCATGATATTATTGATCTAGACCATCCAGAACTTTCACTTAACACACTTAATCAAGCTTATTTTACAGAGCTAAAAGTAAACAATCTAAGTATTACATCCGCAGATCTTCCTGCGCCATTAAAACAACTTGATGCGCACCTTATCATGAAAGGTAAACAAGCCACGCTGGATCAATTTGATATGGTGTTGGGTAACTCTGATGTTTCCATTACAGGATACTTGTCTGATTTTCCTGCCATTATACACCATACAGATACTCCTGTAGATGCACATTTAGACATAGCATCTAAAGTTCTTGATATTACTGAGCTTACACGATATTCTGTAATTGATAGTACAGGTATAGATGAACAAATTAAAAATTTAAGTACAGGGTTTTCGTTTAAATCTTCAGCTAAAGCCTTTACAGAATCTCAATATTTACCAAAAGGCGAATTTTTTATAGATAGTCTTCATGCTCAACTAAAACACTATCCGCATGAATTACATGATTTTCATGTTGATTTTCTTATTGGTGAAAAAGACCTCAACATTGTAGATTTTACTGGTTATATTGATGATTCTGATTTTCATTTTAATGGACAAGTCTATAATTATGGTTTTTGGATGCAAGACCAACTTAATGGAGATGTCGATTTGGATCTTACTTTAACTTCAGATTTATTACGTTTAGAAGATATTTTTTCTTACCAAGGCGAGAATTATGTCCCTAAAGAGTATCGTCATGAAGAGTTTGAAAAACTAGTTTTACACCTTAACTCAAGTATGCATTACAAAGATTCTGCTTTGCATTCCATAGATCTAGATCTTGATAAGCTTACCACTAAAATGCATTTACATCCTTTACGATTCCAAAATTTTAATGGACGTTTTCATTATGAAGATGAGCATCTTGTCATTGAAAAATTTA
This sequence comes from Olleya sp. NP1-10, assembly GCF_055804415.1. Classification (NCBI taxonomy): domain Bacteria; kingdom Pseudomonadati; phylum Bacteroidota; class Flavobacteriia; order Flavobacteriales; family Flavobacteriaceae; genus Olleya; species Olleya sp. NP1-10. The sequence continues at coordinate 2,590,401 of NZ_CM147840.1, read as the reverse complement.
ATGGTAAAATAGGACGTACTATATTTGGTATGGATCTTAACTATTATTTAGGAGAAGATGAAGCAATAAAAAAGCGTGACAATCACCTTGCATTGAAAGCTAATTACATAGATTTTGATCAACTGTTTAATTTTAATACATCAGCTCCAACAGTCACTACAATAACAACCACTAAAACAGATGATGAAACTGTAGATGTAGAAGTACACGCAGACGCTTTTAATTTGTATGAACTGCCATTTACAGACATGACTTTTGATATTGATGTTGGTCATTTTATATACCATCGTATTGATTTACAAAATATTAAAGCGCAGTTGCGTACCACACAAAACCATTATATCCATGTGGATACGTTTTCTATGAATGCAGCTGGAGGTAAGTTTAAAATGTCAGGCTATTTTAATGGTAGTGATCCAAAACATATTTACATGAAGCCAGATTTAATTGCAGAGCATGTAGACATAGACAAATTACTGTTTAAGTTTGAAAACTTTGGACAAGATCATTTAGTGTCTGAAAACTTAAAAGGGACCGTGTCTTCTAGAATTAAAGGTAATATTAGGGTGTATCCAGATCTAGTACCAGATTTAGATCAATCAGAAATCCATATGGATTTAGAAGTCCTAAATGGAAAATTACAAAATTATGATCCTATATCTATGTTATCGGATTATATGGGAGATAAAAACCTTAGAAATATAAAATTTGATACCCTTAGAAATCATTTAGATATTACTAACGGACGCATTACTATACCCAATATGACTATCGAGTCTACGTTAGGACATATGGAGTTTTCAGGTACACAAGATAGTGACAACAATATTGAATATTATATTAGAATACCTTGGAAAACTATAAAACAAGCTGCGCGTTATAAGCTATTTGCTAAAAAAAATAATCCCGATAGTACTGTAGAAATGGAGGATGACGATATTATAGAGCTTGATCCTAATAAAAAAATACGTTACCTCAACTTAAAATTACATGGTAGCATGGATGATTTTAAAGTGTCCATGAAGAAAGCAAAAAAGAGTGAAACGAAATAATACTATATACGCTTTACTGTAAAAAAACACCCAACACTAACTATAAATTATCACGCCATATAGACATACATTATCCCTTAGTATAATTATCTACTAGATTATTATACTAAGGATATAAGCAATTTATATGTTAAGCTTCAAACACATTTAGTAATTTATTTTTTAGCTTTTCATCTGTTCCATTTTGTTCAAACAATTTGTCTAAAGCTTTATTTGCTAGATTTTTGTAATACGCTATGTCTTCATCAGGATTCTCTTTTATTAGAGTTTTAAAGGTATTACGTGCTTTGTTAATCTCTCCATTTAATACGTAAGCGCTTGCTAAGTATTCCCAAACATACATTTGACTATATAAAGATAATTTGTTGTAGATAGACGTTAAATGTTCACAGATTTTTAAAAACTCTGGATAGTTTAATTTATCATCTTTATACAATAAACATAAGTTTAAGGTTCCTGCTTCAGTAGGTAGAATTTGATAGCAACGTTTCCACCATTTTTCTGCATTGTCATAATCTTTTAATCCGTTGTACCATGATCCCAAATAGTTACAGGCGCTTTCATGTTCTTGGATAGCATCCGTTATTTTTTCAGATTTTATTCCTTTAAAAGGTTTAATATCTTCTAAATAAGGCTCTAAACTAGCTATTGCAGCTTTATTACGTGCTTCCTTACTAGCTCCTTCATCTTCTTTTTTAATTAATATATGTCTTGCTTTAAATAGCTCTTTACGAATATCACTCTGACTAGGATAATTTGATAATGGCGTCATACCAATAGCCTTGAAAAGACTTTTTCCGGGTACTGTAATTTCTTTATTCCAAAGAGATAATAGTAGCTTTTGATTTTCAGGAGTGGCAACAAAATCTGCTATAACTTTTTCACGAATTATAGTGTCTGGTATAACTCCTTTATACATAGGTACTGTACACTCTTCTTCTATATCTCCGAAGCATTTTAGGTAAACAGAAGCGCCTTTTATTATATATGGCTTAATGTCTGCGTCTTCTAACAATTTTTGACCTACAGTTGCTAGAACAGTACAATGTTGAAACAATTCAAAGTCAGTACTATATTGGTAATTTTTTTCCCATGCTTTATTAATTCTTGGAGGTCCCCAAAGATCTTTAACACTTTCTAAAACATCACTAGGAGCGGATTCGTCTATTTTATTTTTTAACACTCGTAACTGCTCTTTAGTATAGATACCTAAAGTATAATCAACAACTACAAAATCATCACCATCGTCATTATAATCTAGATATTGATTTCTTAAAAGGGCTATTTTTTTTATTGTTCCTTCTTCAAGATCTACTATCTTTTTTAAAAACAAAGTTTTGTATTCTTTGAATAGGAACTGGGTCATCTCTTCAAACCATTTCATATCTTCTTTCATCTTAGGGCTTATATTAATGTCTTTGTTAATAGTTATTTAGAGTGTAAATATACTTTAAAACTCACATTGCTTTTATCCCTGAAAACCGTGTGATTTAAAAATGTATTATTTGTTGTGGCTTTGTTAGCTAATTAATAACCAGGTATAATTACAAATATACTTTCCAGTTTCTTTATTCATTAAATCAATATAAATTATTGTATCCCACTAATTACATACCTAGTCATTAGGTCTTCTTTTATTACACATAAACTACTAGAAAATAGAAAGGGTTAATTAACCCTATTAGAAAAGGTTGTACGGCTAAGGGTTTGTAACTAATTAAAAATGAACTTTATAAACTATTAATTAAGATCGTTTTAAATCAAGACAAGTATCACTTTAGTGTTCTTAAAACTTAAATAAACTAATGATTAAAATATAACTATAATCTATGAAAACAATTCTTATTCAATCTATCGGGACCGCCAAACCAGGGATTACTAAAATATTGGCAGATGCATTTGAGGTTAATCATCAAATATTAACACAGATGATTTATAACGCACCTAGTGTGTTTTTACATAAAGTAGATGAAGCCACTGCTGTTAAAGTACAAGGTATGCTTACAGACTTGGGGTTAGAGGTATTAGTGCAAAATGCTGATGTTGCTATTCCAGCTCCAAGTGAAAAACTTGATATAGCTCTGTATATAGACAATCCACTAACCATCCAAAGTGTCGCTAAACAATTGTCTGAGTTTATAGGCATCAATGAGAAAGAGGCGTTTGAATTGTTAATTCAGGATCCTTCTGTGGTTCTAGGAGGTGTTAGTAAAAATACTGCTATAGCACTAGACAAAAGAGTAGATGCAGAGGTTATGGTTAGTAACCCATTACATGCTACTTATACTATATTAATCAGAGACTATACACCAACTTTTATTAATGAGTTTAAGTTATTATGTCAAAACGCAGGATATGCGTTAGAGCAAAATAAAATAACAGGACTTACTCATAAAGAGGCACAAAAGTTATGGACTAAAGTACAAGACCCTCAAAAAATAAAATTAGTTAATGAAGATTTTATACGCTATAGAATCATTCTGAATGCTTTTGATGCCAACAATGAAGCGTCTGTACAATTCTTAAACGAAGCAATTGGGATGCCAACAGACTTAATTAACGGACTTGCTAATTATCTACCAATTGAAATTGTAGAAAGCCTACCTAAAAGCAAGGTTAAATCCTATTTAGAATTAACAACAGCTGCTGGTTTAGACTGTGAAAGTCATGTAAATTCCGTAGATAGATACCAGTTGCAAATACAAAATATCACAAAGAAAAAACAAGTAGAGCAAACATTGGATCTATTTTTTAAGAGCGTAGAAATTAAGGATACCAAATGGCAAACCCCAGAAAAGCTAGACAGTGTGCTTAATCGTTTACTATCTAAACAATTGGAAGCCTTGGGTTGTGATGTAGAACCTATTTACAGTTAAGCCTTATGGACAATACTAATTTACATTACAATATTGCAGAACAAGGTAAACTTTACGCCACACAAGGCAACCATAAAGAAGCGTTGAGGCATTATAAAGAAGCTTTGCGTATGTCTCAACAGATTCCTCAAGCCGATATATTCTTTCAACATTATAGTCAATGTGCAATGGAAAGCTTGGAACAGATGAAATCTTACATAGAGGTGATTACATTTTGTGATAAATGCATTGCTTTTATGGAGTCCAAAGACGACCTACAAGAGCACCCTGTTTTTATGAAGTATTTAGCGTCCTTATGGGAGCGTAAAGGCATACAGTATTTATATCTCAATGACAAAGAAGACGCCATAATTGCATTTGAGAATGCAATAGCAATCCTGAAGCCTCATAAAATTCCTTTAGCACAAGAACTACATAATTGGTGTAAAAGAGGCTATACTATTAGTCAACAACAAATAGAAAGTCTTAATAAAAAGCATCACTATTATATTGTTAGAAAAGAGACTATAAACTCTCAAATAGCAATAGAATTACCAGAAATGATTAATCCATTTTAATTAACAAATATATGTCAAACGTAACAAAAATTCAAGAGGGAGCATCGGTACTCCAGCAAGTAGATGTTAGTGATATTTTCACTTCCTTAGCTATGGGTATAGCAGATGCCCAAAAGAAGTTAGATGATAACTCTATCGATCAAATAACAAAACTAGCCAATACCACATTAGGGGATAAGTCACTATTAGAGCTGGGTTTTGCACCAACGTTCTATAGTTTTACCTATGCAGACATTAGCGCTAACATTCATTTAAAAATGAAAATGAAAGATGAGTTTGCGCTAGACGTTCAAGTCGACGCCACTTATAACTCTGGAAAACAAGGTAAAGACGATTATAAAACTATTGAGAAAGAGAAGGCATTTAATTCTGAAAAGAGTAGTTTTAAATCATCACGAAAGTTTTTAATGAAAAGCAGTACCAAGAATGCTGTGGTTATTAATGACAATCATTATAAACTAGATGAAAGTATTGATATTGTCTCTAGAATAGATGAGTTTCATTCTAAAATTATCCAATCGCAAGATGTAGAACGCTTAAACTATTCGGTATTACAACAGTTTGTCACTCGTTACACACCGCCTACAGATTTCACAATACTAAAGATTACTGATTATAGTGGGAATAATGTTGATAAAGATGGAAGCGGAACTGTTCTTACCTTAGGTACTGATCTTTCTACTACATTTTCAACTACTGGCGGTTTCTACGGTTTTTCAGGACACCTAATTTATGGTTCTACAGTAAGTCCAAAGGATTTAGAATTCCATTTTGGATTTGACAAACGTATCCTCAATTTTAATTATGCAGAAGGGACTATAGACAACGCAGGAAAAGCTGAGGAGTTTGAGGCATTGGCTTCAATTTTAAGAGAAGATGACACTGCTAGCATTGTTATTAAAGGCTATACCGATAGTAGTGGAGCAGATGCCTACAATATAAATTTATCTAAGGATAGGTGTGAAGCTATGCGTGATCATCTAGTAGCCCAAGGCGCTAGAGCCACACAAATACATATTGAACCGAAAGGTGAAACTTTAGCCAGAGCTAATAGTGGTCCTGATGACACTAAAAATGAAGTCTTTAGAAAAGTAACTATAGCCATTACTTCTGGAGCAGATTATATTTATTTTAATTCTGTGTTAAATGGAGCTACTCCAAACAATGGAGCTAATTACTTTATCATAAATTCTAATAGTAGTCTTGAAATTTCATCATCAACAGAAGATATAAGCGACTATTGGACAGAAGAAAGACATGGTATAGACTATTATCTGGATAAAGAGACTCAGATAGAGTTTTCTGCTTATTCTAAAACAAGCGAATCTATTAATATCTCAAAAGAAGAGGAAGCAGGTACAGTAGACGAAGTTAAAATAGCACAAAGTGAAAGCGCCAATCAATTATTATCTGATATTAGTGGTAATACTAATTCAAATCAAACTGTTGCGTTAGGATTGAATGTCGATTTACGCATGTCTCAGCAATTTGAAATGTCTGCAGAGGGTAATTCGTCTATGTCGGCACGTATGGTTGCGTTACCACCACCAGATGGGTTTTTAAAGTACGTAGACTCTTTAACTGAATAATTATGGGAGCTATAGCCACCATAACAAATTCAATAACCAATGCGCCTTTACATCAAATGATAGAGCAGATGGGCATATCTGTTGCCAATGCACAAGCTGCCTTAGATGAAAACTCTATTAAAACACTAAAAGCACTGGCGGAAAAAGGTGTCGAGGTTAATGGGGAAACCACCAATTTATTATCACTAGGTTTTGTTCCGACTTTTTATGCGTTTACTGAAGCTAGTTTTGAAATGAAAATGGAATTTTCTATGGCAGAATCAGAAGCCTTTTCGGTAGGCGCCAGTGTGGAAGCTGATTTTGGTATTGTAGCTGCATCAGTAAGTGCGTCTTACAGTCGTAAGTTTGATCAGTCAGCCAGTGGCTCTTCTAGTATTGCAGCTAGAATGGTGTCGCTACCACCACCAGAAAACCTATTAGAAAAGTTAAAAACTATTAAGCCAGTATTATAAATACTGTTAGACAATACACATAAATAACAATTAAACATTAAAAGATGAATTTACGTAACAAACCAAGGATTGGACAGGAATTACTAGATGTGCCGATGGGCAGTATGATTCAGCAAATGGCTATGGCAATAGCCGAAGGACAAATGGCATTAGATGCCAACTCTATAGACGTTGCAGAAATGATGGGAGGACTTAAAACCATTACAGATGATGATGGTAATGTGACCTTTGAAGACAGTCGTGTCTTTTTTGGCCAACAAAAGTTTACATCTACACAAGCTGTTACCTATTTAAATAGTGGAGAAGCCTCAGTCTATGAGCAAAACAAAATAGTAGAGGACTTAAAAGTAGGTGCTTCTTCTGGAGCATTAGCAACTGAAGCTGATGGTGTTTATACCCTTACAACAGCTGGAACAGGGTCATCAGTTGAGATTAATGTGCCTAGAAGACTATCTATGATGGAGTTAGGATTTACCCCTACATTTTATCAATTTGTAGATTCTATTATAGAAGTAAAAATAGCTATTAAGTATACCCAAGAAGGTTCTTCAACGGTTGATATTAATCGAACAGCTACTACTAAAAGTAGTGTAGGTGTTGGTGGTGGAGTTGCTAAGTTTTTTGGTAGTCCTAATGCTAGTAAAAGCACTGTTAGTACTTCTCAGGTTAATGCTAGCTACTCTCAAAAGTACAGTTACTCTGCTGAAGGAAGTAGTCTATTAAGAACCAAACTAGTTCCTATTCCGCCACCAGCAGTGTTAGAAGAAAGAATTAGAAAGATGATGGACGAAGAATTTGCAGAAACACCACCACAGTAATCAATACATAAATTAAATACGATCTTATGAACATAGGTAAAGAATTATTAAACGTGCCATTTCCGGAGATGATTAAAAATTTGGGAGTTGGTATTGCTGAGGCACAATATGCCTTAGACAAAGTATCTATTCGTATTGCGCAAATGATGAGTGGTCACAAGCTTAATGCTGATGGTGAAATGGAGAAAGATGACACTGCCTTAATCGTATTAAAAGAAGGAGAGTCGGGTGTAAGCTTATTAGCTTTAGGTTTTACACCCACTTTTTATCAGTTTGTGGAGTCTTATATTTCTATAAAGATGGATATGCGTTTTCAAGAAGACCGAGATTTAAGTCTTTCGGCAGAAGTTAAAGGACGTTATAGTACCGGTTTTACTAATGTGTCTGCAGCAGTCAACGCTAGTTATTCTCAAAAATACCAATTTGAAGCCAGTGGTAGTTCAGAGCTAAGAACCAAGCTAGTTACTGTGCCAGTTCCGGTTATATTTGAAAGTCGCTTGCAAGCCTTGTTAAAAGAAGATACTGGTAGTTAACCTTTTAAATTACGAAACTCTATGGCTAAAAATTGGAAAACATTATTACCCAAAGCACCAGAACAGGATTCAGCTTCAGCATTAGATTTAAAGGCATCCCTTGAAGATTTAGTACACATTGATGATACGCTTAAAAGCTTAATTACCGAGCGTGAAGCTTTGGAGCAGCAGATGAAAACGTTAAGTGGTGACTCTGAAGTTACAGACACACCAGCTAATAGCCCTTTTGAACAGCCCATTGACTCCTTTACAACCAAAAGGAAACAAGACCAAAAGCAGTTTGAAACCAAGCGCCAATTAGAAGACAAAATTGCAGCCAAAAAGCTAGCATTTAAACATTGGGAAGACCAAAGGAACGCTCTTAAATTAAAGGTTATTAATGCCAAAAAGCAAGTGGCACGCACTAAGGCTTTTAAAAAGGACTTTAAGACCGATGATTTTGAAGCCAAATGGGACAAACAACGGGAGACCTTTAAAGCCAAAGTTGTAAAAAAACCAAAAGATCTGTGGTCAAAATACAGAGATACACCCAAATCTAATTGGTCGGAACAACGAGACCAACCTAAAGCTAATTGGTCAGAACAGCGAGACCAACCCAAAGCACCCATTCTATCTAAACTCAGAGAGTCGGTGGATAGAACAAGGACTAAAAAAGCTCATCGAAACCAAAATCGAAACCAAAAGCAAAAACAATAAAAGACCGATGGGAACAATTGAGAGATCAACAAAAGGAGGCTAAAAAACTAAAGGCCAAGTCCGAGAAAAAATGGGATGACTTTCAAAAAGACTCTATGGTAGATTCTTTTGATGTGGTACCAAAAGAAGGAATTAGTGACTTTAAGTCCTTTGAAAACGATTTTAAAGCATTAGCACAACAAGAAAAAGATGCTTTTGAGCAGAAACAACAACAATTAAAAGACAAACTAAAAGCCAAAGCTAAGGCTACTAAATCCTCCTTAACTAAACAGAAGCAAAAAGACGCTAAGCAGGAAGAGGCCAAAGACCAACGCCAACAAGAGAAAAAAGCCGAAGATAAACGAGAAGCTGACAAAAAACAAAGACAGAAACAATCAAGAGACGAGAAGAAACAAGCGCAAAAGCGAGAACAACAACGTGAAGCACGTCAACAACGTAAAAAAGACAAATACGCATAATTATGAGTCAAGCAAATAATAGCTCTTTAGCATTACATGACATTTTACTATCCATAGCCGATAGTCTTAATGTGGCACAGCATCAGTTAAGAAATATGTCACCTTATGACGAGTATGGACGACCAAATACCTTATACCAATTGCCTTACTTAGATTTCTCTTTAGAGGTGATAAGTGAAGTTGTAAATGAAACTGAGTCTACACCATCATCTAATGCACGCCTTGCTAATCCTGAGGTTGCAAAAACTGCTGCCTTTGCAAAAAGCAATGTGATGACGCAACAAAGTCATCAAGCCTTAATGTATAAATTACCAACTACAACACAAAATAAAACTAGTAACGACAGTGCTTCCAATAAAATTACCAGTACCATTTCTGGTCGGTTTGTTGCTGTAATGCCCAATGAAGGTGTTCCGCAGGTCTTTATTGTGATGTCTGCTGAACAAATTTCGGCAACAGCCTACACACTAAAAGTCACGTTAACCTATGCTACTAATGAACCCGTTGTAGGACAAAAAGTAGAGATCAATTTTGATGAAGCAACCTCATTAGCCTTAAATGATACCGCAACTAGTATCACACCACCTTTATTTTCGCCCTCCAAAGAAGGGTTTACCAATGGAGCAGGTGTTTATGAAACCAACATCACCATTGCCTCAGGCGATGTCAATAAAACGATAATTTTTGTAGCTAACAGCGGAACCATTTTTACCTCTGTAGCTATTAGCAACACATAACCTTATGCCACTCAGTAAACTAAAACACATACGTATTGATTTTTCATTATTTGATGAAAAGAATAAGCCCAAAGCCAAACTACCTATATTTATTCAGTATTATGAGGTTACCACCAATGCCTGGATTTCTATTTATGTCGCCGATATTGTTAAAGGAGTTTTAAGTATAGAAGAAACGACCAAGTCCAGAGCCAAAGCTTTATTGTCTTTTTTCAAGATATTAAAAAACAATCAGATCCCAGAGCTGCGCATTATTGCCCAGAAGGATCTTTATAAATTAGAGCAATTTCAGGTTTTGACCTCCTTATATGCTTTTCATTTTGATGAAGAACAGAGTGTCTTGCATTTTGATTTTGGTACTGCTTATTTGTTGCCAGAGGATATATTAAAAGAACAACCAGGGTTTACGGATTTTATAGTTGTTACTTCCCCTTATTCGTTTGCGTATCAAAACCAACTCCTTGACACGTCATTAGAACAATGTATTACTAAAACTAAGACGTTAGAAGAGCAGTTATCCAAATCTAAAACGCAATTAACCGCAAAGCAAAAGCAATATACTGAGGCTACCAATTCGTTAAAAACAGCGACTAAAACCCATACTGATTTAACTAAAGCCCATTCTGATTTAGAAGCTAATTTTAAAAGTTTAGCGACTGATGCTAAGGACTGTCAAGAGGAAAAGGAAGCCTTACAAGCCGCCTTACATGACGCACAGCAAGAACTTGAGGTATTACATAATAATAATAGTAAGTTACAGACACAAAATGACTCCCTTACAACCGCTTTAAAGGAGGCTAGACAAGCCATAGAACGTTTAGCCCCTTTTGAAGACAAGTACTTAGCCTCTCAAAAGGAGTATGAAGCTTTAAACGGGAATTATACCGAGAGTATTCAAGCGTTAGAGCATTGTGCCAAAGGGTATACAGCCTTGCAAGATGCTTATGCCTTACTTGAAAAAGAACAACACAATTATTTAGAGCAATTAGAGATTTGTAGTGCAGAAAAAGCACAGTCAGACAAGGAACGCTTGGAAGCTTATGCCACGCTAGATGCGCTAAACACCAAATACAAAACTACTGTAGAACAGTTGAGCATAAAAAATACTGAAAATGAACAGTTGCAATTAAAAATAGACGAACTAAGTAAGGACGTTGCATTTGATTTACGACCAATGCCAGTTAGTGGTGTGTATACCAACATAGTAAACGAGATACAGTTAGCAGACAACTTAAATACTAGTGACTATAAGCTGTCTAATATTCAGTTAAAAATTAAGTCGTTGGTTAATCGTGATCAAGAGGGTGTTAATTTGCAGTTTTTAAATCATGAAACTGCTAAGGAGATTAATGGAAACTCTATTAGTGAAGTGGTTTTAGACATAGAAAGTACACCAAGACCCGTTACTACATCAGGTACGCTACCTAATTTGATTGGATTTACAGAAACTGCTGTAAGACGCATTTTAAACAATTTAGGCTTACGACTAAATCCTGTTTATCAAAAACAGAGTAGTGTGCCATCAGGAGAGTCTTTTAAGCAGAGTCCAGCATTAAACAGCACCATACAAAACAATCAATTAATCACTGTAATATTTAGTAAAAATGAGTAATCCAATCCAACAATTTAGTGACCTATTATCGGGACCGTTAGGCGAATTAATAGCCTCTATAGGACGAGGTGTAGGCGAAGCACAATCTGCATTAGACGAGGGCTCTTTACAACAAACCTTAGCACTTTACAGTCTAGACAATCCGCAAGACGCTACGACTCCAGACGCTGATAGTGCGGATGCTGCTACCGTTACCGTTACTGACAACCAACGCATGTTGGAATTGATTAGAAGTATTGGTTACCAACCTACGTTTTATGTGATACCAGAAACAGAGGTTGAAGCCAAGGTGTCTTTAACTATGGATCTTTCTAATACGCAAAGTGCACCCTTACGACAAACCTACCAGAGCAGAAATTATCGCGCTAATGTGACTCCGCTTAATGCTAATAATATTAACCAGTACAACCTAAATGCTAATGCAGCAGCCACTTTAAAGTTTAAGATAGTTCCGGTACCACCACCAAGTGGTGTTGCAGAAAAACGCATTATGCCACAGCTTATAGGCAGAGCCTATAACGATGCTACTATAGGACTTATAGCCTCTGTAGGATTAACTTACACCTTAGATGAGGACTCGCAAACCTTATTAGACGAGAACCCAACTATATCTTTAACTATAGCCAACCAAAATATTGCTGCGCAAAGTATTATTGACATTGGTACAGCCATTATATTGACCTTACAAAAAGAGTAAGTAGACAGCTATGCGACCCTTAGTTGTCGTGTGGTTAGATCTAAACACTACCAAAATACTTACAATGTATTAGTCATTGCCCGAAATTTTTAAACAATTTTCGGGCTTTATTATGCACCACATATACATTAGCGTTATATGGTTTTTTCAGTTTGTTTTTTGAGATTAGTTGCTATAACAGGTGTGTTTTTTTGAGGAAGTTGTAGGAGGGAAGCGGAGCGTGTACTTTCTGTTTTTTAATTATTGAGGTGCACTCTGGTGCATTACCATGAACTATCTATGGCTTTACTATGGAGTATCCATGAAGTATCTATGGAGTAACCCTTACTTAAAATTATAGGTATTTGCGTTTTTTAACATTATTTAGCATTTAGAGGAATAATAAGTTGTTTAAACAATTCGTTATTAAGGTATTGCAAGTGTGTGTTAGTGGTTTTTGTAATGGTTGGTTTGTGGGTGATTATTAATTTTTACAAAATAGGATAACTTGGGGTTGTTAATTGTAACTTACTGCTTATTACGGGTTACCGTAAGATAGTATTTATACTATTATTTACTTTTGAGTAAATTATAAACTTTTAAAATTATGTATCACATGACAATTGAAGCTATTAAACCAGGACCAAAACCTAAAAAAAGGATGGCACCCTTGATAAAAGGAGACGAGATAATAAAAATACACCTAGTAACAAACCGTCTTTAAAACCCAGTAAATCAACTAATAGATAAACTATTAAGTTTATATTTATATGAGTACTTCTATTTTGAAAACATGAGTTGATTAAAAGTGAAAGTTCAATACAATATTATATTTGTTTTTTCTTACACAATTTATTATATGATGTTAATTGAACGTCCTTTTTAAAAACAACGATATTAGAGAAGTGTAAACTGTGTGGAATTGAAATAATATTAAGAAATAAATATATAAATTGTTAACAATTAGTTAATAACTGAGTAAATCATATTATATATAATTATTAATTAAACCTTAAATTTACTTGAAATAATTGACTCTCCCCTTTGAACATTTTATAATTTACAATAAATTATAAAAAATTTTAAAATATTTTGTGCCTTGAACAATCAAAAAAACCACATAAAGGTTCTTACCGCTTTATCAATCGCATCTTCTGATACAAGAGAAGATACATTATCTTCTGTAATTATAAGAACTATATATGTTAAAGAGAATATTAAAACTAAAGATTTAACAAATAAAATAAAAGAAGAGTTCGACTTTGTTCCTTATGAAGAAGAATTAACTCCTTTACTTTTAAAACTTAAGGATGAAGATAAAATAAATATAGTCGGAGATAATTTAACACTAACCGAAGAACAAAAGAATAAAATATTAGACCTTGAGGTTTATTTATCAGATGAAGATCAAGCAAGGTTTTTAAATTTTAAAAATTTTATTACAGATGAATTAGAATCTGATATAACAATTGTACAAATAAAAATGTTGTGGTCAATTTTTCTAAAATATCTTTATGATAGCTTTTATGAATATGGACATGAAGCAATAAAAACACTACACCCTCATATGAGGAATGGAAGTGAAGAAGAAAATGGGGCTTATGCTGATGTTTTGCAAAAAGCAATATTAAATTTAAAGAGTAAAGATAAATCACTTATTAAAATATTTAAAAAAGTAGTAGAAAGATTTCCTGATTTTGCATCTGAAAATGATTTAGATTTTTTAAATGATTTAGCTCAAAAAACTCTTTCTTTTACTTCTTTAGGTTTAAAGCCAGAATTAGCTGACAGTACTATTAATCATGATATTATTGATTGGATACTCTATTTAGATACAAATGTTCTTTATTCAGTTCTCGGACTCCATTCACACCCTGAAAATCAAGCAAGTATAGCTTTATTTAATCTAGTAAGAAGTAATAGTCAATATATTAAAATAAAATTGAGATATACAGAACAAACTTATCAAGAATTAGGTTCAAAAAAGGATGATTTTAAATCTCTGGATGATAATATGACAGATTCTTCTATAAGAGCTTTATTGAAATCAGAGAAGCTTGATGATTTTTCAACAAAATTTTACAAAGATTTATTAAATAATAGAGATTCCACGATACACCCTTCAAAAGTAATAGAATTATCTCAAAGGACATTAAAAGAAGATTTAATTGAAATTGGTAGGACGGGTAAAAGATTAGAAAATATAGGAGATAAGTTTATTGAAAGTCGTATTTCTGATTATTATCAGTATATAACCGATAAAAATAGTATTAAAGAAGAGTTCTGTAAAGAGAAAGGTATAAAGTTTAATGAAATATATAGGAGTGAGAAACAAATGCGACATGATATGTCATTAAGAGAAATTGTTTTAGACTCAAGAAATATTAAAGCAGGAGAGGAGTTGACTTTAAATAATGTGAAATATTTTGCATTAACACTTGATGGTGTTTTAATTTCTTATGATAAAGCAAATGTAAAAGAGTATAATGATGAAAGAAGTTTTCCTGTCTTCTTTAAGCCTTCTTTTCTTTTAAACAAATTGATAAAAGTACTTCCAATTAAAACAGTTGATTATAAGAAAGCTTTTATTAAAGCTATAACGACTAAAGGATTTTATAAGAATACAAGAAGATCTCAAGATGTATTAAAAATTGTAAATTATCTTAAATCTAAAGGAATTGATGACGAACGAATAATTTATAATTTAATATCTGAAGAAATTTTTTTAGAAAAATACAAAGAAAATTCTAATTCTATTGAATTTAATGAAGGAGAATTCATTGAATCACAATTAAATAGAGAATTTAAAAAGAAGCAAGATGAATTATCAAATACTTTAAAAGAATTAGAGCTAGTAAAAGAAGATTCAAATAATGTAAAGGAAATAAATCAATCTTTAAAAACAAAAAAAATGAATTAGATTCTGAGCTATCCCAATATAAATCTGCATTAGAAAAAGTTAATAATAGGATTAAAAAATTAGAGACGAAAGATGTTCTCGACAAAAAACAGGTAAATATAAATTTTGAAGCAGCAGATCAAAAGCTAAAATATGATGATGCAGTTAATAAAAATAAAGAATTATCTGAAAAATTAAAAAGAGAAATTGAAAAACAAATAGAACAACATAAAAATAAAGAAATAAAGAAATGGCAGAAGAAAATTTGGTGGAATTTATTATGGGTAATACCATTAATCATTCTTGGATTCTTACTCGTTATACCAAATGATTTTTTTCATATTACGAAATTAGATAAAGAAGGTAATGAAGATAATACATTAAGGATTATATTAGGTATAATAGCATTTTTATTAAACTTATTTTTCTTTAATTTGATAAATAATAGATATTTTAGTGAAAGAGAGAAAAAAGCTAAATTATCAAATATACTCATACCAGATGGACTTAAACAAAAACTTGATGATATGTCAAAAAAATAATATTCAGCTAAACACACACACAACTTAACGGATTCTTTAATTTAACAATGTTAGGCGGTGAATCTTTCGCTAAACACATTATAAATAAAATTCACGATAATTAAATATAGATATCTATGATTAAAAGAAAAAATTTAAAAAAAGCTGCAGAAGGCCGCGAAAGGGCTTTATTTGTCCAAAAAGTAAATAACCCTTTAGAGATTTATATTGTAAATCAAGATGATTTTGATGCTATAGATAAAACTGGAATAGATTCTATAAACTGTCTATTATTAGAGTATTCTGAAACTAAAGAAGAATTAATTTATGATGTTAAAACACCAGAAACAATAATAACAATGAAACGTGGTGAATTAACTGGAATTTTACTAACTTAACAAATAATGTATTATGTTAAAAGATTATAAAGCAGTTGCAATGAAACAATCTGAAGGCACTGGAGCAAATAATTACATTTTTATAATTAAAGGAAATGACGTTAATCATGCTCTTGTAAATGCCCAAAATCATATATCAAATACTCACAATTCAAATTCCGCATACCATATTGAATTAACATTAATAGGTGATAGTTTAATTCAATAAATTATTATGTAAATAGAATTCTAATGTTATCTTGGTCAAAACAATAGGGGAAATGAGAGTCTATATTTCATATAAGCTTTTAATTAGCCTGCTTATGATTGATGTTATATAATTTTTGTTTTAAGTATTATAGATAAAGGATATAAAACATTATAAAGAGTTAACTTATAATTTCAAATAAGGAAAGTAGAAGTTTAGTAGCATTTCAATATCTTTAAATCCAAAGTAAGCATTTCTGCTTTTTATAATATTATCGACCAATTAACAACACCATGAAATTATTAAGATTAATAACCATCTTTTTCCTTTTTGGATATGTACAAAGTACATTTTCGCAAACATTTGTTGATGATATAGATAAAGTAGCTGTTGTGGTTATTGATTATTGTGTCAATGCCTCAGGAGAACGCTACAATATTAAAATAAACAAGGCGAAAACAACCTATGATAATGAGGGATGGAAACAAGGTTGTTTACAACATTTTAAAGACGCTAGTTTAATAAATCCAATGACAATGGTAAATGACTGTTGGACAACTGTATATTATTTTGTGAATACTAAATATAAAACTGCTGCATTGGAAGCGTCCGATCAAGTGAAATGCAAAGTCTTTCATAAAGGCGAATTTATGTACGACAATCCAGCCTATTCTAACACAAAAATTATTAGAAGAACGCGAAAACAAATTGAAAAAAGTCCAGATAAAGACCAACGTCAAGTCTATGATATTAAATGGATTAAAGACCATATATATACTTTAAAAGCCATAAAATTACCGTTAGAGAAGGATAAACACAAAATAGGAAAACTTCTATATGTAGAAATCATCGCGTTTATAGATGAAAACACTTATTTGTACAAAGTTTATGAAAAAGACGATACTAACATTATTTATGGCATTATGCATAAGGTGGCTTAGCATATAAAATGCTTATACAACAGCAATTTTCATAAGAGTTTATATTTAAGAGTTTATGAATCTTGTTAACTATAATTACTTACCAACCAAGCTTTCTACTTCAGTTGTATAAAAACACTATTTTAAAACGTTTACTTTGTAATTGTTATTATGCAATGTAACGATAGGCGAGTATTGGTGTGTGGCATGCTTTTAAATAACACCTGTATTTCTAAACATTACATTAGAAAAGTATTATTTTAGAGGCAATTATACATTGCTATACATGAGATTTAAAAAATACTTTTTACTATTCATAAATTTTATAAGAGATTATTTATTTAGAAAAAAGACCCTTAATTACCTATTGTGGCTATTAATAGTTGCCATTTTAGCACAGTTACATGCTATTAATAACTATGATGCTATACAGGCTATTTTTACTGAATTACAAAAAGATTATGATAGTATTTGGTTAAAGTATTTGATACTGGTTATTGAGTTTTTTGTTGGTGATGCTAGTGTTTTTGTTTTAAGTACTTTAATTGTTTTATTTTTAATTGTCTGCTACCTAAAGTATAAAGAGATTAAAGCTGTTAATGGGTTAGGCAGTAGTGAGGATTTTAAAAATGAGTTATTACATAGCCTAGTTGACACGATATCTAAGGCACAGAAAATTGATAGTGAGGCTTATATTTCGGCTATACATATTATTAACAATAAGGCGCTTAAAGCTAAATTAAAGACTTACCATAACTTTGAACGCAAGAGAGGTAATGTGCATTTATTAGAAAAATTTGTAGTAGACAGTAATTTAATTGATGATTTAAAAAAACATAGCCATTAGATGAGTTATTCTGAATTAAGTAATCCTTATGATTTTGCAAATCCTGTAACTGAAGAAAAGTTATTTGCTGGACGGTCTGACGAGTTGAAAGAGATCCGTTATTATTTGAACCATGGCGCCAAAACTAATAAGCCTATCAATCTTTCGTTAATTGGTGATCGCGCAGCAGGTAAGACGAGTTTGCTTAACATGATTGAAATTGAAGCGTCTAAATTAAATTTTCTTACGGTAAGAATAGATTTAGATGAAGGGGATAAGGGGTCTCAGTTGCAATTTTTTTATAAGATCTTTGATTCTATTTTTAATTCGGCTATCAACGATAATTATTTTGGAGGCGTTGGAGGTGCTATTTTTGATGAATACTTGAATCAAACTTCGGCTTATACGGTCTCTAATAATATAGAGTTTAGACCTTTTTTGTTTCCTATACAGTTTGCTAAAGCTATGGAAGCCGGAAGGACAGATGTATTAACTTCTGAAAGTAATTTTAAAAGAGATTTAGAAACCATCAATAAGGAAGTTAACACTTCTATAATTCTGTTGTTTGATGAGTGTAATGTGCTGTCTGAAAGTCGCGTTTTACTTGAAAAAATCAGGAATATTTTTATGAATAAAACTAACTATATGTTAGTTTTTACAGGTACTAAAGAGCTTTTTCCGGTTATAGACGACATATTTTCGCCAATAATTAGACAGTTTAAAAAGATTACTGTTGACGAATATAAGGATATTGAGGATACTGAGATTTGTGTTAGTAAACCACTTTTAGATATTGGTATAGAACCTAGTGATATTTTTGAAAATTCGACTTTTCGTGAGTTACATAACATCTCTGAAGGGAAACCTTATGAGATCCAGTTGATTTGTCATACTATGTTTAAAAAAATCCAGGAAGGGATTACAGATAGTATGACGTTAAATCACTCGGTATTAGAGGATGTTAGGTTAGAATTAGAAACGTCTCAAGATTTAGCAAAACGCCCCAAACTTTATGAGATTAAGAGTTTTAATAAAGAGACTTTACAGCACTTAAATTATTTGTCTAAATCCTTAAACCGATCGACTAGCAAGGAGGTTTTAAATTTAGAATATTTAATTTATGGTAATGATAGAGTGACCAAAGCCGATTTTAAAGCCTCTTATGATAAGTTTATTGACAAGGGTATTTTATTTGTTAATCCTGAAGGCAAATTAGATTTTTTTGGTGATGATTTTGATAAATTGTATACAAAATATTATGCCAGAGAAGCTGGCGTGCAATTTGAGTTTAATTATTATAATTTAGAGTCTAATTACTATAGAGGTGTTAGAGATTTGTTGCACCCAACTGATAGCCTCTTGAGTTTAAATAGGGATAATGCCCTTGTGCATAAAACCATTGCCTATTTTCTTGATAGCACAGCTACTATTGATGCTGATTTAAATACGGTAATGAAAATTTATACCATTTTATTTCAGTTTAGAACACGTGAGATCATCCATATTGAAATGCCTTTTAATTTAAATGGTACTAACTTTTTTATACATCTGTTTTTTGATGATAAGGATGCGGCTAAAAAAGTGATTGATTTTCAGAAAGAATTTGAAAAACGAGTTAAAGATAATGGTACTAATATTTTACTTAATAATATTATTATTAATGAACTACAGATACCTACTAGAGTTGAACTAGTCAAAAAAATACAAGCTTTACACTCTAATAACATCACCAAAGAGGTTATTAAATATCATGGTGTTAGATTTCCGATAGAGCATATTGAGTATCTTTTAGAAGTGAATGACGAAAGCAAAGACATTGTTTTAGCACATTGTAATGCTATTTGGGAACTGGACTTTAATAGTAAAAGACAATTCTGCTCGATTGAAAATTATAATGTTGTTAATATGGGTTATATCTACATGATTAACCTACTTTTGG
Organism: Olleya sp. NP1-10; assembly: GCF_055804415.1. Lineage (NCBI taxonomy): Bacteria > Pseudomonadati > Bacteroidota > Flavobacteriia > Flavobacteriales > Flavobacteriaceae > Olleya > Olleya sp. NP1-10. The sequence goes on along the minus strand of NZ_CM147840.1, from coordinate 2,570,655 downwards.
ATGAGGCTAAATGTTGTTCGGATTTTGTAACTACTAATTTAGAGTATAATAAATTCCATTTGAGTCTTAATACATTTAATCGTTCGGTTTTAGAAATCATGACAGGTAACTTTGATGCTATACAGACCAATATGGATCTTGTTATTAGATTAGCTAAAGACTATCAGGAGAGTACCAATACGGTGGATTCTACTAGTTGCTCTTGTCTTTTTATTCCGTCCAAAACTAGTGATGATGACATTACTTTTATAGAGGTGGAGAATCCTGAATTGATACAGACTGCTTTAGATGTTAAGGCGTATTTTAAGTAGTGTAGATCTAAGCACTAAAGCAATTTATAGCGACATCTTTTAAGTTTATATCTAAATTAGAAGACTTTGTGGCTAAATTACAGGAGTAGTTTGGATCTATATTTAAGCTATTTATATGATATACTGTTTGGTTATACGTTGCTGTATTGTTGTTTATTATAATGTCTAATAGGGGAATTTCTAGACCTCTTCCGTCTACTTTTACAACACTTTCTTTGATGGTCCAAAAGTTAAAAAACGTCTTTAAAGCATCTTCGGCATTTTTTATAGTATTGATTTGTTTATCAGTCATTACCTCATCAAAGTTATAGAAATCTATAGGCGTTATTTTTTCTATATCTATACCTACTTTTGTTGTTTTAGATATTGCACAGAGCACATAGTCACTAGAATGTGAAATATTAAAATCGATATTTGCATCTATAAATGGTCTGCCATTACAGTCTATTTGTAGGTGCTTTAAACAGTCTGGATCATACCCATATTCTTTAAGCCCTGTAAGTACTAATAATTTACCAAACAGATTAGCCTGTCTGTCTTGCCAACGTAAGAGTTTGGTGTTTTTTTCTTGTAAGTGTACAGGTAACCTATTGAGTAGTTTTTTAAATTTATACTCGGACAGTTGATCTGTAAATTTTGTGTAAAAGACTTCTACTTTGCTCACTGGTTCTGTTTAAATCCTGTTTAAAAATACTTTTATCATTTTAGATAAAAAAATGATGTCTATATTATTTAATTATGCCTTGGTCTTAAGCTTTATTGCTAAGAGTTGATTTTTGATTAATGGTACTGTACATATATTAATCATAGTGCTTCATTTTTAAGTTTAGTGATTCTATAGTTATTAAAAATATGTTGCACTATCACTTTTACCCCCTAAAGTCTTGTTGAGTATTATTACTGTTTTTTTAATACCGTATTTATACGTATAAACCACATAAGAATATAAAATAAATTTATACAATACTAATTTAAAAAATATATCTTATGTCAAATGAACAAAAACAAGTAAAACATCCTATTGAAGTTTGGCTGACGCTTAATGACCCGTCAGCACATGCTTCTTTAAAACGAGAAGCCAAGGTAAGTAATTTTTTAGCGACCACGAGCGAAGACTCCCAATTAGCTCCATCTATGTCTGCACTTACTGGACCTGGAGCAGCTTCTGCGAAATCGAATACTGATTGGGAAACGAATCCTGCACTTGGAGCTGCCAACCTTGCGCAAATAGCCATGCGTGCAGCTGGTTACGATCCAACCAATCTAGATATGGAAGACAAAGCCAATGCTGCTAATTTTAACTTATTTAGAAAAAAATTATCTGAATGCCCTTTGTTTATTACTAAGTATGCAGAAAAGCAGACTTTGAATGAATCAACCAGTGATTGGAATGATTTAATAGATAATATTGCGGATACTTTTGAAGGTATTATGGCTAAAGACAAGACTGCTATTGTTGGTAGCTTAAAAAAGCTAGCTAAAGCAGCCTCTTCAAAAATGAGTACCAAACAAACTACTCAGGTTTTTACACAGAATACCATAAATATAGATGATGATCTTTCGTATTATTTATATAGTTCACAAGTTTCTTTTGAAGAAAAGAAAGGGAAAGGATTCCATTCTCGTCAAAGTGACTTTGTTGTATGGAAACTTCGTTTAGAATTCCAAACAGAATTATGGCCAGAGTGGTGGGAAAGAGTTAAGAAAGCTTTTGATGGAGATATGGATAATTGGTTAGGCGACACCACTACCAAAAACACGGGAGAAGACCCAATTAATTGGGGATAGTCTATAACTAAACCAGATATAGCCTCTAGTTTGTTTTAAGAAACTACGCCATGAATTACTTTTTAACATTATAACATTTACAATTTTTAGTTGTAAACCCTTCAATTTTTTGAATGTAGTTTATGGTGTGGTCTCTTAATTATTTACCTGTACAATTCTAATAAAATATTATATATTATGGAACATGAAATTAATGATTGGTTAGACTCTTTTTATCTACAAAATAAGACTACTAATATACTGTCAACTAAGTCTAAAGCTATTTTGCAAGACGTAGGCAAAATACTTGACACCCCGAATACCCCTTTCACCTTTGAAGAAGAAGAAGTAACAGCAACTTTTACATTTTCATTTCCTGCACTAACAGGAAATAATACAGAAGCGCTTTTAACAAAAGATACAGAACTACAAAATGCCTATAATAGCCATAAACCTTTAGACCCAACGTTTATAAACTCATTAAAGAAAGCGCCTGTTACAGGACTAGCTACCCTATTGAGCTTTGTAGAGAGTATGACAAATTTTATTCCTCAAAAGGGTCTTTATACTATTCAAGACTTTGGTCGTTTTATGCAGGCTTTTGGAAACTGTCCTATAGTTAAAACAGGCTCTGCTCAGAACTTAGAACACGTGAGTAACTTGACTAAGATTAAGCACGGTAACTTTGATCAAGAGCCGATTGTTGATACCATTATTAGCATTTATAATTTAGGTGACGAACAACGACATGTAATTAGAGAACAACTTAAAAACACTACTGAAGATAGCGTTAAAATATCCCTTTATAATATGCAACTTTCGGGTAGTTCAGAAGAAGCTTTTTTTAACGTTTATGCAGGAGTAGTAACCCTTATTCGTACAGAAAACCACGGACTAAAAAAACCTATAATTTTAAAATTGACATTAAAGGAAATCATATTATTTCCTCTATACAAACTGCAAATTGGGCCAGTTTTGCTGCCAAATTAGCTGAAAAACATTTTGCTTCTATTACTGAATGGGTTAAATCTAACCAGCTACCCAATGCGCAAACCAAAAGAGTATAATACCAATATAATATAGACACAAATGAAAAAGCCTAGTTTTGAACAATGGGTTAACCACTTAGCAAATAAAACCTCTGTAAAGGAAGAATTGAGTGTATTAAACTCCGTTTTTAGCATTGCAAGTAAAGCCAACACCCTTTTATTAGGAAATGAAGAACATCCAGTAGTCAGTAATGCTAAATTAACTGGTCCTGGAGCTACTAGTGCCCTAGAAGCCGATGAGCACTATGTCTCTTTAAGAGCATCTGGAAAAACACTAGATGCAGAAAAAGCCCTAGCATTAAGTCCTGCTACAGGCTGTGCAATGTGCATGAGCCTGGCAGCAGAAGGCAGTGATTTTAATCCAGCGTCACCTGCACAAGCAGGAAATTTGACTGGTTTTTTGAATTATGTCAATGAGTTATTTAAATGTAAAATACTACATAACGAACTTAATGACTCACCTTCTGTAACTTGGGGCTCTGATTGGGAAACTACCATTACTAATATACTGAGTTATTATGTTGGGATTGATCAATCTAGTTTAAATCAAATTCGTATTAGCTTAAGAGATTGTGCTAGAGCAGCTGCGAGTAATCCGAATACCACACAAAGGACCGATTTATTTGTACAAAACACTATGCATGTAGGAGAAGATCTTAAAGTGTATTTATATAAAAGCTTTATTGAGATGATTTATGTCTCTAAGGATGGTGGAAAAAATGAACCCGATATTAGACGAGATGAGACCCACTTTACTATTTATCGGGTAATTTTTGATTTTAAACAATCAGAATGGCCAGACTATGCTAAGATAATCATGCCTCAGAGCGATGCTTCGCTTGATAGTTGGTTAAATAATAACTCACCCTCACAAAATATAAAACCAATAAACTGGGGTTAATTGCAATTACTAGCCTTAAATAACATCCATAGACTTGAGTTTTTAGTTTAATACTTACCCTAATATTTTACTTTTTTAAAAAAAGACCTTTTTGTATGAAAAATAATGTAAATGATACCAAAATAGCTATTGTAGGAATGGGATGCCGATTCCCAGGAGGTGCTTCAAATCCTGAAAAATATTGGGAATTACTAAAAAAAGGAGTTGATGCTACTAGTGAAGTACCCGAGGATCGTTGGGATTTAAAACGGTTTTATAGTCCAGACAAGACAGCTACAGGTAAATCCTATGTCTCAAGAGGAGGTTTTTTAAAAGAAGCTATTGATGCGTTTGACCCTGCATTTTTTGGAATTTCTCCAAGAGAAGCTACACCTATGGACCCCCAACAAAAACTTTTATTAGAGGTCGTTTGGGAGGCATTTGAAGATGCAGGTATTATAGCTAAAGAGATTGTTGGTAGCCAAACAGGTGTTTACATGGGAGCATTTACATTAGACAACAAAATACACTTATTAAATGCCTATAATAGATCATTAATATCTACCCATACAGCAATAAGCTCTACTGGAGGTATGTTAGCTAACCGATTGTCTTATACGTTTGATTTTAGAGGACCTAGTATGACTATTGATACCGCTTGTTCATCCTCCGCTGTTGCTATTCATTTGGCTTGTAAAGATTTAATCCATAAAGACTGTAATCTGGCTTTAGCAGGAGGCGTAAATGTGATGATCCGACCAGAATATACTATTGCCATGAGTAAAGGTGGTTTTTTGGCTGCTGATGGCAGATGTAAAACCTTTGATATGCGTGCTGATGGCTATGGACGCGGTGAAGGTGCTGGAGTCATAGTGCTAAAACGTTTAGACGATGCGATTCGGGATGGAGATCAAATTCATGCTGTTATTGCAGGTTCAGGAGTGAATCAAGATGGCAATAGTGACAGCATTACTGCTCCTAATCCGGAATCTCAGATTAATCTTTTAAATACAGTTTATACAACTGCAGGAGTCTCTGCAGATCAAGTTCAATATGTAGAAGCACATGGAACAGGAACCAAAGTGGGAGATAAGGCAGAAACTAGATCAATTGGTCATGCGATTGCTTGTAAACGAAAGGGAAACACTCCTTTAATGATTGGCTCCGTAAAGACAAATATTGGTCATTTGGAAGCTGCAGCAGCTGTCGCTGGTGTTATAAAAACCATATTGTGTTTGAAACACAAAGCTATCCCTAAAAATCTACATCTAGATCACCCTAATCCAGACATTCCTTTTGATGAATTGCGTTTAAAAGTCCCTTTAAAGCTTTCACCTTTTACAGCACATGAGGGTGACGCCTATGCAGGTGTTAATTCTTTTGGATATGGAGGTACTAATGCACATATCATTCTTCAAAGTGCACCTTTGATTATCCCCAAAAAAACTGAATCTCAACAAAGACCTCGACTGTTTCCTATTTCTGCGAATAGTCAAAAATCTCATTTAAAAAGAATTAAACAAGTCATTGATGTATTACAATCTAAGCCTAATTTAAACCTTGAAGATCTAGGGTTTACCTTGAGTCAAAAACTTAGTCATCTAAAATATAGACATGTTATTATTGCCAATACACAACAAGAGTTGTTAGAAAAGTTAGAACAACTAAACATTGATAGCCTTGAAAGTACAGCACAACTTATAGGATCTGGTAAAGCCCATAATGATGCAAAATGTGCCTTTATATTTACTGGAATGGGAGCACAAAGTTGGGGGATGGCAGTTGATTTGATTGAAGAGAATGGCATTGCCAAAGCATTTTTTAATACTTGTGATACCGAATGGACTAAAATTGCTGGATGGTCTTTAAAAAGACTGTTTACAAAGCAATCTGGAGCCCCCATGTTAGAACCACAAGACGCACAACCTGCTAATCTAATTGTACAGTTAATGTTAGTAGAAGTGCTACGCTCTTATGGTGTAGAGTCTGAAGGTAACTTAGGACATAGTGTGGGAGAGATTGCTGCTGCTTATTGCTCCGGATCACTAAATCTAAAAGAAGTCCTTACTTTAGTTTATCATCGTAGTCAGTTACAGCAAAGCACTCATGGAAAAGGTAAGATGTTAGCTGTAAGTTTATCTGCTAAAGATATACTATCTTGGATACAGCCTTATGAAGGATTACTATCTATAGCCGCAATTAATAGTCCGACCTCAGTAACACTTGCAGGTGCTGATGGAGCACTTCTTGAGTTATCGGAAAAATTTACTGAACAGGATATTTTTAATCGAATATTAAAAGTAGAAGTGGCTTATCACAGTTATCAAATGGAGTCTTTAGAACATTCATTTAAATCGTGTTTGACCACTTTACAGTCTGAACCTCAACACACCCCATTATACTCCAGTGTCTATGGACGATTAATTTCTGAACCACAAGATGTAAATTACTGGTGGAAAAACTTAAGACAAACCGTTCAATTTTCTGATGCTTTGGAAGCCATGATACATGATGGCTATAATACTTTTATTGAAATTGGACCACATTCGGTATTATCAGCAGCTATTAAAGATAATCTTCAAAACACAAATAGACAAGGCACCTGTTTTAGTACATTAAATCGTAAGATTTCCTCTTTAGAGGCATTACATCATGCTTTAGCAGGCTTGTTTGTACAAGGTGTACACATAGATTGGACCAAACAATTTAAGACAGGACAATTAATACCATTAGGGTCTTATCCTTGGGTGCGTGATACCATCTGGCAAGAAACTAAACTCTCTAAAAATGATAGATTAGGAGTTACAGGACATCCATTGGTAAATGCTCGTGCTGATGAACCACATCCCATTTGGGAAGGCGAATTGTCTGAATATGTACAACAGTATTTAGCCGATCATAGAATAGATGGAGAAATCATTTTTCCTGGTGCGGGTTATTTAGAAATGGCTTTGAATACTCAACATCATATAGGTAGTAACATTATTTTGGAAGATGTTAAGTTTCATCAAGCTTTATCTGTAAAAGACAACCCTGTAGTGAGGTTAATATCAGATGTAGGCAGTGATTCTTTTCAAATTTACAGTCGCTCACATACAACTGATTCTGAATGGCATAAAAACGTGTCTGGTAAGAAGTTTAATCAATTTCAGACTATCAAAATACCTCCATTTAAACTTAATGATGTTCTTGCCCGTACTACAGTACCGTTAGATGTCTCAGCTTTTTATGCGCTTTTACATGACTTAGGCTTAGAGTTTGGGCCTCATTTTAAGACTATAAAAAAGGCCACTATAGGTAATAATGAATTGCTAAGTGAATTGGAGGTTAACACCAATTTTGGAGCCTCTACCACAGACTATTTTATTCATCCAACGTTATTAGATGGAGCTTTTCAATCTTTATTAGCATTAGCGACTGAAGAGATTGAGACAGAAGGCAAAATTTTTATTCCGTTTGATATTAAAAAAATCCATTATTATAAAAAACCTGGAGATAAAGCGAAGTGTCATGCTCAGATTACTGAAAAAAACAACTATTATGTCAAAGGAAACCTTGCGCTATATGATGAAGACAATGTCCTTTGTTTAGAAGTTACAGGTTTTAGAGCCAAAGGTATCAAGGTAAGCTCAAAATCTAAAAAGCAAACATTACCCTCTCAATATGTAAGTGAATGGTATAATCAAGCTATTACCCCTGAGCCAATCTCTAACGGTCAAACTTGGATTGTATTTACAGATTCTCATAGTATTGGTGAGCAATTAATCCAACAAGCTTCCAGACAAGATGTTACACTTATACAGGTTAGTCATGGAAGTGTCTTTTTTCAAAAGGATGATTATCAATTTCAAATTCGTCGTAACTCCCGTGAAGATATGAAACAGTTGCTGGAGCGTCTTGAAGAAAACAAACCTAATGCTATTGTTTATTTATGGGGATTGGATCAAGAAAATCATCAGCAACTATCAGATGATTTCCAAGCTACTGGTACTCTAGATGTGATTGATTTAACCCACTTAGTACAATCCCTTGAAGTGACAACTTCTAATTATGTAAAGCGTATTGTTATTGGAATCCAAAATGCCCAAAGAATAACACGAGAGGATAAACTAAGTTATCCTGGTCAGAATGCTATTAGTGGACTTGCTCGAGTTATAAACTTAGAATATCCAAAGTACAAGGTGAAAATGGTTGATCTGCAAAGTTTATTTTCTGTTACTGCAGCAGATCAACTAATTAATGAACTACAAGATACGTCCAATGAAACCGAAGTCGCTTATCGTCATGGCGCGCGACTAGTTAATCGAATTACACCTTATACCATAGGGTCTAAAAAGGTTAGCTCTAAAAGACATACTAATTTTGCTTATTTGCAAGATAAAGACACCTTTGTAGAGCTACCACATATTACTCCAAAACCTGAAGCAGTAGAATTTACTGTTGACACTATTTATCCTATAAATTTAAATGGTGTATTAATAAAAGAAGAGGACCATGAATTGCTATCTTATTGTACAGGAACTGTAAGCCGTACTAATAGCTTATTATTTGAAGTAGGTCAGCCAATAGTATGTGTGGTACCAACTTCAGGAATACAGTCCTATATGTCTTTACCTGCAAACACTCTTTTTCCTGCTCCTGAAGGTATGCCATTACATGACGCTGTTACTATCCCTATTTGGGTTATGGCTTGGAACATTCTTTTTGAAAAAGGTAATCTACAATTTGGAGACACTGTTTTAATTCATGATGCTTCTACAGATGTACGACTTGCCATGGTACTTATAGCAAAATGGAAAGGTGCTAAGGTTTTTGTTACATCAGGACATGATGAGAGTAAGTTATTTTTAGACACATTAGAATTGGACCATGTCTTTAGTTCTAAAAGCTTTGATTTTATTACAGAGATAAAAAAACAGACTGAAGGGAAAGGAGTTGATATGTTAATTTGCAATACAGGTCTTCTTCTTGAAAAGAGTATAACATTGGTGAGTACTGGTGGACAAATTATTTGTCTAAACGCGTCAGACACACCTATGGGACACTTACCAATTAGTACATTTGATAGAGCTCTTAATTTTTCTGTAGTTAATCTTAACACACATTTTAAGATGGACATAACGCAGAATCAAAATTTTATAGAACCGTTGCTATCTATTGTAAAAGACAAACTTATGCTAATGTTTAAGTTAAATAGATTTTCTGTTACAACATTAGATCAATTGTTTAAAAGGTACAAAGGAGGAGGTTTATTTGGTGCTTCTGTGATTAAAGTACATGGAGAAAAAGTAAAATTAAGTCAACAACTAGCTACTCACTTTATCAAACCTGACGCAGGTTACATAGTTACAGGAGGACTAAGCGGGTTTGGATTGGCTACGCTGCAGTGGTTAGTAAAAAAGGTGCTAGACATATTATCGTGATGAGTAGAAGTGGTAGAGTATCTGCTGAAGCACAACACGTTTTAATACAAGCTAAAAGTTTAGGATGCCAAGTCTTAAATGAAACCGTTGATATATCTGACTATAAAGCTTTACAATTAACACTAAAGCATTTGGATCCTGCATTTCCAGAGATAAAAGGGGTGATACATTCGGCAGCAGTAATAGACGATGCAAGTCTTGAAACAGTTGATAAAGAACAGATTTGTAATGTTATGCAAGCCAAAGCTTTAGGCGCTTGGAATTTACATCGTGCCCTTTTAGAACATAAACTAGATATTTTTATTTGCTATTCTTCTATTTCCTCAATGTTAGGTAATATTTCTCAAGCTAATTATGCAGCTGCTAATGCTTATGTAGATGGATTAGTACAGTATAGACGTAGTCATGATCTTCCAGGATTGAGTATTAATTGGGGTGTTATTGGTGACACAGGACTTGTTGCTAGAGATCAAAAACTGAGACAACATCTGGCTCAATTTGGTTTAAATCCTATTTACTCTGAAGCTGGTTTAGACTGTATGCTAACTGCGCTTTGTGAAGAGCAACAACACATTGGAATATTTGATATAGATTGGGAGCAATGGACTAATCATTTTGAATTTAGAAGCAGTCGCTTGGAAAAAGTACTCTCTAACAATTCTGAAACATCAAAAAATGATGATGTTACTATTTTTAGAAAGCAAATTATTAATGACGATACTACACACAGAATCTTTAGTGTTCAAGATAAATTGGTCTCTATAATTTCTAAGATATTAAAAATATCTACTACTGATATTGATGAAAACTCTAATTTAACGGAATTAGGCATTGACTCATTGATGTCTATGGAAGTTAAAACAGCTATTAGACAACAGACGGGAGTTCAGTTTAGAACACTCTTTCTTTTACGTGGTCCGAAAATATCAGAATTAGCTAATTTAATTTTAGAAGAGATTATAGAGGAACGCATTACGGATTTATCTCCAATTAAAGCCTTTCAATAGTGGTTTGTTATTTACAATTTTTATTTTTAAATTAAAGCGTATATGCATTTCTTAAACTTGTACTATAGTTGGCCGTGAGAATTGTTACTATTGTGATTCTTTTAAAATATATTCTAAAAAAATGTTTGCCATGATGACCGAACACTTTTTACGGGTTATATAACGAAAGGCGTTTAATGAAATGCATGTTTTTGTAAATTGAGAAGACTATTTAATAATTTGTTTTTATGGTACTAAATAAAACCTCCAAACATCGTGTGACACCCTATGAATGCAATTACAGATAGAATAATACCAATTAGAAAAACGTTAAAAGATTTGCGGAGTAATTTAAATTTCTTGTTTATGGTTTTACCCAAATGATAGGTGTCTTTAGCAATGGTTTTATAAAGTTGATCCCCTTGATTCATTAAGTTTGTAATATTGTTTATGTATTCCTTCTCTTCCATATCTTGAAAGTTTCCATAAAACATTAAGTTATCGCTGTCTTTATCTCCGTGAATAAGCTCGGGACGTGTTGCCAATACAGCCAATGAAATAGACGTTAAATTTGTAATTAATATCATAATCACTGGAAAAATAAGATGAGGATCGGTATCTAACTGACTCATTACCGTACCTAGTATTAATGATATAATTAACGCATTAATAGATATTAAAATATTTGATTTTGTATCTATCATGGTATTTAAGGTGTATTGGTTTTTAGACAATAACCTGAAGAGTGTTTCAACACCTCTTTCTGATCTAGGTGCTACTTTAGCTAGTTTCTTTTTAAGCTTTTTAAGTTCCTCTTTATTAATATTTAACTCTTCCATTAAATACTTATCTTCCACTTTTTCTTTTAATTTATCACCCATACGTCACTCTATTAATTACCCCGTTTTATAACTATATTCTTTTTATAATTTTATCAATACAAATCCATTAGCTTTTAAATAAACTTTGGTATTTACAGTTGGATCCCTTCTGTAATATTACTTATTAATTGTTTTTTAATAGGTTAATAGCCTCTTTAAAAAATGCAATACCATTAGATTCTAATAGATTATCTGCATTTAGAATTGCTCCAGTAAACCCCTCTGATTTCCACTCTCCAGATGCTAATTTTGGCAATTTAGACGTCGCTATGGCATTTCCGTTTTTGTATCCTGCGACATATAAATAATGTTTGTTAGATATTTGATCTGGTATTGCTAATCCTAATCCTATTGTCATATCTGAATCGGGTAGAGGACTGTAAATACCTGTGTCAAAATGATGAGGCCAAATTCTAATTGAGGCATTAAGATTATACTGTTTGTTTATATTTTCAAGAACAGATTGAGCTAAAACACGCAGATTTTTTAGCTCTGCTAATCTGTCGGCATTTGATAATGCGAATGTAAATGAATGGTCTATACTGTAGGGTAAATTGTAATGAAACTTATATTGGTACGTTTTATTTAAATGGACTTTGGAATAGTCCTCTAGCCAAGTTAAGACTTCAGAATGTCTGGCACCATCTAACTCAAATGTTGTGATACCTTTATTTGATTTCCATTGTAATGTGAAATTTTGATACTCTAAACAAAGCACCTCTCCGTTGTCTGAAAGCGGATGTGTATAAAGACCTCCGTTTTTGGTATTAAAACCCAAGTTTGTATGACTATCGTCTGGTTTTTTTCTAAAAAACTTATTCCTGCAGCCGCTAAATATTGTGCTGCTAAATGCATTTGCTTTTCCATAGTATATCTTGTTTTATCTTAATCCTGCGTAATTAATTCCTGTTAAATGATGCATCTCTTTGTTGTATGTTGATAGATCCTCATGATTAAATTTTGTGACATTATCGTAACCACAAGCACGCGCCACCACTTTAATTAAATCGTTTGTGGCTTCAAAGTAATTTTGTAGTTGTTTGGCAGAGGACTCTATCATAATTCTACTACGCAAGGATTCTTTTTGAGTCGCAATACCAACGGGACAGTTGTTAGAACCACAAGCACGCATACCAAGACATCCAATAGCTTGTAATGCCGAGTTAGACACTGCAATAGCATCTGCACCTAACATCATGGCTTTTGCAAAATCCTCTGCAACACGTAAGCCTCCAGTAATTACTAAAGTAACACCAACAGCACCTACTTTATCCATATATGCTCTTGCTCTTGCTAGAGCAGGAATTGTTGGCACATTAATATGATCTCTTAAAATAGTAGGAGCAGAGCCTGTACCGCCACCACGACCATCTAGAATGATATAATCCACGCCAACATCTAGAGCAAACTGGATATCTTTTTCAATATGACTGGCAGCAATTTTAAATCCTATTGGAATACCTCCAGTATGTTGTCTTACTTTTTCTGAAAAATCTTTAAAATCTTGAACATAATGGAAGTTTGGGTTTGCAGCAGGTGAAATTGCAGTTTGACCTTCTTTTAGACCTCTAACGTCCGCAATTTCTTTACTAACTTTATTACCTGGTAAGTGTCCTCCTGTTCCTGTTTTAGCCCCTTGACCAGCTTTAAAATGAAATGCTTGCACATTATCTAATTTATCCCATGAGAATCCAAATTGAGCTGAAGCTAATTCGTAAAAATATTTTGAATTATTTGTTTGTTCCTCAGGTAACATTCCGCCTTCACCAGAACAAATTCCAGTACCAGCTAATTCTGCACCTTTACTTAAAGCTATTTTAGCTTCGCGAGATAAAGCTCCAAAACTCATATCACTTACAAAAAGAGGCATGTCTAACAGTAATGGTTTTTTTGCCTTTGGACCAATAACTACTTTAGTCGCAACCTCTTCGTGGTCTAACAAAGGTCTTGATGCCAATTGAGCCGGTAAAAATTGAATATCATTCCATTTAGGGAGTGTATTTCTATCGACTCCCATAGAGGCAGAAAACCCATGATGCCCTATATTTTTTAGACCATTTTTTGCTAATTCTTTTATATAGCCCGTATAAGGCTCGGTATCCTCTGGATGCGTATCTGCGTAAGCTCCTAAATATTCATCGCGATTAAAAGGTTGTGGGTTGTTTACTAAATAGGCCTCAATTTCAAATTCATCGACCATTAAATTATCTCCTTCAATTTTAGTAGAAAATTTATGAAGGACTTCTTTGTTGTTATATTCTGAGACTCCAGAATCTACACGATAATCCCATCCATGAACACCACAAATAAGGTTGTTGCCATCGACATGACCGTCTGACATTAATGCGCCCCTGTGTAAACATCTTCCGTAGAGAACAGAAATATCTTCATCAAACTTAACAATTACTAAATCTAAACCATTAACGAGAGCGTGTTCTGGCTGTTTATTTTTTAATTGACCTACTTGAGCAATAACTATTGGTTTTTTCATATGATTTAAGAATGAGTTACTATTTTATTTAAAAAGCGAAGCCTAATACAAAAGCGATTCTTCCTCCGTCGCTACTAGTGTAGTACCCTAAGTTAGCCGTAAGAGTTTCTAAGCCACTAATCCAGAAAGAACCACCAACACTATTATGCCATTTGTTTGATGTGTCATTTTCTACCCAAACACGACCATAGTCAATACCTCCAGTGATACCGTATTTAAGAGGTAGAACGCTAGTTTTAAACTTACCTAATAGTAGTCTTAGATCGGTATTATGATACAGGGCATATTTACCAGAGAAACGTTCTTTTCTAAAACCTCTTAAATTATCACCACCACCTAATTGTGCTGCGTGGTATAGCTCGAAATTATCACCAAAAACAGCTTCACTACCAATTTTTGTAGCTAATACTACACTAGCACTTTTGTTTAACCTATGGTTTAAGGCTATACTAGGTTTAAGGTAAGCAAATTTATTATCAGCATCTCCACCAGCTACATTTGTTTTATATCCAGCTGTAAGACCAACATCTAATCCCATTGTTGGATAAGAAGCATTATCTTTGTTTTTGAAACTATAATTAACTTCTGCACCAGCATAAGTCTGCCTATTAAATAGGGTAGCAGTTGCCGGTAAAGTATTAATGAATCTATTCGATTTATTTTCTACTTCAAAAGATTCTAATAATGGTTTAAAATAAAAAGCACCACCATCTCTACCTCGCCATATTAATGAAATGGCAGCACTCCATTCTTTTATGCTAACACGATTAAAGTCAATGTCAACGTCATCTTTATCGTATTTTGTATCATTACCAAAACCAAAAAAGTTTTGTGCAAAATTTGGACTGGTGTGTTTAGCTTCTATAGCAAAATTCCATTTATGAAATATGTTTGAAAACTCTCCTCTATAAGAGACATCATACCCTGAATTACCGGTGTAATACGATGCACTTAATGAGTGTCTTGTGGTAAATGGGTTACGTTGTAAACCATATGTTGTAAAATTATCTGTAAAACCAATGCGTAAACCATCATCTGGGTTTACACCTATAATTGGTAACAATTGATTTTTACTGTATTTACGTTTTTTATAATCGTAATTAGTTACTGCATAGTTATCTACCAGCCATTTTTTAGAGTGTTTATTTAATATTGTATTGTCTTTACTTTTATAATCGTAAAGCTTGACTTTTTTAGTGTTTTCGAAATTATAAGTATCATTTTTCTTTCCACCCATAATCTTTATGGAAATTAAATTATCTCCTTTTCCTTTAACATTAAAAGTGTCTTTTCCATCTAAGCCATAGATCCAAATTTCTTTTGTTTCTTCTTCTGTAAAGGTTCTTTCAAAAATCCCAAGATCTTTTCTTTGTATGACTATAGTGGTTTTACCATCGGGATGTCTTGTAATGTCAAATGCATCTGATTTTTGAGTTCCTGTAATCACTTCGTGTTTATTTATATACTCATAATAAGTGCGAGCTATAGCCACGATATTACCGCGTCTCCCTTTAAGTTTTTGCTTAATTTCTTCGATAGTTTGACCTTTAATTTCAGCAGGAACATTATTGAAGGCTTTTTCTATGACATCATCTGTGATCCCTGTTTGCAAGGTTTTAGCTTCTCTCTCCCAATCGGCCCAATTAGACTGATTGATAAAAGTCATATCCAAAGGGTAAGGCTCAAAACTAAACCACTTAGGACTTGGTAGGTCTTTATCAAATGATTGCATCATGCGTAAACTAGGTATGGCACGACGTAGAAACCCTAATAAGCTACCATCAAAAACCGAAAACGCTTGGTCTCTGTCTCTTGGAATAGGTTTACATATTTTGGAACCATCTTCGTTTTCAAAAAGAGCCCAACGCCATTGGTCTTCGTGTCTGTCCCAATCGCCAATAAGCATATCAAAAAGTCGTGCTCTAATGTATGACGATTCATCTACTATAGATTTTCCTGATTTATTGATTTCTTTTAGCACATCACTAGTACTTAAAATCTTTTTAGGTTGACCAAAGCTTTCTAAATCATTATGTCCAGATTCTACACGCTCTTCTATAATATAAAGCTCATCACCATACTGGTCGTTAAACTCACCTAAACTTTCTTGTTTAGGAATGTAATACAGCTCTGGATTAGTATGAAAAATATTAACAGCATCGGCAAGAGGACCAATTGTTGTAGGAGTATATGGATGTGCAGTAGTATAAAAATCTGACAAGAAACTATCTGCTAAGCTTCCTTCTAAATCCTCTTCTACGTATTTATCTTGAAAGGCTGTAGATTGTAAAAACTTAATAGCACTTTTACGTAATGCCCTCATGACGTATTGTTTACCGTCTTTATCTTCTAACCGCAATGATTTGGATTGGTGACCACCACCACGTCTCATTGGGGTTAAGCCTCCTTTTAAAGTATCTATAAAAGCGACTTTAGCATTGACTTTTGTACTATAGAATTCGCGGTAATGTTTCCCCCAAAGTCCCTTGTAAGTCTTACTTTTAAATGTTTCGTCTGAGGAATATACAGAAGCAGTATAAGTATCACCAAAACTGTTTCTGTCTTTAAACTTAGTCATTATTTCTTTTTTAATAGGAACAATAACTTTTGCTGTATACGGTGTTGTTATACCTTTAAAAGTAACACTAACAGCTCCATCTTTAAAAATATCTATACGTGCGTATCCATTTTGATTTGAAGAAAAATCATTTTCATGTTTTGAAGACGCCTTTTTTGTTTTACCTGCAGCACCACTTATAATTTGTGGTACACCGTATTTATTAATGTATTGTAAATTTTTGTCATACCCAGAAACAAAGCATATATTTTTAGTTTGCCTAGCTAACGTAATTAAACGATTTCTGAATTTTGTGTTTTGTTTATTTTGAAAATCGTGTATTGACACACCACCAGTTCTGGCTATTATTCCTTCCTTAGTATTGGAAAAAATGGGATGGTGCATAGCAACTATTATGGTTTTACCTTGAGATTTTTTGAGCATACTCTCAAATTCTAAGAAAAACTGTGTTCTATTTTTAATATTACAATCTTGGTTAAGGTATGTATGATTATTCCAATCTTCGAGATACCATTGCGAATCAACAGTAATTAAAACTACATTATTGGTAAGCTCCGTTTTTTTGATAGGACAACCTTCATCCGGATAAAATTTAGCTTTACTATTTTTTTGAATAAACGTTTCTATAGCTCTTACATCTCTATGCCCATTATTAGCCCATTCGTGGTGTCCTGGTGTAAAAATTACTTTACCATTAAATGATTTTAAGATCTCTAATTGAGAACTTATTTGAGTTTTTGCATCTTTTGAGTAGCCTGATTTTGATACAACATTACCGAGTATTAGCAATTTTGAATTGTCTAGTGTTTTAGCTTCCTCTTTAATTTGAGATAACACAGAATTGTTATCTGTAGTGCCTGTATTTGCGGTTACAAAGACAGAGGTTTTTAATTCTTGTCCTAGAGCAAAGTAACTGACTAGCAATAGTACACCTAGTATACTTATTTTGGTTGGCTTGAAAGTTTTCATGTTAATTTATATTGTTATTTTTTAATGATACATTTATAGATGTACTAAACTGCTAAAAAGCAATAACTAATCCTTCTGGTACAAATAATCCTATAATTAGGATAACAAGACTGTTATAATTAGCTTTTAGGCTAGCTTTTAGGCTAGTTTTTAGGTCTACAGGTTGGACATTCTAAACCATTTACGGTACTTTTTAGTTTGATCCCATTCATGTATGTTACTATAAAATCTTGTACAAATGCGTAATTAGCGTTGTGATTGTTAACCGTAATTTGTGCATCTTCATATTTTTCTCTAATCAGGTTATCATACTCTTGATCTCCCCAACAATTTGGGCAATACCCTTGAGATAATTCAGTTGTTTCTTTTTCGTTATTTTTTCCGAATAAGTGTTTTATAAAATTCATATTATTGAAGTATATTGGCTTTAATTAATAGAGAGTAATGATTGTCTTCAAAAAGCGAGAAGGCTCTTTATATATTAAAGCTTTAGTAGGTTTTATGTTGTTAATACTTGATTAGATTTTTTGTTTGTCGAAATATATAAAAGTTCCTTTCAAAATAAAAGACTATGCCTAAAGGCATTACGTTATCTACCTAAACTATATGCTTCTATAAAGTATTTGGAAAGACAATACAATTGTTTAATTAATATCTTATAATATTTTGAATAATATCAATAGGAGAGAGGGCTGAAGTTAATTTAATGCTTGTAAGATATCAGATATAATCAAAACCTTAAATTCTATAATACAACAAGTTTTACTTTACATAATTTAAAAGGTGAATTGCTTTTAATTGCAGATGTATTTGCGAATCTGAAAAACAAGTTAGTCTCTTAAAAAAACATATTCTTGTAGCAAATTTACGAGCCGCTAATGATTGTTTTTTCTCAACTAAAAGTAAACTAAACACAACAGTGTTGATGTGGTTTAACTAGTCTTTTTTTCGAAATTGAGAGGCTGTTTGCCCCATATTACGCTTAAAAAACTGATTAAAATTAGCTACTTCATTAAAATTTAATGCAAAAGCTATTTCCGCTATAGATTTATCCATTTGATGTAGAAGTGTTTTTGCATATAACATTTTATAATCAATAATAATTTTCTGAGCACTTTTACCTGTTGCTTTTTTTACACACTCGGTTAGGTAAATTGGACTAATATTCATTTGTGAAGCATATTTGTTTACAGATAAAAAATGATTGTTATTAGAAAGAATACATTGTTCAAATTTAGACATAATAGTATCAAACCTATTAGTGGTAACTATACCTTTATTATTTTGTGTAGAACGTTTTACTTTATATAGTAAAATAAGTAATAGAGACCGAACTATTTCAAAATTATGTATCTCTTTACTTCTTGATTCTTTATATAATTCTTGAGCGATACTTAGTATATTATTAAAATCATTTTCTAAAAGTTGATAAAGTGGCATGGTATGAATTTTAAAAAAAGGAAATTCATTTTGGAGACCATAAGATTGATTTAAATTATTAAAAATAGAAGCATTAAAATAAATAATATAACCATAGTCGTCATTTGGTGGTACTACACTATAATTAATGACTTGAAATGGAGAAACTATGGCTAAGCTATTTTTTAACTGATTCATGGTTTGATTACCAATTTGGATATTGGTATTACTTGTTTGAAGAATAGCAATCTCAAAAAAATCACGCTTATGTGGTTCCCAAAACTCATCATCAGGTTCCACATGATCCATCTCTTTCGCTATTTTTCTTACAAAAAAACTATTAGCATAATCATTTGCTGGTTGTGTATAGTTTAAAAAATAAGCATTGATGTCGTTGTATACTTTCATGAGACTAACAATTTCTTCAAAATTAATACTAAAACACTCTAAAAACTTAAATTATAATGTATTTAACACAAATTATAATACTTATTAAGGTTTTTAGCTACTCTATCTTTGCATTATAGAACTTATAGTGATTGGAATGAATATATTAAAAATAAAAATTCAGCAAATAAAGCATTTCATAAAAGGAACAACTGTTTCAGATATCGGCCAATCTGAAAAAGCAACCTATTCGCTCACTGAAGATAGTATTTTAAAACTATTATTAATTTTTGTTGGTCCTGCAGTTTTAGGGATGCTAATTAATGCGCTATACAATTTTGTGGATCGAATTTTTGTAGGACAATATGTTGGGGTAGAAGGATTATCTGCGGTCACTATGGTCTTTCCTATTAATCTTTTACAATTTGCATTTGTGTTATTATTTGGTAGTGGTGCAGGTATTTTAATTGCTAAATATTTAGGCGCATCTCAACCAGAAAAAGCTAGTCTTGTATTAGGAAACGCCATATTAGGTATTTTTCTAATTACATTGCTATTTACATCGCTTGGTCTACTATATTACAAACCTTTACTAGAATTATTTGGCGCTACAGGAGCCTTATTAGATTTATCTACGGAGTACTTATTTGTTATTATTTTAGGTTTTCCGCTTAGTTTTTTTCTTGCTTTAGAATTTACATGCAGAGCAGAAGGAAATCCAAAATTACCGGCAAAACTTATTGTACTTTCTTGTATTATAAACCTATGTTTGGATTATGTTTTTATGAAAATATGTAATCTAGGCATTCGAGGTGCTGCTTTAGCGACCATAATAGCACAAGCTACAAATGCTATCCTTTTAATGCACTATTATATGAGCGGAAAAAGTTTTGTAAAATTAAACTGGAAACATATAAGACTACAAAAACCAATTATTTTCACCATATTAATGGTTGGATTAGCACCATTTTTAATGGATTTAGCCATTAGTTTTCAAAATGTATTTGCTAATCACCTGTTATTAAATTCTGGAGGAACAGATGGTGTTGCCGCCATGGGAATATTGTTTGGAGTAAACGTCTTTTTTATGATGATTGCTTTAGGTACAGGTGATGGCATGCAACCCATTATAAGTTTTAATTTTGGAGCAAAACGATTTGATAGGACTCGTGAAACACTAGAGAAGGCTATAAAAATAGTAAGTGTAATTACTATTATTGGACTTATAGTGCTAGAACTTTTTCCGACACAAATAACCCGTGTTTTTATAAATAGTAATGGTAATCAAAATGTCATTGATATCACAAAAATAGCATTACGAATTTTTGCAGTATCTATACCGTTTTATGCTGTACAAATTATAATTACTAGACATTTTCAGGCACTTCAAAAGAATAAAATATCTACGTTTTTAGCGTTGCTAAGACCCATTATTTTATTTATACCAATTGCATACCTACTTAATCATTATTATGGTTTAACAGGTATTTGGATCGCCTTTCCTGTTAGCGATGTTATTGCTGCAATAGTGTCCTTACTAATCGTAAAAAAATATGCAGTAAACACATAAGAAACAAAAAAACCGTCTATAACATTATACTATATCTAGATGTGTATTCCGGATTAGTCTATTTGTATTGGGACTATATAACATTAGATAATTTTACACTAACAAATAAACATCAACTAAAAATCATATGAAACATCAAAACAATAATTTAAGGATTAGCACTATCGGGTTTATTATGGCTTTGTTTTTAACATCCTGTAATAGTGAAAAAAAGCAGGAACGTGGTAATGTCATTGCAGATTATGAGGTACTAACCGTATCACCAAAAGACATTGGATTATACAGAGAGTTTCCTGTGACTATTGAGGGTACCGAAAACATAGAAATTTATCCTAAAATAGAAGGGTTTATAGAAAAAGTATATGTTGATGAGGGCGAATATGTAACAAAAGGTCAAATTCTTTTTTCTTTAAATGCACCACAATACCAACAAGAACTTTTAAGTACTAAAGCAGCTATTAGTAGTGCTAAGGCTAATGTCAGTTCTGCACAGGTAGATGTAGAGAAAGCAAAACCCTTAGTAGAACGAGAAATTATTAGCAAGTTTGAACTAACGTCTGCCGAAAATGCCCTCACCGCATCTCAAGCCACTTTAGAGCAAGCACAGGCTAATTACGTAAATGCGCAAACCAATAATAATTATACAAAAATCATAGCCCCAGTGTCTGGTTATATAGGGTCGTTGCCTTATAAATTAGGAAGTTTAGTAAGTAGTAGCATAACTAAACCCTTAACAACAGTGTCTAATATTAAACAAGTATATGCTTATTTTTCAATTAATGAAAAAACGTATTTAGAATTTGCAAAAGCAGGTTTGTTGAAAAATATGGATGAAGTGTCTCTTTTGTTACCGGATTATACTGCTTTTGACCAAAAAGGAAAAATACAAACGATTAGTGGTCAAGTGGATGAAGAAACCGGTTCGTTTAATGTGCGTGCTATTTTTGACAATCCAGATAATTTATTGAGAACAGGAAATAGTGCTACCATACAATTGCCAAGAACTATTGAAGGCGCTTTTCTAATCCCTCAATCTGCGACTTTCGAAATTCAAGGTGGTGTTTATGTCTATTTAGTAAACGAACAATCACAAGTACAATCTACTAAGATTACAGTAACAGCTACAAATTCTGGTCAAGCTTATATAGTTACCAAAGGACTAAAAACTGGCGACCAAGTAGTTCTTGAAGGCATTTCTGGTTTATCTAGTGGTAAAGACATAAAACCGGTTCAAGTAAAAGAGAGTGATCTAAGCGCCTTACAACAAATCACTGAAAAAGTAACAACTACCAAATAAAAAAATAGAAATTATGTTTAATAAATTTATCAAACGTCCGGTGCTTTCGGCGGTAATTTCTATCATCATATTGATTTTAGGAGTTATTGGAATCACCACATTACCCATATCTCAATATCCAGATATTGCACCTCCAACGGTACAAGTTTCTGCTTCTTATGACGGAGCCAATGCAGAAGCCGTTTTAAATAGTGTTATTGTTCCTTTAGAAGAGGCCATTAATGGGGTAGAAGGGATGAGTTATATGACCTCTACAGCAACGAGTGGTTCTGCTAGTATCTCTGTCTATTTTGAATTGGGTACCGACCCAGATATTGCTGCGGTTAACGTGCAAAACAGCGTGTCTACAGCTTCCAACTTATTACCTTCTGAAGTGGTACAATCTGGAGTAACTACTAAAAAACAACAAAGTAGTAATGTCTTTATTTTTGGATTGTATAGTGAAAATGATAATTATGACGAGGAATTTATTCAGAATTATGCCGAAATTAATTTAATACCTGTATTAAAAAGGATAGACGGAGTTGGTAGTGCTCAAGCATTTAGTTCTAGAGATTATAGTATGCGAATTTGGCTTAAGGCTAATATAATGGCCAATTATGGTTTAATTCCTGCTGATATTACCACTGCACTTAATGACCAAAATTTGGAAGCCGCACCAGGTGAATTAGGTTTACAAGGAAATCAAGCCTATCAATATACCTTAAAATACAAAGGTAAATTACAAAATGCTACAGATTTTGAAGACATCATTATTAAAACTACTGATGATGGACGAATCTTACGATTAAAAGACGTTGCAAGAGTAGAATTAGGGTCACAATCATACAGCTCAATAACAACCATTAATGGTAAGCCTGGAACAGGTGTGGCGATAGCGCAATCTGCAGGATCTAATGCGCAAGAGGTTGTTGCGCTATCTATAGCTACCTTAGAGGAGGCTTCTAAAAACTTTCCTGAAGGTATAAAGTATACAGAAATGGTCAATGCTAATGACTTTTTAGACGCTTCTATTTCTAAAGTGATTAGTACTTTAATAGAAGCTTTTTTACTAGTGTTTTTAGTCGTTTTTATCTTTTTACAAGATTGGCGTTCTACCTTAATCCCAGCTATATCAGTTCCTGTAGCTATTGTAGGAACCTTCTTTTTCTTAAATGTATTTGGATTCACTATTAACCTACTAACGCTATTTGCGTTAATGCTTGCCATTGGTATTGTTGTAGATGATGCTATTGTAGTTGTAGAAGCTGTGCACGCTAAATTGGATTCTGGTTATAAATCCGCAAGAAAGGCTAGTATAGATGCCATGAGCGAGATTTCGGGAGCTATTATTTCTATTACTTTGGTGATGTCTGCGGTGTTTATTCCGGTAACCTTTATAAGTGGTTCTTCCGGAGTATTCTATCAACAGTTTGGTATTACCCTTGCCATTGCTATTATATTATCGGCTGTAAATGCCTTAACCTTGAGTCCTGCTTTATGTGCCTTACTGTTAAAACCACATGAAGCGCATCAATCAAAAAGTTACTTGCAACGTTTTTATATGGCGTTTAACGTTGGCTTTGAAAAGACAACTTCAAAATATAAAAATGTCTTAAACTTCTTAATTCGTAAAAAGGTTATTGCTATAGGTGTTATTGTTGTTTTTATTGGGGTGTTTGTATACTTAATGAATACCACACCCACAGGCTTTGTACCCGATGAAGACCAAGGTACTGTTTTTGCCGATGTGAGTTTACCTGCAGCATCCTCTTTAGAACGAACAGACGAAGTCTTAGATGAATTACAAAAGATTATTGAAGATATACCAGAAGTAAACGGATATTTACGTTCTACTGGTCGTGGTTTTATCAGTGGTACTGGCTCTAATTACGGGATGTTTATATTAAAACTGAAATCTTGGGATGAGCGAACCGGAGAAGGCCAAAGTGTACAAGACATTATCAATCAGTTATTTGCAAGAACAGCTAATATAAAAGATGCTAGGATGATATTTTTTGCACCACCTACAGTTACAGGTTTTGGTTTAAGCAACGGATTTGAAGTACAGTTACAGGACCAGAGTGGTGGTACTGTAGATGCACTTTATGATGTTAGTCAAGATTTTATTGAAGCCTTAAGTAAACGCCCAGAAATACAGTATGCTAGCACAACGTTTGACCCTACGTTTCCGCAATACGAAGTAGTAGTAGATGTCGCTAAAACTAAATTGGCAGGTTTAGATGTAGACGGAGTTTTAGGTGTCATGCAAGGGTATTTAAGTGGAGTATATGCTTCTAACTTTAATAAATTTGGAAAGCAATACCGTGTGATTTATCAAGGAGAACCCAATTTTAGAGCGAATCTTGAAAGTTTAAATGCTATAAAAGTTAAAAAAAGTAATGGCGTTATGGCGCCAATTACAGAGTTTATAACCCTAAAAAGAGTGTACGGACCTCAAAGTTTAGCTCGTTTTAATTTATTTACAGCAGCAAAAATCAGTGGTGCACCTAATGCTGGTTATAGTTCTGGTGATGCTATTGTAGCGATAGAAGAAGTTGCAGCAGAGGTATTGCCAACGGGTTATGGATATGAATACTCTGGTATTACTAGAGAAGAGATTTCTGCAGGAAGTCAAACGGTTTATATTTTTATGCTGTGCTTCATCTTTGTATACTTCTTATTGTGTGCGCAGTACGAGAGTTTTATACTTCCTATTTCTGTATTACTATCTGTACCAGCAGGATTATCAGGAGTACTTATTTTTGCAAATTTATTTGATATTAGTAATAACATCTATATACAAATCACCTTAGTGATGTTGATAGGGTTACTGGCTAAAAATGCCATTTTAATAGTGGAGTTTGCAATACAAAGAAGACGAGAAGGAGAAAGCATTGTGCAATCTGCAATAGATGCTGCCATAGCAAGATTTAGACCTATATTAATGACCTCGTTTGCCTTTATTTTTGGTTTACTTCCTTTAATGATTTCTACAGGAGCTGGTGCTGTAGGAAACCGAGCTATTGGTACAGGTGCCATTGGTGGTATGTTAATAGGTACCATATTAGGAGTAATGGTAATACCTGTACTGTTTATAATTTTCCAAACACTTCAAGAAAAATTAGTTAGCGTAACTAATCACGATTGGGGAGACGGAGACGAATCAACCTTAACTAAATAAAATATAAAAGATGAAAAATAGATCTTTAAATTATATAATTCCAGTTGTAATGATGCTCTTAGTCTTGAGCTCTTGCGGCGTGGTGAATAAAAAATATGTAACACCAGATGCAGAATTCTCTGAAAGTTACAGAGATACTTTAATAACAGATAGCACTTCAATAGCCACATTACCCTGGAAAGAAATGATATCGGATGAAATTTTACAAAACCTTATTGAGGAAGGCTTACAAAATAATCTCGATTTGAAAGTCGCTATTGAAAATATCAATCAGGCAAAAGCAAGTTTGGTAGAAGCTAAATTACAGTTTCTACCCAATTTGGAAGGTAGTGCTAATGTAACACGCTCTAAAACATCGGAAGCCGCCTTAAATTTAGGAGGTGTAAGCGGTTTTAATTTTAATACCACTTCTTATCTTGGGCAACTAAGTAGTAGTTGGGAATTGGACGTATGGGGAAAACTGCGTAGCAATAAACGCTCTGTATTGGCTTCTTTTTTAAAGACGGAAGCTGCCACGAGAGCTGTACAAACGCAGTTAATTTCTGATATTGCCACAGCATATTATAATTTGCTGACATTAGATGAGCAACTAGCAATAACTAAGGAAACTTTACAGAATAGAATTGGTGACCAAGAAACTATGAAACTTCTTAAAGAATCAGCTGTTGTTGATGGGGCTGGAGTAGTACAAAGTGAAGCAAGTAGATATGAAATAGAAACCTCTATACCAGATATAGAAATATCGATTTTGAAGCAAGAAAATGCATTATCTATTTTATTAGGCAGATTACCTGGTGCTATTGAAAGATCGACATTAAAAGAACAAGTAGCTTATGATGATTTAAATATAGGTGTACCATCTTCTTTATTAAGAAACAGACCAGACATACAAGAAGCTGAAATGACTTTTAGAAGTGCTTTTGAAGATGTAAATCTGGCTAAAACCTATTTTTACCCCTCCTTAACTATTACAGCAAGCGGAGGTTTATCTTCTTTAAGTTTGTCTAATTTTTTCGACAATTCTATTTTTTATAATTTAATAGGAGGTTTGACACAACCAATTTTCGCCAACGGACAAAATAAGGCAAGACTAAAAATCAACAAATCCGTTCAAAAACAGTCGTTTTACGATTATAAAGCAGCATGGTTAAATGCTGGTTCCGAAATTTCTAATGCCCTATATTCATACAGCAAGACCAAAGAAAAGCAAGCGTCTAGAACACATCAAATACATGCTCTTGAAAAATCTGTAGAGTTTACCGAGGCTCTTTTAGAGTATTCGTCTACTACTAATTATACAGATGTGCTTACCACAAAAAACAGTTTATTATTAGCACAATTAGATAGGGTAGAAGATAAAAAAGAAGAATTACAAGCTATTATAGAGTTGTATCGAGCGCTTGGAGGAGGATGGTTAAAATAATCTACAGTAGTATGTATAAAGTCTAATATAAAATTACAGTATCTATAGAAGAGCTTTAAATCTATTTTTTCTTTAGATATTAACTTCAATTAAATCATTTAAATATTAATCATGAAACACATTAAAATTACACTTCTTATTCTTTTGGGAACAATAACAATTCAGGCTCAAAAGGATAATAAAAAAAACATTGATCAATTAATTCAACAATCTTTCGAAGCCATGGGAGGGATGGAGAATTGGAATAACACTCATTATATACAATGGAATTTTGGAAAAAGAATGCTTACTTGGGATAAATGGACGGGAGATGTTAGAATTGAAAACCCTGTCGAAAAATTAACGCTGGTTGTGAACATCAATTCAGGAAAAGGAAAAGCATCAAAAGCTGGTGCGTTAGTTACAGATTCTGTGGAATTAGATAAAATACTTAAAACAGGAAAAAAATGGTGGATTAATGATTCTTATTGGTTGACGATGCCTTGGAAGTTAAAGGATAATGGTGTTCATTTAAAATATTTACAAACAGCAGTACTACCAAATGGGAATTCGGCAGACGTGTTAGAAATGACATTTGAAAACGTAGGTGTTACTCCTCAAAATAAATATCATATTTATATCGATCAAAAAGATTATTTGGTAAAACAATGGGCATTTTTTGGAAAATATACAGATGAAAAACCACGTTTTATAAAAGCGTGGGATAATTATCAAAAAGCAGGCAATGTTTTGTTATCATTTAATAGAAGTGAAAACGCAGGAGGTCCAAAGAATGTTATTGTTAAAGATGAAATAGCATCTGAAATTTTCACTAAACTATAGTTAGGACTCTTAATACAATTAAAAAAGATAAATGAAAAAGGAAGTATTTTTTAAATTACTTCCTTTTTTATTTCTTGTATGATTCTTTAGGTAATTTATTGGGTTTTAACCGTTTTTTCTTCTGTAAAATAAAGTAGTAAAAATAAAAAACCAATATATGTAGCTTGTAAACCTACAAGATCCCATTTTTGAGCAAAAGAACAACCAATAACTAAAACATTCATTAAGCCAAAAGCAGCAATTAATGTCTGTTTGGCATACTTGTTTATTAATAATAAAATACCAATAGTTAATTCTATAAAAGGGATACTATATGCTAAAGGAGTTACTAAAAAAGTAGGTAATAATGTGTTCTGAAATGTGTTTTGCATTCCTACCACAAAACCTTCTAGATTAGGTAATCTTACAATACCGTGAAATAAAAAATTGATACCGAAAGAAATACGAAATAAATGTAAAGCTAGTGTTTTGTTGTCTAATTTAGAAATCATGAAGTTTAATTTTTAGTTGTAATAAATATAAAAGTAATAAAAATATAAACCTCCTTATAAATCGTGTATTTGAAAAATTATTATCCTTTGTCATATTATTTTAACGAATCCAGAATTATTATGTAAAATAGAATTAAAGCTACACATTTAAATTATTATAACGAAGCCACAATTAGCTTGTCATAATTACTAATGCATTTATAATTTTCTATCTGAAATCTGTAATTATATCAAATATCGCTGAAAGAGCCTATAACGCTAATTTATAAATACAACTATGAAGCCACAATTAGCTTGTCATAATTACTCATGTATTTATATTTTTCTATAAGTATTCGTGAATCTTCATAAAATCGATTTATCTATCGATATAAGTCTTATTAGAATTATAGTTATCAAATAAACCTTGAATTTCACAAGCCGTAATTTCTTTTAACATAATATCTGACGATATAAGTCTAAAGACGTTATATCTGATATTATGCTAAATAGCCTAAAAAAGGCTATACAGAAATTACTAAATAATTGCACTATAATGTTCTGCGTTATGTAACTTTGCTTTGGCAAAAGCGAAGTTTAAACTACTACTTTTTCTTATTTTTTTCTTCTAAAAACATTCTCTACAATGTTAATGGAACACTCTTTTTACAAAACGACGACAGGAGAGAAGTGGAAAGTGTGTGGAATGGTTATAAATTAATTGACATTCCTACAATTACGGTTTACCATCAATCCATTTCTTACAAAATTAACTATTTAGTAAATGGATTTATTAGGAATAGCTATCGGGTTTATAACTGCATTACTAGGTATTGCTTACCCAATTATTTTACAGATAACAATAGATGATAAACACTCTTCAGAAAAAGTTTTAGACCTGTTTGAAAAAGATAACAAGAGACTTTTCTTTTTATATACTTTATATACTAGTTTGCTATTAATATTGGTTTATATTTTTCGACAACCAAGAAGTATTGATTTAAAATATTCATGGCTTAATACATTAGTGGAAAATTCTGCGATAATAATACTATGCATTTCTACTATTTTATTAATTATTAGTTTTTTCGGATTAATTAAATTAATCAAAATTTTTCATAGAACATCTAAATTAACAGCTTATTTAATTGAAAATGATAAAGAAAAAATTGAACAAAATAATTTTGATAATTTTGATGCACTTTCGGATATTTTAATGTGGTCCATTCAAAATCAAAACTCAACTATAGCTCTAGAAATTTCCAGACATTTTTATATGCTTTATAGGGATCAAAGAGAAAAGTATGACGCTAGTAACAATAAAGGTGTAATTTATCCAGATAGGTATTACTGGGTTGTTTATAATATTATTCAAAAAATATTACATCAAACTAGTAATAGTCTTGTTTTTCTAGAAAGTAGAACTATTGGAGGTATTTGGTTATTAGGAGAGTTTAAAGCACCTAAAATAAGTGAAGACACTTATACTTGGCTGTGGCGAAATATAACATTAGCTGTAAAGAATAACAGAAATGATTTAGGGTTTATGCATTGGAGGACAGCACATCAATTTATAAATACCAATTTGCGACTTATTAATCCAGATTATGAATATGTAGAAGATAGTCTCGTGATTAAGAATGAGGAAGAAGTTAATGAAAGAATTAAAGAAAGAAATAGATTTTTGGAATTTCATGAAGCTTTAGGTGGATTAATATTATATAAAAGAGATTTTGAATTATTAAAAAAGTTTTTCAATTACACAACTAGTACACCTCCGGAATATGTTCTTTTACCAATGCATATGACAGAAGTTTTTAACTCATTTTATAAATTTTGGGATCCGAATGAAATGAATTTTCCTTGGATTTCAGAACAATACAGTTTTCCTGATTTAGACAGTTTAAATGATTTAAATTTAATTAAATCATGGATTTGCAGATATATAGGAGTTTTATATATAAGACAGTTTAACATTCGAACTAATTATTCATTTCAAAAACCTACGGAAATACCTAATTTTCCGAATGACGTAGCAACCAAACGTTTATGGCTTAAAAACATTAATCATTTCAAAAAAATAGTAGAAAATTTAATTTTAGAAGAAGAATTATTAACAGTACTTAATTTTAAACTAATTGACGACAGGTATTTGTCATTTTTTAGTGATGCTGAAAGAAAATTAAAAGATAGTTTTGATCAAGATGAAATTAATGCACAGCCAGATAAAGACAAAATAGAACAGTTTTATGATTCTACAAATGATATTTTAAAAAATACTTTTAAAAATTTAGACGCAATTAAAAATTTGTCAAAAATAATAAATGATAAAGATTTAAACACATATAATTTACAAGGAACTTTTCAAATAGAACATAAGGGGACGTTTACAGATAATGGTATAGCTCATTTGAACTTTGAAAGTTTTCTAGCTCAAAGCATTTCATCAGAAATAAGACACACAATAGGTAATATTTTTAGATTTAATTCAAAAATAAAGTATATCCTAAATCAAGAAGATTTATTTGCTGGTATTGACAAGTTAAATGTTAACAAAGAATCTCATGTAATAATCTCATTTGGTTTAAATTTATATTATTATATAGAAAACCTTAAGATTCCTAATTTGTCTAAAAATGAATATAATGGAATAGAAATTATATCTTTTCCTTATGGTTCAGAGTTAGTAAGAAATTCAATTTTTGTACTTAAAAGAACTGATTTACCTTGGTTTATTTATAAAGAAATTGAACAAAAGTATATTGCCTTATATGATCTAAAGAAAATCAATGAACAATACATCATATATGCTTCTGTATCAGATTTAAATGAAAATGTAGCACTGCGAAATGAGCTTGAAAAAGATGAGAAAAATAAAAATATAGACTTAAGAAAATATGTTAGACAAGGTATCTCTTTCATTACATTATTAAAATGGAATAAAAATATTCAAATGGTTCAAATTCAAATAAAAAACAATTGGGATAATCAACTTAAATCTAATGAATTAAAAGATGTTAAGAGTTTATGAACATAACTAAAACTAAAGAATACATTGAATCTAATAAAGGATTAAAAAATAAAATTAAACTTGTTTTAAATAAAGTATTAAATCAAAAAAACAAAGTATTAGAAAAAGGGGAATTTGATTTTGAGGAGGAGTTTATTAAGCTCGGTGTTTTCAACAAGTTCAACACTAAACATGCTAATTTAGAACTCAATCCTGATTCTGAATATATTAGCTCTATTCTTTTGGAAATATTTGGCTCATATATGGTTTAAAACACCTTTATTTCCTGACCAATGGAGAAGTTTAGATTTTTAACCACGACCTCATAAAATTTTGGTAAAACAATAGGTGAGTGGAGCGTACATATTTTAGGGGTCTAAGTAATTCAGTATCTTAAGAGTTTTAATTATACAAGGGATTTCAAAGCAATCTTAATGAGTTCCAATGTTTCCTAAAAATATAGCGTAACGAGCCGTAATTGTTTCCAAAAGTTTATGCAGTCATGATTTTTTTGTTTCTTTTTTTATCCAAGAAAAAAAGATAATAAAACATTAAAAATGTATCTTGTTAACTATGAATACTTCTACTGAAAACGCATTGCAATTTATGAAACTAGAGTTTCAAAACGCTCAAATTGAAGTTTCAGAAAATGAAAGTGGGAGAGAAGGAGTTGATTTTTTAATTGGGAATAAGAAAATATACTTTCAGCCTCTAGATTTAGATACCATACTACAAAGTTTTAAAATTTTAAAGAATGAGTTAGGAGAACTAAACGATAACTTGTTTATCGCTTTGGTTTTAATTATAGAAAAACAACCA
The DNA here is from genome assembly GCF_055804415.1 of Olleya sp. NP1-10. Classification (NCBI taxonomy): domain Bacteria; kingdom Pseudomonadati; phylum Bacteroidota; class Flavobacteriia; order Flavobacteriales; family Flavobacteriaceae; genus Olleya; species Olleya sp. NP1-10. The sequence goes on along the minus strand of NZ_CM147840.1, from coordinate 2,538,940 downwards.
ATAGTTGTATATGTAATTCCATCTAAAGAATTACAAGATTCCAATAATGACTTCTTTATAAATAATGACGTTAGCTTAATGCCAAGTTTATCTAATTGGGAAATTAAAATATCAAGTACAACTATAGTAGAATTAGAAAAGTATGCTTTAAATAATATGCTTGATAAACTATGATATATGGATTACAATGTATTACTCATAATAGTTATTGGAATAGTTGCTTGGTTGGTTAAACGTTGGGTTTTTAATGTTAAGCGTAAACGGCGTCGAGACTATTACCGAAATGTTTATCTTAAATCTGATGCATGGAAACGTAAACGTTATGTTGTTCTCAAACGGGATAATTGGCGTTGTGTTTATTGTGGTGCACGTGCGACACAAGTTCATCATAAAAAATATGCAAAGAGAAATATAGGGAAAGAACCAATAAAATGGTTAGTTTCAATATGTGAGCCTTGTCATGATAAAATTCATAAATAATAGCCTCTAATAATATTATGTAAAATAGAATTTTAAAAAAGTTTAATAGAAATTCTAAATAGAACAAGTGTATGGGAATTTTAAAGCAAGGATTTGAGCAAGGGAAAATTTTATACTCTTATGGCAACTTTACGAGAATCACGTAGAAAAAAATATAGAGCACAATTATTCAATTACTCTAAAATTTTAATAGTATCTAAAAACTAGCTTTTTTTGGCGTTGGCAAGCGGCGGTAAATTGTGTTTAAAAATAAATGTTATTGAAACATTTAAATTTTTAAAAAGCAATCGAGCGATTGGCAGCGGCAATTTTACATAACGGCAAATTATAATACAAATTTGAAAACGCGAAGTTTCTCGAGAATCGCGTATTTAAAAAAACTTGAACTATTGTACAGAATATTAAAATTATACAGAAGTACTATACTAATGTTTAATGACCCAAGTACAAAGGTTTCTTATGGAAACGATATATTCTGGGATATTTTACATAATACTACATTATAACTATCTAATTTTAATGGAATGAATTTGTATTATAATTTATATTATGTAAAATAGAGTTTTTAGAAAGTAACCTATTTGTCATAATTGACTTAAATATTAATTATTGTGTAATTTTTGAATAATGTGTTTAGCGACAGATTCACCGCTAGACATTGCTGCATTAATAGATCCGTTAAGTTGTGTGTCTCCTGCTAAATAAATTGTATCGGAATATTTAAATTCTGAACTGTTACTAATATGGCTTACGTGATTTAAATCTGGTAAGGCTTTATTGATTTTGTATCGTTTGATAAAACGCTTAGTCATAATATTACAATGCGTTTTTAGTTCTTCCTGAACAGTTTGAATTAATTTATCTTCGTTTAAATTATGAGATTTAACTATGGTTACAGACAATACATTTAAGTTATTACTGGAGTTTGTCTCTATACTTGTCGTATAAAAAATATTGTTTATTAATGCATTGCTATTAGTTACTAAACCGATAATTGGTTTGTTAATTGTATCTTTTTCGACTTCAAAATATAATGTATCGCATGATTTCCAGGTCATTGTTTGTTTGATTCCTAATACTTTTGAAGGTTCTGTAGCTATTATAGTGATGTCTGAATCAATTATGGATTGATCTTCTAATACTATATGGTTATCTTTTACTGATTGGACTTTGGTATTGAATAGAAACTCAGTGTCCTTTAATTTAGATTGTAATTGATTAGGAATGGCTTGCATTCCGTTTTTAGGAATTGAAGCTAAACCTTGACCAAACATTTTGTACACAAATTGAAACATTGTACTAGAAGTTTGCAACTGTGTTTCTAGAAAGATTCCGCTAAAAAAGGTTTGAAAAAGTCTTTAATAATTCGGTTTGAGAAACCTTTGTCCTTTAAGTATTGTTGAGTTGTAGTCTGTTTAGACTTAAAAATAGTATCTATAGATTTGTTTTTAAGTGCTATATTTAATTTAAGGATTGCTAGCTTATCCTTTAATGACCCAATATTAGATAATATAGTTGGTATTAAAAGTGACCAATCCCTTAAAGGATCGCCAATGGTTTGTGTTTTTCCGTTTTTAAAAATGACAGCTCCAGGTTTAATTTTTTGAAGTTGTAAGTCGTCAAAGTCTAAGTATTGTTTAGCTTTTGTATAAGCTTCTAATAGTACTTGAAAGCCATGATCGAGTTGAAATCCTTGAAAAACATCTGTTTTTACACGACCTCCAACTCGATCACTAGCTTCTATTATTGTAGGACTAAATCCTGCTTTTTCTAGGTTTATGGCTGCAATAAGTCCGCTTATTCCTGCACCTACAATAGTGATTTTTGTATTAGTACTCATTGACTTTATACTAATCTTCCTTTTAAACGTACTTCAATTTTTTCTTTTTTACGGTCAAACGTTTCATGATGTCCATTAATGAACTGTCTTTGTTTTTTTTGTAAATTTCGTTAATGGCTAAAATTAGACGTTTGGCTTCTCTTGAAGCTACTACTCTATCACTTGTTGACATATGATTCATTTTAGCTTTTTCAAATTCTAATGCTTGATTTAATAAAAGTTCCATATTAAGTTTGTTTAATTTTATATAAATATAGTTAAACAAAATAAAGATTTGAAAAATTGCGTTAAAAATTAATATAAATTTAAGAAAACATTAGCATTAGTCCCATGATACTAATTTGCTTAAATCATTCTAGTTTAAACTAATTACAATTAGCATTAGATATAAGCTTTTGGGTTACTTATAAAAATAATGTACAAATTATTTACTGTCATTAAAATTCAGTTTATATTAGTCTTTTAATTATTACATGACACCAAAACCGGAGTATATTTATGTAGCATTTGACGTATTTCCGTCACAAAAAGGAGCTGCAACTCATATTAATCATTGTTTAAAAGCCTTACAACATACTTTTAACACAGGATTGTTAATTTGTTTGGGGACAGATGACATGCCTAGTTTTCAATTTGATCAAGAGCGTCAATTATATGTTTACCGTTGGAAAGACAAAGTGGTTAATTTTTTAGAACGTACAAAAAAGTTTCAAGATGCTATAGCAGAGGTTTTACAACATTCGCTTTGCGATACTATTAAATTAGTTCATTTTAGGGATATTTGGGGAGGATTACCCATTTTACAGCACAAGTCAAGTTACAAAACGGTATTTGAAGTTAATGCTTTCCAGCATATTGAATTGCCTAATCGTTATCCAAACATAAGTAGCACTGTATTAGATAAAATACAATCTATAGAACGTTTTTGTATCATTAATAGTGATACCATAATTACGCCTTCAACTGTTACACAAAGCTTTATAAAACACTATGTAGCACCTGCAGATTTAAAAATTAATGTGGTGCCTAATGGCGTTTCTATCTACACTCCCAAACATATTAAAAATGACTGCCCCAACCCCTCGCCTTTTATTTTATATTTTGGAGCACTACAAAAATGGCAAGGGATTAAAACTTTATTTAAAGCTTTTAATGAGTTGTTGGATTTAAATTTACGTTTACGTATCTGCGCCTCTGTCCCAGAAAAACGTGTTTTACATTATAAAGCTTTAGCCAATACCATTGGAATTGCCCATCGAATAGATTGGTTTTACGAGCTAGATAAACCCACATTAGCTGCACATATACAACAAGCAGAAGTAACCGTTGCTCCGTTAGTAGCGTGTGACCGTAATATTAAACAAGGTTGTCATCCTTTAAAAATTGTTGAATCTATGGCCTATGGAACACCAGTAGTTGCTAGTGATATACCTGTTGTCACAGAAATTATTATCGCTAATACTACAGGTATATTAGTGCCACCCGATAGACCAGAAATTTTAGGTCGTACTATTAGAAAACTATTAGAGTCCCCTAACCTTTTGGAGGCTATTGGTAAGGCAGCATCGTTGGAAATAAAAAATAATTACCTTTGGGAGGCTCAAGAATTAAAAATGACTACTATTTATAAAAATCTATTATCCAATGTTTAATACACAATTAAAAATTGATGGTAAAACGTTTAAAGACACCAAGAAAATTAGTGGTAGGCGACCAACCCGCTATTGGTTGGCCTTTTTGAAATCTTATGTTTTAACTTATAAAGAACAAAAAAACAGAGTGGGGTGCTTAGCAGGACTAGTACCAGTAGTTATACTTGGTAGTCTATATTTATCAGGTGCTAACGAGGACAGCTACATTATTGGATTGTTTTTTTCGGTATTTATAACTGTTATTGTATGGGCTATTTTATCCCATAGTATTAAATTGGCTCATGTCCCTGTAGAAGCGTATCATAGTTTAGCTAGGTTTATAATTTCTGTAAAAGGTGATTTATTAAAGGATCAATTTAGCATGCGCTTAAATGCGAGTTCTATTGAAAAAAATGGAACTCTTTTAGATCCCAACGCTATAGGTATACCTAAAATTGAAAAAACAACTTTTAAACCATACGAGTTAGAGCGTTATAATGCAATTTTCACGTTTAAAGATGGTACTATTTGTACTATTACTTTACATCAAATAGCTTTACGTATCAGAAAAGTTAAGCGAAGCAGAAGTGGTAAAACGAAAATAAAAATTAAACATAAGCATAAGTTTTTTCACTTATTAACATTAAAACTAAATGTTAAAGATTATCAAGTTAATACAGCAGATACAAGCTTAATGCAAACTGACCGTTTTAATATAACTGTTGTAACCAAAGCAGGTTTTCATATTGTTAAAGTTAAAGCTAAAATGAAAATTACTTTACTATCAAACACTTTTAACAAAAAGGATAAGCATAACCCGTCTTTATATACAGATATACTTACGTATTTAAATACCAATGCTATAATAGTTAAAACTAACACTACTAAATTAAAACAATAAATCGTGTCTATGAATTGTCAACAAAAATCTGGTGTATTTTTAAATGTCGAATGTCAAAATTTAAAAGAAGCATCATGCTCTATTTGTCAAAAAGAGGTTTGTAAAACACACTTACATATATGGGTTAACACTTATTATTGTGAAGATTGTTATTGGGAACATTATTTATTAACTGATGACATTAGACCCTCTAGTCAACGTTTAGACACTACAACAGGTAGTTTTGTTTCTAGCTCTAGTACTAATAATGACTCCAATACAGAAGGTTTTGCTGGAGGTTTTGGTGGCGGTGAATTTGGTGGTGGTGGTGCAGCTGGTGAATGGACAGAAGGCGATATGCAGAGTTTAAATGCCACTTCAGGACAACAAGATAATGCTGCCCCATTAGGCGTTGGTACTGATGATACTTTTTTTATAGTTAATACAACTTTATGAGAATTACCTGGTTTACCGAGAATTATCCACCAAATAAAGGCGGTATGTCTAGAAGTTGTGACAGGATTGTATCACACCTAAGACACCACCATACGGTAGATGTGTTTCATTTTACCAATAAATCACCTGCATTTGTAACAGATACTCAGGAGAAAGGGTCTTATACTGCAATTCCAATTTATCAAGATAGCTCTCATACGCTAAACACATTATGGGCTTATATTAAAAATAACACCTTAGCTAGTCAAAGCGATGTTTTTGTTGGATTTGGTAGTCATTTATGCTTAAAAGGAATTACCCTTATCGCTAATTGGATGAGTCAACCCATACTAATTTGTTTTAGAGGTAATGATTTTGATAACGCGATATTCTCACAAAAAAAACAGGACCTGCTCTACTCTATTTCTAACGCATCTGCCATAGCTTGTGTCTCTAAAGAAAAGCAACAGCGCATACAAAGTATGGCGTTAAATGACCACGTGTATTTTACACCAAATAGTATTGATTTTAATCAATGGACTATTTTAAAGTCTGATATCGCTTTAGCGGAAACAATAAAAACCTCATTACAATTAGAGGAAGAAACTAAAGTTATTGGATTAATTGGATTTTTAAAACAAAAAAAGGAATCGATTTTTTTATAAATACACTTAAGAAATCACAATTGGTTACTAAAGTACATCTACATATTGTAGGCGAAATTGAGCCACATATTGAAAGTGAATTGCAACGGTTACAGCTTTCCTTCTCTAAAGTTAGCCCTTTATCACATACCGAATTAATCGCCAATTATTTAATTTGTGACGGTATTGCTATTCCTTCTATTTACGATGGAATGCCTAATGTGATTTTTGAAGCAGCCGCATTAAACAAACCTATAATGGCCTCTAAAGCAGGTGGAATTCCGGATATTTTGGATACTACTACCGCTTATCTGTTTGATGTTTTATCAGAACATTCCCTTTTAACCGCTTTAGCTAGTTTTGATAGAGCTACACCACAACAACTAGCATTAACTAACCAAGCATTATTGGAAAAAATAAACACTCATTTTACAACAACACAAGAAATTGCTAATTATTTAAACCTATTAAATACTATAACAGCCTAATATTATGAAAACTAACACTTCTTATCTAGCTCTATTAACCTTGTTATTTACAATGTTAATATCTTGTAACTCTTCAACTAAATCAACTCCAAATAACTCCACCTCAATTGAGGGTAATACTAGCTCATTGGATGGTAATTACACGTCTAAAATGACTAAATCGGACAAAAAGAAGTTTTATGACTCTGAAGGTCAGGTTGTATATGAGATAAAATATAAATCTGATGGTTTTAAATTGAGAACAGCAGCTTCCGAATTAATTTGGAAAATAAAATTATATGATACCAAAGTGAAAATTAGTGATAACGAAGAGAATTTAAATCCCTTTGAAATTAAATTAACAGAAACGTATGCAGCTAAACTTGTTAAAAATGAAACTGTATTAGCTAGAACAGGTTACGATTTAGAAACTAAAAAACAATCGATTACCTCTACTAATCAATCACAACCTAGCTTTATTGCGACCCCTTATTCGCCTAGTTTATTATTACATTCAATTCCAGAAATTGCAACAGACCAAAAACAAATTTTAATACAAGAGTTACAATCTAAAGGGTATTAATGCACGTATTTTATGTACAAGGAGGTGGTTTAGGGCATATGACCCGAACCGATAAATTAATCCAAACTTTACAATTACCTAGTCACGACGTCTTGATTATAACTCCCTCTATTTTTACATCCTTTTTTAAATTATATAATTGCGTAAATATATCTTGGTCTGATACTCCAAATGTTTGGACCAACCGCATTTTACAAGTCTTAAAAAGTATTACCGTTAGCACTTTTTACGTTGATACTTTTCCATTTGGGATACATTCTGAATTAACGTCAATTTATAAAATATATCCAGATTTAAATTATATTTATGTGGCTCGTCTACTAAAATGGGACACCTATATTAATACAGTTACACCAGTTAAGGGGTTTACATTTTCTAAAACATTAATTTTAGAAACATTATACACTTCACACCAAAAGTGGATTACTAATACTAGTAAACAACAACACCTTTTTAAATTAAATCAAGACCACTTACCTCCTATTAAATTTAGTGAGCAACCTTATATTATGGTTGTACATTCTGGTGGTGAAGCTGATGTTTTAAAACTTATTGCTATTGCTAGAGAAGACAATATTACCGCTATACAAATTATTGTTTTTACACAAGTAACAATAACAACAACATATACAAATGTTACTATAGTAAATCATATCTATCCAGTACAACAGTATTATCAAGCTGCAGTAAAAATTTATACAGGAGCAGGTTTTAATAGTATTAACGAACTTAGAAACTACACAGATAAACATGTTGTTCTGGCTTTTGATAAACTGTATGATGACCAGTTTTTTAGAGTAAAACATAGTAAAATTAATACATAAAAAAAGCCCAACTTAACGTTGGGCTTTTTAAATGCAAATGCTAATACAGTTTATTTAATGATGTCACCATTAGCTCTAAACTCGACATCTTTGTTTTTTCCTTTACGCTTAAACTCGACGTCATAAAATGTACCTTTAGATGCGCTAGTCACGTATTCGATTTCGGTGATGGTTTCCTCTTTATATTTATCTTTAATTACTGCTTTAATAGCTTTAGGTAAATCACCTTTACTAATACTAGATTCGGTTTCTATCCATTGTCCATTAGGACTGAAATCTGCTCTATATTTTTCGCCTTTTTGTTTAAAATGTGCTTCATAATTTCCGTTTGAATCTTTCTCCCAATCCGGATCATTTTCGCCAGGATATTTATTTTCAAAAGCCGATTGTACTGCTTTAGGTGCTTGTGCCTGAATAGTATTACAACTAAACGTTAAGGCTATGATTATAATGTATGGTATGGTTTTTAGATATTTCATGACTTATTTATTTTAATATGTTAATAGATACGACTTCAATTTCGCTATATATATTGTCTTCCGTAGTTTGTTTTAATTTTAAATTAAACGCTTCACCTACGTGTTTGTTTACGTCTAGATCATAGGTTTCTAAAGCTTTACTAGCCTCAATCTCTTCAATAATGATGATATTGTCCGAATGGTCTGTGAAATAGAATAAACGTCCATCAAATCCATCGTAAACTACTTTTTTGGTTACTTCTGCTTTATTTATAGTGTTATGATCTGTGTTTACAGCTATTGTTGACGCAAAAAACAGACTCATTATAATGCTTATTAGTTTCATAATTTATGTTTTTAAAAGGTTAAACTTGTGTCTTTACAAAGATGATAACAACCTGTAGTTTTTATATTACATAATTATGAGCGTGCCTTACATGATTAACATATTAACGTTTTTTAACGCAAAAAGCACAATGATGTCATTGTGCTTTTTGAAAATTAAGTGTATTGGTTGTTAGATTTTATTACCGTATATATCTAATTCTATTACAGGTTTCCCTAATTGTTTAACTTGATCAAACTGTGTTTTTTTATCTCCGACTATTAAATATACCATTTCGGTTTCGTTTAAATATTGATCGATAATGGATTTATAATCCTCTAAAGGCATATTGATTAGCTCCTTTTGATCTTTATCTAGAAAGTCGTCTGTTTTTTGGTATTTACTAATCGCTCTAAGAATACTTAGTTGAGCACCTAAACTTTCATAAGCTCTGGTATTTCCTTTTAATATCTTATTTTTAGTAAGTTCTACTTCCGTATCGGTAAAACTACCTTTATAATCGTTAACCATGTTTTTAATGATTTCTAAGGATTTTAAAGTTGCATTAGCACGTACACTAGTCCTAATAGTAAATGGACTTACAGCTTGACGTGACGCTATACTAGAATAGGCTCCATAGGTATACCCTTTACCAATCCTAAGTGTTTGAAATAAGCGACCACTTGATCCACCACCTAAAATCTCGTTAGCAAACTCTAAGTTGTTGGCATTATCATCGGTTGCAGCCAAAGCTAATTTACCAATATACACAACTGATTGTTTAGCATCAGGTACGTCAACAAAATATAAGTTTCCGGCAGTATTGGTATTAGCAACCTCTTGATTAGGAATTGTTATTTGGTCTCCTGTCCATGCTTTTAAAGGACTTAAAGCTGTTTCGGTTTGCGTTTTATTGATTGCTCCTGCAATATGGAACGTTGCATTTTTAGGTGATAAGTTATTGTAATATGCTTTTAAATCGTCCATAGTGATTGACGCTGTACTTGTTAAGGTCCCAGCTCCATTAATTCCGAAACGGTTGTCTTTACCATAAATTAATTGGTTGTAGACATTAGACGCTATCGCATTTGGATTGGCTTCGCTACCTTTTAATCCGGTCTCCAAGGCTTGTTTTAATCTAGTAAACTCTTTAGTGTCCCAACGTGGTTCTAAAATGATTTCTTTAACCAGTTTAATGGTTTCGTCTAGATTTTTAGTTAAACATGATCCTGTAATATGAAAATCCTCGCTAGCACTATACATATTTATGCTAGCCCCTAATAAACCAATAGCCTCTTCAAGGTCTGCAGCTGTTTTTGTTTTTGTCCCTTGCATCATTAAATCGCTAAATAAATTAGCCACCCCTTCTTTACCTTTAGGGTCTAATAATTGACCACCAGGAATGGTAATGTCAAATTGTACTAAAGGGACTTCGTTATTTTCTATTCCGTAGATAGCTAACCCATTATCTAATTGCCCTTTCCAAATGGCAGGAGATTTAAAAACTGGTAATTTTCCAAAATCAGGTTCGCTTCTATCAAATTTACTTGGTGTTTTTTCATACACAGCCTCCTCACCTTGGCTTACTTCTTCATTAGCAACATCTTGTTTTACCTCTTCAATCCATACCGTTGCTTGTTTGCTATCTGCCACAGCTAAGTCCAATTGACCTTTAGGTACGACACTTGTCATTACAAAGTTTTTACCTTTAATGTATTGGTTATACACACGCATAACATCGTCTGCAGTTACTGCATTGGTTAATTTTGCACGTTGCGTGATAAAACTTGGGTCACCATTAAACTCGTTATCCTGTACTAATTGAAATGCTTTATTTAAAACCGTACTTACCCCTTGGTATAATCCAGTTTCAAGTTCGGCTTTAATACGTTTTAAATCCGCTGTATTTACTCCGTTAGTTTCAAATTTTGTTAATCCAGCATCAATTGCTGCTTTTACTTGGTCTAAATCTGTACCAGCATTAGCACGTACTCTAAATACAAACTCTCCTGCTAATTCACTACTATTTTGGTATGTACCAACGCGAGGCGCTAATTTTTGCTCTTCAACAAGAACATTATATAAAGGCGACTTTTTACTTCCGCTTAACAATTCGCCTAAAATATCTAAAGCATAGCTATCTTGGTGATAGTTTTTAACCGTTGGAAATACCATACGAACTTCAGGAAGCTTAGCAAAGTTGTCTTCAAAATACAATGCTTTAGTGTCTTCTAAAACTACTGGATCAAAATTTTGTTCCTCTACTTCAGGACCACTAGGAATTTCTCCAAACCACTGTTCTACTAATTTTTTAGTATCGTCGATATCAATATCTCCAGCAATTACTAAAGAAGCATTTTTTGCTCCATAGTATTGCTTGTAAAACGCTTTAACATCGTCAATGGTTGCTGCTTGTAAGTCTGGCAACGCTCCGATAACTGTCCAATTATATGGGTGTCCTTCGGGATATAAGTTTTTACGAATGATTTCGTCTGTATACCCATAAGGTGCGTTATCTACACGTTGACGTTTTTCGTTTTTAACAACTTGCTTTTCTCGTTCAAGAGCAGCTTCAGTCACTGTGTTAATCATATAACCAAAACGGTCAGAATCTATCCACATGATTTTTTCAAATGCATCTTTAGGTACGACTTCATAATAAACCGTATAATCGTTAGACGTTCCACCATTACGACTTCCACCCCATTCTGGTATCATTTTACGATTGGCTCCAACTGGTACGTTTTCAGAATCATTAAAAGACATGTGTTCAAAAAAGTGAGCAAATCCTGTTTTACCAGGTTTTTCTCTGTTGGACCCTACGTGCATTAAGGTTGCTACAGCCACAATTGGGTCTGAATGATCTTCATGAAGGATTACTTCCAATCCATTGTCTAAAGTAAATTTTTGGTACTCGATTTTAAAATCGGGAGTTTGTTCTACGGTTGTTGTAGCCTTATCTTTACAAGATATTAACGCTAAAGCACTTAGAACGAAAAGAGATTTAATAGTTCGCATTATATTAGTTTTAATTGATAGTCCCTAAAGGTAATCATTAATTATTTGTATTAAATATTTAATAAAATGTAAGAATTTGATAATGATTTTAAGTATCTTTAAGTATAACTTAAAATTTAAATATATGGATATCAATTTTGAATATGATAAGGTGAAAGCAAGTGAAGATTTAGAAACATTTACTGCTGATAAAATCCAAAAATTGTTTAATAAATACGAATTTATAGTACGAGCAGATGTGTTTTTTAAATTAGAGAATACACATGATGATAAATCTGGAAAAATTGCAGGTATCAGGTTAAGTGCACCAGGACCAAGATTATTTGCTGAAGAAAGCAAAGAAACATTACATAAAAGTGTTAGTGAAGTTGTTACGCAATTAGAGCGTCAATTAGCTAAAAGAAAGGGTAAAATGAAAGCCCATTAATAAACCCTTATCAATAGATAATAAAAAAAGCCTAATCGTTAGATTAGGCTTTTTTTATATTGTAAATAGCTTGTTTAAGCTACTTATACAGTAATTTGTTTCATTTTAATACCTAAGGTTTGTTCGATTTTTTTAAGGTCTTTGTATTCGTTTCCTAAAATTAAAGCAATAGATTCTCCTTTTTTACCAGCACGTGCTGTACGACCACTTCTGTGAGTGTAATACTCTATATGCTCTGGCAGTTGGTGGTGCATGACAAATGCTAAGTCGTTAACATCAATACCTCTAGCAGATACATCTGTAGAAATTAGTAATTGTAAACTAGTATTTTTAAAAGCACGCATTACTTTATCACGTTCTTTTTGTTGCATATCACCTTCTAAGGCACCAACATTAAACCCTTCGGTTTCTAATTGATGTTTTAATGCTTGCGCACCAGCTTTTGTACGTGTAAAAATTATACCACGTTGGTCTTCTCTATCCTCTAATAATCGCATTACAGTAGACGATTTTTCATGTAATGAGGTTTCGACAAAAAAGTGAGTGATATTTTGGTTAACAATACTAGTTCTATCAATTTCTAATCTAATCGCTTCATCTGCAATGTAACGTTTTACAATTGCTTTTAAATCGTCTGACATGGTTGCACTAAATAACCACGTGTTTTTTGGACCAGTTACACCACTTAAAATAGTTGTTAAATCGTTTTTAAATCCCATGCTTAGCATCTCGTCTGCTTCGTCTAAAACAATGGTTTTTACATCAGAAAGATTAACTGCTCCACGGTTAATTAAATCGACTAATCGACCAGGAGTTGCAATAATTATATGTGTTGTTCTGGCTACGTTTTTAAGCTGAATATCTATTTTTTCTCCTCCATAAACACCTTCTAAAAATATTTTAGAGTTGTTATACTTGGTAAATTTAAATAACTGTTTTTTTATTTGCTGTACTAACTCTCTAGTTGGTGCAATAATTAACGCCTGAACTGCATCTTTTTTAGAATTGACTTTATGCAGTAACGGTAAACCAAATGCAGCTGTTTTACCAGTACCTGTTTGCGCTAAACCAATAAAATCGGTAGTCTTTTTAAGCAATGTAGGTATGGCTTGTTCTTGAATTTGAGTTGGGGTTTTAATACCCACTTCTTTTAACGATTTAACGTAATTTTTATCTAAGCCAAGGTCTCTAAACGTCATAATTTTAGTAATTAGTCAATAGTTATTTTAATGTATTACAAAAGTAGCAACTGCAAACTGCGACTGGATACTAGTACTGGTTTTATAATTTTATTCTTCTGGAGGAAAACCATTAATTTCTTCAAAAATCTCGTCAAAATTAGTTCTTAAATACGAATTCAATTTTTTACGATAATCTTCTTTCAGCCACTCCACAAAATTGTGTGTACTTTTACTGATACATTTAGTATAACGAGAGATACGGTAATCTATATCGTCTCCTAATAACTTAGCTAAAGCTAAAGCATCCCAAAGATCTTCACTATTTTCTGTACAAATGTGTGCATGGTGTTGTATAGAACGTTCTAGAACAACTTTAGAGCTTTCTCCAGCTCTAATACTATCTATATAACATTTTTTGATATCAAAATAGACTTGTTCAGACTTTTTAAACTGTTCACGTAAGTCTTCAGGCATTTCATACCTAAAGTTATTTTCAAGTTCTTCATCACTTAAAATTCCATCTAAGTAATAATTAGGAGAACGGAAAATTTTATGCCAATCAAGGTCACTTCCCCAAGGCCCAAAACGGTGTAAGTTGTTACCTAAATCAATTACAGTAAATCCGCTTTTATCTTTTAAGATACGTGATCCACGACCAATCATTTGGTAGTATAGTGTTAAAGATTTTGTTGCTCTGTTAAGCATGATACACTCTACTGTAGGCTCATCAAAACCTGTTGTTAAGATACTTACAGAGGTTAAAATAGCATCAGGCGTTTCTTTAAACCATCTTAGGATTTCTTTACGCTCTTTTTTAGTATTGTTATTATCTAGGTGTGCAACAGGATAACCTGCTCTTCTAAAGGTATCATACACATGTAATGATGTGTTAATACCGTTGTTAAAGATTAGCGTCTTTTTACCTTTACAACGTTCTTCATAAGCTTGAATAAGCTTAGTTAACATGTCCGTATTGGTGTATAAATCTTCAGATGATTTAACGGTATAATCTCCGTTAGCACCAACTACTAATGAGGTTAAACCTACATTGTAACTATACACTTCAGCACGTGCTAAAAATTCGTTTTCAATTAAGGATTGAATCGTTTCACCAACAATAAGCTCGTTATAATTATCCTTCATTGGAAGGTTAATATTACTACTTAAAGGCGTTGCTGTTACCCCAAGAATAAATGATTTTTCAAAAAACTTAAAAAGCTTAGTAAAACTGTTGTAGTGCGCCTCATCAATAATAACCAAACCAATGTCAGAAATGTCTAGTTTATTATCGTTTAATCTGTTGTTAAGCGTCTCTACCATTGCCACGAAACAATTAAACTCGTGCTGATCTGACAAATCTGCTTTACTATCTACAATCTTGTTAGACACGCCAAACTCTGATAACATTCTAGATGTTTGTTTACAAAGCTCAATACGGTGTGTCATTACTAACACTTGCTTTTTGTGTGTTTTTAAATATTGTCTTACAATTTCAGAGAAAATCACCGTTTTACCACCTCCTGTTGGTAGTTGGTATAATAAATGGTAATCTTCTGGAGCTTCTTCAAAACATTTAAAAATCTTGTCAATAGCACCTTTTTGGTAACTATAAAGACTTTTTCCTTCTTTGCGTTCTTGTAATTCTATAGTTTTCACAGACATTAATTAATAGTAGTTTTTTAAATTTTGAGATGTGCAAAAATACAACGAATTAAAGGGTTATGACAAATAATCTGCAAAAAAAATTATAATGTCTATTTTTACAATTATAATATGACACAAAACAGTACACCAATTCAAGCTCAGTTTTCGGGATTTTTCAATACTCCGCATTTATTTAACAGTTCAATTAATACTATGCAAGTATTTACAAGACAGCTTGATAACGCTTTTGTTTTTAATAAAGAGATTAAAAAAAATATCCGTCTTGGATTACTTGTAGAACACTTTGTTTTTGAAGAACTTGATCGTTTTGAGTCTACTACTATTTTAGCAAAAAATATTCAAATACAGGAAAATTCCAACTTAACTATTGGTGAATTAGACTGTTTGTACAAGTATAAAACGCAAGTTTATCATTTAGAAATTCAGTTTAAATTTTATCTATATGATACTTCTTTAGGTCTAAAAGAGATTGACCAACTTATTGGTCCTATGCGTCGTGATAGTTTAATTGAAAAATTAGAAAAACTAAAAAACAAACAACTTCCGTTATTACACAAACCTGTTACTAAACCCTATTTAAATAACTTAAAACTTGATTCTGAAAATATAAAACAACAGATCTATTTTAAAGCACAACTTTTTATCCCATATGGACAAAATATTACGTTTAAAACACTAAATAACGCTTGTGTTTATGGTTTTTATTTTAATTATAACCAATTGGACACCTTTAAAACCTGTAAGTTTTATATTCCTAGAAAAATAGATTGGTTAGTAGATGTTCATACAAACGTAGACTGGCAGAGTTACACTAAAGTTAAACCAAAATTAGAGGTCTATCAATCTGAACAATACGCACCTATGTTGTGGCTAAAATTCCCTAATGGACATATAACAAAATGTTTTGTTGTAGCTCACTAATCAAAACCACAACTTCCCTCAATCATAAGTTTGGTTTACTCATTGTTGCTTTTCATTTCATCTTATTATTATAACTTCGTAAAAAAATATATATGAACAAACTATTTAGTCTACTTCTACTCTTCACCAGTATTACTGTATTTTCTCAAACAGCAATTGATTCTAAAATCAAAGCTGTAAAAGTCTTTAAAAGTAATGCTGAAATTACAAGAGAAGCCACATTTATAACAAAAACTGGATCGCAAGAAATTGTATTAACAGGTGTTTCTACATCTATAAACCCATCTAGTTTACAAGTACAATTTAACAACTCTAATACTATATTGGTATCTGCTAAATATGAAAACAACTACCTGGTTTCTAATGTCAATAATAAAGATATTGAAACTTTAAAAGAGCAATTAGAATTGTTAAATGATGATTTAATTTTATTGTCACACCAACGTAATAGTTTGTTGGGTATCGAGCAAATACTTAATAAAAATCAAGATTTAGGAGGTGCTAATTCTAGTTTTACACCACAACAGGTTATAG
Source organism: Olleya sp. NP1-10 (assembly GCF_055804415.1). Classification (NCBI taxonomy): domain Bacteria; kingdom Pseudomonadati; phylum Bacteroidota; class Flavobacteriia; order Flavobacteriales; family Flavobacteriaceae; genus Olleya; species Olleya sp. NP1-10. The sequence continues at coordinate 2,522,627 of NZ_CM147840.1, read as the reverse complement.
AATTAAGTGACATTTATCAAACTAAATACTTAGAGATAAAAAAGAAATTAACAGCATTGGACAAAAAAGAAAAACCTATCAAAGAAAAAGTTACAAAGCTTAACCAGCAATTAAACGAGCTTAATGCTAAATTTAATAAACCCAGCGGAAACATTGTATTACAAATAGATTCAAAAAAAGCTGGAAACATTGTTATTGATTGTAAATATGTGGTTGGTAATGTAGGTTGGAAACCGATATACGATCTAAGATCAAAAAGTATTACGGAAGATGTAGAGCTAACGTATAAAGCTGCAATATATCAAAACACAGGGTTAGATTGGAATGAAGTAGACTTAACGATTAGCACTGGTAATCCGTCACAAAATAACAATAGACCTATTTTAGGTCCATTATACGCTAACATATATCAGCAGGAATTAGAAAGGCTTCAAGAAGTTGAATTTGAAGAAGTTTCTGTAAGTAATATGGCCTATACACAAGATGCTAGATATAATAATCCATCAAGCATATCAGAAAACCAATTAACAGTAGACTTTGATATTTTAACAAAACGCTCAATTACAAGTGATGGTAAAGAAAACGTAGTGGCTTTACAATCCTTTAATTTAAAAACAGACTATATTTATCACACTGTTCCAAAGTTAGATAGAGGTGCTTTTTTACTAGCTAAAATAACAGATTGGAGTCAATACAATTTAGTAGCAGGACAAGCTAATATCTTTTTTGAAGGCGCTTTTGTTGGTAAATCTCATATTAATCCGGAAGTCACTGCAAAAGAATTATTTATATCTATGGGACGCGATAACAGTATTGTGGTAGAACGTATTCCTATAAAAAAATACACGTCATCTAAATTTATTGGTAGCAATAAAAAAGAAACGTTTGGTTATGAGATTGTTGTTAAAAACAAAAAAGCGACACCAATTAAAATTGAAATTTTGGATCAAATCCCTGTATCGCAAAACAAAGATGTATTAGTCACTTTAGATAACAAAGGTAATGCCGATTACACAGAAAACATTGGTAAACTGTTATGGACTATGGATTTAAAACCTAGAGAAACAATTATTGAAACCTTTAGATATACAGTTAAATACCCAAAAAACCAGAGTGTTTATGGGTTAAAATAAATCTACTTTAAATTTTAAAAAAATAAAAGGTAATCCGTATTTAGGATTACCTTTTTTGCTTATTACTATTATACTTTATTATAAAAACTCTAACGTGACTTAAAATGAATCTGAAAGAACCTTAGAATTTTAAAAGTAAATTAGCATATATAAGAATCATATTAATTATATTGAAAGTTAAGAACCGTTTGACTTTATTCTTTTTTTAGTAAAACATGGTTATTCATTAATATAAAAACACGACATAAGCTTTATAATCCTTTGGTTATACCTTAAAAAATGCCTGTGTTTTCCAAAATAATACTAGTTTTGTGTCACGCAAAAATTAATACGCTATAACTTTTTTAAGTGAACACACATAAAAATATCCGACGTTTTACTGTTATCCTGCTTTTAATAATTCAATCCTTTTTTTGGCAATGATTATAAAAGAGCATTATGCAAATCATAATTTTATGATTGTAGTGGCTATAGTAGCTATTATTCTAGCTATTTATTTTGCCTATCGCTATTTAGATTTACATCATGAAACCTATGAATATGAGCGTTTATCTGTAGCAATTTGGGTACCCATTGGAGCTGTTTTATGTTATGTCTTAAATATTATATTTGGTTTAGGTAGCGTCTTAGCTGCTGGTATTATTGGTGTTTTAGCCTCATTTATACCACAGCTTAATAGTCAATCTAATTATCTAAAACAATTACCGACAGTTATATATTGTGGTGCTTTTGTTGGTATGTCAAGTGCACAAATCACACCTTCCATTGGTTTTGTAATTGCTGCAGGTATCATTACTGGGTTATTATATATGCTATCTAAAAATCTGTTTTTAGGTATTGGTGGTAAGCTTGGTGCTTTAGCTTTTGCAGGCGTTATTATTGTAACATTAATACATTGGTTATATGTTTATTAACAGTATTATCATTATTATTACTAGTATAATAGGTGCCACACTTACATTTTATGTTAGTGAGTCTTTAAACCAAGGTGCTGTTAGAGCCTCATCCTTATTAGCTTTAATTGTTGGCTTGTTTTTTTATGTTTTTCCAGACGTTTTAAATGTGTATTTAACCAAAAGCATTCCTGTAGTTTTTATTGGAGCAACATTTATAGGTATGGCATCACCTAAAGGTCGCAACAATTATCTTTTATTAGTAGTTGCAGGTGTTTTATTTAGTCTTGTTTACATCAATAAAAGTCGTTTTTTTAATGGTTATGGTGGTGCTTTAGGGACTTTAGCCTTTATAGCTTTATTATCTTCACTTGTTTTAAATCATGTTTTTTCAAGTCGTGGTTCAGTCATAAAACACTTACAAAACATTAAAAATAAAGTGTTTAAAAACAAAACATAGCTTTTACAGCTTTGCATCACTATCTATTTTAGAATCTAGTTAATAACTACTGAGAAAACCCTTTTATTAATTTAAGTAATTGATTTACTTTGCAAGTCTAAATTTTTATAAGCTTTTGAAAGTCTGTATTGCCGAAAAACCCAGTGTTGCTAGAGAAATAGCCCAAGTATTAGGAGCCAAAACTAAACGTGATGGTTTCTTTGAAGGCAATGGTTATGCAGTAACTTACACTTTTGGTCACCTTTGCACTTTAAAAGAACCAAACGATTATAAACCGTATTGGAAAAGTTGGGATTTAAACAACTTACCTATGCTACCTGATAAGTTTGAAACCAAAGTCACCAAAGATTCTGGGATTCAAAAACAATTTAAAATAGTAAAAAGTCTATTTGATAGAGCAGATGTTGTTATAAATTGTGGTGATGCAGGAACAGAAGGAGAATTAATACAACGTTGGGTTTTAGACCAAGCCAATTATAAAGGTGAAGTCCAACGTTTATGGATTAGCTCCTTAACAACCGAAGCTATAAAAGAAGGTTTTGAAAAATTAGAACCAAGTAAAAAATACGATAACCTATATTACGCTGGATTTTCTAGGGCTATTGGTGACTGGCTTTTGGGCATGAATGCGACGCGTTTGTACACAGTAAAACATGGTGGTTACAAACAAGTTTTAAGTGTTGGTCGTGTGCAAACACCAACCTTAGCCATGGTTGTCAACCGTTGGAAAGAAATAGAAAACTTTAAACCACAACCCTATTGGGAACTACAAACCTTGTATCGTGATACTTTATTTAGTTATGAAGAGGGACGGTTTTTAAAAATGGAAGATGGCGAAAAACTAGCTAATATTGTTAAAGCTCATGATTTTGAAATTGTATCTATTACCAAAAAGAAAGGTAATGAATACGCTCCTAAATTATTTGACTTAACAGGACTACAGGTATATTGTAATACCAAATTTGGATTTTCGGCAGACGAAACTTTAAAAATAGTACAGAAGTTATATGAAATGAAAGTTGTGACTTATCCCAGAGTTGATACTACATTTTTACCTAATGATATTTACCCAAAAGTTCCAGGTATTTTAAAAAACCTGACACAATATGCTAGTTTAACAGCACCTGTTTTAGCTAAAAAAATCAAGAAGTCTAAAAAAGTTTTTGATGATGCTAAAGTTACAGATCACCATGCTATTATCCCGACTGGTGTACAAAGTAACCTACAGTACAATCAGCAACAAGTCTATGATATTATTACTAGACGATTTATAGCTGTTTTTTATGACGACTGTAAGGTCTCAAACACCACAGTTATAGGTAAAGCCGAAAGCGTCAATTTTAAAACTACAGGAAAAGAAATTTTAGATAAAGGTTGGCGAGTTGTATTTGAAACTAAAGACAGTCCAACACGAGAAGCTGGTACCTTACCTGCTTTTGTTAAAGGCGAAAAAGGACCACACACACCTAGTTTTCTAGAAAAGCAAACCAAACCACCTAATCAGTATACTGAAGCCTCTCTCCTACGTGCTATGGAAACCGCAGGAAAACAAGTTGATGATGATGAGTTACGTGATTTAATGAAAGAAAATGGTATTGGTAGACCATCTACAAGAGCCAATATTATTGAAACCCTTTTTAGACGTAAATACATTAAACGTAATAAAAAACAGGTATTACCAACAGTTACAGGTATTCAGTTGATAGATATTATAAAAAATGACCTACTTAAATCTGCTGAGTTAACTGGTCTTTGGGAAAAGCAACTAAAAGATATTGAAAAAGGCGAATATTCTGCTTCAGCGTTTATAAACAACATGAAAAGAATGGTAGATCAATTGGTCTATGAAGTACGTACCGAAAAAGTGGAAGCCAAAATTAGCTACACCAATAATAAAACAGGTAAAGCCAAAACTAAAAAGACCAAAGCAACTACAAAAGGTATTGTTGGTAAAGCCTGTCCAAAATGTAAAACTGGACAAATTTTAAAAGGAAAATCTGCCTATGGCTGTAGTGCTTATGGTAAGACTTGTGACTTTGTCTTACCGTTTGATTATGGTGGAAAAAAATATCAGAAAACCAGTACAAACGTTTGCTAGATAAAGGTTCTACTGTAAACTTGAAAGGGTTTAAAATTGAAGGTGCTTCAGTTGAAGGTTTACTTAGATTTGATAATGATTTTAAATTAAAACTAGAACCAAAGCATAAAAAAGCATCTCAAACTACCGCTAAAGCAGACGACAACATTTGCCCTAAATGTAAACAAGGCACCATTATTAAAGGAAAAACAGCTTATGGTTGTAGTGCTTACAAAACAGGTTGCGACTTTAGATTTAGCTATGATTTAATACGTGAAAAAGCTAATGGACAACCCTTAACTAAAGCTTTAGTATTTGAGATTTTAAACAGGAATTAGACCGCTTTTCAATACAAATATTAGCGATTTTTATTCGAAATAACCTTGATCTGTTCACTTTATTCTTGTTGGAATAATTTTGAGAGCTGAAAAAAACTATAATTAGAATTCATAATACAAGCCATACATTGGAAAACCACAAACACTTTAAAATCTATAAGCCTTACAAAATGTTGAGTCAGTTTTCTAGCAATGCTAAAAAAGAACAACGTAAACGTTTTTTAAGAGAGTTAGGTGATTTTCCTGAAGGTACTATGCCTATTGGACGTTTAGACGAAAAAAGTGAAGGTTTGCTGTTGCTAACTACTGACGGAAAATTAAGCGATTATGTTAACCAATCTGGTATTGAAAAAGAATACTATGCTTTGGTGGATGGCAATATTTCCGCGAAAGCGATACAAAACTTATGCGATGGTGTTGAAATTGGTTTTAATGGTAAGAAATATCAAACCAAACCCTGTACTGTTTTTAAATTAGAAAACACACCAATATTACCAAAACGATCTCAAAAAATAAGAGATGCAAGACATGGTCCTACAACATGGATTTCGGTAACGATAACAGAAGGTAAGTTTAGGCAAGTACGCAAAATGACAAGTGCTGTTGGTTGTCCAACCTTAAGATTAGTACGTGTTAGAATTGGAAATATCATGCTTGACAACTTACAACCAGGAGCAATTTCACCCATAGATAATCCAAACCAGTTACTTTAACGTATCTTTAGTTTTTATTACTATTGTAATCGTTTTAAACCCTTTACTTTTGTAGCATAATTACACTTTACAAATGATTAAATACGCACATTTTTTTACGACCATTTTAGAGATTTAGGCCTTACAGCTATTACCTCAAAATACTTAAACATGACAGTTTTACTTATTTTGGTTGCGTTGTTTATTTTTTTGATAGATGTCTTAGTTAGAAAGGTTTTACGCTTAATATCTGCAAGAATTGCCTCTAGGACCAAATCTAATTTTGATGATTTATTAATTTCAAACCGTGTCCCAAGAAATGTGGCACACATACCTGCGTTATACATTGCTTTAAAAAGTATCCCTATTGTATTTAAAGATTTTAATAATCTACATTTACTTTTTCAAAAAACCATACAAATAGCTGGTATTATTTTAGGATTATGGATTGCAAGAAGCTTATTAAATACTTTAAAAAACTATTTTAAAACTTTACCAAGATTTAGAGATAAACCAATAGATAGTTACATCCAAGTTTTTATGATTTTTGCTTGGTTTTTTGGAGTTGTTATGGCTTTGGGTGTTATTGTTGGTGGAGATTCTTTATGGAAGTTTTTAACAGGTTTTGGTGCTGCAACTGCTATTATTTTATTGATTTTTAAGGATACCATTTTAGGTTTTGTAGCAAGTATACAAGTCTCTATTAACGACATGGTACGTATTGGAGATTGGATTACGTTTGAAAAATTTGGTGCAGATGGTGATGTTATTGAAATTAATTTAGCGACTGTAAAAGTCCAAAACTTTGATAATACAATTACAACTATACCAACGTATGCGTTGATTTCTGACTCGTTTAAAAACTGGAGAGGAATGACCAATTCTGATGGTAGACGTATTAAACGACACATTTTAATTAAGCAAACCAGTATTAAATATTTAAATGAAGAAGATATTGAAAGGTTAAAAAATATTGAAATTATATCGACCTATTTAAACACCATGCAAGATAAAATCAACAATTTTAATCAGTCACACTCCATTGACAAATCTGTTTTAATTAATGGACGTAATCTAACAAACATAGGTGTTTTTCGTAAATTTATACAAACCTATCTGCAACAACATTCTGCTATAAATGATAACATGTTGTTAATGGCTAGACAACTACAACCTACTGCACAAGGTATACCTTTAGAGATCTATTGTTTTAGTAAAGACAAACGTTGGGAAAGCTATGAGTATGTTATGAGTGATTTATTTGATCACTTTTTAGCTGCAGTTCCTTATTTTGATCTTGAGTTGTTTGAATTACCAAACGATACATCTTTCATAAAGTCTTAAAACACCTTAAAAATCAATAGATAAGTTAATGAATAGTTAATTTGGTTTCATTTGTGATAGTATTACTATTATATTTGCATTCAAAGTAATTATTATGGATTCATTTTTATCTAATTTAAAAATAAACATAAACGAAAAGATCTATTTAAAAGATCCCGAATCGTCAGCTCTAGGTAAACGTATAGTAGAAAACAGTATATTATTAATTGATGCTATAGGTTTTGATGCATTTACATTTAAAAAATTAGGGGTAAAAATCGGCTCTAATGAAAGCAGTATATATCGTTATTTTGAAAGTAAACATAAATTACTTATCTACTTAACGTCATGGTATTGGACCTGGTTAGAATATCATTTAGTGTTTTCTACTAACAATATTCAAAACGATATAGACAAAATTGACAAAGCCATTACTATATTAACCAGAACAACAACGATAGATTCTACTTTTTCTCATATTAACGAGGTGGTTTTAAAACGTATAGTTATTAATGAGTATTCAAAATCATACCTAACTAAGGAGGTTGACAACGAGAATAAAGATGGTTATTTTATGGTTTATAAACGCCTTGTAAAACGTTTACATGACATGATATTATCAATTGATGTTAATTATAAATACGCCTTTAGTCTAGCTAGTACAGTAATTGATGGCGCTTTACATCAACATTTTTTAAAAGATCATTTTACATCAATATCAGATTTAAAATCAGAAGAGGCACCAACAAATTATTTTAAAGATTTAGTTTTTAAAAGTTTAAACATAACAACAGATGAGTAAAAAAATACTAACTGCATGGCAACGCTTTATAAGTTTATTAAAATTAGATCGCAAAGATATAAAACAGGTGTTTTTTTACGCCATTTTTGCAGGATTAGTTAATTTATCCCTACCACTAGGGATTCAAGCCATAATTAACTTATTAACAGCAGCGCAAGTAAGCACCTCTTGGATTGTACTTGTGATATTAGTGACAATAGGTGTAGTTTTTGTTGGTGTATTGCAACTAATGCAAATTAGAATTATAGAAAATATACAACAAAAAATATTTACTCGAGCCTCTTTTGAATTTGCTTACCGTTTTCCTAAAATGAAAATGAGCGAATTAAATGGTTATTATCCACCAGAATTGGCTAATCGATTTTTTGATACTGTTAATGTACAAAAAGGAATTGCTAAAGTTTTAATAGATTTTCCTGCAGCTGTGTTACAAATTGTATTTGGATTAATTTTACTTTCATTCTACCATTCGTTTTTTATAATTTATGGTGCATTATTAATCATACTTATTTATGTTGTTTTTAAATTTACTGCTGAGAAAGGCTTAAAAACAAGTATTGACGAGTCAAATCATAAATATAGGGTTGCACATTGGATACAAGAAATTGCTCGCTCTGTAATTAGCTTTAAGTTATCAGGTAAAACTAGTTTAGCTTTAAACAAAAACGATAAATTAGTAACTGATTATCTTGAAGCAAGAGAAGGACATTTTAAAATTCTAGTTACACAGTTTATTCAATTAATTGGTTTTAAAGTCCTTGTAACTGCCGGTTTATTAATAATTGGAGGGGCTTTGGTATTAAACCAACAAATGAATATTGGGCAATTTGTAGCTGCTGAAATTATTATTCTTTTAGTCATTACATCTGTAGAAAAACTAATTTTAGGGTTAGAAACATTTTATGATGTACTAACTTCTATTGAAAAATTGGGTAAAGTTGTAGATAAGGAACTTGAACCTTATGATGGCGAGTGTTTAGATGATGATGATACTGATTTTAATGTCGAATTAGATAAAGTATCACTATTAGTACATGATCGCGCTCAACCAATTTTAAAAGACGTGTCTTTAAAAATAAAAAATAACGATCGTATTTTAATTCAAGGAAAAAGTGGCTCAGGAAAATCTAGCTTACTTAAAATCATAGCAGGAATTACTTGCCCAACAAATGGTCGTATTTATATTAACGATAAAAATTTAACTAGCATCAATATTAATAGTTATCGTGCAAATATTGGTCAGATTTTAACAGAAGAATCTCCTTTTGAAGGTACTTTAAGAGAAAATATCACTTTTGGAAGTACAGATATTACCAACAAACAATTGGACTGGGTTATAAAAAGCATTGGATTAAGAGAGGCTATTAAGCAAATGCCGGAAGGCTTAAATACTATGATTTATCCAGAAGGAAAAGGAATATCTTTTACAGTCTCCAAAAAAATAATGTTAGCTAGGAGTATTATTAAGCAGCCAAAACTATTAATGTTAAAAGAACCTTTAGATCAATTTGAGACTAATGAAGCTAACCAATTGATGGATTTTTTAAGCGCACCAGAGCACCCATGGACATTGGTTATTGTTAGTCAAAATAACTTGTGGAAATCAAAATTAAAAACAGTAATCACCTTAGATAATGGTCAAATAATTAACACCAAGTAATTATGTTGAATATTTCAAAAAACAGTGTAAGTAATAGAGCGGATATTAGTAAGTTTAGCTCTGTTCAAAAAGCGTTTAATAAAAACCATTACAAACAATTTAATCGGTTGTTAATAATTTCTGGTATTATTGGTGTTGTGGTGCTATTTTTACCATGGACACAAAATATTACAGCTTCAGGATTAGTTACAACTTTAACCCCAGATCAGCGTCCGCAAACCATCCAATCACCTATTCCAGGACGTATAGAAAAATGGTTTGTACGCGAAGGTGATTTTGTAAAAAAAGGCGATACTATTTTGTTTATTTCAGAAATCAAAAATGATTATTTCGACCCAAATTTAGTTGAAAGAACTGGGCAACAAATTAAAGCAAAAACTTCGTCTGTTCAATCCTACAGTGGAAAAGTAAAAGCATTAAACAATCAAATTGCAGCATTAAGTAATGAGCGTGGTCTAAAATTAAAGCAAGCCGAAAATAAATTACTACAATCCAAACTTAAAGCCAAAAGTGATAGTATAGATTTTGAAGCTGCTAAAACCAATCTAAACATTGCAGAAACACAATTAAATCGTACTCAGCAATTACAATCAGAAGGCTTAAAAGCTGTGACTGAAGTCGAAGAAAAGCGTCTTAAACTTCAAGAAACTCAAGCTAAATTGATTTCTCAGGAAAATAAATACTTAGCCTCTCAGAATCAAATTATTAATGCTAAAGTCGAATTAAATAGAATCAGTGCTGAGTATTCTGACAAAATTTCAAAAGCACAGAGTGATCGTTTTACAGCAGAATCCAATGGTTTTGATGCTGAAGCACAAGTCACAAAATTGGAAAACGATTTTACCAACTATTCTATGCGTAATGACATGTATTACATCAAAGCACCACAAGATGGTTACATCAATCGTGCAATAAAAGCAGGAATTGGAGAAACATTTAAAGAAGGCGAGCAACTAGTAGGAATAATGCCTGCAACTTACGACATTGCTATCGAAACCTTTATTGCTCCAATAGATTTACCACTAGTACATGTTGGCGAAGAATTTAGAGTCCAGTTTGATGGTTGGCCTGCTATTATTTTTAGTGGTTGGCCAAATGTATCTTATGGTACTTACGCAGCAAAAGTGGTTGCAATCGAGCAATTTATTAGTCCAAACGGAAAATTTAGAGTGCTACTTTCACCTGTACAAAAAGCACACAAGTGGCCAACAGCAGTACGTGTAGGTTCTGGAGCTAAAACGATGGCCTTATTAGAAGATGTACCAATTTGGTATGAGTTATGGAGACAATTAAATGGTTTTCCGCCTAATTACTATCAGCCAGCCAGCAATACCTCAACTAAAGCAGATAAAAAATAAATATGAAAAAACTATTTTATTATATTTTACTGTGGTGTCCAATACTAGTATCAGCACAACAAATAGACAGCCTTAGTTACACCGAGTTTTTAAGCTATGTCAAACAAAACCATCCAGTAGTTAGACAAGCAAATTTAAAGTTAGCCACAGGTGAAGCAACACTTTTAAAAGCTAGAGGAAGTTTTGATCCCAAAATTGAAGGGACTTTTAATGAGAAGGACTATAAAAACACCGAATATTTTGAGCGTTTAAAAACCACTTTCAAAATTCCTACTTGGTATGGTATTCAGCTAAAAGCCAATTATGAAGAGAATACAGGTTACTATCTAAACCCAGAATATACAGTGCCAGATGATGGTTTATTTAGTGCAGGTATTGGCTTTTCGTTAGGTCAAGGTTTGTTAATCAATCAACGTATGGCTGATGTTAAAAAAGCGAAAATTTATCAAAAGCAAACTAAAGCGGAACGCGACTTAATGGTAAACCAAGTGCTTTATGATGCTTCTGTAGCGTATTTTAACTGGTTGCAAGCTTATAAAGAAGCTACAATTTACAAACGTTTTTTAGACAATGCTAATATTCGTTTTAATGGTGTAAAATCAAGCGTTTTAGCAGGTGACAAAGCTGGTATAGATAGTTTAGAAGCTGGTATAACATTCAAAAATAGAGCATTACAATTGGAGCAAGCCAAAGTAGATCTTTTAAAGTCCAAATTAGAAGCCTCTAATTTTATTTGGCTAAAAAATACACCAGTTGAAATTACAGACAACATAAAACCCATAGTTATTTTAAATGAAGAAATTGATAATCAATTAGCCTTAGATAACACTTTGGAATACGATAATAATAACCATCCAAAATTACTTGCCTTGCAAAGTAAAATTGACGGTTTAAACATTGACCGAAGATTAAAAGCTAATAAATTACTACCTGTTATTGATGCTGAATATAATTTTTTAACCGAAACTCCAGATGTTTCAAATTCTTTTAATGCTGGAAACTACAAAGCGAGAATAAATGTCTCTTTTCCTTTATTTTTAAGAAAAGAACGTGGTGACTTAAAAATTAGTAAAATTAAGATTTCTGATGCTGAGTTTGATTATTCGGATAATAAGCTTCAAATTAAAAATAAAATTGAAGCATTAACTAAACAGCTTGAATCTTATACTATCCAAAACCAAATGATTACAGATATTGTAAACGATTACAACACGATGCTACAAGCAGAAGAACGTAAATTTAGTTTTGGAGAAAGCTCAGTATTTTTAATCAATAGCAGAGAAAATAAGCTGATAGACGCTCAAGTAAAAGCCATTACTTTAGAAAACAAATTGTTAGCCACAAAAGCTAAGCTATTTAATAGTTTAGGAATTGTACCTAATTAATCGTCGTTTTTAGGATTAGGATCTGCTTCAGATTTATCTTCTGATTGTGATTTAAGTTTAAGACCAGAATCTTTTTCTTTAACAACCACAATTGAGGCTTTAACACCTGTAGCAAGATTCCATTGATTTGATACTATAACATTACCAAGCTCATCTAACACTTGGAATTCTGCTGTGTTTGGACCAGAAGTTCCTTGGTTTAATGCCTGAAAGTCTATTTTATTAATTCCCTCATCTAATGGTAGTAATAAACCATTAAACCCTGACGTCAAGGTTACGCTAGACACCATAATATCTTCGTTAACATATACTCTTATTGCATCTCCATCAGGATATTGATGATCTCTGTATATAATATTCACTGCTTTAGCTGTAGTCTTATATTCTCCTAAAAACTGATTAACTAAGCTTCCGTTGTTAGACTTTTCGTCATCTTCCTTAAATTTAAGTTGACGTTTTAATTGTCCAGCATACAATTCGGCTGGATTCCTAAAGTTATTATCCTCTTCGTACACTGAAAATTTAGGTCTTGGCTTTGCAACTGTTTTAACGTCTTTTGGCGCTATAACTTCGTTATTGCTATCTTCATCAGGTTTAATGTCTATGGCTTCAGGAGCAGGATCTATAATTAATTCTGGGTCATCTTCAGGATCATCACTCTCAATAGCAGGTATGGCAAACCCATTATTTTCGCTATCAATTTGAGCAAAGCTTACCGTTGATATTGTTAGTAGAATAAAAAAAGAAATGTAAAATTTCATGTTATTACTTTATGTTATTTGTCGAAAATAAACCAAAAATCATACCTAAATGCTAAAAAAATATTAATACTGTAATAATTTCAACAATTCACCTTCAAATTTATCTCTAGACAAGTACTGATCTTCTAATTGGTTAATAAACGGTATTGGCGTATCTAAACTAGCAACACGCTTTACAGGCGCATCTAAATACTTGAAACAATGCTCCATTATTAATGCTGAAATATCACTCGCAATTCCGCCAAACAAAGAATCTTCTTGTAAAATAATAGCTTTACCTGTTTTTTTAACCGACTTATATATCGTATCAGTGTCTAAAGGCTGTAATGATCTTAAATCTATGACATCTGCATTAATATTTGGATGTTTATCTAAAGTATTTAAAGCCCAATGCACAGCTGCTCCATAAGCTATAATCGTAATATCCTCTCCTGTTTTTAAAGTCGCTGCTTGACCAAACGGAATGGTATAATAGTCTGTAGGCACATCTTGTCTTATACTTCTGTATAGGGCTTTATGCTCGAAAAACAACACTGGATTAGGGTCGTTAATAGCTGTTGCTAACAAGCCTTTTGCATCATAAGGAAATGCAGGATAGACGACTTTTAAACCTGGTGTTTTAGTAAACCAAGCTTCGTTAGTTTGGCTATGAAAAGGGCCTGCTGCTACTCCTGCTCCACATGGCATTCTTAAAACAACATCCGCATTTTGATTCCATCGGTAATGAGATTTTGCTAAATAATTAACCACAGGATTAAAACCTGAAGTTACAAAATCACTAAACTGAAGTTCGACGACACTCTTTATTCCAGCAACACTTAATCCCATTGCTGTCTCGATTATTGCAGATTCGCAAATTGGTGTATTACGCACTCGGTCTTTTCCAAACCGTTTAACAAATCCATCTGTGATTTTAAAAACACCACCATATTCCGCTACATCCTGACCCATTATAATTAAGTCGTCATGTTTTTCCATGGATTGCTTTAATCCTTCTGCTATAGCATCAACTAGACGTTGTTCTGTCTTTATAGAGTGTTCTTTAAATTCTTTGTAATCAAACGATCGATAGACGTCATTTAACTCGTTAGCTTCAGTTGAAACGATTGGTTTTTCCGCGTAAGCGATATCTAAATTATCATTAATTTCTTGAATAATTTCAACTTTAAATTGGGTTACTTCTCCAGCGGTTAAAAGCCCTTCGTCTTTTAAAAATTGCTCATAATTATCAATCGGATCTTTTGCAGACCATTGATCCATTAATGCTTGAGGTACATATTTTGTTCCGCTAGCCTCTTCATGACCACGCATTCTAAAAGTCTTAAATTCGATTAAAACTGGACGCGGATTTTCTCTTACACTTTTAGCCAACTGGTCCATTGTGTTATACACTTCAAGTATATTATTACCATCAATAATGTGGCTTTCCATACCATAACCCAAAGCTCTGTCTGCTAAATCCTTACAATTATATTGCTCATTAGTTGGCGTTGATAATCCATAACCGTTATTTTCAATACAAAACAATACTGGTAATTGCCAGACTGAAGCTACGTTTAAGGCCTCATGTATGTCGCCTTCACTTGTACCTCCTTCTCCAGTAAATACAGTAGTGACTTGTTTTTTATCTTTTAATTTTGAAGCTAACGCAATACCATCTGCCACACCAAATTGTGGTCCAAGATGACTAATCATCCCTACAATATTAAACTCTTGTGTTCCAAAATGAAAACTACGATCACGACCTTTTGTAAATCCGTTAGCTTTACCTTGCCACTGTGAAAATAAACGATGTAAAGGGATTTTTCTGGTGGTAAACACACCTAAGTTTCTATGCATTGGTAAAATGTATTCATCCTTAAGCATAGCAGACGTAACACCTACAGATATAGCCTCTTGACCTATTCCAGAAAACCATTTACTAATTTTACCTTGTCGTAGTAATATTAGCATCTTCTCCTCTATTAATCTGGGCTTTAACATGCGTTTATACAATTGTACAAGCGTTGCTTTATCTAAGTTTTTTTATCAAAAGTCATTTTGGTTTTTATGGTTGGTGTTGTTTTTAGTTAGTGTTTATCAAATATAGAATTTTTGTTATAAACAAGATGTACACCATTAAAATAATTAAGACTACCTTTTTACCAATGTTTTCGCTACATTTGTATATATTAGTATTATAATTTAATAAACATGAATAGCATACCTAGCGTTAATTTAAAAGATTTTATATCTGGAGATCCTGTTAAAAAACAACAATTTGTGGATCACATTGGAAAGGCTTATGAAGAAATAGGTTTTGTAGCCCTAAAAGGGCATTTACTTGACGAATCTTTAGTTGATAATTTATATGAAGAGATTAAGAATTTTTTCTCTTTACCACTAGAAACTAAGCATAAATACGAAATCCCTGGTATTGGTGGTCAACGTGGTTATGTGTCTTTTGGAAAAGAAAGTGCTAAAGGAAAAAAAGAAGGTGATTTAAAAGAGTTTTGGCATTTTGGTCAATATGTTGAAGATGATGAAGCACGTGCCAAAGAATACCCTCAAAACGTTACCGTTAATGAATTAGCTAAGTTTAACCAAGTAGGTAAACAAGCGTATCAAAAGTTAGAAGAAACTGCTAAATATGTATTACGTGCTTTAGCCTTACATTTAGACTTAGAAGAAACTTATTTTGATAATTATATCCATAACGGAAATTCTATTTTAAGACCAATTCATTATCCACCAATCACGCAAGAGCCTGATAATGCTGTACGAGCTGCTGCACATGGTGACATTAACTTAATTACATTGTTAATGGGTGCTCAAGGACGTGGATTACAAGTCCAAAACCATAAAGGCGAATGGATTGATGCTATTGCAGAACCAGACGAATTAATGATTAATGTTGGAGATATGTTGTCTAGACATACCAACAATAAATTAAAATCAACGATACACAGAGTGATCAATCCACCAAGAGAACTTTGGGGAACTTCACGCTACTCTATACCATTTTTCATGCATCCAATTAGCGAAATGAAATTGGATGTTTTAGATAGTTGTATTGATGACAATAATCCTAAACAGTTTGACGACATTACCGCTGGAGCGTTTTTAGATGAACGTTTAAGAGAACTTGGATTAAAAAAGTAGTACTTACTTAGTATAAAGCCTTAATAATTTGTTTAAAAAGCAATTATTAAGGCTATTTACTTATTCCTAAACATTTAATAGCATGGATTTAAAAGATCAACTTAAAAACCTTTTTCCAGAACACGTCCCTGAAACTGTTGAAAAACAAGATACTAAAAGCGATATCTGGTTACAAGACGATCCCATTATTTGTAAATACGAAAAGCGTAAAGGTAAGCCTATTACTATTCTCGAAGGTTATACAGGTGCTACCGAAGATTTTAAACTATTAGCCAAATCACTGAAACAAAAGTTGAGTGTTGGAGGTAGCTTTAAAGACGATAAAATTATAATCCAAGGTGATTATCGTGACCAAATAATGACCATCTTAAAAGACAAAGGCTTTAATGTGAAACGTGTTGGTGGATAATTATGAACACTAATATATTGCATATTACTAATGGTTCTAGCCTTACAGATTTTTTAGAAAAGATAAATATTTCTGGAGATTTTCTGACCTGGAGAGAAATGTTATGCGAAGGTCCAACCGTTAAAAACATTGATACACCAGAGTTTTTCAAATTAAGACAAAGGTTTTTAGAACACACCTACGATGTAGACTATGACCTTGATTTAGCAAAAAAAGACATTGCTAAACTTGACGATGTTAGTCCATACACAGAGATAGTGCTTTGGTTTGAATATGATTTATTTTGCCACATTAATTTAATTGCTGTTATCAGTCTAATTAAACAAAAAGGCATTGCATTACCACTATATTTGGTATGTAGTGGTCGTGTTGCTGGCGAGAAAGAATTAAAAGGTTTAGCACAACTAAGCCCACAACAATTATTAGAGCATTACGATACTAAAGTTAAACTAAACGTAGATGATATTGCTACAGCCCAAAAAGCTTGGCGAATTTATTGCGAAAATGACCACAACCTTTTTAAAGAACTTATTGTTAGACCATCAAACTTTAAATATCTAAGCAACTGTTTAAAAGCGCATTTAAGACGTTTTCCTGATACCAGAAGTGGTTTAAACACACTAGAATACAATATTCTAACATTAATAAAAGAACACAACATAACCTCTAAAAACCACTTATTAGGCTATTGTTTACATTATCAAGGGTATTATGGATATAGCGATTTACAATTAGAACGCATGATTGATAGATTGGCTATTTTTTATACTGAAACTGAAGATACACTAACCCTAAGCAGAGATGGCTTTTTGGCTATTGAAAACCAAAAGACCTTTTTTAAATCTATTGACATAGATTTTTCCTTTGGAGGCGTCAATAAAAAAGACTTCCAATACAATAAAAAAGAAAATAAATTAATACAAACCATTTAATGGCTATACAAGATTCCGAATTAATTTTAAATCCTGATGGTAGTGTTTATCATCTTAATTTATTACCAGAACACATCGCAGACACCATCATAACTGTTGGTGATCCAGATCGTGTACCAGGTGTTACAAAATACTTTGACTCAGTAGAGTTTACAACTCATAAAAGAGAGTTTCATACTCAAACAGGTATATATAAAGGTAAACGTATGACTGTTATATCAACAGGAATTGGAACCGATAATATTGACATTGTTTTTAACGAGCTAGATGCATTAGTAAACATAGACTTAAAAACAAGAACCATCAACAAAACACATAAATCGCTAGACATTATCAGAATAGGTACTTCAGGATCTATACAAAAAGAAATTCCTGTAGACAGTTTTGTTATTAGCGAAAAAGCTTGCGGTTTTGACAGTTTACTTCATTTTTACAATAGTAAACACATACAACAAACAGACGTGTCTGATGCCTTAATAAAGCACACCAATTGGTCTGAGGATAAATCAAAACCTTATGTGGTCACTGCAGATAAAGATTTAATGTCCAAACTAACATCTAATCAAACCATTAAAGGATTTACAGCAACAAACGTTGGATTTTACGGACCACAAGGACGTATTTTAAGATTACCTATTCAAGACGACGATTTAAACAATAAGTTAGGAAGCTTTAATTACAACGACCAACCTATTACAAATCTAGAAATGGAAACTGCAGGAATTTATGGTTTAGCTGGATTACTAGGGCATCGTGCTGTCTCTATGAATGCTATTATAGCCAATCGTGCTACAGGACAATTTAGCAAAGACCCTAAAAAAGTGGTAGAAAACCTAATACAGTATACGTTAGATAAATTAGTATAATAACATGAAGCAAATTAACATTGGTGGTGTACCAGAACATTTTAACCTAGCTTGGTATTTAGGTTTAAAAAATGGCGAATATAAAGCAGAAGATATCAACTTACGTTGGAAAGACTATTTTGGTGGTACAGGTGCCATGTGTAAAGGTTTAAGAGATGGGGACATTGATATGGCTGTCATTTTAACCGAAGGTATTGTTAAAGATATTATTGCTGGAAATAAATGTAAAATTGTTCAGGTTTTTGTTGAAACACCTTTAATTTGGGGTATTCATGTTGCAGAACAATCTAAATACAATAGCATTGAAGCATTAAAAGGAACAAAAGCTGCAATTAGTAGATATGGTTCTGGATCACACTTAATGGCTTATATTAATGCTGAAAATAATGGTTGGGATATTAAAAAGGACTTAGACTTTGAGGTTATAAAAAACCTTGATGGTGCAGTTGAAGGCTTAACAGAAGGGAAAGCTGACTATTTTATGTGGGAAAAATTCACCACCAAACCTTTAGTGGATAACGGGACATTTAGACGTATTGGTAATTGTCCTTCACCTTGGCCTTGTTTTGTAATTGCTGTAAGAGAAGACTTTTTAAAAACGAATAAAGAAGACGTCAAAACCATTTTAAATATTGTTAATAACACAACATCAGAATTTAAAGACATACCAAGTATAGATCGTATGATTGCCAATCGTTATGAGCAAGAACTAGAAGATGTACAAGAATGGTTAAGCTTAACTGAATGGTCTCAAGAAAACATCTCAAAACAAACCATTAAAAAAGTTCAAGATGAGTTATTTGCATTAAACATTATTCCAGAAAAATGGGATTACAAAGATTTTATTGAAGAAATATAGCTCTTATAATTTCAATAAGGCATAAAAAAGAGGCAGAATGTTTTAAACATTCTGCCTCTAATTATTTCAATCAGATATTAATTATGTGATTTTTCTAATTTATAAAACGTGACTTGCTCATAGTCCGAGCTACTACTTACAGATTTATTTCCAGAATACAAACCTGCTTTAAAATACATCCAATCGTTAGCAAAACCACTATTACTCATATTAAAGGTTTTAGAGGCTATATTGCTACCGCTTGCATTGTAAATAGTAACATACAATGTATTTGCAACAACTTCTATTTTATAAGAAAACTCTTCGTTAAGACCAATACCATTAGAAGGGCTACCAGCTCCAGTATAGTCTCCTGCTCCACTTCCTGTTTCTTCTACATAGTTTCCTATCATATTTTCAAAGACTTCATCACCACCACTTGGTTCGTGAGCAAAATATATAGCACCTTTACTATGTCCAGGTTGTTTGTGGTAGTATAATCTAATTGGTTCATCACCACTAGCGTGAATTTGTCCAATTATAATTCTACCCACTTGAGATGTACTTCCAGAGGTTGTTGTCACACGGTTAACCTTTAAAGTAGCCTCCATAACACCATCTACTCCACCAGCATTATTTTGGTTACTAGAATTTGAAGAGCTAAACACCCAATTATTTCCATTTATACCAGATGTAGAAATACTAGTATTTGTACCACGTAACATTTCTCTAAGTTCCACTCTAGAATAGGTAGAATTAGTAGTTGTACCTGCTCCTAAAGGATAGTTTTTAAATACCATTCCTCCATCAGATGCTGTGTAAAATTGATTACTAAGTTCGAATTCATTATTTAATTCCGAAACAGACTTTTCACTTCCAGAAGATAAAGTGATTTTCCATGTAGACAAATCAAAATTTTCCGAAGGTGCTTTACTAGGATCTAAATTACCAGAACCACCAGTTTCGCTACCATCAGCAGCAAATACTTGTACCTCTGCTAAAGACAATGGATTTGTATCTTTTAATTTAACTCTAACTCTTGATCCTAAAACACCACCTGTACTTATAGTTATAGAAGGATTTGGTGTTGCCGTAATTGTTGTTTTATACACCTGTACACCTGCTGCATTGTACACAAACACATCAAAATTGCTTAATCTGTCTGCACAACAATCGGTTCTGTTCCAGATTTTAATATCTCCAATATTGTAGTTTTGTCCTAACTGTACTTGCCACCAAGGACGATAAGTACTATTAGTATGCGTCACACTAGCTTGACCCCAAACTCCAGAAGTATTTCCATCAACAGCTCTGCTAGCAACACCACTATTACTTGTAGAAGATTGCGTAGCAGACTTATTTAAAGCTAAGTTTGTACTATTTGTACTAACATTAACTGGAGTAATTTTTATCCAGTTAATATTCCAACCACCTCCTGTAGCTAATAATTTAAGTGTACTGTTACCAGAGCTTAAATTAACCGTTTTAGAGGTTGTTGTCCAATTTTGCCAACCACCTGTACTAGCTTTATTAACATTGGATAATTTTGTATTGCCTTGGTAGAAGTCCATTTTAGAATTATTTGATTTAGAAGCTACCCTAAATTCAAATTTGTAACTACCAGAAGCTGGTACATTAAGCTCATATTCTAAATAATCACCCGAATCTATCCAGCCTACATTTTGACCTCCTCCAGAGTCGCTAGTAGTCTCTGTCTGTATACCACTCATGCTGTCATAATTTTCTGCCTGAATTGTAACACTATTATTGCTAGAAACTGTGGTCCTTGATGCACTGTTACCGAGTTCGGTTTTAGCATTACTGTCTTGCTCAGTATTCGTCTCGAGTGCTTCTTCGGAGCAACTAACAAAAATGAGTAATGCTAAAAGTAACACACTACTTAAATGCTTTTTTCTACTAATTAATACTTTGATTTGTTTTTTCATCTTGGTTGATTTAAAAAATTAATAATTTTGGTTATTAGATTGGTTATCCAATCTGGTAAACCAATTTAACTTAAAAAAATATACAAATCAATTATTTTGTGTTAAAAAAATAAATAAAACACAATAAAACACATTCTATTTTAAGAATATTTAGGTTTAAAGATTATAAGCTTCAGAAAAAAGAAAGAAGTGTATTAAAACTCTGAAAAACATTTTAGAGCCTATTTATACATCTCTGTTTTAAATAAATTACCAATTAATACTATCGTAGCCATTTTTTAATAATAATTGGTTTGTTTGACTAAAATGTCTGTTGCCAAACCAATACCCACGATTGGCACTTAAAGGTGAAGGATGACCAGAAGTTAATATGTGGTGTTTTGTAGCATCAATTAATTTTGCCTTTTTCTTAGCAAATCCTCCCCAAAGTAAAAACACCACATTGTCCTTTTGATCACTAATAGTTTTGATTACAGCATCTGTAAAGGTCTCCCAACCCTGTTTTTGATGGCTACCAGCTTCGTGCGCTCTAACCGTTAAGGTGGCGTTTAATAAAAAGACCCCTTGTTTTGACCAGGATTCTAAATTTCCGCTTGACGGATACTTTTTATGTAAGTCTGTTTCTAACTCTTTAAAAATATTGACTAATGATGGTGGATGTTTTTCATTGTCATTAACACTAAAACATAATCCGTTTGCTTGGTTGTAATTGTGGTAAGGATCTTGACCAATTATTACTACTTTTAAATGGTTTAAAGGACAAGTATTAAATGCATTAAAAATTAAATTTTCTGGTGGAAAGCATGTATTGTCCTCATATTCTTTATTCACATAAGCTTCTAGAGTTTTAAAATAAGAGGCCTCAAATTCGGGTTGTAAAAAAGGCTTCCAGCTGTGGTGTATATTGACGTTCATAACTTTTGATTGATGTGCTTTTACTTAGGCACAAAATAATACTATCTTTATAGCTATTAAAATTACCAGCTTAATATTTATCTATAATTGTAACTTAATTCATGAAACCTATCAAATTTCCTTCTGCTCAAACCATTTTACTTATAATAGCTGGACTTGTCACGTTATTAACCTGGTTAGTTCCTGCTGGTAAATACCAAACCTTAAGTTATAATAAAGATTCTAATTTGTTTACCCAAATTGGATTAGAAAAAACAACAACATTACCTGCTACACAGCAAACATTACAGGCTTTAAATATTAAAATTCCGTTAGACAAATTTACCAATGGAGACATTTACAAACCTATTAATATTCCTAATACGTATCAAGAATTAGAAGCCAGACCACAAGGGTTTTACGACTTTGTAAAATCTCCTGTCAAAGGTATTATTGAAGCTGCAGATATTATTTTTCTAGTATTAATTATTGGAGGGTTAATAGGTATTATTAACAGTACAGGAGCTTTTGATGCTGGTATTAGCTGGTTAGCTAACGCATTAAAAGGACGCGAATTTATTTTAATTATACTTGTGACCACCTTAGTCGCTGCAGGAGGAACTACTTTTGGTTTTGCTGAAGAGACTATAGCCTTCTTCCCTATTTTAATTCCGGTGTTTTTAGCAGCCAAATACGATGCTATGGTTGGTATAGCATGTATCTTTTTAGGAAGCTCAATTGGTACAATGTGCTCTACCATTAATCCATTTAGCACTATTATTGCTAGTGATGCTGCTGGAATAAGCTGGACAACTGGACTTTGGGGACGTGTATTTATGTTAATTGCCTGTTTGACAATTGCATTAATCTACATTATTAGATACGGTAAACGCGTACAAAAAGACCCTACGCAATCCATTATCTACGACCAGCAACAGCAAATTGTTGCTTTATTTACACAATCCAATACTAAAATAGTACAGTTTACGACACGCTTACGTATATCGTTAGTCATTTTTGCACTTTGCTTTATTATTATGATTTACGGTGTAGTAGCACTTGAGTGGTGGTTTGTAGAAATGACTGCAACCTTTTTGGTTGGAGCCATATTAATAGGTTTTATTGCTAAAATTAAAGAAACCGACTTTATAGACACTTTTGTTAAAGGTGCTGGAGATTTACTAGGTGTGGCCTTAATTATTGGTATTGCACGTGGTGTAACCGTTATTATGGCAGATGGTTTAATTAGTGACACCTTATTACATTATGCAAGCGCATTAACCACTGGAATGAACAAAGGTGTTTTTGCTAGTGCTATGACAGCAATTTATGCAGGATTATCCTTTTTTATACCAAGTAGTTCTGGTATGGCAGTGCTAACCATGCCAATCATGTCGCCTTTAGCAGATAGTGTTGGCGTAGGTAGAGAAATTGTTGTAAATGCCTACCAATATGGCTTGGGCTTATTTTATTTTATTAATCCAACAGGATTAATATTAGCATCATTAGCTGTTGTTAAAGTTGGTTTTGATAAATGGCTAAAATTTATCATGCCTTTATTTATAGTGCTTATTGTTTTTACTTTAATTGTCATGACTGTATCTAGTTATATGTAATATAATTATGGAATACCTTTGGCAAATTGCATCAATACTAATAGCACTAATTATTTTTATAATTGAAATAGTTAACAAGTTTCAATCAAAAAAAGCAAACAAAAAACGACTACAGTTATTTAAACGTTTTAAACAGGTTACATTAGTATTAGATCACATAAAAATAGACGGACTACATTGGCAAGAAAACAGGCCAGTAGATATATATGACAACCAATTAGACCCAAACGGTTCTAAATTTAATAAACAAGCACATTTAGGAGGATATCACAAACAAAAAAACCTAACTAAATTTAAAAGTACATTACAAATACCAATCCATTATTTAGGTCAAGAGTATACCTACAATACACAATTACCTGTAGAGCATACTATACTTAGAATGAAATTTTACCAACAAAAAACCTTACCAATTTACATCTATCCTACTTCATCAACAACAGTTGAGTTTGCTTTAGACTTTACTTGTTTAAATCTACCCAATGTAGGCCTAATGACAACACCTATTTATAATATAAAAAATACGTAGTTGTACGTATTTTTTATATAATTACATTATTGTAATTTAGCGTTTAATAATGCAACTATAATAAAATGAAACTTATTTGATATGAGTTACTAAAAGTTGTCATAACGGGAAATATAACCCCAAAAACAACTATATTAGTTGTTATATAACTAGTTGCCAGTAATATGAAAAACACAATCGTCATAGGAATTTTGTTACTAAATTTAAGCTTAATGTTTGGACAAACTATTGACGAACTGAATACCAATAAGAAAGTTTCTAAATTTTTAGAAAAGAATATTAATAAGAAATACACTTTCAAAGAAGTATTTGACAAAGAGGTTGAGGCAGACGAAGAAGATTTTGAATACTTTGTAAAGAAAATTGATTTAGACAATAATGGTTTTACAGACTTGGTTGTAAATGCATATGTACCTTTAATTATTGTTCTTAACAATGGAGATAAAAATTACAAAGAACTAAATTACAGAAACACAAAGTTCTTTTCTGACATCGAACCTGAATTAGACTCAATCGCAGAAATTGGAAATGAAAAAGTATTGATTTTCGAAACAGAAATCCGAGAATTTGATGACACAGAATATTCGAATACAATAATTAAAAAATCCGAGTTTAGAAATAAAAATATGAAATACAAAATTGACAGTTTAACTGTGAAATTTGGTGAGCTTGTAGAATATCGGAATATTAAAACTAAACTTGATAAAATCAAAGAAGTTTATTTCTCAACAACAGGATGTTATGGAACTTGCCCAATCTTTGAAATGAAATTATCATCTGATGGAACATTAAACTACAATGGTAAACGATTTACCAATCATTCTGGATTAAAAACGATTAGACTGAATCAAACCGATTATGATAATTTAGTTGGATTGATTGAGTATGCGCAACTGAAAAAATTGGAAAATTCTTATTCTGTAAATTGGACTGACGACCAAACTGGAATATTAAAAGTAATTTACGAAAATGGAGAAGTCAAGGAAATACAAGATTATGGTTTGCAGGGAACAACAAATTTGAAAGCGATTTATAAAAAATTGTTTGAAATAAATAAAAACGTGAAATAAATACTACTGGCAACAACGTGTATAGCTCATTGCTGTTCAGTTGCTTAAACCAAAGTTAAGGCGTGTTTGGAAAGTCTCCAAATTTTTAAATTTGACGATTTCCAACAAAAAGATAAATAGTAAAATTCAAAAATCTGGCTTGTGGCTAAACCGAAAATTAATCGCTAATTTACACGCAACGAGCCATACACCAGACCGTTATGTGCAAACTGAAATGAGGAACTTTAAACTAACATTTGGATTTATTTTTTTAAGCATTCTATGTTTTAATCAAGCATTCGGACAAAATGCAAAACCGAAAGCGGATTGGGACAAATTAATCGTTGGAAAGTGGGTTAAAATAATAAATAAAACTAAAGACGGAAAAGAGTATTTCGGATTGAAATGCAAGGACACTATTCAGTACTTCCAAAATGGAAATTATAAATCGGAACAATGCGTTTGGAATGAAACTGGAAAATGGAAATTTTCTGAAAATAATGATTTAATTATACATTACGATATTGACAACGAATATTGGAAAAAAGAACTCGGAACTGATGACTTGGGCGAAAGTCACGGAACAATATTATCATTAACCGAAACTGAATTAGTGACAATAATTTACGCCGAAATGGAAGGAGAGATTCGCTGTTATTATAAAAGAATTAAATAAAAGTCAGCACATAACACCGTATAAAAATAATTACGGTTTAGTGCTAAAAAAAGGTAGTTGCGTGTTTGCTACATCTGATTTTCCTTCGGAAAATCCTCGCATACAAACCCGCAACTATTCTTATACATAAACGTTGTAAACCATACCCAAATACACCGCCAATGACATTAATAAGTCGATTAGTCTTCTTCAAAGATGAAAAGAAGACGGAAAAAAATCGTCTGAACGAATTACAAAAAACGAAATTTCAATTGTAATTCCAGTTAAAGACAACCAAAAAGGAATTGATAATTATTTAACCAAATTTTTTGAAACTCACTCGAAAACTGACTTTCCAAAAGAGATAATAATTGTCGATAATAATTCAAGTCAAGCGATTGAATTAAAATCTGAATATCTGAATTTAGACTTACCGATTGAATTAATTTTGTGCCGAAAAATTGGACCAGCTTCTGCGCGAAATAAAGGAGCGAAAATTGCAAAAGGAAAATGGTTGCTTTTTAACGATAGCGATTGTATTCCTACAAAATCAATTTTGAAAGGCTATCTAAATGCTGATAATAATTCTGTTGCTTATGCTGGAAATATAAAATCATTGGATAATAACAAACTTTCTAAATATTACGAGAGTCAAGAAATATTAATTCCATTAAAAACTTACAATGAAAATGGCGACTTCGTTCCACAATATTTAATTACTGCCAATTCGCTGATTTGGAAAAAAGCATTTAATGAAATTGGTGGATTCAACGAGAAAATAGCAATTGCAGGTGGAGAAGATGTCGATTTAGGTTTACGACTTTCGGAAATCGGAAATTTATCTTACGCTTTTGATAGTGTTGCAGTCCACGATTTTTCAGATGGTATTATTGGTTTTTATAAGAGGTTTAAAAGATATGGAGAGGGAAATCGAATTGTTGAGGAACTATGGAAAACTGATTTAAGACCTACTCTATTCAGACCAAATGAAAGGAATTTAGCGAATGAGATTTTTGCCAAATTTCAGTATATTGGATTAAGAATTGGATATAGGAAAGCGGACAAAAAAGTAAGAAAGTACGGTTTACAACACCGTGTATAATTCATTGCTAGTTATAGCTTACTTACGAAAGTCCTCGCGGACTTTCTATCTGTGATTTATTTGCTAACTTTAGTGCTTAAACACGCAACGAAATCATACACAATCACGTTGCCACACATTCTGATTAAAATACGTTATGAAAATAAAAGTCAAAGGAACAGATAAAATATTAACGATAAGTCCAACCGAATGGGCGAGGATTGAGAAATTAGGAACTACAAACGAATATGAAATAATTGAGAGAAATACTGTTTGGGGAGTTCCATTAGATGATAAAGGAAATATTATAAGAGAAAAACAAGAGTTTGAAAAAGACCATTGGGATAATTTAATGGCTTTAGGTTCAAAGGCTCGATGGAAAAGAGCTGAAAACGATATTTTAAAAGTTAAGAAAAGTGAAATAAAATCAGAAAATATTGAGTCTGATAAATTTATTTTAGAGCCTTTAAAAATAGCAGATTTACAAATTGAATTGACACAAGCCCAAATTGACGAAAGTAAAGCGCAGAAAAAATTCATAGAATTACAAACGGTTGATTTAAAACGAAAATATATATATTTTATAATTGGAATCATATTAGGGAATTTAGGTACAGTATTATTATGGATTCAATGGCTATCCCGAGAAGTACCACCAACCAATATTCCTTAATGATTAAAAAAAACGATGTGGCAACAATGTATAACCAAAATTGCTTAATTTTTGTAAATAGTGTATTTTTCATTTCTAATTTTATTAATTTTAAACATCTGAAAATTGCGGTTTCAAACCCGCAACTTTCGTTATACTAAACCGTTGGCAACAATATTAACGAACATCTAAACACACAAGAAAAATAAATGGGAATATTTAACTTTTCGAAAAAAGAAGAGCTTAATTACACGGATTTTAATACGATGATGATTGATAATGTTTATCTAATTAAAATACCTCAAGAATGGCATAAATACGAAAGCGACCGATTTAGAGCACGCACGAAAAATAAAAAAATCGACTTTTCAATAACCAATTACGGAAAGGAGATTTCCACACCTGACAATTTTGGAATCGAAGATTTGAAAAACCAATTCTTACCTTTATTTGACAAGTTTGTTAACGAAGGTGGTTACGTCTCAAATAAAGATTTAGAAATTGGAGAAAATTTTATTTATCAATCTTTTAAAGTAGGAAAGGAAACTCAATATTATTATTACACAAGTAGAGTAATAAAAAATGATTTAAGAGTTGTGATTGCGTTAATAATTAGACAAATCGGAAAATTGGAACCGAAACATTCTGAATTAATAAAAAATATAGGGAAAAGTATAACCCATAAAATAGCATAAAATACAGTTGCCAACAACGTTTATAAAAAAATGCTAAATTAGTGCTTAAATAAAATGTGTTGCGTTTTTGTTACGTCTGATTTTCCTGCGGAAAATCCTCGCATACAAAAACGCATCTTTTCATACACAAACACGTTGGCAACAATGTGAGCGAACGGAATCTGAAATTAAAAAATTGAAATTGACAACGGAGTAAATAAAAATACTTTGAATTGATAAGCGAACCGCAGAATTGAAAGCATAAAATGACAATAACAGAATTAATAAATTACTTCAGAAATAATGGAAATAAGTATGATTTTTTTGAAAACAATTCTCTTGACCCAGAATCTGAAGTTATAGAAATTTATATGCAAGAACCTTTAGGAATCGAAAACGAAATAAAACTGTTTGAAATTGAAAGAACTGGAGGAAATCTAACATATATTCACGAAAACATCGAATATCAAAATATTATTGACTTTTACTACTTTACGGACTTTATAGAAGAAAGTAAAATTGGAAAAAACAAAGATTTGACTGACCAGAAACTCGCTGAAATATTTCTGAATTATTGTATAAATGATGCATAATGGAAAAAACACTGTTGCCAACACCGTGTATATTTAATTGCTTTTTTATTCTCTACTTGCGAATATTCCTGCGGAATATTCACGGGTTCGTAAATCTTTATTAACTTAGTTGCTTAACCACGCAACTAACCATACACAAACACGTTAGCTTTAATGCGTGATCAAGTTTGTGGAATTGAAAAAAGGCTAGTTTATTTTTCGGTTTTTTTTGAGTTTTAAGGATAAAAAAACGAAAAAAAGATATTGCTGAATTTTGAAAAATATACTGAATTCTGACTCAAACTCTGAATTGAAT
Source organism: Olleya sp. NP1-10 (assembly GCF_055804415.1). Classification (NCBI taxonomy): domain Bacteria; kingdom Pseudomonadati; phylum Bacteroidota; class Flavobacteriia; order Flavobacteriales; family Flavobacteriaceae; genus Olleya; species Olleya sp. NP1-10. Next base: position 2,493,575 of record NZ_CM147840.1, on the reverse strand, counting down.
AGTATTTGACTTTTTTAATCTGTTTGTGGAATTGAAAACTGAATTAAAACTCGGATTTTAACTCAAGCGGAATTTAGCAAGTTGCGGAATTAATTACTCGAAATCTTAATTAAATACTATCGAATTTCATCAAATTTGGGTAATAAAAAAATACCGAATTTTAAAAGCACTAAAAGCTAACACTGTATAAAATTAATTGCTTATTTTAGATCAATCAAAAGGTAATTGCTTTTTTGACTACTGCTGATTTTCCTACGGAAAATAAGCCTCGTCCAAAAGCAACTAATCTTATACAAACACGTTGGCAAACATTAACGAAACGCATATGAACAGAATAATTTTAACTATAGTTTTTACTTTATTTTTTACAAATATCTATTCTCAAGATACTTATTTGAAATTACCATTTACGAAAAGCAATTGTCCAACGTTCATTATTGATAAAGATATTATTGCGAATGAAAGTGCTATCGGAACGACAAAAGAATTGATTGCTGAAATAAGTGTTCTGAAACACAAACCAAATCGGAAAGAGCATAAATTCTTCAATCTGACTGAAAACGGAATTATTTTTGTCAGTTTAAAGAAAAAAACTGCTTTTAAAACACAATCTGAACTGAATGAATTTTTCGGAATTGAAAAAAATAACAAAATTTATGTAAATGGATACTTAATAGAAAATTCTGATTACAAAATTGCGACTGAATGTATTATGGAAATTGAATTGGTGGAACCTGATTCTGAAAACAAACTTGAACATAAAGCAATTAACGTTTGGACTCTGACAAAAGAACAAAGAATTAATGGTTGTGAAATACAGAACGTGAATTAAAATAACGATTTGCCAACAACGTATAAAATTAATTGCGGTTTTTGGCTTAATCAAAGGTCGTTGTGTGTTTGTTACGTCTGAATTTCCTTCGGAAATTCCTCGCATACAAACCCGCAACTAATCTTATACAAAACCGTTAGGCGTAATTACGGAAACGAACTCTAATCCTAATTAAAGAATAAGAGAAACTTATTGAAATATAAATGATAACCAAAGAAAAAACAACCGATTGGAAAGACCTACAAAATAAAGTTGAAGAAGTTCTCAAAAACTGTGGTTTCAATGTTGAAATTGAAAAAACTCTTCAAACAGTTAGAGGAACAGTTGAAGTTGACGTTTATGCAGAAGAAAACATCAATGGTCGTAAATACTCTATAATTTGTGAATGCAAAAGATGGAATTCAGATATTCCACAGGAAAAAATATATGCATTGAGAAGTGTTTTAGAGGATAGTGGTTGCAATAAAGGATACTTTATTACGACAAGTCGCTATCAAAATGGAGCAAAACAAACAGCAGAATCTACAAATATTGTATTACTTAATTGGGACGAGTTCCAATTGGAATTTTTAAAATCGTGGTACGAAAATTACTTTGAAAATAAATTATATGTCAGCACTCGTAATATCAATAAATGTGATTTAGATGAATATTTTGTTAGTTGGATTGACACTTTGAAACGTGACATAAAAAGTGAAATTCTGGCTACAAGGAATGTTGTTCAAGAAATTGAATCAGTTATAAGTTCTTTCGGTTTTAAGGCAAATAAAATGATAAATCAAAACGCAAATTTACCTGCATTACCATTGAATGAAAATTATTACAAAGAACACCTTGAAGAATGGGAACAACCTTTATTGCCTAAAGAGTTAATTGAAGAAAAATATTATATAGAATTTTTAAATAAATTAGTCGCTTTCACTGATGAAAGTGTAAACAAATATTTAGAAATGAAAAATAAATACTATAAAGAATAAAACTACGCCTAACAAAGTACTGTGGTAAAAAACAAGTAAAAACTCATTAATTTTTTAATAAAGTACTTCTGTAATTATTATCATAACTTAGTCCTGATTTTGCTATTGCAAAAGCCTGTTTTAATAGTTTGTTACAAACCGCTATTAATGCTAATTTTTTACTCTTCCCTTTGGCTACTAATCGATCGTATATTGCTTTGCAAGCATGGTTATATTTACAAGCATTAAAACTGCACATAAATAATAAATTTCGAAGCTTTTGATTCCCTATTTTACTAATTCGCGGACGTCCTTTTACACTACTTCCACTTTGACGGATCACTGGTGTTAAACCTGCGTAACTACACAATTCACTTCCGCTTGTAAAACGATCAAATCCATCGGTTAAAACCACTAGCATTAATGATGTTTTGGGACCAATTCCTGGAATACTTTTTAAGCGTGTTAAAACATCTTGATGCACTTCTTTTACTAAAACTAACAATTTATCTTCTATCATTTTTAGCTCTTTCTGAACTTGTTTTAAACTGCGTTTTAAAGAGCTAACTACTACTTTACTTGGATTGCCTAAAACAGCTTCGCCATGTAGTTTATTTTTTAACATTGTGCTTTGTTTTGTATACACACCAAGGAGTCTGGTCATTTGAAGACATTCTAATTGATGCTTTGAGTTGCCTTTCCAAAGCTTTAATTTTACATCTTTGGCATATTCACAAATCAACTTTGAGTCACTTTTATCTGTCTTTATTTTAGACAACTTCATTTGTATAAATCGTTTTACGGCTAAGGGATTTTCTACCGAAACTTTAATCCCTTCTTCTTGTAAAAAATAAGCTAATTGGTAATGATAATAACCCGTAGCTTCCATTACACAATGACTATTAAAATCTAACAGTTTTGTAAACTTTTTAAAGCCCGAAATACTGTTTTTAAATTGGTAATAATTACCATCAGAATCTGTTACATCAAAAACTAAATGACTGATGTCAAGTCCAAAATATTTTATATCTTTATTCATAAGAAAATGTTTTTTGAAAGGACAAGCTACGCGAGTTTCAACGACTTAAAATCGAGGTCTAAAAGCCTCATAGAACTGTACGAAATCTGTGTAGAAACCGAAGCATGAGGTTCGTGAATACTTTTAAAAACAAATAAGAAAAAAGGAACAAAAAGAGAGGGGATTTTCAATGTTGACGAGATCATAGTCTCTGCGTATATATTAACCTTATTCCTCTCTTTTGTACTTTCTGTTTATGTTTCTAATTTAATGAATTACAAACTTAAGACGTATAAAATTTATTGCTGGCTTCTCGCCTACTTACGAAAGTCCTCTCGGACTTTCTTGGTCGGTAATTATTTACTAAATTAGTTGCTTAAACCACGCAACAAACCATATACAAACACGTTACCCACAATTAAACAAAAACTCATATGAAAAAAAGAATCATTATTTTATTTACACTTATCTCATCATTATTTTTGACTTTTAGTTGCAATGACAACAATGATGAACCTGAAACCGAACCTGAATTGGAAACTTTTCTTTGTTGTGGAGAAAACCCATTTGCAAGTTCAAATATTGATGATTTAGACCAAACGTTAGGAGAAATTGAGGCTGTCGGAATGTTTACACCAAATGGAGATGGATATAACGACCATTTTGAAATTCAGAATATAGAATTTTATGAAAATAATATAGTTACAATTTATGATTTAGAAGACAATGTAGTATTTGAAACTCAAAGCTATAACAATATTGACGAAACAGTATTTCCTCAAAATCCATCTGAAAATGCTTTTCTTGGATTAAATCAAGCAGATGGCTCTGAATTAGAATTTGGATCCTATAAATATAAAATAGTAATTGAAAATGAAAGTACATTTTTGGAGTATGGTTATATCTGTTTTGTTAGAGAACCTGAACAAGCAAGCGAAATAAGTATATTTGATTGTATTGAAAGTCCGGTTTTTGACCCAATCCTTCAATAAATAACAGTGGGTAACACCGTATAAAATTAATTGCTAGTTCTAGCCAATTTACGAAAGTCCTCGCGGACTTTCTATCTGTGATTTATTTGCTAACTTTATTGCTTAAACACGCAACGAAATCATACACAAACCCGTTAGCTGTAATACCCAAAAAAACCGGAAAACAACAAAATGAAAAGAGTCCTAACAACTACTGAAAGATTAATCAAAGAGTTAAACGCAAAAGGAGGAATTTCATCAATAATATTAAATCACTTAAAAATTCCTGATTTCTCAATGAAAGAAAGTGCTTTAGTTTTATTAAAATTCGGTTGGTATATTCCAGGAGATTTTGAACTAAAAAAAATAGCTGAATTAACAGAATTAGTAAATTCCAAAAAAGTTAAAAAGGCAGATAAAATTTTGACTGATTTTTTTTATGAAAAAATTGATAATATTGAAGAAAACTTAATCACTAAACATTCAGAAAGAAGTGAAATTATAAAAGAAGCTTTTAAATCTCACAAAATGAAAATGTACTATTCTTCAACAATTCTTTTTCTATCTCAAGCAGATGGAATTACAAAATCAAAAATGTTTATAAGAAGAAAGAATTTTGACAAAAATATAGACCTCACAAAAAATCCTGATTTTATAAATGTTTTGGGAGAAGAAAGTCCTTCAAATGTTGATACTCGAAAAGATGAAAATCCTGATTTTTTAGCGATTTGAATCGACACGGAGTTATGCACGGTTTATCTAATAATTATGGTACTGTAAAAAATAGTTTAAGAGCGTTATCATTATTATGTTTTGTTAGTGATTATTACAATCGATATGAATAGATTAAAGTACAGCAGCTAACAACGTATAAAAATAATGCGTAGTTTAGTGCTTAATCAAAGGTTAGTGCAATTTTGTTACGTCTGATTTTCCTTCGGAAAATCCTCGCACACAAAACCGCACTATTCTTATACAACAACGTTAGGCAACATTTGAGAAAAACGAAATCTGAATGGAATTAAGACGAATATCTGGACAACAGAAAACTACCTTGCTTGAATTTTACAATCCAAAAGAATGGCCTTCTCAATGGAAAAGAATGCCTGAAATGATGTGTGAATTAATCAAATCGTTGGAATTGATTAAACACGAACCAGTTTGGGTATTTACATCTCATGCTGAATTGTTATTTACAAGTAAAGATGACTATCAAGATTGGCAGGTTTTAGTGAAAATAATAGAAATGGATAAAAAACAATTTTATAAAATAACAGTAGCACAAAACGACCCTTGGCATCATTTAACGGGATTTTCAGACAATCCTAATAAAGCATCGGAATTAGTAATATCTGGACTATCAGTAGCTGTTATAGGGAAAAATCGAAATATTTTTTTAGACTCAAATTAATATTTAATGAATTAATTGAATACTATAATAGATATATTTAGTGAGCACGAGATTTCCAAATATTCAGATTTGAAAATATGGGAACTTAATAAATCAGAACGCTACCCAATAAGTGAAGGAATCAAATTTGAATCAAATGATTTTGCTGGAGAAATATTTTACTATTCTGGTAATGAAATGGAATATTGCGAAATGGAATTTTTAATCTATTTTGGAGAAATTTATAAAGCCAAAGTAATTGAAAAGACAAGTAGTATAGAATTAAAAAACGTTGCCTAACAATGCATATAATTTATTGCTAGTTCTAGCTTGCTTACGAAAATTCTCCCGAATTTTCTATTACGTTTTTATTTGTTAACTTGGTTCCTTAATCACGCAACAAACCATATATTAAACCGTTGGCAACAATTTGGAAGTGATTCGTATTTGATGTATATTTACACCAAAACATCAAGTTATGTCAAGACAAAGTATATCATTTACCAAACCGAACGACGAATGGCTGAAAGCGCAAGTGAATAAAAATGAATATTCAAGTAAAAGCGAATTAGTAAACGATTTAATTAGACAAGCCAGAAAACAGCAAATTCAAATTGATTGGGTTAGAGCCAAACTGGATAAAGCTGAAAAAAGCGGATTTACGAGTGACAATAAAAACGAAATTTTAGCTCAATCAAAGGCCTTATTGAATGGCTAAATACAGATTAAGTAACGAAGCTAAAAACGATTTAATACGAATTCACCATTACGGAGTTGAAAAATTCGGAATGACTCAAGCGGATAAGTATTTTGAATCATTTTTTGAATATTTTGACATTATTTCCCAAAGACCTTATTCTTTTGAATCAGCTGAATATATAAAAAAAGATTATAGACGTTGTGTTTGTGGAACTGATAGTATCTATTTTAAAGTTGATGAAGATATTATAGATATAATGGCAATTGTTGGAAGACAGGACTTGAATGAAAAACTATAACGGAATAATAAATACTACAGCCAACAAAGTACTGTGGTAAAAAACAAGTAAAAACTCACTTAATTTTTAATTAAACTACTTCTGTAATTATTATCAAATATCAGTCCTGATTTAGCGATTGCAAAAGCCTGTTTTAATAGTTTGTTACAAACGGCTATTAATGCTAATTTTTTGCTCTTCCCTTTGGCTACTAATCTATCATATATTGCTTTGCAAGCATGGTTATATTTACAGGCATTAAAACTGCACATAAATAATAAATTTCGGAGCTTTTGATTCCCTATTTTACTAATTCGCGGACGTCCTTTTACACTACTTCCACTTTGACGGATCACTGGTGTTAAACCTGCGTAACTACATAATTCACTTCCGCTTGTAAAACGATCAAATCCATCGGTTAAAACCACTAGCATTAATGATGTTTTGGGACCAATTCCTGGAATACTTTTTAAGCGTGTTAAAACATCTTGATGCACTTCTTTTACTAAAACTAACAATTTATCTTCTATCATTTTTAGCTCTTTCTGAACTTGTTTTAAACTGCGTTTTAAAGAGCTAACTACTACTTTACTTGGATTGCCTAAAACAGCTTCGCCATGTAGTTTATTTTTTAACATTGTGCTTTGTTTTGTATACACACCAAGGAGTCTGGTCATTTGAAGACATTCTAATTGATGCTTTGAGTTGCCTTTCAAAAGCTTTAATTTTACATCTTTGGCATATTCACAAATCAACTTTGAGTCACTTTTATCTGTCTTTATTTTAGACAACTTCATTTGTATAAATCGTTTTACGGCTAAGGGATTTTCTACCGAAACTTTAATCCCTTCTTCTTGTAAATAATAAGCTAATTGGTAATGATAATAACCCGTAGCTTCCATTACACAATGACTATTAAAATCTAACAGTTTTGTAAACTTTTTAAAGCCCGAAATACTGTTTTTAAACTGATAATAATTACCATCTGAGTCTGTAACATCAAAAACTAAATGACTGATGTCAAGTCCAAAATATTTTATATCTTTATTCATAAGAAAATGTTTTTTGAAAGGACAAGCTACGCGAGTTTCAACGACTTAAAATCGAGGTCTAAAAGCCTCATAGAACTGTACGAAATCTGGGTAGAAACCGAAGCATGAGGTTCGTGAATACTATTAAAAACAAATAAGAAAAAGGAACAAAAAGAGAGGGGATTTTCAATGTTGACGAGATCATAGTCTCTGCGTATATATTAACCTTATTCCTCTCTTTTGTGCTTTCTGTTTATGTTTCTAATTTAATGAATTACAAACTTAAGCCGTATATAATTTATTGCTGGCTTCTTGCCTACTTACCAAAGTCCTCGCGGACTTTCTATCTGTGATTTATTTGCTAACTTTAGTGCTTAAAACACGCAACGAAATCATGTACAAAACCGTTCTGCACCATAAAAACATCATAAAATGACTAAATTAAAGATATCAATAAAGGCATTTGGCTATCTAGGTGATGATGATGAAAACGAAATTGTTCAAAATAACTTCATAGATAAAGACTTGACAGATTTTCTGTTAACTGAAAAAGACCTAAGAGATATTCTTGGTTCCTTAATTATTTATGTAAAAAAAATAAAGGATTTATATCCAGATGAGCAAACGAATGTTAGATATCATAATGATAATAGACTTGAAAGCCTCAAGTTCAAAATAGTATTTAATGATGAATCTGGTGCTTCTGAAATTATTGAAGAAAAAGCCTTTTTTGAACAAGCAGCTCAATATAGCAGTTTATCATCATTAATTTTAGAATATTGTATGATTACTGACAATGGAGAAAAAGGAGCACGAATTTGGATGATGGATGAATATGACCAAGGTCCTCAAGCCGGAACTTATGCTATCCTGGCACTCGTAAATCAAAATAAAAAATGGATACCTAATTATATTGAATTTTTGAGAACAAATGACCTTGATCATGAAGTAGAACAAATGTGGCATATTAAATCTATCATTGAAAAATATGGCTGGGTTAGGGAAACTTGTAGGTTAGCTATTGCAAGAAATATTAGCTGTTGTGGGCAAGGTGGTATAGAACAATTTAACTATTTTTTAGATAATGGTTTATCAGATTATTTAAATTCTGATAAAAATTTAAAAGAGTTTCTTGATTTAATTTTACAAGAGTTTAAGGAATGGGATGCAGTTGAATTTAGATTAAAAGACGGGTCTGAGAAATATTATAAAAGATATATTATAGATAGCGTATCCCGTTTTGATAAAATTATTGGTGAAGAAGAAATTAATGAAATTAAAACAGTCTTATTGAAAAAAATGGAAGACTATAAAATGAATTAAAACGGTGTAGAACACAGTATAAAAATAATGCTTAGTTTAGTGCTTAATCAAAGGGCGTTGTGTGTTTGTACAGTCTGAATTTCCTTCGGAAAATCCTCGCACACAAAACCGCAACTATTCATACACAAGACCATTGTAAAACATATAAAAAGAACTCAAATTGAAAATTGAACTTCATAAAATATTTTATTTTTTTTGCATAATTTTTGTATTTCAATCGTGTACAGTTTTATCTCAAAATTCAAGAGTTTCTAAAGAACCTCGTTTATCTAAAATATACACATCTGATATTGACAATTTCTATAAAGCATTCGATTTAGCAATAAATGATACTGATAATGCCAAAATTATTTTCAAAAAAGAATATTTCTCAAAAGGAACAAAAGGTCTTAAAGATTTCTATAAAACTAAAATCGTAAACGTTGAAAAATTTGCAGAATTTGTGATTAGACACAAAGAGTTCTACAAATCAATTAGAAACGACATTACGAATATTGATGATTTAAAAGAAAGAATTTATTCAAATTTTGAGTCTTTCAAAAATATTTATCCAAATGCAGTTTTTCCCGATGTATATTTTGTGATTGGAAAATTTCAATCAAACGGAACAATTTCAAAGAGAGGCCTATTAATTGGAACAGAAATTCTTTGTCGAACAGAAAACACAAATACAGAAAATTGGAATAAAGATATTTTAAGAATTAGTATGTTGAGAAAGCATATCCCAATAACTGTTAGTCACGAATTGGTTCACTTCAATCAATCAAAAATGGAAGATGAAAATACATTGCTTTCGAAAAGTATCAGAGAAGGCTCGGCAGAATTTATAGCGGAATTAATAAGTGGAGAAACTGATGGAGATTATTCTGAACTTATTGGAAAAGAAACAGAAATCTGGAATGACTTCAAAACTGACAAAAATGAAAATATTTGGTATTCTTGGCAAAAAGCAAATGAACAAAGACCAAAAAACGCAGGATATTGGACTGGGTATTTAATTTGTAAAGCATATTACGAACAAGTTAAAGATGAAGAAAAAGCAGTTTTAGATATTTTAAATATTAAAAATTATAATGAATTTTACGAAAAAAGTAAAGTAGAAAAATACATAAAAAAGAACTTTGGGAAATGAAAATACGTTTTACAACACCATGTATAATTCATTGCTAGTAAAAGCCTATTTATGTAAGTCCTCGCGGACTTTCTATCTGTGATTTATTTGCTAACTTTAGTGCTTAAACACGCAACGAAATCATGCACAAACACGTTGACAGTAATTAAACAAAATGAAAAAACTAAAAAACTGTATTTTAAATCAAGTATCAACTATTGAGAAAAACTCAATGGAAAATATTCTTTCAGTTTTTAAACCACTAGAAATATCTAAAGGTGAATTTTTCTTGAAATCAGGGAAAACCTGTAAACAAATGGCTTTTATAGAATCGGGCTATTTGAGAATGTATGATATAGTAGACGGAAAAGAAATTACAATATGGATTGGTTCAGAAAATAGATTTATCACCTCTCTATCTAGCTTCATTTTTGAAACAAATAATAACTGGAATATTCAAGCAATTACAGATTGTAAATTATATGTTATAAATAGAGAAAATCATTTTAAGTTAAATAAAACAGAACCCAAATGGTTAGAATTTGACAATATTTTATTAGCCAATTCTTTTGCTTTGTTGGAAAAAAATATGTTCTCTCAATTGCATACCACAGCTAAACAACGGTTTGATAATTTATTAAATGAAGAACCTGAACTTTTTAAAAATGTTCCACTACAATATATTGCTTCTATGATAGGAATTACACCAGAATCTTTAAGTAGATTGAGAAAAATGAATTAATTACCATTTGTCAAGAGAGATTATATTTTTATTACAGAATTTTGTTGAAACAAAATTTTGACAAATGAATAAATTACAAAAAACTTTAAAATACAACGCTATATTTTCTAGTATATCCGGTTTAATAATGATTCTATTTAATAATCAAATTGCAAAATTGTTTGGAACGACTAATAACTCTGTCTTTTGGATTGTTGGATTAATATTAATCTACTTTACAATGACAATTTGGTATGAAATAAAAAAACAAAGAAAACTTGCTATTTTATGGATTATCATTCAAGATTACACTTGGGTTTTAGGCAGCATAATCTTATTAATTTTTAATCCTTTTCAAGTTACATTATTGGGAAATCTTATTATTGGAATTATTGCTCTGATAGTTTTATATATGGGAATAAAACAAATGATGGAATTGAATAAAAAAAACTACAATCAACAAAGTACTGTGGTAAAAAACAAGTAAAAACTCATTGTTTTTTCAATAAAGTACTTTTGTAATTATCCTCATAACTTAGTCCTAATTTGGCTATTGCAAAAGCCTGTTTTAATAGTTTGTTACAAACCGCTATTAATGCTATTTAGCTCTTCACTTTGGCGACTAATAGATTGTTTATTGCTTTGCAAACGTCTTCTATTTACAGGTATTAAAACTGCATATAAATAATAAATTTCGAAGCTTTTGATTCCCTATTTTACTAATTCGTGGACGTCCTTTTACTCTACTCCCACTTTGACGGATCACTGGTGTTAAACCAGCGTAACTACACAATTCACTTCCGCTTGTAAAACGATCAAATCCATCGGTTAAAACCACTAGCATTAATGAAGTTTTGGAACCAATTCCTGGAATGGTTTTTATGCGTGTTAAAACATCTTGATGCACTTCTTTTACTAAAACCAACAATTTATATTCTATCATTTTTAGCTCTTTTTCAACCTGTTTTAAACTGCGTTTCAAAGAGCTAACTACTACTTTACTTGGATTGCCTAAAACAGCTTCGCCATGTAGTTTATTTTTTAACATTGTGTTTTGTTTTGTATACACACCAAGGAGTCTGGTCATTTGAAGACATTCTAATTGATGCTTTGAGTTGCCTTTCCAAAGCTTTAATTTTACATCTTTGGCATATTCACAAATCAACTTTGAATCACTTTTGTCTGTCTTTATTTTAGACGACTTCATTTGTATAAATCGATTTACTGCTAAGGGATTTTCTACCGAAACTTTAATCCCTTCTTCTTGTAAATAATAAGCTAATTGGTAATGATAATAACCCGTAGCTTCCATTACACAATGACTATTAAAATCTAACAGTTTTGTAAACTTTTTAAAGCCCGAAATACTGTTTTTAAACTGATAATAATTACCATCAGAATCTGTTACATCAAAAACTAAATGACTGATGTCAAGTCCAAAATATTTTATATCTTTATTCATAACAAAATGATTTTTTGAAATCAAGGAACGAAGATTCACGATTACCAATTTATTGAAATATTATAAAATGAGTAAAGGACAAGCTACGCGAGTTTCAACGACTTAAAAACGAGGTCTAAAAGCCTCATAGAACTGTACGAAATCTGTGTAGAAACCGAAGCATGAGGTTCGTGAATACTATTAAAAACAAATAAGAAAAAGGAACAAAAAGAGAGGGGATTTTCAATGTTGACGAGATCATAGTCTCTGCGTGTATATTAACCTTATTCCTCTCTTTTGTGCTTTCTGTTTATGTTTCTAATTTAATGAATTACAAACTTAAGACGTGTATAATTAATTGCTAGTTCTAGCCTACTTACGAAAGTCCTCGCGGACTTTCTATCTGTGATTTATTTGCTAACTTTAGTGCTTAAACACGCAACAAACCATATACATAAACCCTTATCGGTAATACGTCCAAAAATCATCAGATAAGATAGATTTGACTATATCATTCTTAGATTTGGAAAAGTAAAACACTCTTAAATCAGCCAACTTTGTATCATAATCTAAATTTAAAGAATATGAATACAAAAAAAGTATGGTTTATTACAGGTGCATCGAAAGGTTTAGGGTTAATATTAACCAAAAAACTGCTATTACAAGGTTATAATGTTGTCTCTACTTCAAGAAACAAACAAGCCTTAATTAAAGAGGTTGGAGAAGAAAATGAAACATTCTTACCAATTGAAATGGATTTAACAAATAACGAAAATGTTAAAAAAGCTATTGAAGCAACGATTAATCATTTTGGTAGAATTGATGTTTTAGTTAATAATGCTGGTTATAGTCAAATTGGAACTTTGGAAGAACTTTCTGAAGAAGAAGTTGAAAATAATTTTAAAGTAAATGTGTTTGGCACACTAAACGTAATTAGAAATACTTCAAAATATCTACGTAAACAAAAATCGGGACATATTTTCAACATCGCTTCCATAGGTGGTTATACAGGAAATTTTGCAGGTTTTGGAATTTATTGCTCTACAAAATTTGCTGTTGCAGGCTTTACAGAGGCTTTAGCGGAAGAAATGAAAGCGTTTGGAGTACACACAACCTTAGTATACCCAGGTTATTTTAGAACCAATTTTTTATCAAAGGGTTCTGTTAAAACACCTAATAATCCAATTGATGAATATAAATCTGCTCGTGAAATGGAACAAGCACATTTAAATGATATAGATGGTAATCAGCCAAATGACCCAGAAAAAGGTGCCGAAGTTTTAATTACTTTAAATGAACAAGAAAATCCTCCAGTACATTTCTTTATGGGAGAAGATGCGCATCATTATGCTAAGCTAAAAATAGATACAATTCAGAAAGCCCTGGAAGAAAACAGAACTTTAGGAACATCTACAGGATTTAAAAAATAAATTCTGAAAGCAAATGACAATAGAAGAGTCAAAAGCATATATTGGAATGTGGGTAACCCAAGATGGAAATATCCGTCACGAATTACTTCCAAACAATAGATATGACGAAGCAAGAGGGCATAAAAAAAGTGCTTACCAAGGAGACTATCTTGTAACAGGAAATCATATTGATTATAAAGATGATACTGGATTCACGGCAGATGGAGAATTCAGAAATGGAATTCTTTATCACGCAGGAATGGTGTTACATAAAGAAAATTAATTCTTAATTTTAAAGTATGAAAGAAATGCATCAATTTAAATCTATCAGCGAATTTCACAACTATAGTAATTTGCCCAAGCCTGAACACCCTCTTATTAGTTTAATAGACTATAGTAAAGTAAATTATGCTACTGATTCAGATAAAATTAAATGGGTGCAAGATTTTTATTCTATTGGTTTAAAACGAAATGTAAGTGAGAAATTTAATTATGGACAACAAGCATATGATTTTGATGAAGGTATATTTTCATTTGTTGCACCACAACAAATATTGACGATTGAAATAAATCAGAACATACAAGTAAATGCGTCTGGGTGGTTACTTCTTATTCATCCAGATTTTTTATGGAATACACCATTAGCAAAATCCATTAAAAATTATGATTTCTTTGGCTATGCTGTTAACGAAGCACTTTTCCTTTCTGAAAAAGAAGAAAATATTCTTATTGAGCTACTAAAAAATATACAAAGAGAATATCAATCTAATATTGATAAATTCAGTCAGAATATTATCATTTCTCAAGTTGAGTTATTACTCAATTATGCTGAACGTTATTACGAAAGACAGTTTATTACAAGAAAAATCAGCAATCATCAAATTCTTACAAAACTGGAACGAATATTAAACAACTATTTTAATAATAGCGAAACACTTATTAATGGAATTCCTACTGTTACCCAAATTGCAAATGATTTAAACCTCTCTCCTAATTATCTAAGTAGCACATTAAAAATAATTAGTGGACAAAGTACACAACAGCATATTCAGAATAAATTAATTGAAAAAGCAAAAGAGAAATTATCAACTACAGAATTAAGCGTTAGTGAAATTGCTTATGAATTGGGCTTTGAATACCCTGCCTCATTCAGCAAATTATTTAAGAATAAAACTAATATTTCACCGATTGCATTTAGACAGTCTTTTAATTGAATGAAAAGTACTACTGCTAACACCGTGTATAATTCATTACTAGTAATCGCCTACTTACGAAAATCCTCATGAATTTTCTATTTGGTTTGTATTTGCTAACTTTAGTGCTTAAACACGCAACGAAATCATACACTAAACCGTTGTAAGTAATTTGAGAAATGAACTTTCCTGAAATAGACTGACTAAAAATTAATTGAAAAAAATATCTTCCATAGTACTGATTTTCTCATTAATACTCCCCTCACTTAATAAGATTGGGGTACTTATCGACTTTAAAATTAATCAAGATTTTATTGCGAAAGTACTATGTATTAATAAAGAAAAACCAGAATTAACTTGCAATGGAAAATGTTATTTAACCAAACAACTTAAAAAAACAGAAAAACAAGATCAAAAACAAATACCTAATTCAAAAAAAGACAGAATTGAAATCCTATACTATTATTACAAAAATACATTTAACATCTTAACATATAGGTGTGCGTATACTCCTAAAACAAACGCAACCTACAATAAAAACGTGTATAAATCTGTGTATTTATCTCGTGTTTTTCGTCCTCCAAAATTTGATTTTATTTAGAATTTACAAAAAATCTAATATTTAAAATATTAGGTTCATAATAGAGTATGCGCTTTTCTCAAGTGTATACATTACAAAATTAAATCAAGAAATAAAGTGAATATCAAACACATTATAATGGCAATGCTATGCCTTGTTGTTACAAGAAACTTTGCCCAAAATATAGAAGGAATTATCACATCAGAAAAAGGCGAACCTGTACCTTTTGCAAACATTATAGTATTAAATAGTTTAAAAGGAACAGCAACAGATTTAGATGGCAAGTTTACTTTAAAATTAAACTCAGGAAAATATCAAATTCAATTTAGTGCTATTGGATTTGCAACTAAAATTAAAAATATAGTTGTTACAGAAGAAAAAATATATTTAGTCATTACCTTATCTGATCAAACAGAATCACTCGGAGAGGTTCTGGTAACTTCTAATAAAATTGAAACAGACCTTCAAAAAACACCTTTAGCAGTAACTGCTTTAAATGCAAAACAATTAAAAGAATATCGCGTTTGGTCTATAAGTGACTTAACAGCTTTAGCTCCAAGTGCTTTTACTATAGAACATGGAAATAGTACTGGATCTAATTTTCTTAATTTTCGTGGAGCTATGGGCTTTACTAATGAACAATCTGTAGCCACTTATGTGGATGGGGTTTATCAGTTCGATTTCTATTCTGCACCTTTAAACTTTAACAATATTGATCGTGTAGAAATATTAAGAGGTCCACAAGGAACACTTTACGGAAGAAATGCTTTTGGAGGTGTACTTAATGTAATAACTAAGAAGCCTACCAATAAAACTACTGGGTTTGTAGAATTAGATTTTGGGAATTACCAACAGCAACGATACAGTTTAGGATTTAATACACCATTAATACAAGATAAACTTTTTGTAAATGCCGGACTTCAATTAAATAAACAAGGTGCTGTATATGAAAACCCAACTTTAGATACCAAAGATTTTGACGGTAAAGAAGCGTATAGTGGAAACTTAAACCTGAAATATATTGTATCAGATAAGTGGACGTTAGATTTTACATCTAGATATGAAAATAACAAAGATAAAGGAGCTTATCCTTGGGTTGCTACAGATAGTATTGCCTTAAATGATCCCTATAAAGCTTTTGGTAATTATGACAACATAGAAGAACGAACAAACTTTAATGCCTCTATATCGGCTAAATATTATGGAGATAAATTCAATTTTACCTCTATTACAGCATTCTTAGATTATGAAAATAGGTTTGAAGATAAATATGATTTCGATTTCACTTCGGCTAAGCTCATTAGTGGAGATACTTGGAATAAACAAAATCAAATTACACAAGAGTTTCGTTTTACTTCTCCTGCAAACGAAAGTAAATTCAATTGGACAATAGGATCGTACTTATTTCTAGATAAATCAAAAAGTAAATACACTACCTATTACGAAGAAGATTTTACGTTATTTGATCCCACAGCACCTTATTCTACTATTACTAATGGTGTAAAAGATAATATGGGAGTTGCTTTTTTTGGACAGGCTAATTATGCTTTAACTCCAAAGTTAGATGTAACTTTAGGAGCTAGATACGACATGGAGCATCGAAAACTTACTCAAAATTCTAGTTATGAAAAAGATGATGTTGTAACTATTTTATCTACAGATAGCTCGGACGATAAAACTTTTTATGCTTTTACTCCAAAATTCATTTTAAATTATCAATTAACAGACAATTCTATTCTATATGGATCATATGCTAAAGGATTTAGAATTGGTGGTTTTAATTTTGGTAATGATACAAATCCGACATATGATCCTGAACGCTCTGATAATTATGATATTGGTATTAAAAATAATTTGTGGAATAACAAATTAAAAGTGAATTTAACCGCTTTCTATTTTCAGCAAAAAGACCAGCAGTTAACCACTACTACAGATGGAGCTGTTTATGCAACCGAGAATATTGGTGATATGGATAATTATGGTTTAGAGATAGAAATATCTGTACTACCAATAAAAAACTTACAAATAGATTGGACAGCAAGCACATCGCATAGTGAATATAAAAAACTAGAACTTTTTGATTCTAATACATTTACAACAATAGATTATAAAGGGAATAAAGCTATTTATACGCCAGAATATCAATCTATGATTGCTGCACAATACAGTGTCTCTTTTTCAAAATCAAATCAAAACTTAAAAGCTTTTATAAGAACTGAATTTAAATATATTGGCGAATATCAATTAGATTTTGAAAATAGTAATAGTCAAGAAGCATTTAGTATGCTTAATACAAGATTTGGAATTTCTAGCAACCATATAGATCTTGCTTTTTGGGTACGAAATCTTACCGACAAAAGGTATCTATCTTGGGGATATGGATCTTATATGCTTGGTAGCCCTAGAATGTGGGGTGCAACACTAACTACTAAATTATAAAAAAATATGAAAAAACTTATAGCTACATGTACATGCATTATTTTAATGATGTCTTGCAATAGTAAAAAAGAGTCTCCTGAAGTCATTATAGTTAATGATTCAAGTGATAATACATCATCATTTCTTGAACCTAATACAGAAGTTAAAACCGTTGGTATTTTATTATACGATGGATTTGCTAATCTAGATGCGGTTGGCCCCTATGCTGTGTTTACATCTTTAATGGGAACCGAAGTCTTTTTTGTAGGTCTTCACGACGGACTTGTTGAAGATGCAAGAGGAATGAAAGTACAAGTAGACACAACAATTACTGATGTAAAACAATTAGATGTTTTATTGATTCCTGGAGGTTTTAAAGAAACGTACCAACTCACTAAAGATGACACCTTATTAAATTGGATTCGTGACATTGATAATAACTCTAAATATACAGCTAGCATATGTACTGGGGCTTGGATTTTAGGGGCTACAGGTTTACTAGAGGGAAAAGAAGCGACTACACATTGGTATGGAAAAAAGATATTAGAAGAAAACTACGGGGCTAAAATAAAAAATACTAGGTACGCAAATAGTGGTAAATATTGGACTAGTGCTGGTGTTACAGCTGGAATGGATATGAGCTTAGCTATGCTAAGAGAAATTGCAGGGGATAATTACACTAAAATGGTTATGTTAGATTTAGAATACGACCCAAAACCACCTTTAGTAGCTGGTAGTGAAAAAAATACAGATAAAAACATTGTAGAAGCGCTAAAGTCTATGTACGATAGTGGAATGGAAACTGTATTAAACCCAGAAAAAGCAGCCTCAAATATTAAGGTTGACAATACCAAAGATCCTGTTTGTGGCATGTCTATAACAACACATATAGCCGATACCCTAAAATACAACAATAAGATATATGGCTTTTGCTCTAGTGCTTGTAAGGCCATGTTTAAAGAAAACCCAGAGATGTACCTAAATACCAAATAATCCATTAAAAGTTCAGATTAATTTGTAAGAATGACGTTTTAACGTTTATTTATATTCTTATAAATTAATCTGTTTTTTTTATGTTTTTCTAAAATATCCTTCTATTTATTAAAATCTTAAATATAAAAAAGAAGATTAGTAAATTGAATACCTACTAAACAACTTACAAAAACGTGTATAAAACATAGATATTATAGGACTTTCGAGAGACTTCTACTTATTTATTAAGTACGCCAAATTTTTATTTTGTATATTCTAAACTTTAAAAGCAAATAGATAAAATAAAAATTAGACTTGTGTTAAATCCAAAAAGTCAGCGTCTTTTTACACGCTACGTTTCATACACGTTGTACGCAAGCTAAAAATATTACCACACAAATAGTACATTTGGTTTTCACTAAACACAGGCAAGCACTAAAAACCAAAAGAGCTATTCTCTGCCACTAATTCTAGAAATTAGTTAGATAAGTTAAATCATGCTATACTTCTTCGGCTTTAACCCCATATGCTTTTCAAAAACACGACTAAAATGACTTAAGTTGCTAAATCCCATCTTATAACCTACGTCCGATACAGTCATTTTTTTCTTTTAGCAATCGACCAGCTTCTTTCATTCTAAATACTTGATAGTAGTCATAAACGCTATTCCCAAAAATCTGTTTAAAAAGTCTTTTTAGCTTAGATTCACTAAACCCAGCTGATTCTGCCAATGATTTTAAACTAGGTGGGGTTTCTAAATTTTTAAGAATATTGTCCCGTATTTCATATATTTTCTGAACATCCAATTCGTTTAAAGCCGAAACGGTTGTGTTTTTACGCTTTAATAACTCCACAAAAAGTAAACAAATCATTTCCTCAGCTTTTATTCGATAATAAAATTGGTTCAGTTCTTCAGGTATTTCGTTATCAACTAATTCTAATGCAACTTTTTGAATTTGTGGCGATAATAACTCTTCAAAAAGTAAAGGTTGTTCGCTTTGCACAATGGTAGATAATATAGAATGCTCTATTTGTGAACCGATTAAAGCCTTTAAATTCTCAGAATCTATTACCATAAGAATAGAACGATTTTGAATATGACTTGGGTAAAATTTTTCAAATCGTAATTCTCCTTTTCCTACCTGTATAAACGGTAGGTTTTGAATCTCATTTTTATTGACATTACTAAGTTTATTAGACGGAAATACATTATTGAAATTAATTATTATTTTTTCGGGAGTGTTAGCACTTAAATTCCGAATGAGAACTAAGTCTTCATACAATTCATAATCCCGAATCATTACGCCTATACTGTTCCCTAATAGTAAACCTCGTAAGTACCCTTTTCCTTTTTCGGATGGTATTTCAACAAAACCATTCTCTGATTTTGCTTCTATACTTTCAGCAAACTGCTGAATAAACCCTACAGATTTACTAAGTTTTATCTCTATCGCCATTATGACCTTATTAGACTATTTATTAGTCAAATGTAGTTATTTTACCTGTATTAATTGTTTGAAATTTGCATTATTAAAATTCAAGACATGATAGCAAGAATATCTCAAGCCAACAAAATATACGAAACTCCAGCAGGTCAAATCACCGCTTTAGACAAAAGCAATTTAGTACTCAGAGAGGGTGAATTATTACTCATAATTGGACCTTCTGGGTCTGGAAAAACAACTCTTTTATCTTTAATTGGGTGTTTGATAGACCCCACTGAAGGCTCGGTAGAAATTGATGGAAATATCATAGAGAAAATGACAGCAAAACAAATGGCTATAATTCGATTGAATACTATTGGTTTTGTGTTTCAGCAGTTCAACTTATTAGCTCCATTAACAGCCGAAAGCAATGTTTCTTTTCCCCTGCAAATGCAAGGCATTCAATCCATTGAATTAAAAAACAGAACGGAAGAAGCGCTTAAAAAAGTGGGGATGTGGGAACATCGAAAAAAACTACCCAAACAACTATCTGGAGGTCAACAGCAACGCATCGCAATTGCTCGTGCTTTAGTAACCAACCCCAAAATTGTATTATGCGATGAGCCAACCGCTTCTTTAGACAAAGACAGTTTAGCTACCGTAATGACCGAATTAAAACAACTCGCTAAAAACGGAAAAGCTGTAGCTGTAGTTACCCACGACCCACGTTTGATAGACTATGCAGACAGAGCTGTAAATGTTGAAAACGGCAAAGTATATCCTATTGAAAACTTAAGTGAAGTAATTAATTAATCGAATTAGATAATATACAAATGATGAAAAAAGCAATCTTAATCGCAACAGCATTAATATTCACTCTTTCTTCCTGTCAAAACGAAGAGAAAAGAGATGCGGAAAAACCAAAACCCGAACCTCAGGAAATTGCTAAAGTGGCAGGAATAGCAAGAATAGAACCCGAAAATGGTTTGTTATATATCTATGCGAATAGCATGGGAACAATTATAAATATACCTCATAAGGAAAATGAGGTGGTTCAAAAAGGGGAAATGTTAATTGGTCTGGACACAAAAGAAGATGTAGCTCAGCTTGCTTTAGAGGAAAGTAAAATAAAGCATCACATTACTACTGTAAATGCTGCCAATGAAAACCTTAAAAGCATTCATGTTGATTTACAAAAAGCAAAAGAAGATTTAACGTTAAACAACAAATTGTTTTCCGCTAAAGCAATCACACTTCAAACCTTAAATGATAGCAAATCCAAAGTGCAAAAACTAACTACGGAATATAATAAGCAATTGGCGGTAATAGAACAGATAAAAAGCGAAAAAACAGAAATTGATGCCAACACTAACTATAAAAAAATACTGCTTTCCGAAAAATCAATAAAAGCAACTCAAAATGGTAAAATATTAGAATGGAGCGTTAATCTTGGAGATTATATAACAGTCGGTCAAAAATTGGGTCGATTTGCTCCTGAAGGTGCGCTCCTTGCTGTAACAGAAGTAGATGAATTATTCGCGGATAAAGTTCGATTAGGAATGAAAGTAGATGTTTTATCCCAACTTGATGGACATAAAATAGGAGAAGGAGAAGTCATTTTTGTGGCTGATTTTTTAAAGAAAAAATCCTTATTCTCCGATGAGAATGTAGAGGAAGACCGAAGAGTGAGAACAGTAAAAATTCGGCTAAACCCAACTTCTAATGCCATTATCAATGCACGAGTAGATTGTATCATAACACTAAAATAGTAGCATTATGTGGAAAACAGCATTTCAATTTATGATATACGACAAGGCGAAGCTCTTGGGCATTTTGTTCGGTATCGTTATTTCCGTTTTCTTGATTGGGGCACAATTAGGATTACTAGATGGATTTATAGAGAGTAGCTTAGGAATTATTAAAGGGAATACAGATTACATTTTTGTGGTAAACGAAAAAAGTGAATCATCTATTTCTTTAGCAAACGTAGATAAACGTGTCGGATACGAATTACAGTCCATTGAAGGAGTTAAAAAAGTACATCCAGTAATTGTAACAGGAGCTACTATTACAATGGCTTCGGGCAGTACATTTGGTTGTGTATTGTCTGGTATTCAAGGCCCTGATTTTGTAGGTGCTCCTCAAAATTTTCAGGCTGAGACTAAACTAAACGAATTACAAAACGAAGGTGCAGTAATAGTAGATGAATCGGATCTGGAGAGCTTAGGTAATTTAACGCAAGGCGACCATTTTTCCATTAATAATTCAAGGGTATTAGTTAGTGGAATATCTATAGGTAATACTGGATTGGGCGAATACAATATTGTTACAACAATCGAGAGGGCAAGGCGGTTAACTGGTTTTAGCCCTAATCATGTTAGTGCATTTATAGTAGAAACAAGCACCAAAAATCCAGAATTAAATAAACAAATAGCCAATGCGATTACAACTACCATTCCTACAGTAAAGGCATTTACAGGTAAAGAATTTAGCGATATAACTAAAGATTATATGGCAACAGAAAGTGGTATTACCGTCACATTTATGATACTGGTTTGGTTTGCCTTGATTACAGGTCTTATCATAGTGGGACTCACCATGTATTCTTCAATCAATGATAGAATTAAGGATTACGGTACAATAAAAGCCATTGGCGGAGGCAATTCATACATTACAAAACTGATAATGATACAATCCATTCTGTATTCTATTTGTGGTTTTGCTATCGCAATGACCATGTTGATAGGCTTAAAATATTTTATGCTATCCATTAACCAAACTATGAATTACTCGGCAGATCGAATCATATTCCTCATTTTTTCAACCCTTACCATTAGCGTATTAGGTAGTTATTTTTCAATGCGAAAAATACTAAAACTCGAACCTGTAGAAATATTTAGAATTTAAAAAAACAACACACAATGAAACAAATAATAATAGCATTACTACTACTTATTGTTATAAGCAGTTATGGACAATCTACTAAAATAAAAATCTCATTATCAGATGCCATTACTTTAGGAATGAAAAACAGATATGATGTACAAGCCAATAATTTGAATGTTGATTTGGCAAAAAATAAAATTCAAAAGAGCAAAAAAGAATGGCTACCAAATATTTCTGCAACTGGAGATTTAAAATACAACACTCAATTGCAAACAATGATATTTCCTGATGTGTTTGGCACAGGCGAAGAATCGAGTATTGCTTTAGGTACTAAAAACAACACTTTATTTTCTTTGGATTTGAGTCAAACAATATTTAAACCAGGATTGAATTCCGATATAAAAATTAACAAAAATGAAATGCTATGGGAACAAGAAAAGAATCGTGAGAAAAATTTAATGATAAAAAAACAAATAACCGAAGCTTATCTCAATGTAATTTTAAAAAAAGAACAATTAAAAATAGCAAATGAAATTATAGATAGAAATGCAAAATATTTGGCATTGGCAGAAGATAAGTACAAACTAGAAAACCTTTTAGAAAATGATTTATTGAAAGCAAAGCTTGACTATGAAAATGTAAAAATATTGGCATTGGAAGCCCAACAGAATTATGACTTGGCAATAGCTAAATTACAGTATCAGTTGAATATAGAATCAACAAGTCAGCTCCTATTGACGGACTCATTAACAGCACTTCAAAATGAATATCTATTGACACAAATCGACACAAATATTTCAGAAAGAACTGAATTAAAACAATTAGAATTTCAGCAACAATCAAATATGTTACAACTACAGAAACGTAAACAATATTACTTGCCTACAGTTTCATTTGTTGGTAATTATTCCACTCAATTTCAAGCCGAAAATTACAATTACTCACAAAAACTTTGGTCGCCTTTTAATTTCATTGGACTAAAAGTCGAATTGCCCATTACAGGGAATCTAAAAAACACTAATATCACAAAGGAATATCAATTAAAATCTCAGCAAACGACCTTATTAACTCAGCAAAAAACAAATGACATAAATAATGAAATCAATACATGTCAAACAGCATTGAGCAATGCGGAAAATGTCTTACAAATTAATCAGAACAACTTAGATCTTTCTAAACAACTACACCAAAGTCAGCTTACTATATACAATTTAGGTACGGTTTTGTATAGCAGTATTTTGGACACTGAAGAAGCTATAAAAACAGCCGAAGAAAAATATATTAAAGCGGTTTATGACTTCTTACTGGCCAAAGTGAATTATGAAAAAACCATTGGAAAGCTATAGATTAATAGAAAATTTCAAGTAGAAAACCTGTACATACTTGCAAGTCAAACGAACCAAACTGAAAGAAGAAAGCCAACGTACAACAAAGTACTGTAGTAAAAAACAAGTAAAAACTCATTGTTTTTTCAATAAAGTACTTTTGTAATTATTCTCATAACTTAGTCCTAATTTGGCTATTGAAAAAGCCTGTTTTAATAGGGTATACAAACCGTTATTAATGCTATTTAGCTCTTCCCTTTGGCGACTAATAGATTGTTTATTGCTTTGCAAACGTCTTCTATTTATAGGTATTAAAACTGCATATAAATAATAAAATTAACAGCCTTTAAATCCTAATAACAAAAGGTAATTAGTGTCTATTTTTCCATAACACCAACTTTCAAGATAAAGACCTGTAAATCAAATAAATAAGTCGTGTTTTAAAATAGGTTATAGCGTGGTTATAGCATGCTTATACCGTACTTATAACATACTTATAGCGCAGTATATAACAGTCAGCTTACACGTATCTTAATAAAGAAACAAGCAGTTTAAGTATATAGCGTTAAAACTTATATATTTTAGTAACCTAGCTCTAACCTACTTGTAGACTTCCACTTTTTAGGACACCTTAAAGACTAACAAATAATTAATTACTAAATTAGGTGCTTAAACTCGTTATTTGCCATATATTTAACATTAGCAAAATTAAAATGAACATACCGACTTTATTAATATTATTCCGATTAGTACTAGCTCCAATAATTTTAGTATTGGCTTATTTTACTGGAGAAAGTTCTAAAATAATAATAGTTGTATTGATGTATTTAGGATTGATTTCTGATATATTAGATGGAATAATTGCAAGAAAACAAAATATTTCTTCCGCAAAATTAAGGAGAATGGATAGTCAAACTGATATGATATTTTGGCTATCCATAGGTTTTGCAACTTGGATACTATACCCAAAACTGATTGCTGATAATTCAATCGTAATTTGGACAATTCTAGCAATGGAAATTGCTTGTTATGTAATAAGTCTAATAAAATTTAAAAAAGAAACTTGTACACACGCATTGCTTTCAAAACTTTGGGGAATTACTTTGCTAATTGCTTTCACTTCATTAATTGGATTTAATCACGCTGGTATTCCATTTGCAATGGCAATAATTATGGGACTGATTTCGCATATTGACAGAATTTTAATAACTCTAATTTTACCAAAATGGACTCACGACATTCCAAGTGCATATCACGCATATTTAATTAGAAAAGGAATTGATTTCAAGCGAAATGAATATTTAAACGGGTAAATAACGATAGCATAAAACGTATATAATCCATTGCTAGTACATAACTACTTCCTATAATCCTCTCGAATTTTCTATTCGGTTTTTATTTGATAACTTACTCGCTAAACCACCCAATTAATCCTACACATCAAGATTGTTGGTAATAATAACACAAATGAAAAACAACATATTTCTAATATTGACTTTAATAATTTTATCTTCCTGTAAAGGACAGATTTCTAAAGAAGCAAATAATAACGTTGAAATTGATACAGAAATAATTACTGAAGTTCCAAAAGTTATAAATACTAACTTAGATTTTCAAAGTAATACAATTCATATCATAGTTGCGCTTTGTGACAATAAATATCAAGGTATCGTTCCAGTTCCAAAAGCTATAGGAAATGGACAAAACCCAAAGAACAATCTTTATTGGGGAACAGCTTATGGCATTAAGACTTATTTTAAACGAAGCGCTGAATGGACTTTAGTAAGTAAAACAAAAATTGATTCGACTATATTAGAACGTCTAGTTTTCAAGCATAACAGCAAAGATTATTTTATTGTAGCAGATGCTTATAATGGAAAAAAATTAAAGATGCGACAGAAACTTTTCTAAAAAGTAGTGCTGGAATCGTTAAGGATACTCTAAAAATAAATGACACAACCATAGGAATATTAGGCAACTCAAAACTTGTCGCTTATATAGGGCACGATGGACTTATGGATTTTAGTCTTAAAGAAGAGTTTGTAAATATTGATAATAAAGAAAGAGATGTAATAATTCTTGCTTGCTATAGCAAAAGCTATTTTAAACCACACTTAGAAAAATCAAAAGTGAATCCTTTAGTATGGACAACTGGACTTATGGCACCTGAAGCATATACAATTCACGATGCCATAAGCGGATATATTAACAATGAGACAAACGAAGAAATAAGAGTTCGGGCAGCTAAAGCTTATCATAAATATCAAAAATGCGGACTAAATGCAGCAAAAAAATTATTAGTAACAAAATAAAATACATCCATCAACACGGTGTATAATTTATTGCTTTTAATAATCTACTTACCATAGTCCGCACGTATTTTCTATTCAAATTTTGTTATCTAAATCAAATGCTTAAACTCGTTATTTATCATATTTTTAACCAACAGAAAAACTAAATTACAACATATGAAAAAATTATTTACGGCGTTAAGTTTAACGCTACTCTCTTTAAATGGAATAGCTCAAGACAATCCAATAAAAAAAGATAAACTAATAACCAATCCTACTGATACTATTGACTTTAAAGAGAATACAAAATTTAAAATAGATACTTTATATATAACTTCAGGCAAAGCTTATGTCATTTTAATGGATATAGAAAAAGATTACGATGATGATAGTGTCAGTGTAATTGGTGGACCTGTAGATGACGAGGAAAAAGAACTTTTAAATAACTTTGAAGAGAATTCATTTGAAATTATAAAACAATACCAGCATACTTTAATACTTTTTGAAAATGGACAAAAATTAGACTTATCAAACATAGATAATAGCTTTAAAGGGATAGTTTATTGGCAGGGAAATATAGAAGCAGATGTAAAAACACAAAATAATATAAAAAAAGTACCGAATTTGTAGCGAAACAAATGGGCTTAAACAAACAATCTTCTTATGTTGCTAATAATGAAAAATATAAAAAAGCACTAAATGATTTAAAAAACAACAATAAATTCACAAAAAAATCAAAGCAAATAATGAATGCTTATTTGAACAATTCATATAAAGCTTTTCTTAATAATCGTTTAAATCAAGATGCTAATTTATTTAATACACCTCCTGTAGATTTAAAACAAATGAATCTATTTATAACCGAAGAGGGTAAAGAAAAACGCCTAAAACGTAGCATTTTAATGAATAAACAGGGACTAATAGATAAATTAATTCTATTTGATAGAGATGGCAAAATGTCTAGAACAATAAAGTATCAATATGAGAATAACATATTAAAAAAGGAAATTAATGATGAAGGTAGAATAACCACATTCACTTATAATGATGACAAAATGATTTCATTCCAAAATATTGGTGATGCAAATGAAACTAATGTTTATTCTTTAAAAAATGAGAAAATAAATATTGAAAATTATGTTATTATGATTGACGAGGCGTACTCTTCTCAAAATGCATTATCCAAAACCATAAACGAAAAAAATTGTGAAATACGTTATATAAATGATATTGTATGGACTAAAAACTGTTTTACAGATCAAAACACTTTCCCTTATATACACACCTACACATCATATGATAATGGAGAACTATTACAGTATAGAAAATTTAAAATAGAAAAAAAGGACGAAAAAACATACAAGAAATATTATTCTAATGCCAATAAAGAAACAGATAAAGATATATATCAATATAAAGCCACCTATCAATTAAATGACAATAATTTGGTAAATAAATACACAATTATTGATGGTCAAGAACATATTATTTTCGAAATAGAATACATTTATAATAATTAAAATGTGAAAGTATACTAGTAAATAGTGACCCAACAAAAGTAACCATTGCACAAGTCTTTAATTTTGTGCGTCTTAATCATTAAAAAAATCTTAAAATTTATAAATGAAACATAATCATGAAAAATCATTCTATGATATAAGTTACGCCTTAACACAGTTAGATGTCAACAACCTGTCTAAACAAGAAATAGAAGAGTCTTTAACAGGAATTAATTTTAATAATGTCCAAGATAAAGACATATTAATTTTATCAAATAAGGTAAACGAAGGAGAAGTAAAAGCTGTTAAATACTTATTAGAGAGTAAGGCTAACCCTAATCTAGAATCCGCTTCAAATCATTATTATAAAGGACCAGCAATCCTTTTTGCATTACAAAATAACTGTTCAAGTACAGAAGTAAAACTAGAAGTCTTGAAGTTGCTTATTGACTATGGAGCTAATATTAATGCAAACATGCAATGGTATGACTCAGAATCAAACAAAAAAATTAAAGGAAATTGTATAGAGTATGGTTTAAAATTAGGAATGGACGAATTAAAAACTATGACTGATGATAGTTTTGATACTGAAAGTAGAAAAGATAGTAGAAATCAAATCGAAGGATTACAAGTAATGCTTTCATTTATTAACGAATTAGAAATAAACATAAGCTCTAAAACCAAAAGAGATTTAGAAGAGTTTTTAAAAATTGAAACTAGAAACAATAGTAAAGTAAATCCTGTAACATATTATAAAAAAGCCTTAAACCAACTAAATGTAGAAAACAGAATAAATGATTTGCCAAAAACAGTTAAAGAAGTATGTTATATGTATTTAGATAACGAAAAATTTATTCCTTCAAAAGAATGGGGAGCATTAATAAAACACATCATTAACATGTCCTTAACCTTTGAAGAAGTTGCTAAAGCAGTATATGAAGAAGAATACGAAGAAGGAATGACTATTGAAGATGATGAAGGTTGGCTAAGTCAGAGTTGGGACGAATACAATTGGTTTAGTGAAATAATTGAAATTTTATCTAACAAAATTGCAATTAAAAACACCGAATGGGAGAACCTATTACTACTTATTATCAAAGAACACGGAAAATACAGTGTAGATATTGAATATGAAATAGAAGAACTACTTGAAGAATCTTGGGTACAATCACATTCGGCATTCCAAAAATTAAAAGATACCGCAAATCAATATTTTTCCTAACTAAACAATTACAAACCCAAATTTGAGGTATTCAAATTAACAGCATAAATTCAATTTTAACCAAAACCCATATTTCAGGATTATACACTTAAATAAAGTGCGATTGTTATCATTAAGAGTATTTATAAAAAACCAGCATTTTTTCACGGGATTCAGGGTATTATATAAAATGTAATGGATTTATTTTTGTAAAAAATAGTTACAAAAACAAATTTCAACATATTTATTTCTAACAACTTACTTCGCTAGTTCTTGATATATAAACTTAAATAACATAAAATGGATACAGTAAATTTTGACGAAATCTTTTTAAAACATTCAATTCTAGAAATATTAGAATGTAATGATCTTGAAGAATTACCTGAAGGGTTAGAAAAGCTAAAATTACTTAAAACAGGAGCAATACCTCTTATACTTCAACAAAAAGAGCCTGAAGGCGAATTTCTAAAAGAAGGCTGTAAAATGTTTGACATGGACTACGAAAAAGTCAAAACCCTATTATTAGCTGTTGCAGATCAGCCTAATTCTGACACAGAAAAAAAATGGTTTGAATTTATGGAAGATGCTATCTTTAAAATATTCAAACAAGCCATTAAACAGTATCCTGTATATGTGTCAAAAACAGCAACAAATACGCAAAAACCATACGCTTATCTAACTATGCGTTGCAATGATTTTGTCCAAGATGGTTTTCAAATTGGATTGGATAATAACGCGCAAAGTGGTGACTGGGAAGGTTTGGCATATAATATTGACGATTTTGATGACTATTGCAGTCTTATTGATGAAATTGACACAAAAGATTGGAGCCCTACAGAAGAAGAATTAGAAAATTATTGTGATGACGATGAGGATGCTTTCTTTGAAGTACTTGAATCTTCTCTTTGTGAAATATTGTTTGAAAAAGTAGGAGAAAAATTAAAAAACGACCCTAGTTTACAGGAATTTATAACTCCTAAAACTAAAATAATACCTTCAGCCTATTTTGCTTATATCCCTTTTCCTTTTACATCTATGCCAGAAAAATTGCGTCAAGAGATTGTTAAAGAACTTATAGATAATGAAGACAGCAAAATAGAAGTTTTAAATATGTGGAAAGATAAAAAATAGCCTGTTTTTTATCTTTTGTATCGTAAAAATTATTGATTTACAAATTGCTTCATACAATATAATTTTAATGGTTCTATGGCTTAAAAGTTTATCCTATTAAGAAGGCTAAGGCTTTATTCATATTTATATACTATTTAAGCCAAATAGAGCTACTTGTCTTGTTGTTTAGACAAAAAAGCATCCTAACAAAGATGATAGTGTAGTATGGTGTTTAATCAAAAGTTCACCACTTTTAACTCAATTCATGTACTAACCATAATCTAGACGTTGTACACGCAACCAAATCATACATAAACAATAGATTGGTTGCTTTAAAACCCACTTATAAAAATTATATATCTTACTAAATCATTTACAAACACTTTGTATACTTCACTTTGGTAACAATTGGCATCTAATGTTTACTTGAATACAACTTCTTCATAATTTTTCATATTTTTACAATTACAGTTTATAATTATGTTGCTTTAACTACTTTCTTTATCGGGAGATAATACTTCTAGTATTCCAAATGGTTCTTTGCAACTTTATAGAAAGAGAGGACTGGTACGTGTCATGGACCTAATATTCTAAAACACGTTATAATTCTCCTCTTTTTCTATCTAAATATAATTTATTACAAACTAAAGAAACACGTTGGGCACAATGAAGACAAACTTTATGAAAAATATAATAATTGGAATTTTTACACTGACTTCTTTTTTTAGTTTTAGTCAAAACCAAAAGATTGAGAATTGGACTGAAAAGGAAAAAGAAAAATATCAAATACTAACCCAGTTAGCTCAATATGTAAACGGAAAAGAAAAATCTGAAATTTCTAAAGCAATACTCTTTGATAAATACATTGAATTCGAATATGTTTTGAAAGACACTTTAGAAACTCGGAAAGAAAAGCGAATACAAAAGTTCGACACTTTATTTTACGCCTTTAGAAAACCAATTGACAGTTTAGGAATTGAAAACCTGGATGCAAAACCAATCCGATTTTACAAAGAACATGAAATCTATGAATCCTTTGAAAAAGAATTATCTACTATAGAACCGAATGTATTTGTATACTTTGAAAAGGATAAACCTGAAAGCCCAAAAGGAACGCTATGGTTTGATGAAAAATCGAATAAATTAATTGCTTGGATTTTATTAAATCAAGGAGGTTATAGGTATTTTTTATCATTTAACTTATTTTAAATCACAGTGCACAACAACGTGTATAATTAATTGCTAGCTTCTAGCCTACTTACGAAAATTCCTGCGGAATTTTCACGGGTTCGTTAAAGTTTATTAACTTAGTTACCTAACCACGCAACAAACCATATACGTATTCCAAGATCAAATCCTAATAAAAAAAACATTTTTTTAAGCTGCATATTGATCAAGAACCACATAAGGTGTTCCTCTCTTTACCACAGCAAAAGCTCTTGCTATTAATTTATTTCGAACATTGTTGACTGCAATCATCGTTTTTTTACCCTCAGCTAATTTTCGTTTGTAATATAAACGCAACTCACTATCGTGTTGTATAGCTGATACTGCTGCCATACTCAATAGACTTTTCATTTTTCTATCTCCTAAATAATGACATTGTTTTCGTCTATGGATGCTTGTCCCTGAGCGATGTTCATAGGGTGCGGTACCGCAATAACTTGAAAATGCTCGCCAATTATCAAAACGGGTAAAATTACCGGTGTGATATATTAATTGACATGCCACTACCAAACCTATTCCTTTTAAACTACTTAATAATTTATAGTTTGTATTCATCGATTCGTTCTCTGATATAATTTCTTTTATTCGTGCTTCAACACTAGTTACTTGCTTGGTTAAATAGTCTATACTACGTTTTAAACTAATACAACCTAAATCTGTTGTTGGGCTAGATAAAAGCATTTTCATTTCTTTTAAAGTCCCCTTAAGTCCTGCATTATTTCTAACTATTTGGTCGCGCAAGGCTAACAATCTACCTAATTCTAATTGTGAATTACTCTTGACACTGCTTGGCGCTAACTCTTCTCTATATAGCCATGCGTATCGTGCGATTAGCTGAGCATCTAATTTATCCGTCTTTTCTTTAACTATTCCTGAAGAGCGCTTGATTTTTAATGGACTCTCTTCTACATAAACAATTGATTGATTACTTAAATAAAGAGCCAGTTTTAACGAGTAATAACCAGTATTCTCAAAACAATAAAATAAAGACCTTCCTTTGGCTTGCTTTAAAACCCATTTTATAAGACTTTTATAGCCTGTTAAATCATTTACAAACACTTTGTGTAATTCACTTTGGTAACAATAAGCATCTAATGTTGTCTTGGATACATCGATTCCTACAACTTCTTCATAATTTTTCATATTTTTACAATTACAGTTAATAAATATGTTGCTTTAACTACTTCCTTTATCGGGAGATAATACTTCTAGTATTCCAAATGGTTCTTTGCAACTTTATAGAAAGAGAGGACTGGTACGTGTCATGGACCTAATATTCTAAAACACGTTGTAGTTCTCCTCTTTTTCTATTTAAATATAATTTATTACAAACTAAAGAAACACGTTGTAACACATTTGATGAAAAATCTATTAACCATTATAATTCTGACCTTTACACTCATATCTTGTGATGGAAAAAAGTATCCAACGATTGAATTAAATGATGTTGATACCAACTTAAAATTAAGAGCGGATAAAATTACATCTGACTTTTTTACTCTTGGAAAAACCGAAAACGGACTTCAAGAATTTCAAAAAATGGATTACATAACACCTCTTGCTCATCGTTCATTAATTGATCCAAATAGTCCTTATTCATGGACACCTTGGATTATTGAAAACCATTTAGGAGCAATTTACTCTAAAAATTTATTTCAAGTCATTGACAAAGGAGTGGTAAAAACCATGAGATATAAAGTAGTTTGCGAATTAAGACCAGATGAATTAGTCGAATTTCGAATTGACCTAAATGAGCAATATCGATTATCAAAAATTTACTTGTACTTGTATGATTCTAAAACGGACAAAAATAAAAATGCGTTCGATGGAGCGTATATAAAATTATAAAAACGTGTTACAACAAAGTACTGTGGTAAAAAACAAGTATAAACTCATTAATTTTTCAATAAAATACTTCTGTAATTATTATCATAACTTAGTCCTGATTTTACTATTGCAAAAACCTCTTTCAATAGTGTATTACAAACTTATAAAGCTTACTTTTCACACTTACCTTTGACTACTAATAGATTGTATATTGCTTTGCAAGCTTAGTTATATTTACAGGCATTAAAACCTACAATTACTAAAACCATATAAAAAATAATACGCCTACTTTAAAATAAAAAATACGTAGTCATACGTATTGTACTTGCAAATGCATTATTGTAATTTAGCTTTTTAATTAAAAAATAAACAGCTATAATAAAATGACACTTATTTGATAGCTGTTAACAAAAGTTGTTATAACGTGAAATATAAGCCCAAAAACTACTATATTAGTTGTTATATAACCAGTTACCACACATTTGAGTAAAAAACGAACATTGGAGAAAAAAATCATATAAAGATTATTTAGACAAAACATTTCTTGAGGAATTGAATTATAAAATTTGGTCTACTAAAGGCAGTAGATTTAATGCAAGTAAAAGACTTTTGAAAGTAGCAGACTTATCAAACTTATGTTTAAGTATGTTATCTGTCTATTTAATAGCTGTCGGACTTTTATCAGTTTATAATATATATTCAACTGAAACGATTGACGAAAACTTAATTGCATATTCAATTACTTGTCTTTCTATATTATTATTAGTGTTTGGACAAATAGAGAACGCAAAAGACTTCAGTACAAAAGCAAAACAATTTCATACTTGCGGGCTTGAATTATCAAAACTGTATAATGATTTAAGGATTTTTAAAACTCTGAAAGAAAAACCAAAATTGAGTGAAAAGAAAGAATTTGCAGAAAAAGTATCTGACAAATATGAACGAATTTTGGAAAGACACGAAAATCACGAGCCAATTGACCATAATATGTTCAAAGCATCAAAAGCAGATTATCACGAATTAAGCAAAATAGATGTTTATAAAATAAAAGCTGATTATTACATTAAAACAAGTTTAATTTATCACACTTTAATAATATTACCACCAATAATCATAATTGGACTTTTAATTAAAACTAACTTATAAATGACAATTAAAGAATTTGAAGAAAAATCTAAAATAATTAGAAAAGAAATTTTTGATGAGAGTCTATTAAGACAACCAAGTATTTACTCATTAAAAAGAGTTGGAAATCAACTTTTAGATATTGTAAAAACAATGAAATCTGAAAATTCCGAAATGATTCCTACGCTTCAATCATTGAAAATGGACTTAGACATATATTTAGCTGATTTAGGTGGAGAACTTCAGCACGATTATGATAAAAATAATAAAAGGTACAAAGGAAAATGGTCAAATGAAAGTAGAAAAATAAGTGGATTTATTTCTCGACTGAAAACATATATTTTAGAAAAAGAAACGTAATAAAAACGTGTGGTAACACCGTATATAATTTATTGCTAGTTCTAGCCTACTTACGAAAATCCTCGCGGATTTTCTATTCGGTTTGTATTTGCAAAATTAGGTGCTTAAACCACGCAACAAACCATATACAAACACGTTAGGCAACATTAAAAAATCCGTATGGCAAACAAATGGGGAATTCCCAAAGAAACAGAAGAATATGTAATCAAAAGAGATTTAGCTTGTGTTTATTGTGGTGTGGATTTTTCAATTGAACATAAATCGAGAAAAACTAAACCAACTTGGGAACATATAGTAAATGATATAAGGATTAATTCAATTGACAACATTTCATTATGTTGTACTTCTTGTAATGCCAGTAAAGGAGCAAAATTATTAGAAGATTGGTTAAAAAGTACATATTGCAATTCTAAAGGAATAACTAAAGAAACTGTTGCGCAAGTAATTAAAAATGCAATCGAAAATCCGCCTAAATTAAATCTCAAAGAGTAATGAATTGGATAATTTCAGCAAATTCCAAAATGTACGACCATTCAAGTTCATTTGAACATTATGGTTCAATAGATTGGAGACAAGGAAAAACTAAATTTGAAGTTGGAGATATAGTTTATATTTATTGTACTCGACCTTTAATGATGTTGCAATACAAATGTATAGTTGACAGAATTGATTTAGACTCTTCACAAATTAGAGACGATAAAGAATATTGGATTGACCAAGAAGAATATTTAAAATCTTTAGATGGAAAATTTATGACTTTAAGGCTAATTGAGCAGATTTCAAATAGCAGAATGAAACTTGTGAATCTTAAAGAAAATGGACTGAAAGCAGCACCTCAAGGTCCAATGAAAATTAAAAACGAAATTCTACAAAAGTACATTGACACTTATTTTACAGATAATTATCAAACTGACTTTTTTCCAGAAACTTTAAAAGAAAGTGAAACGGAATACGAAGGAGCAAAAAAAACAGTAATCGTAAATAAATACGAACGAAGTTCAAAAGCACGAGAAAATGCAGTAAATTATCATGGACTGAACTGTAAAGTATGTAATCTGAATTTTAAAAAAGTTTATGGAGAAATTGGAGAAGATTTTATTCACATTCATCATATAGTTCCAATTAACGAAATCGGAAAGAATTATAAAATAGATTATAAGAAAGACTTAATTCCTGTTTGTCCGAATTGTCATTCTATGTTACACAGAAAATTGAATGGAAAAGAACCAACAATTGAGGAATTGAAACTAATGATGGAAAAATAAAAACGTTGCCTAACACCATATATAATTTATTGCTAGTTCTAGCCTACTTACGAAAATCCTCGCGGATTTTCTATTCGGTTTTTATTTGCTAAATTAGGTGCGTAAAACACGCAACAAACCATATATAAACACGTTGGCAGTAATTAAAGAGAACCTTGTAAAATATGTTGAATTTTTAATCAAGTCTGATAAATGATAAAAAGTAAGAATATCTGAGTTAATGAAAGTACTAAAAAAATTTATAAAGAGATTCTTTATTGTCGCTATCCCTCTTTTTTGCTTCTATCTTTTAAGCCTTTATTCTCTTGCAGAAAACAGTAAAAAACTTCACAAAACAGATGTTGGTTTGGGATTAGCAATAATGCTGTTTTTTCTACTTTCTATTTTAGGCATTGGTTTTATAATTGACTTTATATACAAAATACGACAAAAGCAATATAAAACAGCCTTGACAAATATTCCTTTTCTTTTATTATTCTTAATTCCAATTTTATATATTCATTGCCAAATGGGAGGCTGCTGTGATACGTTTTGCGAGTGGTATATTAATAAATTTTAAACATATGAAAAGCATAATACTCCTATCAATTTTCATTCTATTAATTACCTGTTCACAAAAGAAACCAAATACTGAAACAAATGATTGTGGTAAGAAGATCTCTTTAATACAAAGTAATGAGGGTTCACCTTACAATACATTTTTCAATTATGTTAAGGTGAGTGAATTAACCGATACCATACTTGTTCAAAATAGATCAAAAGTATTTGGTTGTGGCACTGCTGCACTTGAATATGAAAATGAATTAAATAAAAAAGGATTGAACAAATTCTATGAAAAATATGGAACAGTTTTGTCAAATCCAGAATTAATTAGTTTGTTTGAAAAAAATAACAGTGTCAAAATTTTATGGGTAAATACTGGAAATGAAGGCGAACTTTTTCAGTTAGTAGATAGTACTTTACACAAAAACATAAGTCTTGAAAAACGATTAATTTCAGAAAAAACATTTCTAATTTTCAATGATAACCCCAAATCATTAGATAGTTTAACAATAAATATATCAATTGAGAACAAGAAACCTAAAAGAAAAATTCTATACTATTTTGAATTATCAATAGATAAAAACAAATGGGTAATTGACACAGAATATGAAGAAGAATTAATAAATGGAATATAAAAAACTACTGGCAACACCATATAAAATAAATTGCTGGTTTTAGACAATTCACGAAAGTCCTAGCGGATTTTCTATCTGTGATTTATTTGCTAACTTTAGTACTTAAAACACGCAACTAATCTTATACAAGCACCTTGCCAGTAACTTGAGAAAAACCTTTGAACAAATGAAAATTATTGAAAAAAAATATCTGAATTAAGAAATTTAGATAAGACTTTTTCTGTTTTTGGATCTGAAGACCATAAATATAAATTCAATTCTAAAATTTCTGAAAATAAAATTATTGAATTTGAAAATAAACACGAAATTACTTTACCAAACTCTTATCGTGAATTCATATTAAAATTTGGAAATGGAGGTTGTGGACCAAATTATGGTCTACTGAAAATTGAGACAGGTATTTTAGATATTCCACACTATCCCGAACATTCAGATATAATAAAATTGTCGAGAGAGTTTAGGTTTGATACATTTTGGAATTTAGAGGACTTTCCAGATGATGATTATCAACTATGGGAAAAGGAATACGAGGATTCAAAATGGAGTGATGGAATGTTACGAATTTGTCATCAAGGTTGTGGCGTCTTTTTAAACCTAGTAATTACTGGAAAAGAAAGAGGAAATATATGGATTGATGATAGAGCTAATGATGGCGGAATATATCCTGTGAATCACCACGAAGGAAAATCTAAAACTGATTTTACTCAATGGTATCTCAATTGGCTAAATGAATCTATAGAAAAAACTATTGGCAACACCATATAAAATAAATTGCTTGGTTTTAGCCAATTTACGAAAGTCCTAGCGGATTTTCTATCTGTGATTTATTTGCTAACTTTAGTACTTAAAACACGCAACAAGTAATATATAAACGCAACCAAAAATTTGATAGAAACCGAACAAATAGTATTAATTCTTGATTTAGATGAAACTCTAATTCACGCAACTGAAACGAAACTAGATATCAAATCTGATTTTCAGTATGCTGAATATTTTATTTATAAACGTCCAAATTTAATTAAATTTCTAACAGAAATGAACAGGCACTTTAAACTTGCTGTTTGGTCATCTGCTGACGACAAATATGTGAATGACATTGTGAATGTAATTAAACCGACGGAAATAGATTTTGAATTTGTTTGGGCAAGAAGTAAATGTACTTTAAAACGTGACTATAAATTAGATAAATATGTTAGCGAGAAAAGGTTGAAAAAAGTAAAAAAACAAGGTTTCCGTTTAGAAAAATCTCTGATTGTAGATGATTCACCTGAAAAAACAAGAGATAATTTTGGAAACGCAATTTATGTGCAACCTTATGAAGGAAATTTAAAAGATAATGAATTAACTATACTTTCCGAATTTCTTAAGTCGATTAAAAGTTCTGAAAATGTAAGAAGAATTGAAAAAAGAGGTTGGCGCAATAACAACTATTCTAAACAAAGTACTATAGTAAAAAAAGTTAAACCCTCTAATGTTTAGCTAAACTACTACTGTAATATTTATCCTTAATTTATCCTAATTTTGCAATAACAATAGCCTCTTTTAATACTGTATTACAAACTCCTAAAGCTTACTTTTTACAATTCCCTTTGGTGATTAACAGACTGTAAATTACTTTGCAAAACGTCTTCTATTTACAGGCTTTATAGTTGCACAACTATAACAAAACTAATACCATTTAAAATCACTAAAACAAGGGATAATTATGGTCTATTTTACCATAATATCAAATCTCAATCTAACTACCTGTAAAACAGATAAATAACTCATATTCCAAAATAGGTTATAGCGTGGTTATAGCATGCTTATGCCATACTTATAACATGCTTATAGCGTATTATATAGCAGTCAGCATAAACTTATCTTAATAAGCAACCAAACAGTTTAAGTACATAGCCATAGGTACTATATAATGTGTTACTAATTATAGCCTACCTTCAAAAATCCTAGCAGATTTTCTATTCGGTTTTTATTTGTTAAATTAGTTGGTGTAAATTAATGGAGCTGTGTAAAATTTAATAGTTATTACCGTTGTAATAAAACACCAAGACAGTTTCAAAAAATTAGTAATACTATGTACAAATTATCAGTTAACTTAAAATTTTATATCTTATTAACGTTTTATTTTATTTTTTGTAATACATCCTTGGGTAACAAACCATATAACAGACTACAAATAGCTAAAACAACTGTAGTAAATGATTATTTATATCTTGCTACTGTAAATTCTGATACTTCATTAAATGTTAGAAGTACTCCTGATTTAAAAGGGAGAAAAATTGATAATATAAAATATCGTAAAGAAGTAAAAGTACTCAAACAAACCAATATTTTTTTATCATTAAAATTAAAAAACAGGACTGCATATGGACAATGGGTTTATATTTCATACATAGATTCAAACAAAAAGGTAAAAAAGGGTATGTGTATGACTACTTTTTAGAAATGAGTGTTGATATAAAAACACTTGGCATGACTAAAGCAGAAGCCATCACTAAATTTAAAATAAATAAAGATTGTATTATTGATAATGTGTCTGATAAATTTTTATTCAGTATTCAAGGGTTATCCTATTCAGAGGATGATTTTAATAGAGTTAAAAAAGTACGAATCGAAATACAAGGTATAACAGACGAGAATACTACTTTTCAAAGAATTGATTATAAACCTAATCATTGGATGATGTATGATGAAGTGAATTGTAATGCGACAAACTATTTTAAAAACAACACTTCTCATGAAATTGGTGCCTTGGGAGAATTTATAATATGGGATTATAATATTGATGGTTTACATGATTTTGCCATTATGAATGATCAAGGAGGTAATGCTGGTTCTTGGTATGATTTTTATATGCAACAAACGGATGGGAGTTTTAAAATTGAAGAATACCCTTTTTCCCTGTTTCCTACTAATATAGATTATGACAAAAAGACTATCACTGAAATACACCCTTTAGGGTGTTGTAAATTAACTGGAGCAACATACAAGAAAGAAAAAAATAAATGGAAATTAATTGAAACAATAGATGAAGATATGAGAGAATAAAAAAACTAACCATCTACAACTAAGCTAAACTAAACCAACTATGGACATTCAAAAAAACATCATTAAAGTGACCTCAGAATATTTTGAGGACACACTTGACTACCTAAAATTGTCAAAGGCCACTAAAGCCTATAAAGCTATCTTAAATACCATTTGTGAGCAAGATCTAGAGGTTGAAGAAGGTAAAAAAGACATCGCTTTAGATAATGGTAAAGCACTGGGTACGTTTTGGGCTGCACTTTGTCTTGATGATTTATTAAGAACCCGACAATTTATTAGAGGCATAAATAAAGCTATTGAAGACCAAATACAAGCTAACAAAAAACAAATACATATCCTGTATGCAGGTACAGGACCTTTTGCGACACTTATATTGCCTATTATTTTTAGATATCCAAAACAAGCCATTAAATACACTTTATTGGAGGTCAATCCATTTACATTTAAAATATTACAAAAAGTAATTTCTAAATTAGGATTAGAAGGTTATGACATAAACCTAATAAATGATGATGCGACTACATTTAAAATAGATCCAAAAAATAAACCTGATATTATTATTAGCGAAACCATGCAAAACGCATTGGCTAAAGAGCAACAAGTACCTATTTTTTTAAATGTAATGCAACAAGCTAAGTTGGATACCATTTTTATACCAGAAAAAATACAGCTATATCTAGGTCTTAAAAAAGCAGGAATTGCAACGGAAGCACTTAAAGCAAAAGATTATAATAAAGTAGAAAAAGTATTAGACATTAGTAAAGCATCCCTATTTCCTGAAAAGCAATCAAAAACACCAGCCATTACACCAAAAACATTTTCAAAAGTAAAAACGGTTATTAATAGTGATACCTTAAAAGGGTTTAATCAATTGGCTATTATTACAGAGATACAAGTATATAAAAATATAACAATAGATATTAATGATAGCGGTTTGACAACACCAATTTTTATACATAATATCCCAGAACACCTAGAAGACTCTATACTAGTTGAAACACAATATCAAATTACTGCAGAGCCTAAACTTGATTACAAAATAACCCTAACAGACAAGGCAACGGTAATATAAAATGTAGTCAATAAAAAAAGGTGCTAAAAATTAATTTAGCACCTTTAGTTTTTTTGCTTTATAGGTTTAATTTATTCGCAAATAAAGTTACTATTTATAGCATTCTCATCTGTAATATCAGATTCTAAATTAGCTTCTGTAAATAATACAAATCTGTCAATAGCGTGACCTGTAGATCGTCCCGAAACCTCAATGGTATAATCTCCAGGCGTATCAAACACTACATAAATATTGTGTGCATCATTATCGCTTGTTTTTGTATTCCATTTCCAAGCGTTTTGAGTATTCATATAAGCTTTAAACCATCCATCGCTACCTGATCCGTTTGGTACTGTTGTGGTTTGACCTTCACTTTCAGGAATAGGATCCAGAGTTGTTTCCTTTGGATAAACAATATGTCCATCGTTTTTCATGCCATAAAAGTGATCCGCATCTGGTATGCGTAACCAACTGTCATTATGTTCTGATCCTTGCTCACCAATAGTAATATATGATCGCCAAATAAATCTGTAAGTTCCTGGTGTTGATATTCTAATGTTGTAGGTTAAAAGCCCATTTCCTGGATTACCAAAAAACGTGTCTCCTGTCCATACTAAATACCCATCACCAGAAGCATCTTCAATACTTTGTTGAAAACTCCAATCGGTATTTTCAAAATTGGTCTTCTCAAATTCGATATCCAAAACACCATTTTCTTCTATAAAAAAAGTGGTTTGTGTGTCATCACAGATAGTATTTAAATCACCATTAGTTGGGTCTGTTCCGTTTTCTGAAGAAGTGTCAGAATCGGCTGAATCATCTGAACTACAAGATGATAAAGAAATAACAAAAAAAGAAAAAATTAAGGGAATTAGAATTGATTTTTTAAAAAACATATTATATAAATTTTGGTTGTCCTCAAATATAATAAATGTTAAAATGGAATGGCTTAGTAAATGAGATAACTAAAATAGTTTTATGCATACTTACGAGTTTTATTTGTTAAATAACTTAAATACTATCTTATAATAAGCACTCTAATTGTAACAAAAATCTAAATTATTCGTCTTAAAATAAACCAACTATATTATGATGTTAATTAAAAAAATCACAAAATCTATCGGAATTTTAATACTAATTGGAATTCTATTTATTGGTTTCAAGTTTGGAGTTAAGTATTATAAATCTTATCAAAACTCTAATTTATTAAGCAACACAGTTCTAGATTATAATATTAGTCCTAAAGATTATAAAGAGTCTCATAATCTGAAAAATGGAGCTATTGTATCTAAAAAACTAATAAACCTTTCAGAGATACCTCCTATTTGGAATAATGTTTCTGAAAACAATTCCTTATCCAAAAACTACAAATATTTAGATAACATTAATTTTTATTCCATTATTTATAAAAGTGATTCCTTATTAGTTAACGGAATAATTGCTGAACCGAAAAAAGAAGGGACATTTCCTGTAATTATTTTTAATAGAGGTGGAAATAAAGAAGTTGGAAAAGTAGCTAGAGGTAAAACACTACACTCTTTAATACAATCGGCTTCAAAATTGGTTAACGAAGGTTACATAGTTATAGCAAGTTGTTATAGAGAAAATGATGAGTTTGGTGGTAATGATATTAATGATGTTTTAAATTTGACAGAAACCGTTAAAACAATAAAAAAAGTAGACTCTAGTCGTATTGGAATGTTTGGTTGGTCAAGAGGTGGAATGATGACTTATCTATCTCTAAAACATAGTAATAAAATAAAAACTGCTGTAATTGGTAATGGCCCAACTAATTTAGAAAAGCTTATTAATGATAGACCTGAAATGGAAAATTTGGTATATGTTAAACTCATCCCGAAATACAAACAAAATAAAAAGGAAGAATTAAAAAAACGTTCTGTTGCATATTGGGCTAACAAATTAGATAAAAACTCTAGTTTACTAATTCTTTGTGGTACCCAAGACAAGCAAGTAAATCCAAATCAGGCAGATTTAATAGCTGATACATTAACTAAAATAAATTACGATTTTAAACTTAAAAAAATGAAAACAGACCACAAGTTTTCTAATAAAAAAGAAGAACTAAACACATTATTAATTAATTGGTTTAAAGAAAAACTATAACATAATTAATTTATAAATCACATTGTAATTAATCGTGATATATTATTAAAAAAGCATAAATCAAAAGTATCCAAATTTAGTGTTTCATGTTTTTTTAAAAAACATCCCTTGAAAAAAAGCTATTTTGCACAAAATGCAATTAAACAACTAATAAACAATAAAATAAAACAAAAAACAGGCAACTTTTTTACCAGAATTTACGTCTATTAAATAAAACATTTTAAACAAGTTAATCATGGACAAAAGACAATTCTGGAAGCAGCTTACCTTATTTATAATTGTACTACTACTAATTTTACTAACAAGAGAGTATTTTTCTTACCAATTAATTAACAACGGAATTGAATCTTACCAAACACATACAATATTAAGTATTAGTGCAAACCTAATATTAATATTAGTGTCTTTATTTTTTATTAATAAAAATAGACTTTATACAATTGCAGGACTAAAAGGTACCAAATTAAAAAAGTGGTATCTTTTATTATTTCCGCTTGTTTTTTTGGTCATGCTTAACCTATTTGTGATGGATAGTATAACTATTGATAATATATATCCTAACATATTTGTTTACACAATCTATGCTATTTCTATTGGATTTTCTGAAGAGTTAAGTATTAGAGGCTTTTTACAATCGCATTTAATAAGTTACTTAGGACAGACTAAAAAAAGTAGTATTATGTCTGTTTTTATAGCGTCTACATTTTTTGGAGTTATTCACCTTATTAATTTTGACAAAGGGCTTTATGGCGAAATGTCTCAAGTTTGTTTTGCTACTTTTATTGGAGTTATGTTTGGTGTTTTACTAATCATAACAAAAAGAATATATCCATTAATTATAGTACATACCATAATAGATTTTGTTGCAGATTTAGACACTATAGGCTTACCTATTAAAGAAAAAATAAGCAATCCAGCAACTCTTGAAACTGCTATAATTATTACTTTACTTGCGTTACCATGTTTGTTGTATGGTCTTTTTCTGATGAAAAAACATCCATTAATTGAACAAACCTAAAAATCATAAATTATTGTATTTTTAAACTGATTTTGTGACTATTACTATAAACTTTAGAATTAAATTTAAAGATCTATTAATTCTGAAAATTTACAATTAAGTGAATGTTTAAGAGTAAGAAAACAACATTGAATAAAAAATTAACGGTATAGGAAACAAAACTCTAATATTGAATCTAGCTATTTTAATTAAATTTCATTTTAATCTATAAAAACTAATAATAAAGATAACTTTACTCAAAAAATTTAATCTACTAAAATGAAAAAATCATTAATCTTTATTCTAATTTTATGCAATATTACTGCTTATTGTCAAGATAAAACACTTGTTTTAACTTTAAATAACTATCAAGTTTTTCAAGATACAACTCAAAAAACATACAGCATTGTAGACCCTAATAACAACGT
Organism: Olleya sp. NP1-10; assembly: GCF_055804415.1. Taxonomy (NCBI): domain Bacteria; kingdom Pseudomonadati; phylum Bacteroidota; class Flavobacteriia; order Flavobacteriales; family Flavobacteriaceae; genus Olleya; species Olleya sp. NP1-10. Next base: position 2,448,866 of record NZ_CM147840.1, on the reverse strand, counting down.
AATTATACAAGATTTAAAATATGTAAATTACGCAGGTTTCAGCCAAAGCTTACAGACTTTAGATAAAAGCAACAACATAATTTATTATGATAATACTTTAAAACAAATTGAAACACCTGAAGAGGGCTTTATGACAGTTTGTGGTACTGTAGCCTATTTTAAAAGACAAATTACTGAAGATAAAAACAATTACTATGTAGAGTTTACAAAGGATAATTCCGTTTATAATGAAGGTATTACTAAAACAATTGTAGATACCATTCCTAAAATTAATATCAAACAAATTTACTTTGCCAATACTAAAAAAGAAATTAACTACGATGAAAATTTCTATTTTCCAACGGTCTTAATTTTAAAATTAGAAAACACTATAGCTATAAAAGACAATGATTCGATAAGATATTACGACTCAATTGATTTAAACAATCCATTTGCTATAAAAGTAAAAAAAGGCGATTTACTAGGTTTCGATGGTATTACCGAGGTCAAATTTAAACAATTAGAAAACTTTGAATATAACCTTGCTAAATTTACAGATGTAAACGGTAAAATAGGTTATATTGATTTACGAGGTAATGAGTATTAATACACATTAATTATTCACTAAAAAAATCGTATATTAATAACACTAATAATATAAAAACTATACTTATGAAAGCGACAGTTATATTAGCCTTTTTACTATTTGTTTTAATCACCTTTGTATTTTACAAACTAACAAGTAAAGACTACAAAAAAGATTATAGTAAAAAGTTGTGGTCCAATTGGGTTACCAAAACCTATTATTGGCAAGGTGCATTACTAATTAGTGGTGGTATAACCGTAGCTTTATTATTTGCCCTAAAGTCTGTAAATATCTTACAATTTTAAACTCTTTTGTTTTCATTTAAAATAAACAATTCAATTCCGTAAATTTGTTGTGCTTAAAAAAGATAAATTTAAAGAATTAAGGTTATTCCGTTGTCACGGAAACTATTATAAATGATAAACATTCACGAAAAAACATTACAAGATTTAGAGTTTTCAACCGTATTACATCAAGTAAGCGAGTATTGCATTACCACATTAGGTAACCAAAAAACACTAAGTATTTTACCATACAAAGACCAAGAAACGTTGTTAAATGCATTGCAATTAACCAACGAGTATCTGTCGTCTTACTACAATGATAATCGAATACCAAACCATGGTTTTGATACAATTAGCAAAGAGCTTAAGTTGCTAAAAATAGAAAACACCTATTTAGAAACACACAGCTTAAAAAAACTAGTCTCGATATCCTTAACAGCCAATGAGCTAGTAAAGTTTTTCAAAAAGTTTGAAACCTACTATCCTGGTTTATACCAATACAGTTCTAAAATTGAAGTGACTACAGATATCATTGAAAAAATTGATAGTGTTGTAGACCGATTTGGAGATGTTAAAGACACCGCTTCTGCATTATTAAAAGAAATTAGACAACAAATAAATAGGTTAAAAGGAAAGATAAACTCTAGCTTTACTTCGGCATTAAATCAATATCACAATCTAGAATATTTAGATGATATCAGAGAGTCTGTAGTAGATAACAAACGTGTATTGGCTGTAAAAGCCATGTACAGACGTAAAGTTAAAGGTGCCATAATGGGTGGAAGTAAAACTGGAAGCATCGTCTATATAGAGCCTGAAACCACACTACAACACTCAAGAGAATTAAATAATTTAGAATACGAAGAAAGCGAAGAAGTGGTTCGTATTTTAAAAGAAGTGACCAACTATATGCGTCACTATTTACCATTACTAAATTTATACCAAACTTTTTTAACTGAAGTTGATGTGATCTCCGCGAAAGCGAAATACGCAAAATCCATGAACGCTATTTTACCAGAAATTAGCGAAAAACGTGAGCTATATCTGCGTGATGCCTACCATCCACTACTCTATTTAACCAATTTAGAGAAAAAAGAAAAAACACATCCACAAACCATTAACCTAAAAGAGGACAGTCGTATCATTGTTATTTCTGGTCCAAATGCAGGAGGAAAATCTATTACTTTAAAAACCGTAGGTTTATTACAAGTCATGTTACAATCCGGACTATTAATTCCTGTACATGAGCGTAGTAAAGCCTTTTTATTTGATAGAATTGTAAGTGACATTGGAGATAACCAGTCCATAGAAAATCATTTAAGTACCTATAGCTATAGGTTAAAACAGATGAATTATTTCTTGAAAAAGATAAATAAAAACACATTGTTTTTAATAGATGAATTTGGTACAGGATCTGACCCAGAATTAGGAGGTGCTTTAGCAGAAACTTTTTTAGAAGAGTTTTACGCTAGAAAAGCTTACGGAATCATTACCACACATTATGCTAATTTAAAAATGTTGGCTAATGAAAAAGAGGAAATGATTAATGCTAATATGATGTTTGACGAGCGTACTTTGGAGCCAATGTACAAATTAGCATTAGGTCAAGCCGGAAGTAGTTTTACATTTGAAGTTGCACAAAAAAATGGTATTCCGTATAGTTTAATAAACCGTTCTAAAAAGAAAATTGAACGTAGCAAAGTACGTTTTGATGCCACGATAGCTAAATTACAAAAACAACGTGCAAAGCTTGAAAAAACTAGCGAATCGCTTAAAGTTAATGAGAAGAAAAAACAAACCGAAGCAGATAAGTTAGAAGAAATCAACGCAAAAATACAACGTAAACTAGAAAACTATCAAGAGCTGTATGATAACAATCAACGTTTGATCTACTTAGGTCAAAAAATGAATGATATCTCTGAAAAATATTTTAACGACAAGAAAAAAAGAGAGTTAATGGCTGAACTGTTTAAACTGGTTCAGATAGAAAACTCTAAGCGTAAAAAAGTATCCGCTAAACAAGCTAAAGCAGAAAAAGCTAAAGAAAAGCAAGTACAACAAGAAGCCGAGAAAAAGGTGAACGTTATTAGAAAAAAGAAAAAAGAAGCCAAACAAAAAGCTAAAGACAAGCCTGCAGCACCAAAACCAATTTTAAAAGTTGGAGATAGAGTCCGTATGAATGATGGACGTGCTGTTGGAACTATTGATAAGTTTGAAAAAGGAAAAGCTATTGTTAATTATGGCATGTTTACAACTAATGTTAATGTAGACCTTTTAGAGTTAGTTGAAGCGGTTAAAAACAAAAAGTAAATCTAGGTAATCAATAACATTTTAAATTCTCAAAATACCAACCCGTTACTTCGAATGATTGGTGAGGCACGAGCTAATTGTATCGAGAAACTCAAATTACAATTAAAAATATTACCTAAAAAGTTCTCAACACACTCAAAATTTAAAAAGAATAACAACCCGTCACTTCGAGTAATTGGTGAGGCACAAGCTAATTGTATCGAGAAGCAAAATACAATTGAAAATATTACCTAAAAAGTTCTCAACACACTCAAAATTTAAAAAGAATAACAAACCGTCACTTCGAGTGATTGGTGAGGCACGAGCTAATTGTATCGAGAAGTATAAAAGTAAACTTAAAATATTTTAACTAACACCTAATTATTTACCAAATAACTTGTACATAACCCAAGCAGGTCCTACTAATAAAAATTGCAAATCGTCAATAAAACTAGGTTTTTGACCTTCAACTTTATGACCATAAAATTGACCTATCCAAGCAATAACAAATAAAGCTATTGAGAAATATAAAATGGATACATATTGAGCAATGTAATAATTAAGAATTAAGCAAAACGCAGAAAACAATAACATTTGTAAACCCACTTTTACAGACAATCTAAAGTAAAACAAAGCTAATATTAAAACTAACACAACAAAAGCCCAATTTGCAACCATTGGATGTGGTAAAAACGAATTTAATACACCTGAAGGTATAGCCATAAACAAACCTACTACACTAAAAAATATAGCTGGAACACAAATAAAATGAATTGAAATATTAGTTGGGTTTTGGTGACTGACTGCGTAGCTGTCAAACCATTGTTGTAAAGTTTTCATAAAATTGATTTATGTAAATATATTAATTTATTTTTGTGATATGCAAAAATTACCAAATGACAAATCTTTAATTCTTTTTGATGGTGTTTGCAATTTATGCAACAGCTCAGTGCTTTACGTTATTAAGCGAGACAAGTATGATAATTTTCTATTTGCACCTTTGCAAAGTACCATTGGTAAACAGATTATTAATAAATATAATTTGGACACTACTGTGACAGATTCTATTTTATTATACAATGAATCTAAAGGACTAAAAATCAAGTCTACAGCAGCTTTACACATAGCTAAACGCTTAGGATTTCCTAATAATTTAATGACTATATTTTTTATAGTCCCTACTTTTATAAGAAATCTAGTCTATGATTTTGTAGCTAAAAACAGGTATAAATGGTATGGTAAAAAAGAGTCTTGTATGATACCTACTCCTGAGTTAAAAGCTAAGTTTATGGATTAAAACTTAATTTACTTTAATACTTTTTTAAGTAAATTATAGGCCATGTGTTCCATTTGATCCATATCTCCATCAGCAAATGCCAAAAGTTTTATGTCTGCAAATAAATCGGCTAAATCATTACGATAATAATCATGAGATTGCACAGCTTCAATTATATTTTGAATACTTTGATAGTCGTTATCTTGTTCAAATTTTTCGTGTACATTTTTATAAACAGCAGCATCAACTCTTGATAAAATATATTCTTTTTCCTTTTTACTTTCGTCTAAATCAGAATGCGCTATAAATATTAAAATATAAGCTAGCAATTGGTCTTTAGTCCATAATTTAGGATTATCCATAGTTGTTGTTGTTAAAGTTCCGTATTCTGTCCACGAGCCATCATAAACACTATTAGTATAACCTAATGTAGTTGCTACTAAACTTAATATAGATGCTGTTATACCAGATCCACAAGTAAATACTAAATGTTGATTAGCTTTAGTTAAAGTAGTAAATATAGCTGTGATATCATCTTTAGATTTAAATTGACTTGTGTCTAAAATTGAGGTGTAAGGTAAATTAATAGAATTTGGAATATGTCCTGATCTTAATCCCTCTCTAGGTTCTGGCACTTTTGAAGTGAACCTTTCTGCAGATCTTACATCAATAATTTTAAAATTTTCATCTTTACCTATGGCTTCTAAAGATTCAAAATATACGACATTACTCGGATTGTATTTTGCTTTAAAATCACCTGAGTTATATTCGGCTTTAGCCTTAATTTCTGTTTTACATTTTTGAGCATTCCACTCTGGAAAACCACCATCCAAAACGGCTACATTTTCATGTCCAAAGGTTTTAAATAACCACCAAGCACGAGGACTGGAATAAATACCTTTTGTATCATATACCACAATATAGCTATCTTGTTGTATGCCTAAATGTTGGGCAGATTGCTGAAATTGTTGTTCTGAAGGGATCGTACTAGGAAATTGTGACGATACATCACTAAAGTTCTTTTTTATATCAAAATAGCGTGCATTTGGTATTTGTAATTCTGTTGTAGTATTTTCCCCTTCTGTAACTTTGGCTATAGTTGCATCCAAAATTATAAGTTGTGGATGATTTAAATTAGCTTTTAACCAGTTTACAGATACTATGTTACCAAATCCTTCCATTGTTAGACTATTTTACTTTATCATAATTATCATCCCACTCTTTTGCTACAGGATTATCATGAAGTTTTCCTAAAGATTTAGCGACTAACATAGACACAGTAGCATCACCAGTTACATTAACAACAGTTCTACACATATCTAAAGGTCTATCTACTGCAAAAATAAGCGCTAGTCCAATTGGTAGTAATTCGGCAGGAAAACCAATAGCTTCCAATACAATAACTAACATTACCATTCCTGCACTTGGCACAGCTGCACTACCTATTGAGGCTAATAAAGCTGTTCCAACAATGACTAATTGGTTGGTTAATGTTAATCCTTCTGGCCAAATAACTTGCATGATAAAAACAGCTGCAATCCCTTGATACAAACTAGTTCCATCCATGTTTACAGTAGCACCAACAGGTAACACAAATCCTGAAACTTCTTTATCAACACCTAAATGTTCTTCAACACGCTCCATTGTTACAGGCAAAGTCGCAGCACTACTAGAAGTAGAAAACGCTAATAATTGCGCAGGACTAAATCTGTTTAAAAACCATAATGGTGATTTTTTGGTCACTAATTTAATTAGTAGCATGTAAAAACAAATCATTAAAAACAATCCAACGACAACACATGCTGCATAACCTAAAAGTTTGACTAAAATGGTCGTATCGTCAAAAGCTATAATAACGTTAGCCATTAAAGCAAATACTGCATAAGGTGCAAAAAGCATGATTAAATCTACCATTTTCATTACGACTTCATTTAAAGAATCAAAAAAGTCAATTAATGGTTTTGCTTTTTTCTCAGAAATTAACAACAAACAAATTCCAACAAACAAAGCAAAAAAGATAACTTGTAGCATTGCAGGTTCAGCAAAAGATTTAAAAATATTACTAGGAAAAACATCTACTAAAGCTTGTAATGGTCCTGCATCTTGAGTGGCTTTTGCTTTACCAATCATAACATCTGCATTACCTTGATAAGTTGTTTTAATTTTCTCAATGGTTTCTTCAGGCATACCTACACCTGGTTTAATAATATTAACAATACTTAAACCAATGATAATAGCAATTACAGTAGTACCAATATAAATACCTATGGTACGTAATCCCATAGATTTAATTTTAGAAATATCTTTTAAATCTGAAATCCCCTTAATTAAAGACGCTAAAATTAATGGTACAGCTATCAATTTTAATAAATTGATAAATATTTTACCAAAAGGTGCAATCCAATCGGTTACAAAGCCTTTACCTCCACTTACGCTATTCATTAAAAATCCAAAAATGATACCTAAAATCATTCCTATAATTATTTTCCAGTGTAGTGCAAGTTTTTTCATATGCTTTATATAAATCTTAAGTGTTTGTTAGTTTAGTTATTATGAGTATGTTTAATAGGTCTTGTTTATCAAAAAATAATCTGCTAAAACCAATGCAGCCATAGCTTCAACTATAGGTACAGCTCTTGGTACAACGCAAGGATCATGTCTACCTTTACCTTGCATTTCTACAATTTTGCCCTCTTTGTTAATGGTTTCATATTTTTGTATTAACGTCGCTACAGGTTTAAAAGCTACTCTAAAATAGATATCCATTCCGTTACTAATACCTCCTTGAATTCCTCCTGACAAATTAGTTTTAGTCGTCCCATCAATATTAAATTGATCGTTGTGATCACTACCTTTCATTTTAGCACCACAAAATCCGCTTCCATACTCAAAACCTTTTACAGCATTAATAGAGAGCATGGCCTTACCTAATTCGGCATGTAATTTATCAAAAACAGGTTCTCCTAATCCAATAGGTACATTTTGTAAAACGCAAGTTACTGTTCCACCAATAGTATCTCCTTCTTTACGGATTTGTTTAATACGATCTATCATTTTTTCAGCTGTAGCTGAATCTGGACAACGTACAGCATTACTTTCGGTATTAGAAAAATCTAAATCTTGGTATGGCTTATCTATAAATATATCTCCAACAGAGGATGTAAATGCATTAATCTTTACATTGTTAAGCATTTGTTTTGCAATAGCTCCTGCAACAACACGACTGGCTGTTTCACGTGCAGAACTACGTCCACCACCACGATAATCTCTAAAACCGTATTTTTTATCATACACATAATCTGCATGACTTGGTCTGTAACTATCTTTTATATGCGAATAATCTTTAGACTTTTGGTTGGCATTTTCTATAACAAAACCAATTGGTGTACCTGTTGTAACGCCTTCAAAAATACCTGACAAAAACTTAACTTCATCTGGCTCTTTACGTTGTGTAACAATAGCAGATTGACCAGGTTTACGTCTATCCATTTCTGCTTGTATGGCATGTAAATCTAATTCGATTCCTGGAGGACATCCATCAATAATCCCACCAATTGCAACGCCATGTGACTCTCCAAAAGTGGTTAGTTTAAATAAGTTTCCGAAGCTATTACCTGCCATAAATAAATTAATTTACGCTAAAATAGTCATAAATAACAGTCAAACAAAACGTTAATAATTTCATCTTAAAAAAATTGATAATGATAACTTAACAATTAACTTATAATTAGATAATTATCCATTAATGTTTGATTAACAATAGAAACTAATATTTGCATATAATCTATTGAAAACATACGAATCCCTTGAAATTAAAAAGAAAAGTTGAAATTGTTGTTATATCAGACGTGCATTTAGGCACTTATGGTTGTCATGCCAAACAGTTATTGACTTATCTTAGCAGTGTTGATCCCAAACATTTGATCCTAAATGGAGATATTATAGACATTTGGCAGTTCAGCAAGCGCTACTTTCCTAAATCACATATGCAAGTTATTAAAAAAATTGTGTCTTTAGCTGCTAAAGGCACAAAAGTAACTTACATTACTGGTAACCATGATGAAATGCTTAGAAAATTTACCGACTCTGAAATCGGAAATATTTCTATTGTAAACAAATTGGTTTTAGAATTAGACGGAAAAAAAGCATGGTTTTTTCATGGTGATGTATTTGACGCCTCCATCCAAAACGCAAAATGGTTAGCCAAACTAGGTGGTTATGGTTATGACCTTTTAATTTTAATTAATAGATTTATAAATTGGATATTAGTAACCTTAGGAAAAGAACGTTATTCATTATCCAAAAAAATAAAAAACAGTGTCAAAGGTGCTGTAAAATATATTAGCAATTTTGAAACTACTGCAACCGATATAGCTATTGAAAATGGTTATGATTACGTGGTTTGCGGACATATCCACCAACCAAAAAATGAAATTATAGAAACCAGAAAAGGTAAAACAACATATCTTAATTCTGGAGATTGGGTAGAAAATTTTACGGCATTAGAGTATCAATTTAAACGTTGGAAATTGTATAAATATAGTGACGACAAATTATCGGCTTTTTTTGCAGATGAAGATTTAAAAGAAATGTCCGAACAAGAGTTAATTGCTGCTATTACCATTATGAAACCCTTAAAAAAAATCAAATAAGTATTTGATAATATTTGATTTAACTATATTTATGTAATTTTATAAAAAATGCATAAATGAATTTTAAAAAATTAACCGCTCTCCTATTTTTAAGTTTAATAATTTTTAACTGTTCTGATGATGACTCGGATAATACTGATGATAATCAAGTCACTTTTACAGGAAATTTCTTCCCTTTAAACCTAGATAACAGTTGGACCTACCAGGTTACAGACCTAAATAATGACACTAACGAAACTACAATTAGTACAGACCTTTTAATAGTAGAAAATGAAACCAATACTGGTTTTAACTTGACCGTTAATGAAGGTGGTTTAGCTAACGGAATCATGAGTGGTATTTTAACTTCAGGAGAATTATCTCTTACCGAAACGACTTTAACATCCAATGGTAGCATACAATTACCAATTGAAGGATTTGATTTTGAAATAGAAATAGACAATGCTTTACTTTATAATACTTCAGCTGAAAACGAAACCGAATTGTCTTCACAATCAGGTACATTTACTCAAGATATTGAAGGTTATCCAGTAACGATTAATTATACGTTAAGTAGTCAACAATTACAAAACTTAGAAAGCTACGTTGTAAATACTGTTGACTATCCAACAGTAACTTCTGCTAAAATAGCATTAAACCTATCAGCAAGCATTACTGTAACTCAATTTGGAATAAGTCAAACCCTTCCAATTGTAAACTCTCAAGAAGTTTTAGGCGTTGTAAGTCATTATGCAAAAGACATTGGCTTAATACAAGCGGAAGCCAATATATCTTTTAGTTTGAACGCTTCAATACTTGCTCTTTTAGAACAATCTGGTATGGATCTTAGTGCATTGCCAACTAATTTATCTGCGACAAATACACAAATCTTAACAGATTTTAATATCACAGAGTAGTTATAGCAAAGCTTGTTTTAAAATAGTAACTGGATGCAAAGCGGTACGTTGTGTTCCATCTTTTATTTGATGCCTACAACTCGTTCCATTAGCACTAATAACAGTGGTTTTTGGAGCTTTTCTAACAGCAGGAAATAGGGTTTGTTCACCAACAGCCATACTGACGTCATAATGTTCTTTTTCATAACCAAAACTTCCTGCCATACCACAACACCCACTTGGTATTAAAGTTACCTTATAATTTTTAGGAAGATTTAAAACCTTAAAACTATGTATTTGATTTGATTGTGCTTTTTGATGACAATGACCATGAAATTTTATCACTTTGGCTTCGGTTGTAAATTGCTCTGATGTTATGTTACCAATAGCAATTTCGTTAGATAAAAATTCCTCTATTAAAAACGTGTTTTTAGCAATCGCTTTCGCGGAAATTTTGTCGTCGACTAACTTTGGATATTCATCTCTAAAAGACAAAATAGCAGAAGGTTCAATACCAATTAACGGTGTTTTTTCTGAAACAAAACCTTTATATAAATTCACATTATTGTTGGCTACTTTTTTAGCTTGCTCTAACAACCCTTTAGACATAAACGCACGTCCTGATTCAGCATTTTTAACAAGTTTGACTTTGTAATTTAATTGTTGTAATAATTGAATAGCATCTTTACCAATATCAGAATCTAATTGATTAGTAAACTCATCATTAAACAAATAAACAGTTTTAACAACACTACTTTCAACCTTACTAATTATCTGTTTTTCAGTTTTTAAATAAAAATCATTTAAAGTCTTACTTGACAATAAAGGCAAACTCCTTTTATTAGAGATACCTAAACTTTTTTTAATAATAAAAGACGTTACAGGATTAGAAAACGTAAAATTTGTAAGTCCTCTAAAACGTCTTCCAAATTGGTTTAACAAATCATTATAAGCAAACATTTTAGTCCTAATTGATACACCATTTTCTTTTTGATATTGGTATAAAAACTCAGCTTTTAAAGTTGCTACATCAACACTACTTGGGCACTCGCTTGCACAAGCTTTACAACTTAAACATAAGTCAAAAACTTGTTTTAATTCAGTATGATTAAATCTGTTATTTTTATCAGAATTAGTAAGGAATTCTCGTAGTGCATTTGCTCTAGCTCTAGTAGTATCTTTTTCGTTTTTTGTAGCTCGATAACTTGGACACATTGTTCCTCCAAACTCTGGTAATTTTCTACAATCTCCAGAACCATTACATTTTTCGGTTTCACGTAAAATTCCTTCCGATTTAGAAAAATCTAGAATAGTTTCAATGTCAGGTTCGATCCTATTTATTTCATATCTTAGATTCTTATCCATTGGATATGCCTCGACAATTTTTCCCGGATTAAAGATGTTATTCGGATCAAAAGTTGATTTTATTTGTTTTAATAATTGGTAGTTTTTATCTCCAATCATGAGTTTAACAAATTCACCTCTTACAATACCATCTCCATGTTCTCCACTAAAAGAACCATTATATTTTTTAACTAAATGTGCGACATCAGTTGTTATTTGTCTAAATAACTTAACATCCTCTTGTTGTTTTAAATCTAAGATTGGACGTAAATGCAACTCGCCAGCTCCTGCATGAGCATAGTACACTGCATTTTGATTATAACCTTTCATTAAAATAGTAAACTCCTGTATATAATTGGCTAAATCTGGTAAAGCAACAGCTGTATCTTCAATACAAGCCACTGCTTTTTTATCTCCTATCATATTACCTAACAAACCTAATCCTGCACTTCTTAAATTATTTGCTTTATCTATTTGATTGTTTATTAAAATAGGATTTGCGTAACTTTTAGTTTGTTTTTCTGTTGTAGCTATTAAATTATTGGCTTTAAGCTTAGCCTCTTCAAGGGTTTTAGCTCTGACCTCGCACATTAAAATTGCTTCAGGATTACCTTCAATAAAAAATCTATTTTCTTGTTGGGTTTTATTGTGCTTTGTAAGGTCTAAGATGGTTTTATCCATCATTTCACAAGTATATAAATCATGCTCCATTGCTGGATTTACAGCTAGTAAACAGGCTTCAATAGTTGTAAAGTGCATCGCTACCATAATTCTGTTTTCATCTGGTAACTGATCTAATTTTAAGGTTACTTGAGTTGTAAATGCTAAAGTCCCTTCGCTTCCTGTTAATACATCACATAAATTAATAGTTTCATTATTTACTAACTGATCAACTGCATAACCAGTGTTTCTTCTATGTATTTCTTGTTTAGGATAATGTTTATTAATTTCAGCTTTAGCGTCATTAGTAAATACCTTGTTATTAATTTGATTATAAATCTGACCTTCTAAGGTTTCTAACTTTAGTTTATTATTAAAGGCTTTAGTAGACAATGCTTTAAAAACAACCTCACTACCATCACTTAAAATTGTGTTTAATGCTACAACCTTGTCACGTGTTACTCCATACTTAATAGATGTTGTTCCGGATGAATTATTACCAACCATACCTCCTATCATACACCTATTAGAAGTCGATGTATTTGGTCCAAAAAAAGTCCAAAGGGCTTTAAATAGTTATTTAATTGATCACGAACAACACCTGGTTGAACAGTAACCGTTTTATTAACCTGATCAAAAGATATTATAGAATTAAAATATTTAGAAACATCAACAATAATACCTTCTCCTACACATTGACCTGCTAAAGAAGTTCCTGCTGTTCTTGGGATTAATGATGTATTGTGTTGTGTTGCAAACTGAATTAACAGTTTTAAATCGCTATTATTTTTTGGATAAGCCACAGCAAGCGGAACCATTCTATAAACAGAGGCGTCCGTTGCATAAATAGATTTGGTTAAATCATCATAAAACAAATCCCCTAACAAGCTGTCTTTTAAGCTTTTTAAATCCATAGTAGTAAAAAAATAAAATTAAGTTAAGAAAACAGTATTTAAACGTAAAAATCAATCGTTTTAACGATAAGAGTCATTATGTTATTTAACAAAAATACTAAAGCTATTAAGAAAAATATCTTTGTAGATGTAATTATTAATTTAAATAATCATAAGCACGTATTGACACCAAAAACATAAGATTTATTAAACTTATTGTTGACAACACTACTGCTTAGGGATATGTAAAAATAGAAAAAGAGAAATTTATAGTTGGTTAGTTTTAGTTTAGCAAAGACTGATAAGCGTTTGTTTATCAGTCTTTCTTTTGTTTAAAATTTAAAGTTTAATTAAGAAAAAGTAAATTGTATTAACAATATATTTGTTTTACATAATCTATAAACCGATTTAAAACGTATTTACATTAATTAATTAAATTAACTTTTTATGAAACAATATTTTTTATTTGCATTAGCTCTTTTGGGTTTTGCAACTTTTAGTTACGCACAAGATATTAGCGATAATGCTATTGGTTTGCGTTTAGGTGATAGTGATGGTTTTGGTGCTGAAATATCATACCAACGTGCATTAGGTGATAATAATAGGTTAGAAGTAGATTTAGGATGGCGTTCTGGAGATGCTTTTGATGGATTTAAATTAGCAGGTTTATACCAGTGGGTTTGGGTTTTAGATGGTGATTTTAATTGGTACGCTGGTGTTGGTGGTGGTGTTGGATCTTATAGTTTTGATAACAGTGCTATTGACGATGAAACATTTATTTTTGCTGCAGGTGATATAGGAATTGAATATAATTTTGACTTCCCTCTACAATTATCACTAGATTTTAGACCAGAATTAGGTTTTGGTGACTACAGTGATGATTTAGATTTTGATATCGCATTAGGCGTTAGATACAGATTCTAATTATATTATAAATAATAAAAAAGCCACCTTATACAGGTGGCTTTTTTATTTAATTTAAAATCTTACATTTATTTAAAGTCTCTTGATAAATGGCTTCGTATTGAGGTACTATTTGATGTATATCAAAATGTTTTGCTTGTTGTTTGGCATTTATTTTAAATTGATTCAAAATAGTTTCATCTTTTAAAATATCAATTGCATTTTTACTCATATTTTCAACATCACCAACAGGACTTAAGTATCCTGAAAAACCGTCTTTATTTACCTCAGGAATTCCTCCTGTGTTACTAGATATTACAGGTACTCCTGATGCCATAGCCTCTAAAGCTGACAGACCAAAACTTTCGGTTTTACTAGGTAATAAAAACAAATCTGAAAAGCATAAAATTCGGTCTATCTCGTTACTATTACCAAAAAACACAACTTTATCGCTTATTCCTAAAGTTTCACATAAACGCTCAGCTGGTTCACGTTCTGGACCTTCACCTACCATCATTAGTTTTGCAGGAATTTCTTTTTGAATAGCATTAAATATATTAATTACATCAGGTATACGTTTAACTTCACGCATGTTACTAATATGTGTAATAATTTTTTCGTCATCTGTTGCCATCATAGCTCTCTGACAATCTGTATAATTATTATTAAATTTACTGATATCTATGAAATTTGTAACAACATTAATTTCATTTTTAATATCAAATAAGCGTAACGTATCATCTTTTAAACTTTGTGACACTGCTGTCACAGCATCAGATTTATTAATACTAAACGTAACTGCAGGCTTATAAAACGGATGGCTACCAACTAAAGTAATATCTGTACCATGTAACGTCGTTACTATAGGCACATAAATATTATCTTCTCTTAACATTTTTTGAGCCATATAAGCTGCATAAGCATGTGGTATAGCATAGTGTACGTGTAATACTTCAATTTGATGAAGCTTTACCATATCTACTAACTTACTAGATAAAGCAAGCTCATAAGGTTGATAATGAAATAAAGGATATTCAGGAACACTAACTTCATGAAAATGAACATTATTACCCAATAACTCTAGTCTTACTGGCTGATTATAGGTTATAAAGTGAATTTCGTGCCCACGTTTAGATAATTCTAAACCCAATTCGGTAGCTACTACTCCACTTCCGCCAAATGTTGGATAACAAACAATACCTATTTTCATTTAATTTTTAGTTTTTAACTTAGTCTCTTAAATTTAAATTCTTTACAAATTAATCAATAATTGCTTCGTAAATTGCTGCTTGAATATTAGTTCTTATATCTTCTCTTAATAACGTATTAGGACCTTTAGATGTTGGATAAGTACGGTTAGCCATAAACACATATACAATTTCTTCTGAAGGATCAGCCCAAGCATACGTCCCTGTAAATCCAGAATGTCCAAAACTTGTCATACTAACACAACCACAAGTTGGTCCAACATTACCTAGTTGTGGTTTATCAAACCCAATACCTCGTCTGTTGTTGCTTTCGCAATAATAACAGGTATTAAATTTGTCCAGAGTTTCTGTTTTAAAATAGCGTTTTCCTCCGTAAAATCCTTTCTGTAAATACAATTGCATGATTTTGGCTATATCATTGGCATTGCTAAAAATACCTGCATGACCTCCTACTCCATCTTGCATAGCTGCTCCCATATCATGTACATAACCTTGTACTTTTTGAAACCTATAATAATCATCATTTTCTGATGGGACGATGCGATTATCTGGAATTTTATCGTAGGGATTATACATTGTATTATTAGCACCTAAGGATTTATAAAAGCGATCTGCTGTTAACTCGTCTAAACGTTTGTTATAGTGAGACTCAATAAATTGTTTTAAAATATAGTAAGGTAAATCGCTATATCTGTAACGCAATCTTGACAATAGATCAGTATCTTTTATTCTTGTATTTATAGAGTCCATATAATCATCTCTTAAATACAATTCTGGAGCAACTTTAATAGAAAACCCTTGCGTATTTTTTTCTGTAATATTTATCAGAAGGTTTTTTAGTTTCAGGGTCTAAAGTCTTAAAATAAAAAGGAATCCATGGTTTTAATTGTGCATAATGTGACAGCATTTTTTTTAAAGTCACATTTTTTTTATTTGAATTTTTATATAAAGGAATAATTTCTGAAAGTTTAGTATCTAACGACACGATACCTTTTTCTTCTAATTCCATTACCAATGGTAAAGTCGCTACAATTTTTGTTAATGAGGCAACATCATAAATATCTTCACTAGTTACAGGTTGATTACCTTCATAGGTATGTTTTCCAAAATTTTTATTATAAATCACTTTACCTTTTCTAGCAATAACCAATTGTATACCTGGTGTCATTTTACCATTTACAGCATAATTAGCGATTGAATCAATTTTTTTTAAAGCATAACTTGACATACCTACACGTTCAGGTATTGTATACCCTAAACGCTCTATAGCATTAGCTTGCTTACCATAACCAAGCTTAAAAAACTCTCCAGCAGATACTGGTAAAGTACCACGAGCTGGAATAGCTCCAAAAATTAACTGAGCCGATTTTTCTTGTGCTATTTTACTATTTTGATAGCTAACTACAACACTTTCAATATTTTCAACCGATTTTAAATCTAATAAAGCATATGGTTTAGCAAAAACATCTAGAATTACATTATTGGTAGCAGCTATTTTCTCTAGCCATAACCTTTCTTTTTTAGAGAATTTATATGATTTCCATGGGCTTGCATTAGATTTATGAAATCCTACAATAACCGTATTATAATTTTGTAGCTTAGTCATTAATTGTTCCAAATTATCTGCTGGCACCTCATGTACTTTAGCATATTTTTTTAATTCTGAAACAAAAGCACTTTCATCACTATCACCTAACTTAACGTAAGCTATAGATTTAGTTTCAAGATTACGTAATGGTAATTGGTCAGTTTGATCTCGAGCTATAGTAATAGCATTTTCCATTAGCATTTCATACAATGCATCGTCTTTAATTCGATTTAAATCAGACACTATATTATAGATTCCAACGGGTTTGTATTTATGTAAATCTACTTTATATTTTGCCATCAATATTTTTTTAACCGAATGCTCTAAACGTGCTTCAGTTATAATTCCGTTTTTAAACGCAATTTTCATTCTAGCAATGGCTTTGGGTACATCTTCAGACATTAACATAACATCATTACCAGCTAAAAAGGCTGCTAAATCAATTTCTCCTCCTGTCAAACCACTGTTAGATTGTCCTCCATCTAAATTAGGCTGAACAAAATCTGCAGCACCTTTCATGGTTAATGCATCTGTAAAAATAAGACCTTTAAACTGTAAACGTTCTTTTAAAATATCTGTGACAATCTTTTTTGATAATGTAGATGGGAAACCTTCACGATTAGATAAACTTGGTATATTTAAATGTGCTACCATCACACTAGATAACCCTTCTTTAATTAGCTTTTTGTATGGGTAAATTTCAATAGAATCTATACGTTTTGCATCAAAACCAACGGTTGGTAAGGTTTTATGCGAATCTGCCTCAGTATCTCCATGACCAGGAAAATGCTTAGCATTAGCCAAAACACCAGCACTTTGCATACCTTTCATAAAAGCTAAAGCTTTTTCGGTTACGTTATCACGATCTTCTCCAAACGAACGGTTTCCAATAATCGGATTATTTGGATTTGTGTTGATATCAACAACTGGAGCAAAATTAAAATGAACACCAATACGCTTACAGTGTTCGCCTAACTGACGACCAGTTTGTTCTATTAAAAATTTATTTTTAACAGCTCCTAAAGTCATATTCCAAGGAAATGCATAGGTAGAATCTAAACGCATACTTAAACCCCATTCTGCATCCATACCAATTAATAATGGTGTTTTTGCTGCAGCTTGAAGTTCGTTATTTAATTTAGCTTGTCTTACAGGACCACCTTTGGAGTAAATCAATCCTCCAATATTATAATCTCTAATTAGCTCGACAATTTTATTTTTTTGTGCTTGAGATTGATTAGAAAAAACTTGTACCATGTATAATTGACCGATTTTTTCGTCCAATGTCATGGCATCATAAGTTTTATCAACCCATTGTTGTTGTGCTATAGGGTTAGTCGCTAAAAGAGGATTTCTACCATTTTGAGCATTTAAAATGCTACCAAATACTAAAAATAAAACTAGAGTTTTTAAATATTGCATATACTAAATTTGACTTTTAAAGTTGTACTTTACTATACAACTAAAAACAATGCCAAATTAGTACTTTTCTTATGATTAATAAAGCACTTTAAGAGAGAATTATAAAGGCAGTTGTAAACAATTTAGTTTAAAAAACGATTATGCCAACTTTGACTAGCAGGTATTTCCCAACTCTCATTTAGCTCTCCAATATTGGTAACTAGATTATTAAAGACAATTGTGTTTTTAGAAACTGCTTTTTGTTTAGCCATTTTTCTGAAATCAGTAAGTGTTTTATGAGCTACAAATTCACCTTGTTTGTAAGACACATTCATTTTATCAAGTAAATCTACGTTATATTCTTTTTCTAATTGTTGAATAAACGTTACTGAAGCATCAATACTACAACCTGTAGCTTGATTTAATTGCTGATCTAAAGCTATAATAATAAAACGTTTATATCTTATATCATATCCTGCTTTTAAATCGCTGCCATGAGCAGTCCAGTTTTCTATAAAAACATCTAGTTTTGATTTGATTTCTTCTAATTCGGTGTCAGAAAAAGATCTATTGGCTTGGTAAATCCAAACTCTTGAAGTTTCGGGTAATGTATTAAATTGTACTAACATGTTGTTATTCTATTAAATCAATATGTCTATCATGATATCCTAATAAATATAAAACACCATCTAAACCAATACTTGATATTGCACTTTGTGCGTTATTTTTAACTTTTGGTTTGGCATGAAACGCAATACCTAAACCTGCTAGGTTTAGCATTGGTAAATCATTGGCTCCATCGCCAACTGCAATGGTTTGACTAATATCAATCCCTTCTTTAATTGCAATTTCTTTTAAATATTCTGCTTTTTTATTTCCATCAACAATCTCTCCAAGGTATCCTCCTGTAAGTTTACCATCCTTAATTTCTAGTTGATTGGCATACACATAATCCATACCTAACTCTTTCTGGAGATAATGTCCAAAATAAGTAAATCCACCTGATAAGATTGCAGTTTTAAAACCGTATTTTTTTAACGTGTCTATTAATCGTCTTGCACCTTTAGTTATGGGTAAATTAATAGCAACATCATGTAAAACGTCTTCGCTTAAACCCTTTAATAGTTTCATGCGTTGTTTAAAACTTTCGTTGAAATCAATTTCGCCTTGCATAGCAGATTCTGTAATGGCTTTTACTTGGTCACCAACTCCAGCAAGTTCTGCAAGTTTGTCAATAACTTCTGCTTGAATTAGTGTTGAATCCATATCAAAACACACTAATCTACGGTTACGACGATATATATTATCCTCTTGAAAAGCAATATCTACATCTAAATCATGTGATATTTGCATGAATTTTTCAGTAAACTCTGCTTTACTTTCAATTTTACCTCTTATAGATAATTGAATGGATGCTCTTGGGTAATCTGCTTCTTTAACTAATGATGTACGTCCAGTTAAACGCTTGATTGCATCTATGTTTAGATTTTTTTCTGAAATAAATTTAGTGACTTCAGAAATTTGTTCTGCAGTTAACTTCTCGCCAAGAATAGTTACAATATAACGGTCTTTACCTTGAAGGTTGACCCATTTTTCATAATCGTCTAAAGATATTGGTGTGAATTTAGCTTTTACACCTAACTCATAAGCTTTAAATAATAAATCTTTTAAAACTGAAGCCGAATTATTACCTGATTCGATTTCAAACATGAACCCTAAGGATAGCGTATCATGAATATTTGCTTGTCCAATATCTAAAATTTTAGCTCCATAATGTGCTAAAACATTAGTCAATCCAGAGGTTAATCCTGGCTTATCTTGTCCTGAAATGTTTAAAAGAAATATTTCTTTAGTCATGAGTACTGTTTTGTTTTAAAACTAAAAGCACTTAAAAAAGTGCTTTTATATTATTGCTTTGCTTTTGTTTCTTTTCTGTAAGTCATGTAACCATTAAAAGCGCCAAAAACAACTGTATGTATCACAAATTTTAAAACAGAAAATGGACTTTGTTTATAGTAATCCCATCCTGCTAATAATATGGCAAAAACTAAACCTGATATTAATCCTGTTATAATATATTTTTTAATATCCATTATAGGTTTTGAGCATTTGCAATTAACTCGGCTACATCTAAAACTTTTATTTCGTTTTCTTTTTCTTTGACTTTTACACCATCAGACATCATGGTCATACAATAAGGACAACCTGTTGCGATAATATCAGGATTGGTTGCTAAGGCATCTTCCGTTCTTAACTCGTTAATATCTTTATCTCCCTTTTCTGGTTCTTTAAACATTTGTGCTCCTCCTGCTCCACAACACAAGGCTGTTGCTTTGCTGCGTTTCATTTCTTGAAGATTAGCATTTAAGACAGATAATACTTCTCTTGGTGCTTCATACTCTGAATTAGCACGTCCCAAATAACATGGGTCATGAAAAGTAATACGTTTACCTTTAAAGCTATTATCTGTAACCTCAATTAGTTTTTTGTCAATTAACTCTTTGATAAACTGTGTGTGGTGTAACACCTCATAATTACCACCTAATCCTGGATATTCATTTTTGATACAATTAAATGAATGTGGATCACATGTTACAATGCGTTTAACCTCGTAAGCATTAAGTACTTCAATATTCATTACTGCTTGCATCTGAAACAAAAACTCGTTTCCTGCACGTTTAGCAAGATCACCTGTAGCACTTTCTTCTGCTCCTAACACTGCAAAATTCACATTTGCTTTGTTTAGTATTTTTACAAAAGCTTTAGTTATTTTTTTTGCTCTGTCATCATAACTTCCTGCAGATCCAACCCAAAATAAAATATCTGGAGTTTTTCCTTGACTCATCATTTCTGCCATAGTTGGCACTATAAGTTGTTCGCTCATAATAAATATTATTTTAATGCTAAAAAATCAGTTTTAGATAATCTTATATAAATGGATAAAATTTTAATTCCGTTTTTTAATTTATTTTTTGGATCATATTGCTCTAAAGCTGCTAATTTTAATGCTTGTAATCCTAATTGTTTTTTTTGATTGTCTGTGCAATAATCACACATGACTTTTTTTAATTTAATGTCTTCTACTTGGCTTGAGTTGTACTTTATGTTGGTAATTATTTTAAATTGAAGTGAGTCTTTTTTATAATCTTGTGCCTGAAGCTTAGTTAAGCTAAAGGTTAGTATTAGTATGTAAAGACTAATTTTCAATTTGCTTTTTGTTTAAAAGTTATGACAAGTCCAATTCCTGATCCAACTAAAATACCTGATAAAAATCCTCCTAAAAAACCTGTGTCATAATTATCTAAAATAAATAGAGATAATATGCCTAATACTGTTAGCGATAGGCCTAGTATTAATCTTGTTTTTGATGGAATTTTTAATATAAAACTCATTTTTTTTGCGTTAGCGATAGTAATGGCATCCTTTTTTTGCTGCCATATATGGCAAAAAAAGATATAATGGATAGCGCGACCCTTGTGGTAACGCCCAAATTATACTACTCGTCTTTCCAATTTAAACGATCCATTTGGTTATAAGGCCAAGGTGCACCATTGTTTTCTATATTGGTCATCATGTTGTTTAGCTCTGTTGGAGCTGCACTTTCTTCCATTACTGAGTACTGACGCATTTGCATGATAATATTTAATGGATCGATACTTACTGGACAAGCCTCTACACAGGCATTACAACTGGTACATGCCCAAATTTCTTCTGGTGTGATGTAATCGCCTAACAACTGTTTACCATCGTCAACAAAGGTCCCTTTGTTAGCATCTATATTTTTACCAACTTCTACTAGACGGTCTCTAGTATCCATCATGATTTTACGTGGTGATAATTTTTTTCCTGTTAGGTTTGCAGGACACTCACTGGTACAACGTCCACATTCTGTACATGTGTAAGCGTTTAGTAAATTTACCCAACTTAAATCTTGTACATCACTGGCTCCAAATTTTTCTGGTACTGCATCTTCTTCTCCTTCTGGTGCTGCTGCAAATGGATCTGCGTTTGGATCCATCATCATTTTAACCTCTTTAGTTACTACTGGATTATTAGCAAATTGTCCTTTTGGTGTTAATTTACCGTAGTATGTATTTGGGAATGCTAATAATATGTGTAAGTGTTTTGAAAAATACAGATAATTTAAGAATGCTAAAATACCTACAATGTGCAACCACCAAGCTGCACGCTCTATGATATGTAATGTAGATTCTGATAATCCTTCAAATAAAGGTGCTATATATTGACTGATTACATTACCAGAATTATAACCTTGAAATACTGTATCTGTAGCATTCATGACTAAAAATAAACACATAAGTACGACTTCAAAATAAAGGATTATATTACCATCTGCTTTTGGCCACCCCTTCATCTCTGACTTTATAAAACGTTTGATTTTAATAACGTTACGTCTTATCCAGAAAATTATAACTGATACTAATACTAATACTGCTAATATTTCAAAACTACCAATTAAAAATCCGTAGATTGATTCTGGTAGAAATTTGTGTCCAATCCTGTGTGTACCAAATAATCCATCGATAATGATTTCTAGAACCTCGATATTAATGATTACAAATCCAACATATACAACAACGTGTAAAATACCTGCTATTGGACGTTTTACCATTTTGCTTTGTCCTAAAGCAATGTAAGCCATATTTTTCCAACGTTGTGGTTTATTATCTGAAACGTCTTGGTCTTTTCCAAGTTTAATATTACGAATTAACTTTTTAACATTGTTTGCAAAATAGCCAATACCTACAGCAAGTATTATGGCAAAAATTATATTTGGTATGTATTCCATAAGTTAGTTAGTTTTTGTCTTAAATCGTTCTACTCTTCTTTAATTTCATTTCCCTCAGCATCGTAACGTTTTGCTTTTTTTCCGAATAATGAAAAATGCACATAACGTTTAGGGTTAAGCTTCATATCTTCTAGAAGTTGTTCCATTTGCAAAGCTGCACCTTCTAAATTGTTATATAACTTATCATCGTTAAGTAATTTACCCATTGATCCTTCTCCGTTTTTAACACTTGCTAACATACTATTTACACTTGATAAAGTAGATTCTAGATCAGATACCGTTTTAGTAATATCTACTTGTTTAAGCTTTTCACTCATTTCGCTTAAATTAGTGCTAGTAGTCGCAAAATTATCTACCATTGAGGTAATGTTTTCATCATTCTTTTTTACAACAGAATTGATAGAATAGGCTAAACCTTTGTAAGATTTTAAGGTTGAATTTAACTCGGCTAAAGTATTTTTTAAACCATTTTCTGACTGATCCGCTACCAAACCATTAAGATTACCCATCAAAGTATCTACAGTCTGTAATGTTCCGTCAAGGTTTGTGCTTAATTGCGAGAAATCATTAGTTAAACTATTAACTAAACCTTCTTCTACTTCGGACTGGATTAAATCTCCATTTTGTGCTATTTGATTATCATCTGCTGGACGAATAGCCAATGCATTTCCTCCCATAATTCCTGTTTGGAACATTTTAATCGTACTGTTTTTAGAAAACTTAAGTTGTTTATCTACAGAAAAAGCGACTCTGGTTTTACCCGTTTCAAAATCGTATTTGATTTCTTTTACTTTACCTACTTTATTACCCTTAATAGTAACAGGAGCAGATACTGCTAATGAGTTATAATCAAACTCTGTATAATACGTATTATTGGAATCAAAGATGTTATTTCCTTTTAGATAACTAAAGCCAAAAATGAAAAATATTATTCCAAGTATGACTAATATGGCTGTTTTAACTTCTAGTGATAGTTTCAAGGTATGAAATTTAGATTGGTAACAAAATTAGAAAATAAATATAAAAGAATGGTTCTAATTAGCTTCGGTTTTTATGACTTCTGACAGTTTTACTTGTTTTCCGTCTTTAAGTGCTACAATATAAGCGTCTTTGTAGCCTTTATTTTTTGCTTCTATTTGAAGTTTTTGTGCTTTATTATAATCGGAAGTATAACCATAATAATATTTATACAACCCATTTTGCTTTTCTCTAGAGATATCATTTAGACCTTTAAAATTATATGCTTTAGGCTCTAAAGCATTAGAACTAGCTGCAATTTGAATTTTAAAAACTGTGTTTTCAATAGTATTTACTTCTGAAGAAATGGTGTCTTCTATTGAGACATCACCAACATAACTATCACCAACATTTAAATCTAAATTCTTTTTGTAAGCGTTAATAGCTTCAAGTATTGATGCTGCCATTTTAGACTGACCACTTTTTGAATTTAAAAATTTTCCTTCTGCATTATTAGTTAAAAAACCAACTTCAACTAACACACTTGGCATGTATGTATTGTGTAAAACCCAAAGACTAGCTTGTTTGATCCCTCTACTTTTTCGTTTAGATTTACCAATAAAGCTATCTTCAATTAATCTTGCTAATTTTATACTTTGCTCAACATAATCTTCTTGTTGAAAAGCTAATCCTATCAAAGATTCTGGTGCATCAGGATCAAATCCCTTATAATCTTTTTTATAATCGTCTTCTAAAAAAATAACTTCGTTTTCTTTTTTTGCAATGTCAAAGTTTCGTTTAGTGTTAGCTACTCCCAACACAAATGTTTCGGTTCCGGACGCTTGTGAAGAATGTGAGTTACAGTGGACAGACACAAACAAATCTGCATCAGCTCTGTTTGCAATTGCTGCTCTTTCTCTTAGTTTAACAAATACATCAGTCTTTCTAGTATAGATAACCTTAATATCTTTGTTTTTTTCTAGACTCTTACCAACTTCTAAAACAATTTTTAAAGCGATGTCTTTTTCTTTGTGACCATTACCTAAATTTCCGGGATCCTCTCCACCATGACCTGCATCCAAGACAACAATAAATTTACCACTAGCACTTTGTGCATTTGCTGTTTGAAAATTACCAAATGTTAATACTATTGTAAAGGATAATATAATTTTAAAAATGTACGTTTGCATATAGGGTATAACCATTTATAATTTCGTTTAGTATGAAATATAATTTTTAACGAATATTAAAACATTCACAAAAAAATATATGTAGTTTTGTCAATTCAAAAACCAAGCCATACTTTTACAAAAATACATTTAAAACCGTTGCGTACAAATAGTCTTTATATACTTTTTAGTTTGAGTTTTACAGTGTTTATTAACACTTTTGGCTTTGCCCAAGGGGATTTACCCAAGGATGGCACTTCAATATCACCAATTGAGGACAAAGATACACCTGTAACTAAACAGAAGGATTCTTCCATAGTTGATGTTAACGTCAAAGCATTATTAGGTCCTAAAACCGAAACAGATAGTACTGTAACTGATTCTATTAAACCAAAACCTTTATTAAGCAGTACAATTTCTTATAAAGCTACAGACTATATGTCTTATAAGCAGAAAGAAGCTAAAATGTATCTTTATAATGAAGCACAAATACTTTATGAAGATATGGATATTTCTGCAGGTGTGATTATTTTAGATTACAATAATGATTTGGTCTATGCTAAAGGAATCAAAGACTCATTAGGAGAATATACCCAAAAACCCGTTTTTAAACAAGGCGAAAATGTTATTGAGCCTGATTCGATTGTCTTTAATACACAAACCAGAAAGGGGTTAATATATAATTCTGTAACAGAACAACAACAAGGTAGATTAATTACCGAAACGACTAAGCGTGTTAATGACTCGGTTTACTACCTAAGAAACTCAAAATTTACAACTTCTGATAATGTAGAAGATCCTGAATATTATTTTTTAATCAGGAAAGGTAAATTAGTTCCTAATAAAAAAGTAATCACTGGATTAACTAATTTATTTATCTATGATGTACCTACACCAATAGGATTACCTTTTGCTTTTTTCCCGCTATCAAAAAAACGAACTTCAGGAATTATTTTTCCTAGTTTTGGTGAAGACGGAAACAGGGGTTACTTTTTACAAAATGGTGGATATTACTTTCCAATTAATGATCATTTAGACTTAGCTGTTTTAGGTGACTATTATACCAATGGTAGTTATGGTTTAAGGTTAGAAAGCAAATATGCTACACGCTATAAATACAGTGGTAATGTAGGTTTTAGGTACGAAAACCTAATTACTAGTGAGCGTGGTTTTCCTGATTATGCCAAATCTACTATATATAATTTACGTTGGTCACATAGTCAAGACACTAAGGCAAGTCCAAATTCAAGATTTGCAGCCTCTGTAAACTTAGGTAGTAGTAATTATTACACACAATCTATTAACCAATTAAACCTTCCAAACACTCAAAATAACACGTTGTCGTCATCTGTTTCATACTCTAAAACTTTTCAAGGCGAGCCACAAGCAAATATTAGTTTGGCAGCTACACATAGCCAAAACACTCAAACAGAAAGCATCAATATGACTCTACCTACTTTTCAAGGTAGTTTAAGTAGAATTTACCCATTTGCTGCAAAAGATGGTTCTAAAAAAGGAATTCTTCAAAACATTAACTTGCAATACAGTGTAAGAGCCGAAAATAGTATTGTAACCACAGACTCATTATTCTTTAAAAAAGAAATGTTTGATGATGCAAAAATTGGAGCACAACACAGCATTCCAATAAGTACAAACTTTAAAATATTTGATTATTTTAGTGTGACTGCAAGTACAAACTTTCAAGAAACTTGGACTTTAAAAACTGTTGAAAAATATTACGACACAGATAATGAAGAAATTATAACAAACGATGTTAATGGCTTTGATGCCTTTCGTACTTACAACTTTAGCACAAGTATCGGTACAACTTTATATGGAATGTTTAATTTAGATAAAGAAAAAAAGGAAAAAAATTACAAGCCATTAGACACGTAATTAGACCAAGTATTAGTTATAATATTAATCCTGCTTTTGATAACTATTATGACGAGTTCGAAGTTATTGATGCTGATGGAACTACTAAAAGTGAGTACACTAGATTTGAAGACAATTTATTTGGTACACCTAACCAAACATTTTCAAGTTCAATAGGTATTGGTTTATCAAATAATTTTGAAGCTAAAGTTAGAGACAAAGACACTACAAATGTCGAACCTAAAAAGATAACATTATTAAACAATTTAAATTTTTCTACTTCTTATAACATAGCAGGAGATTCACTTAAATGGAGTCCTCTAAGAGTTACAGGTGGTACCCAATTATTTGATAATAAAATGAGTGTTAACTTTGGCGCTTCTTTAGACCCTTACGCGTTAAACACCAATAACACAAGAATAAATACTTTTAATGTAAATAATGGAGGAAGCCTATTTAGACTTACAAGTGCTAATTTAACAATGAGCTATAGTTTAAGTAGTAAAGGTGGTGAAGCCAAAAACGATAACGATGCAATTGATGACAGATTATTAAGTGGTGGACGTGCAGATGATTTATTTGGAGTATCACAGGATTTTGCTAATCAACAAGCAAACCAAAGAGATGAAGATAAAGAAGAACGAGAACCTGACGAGTTTTATAACAATAAAATACCATGGAGTTTAAGGTTTGCCTACGCAGTTAACTATGCAAATAGTACTCGTCAAAATGAAATATCTTCACACTCATTAATGTTTTCTGGTGATATTGAATTAACTCCAAAATGGTCTATTGGTGGATCCTCCAGTTATGACTTTAAAAATAAGGGCTTTGGATTAACACAATTACGTTTTGAGCGTGATCTATTAAGTTGGAGAATGAATTTTAGTTGGGTCCCTTTTGGTACATACAATAGTTGGAATTTCTTTATTGGAATTAAATCAAGTATCTTAAAAGATTTAAAATACGAGCAACGTCGTAAAGCTGACGAAAGCTTGTAAATACTATAAATGTTTCGCTTACGCGGAAATTAAACACTCTAATTATGAAAAAGATTATTTCTACAACTAAAGCACCTGCTCCTATTGGACCATATAATCAAGCTATTTTAAGCGGAAACACCTTATATACATCAGGTCAAATTGCTTTACATCCAGAAACTGGAAAATTAGTAATGGATGACATCAAAACAGAAACTAAACAAGTTATGGAAAACATGAAAGCTGTTTTAGATGCTGCAGACATGACATTTGAAAACGTTATTAAAACCTCAATTTTTATTAGTGACATGCATAATTTTTCCGAAATAAATAAAGTCTACGGAACCTATTTTGACGAAGCAACTGCACCTGCAAGAGAAACTGTAGAAGTTGCTAATCTTCCTAAGTTTGTTAATGTAGAAATTAGTATGATTGCCATTAAATAAACACTTTACTTTATATATAAAAAAGCCTGAACATAACGTTCAGGCTTTTTTTGTGTGTATTACTATTTGCTTTTAAAGCTACTTTAGCGTTTTAGGGTAAAGTGGGCTTTAAATTGTTTTCTGGTATTATTAGTATCATTTGGTTCTCTGTAATCTACAGTAAACCAATAATCACTGGTTGGCATTGGGTTACCATTGTAGGTTCCATCCCATCCTGATCCGGTTGGACTTAATTGTTTTATTAGTTTTCCGTAACGATCAAATATGTAAATAACTGCATCTGGTTGATCTGAGATCCCGTAGATGTTCCATGTGTCATTAAACCCATCGTCGTTTGGTGTAAAGAAGTGTGGATAGTCCATGATTGATACTGGTACACTTCGCTCTCCACATCCGTTTATATCTCTTACTGTTATTATATGGTCGCCTGCTCCTACATCTGTAAAGGTAAAGCTTCCGTTGTTTGGTATATTACTTTCCCATGGTCCATCGTCTAAACTAAACTCATAAACTCCTACTCCACTTCCTGTTGCTGTAACTTCTATGTTATGAACATCTGCAAAGGCTTCTGTTAATAATTCATAGGTTACTGTTGGTGGCTCACTTTCTTCGACTATAGTCGTATCTGTGTTTTCACATCCAGTGGTTACATTGGTTACTATAACTTCATAAGTACCTGCTTGGGTTGGCTCTAAGCTACTTCCTGTTTCTCCCGAAAGGGTTACTCCGTCTAATGACCACTCAAAGGTGTATTGGGTCTCATCTAATCCTGTGTCTATGATTGGTGCGCTGACTACTTCTGATCCATTGGTGTTGATACATAGTAAATAACTGTCTTCTAAATCAAACTCTGGTAATGGATGGACTTGTAAGGTGATTTCGGCTGTATCGTAACAGATTGAACTGTCTACCATGGTTCCGGTTCCATCGTCTACCATTGTGTCGTTATCTACTCTTACATAAATCACCTGTGGGTTAACGATGTTTTCATACAATAATGGTAATGGATTGATACCTGCATCTGCATCTGATTGTGACTCATAATAACTTACAATGTAGTTTAATGGATCTTGTCCGTCTAATACTTCGTCATTTAAACTTTCTAAATCAAATTGTACACTATCATTGGTGGTGTCTCCATCGGTTTCCATGTTGTCATCACATAACTCATAATTTATTGGATCCATATCTGGATTGGCTTGTGCTGCTTCTTGAACCTCTATCACAAACGTTGTTGTGGTATCACAACCAGTGATGGTATTAGTGATGTTTACATAAATGGTTTGTGGATTACTAGTGTTAGTGTATGGACTAACTAAAGCATTCATTGATTGGTCTGCTTCTGCTTGTGTCTCATGATAAGTGACTGTAAAAAGGGTTGGGTCTTGTCCGTTTAGGATTTCGTCCGTTTTACTCTCTAAATCAAATCCATATTGTCCGTCATTAAATAACTCGCAATAAATATAGTCTGATATTGGCACTACTGCTGGTAATGGGTTGACCATGATATCAAAACTTACAATAGTAAAACATCCTGTTCCGCCTGTTCCTAAAGCATCTGACCCATTAGTTACACGTACATATATAGTTTGTGGTGTAATCGCTACGCCTGGATTGTTTGGATCTTCATTACTATGCATGGTTGGATCTACAATCTGATTGCTTCCCATTAAGGCATCATCTAGGTCTGTGTAGTAACTTGCACTAACGTTAGCTTCTCCATTTATGGTTGCAACCTCGTTGGTGGTTAGATCAAAGATTTCGATTAAATCGTTTGGTCCAACTACATCAACATCATCACATAACACGATATTATCTGGGTTTGGTGTTGGTGTTGGATTTGGTAATACACGTATGGTTAACGTCGTGAATGAGAAACATCCTGTGTCACCATCGGTAACACGTACATATACCGTTTGTGGATTGGCTGGATTGGTACCGACCATCATATTGGTGTATTGGGTTGGGTCTACTATAGCATTACTGTCTGCGTTAGCATCGGCTTGTGTTTCGTAATACGTCACAATCCAACTGGCAGTACCTGCTGTGATTTCATCATTTTTAACGGTTAAATCAAAAGTGGCTATTTCATCATTGTTTTCGTAATAATTAGCATCTAATTCATCACAAATAGTTAATGGTGTTGGCTGTACGATTACTGGTGGAAATTCTACGCTGATTATAAATTCGCCTGTACTAACACATCCATTGGTATTACTTACTAAACGTATATAAATAGTTTGCGAGTTGGTTACGTTGGTATAGTTACTTGTATTAGCGATTGGACTAGTACCACTGTCTGCATTGGCTTGTGTCGTGTGGTAGGTTAGTGTGAAATCTGATGGGTTTTGAGTCCCTAAGATTTGTGGTGTCATAACCGTATCAAAATCAAATTGATTGAATCCATCGTCATTATCATCACAAACTACGTAATCGTCGATTGCTACTGGTACTACTGGTGAAGGTTGCACGTCTAATGGTAGTATAACGATAGTAAAACATTCTGTGTTGTCATTTTCTGCACGTACATAGACCATTTGGGTATTGGCTACAATGTTGGTATATGGACTTACTAATGCATTGATGTCGTTGATGGCATCCGACTCTGTTTCGTGGTAGCTAATAGTGACATCTGGCTCTCCGTTTAAGATTGTTGTAGTTTGACTGTCTAAGTCAAAGCTTGAGAATCCGTCGTTATCATCATCACATACTACTAATGCTGCTGGTGTAGCTTGTGGTGATGGTGTTGGGTTTACTCGTAAATCTAAAGTAATGGTACTAACGCAATTAGTTACATTGTCTTCGGCTCTGATATACACCGTTTGGGCATTGGCAACATTGGTATATGGACTAAAGATTTGGTCTGCTGTTGTTGCATTATCGGCTCCAGATTGTGTGAAATAGTACGTTAACGTAATACCACTTTGTCCGTTTAAAATTTGTGCATTGGCATCTTCTAAAGTAAATTCTTCTTGCGCTAAAGCGCTAGTTTCTCCTGGTAAATCTGTAGCATTACACAACTCTAATGCGTCTGGCTGTACTAATACTGGTAATGGATTAACTACTAAATCCATGGTTGTTACTGTTGAACATCCATTGGCGTTATCGTCTACTCTAACCCATATAGTTTGTAAATCTGGAGTAGTGTTTGTATAAGCATTTGGGGTTGCTATTGCATTTTGTGGCACTTCTGCATTGGCTAAAGTCTCGTAAAATGTAATTGTGTAATCTGCTGCAGCTAAATCGTTACTTGTATCTGAATCTAACTGGTTTAAAAGCTCGGCATTATTTAATTCTAAATCAAATATTGCAATTCCATCGGCATCGTTATCACAAATTTCTAATGGACTTGGATCTGTAATTTGTGGTGTTGGGTAAACGATTAAGTTTAAAAATACAACCGAAGAACAATCATTATTGTAATTATTAATAGCTACATAAATAGTTTGATTATTTTCTACAATATTGTAATAAGGACTAGTTAAAGCATTTACGCTAAGTTGTGCATCACTTAAAGTTTCATGATAAGATAAATCTATTCCAGGTGCGCCTCCTATAATTGCTGGCTCTGCATCTGTTAATGTAAATACTCCAAAACCATCACTATCTGGATCACAAAAGGTTAATGATGTTGTTGATAACAAAGCTCCAGAATTATTGACTATTAAATCAAAATTACCAACATCATAACAACCTGTTAACTGATTTTCTAAACGGATATAAACTGTCTCAGGATTACTAACGTTTTGATAAGATTCTGGGTTATTAATTGCAGCAACCCCTAATTGTGCATCCATTAATGAATTATGATAAGTAACCACTGTATCATTTTGATAATTGATAATATTATCATCATTAGAGGTTAAATCAAAAGCTTCTGAATTATCAAAATCAATCTCACAGATTATCATATCATCAACAGGGTTTACTGTTGGAGAACTATTAACGCTTACTATAAAATTATTTTCGTCTGTACAATTATTTGGAGATGTTAAAGCTTCTGAAAAAACATATAAAGTTGTTGTTGTAAAAATTTCTGTACCAGCAGTAATCATATTACCAGTTCCATAAGGCCCACCTGTTTCTGTGTAATAATTATTATTTGGAGATAACATTGGTAATATATAGGAATCACAAGCTTGAACATCCATTGGTGCATCTGCAAGCGGAGAATAATCTATGGTTACAATAAAGCTATTCTCGTCAAAACAATTATTTGGTGACGTTGCTGTATCAGAATACACATATAAAGTAGTGGTAGTTGTAATTGATGTCCCTTCTGTAACTAAATTACCTATACCATTTGGTCCTCCCGTTGCTGTATAATAAGCATTATTGATAGACAATTGAGGTAATATATATGTATCACAAGATTGTACATTTGCAGGTGCGTCTGCTACTGGAGTGTCATCTATTGTGATATTAAATATATTTTCATCAGAACATTTATAAGGATCAACTCCAGATTCCGTATAAATATATAATGTCGTTGACATAGTGATTGTATCACCAGCTGCAAGCATTACTCCTGATCCGTTTGGTCCTCCTGTTTGCGAATAATAAAAATTATTTGGAGATAAAACAGGTAAAACATACATATCACAAGCCTGAGCATCTTGTGGATTATCTGCTATTGGAGACGTATTGATTATTATGTCAAAACTATTTTCGTCAATACAAAAATTTGGTCCTGCACCAGTTTGGCTGTAAACAAATAGCGTTGTCGAGTTTGTAATAACATCTCCTTGATTTAATAAAGTTCCTGTTCCTGAAGGACCTCCTGAAGATGTGTAATAATTATTATTAGCTGATAATTGTGGTAAAACATAAACATCACATACTTGCACATCTATTGGTGCATCTGCTGTTGGTGTTGTATTAACAGTTACTTGGAAACTATTTTCATCTGTACAATTATTAGGTGTCGAACCTAATTCTGTGTAAACATATAAAACAGTACTGTTAGTAATTTCTGTTCCTGGTGCTATTATGTTTCCTGATCCATTAGGACCACCTGTTGCAGTGTAATAGTAATTATCTGGAGATAAATTAGGCAAGAAGTAAGAGTCACAAGACTGCACATCTGCTGGAGCATCTGCTGTTGGAGAAACATCAATAGTTATATTGAAAACATTTTCATCAGTACAATTATTTGGACTTGTTGCTGTTTCAGAAAACACATACATTGTTGTTGAAGTTGTTATAGCTGTACCTTCAGGAACTAATAATCCTGTTCCACTTGATCCTCCTGTCGCTGTATAATAAAAGTTATTAGGTGATAAATTAGGTAATATATATGAATCACAAGCTTGAACATCTGCAGGAGCATCTGCTACTGGAGTATCGTCGATTGTTATGGTTAATATATTTTCATCTGAACAAATGTTTGGAGAAACACCATTTTCAGTAAATACATAAAATGTTGTGGTTAAATTTACAACGGTTCCTTCAGGTACAACGGTTCCGCTTCCGTTGGGTCCACCTGTTGCTGTATAGTAAAAATTATTAGCTGATAAAACTGGTAAAGTATAACTATCGCAAGCTTGAACATCTGCAGGTGCATCTGCTACTGGAGAGGTATTAATTGTAATTATAAAAGTACTTTCATCTGAACAATTATTTGGAGTAACTCCACTTTCAGTATATACATACAATGTTGTTGTGTTTGTAATATCTGAACCTTCTGGTAACATTGTACCACTTCCGTTTGGACCTCCTGTTGCTGTATAATAAAAATTATCAGGTGACAGTACTGGTAAGGTATAAGTGTCACAAACTTCTACATCTGAAAGAGCATCTGCTACAGGTGATGCATTTATTGTGATATTAAACATGTTTTCATCAG
The DNA here is from genome assembly GCF_055804415.1 of Olleya sp. NP1-10. Classification (NCBI taxonomy): domain Bacteria; kingdom Pseudomonadati; phylum Bacteroidota; class Flavobacteriia; order Flavobacteriales; family Flavobacteriaceae; genus Olleya; species Olleya sp. NP1-10. Next base: position 2,414,846 of record NZ_CM147840.1, on the reverse strand, counting down.
AACACATATTTGGAGCTGTACCAATTTCCGTATAAACGTAAAGCGTTGAAGACGTGTTAATCGTTGTCCCATCTGGAATTATAGTTCCACTTCCATTTGGTCCTCCAGTTTCTGTATAATAAAAATTATTAGCTGATAATACAGGTAATATATAATTGTCACAGGCATTAACATCTATAGGAGCATCCGCTACAGGAAAAGGGTTTATGGTTACTGTAAATGTATTTTCGTCGAAACAATCATTTGGAGCAACACCATTTTCGGTATAAACATATAGTGTGGTTGTTGTAGTTATTACAGTACCTTCAGCTATAATGGTTCCGCTTCCGTTTGATCCTCCTGTTGCTGTGTAGTAAAAATTATCAGCTGACAATGTTGGTAATGTATAAGTTTCGCAGGCTTGTACATCTGTAGGTGTATCTGCTACGGGAGATGTGTTTATGGTAATATTAAATAGGTTTTCATCAGAACACATGTTAGGTGCTGTACCAATTTCAGAATATACATAAAGCACTGAAGATGTTGTAATCACTGTACCATCAGCGACTAAAGTTCCACTTCCGTTTGGTCCTCCTGTTGCAGTATAATAATTATTGTTTGTAGATAATGTTGGTAATGTATAATTATCACAAGCATTAACATCTGAAGGAGCATCTGCTACAGGAAAAGGGTTTATGGTAATTGTAAACACATTTTCATCTGAACAATTATTTGGAGTAATACCATTTTCTGTATAAACATACAGTGTTGTGGTGGTTGTTATTACTGTTCCTTCTGCAACGAGAGTTCCACTTCCATTTGGTCCATCTGTTGCTGTATAATAAAAATTATTAGGCGACAATGTTGGTAATGTATAAGTCTCACAAGCTTGAACATCTGTTGGTGCATCTGCTGTAGGTGATGTATTAATAGTTATATTAAAACTTTTTTGGTCAAAACACTCATTTGGTGCTATTCCAGTAACTACATATACAAATAAGGTTGTAGACGTTGTAATAACTGTACCTTCATTAACTAATGATCCACTTCCGTTAGGTCCATCAATTGCTGTATAATAAAAATTATTAGCTGCTAAAGTTGGTAAAACATATGAATCACATGCATTGATATCTGGAGAGGAATCTACGATTGGAAAAGGATTGACAATAATATCAAAAGTTGTTTCTGCAAAACATGTTGGATTTGAATTATTATCAACTCTCACATAAATAGTCTGCGAGGGACTTGCTGTATTGATGTAAGCTGTTGGATTAATAATTGGGCTAACTCCACTAGTGCTTTCTAGCTGCGTTTCATAAAAACTTACAGTAAAATCTGCTGCATTTTGACCATTTAGTATATCTATTTCTTGAGTAGTAAGATCAAATACTTCAGTACCATCATTCATTGAATCATCACACACCTGTAAATCATCAGGTTGTGTTGCTGTAGCTGTCGCGTTAACCACCAAATTAAATGCAGCAGTAGCAGATACCTCATAACAAGTTGGATCTGTAACACTTTCTACTCTAACAAATATAGGTTGAGGGTTAGCTATATTTATGTAACCATCACTTAAAGCATTTGTACCTGAATTAGCATTTGCTAAATCTAAATAGTAAGTAACACTATATAAAGTTGGATCTAGTAAACCTAAAATAGAAGCATCTTGATTTGATAAAGTAAAAGCCTCAAAACCATCATTAGTAGCATCATCACAAACCTCGAGATCCGAAGCAGGATTAATTTCTGGGTCTAATATATTTAATGAAAAAGAATCTATTGAATAACATCCTCCACTGATGTTTTCAATTCTGATATAAATATTTTGACCATTTGTACCTGAATAAGAAGTAGTATTAGAAATAGGAGCAAAATCTAGTTCTGCCTGAGAATATGAAGTATGAAAAGATACTGATACTGTACTTGGATCTTGAGTTCCTATTGCAGAAGTTTCATTATCACTAAAATCAAATAGTGTAATACCTGTACCATCATCACATTGATTTAGGTCTGTTAAACTTTGTATTGTGGGACTAGGAACAAACTCTACTACAATTGAGTCAGAACTTGTACAATTACTTAAATTTGTTACATCAACAGAATAAGTACCTGGCTGTGTAACATCTAAATTGGATCCTGTTTCTCCAGGTATAATAGTACCGTTTAGATACCATATATGATTTGCTGTAGGAAAACTTGTATCAAGAGGAACGACTTGTCCACTGCAGACTGCATTTCCTTCAGCAATAGTCATGTCTTCACCTAGGTCAACCCCTAGTTTAAATGTACCAGCACCTAAAAATACCGCTGCATTAAAGTTTGTATCACTATCATCTGCGATTACTAATTTAATTTTATAATTATTATTTGGTACAACATTAGCAAAAGCAGTCATTATTTTAGTGTGACCTCTAAAGTTAATAGGAGAGTTTATTGTAGGTTCGCCTCCTGGACCATAATAAGAGTCAAAAAATCCAGGATTAACAGAGGCACAAGAAGCATTATAAGCATTGTCTCTAACTGTTAAAACCGAAACGACATCAGTTGTACCAGGTACAACAGCTAAATTAGATACATTTCCTGTACTAATATCTGTTAACAAAAAGGCAAATGCATCTGTAAAATTACACTGAAAAGCGCCATATTCTTCTGAAGCAAATAAGAAATCAAAACTTATTGAATTTGCCTTAGGAACAAAATTAAATTCAATATAGGTTGCATCTCTAGTATCTCCTGTATTTAAACTCGGTATTGCATTTTCTAAATCTGCATCACCTCCCCAGCCTCCACTATTTTGAGTTCCGGTTTCAGGACCTTCAGCTTCCCTTGCATCTCCAGTTGATAAAACTATACCTGACTCAAAATTAAAAGCTCCTGGTGTTGCTGTAAAATACCCGATACCATTTTCTTGTCCAAAATCTATACCTGTACTAGAATTTATAGATGAAACTGTTGCGCAAGGTGTATCGATTAATATATCCTCGACCAACTCATTTATACTATATGCAGTAAGACTAACATCTATATATTGACCTGGTAGAGCTGAATTCTGATTTACATCAGAAATACTTTTTTGCGCTAAATTGCTTTTAAGACTATTAGAGGTTGAGGATATTTTTTTAAAAGAGGCTACTGAAATACCATCTTCAACAAAACATTGGTTATTGTTTTGTTTGGATAGATTTAAAATAAAGTCATCATTTAAACTATCGTTTTCTGATACAAAAGAAACTTTGTAAGCATGTAATGCGTTTGGAATATCATAATTATTTGATATTGTTGAGGGATTAAAATAACCTGATACAGCAAGCGCTGTGAGGAAAATTAGGCTTTTCATAAATAATAAAATGGAATAATAATTAACTAATAGAGTTTAAAAATACTATTAAATTAATTTGTAGCTAGCTATGTAGTTACTTTTTTTACTCGAAAAACGAATAAATAAATTCCTAATCTTTTATATTATTTTTTTATCAACAAATAAATGATATTCAACATCTTAATAATAATTACAGGTAATACGTGATGAAACACTAAAAAAAACACATGTATATTATCGTATTTATATGCATTTAATAAAGCATTAAAAAAATCATTCAAACACCTTAAAATCAATAGTTAACAAAAATTTTCTTACAAAAAATAACCCTTAAAATAGTTGCCAATTTTATAGATTAAAATCAACTATTTTAAGGGTTAATGTTAAGTTTCATTGAAAATAAAAAAATATTTATGATGTTTTTAAGGCATTTATAAACAATTCGGCACTTGCCAAGTTAGTGGCTAATGGTACATCATGAACATCACATAATCGCATTAACATTAAAACATCAGGTTCGTGTGGATGCTTTTCTAGTGGATCTCTAAAAAAGATAACCATTTTACATTTACCTTCAGCGACTCTTGCAGCGATTTGCGCATCTCCTCCTAGTGGTCCTGATAACATACGTAACACATCAAATCCTGCTTTTTTTACTTTTTTACCAGTAGTCCCTGTAGATATTAAAGTAATTTCTTTTTGATGAAAAACTGCTTGATGTTCGTTTAAAAACTGAACCATTTCGGCTTTTTTACCATCATGAGCAATAATTGCTATTTCCATATTATTCTAATGTATTTGTATGAAAGGCTACTAAACCTTCGATTGGTCTTCTTTCAAAATTACCAACCTTAAAGTTTAATTCTTCAGCTACCGCTTTAATTTCATCTTGACAGAAAAATGCAATCGAACCAGCAAAATGAACAGGAACAGATTTTAATTCTTCTTTAAATTGTAAGATCATATTTTCAGCAAATCTTCTAATACCTGACTTGATTAAATTAATAATGTATTCTGAATCTTTATTTAAGATCATAAATTCTGCAAACTGTGCTAAATATGCATTTGGATTGGGTTGCTTATATAGGTTGTATTTGATATAATCAGCATCTAAATTATATTTATCTGCAAAAGCAATTCTTATTTCTTCTGGCATATGATTAAAATAATAATCACGAATTAATTCTTTACCATAATAATTACCTGATGCATCATCCATAAGTGTATAACCTAGTGATTTCACACGTTGATGTAATATTGAACCATCGTAATAGCTACAGTTAGATCCTGTACCTAAAATACAAACTACAGCTGCTTCAGTTGGTGTATTAATGGTAGCATATACTGCAGCCATAGTATCTTCATCTACTAAAATTTCTGCATTTGGAAAAAATTCTTGTAAAGCTGTTTTTAGTAATAAACGTGGATTTTCTGTTCCGCAACCTGCTCCATAAAAAAAGACATGAGACACTTCATTTTTATTATTAAACAAAGGTGTACTCTTTTTTAAAATTTTACTTATTTTCTTTTCAGAAAGTATTGCAGGATTTAATCCTTTGGTTCTTATTTTTTCAAGTAATTGGTTTCCGTTTTTATCAACTGCAATCCAATCGCACTTTGTAGATCCACTATCAACAACTAAAATCATATATTAAATATTTATGGTAAGATAAAAAAAGCACAGTAAAAAAGATACATATATCTAATTACTGTGCTAAAATTATTTAAAAAACAACACGTTTTATAGCGTGTTAATTTTTTGTGCTAAGTCTACTAATTTATTTGAATATCCAAACTCATTATCATACCAAGATACTAACTTGAAGAATGTAGAGTTTAACTCGATAGCAGAATCTGCATCAAAAACACTTGTTTTAACTTCGCTTACAAAATCTTGAGATACTACAGCTGCTTCAGTATATCCTAAAACACCATTCATAGATCCTTCAGATGCTTTTTTCATAGCAGCTTTAATATCTTCTAAAGAGGTTTCTTTTTTAGTTTTAACTGTTAAGTCAACTACAGATACATCTACTGTTGGTACTCTAAAAGCCATACCTGTTAACTTACCATCTAATTCAGGAATTACTTTTCCTACTGCTTTAGCTGCTCCTGTTGATGTTGGTATAATGTTATTTAAAGCACTACGACCTAATCTATAGTTTTTACGTGAAGGTGCATCTACAGTAAATTGTGTAGAAGTTGCAGCGTGAATAGTTGTCATTAAAGCTTCTTCAATACCAAAATTATCTTCTATAACTTTAGCTATTGGAGCTAAACAGTTTGTTGTACAAGAAGCATTTGATACGATTGTATCTGAAGCTGTTAATTTATCATCGTTTACACCCATTACAAACATTGGTGCATCTTTACTTGGTGCAGAGATTACTACTTTTTTAGCTCCACCTTCAATATGGTAGTTAGCAGTTTCTAAAGTTGTAAAAATACCAGTACATTCTGCTACTACATCTGCTCCTGCTTCATCCCATTTTAAATTTTTAGGATCTCTTTCTGCAGTTACTCTAATTGTTTTACCATCAACTATAAGGTTACCATCTTTAACTTCAATAGTACCATCAAATCTTCCGTGAACAGAATCATACTCTAATAAGTATGCTAAATGATCTACATCTAACAAGTCGTTAATTGCAACAACATCTACGTCGCTACGTTTTACTGTCGCTCTAAATACTATACGACCTATTCTTCCAAATCCGTTGATTCCTAATTTTAATGTTGACATATTTTTATTTTGTTTAATTCAATTTATATTAAGTGGTCATTATGTCTGACACACGTATTAATTCTTCGTTTATTTTTGATTTTCCTTTTACTGCTTGTTCTAATGGTGTTAAGTCAATTTTATCGTTAACCAATCCTACCATGTAATTAGATTTTCCTTCTAAAAGACTTTCAACCGCTTTTACACCCATTCTACTTGCTAAAACACGATCAAAACATGAAGGCGATCCACCACGTTGCATGTGACCTAAAACTGAAACTCGTACTTCGTACTCTTCCATATTTTCTTCTACATAATCCTTAAGTTCAAAAACATTTTTACCAATTTTATCACCTTCTGCAACAACTACAATACTTGATGATTTACCTGATAATTTACTTCGTCTTAAAGACTCTAATAACCTATCTAAACCTAAATCTTCTTCAGGAATTAATATTTCTTCAGCTCCTGCTCCGACACCTACATTAAGAGCAATGTGACCAACGTCACGTCCCATAACTTCTACAAAAAACAATCTGTTATGTGAGCTGGCAGTATCTCTGATTTTATCTATAACTTCAACTACCGTATTTAAAGCTGTGTCATAGCCAAGCGTGTGTGAAGTCCCGTAAATATCATTATCTATGGTTCCAGGAATACCCATTACTGGGAAATTAAATTCTTGATTAAAAATTAAGGCTCCTGTAAATGTACCATCTCCACCAACTGTGACTAGTGCGTCTACGTTGGCTTCTTTTAAAGCTTCATAGGCTTTTTGACGACCTTCTTTAGTACGAAACTCTTTTGATCTAGCCGATTTTAGAACAGTACCACCTTTGTTAATAATGCCTTTTACATTACGTGCGGTAAGCTCTTTAAAATCGCCTTCAATCATACCTTCATAACCACGATATATACCTACACATTCTATATTATAATAGGCACAAGTTCTGGCTACAGAACGTATTGCTGCATTCATTCCTGGAGCATCTCCTCCGGAAGTCATAACAGCAATTTTATTTATTTTTTTGACATATTTTTCTCTTAATAAAGTAAATCTACTAAAGAAAAATAATATATAACATTGGTTTTACTAAAATTTAACGATAAGCCTAAAACTATAACGTTTTCGTTAATAACTTAATAAAAAACAGCAGGTTAAATTGAATTTATGGATAAAATATGGTAGTGAAATCTACTCTTCATCAAAAGACATATCTTCAGGAAAAAATGTGCCTTTATCGTTTTTAGGTTGTGGAGTATTTGCTGGAGACTCGTCTTTTTTATCTTCTTCCTTCTTATTAGGATTAAATATTTTTTGTAATAATTCTCCAAATGTATCAAATGAAACACTATAAGATAAACCTACACCTTGAGTATACCCTACTTCTTCACCAAAGTTTCTGATACTATTTTCACGATTAAAAACTTTTGCAGTAAGCGTACCTTCTTCATTTAATAAAAAATCGACTTGAACATCTCCTGCAATTACAGAATCGCCAAGACCACCAACAGGCACACCTACTTTACCATTTATTAATACACGATCTGATATCTGTGTTTGTAAGGTTAAACCAACACGGTTATCTGTTTGGTAATCTGGATTATTTTGTCCTGCCTCAAAATTAACACCTATATTAAACTTACCATCACCTGTAGAAAGTAGATTATTAACTAAACTATTTAAACGCTCTGTCAACGTACCTGTAAAATTAACATCATCCAAACCACTACTAAAACCTCCTGTAGTAATTAAATATAATGCTTGACTCTCTCTTTCTTCTTTTGAATCTAATCTATAATTTAACTCAGATTTTATAGTGGATTCAGTGGTTGGAAATGCATAACTATAATCTATCGTTGGACGCTCTAATTGATCTGACAATTCAATTAATAAATCAACAGGAATACTTCTACTAATTGGATTATCTAATAAAGGAGAAGGATTTGCTCGTGTTGAGTATTTAGCTTTTATATTGATGATTGCTTCCAAAGGAGACCCATTCCATTGCAAACTACTTACATATGGTACAACTGTAAATTTCTTTTCAATAACACCTCCATATAAGAAATTATAAAACCCTTCATAAACTACAAAATCACCATACATATCAAACTTATCATTGGTATTTATTTCAATTAATAGACCTCCTACTCCACGACCACTAATAGTACTACCAGATGTTTTGTCTATTAAAATTTCAATTTCTGCATCTTCAGTGACATCTAATTCAAAATTAAGATCCAATCCAGATTCTTCTGGTGTTACAAAAGCAACACCATCTTGTTTAGCTTGTTTTTCTTCTGGACTTAAAAAATGAATGATAGAGTTGTCTCCAAAAGATTCGTTATCATTTAATGGTATTTTAAATACAGTTCCTTTTTTAGTTTCACCAATAACATTGATACTTAAACTCTCTGTTGGACCATAAATCCTAGCTGAACCACCAATAAAACCAGTTCCATAGTACAAAGACTCTTCAGTTTCTTTTGTATCTAAAACTAATAGCCTAGGCGTTTCTAGGTTTAAATCTAATTTCCATTTTGAAAAATTAGTATGACTAATACTTCCATCTAAAACCGCTTTAGAGTTTTCTTTTACATCAGTTATATTAATAGTATTAAAATTGAAGGTTTGATCTTTAAGCGTAACAGAAGCTTGATCTTGGAAAGCATAATCTACATTTAAGTAAGGCACACCAATACCACCATTATCTATTTTTAAAGCTCCATTAAAACTTGGTTTATTTAGCTTACCAATGACTTTAACATTACCATAAACATCTCCTCTAATTTTATCTAATACACCTTCTAAAAATGGATTTAAAATCTGAAGATCAAACTTATTAAAGTCTAAATTCACACCAATTAAAGCTTCGTTATTTTTAATATTTACATTCCCTTTAGCTATAAAAGAGTTAGTATCGTCATCTTTAATCTTGGCACTTATCAAATAGCTAGACAAATCTGCATTTCCTTTAATTTTGGCATCAAATGCACCATAAAAGGTATTATTTACTTCTAAATCATCAATTATTAAAGCAGCATTTGGTAAGTAATTTCCGTTTTCTTGAAGGACATCCAAATTACCATTTATATTACCTGCTAATGATAAACCTGAAATCTCAGGAATAATTTTATTTAAGTCTACATCTTTAAAATTTAATTTTAAATCTTTATATGTAGTGTCTCTTATAATACCTGCTAACTTAATCTCTTCGTTTTGATGGTTCAATACAAATTCTTCAATTTTAAAATCCTTGAAATCACGATCAAAAATGACTTTATTAAATTTATTTTTAGCCTCGTTGATTAACCACTTATTGTTTTTAAAAGTTACATCACTCTTTTTAAAACCAAGTACGGATAAATTATCTTCATTAATTGTATGGTAAAAACTCAAGTTATAAGCATCATCGTTACGTTTTCCGCCTTTAAATTCTGAACGCATAAATAACGTATCATTAAGAGTTACATTAATTAAATTAAATTTTGAAATATTATAATGTTTCGTGTAAACGCTATCCACTTCTACGTAAGTATTAAACAGTGGATTGTTATTATCTACTTGCACTTCAATAGTATTTGCAAAATAATCTAACAACTTAATTTTTGGAGACTTAAAAGTTAATTTGAATGCTTTTTCGTTGCTCTCTACACGTCCTTTAATAAAAGTATTTGCTCCTACTTCTACTTCTGGTAAAAAGACTTCAATAATTTTATTATAAATTTTAAAATTGAAATCTACATATTGATTTTCCTCTATGTTATTTGGCACATAGTTAGCATAAATACTTTTAAGCGAATTTTCAAAAAGAAGCTCTAAGTCATTAAATTTAAAGTTTCCGCTTAATTGACCTTCGATAATTTCTGGTGAGTTTACTTTTATAAATCTCTCGTTTTCTAAAAATTCTGAACTTATTGCAAAATCTTTAAAAGTATAAGTATCGTTTTCGTTTTTATAAATTGTGTTTTTAAAATTTATACTACCAACAGCGTCATCTATGCTAGTTGCACTCATTTTCATGTCTACAATTCCTGTAAATTCTGATTGCTGATCTCTTTTGTATAAATTAATAGCTTTAAAGTTGGCATAGTCTACTTTAGCCACAAAATCAAAGGTTTTAACCTCTTGAGATAAATCTGCTAATCCGTCAAACTCTAATTTTAAATTTTTATCTAAAGACAGTAACTTTCCGTTAAATTTTCTTTGTTTGTATTGACCATTAACAGTAATGTTTTGATAATTGTAGTTATTGTAATTAATACTATAGACGTCTCCTTTTAGTTGTGTTTTTAAATTTTCTTTTTTAAAGCCAACACCATCAACGTCTACATTAAAAGATGTTTTACCTAGTTTAGGATCATCTAATAAAATCCCTAAATCAAATTCGTCAAGAATAACATTACCAGTATAAGAAGCGTAATCTATGTTGTCAATATCAGACATTTCTAAATCACTATTTACAATACCCAATGAGGTTGCTATTTGTAAATTTGCTTTGATTGTATGAGGTGTAATGTGACTTTTACCAACTGCTGTAAAATCTCCTAATTTACCAAATAATGACGGAATAGACTCGCCTAAAACATTAGGCAAAAGGTCTTTTAAATCTCTATAATTTGAAGATAGATTATCAAAATCACCTTCCATAGAAAAGTTGTCGGCTTCACTATTAAAAAGATTTTTAAAGTTTATATTTCCGTAAATTTTGGTGTTTCGACTGGTTTCCAACTTTAAATTCTCAGTTGTCAAATTATTAAGAGTACCAGATAATACAGTCGAAAAATTAGCACGTTGATTTTCACCAAATTCGTTATAAAACACATTTAATTCATCTAACAAAACACTACCATCTGTAAAATTAGCAGAGACTAATACTTTGTCTTCAAACTCTTTAAAATCTTCACGATTATAATTAAAACGCAATGCTCCTTTTATAAATGATTCTGGTGTTTTGATATTTAAATCATCAAAACGCATTTCTGATAAAGTATAAGAAAAATTAGAAGTTAAATTTTCTAATTTTAAACCACGACTATCCATAAATTGCATAGTATTGATACGTGATTTAACATTACTACCATCAATGAGAAAATTGGTACCGTTTAAGTTTATATTATCAAACTGTAATATTTTTGGAGTTATTTTGTTTTGATCAATCAATCTAAATGTACCATTACTAATTGTAATGTCACTAGAAGACATTAAAAACGTACTTTTTTCTTTTCTTGGGTTATTGTCATCAAATCTAGCAACAAAAACATCAAGATTGGTATCAGATTCGTCTTTATAGGTTACTATATTAAAAACTAAATCTTCTAAATCTATATCACCAAAATTAAGTGTCCCTTGACTTAATTTTCTAAAATTAATAATAGAAGTATTTAACTCTGAAGCACTTATTAATGTGTCTTTTTTAAAATCTTTAATTAAAATCCCTTTAATTTCAACGTCTCCATTAAACTGAAGTCCAATTTTATCAATATTAATATTGGTTTTATATTCTTCATTTAACCAATTAGTAGCCCACTTACCTAAACTTGTTTGCACAGCTGGAATAGACATCACCAATACAAATATGACGAAAAGCAACAGTAAAATTGCTAACAGTTTACCTACTATTTTTAGAAATTTTTTGATACGTTTTTTAAGCTTAAAATTTATTTATAATATCTTACTTTTGCTTTAAGAAAAACAAATGTAATTTAGTTGTTAAACAATACACCAAAATTAACAATTATTATGCCTAAAAATAACTAATGACTTCACAAAATATTTATATCCTCGGAATTGAAAGTTCTTGCGACGATACTGCAGCTTCTGTTATCCTTAACGGAAAGATCTTAAGTAACATTGTTGCAAGTCAAAAAATACATGAAGAGTATGGTGGAGTTGTACCAGAATTAGCATCTAGAGCACATCAGCAAAATATAGTACCTGTGGTTGATCAAGCTTTGAAAAAAGCAGGAATTACTAAATCACAACTTAGTGCTGTAGCGTTTACTAAAGGACCAGGATTAATGGGTAGTTTATTAGTTGGTACTTCGTTTGCAAAATCATTAGCTTATGGTTTGAATATTCCTTTAATAGATGTTAACCATATGCAAGCTCATATATTGGCACATTTTATAGAAGAAGACGGTTTTAGTAAACCTCCATTTCCGTTTTTAGCAATGACTATTTCTGGTGGACATACACAAATAGTCAAAGTCAATCACTATTTTGATATGGATGTTATTGGAGAAACTATTGATGACGCTGTTGGAGAAGCTTTTGATAAAAGTGGTAAAATTTTAGGCTTAGGGTATCCAGCTGGGCCACAAATAGACAAACTTGCTAAATTAGGTAATCCAAAGGCTTATAAATTTACTAAACCTAGAGTAGATGGTTTAAATTTTAGCTTTTCTGGTTTTAAAACTGCAGTTTTATATTTTATTCAAAAACAAGTCAAACTAAACCCAAATTTTATTACCGATAACTTAAACGATATTTGCGCATCTATACAATATACAATCATTGGTATATTAACAGACAAACTTAAATTAGCTGTAAAACAAACAGGCATTACACACATAGCTATTGGTGGTGGTGTATCAGCAAACTCTGGAATCAGACAGGCTTTAAAAGATGGAGAGTCTAAACATGGCTGGACAACTTATGTTCCAAAATTTGAATTTACAACAGATAATGCAGCAATGATTTCCATTGTTGGTTACTTAAAATATTTAGAAGGTGACTTTGCCGAACAAAATGTTATGGCCAATTCTAGATTAAAAATTTAAATTACTGTGTTAAATCAGTCCGAATTTTAACCTATAAGACTATATTTTTTTGTTTTTTTGTCAAAACAAACATAATCCAAAACATGAAAAACCTACTTAAGCTTGCCATTTGCCTATTAACATTTACAACTGTTGCTCAAAAATCATTAGAAAAAGAGTTAGATACAATTGCAACCGTTGAGCAAGCTGAAAAATTTTTAGAAACTAAAAAATCTCGAAAAAATAAAATTTTAGTTTTTAACGAAGCTAAACATAAAACCAAATTAGCTGCAAAACTTTTAAATAATAGTGTAGGAAGTACAGAAGTTGTTAAATCAGAATTTAATACCACACATTATAAAATAGTAGATAAAACTAACGATAGACATTACAGAATTAGTTACATCTTTTTTGATGGAAATCAAGTTGAAGCTTCAAAAATTGTAAAATATAAAAACAATATATTACAATCGTATAAAGATGGTATAAGCTTTGACGACTTAGCCAAACGATACTCGATGGACAAAAACGCAAATCGTGGTGGTGATTCTGGTTGGTTAAAAGAAGGAAGCATGCCTACTGAAGTTGAAGAACAAGCCTTTAATTTAGATAATAAACTTGGTACATTATATACAGTTAGAATCGCAGAACCAAATGCGTTTTATGTTATTTTAAAAACCGAACGTATTAAAAAGATAAAAGAGATTAAAGTTTTAAAAGTGATAGCCAAGGACTAAATGCAATTATTTTACAACCAAAATATTGAAGCAGATACCAAACAATTTACTTTTCCTAAGGACGAAAGCAGGCATATTGTAAAAGTCTTACGTAAACAAATTGGCGACATCCTTAACATTACAAATGGAAAAGGGTATCTATTTAAAGCTGAAATCACGATTAGTGATCAAAAAAATTGCGTTGTAACTATTATTGAAACGACTTTACAGCAACCGCTAGATTACACTTTACATTTAGCAGTTGCACCAACAAAAATGAATGACAGGTACGAGTGGTTTCTTGAAAAAGCTACCGAAATTGGTATAACAAGCATAACACCAATTATTTGTGATCACAGCGAAAGAAAAGTAATCAAGGCAGAACGTTTTGAAAAAATAATTCAGTCTGCTATGAAGCAATCTTTAAATTGCTACTACCCTATTTTAAATCCAGCAATGTCATTTAAAGCGTATTGTAATCAAGATTTTTCTGGTGATTTATACATCGCTCATTGCGAAGAAACAGATAAAAAATCTTTAAAATCTCAAGTAAAGCCTAATAAAGAAATTACAATCTTAATTGGACCTGAAGGTGATTTTTCTGTAAAAGAAATAGAGACAGCTATCCAAAACAAATTTATTCCTGTAACTTTAGGTCAAACACGACTACGTACTGAAACTGCTGCAATAGTTGCATGTCATAGTGTTGCGTTTATAAACGAATAAACTTTTATGAAATTAAGACTAACTATTCTCTTTACTTTTTTCTCGCTTTTAATGTATGGTCAAGATTTAGCTATTCTTAAATACAAAGGTGGTGGTGATTGGTATAGTAACCCAACTGCTTTACCCAATTTAATACAATTTTGTAATAACAATATCAATACACAAATGACTGCTAAACCAGAAACTGTTGAAGCAGGAAGTGTGGATATTTTTAGGTTTCCGTTATTACACATGACAGGTCACGGAAATGTATTATTTGATGATGACGAAGTTGATAATCTTAGAAATTATTTAAAAGCTGGAGGTTTCTTGCATATTGATGATAATTACGGAATGCAACCATATGCTATCAAAGAGTTGAAAAAAATTTTCCCAAATCAAGAATTAGAAGAACTACCAACAACTCACCCAATATTTAGCAGTGCTTTTACATTTAAAGATGGACTTCCAAAAATACATGAGCATGATGGCAAAAGACCACAAGCTTTTGGACTATATCACGAAACTAGATTAGTGGTATTATTTACTTTTGAAAGTGACTTAGGTGATGGTTGGGAAGATAAAGAAGTACACAACGATCCTGAAGACGTTAGGTTAAAGGCCTTAAAAATGGGAGCAAATATTGTAAAATATGCTTTTGAAAACTAAGTGCCTATTTTAAACATTTAGATAACATTTTATAAATATATCATGCAACATACACACTACACGTCCACTTTTACGCAAAAAAAACATCCTATTACAATAATTTGCGAAAACGTTACAAATGCACCAAATATTGGTAGCTTATTTAGAGCTTGTGATGCATTTGGTGTTGATAAATTGGTGTTCTGCGGAAGTGATATTCCTTTAGGTCGAAAAATGACCAAAACATCACGTGCAACAGAAAAAGTTGTTAATTTTGAGGTAACAGAGACTGCTTTACCGATCATCAACAAACTAAAGACAGATGGTTTTACTATTATATCTTTAGAAATTACAACAAATAGTCAAGCTTTAAATCAATATAAATTTGACACTTCAAAACCTATTGCATTGGTTATTGGAGATGAAAATTTTGGAGTTTCGGATGAGATCTTAAAACTAAGCGATGCAACACTTCACATTAACATGTTTGGACAAAATAGCAGCATGAATGTCGTGCAAGCAACAAGCATTTGTTTATATGAAATTACCAAACAATTTTCTAACTAAATAAAATTCAAAGTTTTACATTTACAAGATGACAGCAAAAACAATATCAAACGGAATATTAAGAGCGGTTGGAACATTATTATCTGTTGCCATATTAATATGGTTTATTTACAAAATACAATCTGTAATAGTATATTTAGTAATTGCTGGTATTATTGCTTTATTAGGTAGACCTTTAGTTGTATTTTTAAAATCACGTTTAAGGTTTTCAGACACCTTAGCAGTGGTTGTATCAATGATTGTATTTTTAGCTATAGTTTTTGGTATTATAAGTTTATTTATTCCTTTAATTATAGAGCAAGGACAAAATCTAGCTTTATTGGATATAGAGCTACTTCAAACAAACGTTGAAAATCTTTATAAAGAAGCAATCAGTCATTTTGGTTTAAATTCTTCAGAAGTTGAAGAATCCATAAAAGATTCAAAATTCATGTCAAACATAAATTTTGGGGTAATTCCTGAGTTTTTAAATTATGTTATTGCAGGCTTTGGAAGTTTTAGTATAGGCTTATTTTCGGTGTTATTCATCTCTTTCTTTTTTCTAAAAGACAGCAAATTAATGAGTACTGGATTAATTACTGTACTGCCAAAAAAACATGAAAAACGTTTAAGAAAATCTTTCGTTACCATTCGTGATTTACTGACTAGATATTTTGGAGGTTTACTTTTACAATTGTTAATTTTATTTACTATTTATTCTATTGTACTATTAATTTTCGGAATTCAAAACGCAGTAATTATAGCAACATTATGTGCACTTTTAAACATCATACCATACATTGGGCCAATTATTAGTGCTTTTTTGTTAATACTATTAAGCATGTCCAGTAATCTTGGTCAAAATTTTAGCGATGTAATACTTCCTAAAACCATATATGTTATGATTGGTTTTGTTATAGCACAATTAGTAGATAATTTTTTTAGCCAACCATTTATATTTTCTAAAAGTGTAAAATCGCATCCATTAGAAATATTTTTGGTCATAATTATAGCAGGATTATTATTTGGTATAATAGGTATGATAGTAGCTATCCCTTCATATACTGCAATAAAAGTAATTGCTAAAGAGTTTTTATCAGAATACAGAGTAGTAAATAAATTGACGGAAGGTCTAGATGATTAATTTTAATAAAGACATTTTAAAACCAAATATTCAAGAATTTATTAATCAAAATATAAATTCTGATGTCTCAGAATTAGCTTTAAAAGGGATTCCTTTTCCGGACAGTTTAAAAAAAGATATCATTACACAAATTGAAGCTAAACAAAAATGTAAAAAAAGCTTCCTACTTGGTATGATACTTCTAACATTTACTATCCAACAAAATTAAATATCGAACAAACTTCTTCTGAAGCAACTGCAAGATATAAATCAGAACTCGTCTCTGGAGCACATTTAATAGACCTAACTGGTGGTTTTGGTGTAGATAGTCTCTATTTCTCAAAACAAGTTAAAAACGTTGTCCATTGTGATGTAAACACCATTTTATCAGAAATTGTTAAATACAATTCAGAAACATTAAAACTAAATAACATTGATTTTTATAATCAAGATGGTTTGAAAGTTTTAAAAAAATAAATCAAAAATTTGATTGGATTTATGTGGATCCTTCTAGACGCGATGATGTAAAAGGCAAAGTGTTTATATTAAAGGATTGTTTACCAAATATTCCAGACAATTTAAATCTTCTTTTTAAATACACTAATAATGTGATGATAAAAACATCTCCATTATTAGATATTTCGCTAGGTACAACTCAACTTCAAAATGTTAAAACCATTCATTGCGTAGCGTTAAATAATGAAGTAAAAGAAATATTATGGATTTTAGAAAAAGATTTTAATGGCGAAATAGAAATCCAAACAATCAACCTTGAAAAAAACGATAAACAAAAATTCAATTTCATTTTAAAAAATGAAGCTGAGCAAATACCAAATTATAGTCTTCCTCTTAATTATCTTTACGAGCCTAATGCTGCTATTTTAAAATCTGGAGCATTTAATACAATCGGAAATAATTTAAAGCTTTCAAAGTTACACAAGCATTCACATTTATACACTAACAAGGATTTAGTACAATTTCCAGGAAGACAATTCAAAATAGAACAGATTGTACCATATAACAAAAAAGCATTCAATAAACAGCTTGGATTAAAGCAAGCTAATATTACAATTCGTAACTTTCCTGAGTCAGTATCACAAATTAGAAAAAAGCTTAAAATAAAAGATGGTGGGAAAAACTATTTGTTTTTCACCACCAATCTTGACAATTCAAAAATTATAATTCTTTGCTCTAAAATTTAATTTTAAAGACTATTTATTACTGGTGAATCTATTTTATTAATAGAATTAATAACAATTTCTACCTCTGAGCAATTAGTCATCTCTATAAAAACTTTATCATCAGAAACTCCTGTAGTACCACTAGTAACATTAAAAACGGTTGCTCCTTCAGGAAAACTAACCCAGTCAGTAGAAGTATTTGGAGCTACATTAACTAATTCAATCAAATTATTATTTAAATCTATAATTTGAAATGTAAAAGCAACACTTCCATTATTTATAAGTTTAGACTGCGGATTTTGGTTATTGCATGATGGATTGTTTACAACAGAATAAACGTTGGTTGACTCTTCATTCATTGATTCCTCTAAACTATCTACAGTACAACTAGAGACAAATAATATTAAACAAACTTTTACAGATAACTTTACTAAATATTTCATTTTACATTTAATTATTTAAACACTTTAATGTGTCATATTTGGGGCTGCAAAAGTACTTTTAGAAATAAGATATAAAAGCTTAAAAATGAATTAATAAGAACAAATAGATAAACGTTCCAAAAAATCGGTTTAACTACACAATTAAATTAAAAAAGCTGTAAAAACAAACACCTAAAACATTATTAATCAAAACATTAAAAAAAAGACAAGTAATAATCAGAAATTAATTAAAGTATTAAAAACAAAAAAGCCTCACATTTCTGTGAGGCTTTAAGTGAGCCCTTCAGGATTCGAACCTGAGACCGCCTCCTTAGAAGGGAGGTGCTCTATCCAGCTGAGCTAAGAGCCCGTAGTTTTATTGTTTCTACGAAAACAGTGTCGGGGTGGCAGGATTCGAACCTGCGGCCTCCACGTCCCAAACGTGGCGCGATAACCGGGCTACGCTACACCCCGAAATGGTTATCTATTATCCAAATTAAATTTGAAAATATTGCGGAGAGACAGGGATTCGAACCCTGGGTAAATGTTTCCACCTACGACGATTTAGCAAACCGCTCCTTTCGGCCACTCAGGCACCTCTCCGATTATGTAATGAACAATGCAATTAATTGCGGGTGCAAATTTATAATACTTTATTAAATTTCACAACCTTTTTTGAAGTTTTTTTTCAAAAATTATTCTGGATATTCAATTCTTAAATGGTAAATATTTGCAAGCTTGCGTTTTAGCACTTTTTTAATCGACTCAATTTCTTTAAAAGTTATATCGGCATTTAAAAATTGTCCACTATCTTTTTGCTTATTTATTATATTTTCAACAAAATTATCAATTTTACTTGATGTTGGATCTTTTAAACTTTTTGAAGCAGCCTCAACACTATCACACATCATTAAAATGGCTGTTTCTTTACTAAAAGGTTTTGGACCTGGATATGTAAAATCACTAATATCTACATTTTCATTATTTGCTTTTTCTTTCATATAAAAATAATAAACTTGACTAGTACCATGGTGCGTCCTAATAAAATCTATTACTCTATCTGGTAAATTATATTTTTTAGCTATTTCTATACCATCCAAAACGTGATTAATAATGATTTTAGCACTTTCTCTTGGCGTAAGTTCATCGTGTCTATTAATACCTGACGACTGGTTCTCTGTGAAATATATGGGTGATTTCATCTTTCCAATATCATGATACAATGCGCCAACCCTTACTAACATTGCATTTGCTTCAATTTCGTTTGCAGAAGCTTCAGCTAAATTAGCAACGTTAAGCGAATGGTGAAATGTACCTGGAGCTTTATTTGATAATTCTTTCAACAATTTTGAATTTGTGTCTGATAATTCCAATAATGAAACATCAGAGATTAAGCCGAATAATTTTTCGTAGACATAAATAATGGGTTGTACAAATAACGTTGCTAGCCCACATAAAATGAACAAACCAAAGGTTTCCCATTTTAGATTATCTACACTAGCTTCATGTATTACAAAAAATGCAAAATATGCAATAATATACACTAAGGTTATTTGTCCTACTGATATAAAAAGATTTGCTCTTTTATATAATTCTGAAACTGTTAAGATAGTCACTATACCTGCAATGATTTGCAAAAACATATACTCATAACTATTAGGTACTATTGATCCTAATAATAAAACGGTTATAACATGTGTAAATAATCCTAAACGTGCATCAAAGAAAGCTTTTAGGACTAAAGGTAATATAGTAATTGGAATTAAATACACATACTCCGAATTGTAATTAACAATCAATGTTGTTAATAACACCATTACAAATACGTTAAAAAATATGAAGGTCACTTTTGTATTATTTTGATAAACATCTCTGCGATATTTTCTAATAAAAAGTAATAACATAAGTAAAGCTAATGAAACTAGTAATGTGTATGCAAAAACAATCCAATTATAGCTTGATTTACTCCAAACTTGAGTTTCATATTGTTTTGATAATGATGTCAAAACCTGAAACTTTTCATCATTTACAACTTCTCCTTTTGATATTATCAAAGTTCCTTTATCAACTACTCCTCTATTTTTTGAAATCTTATCTAAAGCTTCTTTTAAAACATTATCAGATAGTGCTTTATTATAGGTTAAGTTTGTTTTTATAACGTCAAAGAAAAGCGCTGTAAGTTTGTTTGAATAGATTTCTAAACTAGTCCCTTTAAGTTGTTTTTCGATACTATATTTTAATGTTCCTAATTTTTGTAAATTTTTATAAGTAGTGGTTTGTTTTTCAACATTATCAATTAAAATAACTGCTTTATTAGAATTTTTTAAATCTAAATTTTCATTTAATATACCATACTTATAAAAATCATTTAAAATTGAATTTGCTTTACTTTTTAATCCTTTATAATTGTTTAAAGAATCATTAAAAGTCTTATTAAATGCTTCTTTAAAATCTTTTACAACTTCAGATTCTACTCCCTTTTGCTTGTTAAAAAAACGTGTAGTTTGATTAGCTATTAAGTTTTTTTCATCATTAATTTCATTAACCGATTTTTGTATACCAAAATTAAAAGGTGCATATAAGTTTTCTGTCTGCCAAGGTTTTCCTTTTTCAAAATTATATTTAAAACGACCACTCTTTGGAAAAAAAAGACAATTAAAATAGTCGTCACTACAAATAATAATATCTTATAAAACTGTGAATGATTTTTATAGATAGCGTTAATATGATCTTTCATGCTTGTAATATGGTGTTTTTCAAATGTAATAAATTATAGTAGTACATAAAGTTATAATATGAAGAATAGGCTAAAAATTTCTAAAAAAATTAGTAATTTCGTGCTTTAACAAATTTCATTAATTATGAGTAAAAAAGTCGTTATTGTCTCTGCAGCTAGAACACCAATTGGTAGTTTTTTAGGTGCTTTAAGTACTGTACCTGCTACTAAGTTAGGTGCAATTGCTATAAAAGGAGCTTTAGATAAAATAAATTTAAAACCAGAATTAGTACAGGAAGTGTTAATGGGTAATGTAGTACAAGCAGGAACAGGTCAAGCACCTGCAAGACAAGCTGCTATATACGCTGGAATACCTAATACTGTCCCTTGCACTACTATTAATAAAGTTTGTGCTTCTGGTATGAAAACTGTTATGCAAGCTGCTCAAAGTATTGCTTTAGGTGATGCAGATATTATTGTTGCAGGTGGTATGGAAAACATGAGTATGATTCCTCATTATTTTCATGCAAGATCAGCAACCAAATTTGGACCAGCCACCTTAATTGATGGAATGCAAAAAGACGGTTTAGTTGATGCATACGACCAAAATGCAATGGGTGTTTGTGCAGACGCATGTGCAACAGAATATGACTTTACAAGAGAAGATCAAGATGCTTACGCAGTACAAAGTTATACTAGATCTGCTGCTGCCTGGGAAGCGGGAAAATTTGATAATGAAGTTGTACCTGTAGAAGTACCACAAAGACGTGGAGAACCTATAATTGTTAGTAAAGATGAAGAATTTACTAACGTTAAAATGGAAAAAATACCAAATTTACGTCCAGCTTTTTCTAAAGATGGAACTGTAACTGCTGCAAATGCATCTACAATAAATGATGGTGCTGGAGCGATGGTATTAATGAGTGCCGAAAAAGCAGAGGAATTAGGTTTAAAACCATTAGCTACTATAACTGGATATGCAGATGCTGCACATGAACCAAAATGGTTTACAACTGCACCATCTAAAGCATTACCAAAAGCATTAAATAAAGCTGGAATATCAATTGATAATGTTGAGTATTTTGAGTTTAACGAAGCCTTTTCTGTTGTTGGTTTAGCTAACATGAAAATATTAGGGCTTGATGATAGTAATGTAAATGTAAATGGTGGAGCTGTATCATTAGGTCATCCATTAGGGTGTTCTGGTGTTAGAATATTAATTACATTATTAAGTGTTTTAGAGCAAAATAATGCAAAGACAGGAGCTGCAGCCATTTGTAATGGTGGTGGAGGTGCTTCAGCAGTAATTATAGAACGTCACTAAATCCTAATAATGCAATTCGGAATTTGTAGTTTAAGTATTGTTCCTTTAAGACTTGAAACCTCTGATACAAGCGAGTTAATATCGCAGGTATTGTATGGAGATACCTTTAAAGTTTTAGAGCAACGCAAGCAATGGAGCAAAATAAGATTAGCTTTTGATAAATATGAAGGCTGGATTGATAATAAGCAATATCTTGAAATTACGGAAGAACAATACAAAGACTTAAATAATAAGCCTTTAAAATTATCTACAGATTTAGTTGAATTTATACAGGATGATAAAGATCAATTAAACACTATAGTTTTAGGATCTTCATTAATTGGTTTGGAATTATTGAACCATACTTTTGAGGGAATTTTTGTTGAGAATAAATTACCAAAAAGCGAATTAATCTCTACAGCTTTTAAGTATCTAAATGCTCCATACCTTTGGGGAGGAAAATCTCCATTTGGAATAGATTGTAGCGGATTTACACAGATGGTATATAGGTTAAATGGTTATAAATTACTACGAGACGCCTCACAACAAGCCACTCAAGGTGAAGCTTTAAGCTTTATTGAAGAAAGCGAACCTGGTGATTTAGCATTTTTTGATAACAACGAAGGAATAATAACTCACGTTGGTATTATCATGCAAGATAATTACATTATTCATGCTCATGGTAAAGTAAGAATTGATAGGTTAGACCATACTGGTATTTATAATGTAGATAAGCGACTACACACACACAAGCTTAGAGTCATTAAAAAAATCATATAAAAAAGCCTTCATTTGCATGAAGGCTTTTTTTATTAGAAATCAATTACTTAATTTCTTAAAGCTTTTGCTTTTGCATCTTCTCCAACAGCGCTATAAATACTTGCTAAAGTTGATTTAACATCAGGGTTTTCAGGATTAATTGCTAATACTTTTTCTAAATAAGGAATTGCTTCTTTATATAGGTCTGTACGCTTATCTTTTAACTCATCATATTTTCTATTATCAGCTGCAGATGTACCTAAACCATTCATCTCATCAATAATAGATTGCTCTTCACTTAACACTAAAGCTGCTAAATTAGTTAATGTATTAGTGTTTTCTGGGTTTAGTTTTAAAGATTTAAGGTAATATTCTTTAGCTTTTACTTTATCTCCAGAATCGTTAGACAATACTGCCAAGTTGTAAAGTAAATCAGCATTGTTTGGATCTCTTTCTAAAGCTAAACTAATTAACTCTTGGTACTTTTCAGTGTTACCTAATTTATATTGTAAGTTAGCTTCTGTAACTATTAAATTAGAATCTTCTGGATTAGCTTCTCTAGCTTTTTTCATTGCAGCTAAAGCTTTATCATCTTCACCTTTTCCAGCATAAATTAAAGCTATATTTTTAGTAATCTCTCCAGCTTTAGACTCAGTTGTTCTTTCACCAGGACTAATATGAGTTCCTATTTTAACATAGCTATCTCTTGTTGCTTTATTAAAAATTTCTTCTTGACCACTAGCCTTATTAATTGCAAAGTACTGTGTTTCTACACCTGTATAACCTAAATCATTTAACTTTAAATAATACTTTAAAGCTCCATCCATATCTTGGTTATTTAAAGCACTAGATGCTGCATAATACAGATAGTTTTCTTCGGTTTTATTTACATTATATAAGTTTTCAAAAGCTAAAGCAGCTTTACCGTATTGCTTACCAGTATAAAAATCGTTTGCTTTAGTTATTAAATCATTTTCAATTGTACGTTTGAAATCTTCAACTAATGGTGTTTCTTTTTCATCAAAATACCCTAAATATTTAGAAACTTTTTCTAAATCAGCTGTTGTATTTGCTCCATTTGCAAAGTATGCTTTTGCTGCTGCTAAGTTATATTTGCTTTTTAACTTACTGTCCATAGCACTTTCCATAGACTCAAGTTGACCTACTAATGCTTTAGCTTCAGCATAATTATTGTTTTTAACAGCTTTTTCTAAAGCCTTAATTTCCTTTTTTTGTCCAAAAGAAAATACAGTTACAAGTAATGCTACAGCAAGTATTAATTGTTTTTTCATTTTTTGTTTTTTTAATATAATTTGTTAATGTTATTATTCTTCTTCTGAATTATCAATAGTTGTGCCATCTTCTAAATTGGCAGTGTTTTCAAGGTCATCTGACGGATTTTCTATATCCTCATCTTCATCTTTCATCACTTTTGCAACAGCTGCAATAGAATCCTTACCTTTTAAGTTAATCAATTTAACTCCTTGTGTAGCTCTTCCCATTGTACGTAAACTTTCAACAGCCATACGTATTGCAATTCCTGACTTATTAATAATCATAAGGTCATCAGTGTCTGTTACTGTTTTAATAGATACTAATCCTCCTGTTTTTTCAGATATTGAAATGGTTTTAACACCTTTTCCTCCTCTGTTAGTAATTCTGTATACTGCTTCACCATCTTCTGGATCATCTATATAGGTACGTTTACCATATCCATTTTCAGAAACCACTAAAACAGTTTCCTCTTGAGGGTTTTCTACGATTACCATTCCAATAGCTTCATCTTCTGCATGTGCTAAGGTAATACCTCTTACACCTGAAGCATTTCTACCCATTGGTCTAGTTTTTGCTTCCTCAAATCGAATAGCCTTACCAGATTTAAGCGCTATCATAATTTGACTATTTCCGGTCGTTAATTTAGCTTCTAATAATTCGTCATCCTCTTTAATAGTGATGGCATTAATACCGTTGGTTCTTGGTCTAGAATATTGTTCTAAAGCAGTTTTTTTAACTTGACCTTTTTTAGTTGCCATTATGACATAATGACTATTAATATACTCTTCATCTTTTAAATCTTGAGTACATATAAATGCCATTACTTTGTCATCCTGCTCTATATTGATAAGGTTTTGGATTGCTCTACCTTTTGAAGTTTTACTTCCTTCAGGAATTTCATAAACACGCATCCAAAAACATTTTCCTTTTTGAGTAAAGAACAACATATATTGGTGATTGGTTCCAACAAACAAATGTTCTAAGAAATCTTCATTTCTAGTTGTCGATGCTTTTTGTCCTACTCCACCTCTATTTTGAGTTTTATATTCTGTTAAAGAGGTACGTTTGATATATCCAGCATGAGAGATGGTAATAACTACCTGCTCATCAGGAATCATATCTTCAATACTTAAGTCTCCTCCTGCATATTCAATTGTAGATCTACGCTCATCACCATACTTATCTTTAACAACAAGTAGCTCGTCCTTAATGATTTGCATTCTGCGTTCCTTTTTATCAAGGATATCTTTAAGGTCTTCAATGGTTTTCATGATTTCTTCATACTCACTACGTAATTTGTCTTGCTCTAGTCCTGTTAATTGACGTAGACGCATTTCGACAATTGCTTTAGCCTGTATTTCAGATAACTTAAAACGTTCTATTAATTTTGTACGAGCTTCATCTGCATTTGAAGACGCTCTAATAAGAGCAATTACTTCATCAATATTATCTGATGCAATAATTAATCCTTCTAAGATATGTGCTCTTTCTTCTGCTTTTCTTAATTCATATTTAGTACGTCTAACAACAACATCATGTCTGTGTTCAACAAAATAATGAATTAACTCTTTTACATTTAATAATTGTGGCTTACCATTAACCAATGCAATATTATTAACACTAAAAGAGGACTGTAAAGCGGTGTATTTATACAACTTGTTTAATACGATATTTGGTATTGCATCACGTTTTAAAACGTAAACAATACGCATACCGTTTCTATCAGACTCGTCACGAATAGTAGAAATACCTTCTAACTTTTTGTCATTAATTAAGTCTGCAGTTTTTTTAATCATGTCTGCTTTATTGACTTGATAAGGAATCTCGTCTACAATAATACATTCACGACCTTGCACTTCTTCAATGTTAGCTTTGGCACGCATAACAATACGTCCTCTACCTGTATGAAATGCTTCTTTAACACCATCATAACCATATATAGTTCCTCCTGTAGGAAAATCTGGAGCTTTAATATGTGTAATAATTTCGTCTATTTCAATATCTGGATTATCGATATAAGCTATTGTACCATCTACAACTTCAGATAAATTATGTGGTGGCATATTAGTAGCCATACCTACAGCAATACCTGAGGCTCCATTAATTAATAAACCAGGAATACGTGTTGGTAAAACGGTAGGTTCTTCTAACGTATCATCAAAGTTTAACTTATGATCTACAGTTTCTTTATCAATATCTGCCAACATGTCTTCAGATATCTTACGCATACGTGCTTCTGTATAACGCATTGCTGCAGGACTATCTCCATCAACAGATCCAAAGTTACCTTGACCATCTACTAACATGTAACGTAAACTCCATTCTTGAGCCATACGTACCATAGTATCATATACTGATGTATCACCATGTGGGTGATACTTACCTAAAACCTCTCCAACTATTCTCGCAGACTTTTTGTGCGCAGAACTGGCTCTAACACCTAATTCATGCATACCGTAAAGTACACGTCTGTGTACTGGTTTTAAACCATCTCTTACGTCTGGTAATGCACGTGACACAATGACTGACATTGAATAATCAATGTAAGCCGATTTCATTTCGTCTTCAATGTTAATTGGAATGAGTTTTTCTCCTTCTGCCATATATATTTTTAATTAATATTATTCATTATTTCAAAACACGCTAATATAAAACTTTCATTAGTAACGATAAGCGTTTTAAGTCTCTTTTTTAACGTTTTTATTAACAATTTATATATCCATTTTAATTAAGAAGATATTTATGGTTTATTTTTAAATTATGCGTACTTTCAATCTTCAAACAATTAACATATTATTTAAGGTATAGTTTTTGCCATTACTAATTATGTTTACTATTTTTAAAGCTGAAAGGAACAAATATATGGATGATAATTTTTCACCAAGAGTTAAAGATGTTATTGCTTATAGCAAAGAGGAAGCGTTACGCTTAGGACATGACTTTATAGGCACAGAACACTTAATGCTTGGTTTATTAAGAGACGGAAACGGAAAAGCTATTAATATTTTAAACTCGTTAGATATTGATTTAAATCACTTAAGACGAAAAGTAGAAATATTAAGTCCTGCAAACCCGAATACCACAATAACTTCTAACGAAAAGAAAAACTTACACTTAACACGTCAGGCAGAACGTGCGTTAAAAACAACTTTTCTGGAAGCTAAACTGTTTCAAAGTACATCAATTAATACTGCGCATTTATTATTGTGTATTTTAAGAAACGAAAACGACCCTACAACTAAACTTTTAAATAGGTTGAAAGTAGATTATGATAACGTTAAAGAACAATTTAAGTCAATGATAACAAACGACGATAACTTTGAAGATATTACTGGAGCTCCTAAAGCCGAGTCTTTTCAAGACGACTCTCCTTCTGAAGACTCTGGTTCTAAAGACATATTTAACACTCCAGGTGCTAAAGGTAACAAAAAGTCTAAAACACCTGTTTTAGATAATTTTGGACGCGACCTTACAGCTATGGCTGAAGAAGGTAAATTAGATCCTGTAGTGGGACGAGAAAAAGAAATTGAGCGTGTCTCTCAAATACTTTCTAGACGTAAAAAGAACAACCCATTACTTATTGGTGAACCTGGTGTTGGTAAATCTGCAATTGCAGAAGGACTAGCAAACAGAATTGTTAAACGTAAAGTCTCACGTATTTTATTTAACAAACGTGTCGTTACTTTAGATTTAGCTAGCCTTGTGGCTGGAACCAAATACAGAGGACAGTTTGAAGAACGTATGAAGGCTGTAATGAATGAACTTGAAAAAAATGATGATGTCATTTTATTTATAGACGAAATTCATACTATAGTTGGAGCTGGTGGAGCAACCGGAAGCCTTGATGCTTCCAACATGTTTAAACCTGCTTTAGCTAGAGGCGAAATACAATGTATTGGTGCTACAACGCTTGATGAGTACAGACAATACATCGAAAAAGATGGTGCTTTAGAGCGTCGTTTCCAGAAAGTGATAGTAGAACCTACAACTGTAGAAGAAACTATTGAAATTTTAAACAATATAAAAGGTAAATATGAAGAGCATCATAATGTAGAATATACAGATGAAGCTATTGAAGCTTGTGTTAAATTAACTAATCGTTATATGACTGAGCGCTTTTTACCAGACAAAGCTATTGATGCTTTAGACGAAGCTGGATCACGTGTACACATTACTAATATTGACGTACCAAAGCAGATTATTGAATTAGAGAAAAAACTTGAAGAAGTTAGAGAAACTAAAAATTCGGTAGTTAAAAAACAAAAATACGAAGAAGCTGCAAGACTACGTGATGACGAAAAACGTCTTGAAAAAGAATTAGCAGTTGCTCAAGAAAAATGGGAAGAAGACACTAAACAACATAAAGAAACTGTTACGGAAGATAACGTAGCTGATGTTATATCTATGATGACAGGCGTACCTGTTAATCGTATTGCACAAACCGAAAGCAATAAATTAGCTCAATTACCTGAATTAATTAAAGGTAAAGTTATAGGTCAAGATGAAGCGGTTGCGAAAGTTGTTAAAGCCATTCAGCGTAATCGTGCTGGACTTAAAGATCCAAATAAACCAATTGGTTCGTTTATATTTTTAGGACAAACAGGTGTTGGTAAAACCCAATTAGCTAAGGTGTTATCAAAACAATTATTTGATAGTGAAGAAGCTATGGTTAGAATAGACATGAGTGAATACATGGAGAAATTTGCCATATCTAGATTAATTGGTGCACCTCCAGGATACGTAGGTTATGAAGAAGGTGGTCAATTAACAGAAAAAGTTAGACGCAAACCATATGCTGTTATTCTTTTAGATGAAATAGAAAAAGCTCATCCTGATGTTTTCAATATGTTATTACAAGTATTGGATGATGGCTATTTAACAGACAGTTTAGGTCGTAAAATAGACTTTAGAAACACCATTATTATAATGACGTCTAATATTGGAGCTAGAAAACTTAAAGATTTTGGAACAGGAATTGGTTTTGGTACTGCCTCTCAAAAATCTCAAGAAGATGCTAATGCAAGAAGCGTTATTGAAAACGCACTTAAAAAGTCGTTTGCACCAGAATTTTTAAACCGTATCGATGATGTTATTGTATTCAATGCTCTTGAAAAAGAAGACATTAATAAAATTATTGATATAGAATTAGAAAAATTATTAAAACGAATTGACGGTTTAGGTTATACATTAACATTAACAGATCCAGCAAAGGATTACATCGCAGAAAAAGGTTTTGATAAACAATATGGAGCGCGTCCATTAAAGCGTGCTATCCAAAAGTATATTGAAGATGCTTTAGCTGAAGAAATAATTACTGCCAAATTACAAGAAGGTGATAAAATAATTATGGATTTAGATAGTAATACAGAAGAAATTACTATTGATATTGAAAAAGCTGAAAAATCTACTGAATCATAATTTATATCTAATAAATTTCAAAGCCCATAACTAGCGTTATGGGCTTTTTATATTAGATAGTTATCTAAACAAATATGAACCAACTTATTAAAATATCCTTTGTACGACATAAATAAAAAACACATAATGATTGCACTAACAATAAATAATTTAAGTGTAGAAAATTAATTTTATGAAAATAAATTCAATCATTTTATAAAATTAGAAGATGCTATTATTTGGAGTAAAAACAAATTGAAATCATTAAAATTAGATTAAATAATTAAATAATTCGTATTAAAATGAATAAAGACACCATTGAATTGTTAATTTAAAATTTTGATTTTAAAATAGTTAGCTAATATTTTTATAACAAATGCTATTTTAGTAATTACCTTTTTAAGTATATTTGCATCTTCAAAAAAAACACGTATATTATATAAGTTGTTTTTTAAACTAAAAATTTTAATGTATACAAAAACTAAATTATCATTCTGTACTCTTTTAGTTTCTGATAATATTATTATTTCAGAAATTAATGAAGGTGTACACATGAATAAAAAACATGCTACACAAATCATAAAGTTTGTTTTAGATGTTTTTGGAGATAGACCTCATGTTTATATTTCTAATCGCATCAATTCATACTCAGTAGACACAATAGTATACTCTGATGTTTCTAAAGTTAAAAGCTTAATTGGTTTTGCTGTAGTGTCTAATACATTAGCTGCTAGAAATGCAGAAATTGAAAGATTATTTTTAAACAAACCTTTTGAAATTTTCTCAAATTTAGAAGTTGCTAAAAATTGGGCAAAACAAATTATTGACAATAAAATAGAGTTAAAATAATTCGCTTGAATCAATTCCAATAGTTTGAATAAATTCAATAGACGCTTGTATGTCATCATGCAAAACTTCGTCTTCTTTTACAAAAGGCACTACTACTCTATAGCTTGATAAAAATTGTTCAATAAACTCACTAGACTTTAAAGGTTCTCTAAAAGCCAAAGCTTGGGACGCATTAAATAATTCTATAGCTAAAACACGCTCTACATTATTAATTAAAGTATAAGCTTGCGTTGCTGCATTTGCTCCCATACTAACGTGATCTTCCTGTCCGTTACTAGAAACAATAGAATCCACAGATGCTGGAGTTGCCAATTGTTTATTAGCACTAACTATGCTGGCTGCTGTGTATTGCGGAATCATAAAACCAGAGTTTAAACCTGGATTATCTACCAAAAAGGCTGGTAAACCTCTAAGTCCTGAGACTAACTGAAAAACTCTTCTTTCAGAAATATTACCTAATTCTGCCATAGCTATTTTTAAATAATCTAAAGCTAAGGCTAAAGGTTGACCGTGAAAATTCCCTCCAGAAATAATTTCATCTTCAGAAGCAAAAATATTAGGGTTATCGGTTACCGAATTAATTTCAGTTGTAAACGTTTTTTCTACAAATGATAAAGTATCCTTAGTTGCTCCATGAACTTGTGGTATACATCTAAAGCTATAAGGATCTTGTACATGTTGCTTTTGCTGTGTAATTATTTGACTACCTTGTAAAAAATCATTAACACGTTGCGCTGTTTTTAACTGACCATTATGTGGTCTAACCATATGGATTAAAGCGTTAAAAGGCTCTATTCTGCCATCAAAAGCTTCAATAGAGACACTACCAATTAAGTCTGCTAAATATGATAATTTGTAAGCTTTTAACAATAAAGTTGTACCATAAGCAGTCATAAATTGTGTACCGTTAAGTAAAGCCAATCCTTCTTTAGACTGTAAGGTTATAGGTTGCCAATCGTATTGGTTTAAAACTACTTCTGCTTCTACAATGTTCCCATTATACTGTACCTTCCCTTTACCAATTAAAGGTAAAGACAAATGCGCCAAAGGAGCCAAATCTCCTGATGCACCTAATGAGCCTTGTGTATAAACTAATGGTAAAATATTGTTATTATAAAAAGCTATTAAACGTTGTACTGTTTCTAGCTGTACTCCAGAATGTCCATAACTAAGCGATTGTATTTTTAATAACAACATTAATTTCACAACAGGTTCTGGCACTAAATCTCCTGTACCACAAGCATGAGACATCACTAAATTTTCTTGTAACTTCGTTAAATTTTCGTTATTAATTTTTACATTATATAACGATCCAAAACCAGTATTAATACCATAAATTGGTCGTGTTTCTGATTTTAGTTTTTCATTTAAATAAGCTCTACATTCTTTTATTTTATTTACAGATTCTTCAGATAATTCTAAAGTTTTTTGCTCTAAAATAATGGATTGTATAGTCGCCAAATCTAATGGCTTAGAAGAAATAATATGAGATATAATCATGTGTTAGTTTTGTCCATTCAAAAATCATCATTACTATAATAATATGCAAGTAATTGTTAATAATTAAAAAAAACTTTACTTCCATAATTATTCTATATATTTTTGGGTATAAACTAAAATTATAACAATGAAAAAACTATTAGTTTGCATAGCTGCTTTATCTATTGTTGCTTGCAAAAAAGAAGAACCTAAAGATTATGCTACTTTATCTGGTAAGGTAGAAAACAAAAACAGTGATTCTTTATTTATATACCAAGGAAGAGACTTTAAAAAAACAATTAGAGTTAATGAAGACGGAACATTTAGTGACACACTAAAAGTCAAAGCAGGTGTATATGGTGTTTATGACGGAAAAGACCAAACTAATGTATTTCTTGAAAATGATGCTGATATCACAATGAATCTTGATGGAGAAAATGTACGAGAGAGTGTTAGCTTTTCTGGTAAAGGCTCTGAAAGCTCTGTGTTTTTAGTTGAAAAATTTAAATTTGAGGAAGATTTAATAGATATTGAAGTTTTAAAAAATCTTGACGAAAAAGGGCTGAATAATAAAATAACTAGCGTAAAGGATGAAATGTTTGCTTTTTATGACAAAAATAAAGCTGTAGACTCAACGCTTATTGCACAAGCTAAAGCACAAACAGAACCAATGCTTAAAAGCTTAAAAGCTTTTGTTTTAGGAGGAATTAACCTTAAAAAACAATTACCAGCAGGAACACCATCTCCTACTTTTGAAAATTACGAAAATTACGAAGGTGGTACAACCTCTTTATCTGACTTAAAAGGAAAATATGTATATGTAGATGTTTGGGCTACTTGGTGTGGACCATGTATTGGAGAAATACCAGCTTTACAAAAACTTGAAAAAGAGTATGAGGGTAAAAATATAGCTTTTGTTAGCATATCTACAGATAATGGTAGAGGTTACAGAGCAGCAAGCAAAGAAGAGTCCTTTGAACTTTCTAAAGAAGGATGGAGAAAAATGATTGCTGAGAAAAACATGAGCGGAATTCAATTATTTGCTGACAATGCGTTTCAATCTGATTTTGTAACTGGTTATAAAATTAACTCAATTCCACGATTTATTTTAATTGGACCTGAAGGTAACATTGTTAATCCTGATGCACCAAGACCATCATACTCTAAAATAAATGAATATTTCAGTTCTTTTGGAATCTAAAAAACGACAAAATTATATTCATCAAAAAAGCGAACTTTACAGTTCGCTTTTTTTATACTTTAGTAATTATTATTTCTTCTTATCATCAGCTTCATCTTCAATTTCAGGCTGTTCTGGTTGTTTAAACAAATCTAGATAAGCCAACGGGATTCCTTCAATTACGTGACTAGCTATAAAACTTTGATAACCTAGGTTTTCAATTAAAACATCAGCAGATTTTCCATGTAAATACACTCCAAAAATCGTAGCAGCTAAGGCATCATAACCTTGTGCTATTAAACCTGTAATTACACCTGTTAAAACATCTCCTGTTCCTGCTGTTGCTAAACCAGGATTTCCGGTTGCGTTTACATAAAACTTATCTCCAAAAACCGTTATAGTATTTGCTCCTTTAATAACAACTATACATTTATATTGTTTAGAAAATGCTTTTGTTTTTTCTAATTTATCAAAATCATCCTCCCATTGACCTATTAAACGCTCCAACTCTTTTGGATGTGGAGTTAAAACAGTATTTTCTGGCAATAATTTTAATAATGATTTCTTTTCTGATAAAATATTAAGTCCGTCTGCATCAATAACTAACGCTGTTTTATTAGTCTTTAAAAAAGCTTCAAAAGCAGTAACAGTTTGTTTATCTGTACCTACACCTACTCCAAATGCGATAACGCTTGGTGAAATATCAAAATCAATAGAAGTAATTTTATCTTCGTCTTGATCTGTAATTACCATTGCTTCAGGAAAACCAATTTGCAATGGCAAATAACCACATTTTGGTGTGTAAGCAGTAACTTTTCCTGCTCCTATTGTTAGTGCTCCACGACTAGCTAAAGTAACAGCTCCAATTTTACCATAACTTCCTCCTATAATTAATGCATGTCCAAAAGTCCCTTTATGACTGTATTTTTGACGTGGTTGATAAATTGGCAAGACTTCATTTTTACCAATTAATTCTGCTTCGGTTAGTGTTGTATATAGGTATTCTGGATCTATACCAATATCTAAAACCTCCCATTGTACAGTATATTTAGCTGTTTCTGGTAAAAAGAAAGCTAATTTTGGTGTCTGAAAACTTAAGGTATATCCTGCATTAACAACACTTTCTGGGTCTTTTGGTGCTTTGTCTGTTGCTAAACCAGAAGGTATATCTATAGACAGTACAAAAGCTTTTGTCGTTCTAAAGTAATTAAAGAATTGTTTAATCCAACCATCAACAGGTCTATTTAAACCAATACCAAAAATAGCATCAACTATAATATCTTTTTCGTCAATTACAGGTAACTCATTAGCATCATTTAATAATACTGGCCAATCTTTAGTAGTATTTTTAATGCGCTCATAATTATTTAAAAAATCTTTAGAGCGTGTTGTACTATGATTAACGATATAGGTTTTAACGTTGTATCCATGGGTTATTAAGTGTCTGGCTACAACCAAACCATCTCCTCCATTATTACCAATTCCACAAAAGACATGAATTGGTACTTGAGCACCTTGCAGACGCATATGTAGCCAATTAAATATTTGTGTACCTGCACGCTCCATCAAATCTGTAGAAGTAATTCCTTGTTTTTTAGAGGTTAATACATCTCCTTCATAAATTTGTGCTTTCGAAAATATTTTCATTTTAATAATTTATTGGCTATTAATTGACAATGTCGTAAAAATCGACCTTTTGTTTTTTTGATAACAGTAAAAGTAATACATTTGATAGGTATAGACGCATAAAATGAAAAAAAGACAAACCATTTTTACAACATTTTTTATTATTACCCTTTTGGGTTAAGCTATATATATTCCTTCCGTTTAGGTAGTTTTTAACAACTACAAATCACAACTAAAAATATTACAATGAAAGTATTAAAATTTGGAGGAACCTCTGTAGGTTCGGCTCAGAACATTAAAAAAGTTATAGATATACTACAAAAGGAATCTTTGTCTAATCCTTTAATCTGTGTGGTTTCAGCTGTTGGTGGTATTACTGATAAGCTATTAGAAGCTGGTACATTAGCCAAGCAAAAAGATAAAAAATATAAAACTGTTTTTGATAAAATAAAAACGATTCATTATAAAGTTATAGAAGAATTAACTCCAGGCTCAACAACTATAAAAAAGGAAGTTGACACAAAGTTTGAGGATTTAGAACAACTTTTAAACGGAATTTTTTTAATAAACGAATTATCTCCAAAAACCTCTGATAAACTGGTAAGTTTTGGAGAATTACTATCGTCTTTTATCATAGCAAAAACCATGGAAAACATGGGTTTAAATACTATTTTAAAAAATAGTCAAGAGTTAATAGTGACTAATTCTAACTTTACAAAAGCCGAAGTCATTTACGACGTGACTAATAAAAACATCATAGATTATTTTAATCAGGCAACGCAACAAGTTACCATTTTACCTGGATTTGTATCAAAATCTCAGTTAGGAGAAATCACTACTTTAGGTCGTGGTGGATCAGATTTTACTGCTGCAATTATTGCGGCTGCTTTAAAAGTTGAACAATTAGAAATCTGGACAGATGTTAGTGGTATGTACACAACCAATCCAAAATTGGTTAAACAAGCGTACCCTATTAACAACTTGTCATACCAAGAAGCTATGGAGCTGTCTCACTTTGGAGCTAAAGTATTGTATCCTCCAACAGTACAGCCTGTTTTAAATTTAGCTATCCCAATACATATAAAAAACACATTACATCCTGAAGCTAACGGAACTGTAATTTCTAATCAAAATAATGGTAGTGATCTTACTGTAAAAGGAATTAGTCATATAGACAAAGTTGCGCTTTTTACTTTAGAAGGAAGCGGAATGGTAGGTATACCAGGTTTTTCTAAACGCTTGTTTGAAACTTTAGCTAGCGAAAAAATAAACATTATTTTTATCACACAAGCCTCATCTGAGCATTCCATCTGTTTTGGTATCGATGAAGGTAATGCCGAAACTGCAGAACTTGCTATAAACAATACCTTTGAAAACGAAATTTCGTTACATAAAATCAACCCTATTATTGTTGAAAAAGGCTTATCCATAATTGCCTTAATTGGTGATAACATGAAAAGTCATCAAGGTATAAGCGGTAAGTTATTTAGTACTTTAGGAAAAAACAACATTAATGTTAGAGCTATTGCTCAAGGTGCTTCAGAAAAAAATATTTCTGCAGTAATCAACAATAACGATGTCAGCAAAGCTTTAAACAGTTTGCATGAGCGCTTTTTTGAAGTAAACACAAAACAGCTTAACGTGTTTATTACAGGAATTGGTAATGTTGGAGAAAAACTAATAGACCAAATCCATCAACAACACAACTTTTTAAAGAAAAACCTAAAATTAGACGTCAAAATTGTTGGAATGGCTAATTCCCGAAAAATGATATTCAATCCTAAAGGTATTGATTTAAATAATTGGGCTTCTCAATTTCATCATGCTGACAAATCTAGCATTGAAGGCTTTTACCAAAAAGTTATCGAGCTAAATTTAAGAAACAGCATTTTTGTTGACGTCACAGCAGACAAAGAGGTTGCTGCTGTTTATGAAAACTATTTAAAACAAAGTGTTGCTGTTGTAGCATGTAATAAAATTGCATGTTCAGACAAATATGCCAATTACAAAAACTTACAAGATTTATCATTAAAATATAATGCTTCTTATTTGTATGAGACTAATGTTGGTGCAGGTTTACCAATTATTAATACCTTAAATAATTTAGTCGCTTCAGGTGATAAAGTGATAAGTATTCAAGCAGTTTTATCTGGAAGTTTAAACTTTGTATTTAATAATTTTAGTGATAAGAAGAATTTTCATGATACCGTAAAACAAGCTCAATTTGAAGGCTATACAGAACCAGATCCTCGAATTGATTTAAGCGGAATTGATGTCGCTAGAAAAATTTTAATTTTAGCTAGAGAAAATGGTATTCCAATGGAAATTGAAGATATTGTTAACGACTCATTTTTAACTAAATCTAATTTAGAAAGTACTTCTGTTGATGATTTTTATGACACATTAACTGAAGAAGAGCCACATTTTCAAAAACTATACGCAGATGCAAAAGCTAATAATTGCCAATTAAAATATGTAGCCGAATATAAAAATGGTAAAGCAAAAGTTGGTTTACAACAAATACCTGAAGGACATCCATTTTACAATTTAGAAGGTAAAGATAATATTGTAATGTTTTATACGCAACGTTATCCAGAACAGCCTTTAATTGTTAAAGGAGCTGGAGCTGGAGCAGATGTAACTGCCTCAGGATTATTTGCAGATATTATTAGGATTGGGAATAAATAAGTAGCAATACATTTACTAAATAATTACCGCTGTAGCGGAAAAGACAAAATGTAGTTTTAAATGAACGAAATTAAAATATTCTCACCAGCAACGGTAGCCAATGTTTCGTGTGGATTTGATGTGTTAGGTTTTTGCTTAGATACCATTGGTGATGAAATGATAATAAGAAAGACTAATAAAAAAGGGATAAAAATCACTAAAATAGTTGGTGCAGACCTTCCTTTTGAAACCGATAAAAATGTAGCTAGTGTTTCGGCTTTAGCCTTATATAATGATGCAAAACCTGATTGTGGTTTTGAAATCGAAATTTATAAAAACATAAAACCAGGAAGCGGAATTGGAAGCAGCTCTGCAAGTGCGGCTGGAAGTGTTTTTGCTATAAACCATTTATTAGGTAACCCTTATAACGCTACACAATTAACAGATTTTGCAATGAAAGGTGAAGCTGTAGCTAGTGGATGTGAGCATGCAGACAATATAGCTCCTGCCCTTTTTGGTGGTTTTACTTTAGTAAAAAGCACATCACCTTTACAAGTGTTGCAATTACCAACACCTAAGGATTTGTATGTTACAATAATTCATCCGCAAATTGAAGTTAAAACCTCTGAAGCTCGTGCTATTTTACCACAAGACATTCCGTTGCAAAACGCCATTACACAATGGTCAAATGTTGGAAGTTTAGTACACGCATTACATACCAACGATTATAATTTGCTTAGCCAATCTTTAAAGGATGTGGTGGTTGAGCCATACAGAAGTCAACTAATCCCTCATTTTGATTTGGTTAAAACCGAAGTCTTAAAAGTAGGTGCTTTAGGCGCTGGTATTTCGGGTTCTGGACCTTCGATATTTGCCTTATCAAAAAGTAAAACTACTGCTGAAGCTGTTGCAAAAGCAATGACACAGGTATATGCCAATACGACTATTGCTTTTAATACTTATGTGTCCAAAATTAATACTCAAGGGATGAAAATTATTAGTTAAAACCTAACTGTTAATTTAAGAAATACAAACTAACAAAACATCAGAAAAATGAAATATTATAGTCTTAACAAAAAAGCACCTAACACAACGTTTAAAGATGCTGTAATAAAAGGATTGGCTCCAGATAAAGGTTTATATTTTCCTGAAAGTATTACACCATTACCTGCTTCATTTTTTAAAAATATTGATGCTTTAAGTTATAATGATATCGCTTTTGAGGCATTACAACAATTTGTTTCTCCTGATATTCCAAAAGACGTTTTAAAAACTATTATTGCAGAAACCTTGTCGTTTCAGTTTCCTATTGTAAAGTTAAACGATAACATTTCTACCTTAGAATTGTTTCATGGACCAACTATGGCATTTAAAGACGTTGGAGCACGTTTTATGGCACGTTGTTTAGGCTATTTTAATAAAGATAACACCAATGAAGTAACTGTTTTAGTTGCAACTTCTGGTGACACAGGAGGTGCTGTTGCTAATGGCTTTTTAGGCGTTAAAGGTGTTAATGTTGTGATTTTATATCCTTCAGGTAAGGTTAGTGACATACAAGAAAAACAACTGACTACGTTAGGTCAAAATATAAAAGCTTTAGAGGTTGATGGTGTTTTTGATGATTGCCAAGATATGG
Organism: Olleya sp. NP1-10; assembly: GCF_055804415.1. Lineage (NCBI taxonomy): Bacteria > Pseudomonadati > Bacteroidota > Flavobacteriia > Flavobacteriales > Flavobacteriaceae > Olleya > Olleya sp. NP1-10. Next base: position 2,375,830 of record NZ_CM147840.1, on the reverse strand, counting down.
TTAAACGTGCTTTTTTAGACACTGATTTGACTAGTCAAATGCAACTAACCTCTGCCAACTCTATTAATGTTGCACGATGGTTACCGCAACTACTCTATTTTATGTTTGCTTACAAACAATTACACAAGACGCAAAAAGAGATTGTATTTTCTGTACCAAGCGGAAATTTTGGTAATGTGTGTGCTGGTATGATGGCACAACAATTAGGTCTGCCAATTAAACATTTTATTGCATCAAATAATCAAAATAATGTAGTAACTAATTACCTTAAAACCGAAGAGTATACTCCTAAACCATCTGTACAAACTATTAGTAATGCTATGGATGTTGGAAATCCAAGTAATTTTATTCGTATTCAAGAAATCTATAAAAACAATTTTAGTACACTAAAAGATAATTTATCATCTTATAGTTTTACTGACGACCAAACTAAACAGGCTTTAAAAACCATTTATGACCAGTATAACTATGTAGCAGATCCACATGGTGCAGTTGGATATTTAGGTTGTGAAGCTTATTTAAAAGATAATCCAAACGTACATTGTGTATTTTTAGAAACTGCACATCCAACCAAGTTTTTAGATGTTGTAGAAGCTGTTATTAAACAAAAACAACCTTTACCACCACAAATTGAAGCTGTTATGGATAAAACAAAAGTAGCAACTAAAATTAGTAGCTATGACGACTTAAAATCGTTTTTAATAGCCAAGTAATTTATCTATAAAATCATGTTTAATTTAACATTAAACCATATTGCATTATCTGTTAACGACGTTGATAAATCTGTTACATTTTATAAAGAAGTTTTACAACTTAGTGAAATTAAAAACACAGCATCAACTTCTAAAACCAGGTGGTTAGCATTAACAGATACTAAACAGATACATTTAATACCACGACCAGAATTAGAAGTAATCACTAACAAAGCGGTTCATTTTGCAATAGCAACAACAGATTTTGATACTCTATTAAAACATCTACAAGCGCTTGATATTCCGTTTTCAGATTGGAAAGACACACCTAACAAAGACTATGTTCGTGATGATGGTATCCAACAAATTTACTTTCAGGATCCAGATGGTTATTGGATAGAAATTAACAACGTAATTTAATTATACTTAAAATTAAAAACTATAAAAATCATTTAAATGATAAAACCAAAATTAATTATTGTATTACTACTTATTATAACCGCTTGCACATCTCAAAATGATGAGTCTGAATTGTTAGAAGTTATTACTCAATCTATGGTTCATGCAGAAGAAAAACGTTGTGTTGACAAATATGAAATAGAAAAAATAGACACTAGCATTAAAAAGTATCTTGACACTACTAATTTAGAAGTCGTAAAAAAAATAGTCTCAAAAATTTAAATTATTACCTAGATAATAAAAATACTATTATTGATCAAATTACACTTTACAGGAAACAAGAAAACGAATCATTTAAAGAAATAACTAAAACCTATACAAAAGAAGAGGAAGAATATCTTGAAGATAAAAACACCTATTTAGAACTTGTAAACGACAACCATTTAAATTACAGAGATACGGTCCAAAATGGTGTATATTTTAATCAACTTTTTAGAAATAATAATGCTTCTTTAAAAACCGTAGTTAGAAATAATGGTGCTACTGTTTTTAAATTTGGAAATCAACAAAGCATTCAGCCTTTTTATTATCTTAATTTTGACTCTGAAAAAGATTTAAAAATCTTAGCGACCTATTACCATGATGGTACAAAGGATAGTGTACCAACTCCAATCGAGTCTCATTCGTTTCCGTTAAACTCAATACCTGTTAAAGAGATGAAGCATGTGGATAGCTTAACATTAGAATTTAAAGTTAAGTATGTTTCAAAGATAGATTCAATTCAATTTAATAAAAACGAAATTGGTGTTCAAAAAGGTGGTTTTAAACTTCTTAAAATGGAGAAAAATTATTTGGAATACGAAACACCTAATGACTACTACCCATATCACAAAGGTTCCATTTTAGAAGAAAAATATTTTAATAACAATGGTGATGTACTAGACACTAAATATAGTATCAGTAATTGTTCTACTGAAACACCTGAAGAAGACTATAATGAAAGACTATCTAACAGTAAAAACATTGAGAAACACATAAAAAATGTAGACTCAAAAAAAGAAGCTTATTTGATATTAAAATACATAGCAATTAAACGCTTAAATACAGAGTATGATAAAACTAAAAAAGTAAAAGTTAACGTAGAAGGTAATATTGATGCTCTAACACTTTATCTAGAAAACACAAGGGATACAATTACTTTTGTTACAACATTAAAAAACATATCTCCTGTAAAAAACATTTATCATCATGAGTTGGAAGAACAAACACAGTTTATAGATAAAAATGGAAAAATAATCTACACAGTCCCATCACCTATTTACTTTTTATATTCGCCTAAAACAGATAGCCATTCAGAGTCTTATTTTTTTACAGATACAGACAAAGTCAAGGATAGGGAATACTATTTTATAAATCAAGACAAAACTACTGTTACAAAATTACCATACGATAGTTTAGAGTTTTTATACCCTTCTGTAATTGCAGCAGAGTTAACTACTGATAATAGAAGTTATAAATTACTGTCGGCTAAAACAAGTCAACTATTATCAGATAAAACATTTGATCGTTTTCTAGAAATGTACTACACAGGTAAAGGCATGCTGGCTTATGCCAATGATGAGGCATTTATCCTTTATGACCAAAATGAAAAATTAATAGATAGAGAGAGTGAAAACGTTACAAAAATTATTCTAAAAAAGAAGATTACTAACCTATAAATACAAGCATACTTAATCAGAAAATATAACTTTGATAAAACCAAAATAATAAAGTATTTTAGGACCGTAATTATCAAAATATATTGATAATCTTATAAAAATCAACCAATAAAATATCAAAATGAAAAAACTATTATTAATTGTAATAATATTGACTGCAAAATTGTGTTTGGCACAAAACGCAAAAAATGAAGGATGGTACATACAAGAGCTACACTATCCCGAAATTAATTTACCTGTAGATTTTAAAAATTATAGTATCAAAATCGAAGAGAATAGTGACAATATAAAATTAGATGACAATGGTAGTCAAAAAACCACATCGTTTGATAATCCAAAATTAGAAGGATTAATAAAATCTTATTTTGATTTACCAGGTTATACAAAATCTGATAATCCTGACTTTATTATTAAATTTAATAATTTAGGACTAAAACATATTGTAAGTGCTACCGAAAAAAAGCCTACGGTAAAGATGCTAAAAACACTTATACTGGTATAATTGAAATAAGATCTGAAGTCGAGGTAACTGTTAAAGACCTAAACGATAGTATCATTTTTACAAAAAAGTATTCTAGAAAAACTAAATCTGAAAGTATCGGTGTTTATAAAAATAGTAGTATAACTAACAAGACTTTAGCTACAAGATTAATTAAAAACCAATATCAAAATAATGCTCGAGATTATAGAACCTCAAAAAACATATCAGAAGCAGGATATATAATACAAGATATTTCAAAATCTTTACAAGGTTTATTTTCTAGTTACTACGAGTCAAAAAGAGTAAATCTTTTTCGAATTAAAAAAGAAGAAAAATTTGGCATCGATAATAATGCTCAAGTTGAAAAACTAATAGCTTTAAACAAGGTAGATTACTCTGAAAACTACAATCAAGAATTACACAAATTAGCTAATGAAAGTATTCAAAAATTTAATACCGAAATAGCTAAACTCAAAGACAAAGAAGATAAAAAAGAAAAGAAAATCTATTGGTCTTTACTGTCTAACTTATCTGGTGCATATTATGCTATAGGTGATTACGATAAAGCTATTGAATATGCTAAAAAAAGAATGGAAGTAGATTACAACAAAAAATGGAAATTTAATTTAGAAATTGCCGAAAAACGAAAACAAATTATCGACAAAAATAAGTCTTAAATAAAAAGTGATTTAAAACCAAAGCTACCTAAATTAGGTAGCTTTTTTATCTGTATAGTACCTACACTAAATTTATTCCACTATTTTTAAACAATAATCAATAAAACGGATTATTTAAGCATAATCCAAAAACAACAATTTACAATTATATTAATGGGAACGATAAAAATAAACAGCACAACTGGAGCTAAAATATTTATTGACAATGTAGCCAAAGGCACAATAAATAAACAAAGCAAAACATTTGAGGTCAGTAATGGTCAACATCAAATATATGCTAAAGCAGCGTGGTGCAGTAGTCAACCACTAACAGTAAATGTAACAGATCAAAAAATAACTGTTGTAACACTTAGCAGTTTTAAACATGAAAATTTATTTAAAGCCACTTTCATGCTACTAGCTGGATTACTTTTATTTACTAAAAACATGATATTTGCAATTCTTGCAGCCATAGTCTTTTTATATCCATTATACTATTTAACTTTAGGAAAAGACAAGTATTTGCAATTATCAGAAAAAACCATAACCTAATCTTGTACATTACAAGTTATGAAACAACTTACTCACCTACTTATAGTATTATGCTTTAGTAATTTTTGTTTAGGACAAAGCTTACCTAAAAAACTTAACGAAACAGATTTTACTTTAGGTAAAACAATAAATATACAATCTGAAATATTAAACGAAACCAGAACATTAAATATTTATCTACCGTTAAGCTACAATCAAGATAGCACAAAAAAATACCCTGTTATTTATTTATTAGACGGATCAAAAGACGAAGATTTTATACACATTTCTGGACTAGTACAGTTTTGTTCGTTTTCTTGGATTAATATCATTCCTGAATCTATTGTTATAGGTATTGCTAACGTAGACAGAAAAAAAGATTTTACATACCCATCAAATAATAAATTAGACCAAGAAGAATTCCCTACAACTGGTAAATCTAAAAACTTCATAACCTTTTTAGAAAAAGAATTACAGCCTTTTATTAATGCTAACTACAAAACAACTGCTACAAAAACAATCATCGGACAATCATTAGGCGGACTATTAGCCACAGAAATTTTATTCAAAAAACCAAAACTTTTTGATAATTATATCATTGTAAGTCCAAGTCTATGGTGGGATGACGAAAAACTATTAAAAAACTATCAACCTAAAACATACACAAACAACAAATCCATTTATATAGCTGGAGGAAAAGAAGGACCTGTTATGCAACGTACAGCAAAACAGTTATTTGAAAAATTATCTCTTAACAAAAAAGAAAACACAAAATTATATTATAGTTTTTTTGAAGATAAAAATCATGGAGATGCTTTACATCAAGCAGTTTATGATGCATTTGAAAAGGTCTTTAAAACTAAAAAATAACAACAAAAACAAATCATATTTAAATGTCATCAAAACAAACCATATATCTTGCAGGTGGCTGTCTTTGGGGTGTACAAGAGTTTTTAAAACACATTCCAGGGATTATTAATACACAAGCAGGCAGAGCAAATGGCACAACCAATTCTACTATAACAGATTATGATGGTTTTGCCGAATGTGTAAAAACAACTTTTGATAGTAATGTCGTTTCAGTTGAAGATTTAGTAAATTATTTATTAGAAATTATTAATCCTTATAGCATTAATAAACAAGGAAACGATGTAGGAAAAAAATACAGAACAGGTATTTACAGTAATAATAAATTACACCTATTAAAAGCAAAAAAACATATTAAGACAATTGAAGACAAACTAAATATGGAAAACAATACCTTAAAAACAATAGTAATTGAGGTGCTTCCGCTAACAAACTTTGTTTTAAGTGACGCAGAACACCAAGATAGATTAACCTTGCATCCAGAAGATTATAGTTATTGCCACATACCTTTAGACGTATTACATAAGTATAAAAACAGTTAATTTAACAAAATTAAAATTACTTCTTAGTAGCTTTTGATAAATACTCATTTAATGCAAGCGAGGCAAAAATTAGACTTCCTCCTATTATAATTTTAATAAGATTGGACTCTTTATTCCATATTACAAGGTTAACGACTAAACCCAACGGAATTAATGCATTATTCATAATTGCCAAAGCGCCTGTGTTTACTTTAACAACACCTTTATTCCAAAAATAATATCCTAAACCAGAGGCTACAGCACCTAGATATAGTAAAATTAACCATTGTAAAGCTGTAGTGGGTAACTTTTGGGACGATCCAAAAATAAAAAACGCAACTAGAGCCACTAAAAAGGCACCTATAAAAAACAATCCAAAAACGGTATGCTTTGGTTTAGATTGTAATTCTGGTGTAAATTGTAATAAATACTTGTAGGCTATTTGACCTATAGCAAAAGAAAGGTTAGCACCTTGAGTAATTAAAAAACCTAAAAAAACATGCTCGCTAATACTTGAATATTGTATATAAGCAGCACCTAACACCGCTATTAAAGCTGTAAGAAGATGTACTTTATTAAACCGTTTGCTTAAAACATCATTTAATAGAGTAATATAAATTGGTGTTAATACACTAAACAGTAACACTTCCGGAACCGTTAGAAAATTAAAAGATTGAAAATAAAAACAATACATTACACCTAATTGAACAGAACCAATTGCTATAAGTTTTAAAATTGTTTTAGCTGTGATGCCTTTTAGTTTTAAAAAAGGCAAAAACAGTATTGTAGCAATACCTATACGTACCAATACAGAAAACCATGCATCCACATATCCCGAAAGATACACACCAATTAAACTAAACGAAAAAGCCCAAATTACCGTAACGCCAAATAAATACCTCATATAGAAACAAAGTAAAACATAATTAAAACCATACACAAAAAGATTACAACTCCCTCTTTCCTCACAAAAACACAAGTAACAGAAACTTCTTGATTGTAAATCAATTAAGTATTATAATTTATTAAAATAAAATAATAACTTACAACAATATTTAAAACCAAATAATAACTATTATGTGTCATAACGGGAAATACACTCCCAAAAACAACTATATTAGTTGTTATATAACTAGTTAGCTATAATTTGAATGACCGAATATTTCAAAATACTTAATTTAGAGTATGATGCTTCTGAAAAAGAAATAAAAAAAGCTTTTCGAAGTCTATCTAAAGAATATCATCCAGACACGAACTTTGGTTCAAATCAGTATGTTGAAAAATTTCGCCAAATTAAAGAAGCTTATGAAAAACTACTGATTTTTATAAAATCAAACAGATATAAAAACTGGAGAAGTTCTAAAACAAATAAAAAACAAAAAACTGAATTTAACACAAACAATTCAAAAGACAAGTCTAGATTTAACTATTATGAATTTGTAAATGATTTTGGTTTATTTGAGGAAAACTTATTCGAAGAGCAAAATAATTTCTCACTAAAAAAACAATACTCAACCTTAGACAAAATAGATGTAGGATTTTTTTCTTATCTAATAAAAAGTTTCGAGTTTAAAAGAGAATTTGGGAAAGACTTTTTGAAAGCAAAATCAGACGGCTATTTTCTTATTATTAACATAGAAATTCAAAATATTTCGAAAGAGTTGACTAGCATCCATAATTATATGTTTAGAATTTTTGATATTGAGGGATATTTTTACGAATTCTCAAGTGAAGGTTTGTCTAAAATGGTTATGAATCAAGAAAATACAATACCCTTTTTTGGAAAAGAGCAAAATCCTAAAATAAAAAGCAATTATAAACTAATTTTTGAAGTCCCCGAAATTGATAATTATTTCCTCCAACTTTGTGGTGGGAAATACCAGTTTGACGAAAAAAACATTTGTATATGCAATGAAATTGAAACTGTGAAATTAAAAAACTATAGCTAACAAAGTATATAATCCATTGCTAGTTCTAGCCTACTTACGAATATTCCTGCGGAATATTCTATTCGGTTTTTATTTGCTAAATTAGTTGCTTACACACGCAACGTATCATATACAAACACGTTACAAACAATTTACACCAAAATTTACGCAATGAAAAAAATAAACTTACTACTTGGAATTTTAATCGGATTAACAATTTTATCTTGCTCATCAGACGATGAAAACTCTGATAATAATCCGTCAATTGAAAACACAAAACTACTAAAACAAATATCTTGGAATGATGGATATTCAGAAAAGTATTTTTATGATTCACAAAATCGCTTAATATTGACTACTCAAAATGATTTTGCTTTTGCAGACAATTCATTAAATGACTCAACTTTTGTTGATTACACGAACAATAATATTTCTAAAATATTAAAAAGAAAACAATCTGGAGCTGATATTGTAAATACAGAACATATATTCAACAACTATAATTCTAATAATGCAAGTGGTACATTTAAAATATTCACAGATAGCGGAAGTAATTATTCAGACCTAACATTTGAATATAGTTTTATTGATAATCTATTGAAATCTTACACACGATTAAATCTTGACGGAACAAAAACTTATGAGCAAATATTCAATCACAACAATAATGGAAATTTAACAGAATGGAATGAAATATGGTATTCTACAAATAACCAAATTGATAATGCTAATTATAATACAATAACTGAATGGGATTCTGGAAATAGAGTAACTGAAAAACTTTTTGCTTGGGATTCTGAATATCTACCAGGTTTTGCCATTTCTACAAATAATTGCTTAAACCTAATCGATAATAATACAACTTACAGCTATACTTTTGAATATGATAGTGATGGATATGTGACAAAATACACATTCGACAATGGTGATTTTTTCACTTTAGAATACAACGACTAAATTTTAACAAACAATTTACACCAAAATTTACGCAATGAAAAAAATAAACTTGCTACTTGGAATTTTAATCGGATTAACAATTTTATCTTGCTCATCTGATGATGGCAATACAAATAATGATAATCCGAATGAAAACAATTTAAAAAGAATAACGTCACTTCAAATAATGGAAGATGGAAACCTTGTAGGACAGTATGATTTTGAATATGAAAATGAAAGACTTGCAACAATTACAGAAGTTGGTGATGAACGAATAGTTTTTTCATATTCAGATGATAGAATTGTTTCGTCTGAAGAATTTAATTTTACGGGTTCTGAATACAACCAACTTGACGCAACAACTACTTATACATTTGAAAATGGTCTATTGATTTCAGATTTAGAAGAATTTATCGAAGGAGGTGGCAATAGGCACGAATATGAGTTTAATTCCAATGAACAGATAACTGAATACATCTTTTTTCAATGCCCATCTAATTTAAATGATTGTACAGCAGCTGGAAGTAGGATTTTTGAATATGATATGAACAACAATATTATTACAGAAACTCAAACTGATAGTAATTCTAATACTGTTTTCTCAATAGAATACAGTAGTTACGATGACAAAAACCATCCTTTTGCTGGAATAGATATAAAAGCGCGAAGACTTTTTTGGAATTACTTTCAAAGTATGAATTTTAATAATTATAGTACGTTAACAAGATTTGACTCTAACGGAACAGAAACTGGAAGTTCTTCTTTCACTTTCACGTACGATAGCGATGATTTTCCGACCGAAATGATTGAAATCAATAATACAAATAATGAACAGACTGTTTATAACTTTATTTATGAATAAAAACTGTTTGTAACAATGGCTATAAGTAATTGCTTGTTTTTACCTATTTCTGAAAATCCTATAGGATTTTCAGTTTGGTGTTTACTTGCTAAGTTAAGTGCTAAACCGTGCAACTAGTCATAGTCGAGTACGTTAGCTGTAATTGAAAAATTGAAATGGGACACCATATTGAAGCAATCATAACATCTGAAAAACCAAATAAATCTAAAATTGAAGTTTTGGATTTACCTGTATTCTCTGAAAATGGATTTAATATTATTCCTCTTGATGTTTGTCACACCACTTATTGGGGAAAAAAATGGAATGTCTTTGATGAGAATGGAGATAGCTTTGGAGGAGTTAATCTACTCTGTGTGAGGAGCATTGAACGTATAGCTAAAGAAATTGAAATTTCAAATTTTGCTCTTATCGCTACCGATTATCATGGTGGTATTGGAGAACAAGCAGCAATTGTTTACAAAGATAAACGTGAAATTCGAATTAACGGAAACTACTATTCTCATTATTCAGGAATGGATGTAATTGATATAAATTCTGCTTTGCGCAATATTGGAGTAACGAAAAGAAAAAAATCTGATGAATTTGATTCAATTAATTTATCTAATTATCGGAGTTTTGATAAGTATTTCGAAAAGTATGAATTTGCTTGTGAAGACGAATAAAAACTACAGCTAACAAAGTACTGTGGTAAAAAACAAGTAAAAACTCATTAATTTTTTAATAAAGTACTTCAGTAGTTGTTGTCATAACTTAGTAATATAAATTTACATGAACTAACAATTTAAGAATTGAACGAGTTGAAATAATAACAAAAAAAGAGTCAACCGATATCAGAAAATTAAATTAGTTGCTAATCAATAATAAAAGATTTATAAAATAAAACAACAAAATTCAAATCTATAAATTTATATTTACGACTAATACTTTATTTTTAAATTAAAAAAACTTTTAACCTATTAGAAACGTAATAAAATCACCTAAAACGATTCTATATTCATTGTTTCTAACTCTAGTTATATTTAGTTGTTCAACTGACGATACAGAAGCCCCAATAATTAGCCCTATCAACAATCCAAACAACACTGTTACAAGTGATAATTACCAGAATGGTACACTAACTTTTTCTGCTGGAGAAAACACACCATCAGATGCTACTTATAAATTATATTTATATACCGACGAAAGCCCAACAACCACATACAACTTAAGTAATACTAGTTATACTTATAGTAATCTATTAGCAAATGTCAAATACTATTGGAAAGTAGAAACTTTAGACAATACAGGAGTAGTACTTGCTACTTCTATTACTTATAATTTCATCACAGGTCTGATTTACGATGGAAATTTATCGTTAAATCAAGAACAAATAAATACTTTTAATTATACAAAAGTAACAGGGAACCTGTTAATTCATGGATTTGAAGACCAAACAATTACTAGCTTAGAAGGCTTGAGTACTCTTAATTTCATTGGAGGAAATCTTGAAATTTGGATAAATAATAATTTAGAAAGTTTAGAAGGATTAGAGTCAATTACTACAATAGAAGGAGGCCTTTCCATATTAGAAAACCAAGCATTAACAAGCTTAATAGGCTTAGAAGGAATTACTTCTATCGGAGGGACTTTGACTCTTGTTGATAATAACGCTTTAGTAAGTTTTGATGGCTTAAATAACCTTACTACTGTAGGTGTGGATTTTCGTGTTCATTGGAATGATGCATTAACAAGTTTTGATGATTTAGACAATATAACTTTAATAGGAAGAAATCTTCTAATTTGGGATAATGATAATTTAATTAACCTAAACGGTTTAGAGACACTAACCACTTTGGGTGGTAATCTTTATATTGGGAGGAATACAAACTCAAGTGCTTCTGGCATTGGTAATAATATTTTATACAACCTATGTGGGGTTAGCCAATTAATTACCAATGGTCAGATAACAATTGATGAATACTTTGTAGGAACGAATGCCTATAACCCTACTTATACCGAAATACAAAATACTGGTAGTGGTGGTTGCGAATTTTAACTTAACTAATAATTCCAGCTCAAAACTTAAAGATAATTGTAATATAAAGTGTAACTAATTTTGAAAATATTTAACTACAAATATGTTAAAAAAAGTCCGAAAGAACATCAACTAAAAAATGTTACATTAAATAATTTTAAATCAGTTTAATTGACATACAATTTAAGGATTATTATAAACCGATTCAATTATTATTTGACAAATATTTGAATATTGAAATAGTAAAAAAACAATTAAATACTAACTAATGTTTAGCTAAAATAGTTATACAAAAATCATCATAAATTAGTCATGATTTTGCTATTGCAAAAGCTTGTTTTAATAGTATATTACACAGTACTACATCATGACTAATATCAGTATATTCATCTCATTTGTATTTTCTATATGGGAAGTCATGATGTTCTTCACTGTTCAAAATACTATTTTGAAAAAATATTATAGTGTGACAAAAAGAAATCACTATTAAGAAAATATAATTACTGAAGACGTAAACGGAATAACTAAAGACGTCTTTTATCTCGATCAAACCTTTGATAAATTAGCATAAGCAAATAGAGTTATAAAAAACACAATTAATTTATACAACCAAATAAGATTATACTTATCTTTATATTATAAAACACATATATAATATATCAATTGTCAGCTTAAATTCAATTTTAATCTGTAACCATATATCAGGACTAGCCATTAAAAAATGAAAGTATATTTATTAATATTAAGTTTCATCTATTCGATAAACTCATACTCACAAACACTAACTATTAATGTGTCTGAAAATAAATTTGGAATTGATGAAACCCTTTCTATAATTGTATCTCGAATCCAAAATATTGAAGATTATCAAGATATTGAAGATTACGATGAGATTGTTATTACTTTAGGTCAAAACGATTATAGTTTTATTTCACACCCTAGTAGCCTAGAATATTCAAATTCATATATAGTAGAAAGCATAAACTCTTCAAGTCAGTACACGCTTTATTTTACGCAAACACCTATTATTAAAATAAATACAGACAACGAAATCGTTGACGAGCCAAAGGTATTAGCGACTTTAGTTTACACTGATAATGAACAAACAGTATCTTCAAATATTGGGATTGAATTAAGAGGTGGCAGTTCTCAAAGTTATCCCAAAAAAACATATGATTTAGAATTTTGGGAAGATGAGACTGGAGAGGAAACACTAGACTTTCAATTTGGAGAATTACGTGAAGATGATGATTGGATTTTAGATGCATTATACAATGAACCATTAAGATTAAGAAGTTTTACAGCTTCTAAAATTTGGAAAGAGATACACACACCATATTATATTGATGATGAAGCACAGGCTAAATCTGGTGCAGATGTCATGTATGTTGAAATTTTTATAAATGATAAATATAATGGCATATATAACCTTTCTGAACAAGTTGATAGGAAACAATTAAAACTTAAAAAGTTTAATGGAAATATGAGAGGCGAATTATATAAAGGAACTTCCTGGGGAGCTTCCACTTTTACTAGTTTACCTGATTACGATAACAGTAACAGAGTATGGAGTGGTTATGATTTTAAGCATCCTGATGAAGATGAAATAACCGACTGGGATAACCTCTATCAATTTACTGATTTTGTGATGAATTCTTCTGAATCAGATTTTGCAACTAATATCTGGTCTAAATTTGATGAAGATAATTTTATAGACTATTTCTTGTTTCTAAACTTAATTCGTGCAACAGACAATACTGGTAAAAATATTTATCTAGGAAAATACAAAACTAATGAACCGTACTTTTACATACCTTGGGATTTAGATGGTTGTTTTGGAACTATTTGGAATGGTACTAACCAAAACATCACTGATGACATTTTGACTAATGGTTTCATGGATAGATTTATAAACGAGAACCCTAACAACGCATTTACTAACACAGCCAGTAAATGGTTTGATTATAGAAGTGATATTTTTAGTCTCAATTCTTTATCAAACTCTATTATAAATCAGTATGTTTTTTTACAAGAGAATAAAATTTACGAAAGAGAATCGTTAGTATATTCAAATTATTCATTCGACAATCAGAGTTTGACATACACTCTAACTTGGCTAGAAAACAGGTTAGAATATTTAGATATTTATTTTGGAAATCTCCTTTCAATTAACTCAATTACAACATCTAATAAGTTTAACATCTACCCTAATCCTGCATTAAACAGAATTCATATAGTTTTTGAAGAAGAAATTAATAATAAATATTATAAAATATATAATAATAAAGGACAACAAGTTAGTAATGGAGTTATTGAGGATAAGCAAATAGATATTGAAAAACTAGAAAAAGGTATTTACTTTGTCATTATTGATGGCATCTCATTTAAGCTAATTAAAAACTAACTATTTTTTTGCTAAAGTACTTCTGTAATCATCATCATAAATAATACAATAAATTTATACGATCAACGTAAGATTACATTTATCTTTAGAATATAAAACTCCAAATGAGGTATAAATTATAAGCTTAAAATCAATCATAAATTATAAGCCTATTTCAGGACTAAACATTTAGAAAAGTTGATGACACCTAAACAAGAAGAAAGAATAAAAAATAAAATAAAGAAAATTAAACGTGCCCTTCAAGCTGACAAAAAGCATTGGGGTGGATTTTATCACGATGGCGGTGGATTAAGATATTTACCACCTGAATTATACTTGAAATTAGAGGATTTTACAGGTGCATTACGATACTTCAATTGGTTTACTAAAAATTTTCCTGAAGACATAGGCTATCCCATCTTTCTTTTTGAATGGACAATTACTCTTTTTAAAACAAAAAGAATTGAACAAGCCGAAAAAAAGCAATTCAAACATTCGTGTCTAACACTTATATTTTTGACAAATTTCTTCAAAAAACATCTCTACAATTTGAAAAATCTGAATCTTCAAACTGGCAGTTAGAACAACTAATTGAATACTTTGAATATTCTAAAAACCAAGATTATTTGATTGATTTCGGAAAATGGCTAGAGACTTTTACTACAAGTAAAAAATTTTATGACTTTGCAAATACATTTATTGAATTGAGACAAAAATTAGAAAACGAACCTGTTGGAAATATTAGAACCACACTTATTAAGAGAGAACAAGAGTTAATAAAAACGCATACCTGTTAAAACAAGTAAAACCAAGAAAATACTGCAATAAAACAAGTATAAACTCATTAATTTTTAGCTTAAAAACTTCTGTAAGAATTAACATAAATAATACAATAACATAGCTTGTAAACAGAATCTTAAAAAAAGACGACTTTTATCTCGATCAAACCTTTGATAAATTTGCATAAGCAAATAGAGTTAGAAAAAGTACAATTAACTTATACAACCAATTAAGATTACTTTTATCTTTAGACTATAAAACACCGAATATGGTATATAAATTATCAGCGTAAATTCAATTTTAACCTGTAGTCATATTTCAGGACTAGACATTTGACCCAATCATCGCAATCAGAATGAAAAACCAATCTTGGAGACATCATTATTTACCAGTTTTTTACTTAAAAGGTTTTACTAAAGAATCAAATAAGTTTAAAATATATAATGTTCAGGAAAAAAGGTTTATTAAAAATGGAAAGGAATTTTCACCAGAATCTTACTTTTTTGAAAAAGATGGTAACACAATAAAATTCAATGAATCTGAAACAGATTTTTTGGAAACTGAACATTATAGCCATTTTGATAATAATGCAGCAAAACTTATCGACAAAATTAATTCCTCTAACAATGATAACCGTTTCAATGTAGACGAAGATGATATGCCTGCTCTTAATCACTTTGTAAGTTTAATGTATTGGCGTTTACCTCATAGAAAAGAAGAACTAAAAGACTTCATAAAAAACAATGATTTAAAAACTTTAGGATTAGCCATAAAAAACAAAAAAGGAATTAATGACAAAAAATGTGAAGAGGCATTTAAAAATAGCGAACAATTTTTAAATGCTTATAAGTATTATAATTCTTTAATGGACTCGATGAGAGGATTTGAATGTAGAACACCATACACAATTATAGAAAGTACTGACAAGTTACCGTACTTGTGTTCTGATAATCCTGTTATTTTTGAAAAAAATGTAATGCCAAAAGTCTATGAAGATGATTATCTTTTTCCATTATCTGGAAATAGGTTATTTATAAAAACTAATAGAAGAGAAAATTTCCCAGCTTATTTAAGACTTATGGTTGATACTTTAGTTTATAAACAGGCTATAAAATATGTTGGTTGTACCGATGAAATATATATTGATATTTTAGAAAAATAATTTTGAAAAGTATAATATTTCTGTTGAGGATTTAAAAAATTATATATTTAACAAACTGAAATAAAAAACGCTACACAACACTGTATAAAATTAATTGCTAGTTCTAGTCTACTTACTAAAATCCTCGCGCATTTTCTATTCGGTTTTTATTTACTAAATTACGTACTTAACCACGCAACTAATTTTATACAAAACGTTGTGTACAATTATGAGAAACTTCCTGCTTATCATTTTAATTTCAATTTCTACTTCGAGTTTTTCGCAAGTAAAAATTGACACATCTGATGTTAAATCGATAAGATATGAATGGAATATAAATCCGAAAACTAACGACACAACTCTCTGGACAAAACTGACTGAATATAAAAGTGGATTCTTTTATGAAAAAATTGAATTCTTAAATGACTCTTCAAAATTTGGACACTTCTTTATCTACAAAGGAAAAAAACAGAATATCAAAAAAGAACTGATATTGAAAACCACGTTTCTGGAATGGGAAACGAAATTATAAATATTTACTACGATAAATTCAAAAATCCTGACAGTATTGTTTTATTAAAATATGAACCTGATTTTAAAAGAGTTACTACTGCGATTGAAAAAAATATAAAAGAAAAGGAAAACTTGATTTCATAACGGATTTAGACGGGAAGAACTATTTCAAATACAATCTGTTCGGGAAACTAAAACAAATTGAACAATACAAAGATTCTGTCTTATATAAAATAAGTGATTTCAAAAATGACCTTTTGATTAACGAAACATTTCCTACCAGAAAAAAATATCGCAAAAAGTTCACTTACGAATATGATATAAAAGGTCGATTGACCAAAAGAGATGATAAGGATTCTGAATTCTATCGCTACGAATACAACGAGTTTGGATTAAGTAAAATCGAAAAAGTGTATACGAAAAAGAATATTGTAATGGAATATACACAGTTGATTTATGACAAAAATGGCAAACTTGAAAGAAAAAAAGAGTTCTCTCGAAATCATAAATTGAGAAACGAATTTATATATGAATACAAATAAATGTACACAACAAACTACTGTGGTAAAAACTCATTAATTTATACACCCAAATAAAATTACACTTATCTTTAGACTATAAAACACCAAATATAGCATATCAATTATCAGCTTAATTCAATTTAAATCTGTAACCATATCTCAAGGGAAGAGACCTAAAAATAATTCTGTATATGAATTGGAAAATAATACTCATAATACTAATTGGCTTAACTGCATGTAAAAACAAAACCGAAAAGAATCCAATTAAAAAAATTGATAATCAAGATAGTTTATACTCTGAAATCAACAATAAACCAGTTTTAAATACAGAAACTAATACAAAAATAACAAACTGTAATTTTGATAAATTTATTTCCGATAACAGAATTTCACAAATTGCTAAAGACATATACTTAGATAGTAATTGGAAATTAGACAATGCTTTTAGGTTACTAGATAGCTTAACAACTAAAAATAAATATTCAAGACCATTCTATTTTAAAGTAGTAACGTTGACATTTCAAAAATCTGATGGAGCATTTTCTGAAGAACTCGGATATAAAGGAAAAGAATATGTTAAAAATAATACTAAGGAATTTGTTTCACATTTCAACTCTGAAAAATGCTTTAGCGAAGATGATTTAAGCATTTGGGTAAATATTGTTATGTTAGAGTTTAGTTTAATTGCTAACAATGAATTTGACAAAAATCTTATTAAAAACTACATTAACATATTAAATAAGAATTGTTCAGACTGTACAGAAAATCAAAAAAACACTCTAGAAAAATTTCATTCAACTTTGAGAGTTCAATGGAATGAATTGTTGAAACATTTATTAGTATAGAAAAAAGCCGAACCGCTAATAAGGTACTAAGCCAAAAAACAAATAAAAGCCCTCTAATACTCACCTAAACTACTTCATTAACAATCATCATATATTAGTCCTCATTTTACAATAACAAAACCTTGTTTTAATAGTGTATTACTCACTACTAAAGCTTATTTTTTACACTTCACTTTGGAATACTAATACTTCATAAATTACTTTCTAAAATTTCTTGTATTTACAAGCATAAAACTGTACATAGGTTGTAAAATTATTACCATTTAAAACCTCGATTACAAGGGATAATAATAGCCTAATTTACTACAATAGCAAACATTAGTACAAATAACTAATAATCAGATACATAACTCATGTGTTAAAATAGGTTATAGCGTGATTATAGCATGCTTATAACGTACTTATAACATGCTTATAGTATGTATAAAGAAAGTCAGTAAGGACTAAGCCTAATATAAAACCAAACAATTTAAGTATATAGCATTAAGGCTTGTGTAATTAAGTAGCCTTGGTGTACAACTTACACTAAAGACAACATCATCACAATAAGTATCACTAAACAATACAATTCTTATAAAAAAGCGAAAGCAAAACCAATCAATAAAACGCTTGAATACAAGTATAGCTTAAAACAAACCATCAAAAGTAAAGATCATACACAAAAAACAGCTAAGCAAGCAGACCATATTGGCAACAATTTTAAAGCACATTTTAGCCCAGAATTAAGAAAGCCTATCCAAGTACATTTAAATATCAAATACAGTCCTGTAGAAAATTAGTGTAAATTTACCTGAATTTACAATTTAAGAATTGAACAAATTCAAAATATTAACCAAAAAGAATCAACCTAAATAAGTATAATACATAATGCCAATTCCTAATTTCTCTCAATTTATGGACGAGGAAGATTTTAAAGAGTCTTTTAGTGACTGTTTAGAAAAAGTCGAAAAGCATAAAACAGATTTTATAAAAATTGAGCCTTTAGAAAGTTTTGAGTCGTTTAAAATTATAGAGCTTTTTGTTGAACAATTATCTGACCAAAACATAAAGTCAGATTTAAGCAAAGTGAATTGGAAAAATAGTAAAAACAAAATTAAACAGGTAAAAGCTAATGTATTCATAATTAAAGATGAATGCTCTGTAGAAGAATTAATTTTGAGCTTTTTGGTATAAAAAAAGAAATTAAAAAACAAAAGAAAGATTATAGACGCATGCAGATATCCTACTGAAATTCAATCAATAAACAAATTTTTATCATATTATAAATTCATGCCTTTATAACTTTCAATCTCCTTTGGGTTTTAAAACCGCTCTGAAAATTCAAATAAAGTTTTGGCCTTTAAAAAGAGTTAAGTTCACCTTTTTAGCAACCTAAAGGCATGAATTTAATTACTAGTTTCTATTTTTTTAGTTTACTAGAATTTTTTTAGTTGTAACAACACCTTGTTGTTCAATCCTTACAAAGTAGAACCCAGGATTTCCAAATAACGAACGATCTATTTTAAGATATTGTCCTTTAGTTTCTGTGTTATATACTGTATTACCTTGCAAATCAAGAACATTTACTTTTGATGTTTTAGAGTGTCCTAAATAAATAGTTAATGCACTTTCTTTTATTGGTGTTGGATATAAAATAATGGTATCCTCTTGTTCTTTAATAGTAGTATCAATTCTGGAAACAGCACCAGATGTAGCACTATCTATAGTAATTAATTTTGAAGTACCACCTTGAGAACAAACAGCACGTAACACCAACGTATACTCAGTACCTGATACTAAACCATTGATTGTTATTGGCGATGAAGTCCCACTGGCATAAGACGTTGCTATCGGACTATTTATGTTTCCGGCAAACTGTCCTTTAGGCCAAGCTCTTAACTCGTACGTATTGTTACCTGTAAACTCATTAAATCCTATTGAAATAGATTGGTTGGTATCACTCACTTTTTTTACTGAAGTCATATCAGCATTTACAGTACATGGTCCAGAGGTAACAGCATCAATTTGTGTTAATTCTGATGTACCTCCTGTGATACAAATGGCACGTATAACGACAGTATATTCAGTACCCGAAGCTAAACCATCAATAGTTATTGGAGAAAAATCACCAGCTTTATATGCTGCTGCTGTTGGAGTATTGACATTTCCTGCAAACTGACCTTTAGGCCAAACTCTAACTTCGTAGGTATTTACATTACTTAGTGTGTCAAATGCCAATGTAATGGAAGTGTCAGTTGCACTTGTACTCTCTAAATTAGAAATAGTCATATTAGCAGAACAAGTTTCTTCTACTCTTATAATTTTCCAATTTTGATTTGTATTACCTACAACGTATGGCCATAAGTGCATGGCGTTACCATTATTTCTATCCACGACCTTTTCGCAATGTAAAGGTTCTAAAAAATAATCATCAGCTACTTTGGTAATACCCCATTTTTGATGATTACTACTAGCTGATGTCCAAGTCCCTAAATTAACGTTAAGATTCTCTGTTTTATCATTGGTATTACAAGCCGCATAAGGTACTTCTAAAAATTCATTATTTCTAAGATTTTTAATTGTGTAATAAGTACCAACTTTGGTAATTTGCCATTTTGCACTATTATCTGAAGTAGCCGCAATATTTACAATACGTCCATTGGGACTGTTAATTTTCATTTCATTAGTTGTGTTTTGAATATAGTAAACTCCATCAGCTAAATTAGCATCTGGTCTAACACTATCTTCAATTCCAGTACTACAGTTTTCACCTGGTAAGTTGTAACAAACACCTGTAGGTCCTTGATTAATATCCCAATCTGGTCCAGGTACCCAATTATCTCCTACTTCATAAGCTCCCACATCTGGAGCTGCTCCAATATAACTATCTGTATAACCAGTAATAATTCTACCTGCATCTACTGCTACTGTCCCGTTATTTAGCCTGTAGTTATTCGAGTTAAAATTCATAAAAGAGGTTTGATCTACAAGATTATTTTGCTTATTAGATTGCGGTTCCCAAGTCCCTTCTGTTTCTTGATTTCCGCCTTGGTCTGTTCTATAAGTATCCGTAATATTATTCCATACTTTAACATTAGTAAATGCTGTACCTGCTTTATGCCAAGCTCCCATAGTACCTCCATCAGCTTTGACTAAGGTATTATTAAAAATATCAATATCTTTTCCATTCCAATTAATCTGAATATTTGTCCACTCGACATTCCAAACAACATTACGATATACACGAACATTCTCAGCATCATTATCTAAATAAATACCTGCAGCTTTCTTTAATTCGCCTCTACCTTCCGCATCATGAAACCAGTTGTGATGAATGTCCATATTTAAACCTTTATTAATGGTATAAAGTAAAGCACAATCATCGGCTATAAGATTACTATAAGATATATCATTCCAAGCGACTTCAGAATTTTTATTTACTATTTGAATACCATCTCTACCTCCACGAGAAATATTATTACGTAAAATCTTAGAGTTAACTCCTCCTCTAGCCATTATTGGCGCATCATAAGAACCTAAAAAATCAAAATCATGAATATAGTTATTTCTGATTATTGTAGCATTTCCTGAATCCCAAATCCCTGTAGCATCTCCAAAACCTATTTCAGAATTTTCTATAATTGTGTTTACAGACCCTCCTTTAATATCTACTGCATTAATGCCAGAATTAAAGTTAGGAGTTATACCTCTAGTCATACTTCCATATAAAACCTTTACGCCTTTTAGTTTATTACTGGTTCCTTTTACAAGAACATTTCCTCCAAATAAAGCAAGGTTTTCAATATGTATGTAATTACGATTTTCTAAGTCAGCCGTCACCGCTCTTCTTGACATCTGCACTTCACCATCTTCTGGTTTTATACCTCCTGGTAATTGCACAAATAAAGTATTTGAATTAGCATCAAAATACCACTCATTTTGATAATCAAGCGCTTCTTTTATTCCTTCTAAATAATAATCTCCAAAATCGCCTGGAGGATGGGCACCTACAATCCAGTTTTGGTCTTTGACAGCGTCAAAAGTTACTCTTCCTGAAGATTGGCTTTTTATCCATGCTCTCCAAGTAGTCCAACCTGATCCTGGACGGTCTCCATAAAACATAATGGATCCACCATTTGACCATTGCCAATTTGGAATATCTCCATCTGTTAAAAAAGCATTTATAGAGACCTCATCTTGACTTCCTCCGTCATTACGTAAAGAGTTTAATGTAAAACGATCTCCATCCGTATTATTTGGCCATCTAGCTAAATCTAATACAGTAGCACCTCTGATTACAAAGTTTCGCTGTTCTAAATCCCAATTAACAGTGGTTTTCCAAACACTTCCACCATCAGAGGTCCATCCGCTTAAGGCTTGCATTGCTGAAACAACAACTTTTTCGCCTTGTTTAGAGGTATAAACAATAGGGTTTCCTGGTGTTCCTGATTTTGAAGGTTTAATAGTTTCTTCATAAGTCCCTTCTCCAATAACAATGGTATTACCAGGATTAGCTACTGCAGAAGCTTTTGCTATTGTTTTAAAAGGTTGAATCTCCGTTCCAGGATTAGCATCATTTCCTGTTTTTGAAACATAAATGCGTTGCGCATGTATGCTAGTAAATGAAAAGAGGATAACTAACGTTATGACTCCTCTAAAGACATTAATTAATTTCATAATTTAATAATTTAATAATTTAATGGTTGATAATTTATTATTTAATTAAAAGTAACGCCTTTTTTTAACAAAAATCACCTTTTCATCTTGTTTTTAGACAAAAAAAATAAAATCATTCAATACAATATAAACCACAGCTTTTTTTAATGTGGATGTTTCTT
Organism: Olleya sp. NP1-10; assembly: GCF_055804415.1. NCBI lineage: Bacteria > Pseudomonadati > Bacteroidota > Flavobacteriia > Flavobacteriales > Flavobacteriaceae > Olleya > Olleya sp. NP1-10. The sequence continues at coordinate 2,353,225 of NZ_CM147840.1, read as the reverse complement.
ATAAATTAGTTTATACCTAGTACTTTTTATCAACAAAACAGAAATCACACAAGAGTTCTTTTAGTCATGTAGCAACAATAAAACGAACTTACATCGATTAAATAAGAATTTTATAAAAAATTATTCTAAGAAAAAAACAATTATGACAATCGCGTCTTTTCTAACCAAATCTATTACTTCAAAAAACAAAAAAAGTAACGGAAAGACCAATGAAATCTGAAGCATTGTATTTTCACTGAATTCAGGGTGTAAAAGATACCTAAAGAACAAGACCTTTGCATTTTGAAACACGCTATACTATAAATATGACACCAAAAGAATTATCCCTATTACAAGAATCGGAGTTGAAGACCGAGTTTATCACTTATTTTAAACCATGGGCTTTAACCGTGCCATGCCTTGAAATACTAAAAACAATTGCCACTAAAATTGTAGCGATACATTATGATAAAGCTCTAAAGATAACTTTTAAAAACGAGGATGAAAATGAAGTCATCATCACTTTTGGCGCGCCTTATCAAGGCGATTTTAAAGACACGCCTTTTACAATACCAGACTCTTATAAAACGGTAGTTCAAATGCATAACACAATAATTTTTGGTGATGGCGTCCCTGATTATATAGACTTTTATGGGTATGATGGAGACGCGCCTTCTTCAGAATTTATGATGGAAGAACTTGAAGGTGATGAAGAAAGACATCAGGGCTTTTGTGATGCTGGTCAAAATTGGATTATCTGGGATCACCAACACAAAAATGCTTTAGGGGAACCGGTTATAATAATCGCGGACCATGGTTTAACTGTTGAAGATAATGAGCCTTTTCCGGAGCAAGATAAAATAGCTTTCGGTACGGGAGGCCTATTTATAAGATTAATGAGTCAATTTATATTAGACGAAGACAAATACGGTTGGGGATAAAACAAAACCAAACCTGTTAGATTTAAATGTCAGCATCTAATCAATCACCATAAACCAATTGCTTTCAAACAAACGGACTGTTTTTAATCAAAAAAAACACTAAGCCCTTACTCTCAAAATTTAAAATTAATTTTTCCGATTTTTTAAAATTTCACTCCATGAAACAATCGATTACCCTACTCTTTTTATTATTAAGTCTCACTTCTTTTTCCCAAACCGAATTCACATCACTTTGGAATACTTCTAATACAGATACAGGGACTTCTGCAATTAACGAAGTTAGAATACCAACAAATCCAGCATACACTTATAATTATAGTATAGACTGGGGTGATGGACAAACAGACACTGGAGTTACTGGAGATATCACCCACACGTATTCCGCTCCAAACACTTATACAATAACTATAAGTGGTACGTTTCCATCTATATATTTTAACAATCAAGGTGATAAACTAAAAATTATAGAAATTTTAAATTGGGGTAATATCCAATGGCAAACTATGGAAAATGCTTTTTATGGTTGTGAAAATTTAAATTTTGATGCCATAGATGCGCCTGATTTATCTCAAGTAACGACGCTTAAAAACATGTTTAAAAATGCCGAAGCTTTCAACGGTATTATCAATCATTGGGATGTAAGTACCATAACGGATATTTCAGGTATATTTTATGGAGCTATTATCTTTAATAGACCTTTAGATTTATGGAATACAGGAAATGTAACAGATATGTCAGAAACATTTTATCGCGCATCAACCTTTAATGAGCCTTTAGATAATTGGAATACAGCACAGGTAACAACTATGACTAAAATGTTTTATTCAGCTTCAACATTTAATCAAAGTATAAATGGTTGGGAGGTTAGTAATGTAACGGATATGTCTTACATGTTTTATAATACCACTTTTAACCTGCCTTTAAGTAGTTGGTTAGTTAATAATGTAACTGACATGTCTTATATGTTTAGAGACGCAGATTTTAATCAACCTATAGAAATTTGGAATGTCAGTAATGTTGAAGACATGTCTTATATGTTTTATAAAAACGCAGTCTTTGATCAACCACTAAACGATTGGATAGTTAGCAATGTGACCAATATGTCGCATATGTTTGATGGTTATTTTGGAAGTACTAAATTTAACCAACCAATAAACGATTGGGACGTTAGCAATGTGACCAACATGAGCTTTATGTTTAGAGATAACAGGTATTTTAATCAACCTTTAAATAGTTGGATCGTTAGTGCGGTTACAGATATGGAATCGATGTTTGATGGCGCTTCTCTATTTAATGAGGATATTACAACTTGGGATGTTAGTAATGTTGTTGATATGCAATCAATGTTTGAAACTGCTTATGTTTTTAATCAGGATATTACAGGTTGGATTGTTAGCAATGTTACCAATATGAATAATATGTTTAGATCTGCAAATGCGTTTAACCAAGCTATTGCAAGTTGGGATGTTAGCAAAGTAACAGACATGAGTGCTATGTTTGCATCAAACACCTCCTTTAACCAACCTCTTGAAATATGGGATGTTAGCAAGGTTAAAAACATGAGCTCTATGTTTAGTTCGGCTCGTGTTTTTAATCAACCTTTAAATGGTTGGGTGACTTCAGAAGTAACCAACATGTCATATATGTTTTACTCTTCTACAACTAATCCTACAGCTTTTAACCAACCATTAAATAGCTGGGACACTGCCTCTGTAACCAATATGTCAGGCATGTTCAAAAATGCAATTGTATTTGACCAAAGCTTAGCATCCTGGAACATAAGTAACGTGACAACCATGTCCGACATGCTTGATAATTCTGGTTTATCTCAAACTAATTATGATAACACATTAATAGGCTGGGAATCACAATCGGTAATAAATAACGTTACGCTTGGAGCTGAAGGGTTAAACTATTGCGATAGTTTGAATCAACGACAAAACTTAATTGATAACTCCAGTTGGACAATCAATGACGATATTATTAATTGCTCATTTGTACTTTGTACGTCTTTGGTTTCTCCTCTTAATGGTGATACAAACGTCCCATCAAATACAGATTTAATTTGGGAAATGGTTCCTGGAGCTACTGGTTATAAAATTAGTTATCGAATAGAAAATAGTGGCATCATTACTAATGAAGTAACTGATCTAGACGTCGGTAATGTTACTGGTTTAGACTTAACACCAGATTTAAATCCTGGTGACACTGTTTATGTGACCGTAGTGCCTTATAATGCAACAGACGGAGATGCTATAGGCTGTACAGAAGAAAGTTTTAGTGTTATATCCAATTGGGTAAACGACCCAACAGCTTTTAAAATTACTATAGATACACGCATAATACAAAGCTATACTAGTGATGATAATCAAATTAGGATAGATGCTAATTCTGGTTATCCAGATTACTTAACTTATAATTACTCTATAGACTGGGGAGATAATCAATTCAATAATAATGTAACTGGAGGTATTACCCATACTTACCTTGTACCTGGTATTTATACCATCAGTATTATTGGAGACTACCCAGCTCATTACTATTCTAATTTTGCGCGAGACAATCAAAAATTACTGTCTATAGATCAATGGGGAACCCAACAATGGCAATCAATGAAAAACGCGTTCTATTATTGTAGAAATATGGAATACAACGCTACAGACTTACCTGATTTGTCACAGGTAACAACCACATATCGTATGTTTGGTTCTACCAATCTTTTTAATGGTAATATAAACGATTGGGATGTTAGTAATATTGAAGACATGTCTAGTATGTTTCAAAGTGCAACTGCTTTTAATCAACCTTTAAATGATTGGGATGTTAGTAACGTAACCAATATGCAAAGTATGTTTTCTGGTGCTAGCAATTTTGATCAACCATTAGACAACTGGATTACTAGTAATGTTACAAATATGCTCGCAATGTTTTATTCTGCAAGCACATTTAACCAAAATATCAATAGCTGGGATGTTACCGCTGTAACCTCTATGAAACAGATGTTTGATAGAGCTAGTCTTTTCAACCAACCACTACTCGATTGGGACGTGACTTCTGTTATCTCTATGGAAGAAATGTTTAACGACGCAATTGCTTTTAATCAACCAATAGATAATTGGATAGTCAGTAATGTAACTAACATGTCTTCTATGTTTGAAAATGCGACAGCATTCAATCAAAATATTAATGGTTGGAATGTAACGTCCGTTACTGACATGAGTGCTATGTTTAAAAGTGCTATAAACTTCAATATGCCTTTAGATAATTGGATTCCAATTAGTGTGACCAATATGCAGTCTATGTTTGAAAGTGCTACAATATTTAATCAAGACATTAATACCTGGAATGTAACTAATGTTATAAATATGGCATCAACATTTGAGAGCGCTAAAGCTTTCAACAAACCATTAAATGGATGGGATGTTAACTCTGTGGTAGATATGACCTCTATGTTTGAAAGCGCCGAAGTCTTTAATCAACCATTAAACCTTTGGGATGTTAGTGCTGTTGCCAACATGACTTCTATGTTTGAAAAAGCTTTAGTATTTAACCAAGACTTAAACGATTGGACGGTTAGTTCTGTTACTTTAATGCCTTCTATGTTTGAAAATGCTAGTGCTTTTGACTCACCTATTAATGATTGGACTGTAGCATCTGTAACCAATATGGAGAGTATGTTTAAAAATGCTATCCTTTTTAATCAACCATTAGACAATTGGAACACTGGAGAAGTTTTAACTATGGCAAACATGTTTAATGGTGCATCTACTTTTAATCAAAATATTGACATTTGGAATGTCTCTTTTGTGACCACAATGCAAGCGATGTTTAAAAATGCGACCAGTTACAATCAAACCATGAATGAATGGAACGTGGCCTCTGTGACAACTATGGAAGAAATGTTTAGAGGTGCTAGCGTTTTTAATGAAACTATAGACAATTGGAATGTAAGAGGTGTTATAACTATGGAAGAAATGTTTTATGACGCCATAGCATTTAATCAACCGCTTAATAGTTGGAAGGTTATCAATGTGTCTAATATGATTTCCATGTTCAGAAACGCAACAGCTTTTGATCAAAATTTAAACGATTGGAATATTGGTACCACAGATATGAAATACATGTTTAGTAATGCCACGTCTTTTAATCAACCATTATCTGATTGGGAAGTTAACAATGTAACCAACATGCAGTACATGCTTGATTATACTGCATTGTCTAGAGAAAATTATGATGCAACATTAATAGCATGGTCCGAGCTTGTCTTAAATTATAATATAAATCTAGGTGCTCAAAGTTTATTGTATTGTGATGCCGAAGCGCAAAGACAATCTATCATCGATACCTATGGATGGGTAATTACAGGAGATATTTTAGACTGTCCTATACCAACTTGTACGCAATTAATATCACCTTTAAATGGAGATACAAATGTACCTATTAATACAAACATCAGTTGGGAACCAACACCTTACACCAACGCCTATATACTATCTGTAGTTTCACAACCTGGAAATATCTTATTGGTTGATAATGAAATAGTCACTGAAACATCGTATCAATTTTTATCAGATTTTTCAGGAAATGAACTTGTACAAGTTACTATTACTCCTTTTAATGATGAAGGTGAAGCATTAGCCTGTACAATGGAAAGTTTTACAATTACCAGTAATAGTACACCAACAGTTCCAGATTGTACAACCTTAACATTACCAGTAAATGGAAGTACAGATGTAACTGTAGACACTGACTTAGAGTGGGAACCAATTGCGAATGCTGATGGTTACAGAATCACAGTAGGTACAACTTCTGGAGGTAATGATATACTAGATGATATTGATGTTGCTAATGTAACCGTTTATCAATTAACTACAGATCTTCCTGAAAACACTGTGATTTATGTACAAATAACGCCATATAACACTATTGGAGATGCTATAACCTGCGCCGAAGAGAGTTTTATTACAGAAACTATTCCCGTTGCTCCAGAGTGTACTAGCTTAACATTACCTTTAGATGGTGCTACAAATGTCTATATAGATACAGATTTTTCTTGGAATGCTGTTCCTAATGCCACAGGTTACTTATTGTCATTAGGGACTACTAGTGGAGGTATTGAAATTCTTAATAGTATTGATGTTGGAAATGTAACGACTTACGATCTTCCTGATGACTTATACACTAACCGTTTAATTTTTGTAAACATCACACCATACAACGCTGTTGGTGATGCCTTAAATTGTACTGAAGAAACTTTTAGAACAGGAAATTCTACATCTACAGCCACACCTAACTGCACCACACTTACAATGCCTTTACATAATGCTACAGACGTGGACATTACTACGGATTTAACTTGGAATACTGCAACAGATGCTACTGGATATATAATCTCTGTAGGAACAACTTCTGGTGGTACGGATATTTTAGACAATCAAGATGTTGGAAACGTAATCACTTACAACCTAGCAACAGATTTACCTGAAACAACAACCATATATGTTACCATTACTCCTTATAATGCTGTAGGTAATGCTACAGGATGTGCTGAAGAAACTTTTTCTACTGAAACACTTCCAACGCCTCCTAACTGTACTACTCTTACAATGCCACTAAATAATGCTACTGACGTGGACATTACTACGGATTTAACTTGGAATGCTGCAACAGATGCATCAGGATATATAATTTCTGTGGGAACAACTTCTGGTGGTACGGATATTTTAGATAATCAAGATGTTGGTAATGTAACAACTTACAACTTAGCAACAGATTTACCTGAAACATCAACCATATATGTAACCATTACTCCTTATAACACCATTGGTAATGCAACAGGATGTACTGAAGAAACTTTTTCTACTGAAACACTTCCAACGCCTCCTAACTGTACTACTCTTACAATGCCACTAAATAATGCTACTGACGTGGACATTACTACGGATTTAACTTGGAATGCTGCAACAGATGCATCAGGATATATAATTTCTGTGGGAACAACTTCTGGTGGTACGGATATTTTAGATAATCAAGATGTTGGTAATGTAACAACTTACAACTTAGCAACAGATTTACCTGAAACATCAACAATATATGTAACCATTACTCCTTATAACGCTGTTGGTAATGCTACAGGATGTGCTGAAGAAACTTTTTCTACTGAAACACTTCCAACGCCTCCTAACTGCACCACACTTACAATGCCTTTACATAATGCTACTGACGTGGACATTACTACAGATTTAACTTGGAATGCTGCAACAGATGCGACTGGATATATTATTTCTGTGGGAACGACTTCTGGTGGTACGGATATTTTAGACAATCAAGATGTTGGTAATGTAACGACTTACAACTTAGTATCTGATTTACCTGAAACATCAACAATATATGTAACTATTACTCCTTATAATGCTGTAGGTAATGCTACAGGATGTGCTGAAGAAGCTTTTTCTACTGAAACACTTCCAACGCCTCCTAACTGCACCACACTTACAATGCCTTTACATAATGCTACTGACGTGGACATTACTACAGATTTAACTTGGAATGCTGCAACAGATGCGACTGGATATATTATTTCTGTGGGAACGACTTCTGGTGGTACGGATATTTTAGACAATCAAGATGTTGGTAATGTAACGACTTACAACTTAGTATCTGATTTACCTGAAACATCAACAATATATGTAACTATTACTCCTTATAATGCTGTAGGTAATGCTACAGGATGTGCTGAAGAAGCTTTTTCTACTGAAACACTTCCAACGCCTCCTAACTGCACCACACTTACAATGCCTTTACATAATGCTACTGACGTGGACATTACTACAGATTTAACTTGGAATGCTGCAACAGATGCGACTGGATATATTATTTCTGTGGGAACGACTTCTGGTGGTACGGATATTTTAGACAATCAAGATGTTGGTAATGTAACGACTTACAACTTAGTATCTGATTTACCTGAAACATCAACAATATATGTAACTATTACTCCTTATAATGCTGTAGGTAATGCTACAGGATGTGCTGAAGAAGCTTTTTCTACTGAAACACTTCCAACGCCTCCTAACTGCACTACTCTTACAATGCCTTTACATAATGCTACTGACGTGGACATTACTACAGATTTAACTTGGAATGCTGCAACAGATGCGACTGGATATATTATTTCTGTGGGAACGACTTCTGGTGGTACGGATATTTTAGACAATCAAGATGTTGGTAATGTAACGACTTACAACTTAGTATCTGATTTACCTGAAACATCAACAATATATGTAACTATTACTCCTTATAATGCTGTAGGTAATGCTACAGGATGTGCTGAAGAAGCTTTTTCTACTGAAACACTTCCAACGCCTCCTAACTGTACTACTCTTACAATGCCACTAAATAATGCTACTGACGTGGACATTACTACGGATTTAACTTGGAATGCTGCAACAGATGCATCAGGATATATAATTTCTGTGGGAACAACTTCTGGTGGTACGGATATTTTAGATAATCAAGATGTTGGTAATGTAACAACTTACAACTTAGCAACAGATTTACCTGAAACATCAACCATATATGTAACCATTACTCCTTATAACACCATTGGTAATGCAACAGGATGTACTGAAGAAACTTTTTCTACTGAAACACTTCCAACGCCTCCTAACTGTACTACTCTTACAATGCCACTAAATAATGCTACTGACGTGGACATTACTACGGATTTAACTTGGAATGCTGCAACAGATGCATCAGGATATATAATTTCTGTGGGAACAACTTCTGGTGGTACGGATATTTTAGATAATCAAGATGTTGGTAATGTAACAACTTACAACTTAGCAACAGATTTACCTGAAACATCAACAATATATGTAACCATTACTCCTTATAACACCATTGGTAATGCAACAGGATGTACTGAAGAAACTTTTTCTACTGAAACACTTCCAACGCCTCCTAACTGTACTACTCTTACAATGCCACTAAATAATGCTACTGACGTGGACATTACTACGGATTTAACTTGGAATGCTGCAACAGATGCGACTGGATATATTATTTCTGTGGGAACGACTTCTGGTGGTACGGATATTTTAGATAATCAAGATGTTGGTAATGTAACGACTTACAACTTAGTATCTGATTTACCTGAAACATCAACAATATATGTAACTATTACTCCTTATAATGCTGTAGGTAATGCTACAGGATGTATGGAAGAATCATTTACGACTGAAACACTTCCAACGCCTCCTAACTGCACCACACTTACAATGCCTTTACATAATGCTACTGACGTGGACATTACTACGGATTTAAGTTGGAATGCTGCAACAGATGCGACTGGATATATTATTTCTGTGGGAACGACTTCTGGTGGTACGGATATTTTAGATAATCAAGATGTTGGTAATGTAACGACTTACAACTTAGTATCTGATTTACCTGAAACATCAACAATATATGTAACTATTACTCCTTATAATGCTGTAGGTAATGCTACAGGATGTATGGAAGAATCATTTACGACTGAAACACTTCCAACGCCTCCTAACTGCACCACACTTACAATGCCTTTACATAATGCTACTAACGTGGACATTACTACGGATTTAACTTGGAATGCTGCAACAGATGCGACTGGATATATTATTTCTGTGGGAACAACTTCAGGTGGCACTGATATTTTAGATAACCAAGATGTTGGAAACGTAATCACTTACAATTTAGTATCTGATTTACCTGAAACATCTACAATATATGTAACCATTACTCCATATAACGCTGTTGGTAATGCAACAGGATGTACTGAAGAAGCTTTCACTACTGAAACTTTACTATCCCCTCCAACTTGTACAACATTAATCAACCCAATCCACAATGAAACTGACGTTGTTTTAGACACTAGCATTGACTGGGAATTTGTTTCTACTGCTAATGGTTATACCATCTCCATAGGGTCTATATCTGGAGGAACTGACATTGTAAATAATCAAGATGTAGGAAATACAACCTCGTATACTTTAATTGCAGACTTACTTCAAAACCAAACATACTACGTGACTGTTATACCATATAACATTGACGGTGATGCTCAAAATTGCACAGAAAGTAGTTTTACCACTTTAACAATTCCAAAAAATGATGTTAAATATGGTTTCTCACCAGATAACGATGGTATCAATGACTTTTGGCATATTGAAGGTATAGAAATGAATCCAAACAACACCGTTACTATTTTTAACCGTTGGGGAGATATGGTCTTTCAAATTGATAATTATAATAACACCACTAATGTTTTTAGAGGTATAGCCAATAAAAAAACTAAAATGGGTGCTGATGTATTACCAGAAGGAACTTACTTCTTTCAATTTGATATTGATGGTCCTCACAATTTCGACAAATTAAAAGGATTCGTAATTATAAAAAGATAACCCAAAGCAATGAAAATCACAAAAAAAACAATCACTCTTGCCATAATTATAGGGTTTACCTACTGCTTAAAAGCTCAGCAAACCCCTACTTTTTCGGAGTATAATTATAACCCTTTTATTATTAACCCAGCATACGCTGGGTTAACAGAAAACACAGAATTCACGATAAGTAATACTGGCTTTTTCAATCAATTTGAAGGAAGTCCAAAGAGCTTTTCATTAAGTGGACACGGTTCGCTAAATAGAAATAAAATAGGAATTGGTGCTGGTATCACACGGGATCAAATAGGGGTTACTACCTCCACCTCTTTTTTCGCTGCCTATTCTTATAAAATATTTTTCGACTTTAAAAGCAATAGACCCTATTGGCAATTGTATGATGCAGGAGTCTTATCTTTTGGTATCACCGCAGGATTACAACAATACCAAAGTAATTTAACAGAATTAGGGATTTTAGACGATCCTAAGTTCTCACAAAATATAAATGCAACAATTCCAACTATCGGTTTCAGTTTTCTATTTAATCATGCAGCCTTTTATGTTGGAGTATCTACACCAAATGTTATGGGAGACAGCTTAGCGTCCGATAGTGACTTAGTATTAAACAGTCCTTATTACGGTTACTTTGGTTATCGTTTTTATAATAATCGATTTAAAGACTTTATGATAAAACCAAATATTTTAATAAAACATGAAGATGGTGCACCACTACAAACCGATTTTAATGTGTCGCTTAGTTATAAAAACAAACTAGAAATAGGTACAGGTTATAGAACCAGTAATTCTATAAACTTTTTAGCAGGAGTCTATCTGCATAATAACTTACGTGCAATATACACTTATAATCTAGCTAACAAAAATACGACTTTTGGAAGTACACATGGTATAATATTAAGCCTTCAACTTGGTGATGGTTATAGTCATAATTAAATCTAAACATAGTGATAACATCAACAAAAACTAATAAATAGCAATTATTAATAAAAAACCACTTAGCGGAAGTTAAGTGGTTTTTAGGAGTTGAATATTACAGTCTACAATAAGCATTTTGAAATAGAGAGGTTTAACTTGACTAACAATTAAAAAACAATATATACTAACAAAAAAAGAGACAAGCTACATTAGTATAATACTAAGTCAATATAATTATAAATGTTATGAGTAAAGTAAAAAAGTGTCTGCAAAGACTTTCGGAGAAATTCAGCTATCATTTTTTAGATAATACTAATGATAATCCTTACAAGGAAATTTCTTATTCGGATATAGTATTAGCGGAAAATTGCACAGAGAAAGAAATTATAGAAATTCTTAACACAAGGCGTTTTAATGGAGAATGGTGTAATCAGATGTTGTTTCGCTTTTCAGAAGATTTGTACAATTATGAAGGATTTAAAAATTTTAATATAAAAACACAACATCAAATATTACTTAAAACAGATTTTAAAATTGAACGCCTAGAAAATTATAATGATATACCTATAAAACCAATTATAGATTTATGGATGAGTCATGAAGGCGAGATGCTAACTCCTTACGTTAATGATAATGGGCTAGAAGATACTAAGCATCTTGAGTTTTACACTAAAGTAGCAAAATGGTTATTAAACCACAATGATTTTAAACCTGACCTTCCTAAAAGTCATCCTATTGTAAAATGGGCAAAGAGACTCTCTAAATCAAATGCAAAGGCGTATGCAAAACAAGGTAATCTATTATTAGAGAAATTAGGATTGTTAGGGTCCGACAAAATCGATATTTCAGAAATGAAATGGATGGAGTTAATGGAACATAACCTTACTATTAGTTGTAAGGATTTAATAATGGCTAAGAATAATAAGATACATGGATTAGTTCTTTATTTTTATCAATATAATTTTACTTGCTGGTGCGATTACAAAGAAAACAAAAGACTTTCTTTACATAAAATAGAGGATTGGATTAATGCTTCTTATAAAAAAGCAGATATAGATTATAACTTGGGGGGTATACCAAATGATGAAAATGATGGAAATGATGAAAATGATGGAAATGATGAAACGTTATGGGATGTAGCATCTTTAATAATATCAATAGTAATGGCAAAAGCCCTAATTAACCTAAAAAATGATGTAACATTAAATACTCATTTTTCTGAAAATTTAAAAATTGGTATAAATATGGAAGATATATTTACAAAGCCTTTTTTTATGGTAATCGCTATGACAGCAGTCTTCATAGTAAATATGATGAAAGGTATACTCCAGATCCTGAAATTGTAAAAAAGATAATAGAAAAGTACGTTTCTAGTCAAGAGAATAAAGACTTAATTATGGATCTTATAAAAGAAAAACCTACTGATTCTGGATTAAAACTTCTAAATGAATTATCATATTAAGATAAGCTCTATTAACTTTAGCTAATTATTCCATTACTAAATAATATTCAATAAAAACTCAATAATTAATCTCAGAAAATTATTAGACATAAAACGTTTAAAAGATTAATGGATTTATAAACTAAAAAATGTAGCATAACAACTCTTAAACAATAACATTTTGTAACGTTACAACATTAACTAAATCACCTCAATTAAAGCTAAAATCACTTTTTAACTACCCTACTAATTTAGCAGATTATAAAATTAAACGCTGTATAATAAAACCAATTGCAAACACCAAACATAATTAATTGCTAGCACTACCTTACTTTTACAAAAAAACTTCTAGACTTTCTATCTGTGATTTATTTGCTAAATTAGTCATATAAACAAGCAACAAAAATATGCACAACCTAATTGTACAGCATTTAAAAATAACATTATGGAAATAGGAACAAAATTAAGAAAACCGAGCTTGAAATTTCGAATATTATTTGCAATCGGAACTGCAATAACATATTCATTTACACTTTGGTTATTTGATTATTTCTCAGAGGAAAAAATTTATTCTGTAAATAACTTATTATTTCAAGGTGCTTTTTTCGGGATATTTTTCGGAATAGGATTTCCTTTCATAAATGAAAAACTAGCAGGAAAATTTTCTAATAAGGTCGGTATAAAGATCAAACCGAATTTGGAAACAGAAGAAATTATTCAAATCGAAGGTCCTGCAAATTTGTTTCGTGGTATTGAAGGAGTTGGAGGAAAAATTTTCTTAACGAATAAAAAAATTATTTTTAAATCACATAAAATTAACATACAAAAAGGACAAACAGATATTGATTATGTAAATATTAAACAAATTGTAAAAAGAAAAACTGCGAAACTGATTGACAATGGAATCAGAATAATAACTAAAAATGAAAAACAATTCGATTTTGTTGTTAATGAAAGAGATTTATGGTTTGAAAAAATAAATGAACGAATAAAATAAAACCAATTGCAAACACCAAACATAATTAATTGCTAGTACTCTCCTACTTTAACAAAAAACTTTCTGAACCTTCTATCTATCATTTATTTGCTAACTTTAGTCCTTAAACAATCCTACACTAAAACATTAGCCTACAATATAAAAAAACATGAAATATAACCTTTCTAAGATGAACGCTTTGGACATCTATTTATCAAATCTCACAAATGAGGAATACGACAAAATGAAACATAAAATTGGTGCTAAAAAATCAAAACAGATGCCATTATTGAGTTGGGATATTTATATGAGTGGTCATCATGATAGAATGACTGAAGCAAAAAAAAGAATAGAATTAGAAAAAGTACTTGCTTTTGCAAAACAATTTAATTGGCAGAATGACCTTGAAATTGATTTTTCTGAAAACGATTATGATGCCTTGATCATTACTGATAAAAATCAAAAAATTATATGGGTAAATGATGGTTTCACTTCTATGACTGGTTATTCAAAATCATTTGCATTAAACAAATCACCTAGATTTTTACAAGGCAGTAATACCTCGTTAACAACAAAAGCAAGGATTAAGACTAAAATTAAACTTAACAAACCGTTCAAGGAAGTAATAATCAATCACCGCAAAGACAAATCAATCTATAAATGTGAAGTAAAAATTATACCCCTTTACCACAAAACAACAACGCATTTTTTAGCATTAGAAAAACAAGTAATATAAATGGACATAGAGCAAAAAACAAAAAAGTCAAGAACCAAAATCTTTAAAGCAGTTTTTCCTAATACAACTAATCATTACGACACTCTTTTTGGTGGTACAGCAATGCAATTAATGGACGAAACGGCTTTTATAACAGCAACAAGGTTTAGTCGACAACAAATGGTAACTGTCAGTAGTGATAAAATTGACTTTAAAAAGCCTATACCAGCAGGCACCATAATAGAACTTGATGGATACGTTACCCATGTAGGAAACACAAGTTTAAAAGTGACTGTAGATATTTTTGTTGAGGAAATGTACACAGAGTCACGAGAAAAAGCGGTCTCAGGAGAATTTACATTTGTTGCGATTGACCAAAATAAGAAACCAGTAAAAATACTTTAGATAACCTGCATATAAAAATAGTAGTTAAGTGCAAACTATAAAGTTTGCGCTTTTCTGTTATCTTTATTACTAAATTGTAAGTAATCGCAGTTTATTCTGTTACTTTTCAAATACAAGACCTTAGACAACATTTAAACCCTGTACTTTCCTAAAATTGGTCTACTAAATATTGAATCCATCATTAAAACGTATAATTACTAAAACCATATAAAAGTAATAGGACTGCTTTTAAATAAAAATACGTAGTTATACGTATTATACTTGCAAACGCATTATTGTAATTTAGCTTTTAATAATACAGCTATAATAAAATGAAACTTATTTGATTTAAGTTACTAAAAGTTGTCATAACGGGAAATATAATCCCAAAAACAACTATATTAGTTGTTATATAACCAGTTACCTGCAAGCTGAACTCACTCATACGCCTTGAAATACTAAAAAATGATTAAAATATATTTTGACTGGAATGTTCTATCACAAATGAAAAACGGTAAGCATTCCGAGTTAAAAGAAATAATTCAAGACAACGAAAAATTATTAATTCCGTTTTCAACATCACATATAAACGATTTATCTTCAAATTTCAATAATTCACCTGAACAAAAAGAATATATTAATTCTGATTTAGAATTTATTTCAAGCGTTACCAACGAATATTGTCTATTTAATAATGGTAAAGGAATTGTTCTAGATTTTTATCCGCCAAAAAAATTATTCGAGCAAAATATCTCGGACAAAAACACCTTTACCGATTTGAGCATTGATGGATTAATGAAAAATTTTGAAGATGATGAATTATCTAAAAGTCTAGTAAAACCAATATTTGACTTACTCAAATCTTTACCTATAGAGGAATCTTTTAAGCAAGCTTTCGATAATCCGGAAAGTTCTAAAATTATGGATAAAATGTTTCCTGGCTTAAAAGAAAACCCAACAATGGACGGATTTTTTAAAAGTTTCAGTAAAATGAACTTCAATCTGAACGAATTAGAAGGTTACAAAGATTTAAGGCAAACTGTCCAAAGTGGTACAGGAATCAATAGAGATAAAATTTTCAACACAGAAAACCCTTTTGATTTAATTCAAAAAAGTTATGACAAACTAGGTGTTTCACTTGACCAATTAAAACAGGAATCAAAATACAGTCCACAATGGTTTGATGACATTACAAATGAATATCTTAAACTAGATATGCACGGTTATCAAGAAGATAAAGTGAATATAAAAAAAGGAAGAAAGGAAACATTCAAAAATACAACTGATGATGGATTTCACGCTTCTTTTGCTTCTACTTGTAATATTTATGTGATTAATGACAAGAAGTCTTATAAAAAGACCAAAAAAGTCTATGAAAAACTGAACATTAATACAAGAGTGTTTAAACCAGATGAGTTCATCGATTTTTACAAAAAATTTTTAGATTATAACAATCCAATAGTAGATTTAAGAATCATACAAGACATTCTTAATTCAGAAAATTTTTATGAATCAAAAACTGAAGACGGAATTTACAAGACATACTATTTTCCATTCTTTTTATTTGGTTTTTTTAATAAAATTATTTGCTTTTACCCAACAGATGAATCAGAAGAAAGTTCAACCTTTTTAAGTCAAGATAAGCCAACAAATTGGTTCATTATACCAAAAGAAGTAGAAATCTTAGTCAAACGATTATTAATATATTTTGGAACAGACTTAAATAACGAGGGAGAATTAAAACCAGATGAATATAACAATGAAAAGTGGGAAGGAAGAAAATGGAAATTTGAAAACCTAACATTAAGACTTCAATCTATAAACGGTTTTGTACAATTATATTGGGACTATGAAAATGAAAAAGCCAGCAGGTAACACCGTATATAATTTATTGCTGGCTTCTCGCCTACTTACGAAAGTCCTCGCGGACTTTCTTGGTCGGTAATTATTTACTAAATTAGTTGCTTAAACCACGCAACAAACCATATACAAACACGTTGGGCATAATTAAAAGAAACCCAGAAAACATAATAAACAATCACAAAATTTAAATAAAATATGCTTTGTCCTCATTGTTCTGCAAAAGTAAATTTCGACTGGGATTCTACTTCATTTGATGCACCTGAAAATAATTTGGTTCATAAATTAGCATTTGCTCATTGTCCAAATTGTGAAAAATTAGTGGTTAATTTATTTGAACAGAAATTTAATGGATTAAGCCCAATCGATTGGGAAATTGAATCAGAAGTTGAGACAATGATTTATCCGAGCAAATCAAAATTTCAAAATATAAAAGACATACCAAAAGAATATTTAGAGGATTATGAAGAATCACTTATGATTTTATCTATCAGTCCAAAAGCATCAGCAGCATTAAATCGTAGATTACTACAGAATATATTGAGAGAAGAATTCAATATTGAGAAAAAAAGCTTAGCTCAAGAGATTGGTGAATTTATCCAATTAGACGGAATTCCTTCCCACATAACTGACGCAGTAGACGCTTTAAGGAATGTTGGGAATTTTGCAGCTCATCCAACTAAAGATAAAAGTACAGGAGAAATTGTTCCTGTGGAAACAGGAGAAGCAGAATGGCTGATTGAAATTATAGAAGCTTTATTCGACTTCGTTTTTGTTCAACCAAAGAAAATTGAACGAAGAAGAAAAGAGCTGGATTTGAAACTGGAAAAAGTTGGAAAACCAAAGATGAAAACGAAAAAATAACTATGCCCAACACCGTATAAAAATAATTGCGGTTTAGTGCTTAATCAAAGGCAATTGCGTGTTTGCCTGCATCTGATTTTCCTGCGGAAAATCCTCGCACGTAAAGCCGCAACTATTCTTATACGTAACCGTTATGCATCATTTAAAAAAATCAAATAAACTATGGAAAATTCGAAAATTGACGAACTAATTTTTGAACCGTCTGTAATTTCATTTATCAAAATAAACAATGAAAATAGGTGGTATTTATCTCCTATTGATTACTGGTTAATGAATGAATGGGGACAATATGGAATTTCACATCAGTTAAATGACATTGATAAAAATAAAGAATTCATAGATTTGATTGAAGAATTTAGGATTTCTAAAACTAAATTAAATGAATTATATATTGTTTATGACAAAGTATATAAATTATTACCTAAAATCTATATGGATTTTGAAAATTATCAATTTATAACAAATTATGGAGAATGGGTTTTAGAAGACTCTACATTACCGATATGGAACTCTAAAAGAGGAGAATTTATTGATTTAATTCCAAAAAAACAAAGATACTGGGAATAGCAATATAAAAAAAACAAATAATGAATTGATATACAGCCAATAAGATTAATGAAATGAAAAACACTAAAAATAGAATTTTTGACTTTGATTTAAAATTTCAGAAGATGAAAATTGAGATATTTTAGGAATAATGATACCAAAAGAAACGAATGCATAACAATGTATAAAAAACATAGGGCTTTTGTGGTAACTCCAAAGTTCTGTGTTTATTTATGAAGTCCGCCAAATATAAAATTTGGCATTTCGATATAAAAGATAAATACAAAATATTATATTTGGCTAAGTGTAAAACCGAAGTGAAGTGCTTATCCTATGCCCTACGTGTTTTATACTAAACGTTGTGCATCATTAGAATGAACCGAAAAACAAGCGACATACTTTTCAATATTGGAATTACATTTCTTGTATTAGGCGGAATTGGATTAACTTTTATGGCTTTCTTTGCTGTGATAGGATTACCAATATTTATTCTTGGAGTAATCTTCATTTTATTGAGTAAACGAAAACTAAAAACAAAACTTATATGGATTTTATCCTTTGCAGTTTTGATAATAATATATTGGCCAATTTGGACTAAAATTAATACAGGAGAACCTGAAACATATCTGATACCTGAAAATTATTCTGGAAAAATAAAAATAGTTTACGGAGAAGACTGCGGAATAAATCCTTCCATTGAAAATGGTCGTCGAATATTAGAAATACCAAAAAGCGGAATTTTAATTATTCAACCTGAATTTGAAAGCGGAATTATTGACCACGAATATTACTTTGTGAACGAATATAAAGAAAGAACAAAAATTGAGCGATATGAAAATTATTCTGATGGAATTAAACACTTTCCTGGAATTCGATTAGGTGGTTCTGGAGCAGTTGGTGGAATAATGCCTGATGGAAGTTTTTCAACGGAATCAACTTTAGCAATGCGTTATTCAGAATTTGAAGTTTATCAAGACACTTTGAATAATTATAATTTTAAAGAACAACAGAAATTCGATTCTTTAATGAAAGAATTAGTAATTGAATGTCGGAAATTGAAAAAATAACGTTGCACAACAAAGTACTGTGGTAAAAAACAAGTAAAAACTCATTAATTTTTTAATAAAGTACTTCTGTAATTATTATCATAACTTAGTCCTGATTTTGCTATTGCAAAAGCCTGTTTTAATAGTTTATTACAAACGGCTATTAATGCTAATTTTTTACTCTTCCCTTTGGCTACTAATCGATCGTATATTGCTTTGCAAGCATGGTTATATTTACAGGCATTAAAACTGCACATAAATAATAAATTTCGAAGCTTTTGATTTCCTATTTTACTAATTCGCGGACGTCCTTTTACACTACTTCCACTTTGACGGATTACTGGTGTTAAACCAGCGTAACTACACAATTCACTTCCGCTTGTAAAACGATCAAATCCATCGGTTAAAACCACTAGCATTAATGATGTTTTGGGACCAATTCCTGGAATACTTTTTAAGCGTGTTAAAACATCTTGATGCACTTCTTTTACTAAAACTAACAATTTATCTTCTATCATTTTTAGCTCTTTCTGAACTTGTTTTAAACTGCGTTTTAAAGAGCTAACTACTACTTTACTTGGATTGCCTAAAACAGCTTCGCCATGTAGTTTATTTTTTAACATTGTGCTTTGTTTTGTATACACACCAAGGAGTCTGGTCATTTGAAGACATTCTAATTGATGCTTTGAGTTGCCTTTCAAAAGCTTTAATTTTACATCTTTGGCATATTCACAAATCAACTTTGAGTCACTTTTATCTGTCTTTATTTTAGACAACTTCATTTGTATAAATCGTTTTACGGCTAAGGGATTTTCTACCGAAACTTTAATCCCTTCTTCTTGTAAATAATAAGCTAATTGGTAATGATAATAACCCGTAGCTTCCATTACACAATGACTATTAAAATCTAACAGTTTTGTAAACTTTTTAAAGCCCGAAATACTGTTTTTAAACTGATAATAATTACCATCAGAATCTGTAACATCAAAAACTAAATGACTGATGTCTATTCCGAAATATTTAGTATCTTTATTCATAAGAAAATGTTTTTTGAAAGGACAAGCTACACGAGTTTCAACGACTTAAAATCGAGGTCTAAAAGCCTCATAGAACTGTACGAAATCTGGGTAGTAAAAGAGAGGGGATTTTCAATGTTGACGAGATCATAGTCTCTGCGTATATATTAACCTTATTCCTCTCTTTTGTACTTTCTGTTTATGTTTCTAATTTAATGAATTACAAACTTAAGCCGTGTATAATTAATTGCTTTTTACGTGCTTACTTGCGAAAATTCCTGCGGAATTTTCTCTGGTCCGTAAAAGTTTGCTAATTTAGTTGCCTAACCACGCAACTAACCATACACAAACACGTTGGCAACAAGCTGAAAACTGTACTTTCCTGAAATAGGTTGACTAAAAATTAAGCAATTAATTACAGTCACTTATGAAAACACAAAATGAACACTGGCGAAAAAAAGCTATCAAAAAGCAACTTTAGAAACTAAACTTTTAGTCGTTGACCAAATCCTTAGCGGACAATTATCCAATAACCAAGCTTCTAAAAAATATGATATTCCTAGAACAACCATATCCTATTGGTTAAGAAAATACAGTACCTTAGTACAACAAAACAATGGTATGAGTAAAAACGATGAGATTAAAAAGTTAAAGGAAAAGATTGAAGAACTTGAGTTTCAAAAAGACTTCCAACAGGACATTATTGCTGATATGGAACTTATTACAGGAGTCGATATGTCAAAAAAGTCATTGCCCAAAACATTAGCAAAAGAGATAGAGATAAAGAAAAAGGCACGTATAAAAGAAAGTGGCTTTATGGATGTTTTGGGGTTAGCAAACAAGCATTCTACAAAAGACTCAAAGCTCAACGAAAACAAGAAATAGACCATCAAAAACTAATCAAATTGGTGAAGGACTACCGCAAAAAGGTAGGCTCGAAAACTGGTGGAATTAAGCTATACAAAGAACTAAAGCTAAACTTTATAAACGCTGATATTAAGATCGGCAGAGATAAGTTCTATCGCTTCCTTAGACTAAATAACCTTTTGATTCCTAAAACTAAGAATTACATCACAACCACAAACTCAAACCATATGTATAAAAAATATAAAAACCTGGTCAAAGACCAAGTTCCTTCTCGACCAGAACAACTATGGGTTAGTGATATCACTTATATTAAAACAGAAAAAGGACACAACTACCTAGCATTAGTCACAGACGCCTATTCTAAGCAAATTATGGGTTACAAACTTGATAATCATATGAGAACATCACTTTGCTCAGATGCGCTAGCTATGGCAATCAAAAACAGAAAATATCCTAATCAAAAACTTATTCACCATTCAGATAGAGGTTTCCAATACTGCAACCCCAAATACACGAAGTTTGCTGAAGATAATGGAATTACAATGAGTATGACTGAACAATACGACCCTTACGAAAATGCAGTAGCTGAACGCATTAACAGAACTCTTAAATACGAATACGGACTAAAACAAAACATTAAAAACACTCTATTAGCACAAAAAATGACACAACAAGCGGTGTATATTTATAACAATTTGAGAACCCATTTTAGCCTGAATCTAAGAAAACCTGCTGAAGTACATTTAAATCCTAATATCAAATACAAGTCGTATCGAAAAAATAAAGTAAATTTACATGAACTAACGATTTAAGAACCGAGAATTTTAACTAAAAAAGAGTCAACCTATATCAGTATAATACAAACGGAACTTAAAACGAAATACAAACAATGAATTCAACCGAAATAATTCTATTAAATTTTTCCGAAATTAGAAGAAGGAGTATAAAATTATGGAGTGGAATTCCGAGCGAATATCTGAATTGGAAACCTGATAAAAACGCTTTTTCGATAATCGAAATGATTAGGCACGTTTTGGAAGGCGAACATCTTTTCCATAAAATAATCCAAAATCGAGGGAATTTAGGAAGTTATCAATCACCTTGGAAAGAATTAAAATATTCAGACTTAAAAAATGAATTAGACTTTTCTGAAAAATATCGAGTGGATTTTTTAAGTATGATAAACGGACTAAAAGAGTCGGAATTGGAAAACGTAAAGATTGAGAGAAAAGAAGTTGGACAAAGCAAACAACTTGGAGATTATTTGAACAGAATTGCTTATCACGAATCTGTACATACTGGACAAATTTTGAGTTATTTAAGAACAATTGGAATTGAAAGACCACAAATATGGGATTAACCAAACTGAACGGAAAAGCCAGTTGCCAACACCGTATAAAAATAATTGCTAAATTATTGCTTAACCAAAGGTCGTTGCAGTTTTGTTACGTCTGATTTTCCTGCGGAAAATCCTCGCACACAAAACCGCAACTATTCTTATACAACAACGTTGGCATCAATTTGAGAAATGACGAAATACATCCAAATTTTTATAATCTTTTTGACATTATCTGCTTACGGACAAAATGCGAATGAAATGAAAACACCTGAAAATGCGAATGAAAAGTTTGCGGAATTTATAACAAAGAAAAAGTTCGTAAAAGAAAATTTTTATCCTGGAATTGCGGACGAAAAAATGCGACCAGTTTTTACGGAAAAAATAAATCAAATCGCATCGGATTTTAAAGCTGTTGCGGAATCGGAAAAACCAACTGATAAAAACTATCAAGAAAAAATTGGAATTGGACTTTCTAGATTTGCGGATATTTATCTGGAATTAGATACAGAAGATAGAGAACGTGTTTGCACATATATCGAGGAGTTAATGGACATTGTGGAATTGGAAAGTTCAAATGGACAATTAAATAAATTTATGTACGGATTTGATATTGAACCACTATTAGATAAAAATTAAATATGGCTAAAGAAAAAAATGAAAAAAGAGCATAAAGAAATAATTGATTTGATTTCTAGTTATTTAGAATATGACCCAGAATTAAGATTTGGACAAGCACTATTTAATCTCAAAATAAATGAATTTCAAAAGTCTACTGACCCTCGAAATCCAAATTACAATTTAAGAGATATTCATAATGACAATGATGCTGATATTCTTAAGCGTATAAAAAGTCAACTTGAATGGTTTGACTTACAAAGAAGAGTAATGAAAGGAACATCAAAAGTTATCGGAATTGAAGGAATGACTGTTAACGAGAGATTATTTGCGACAGACTTAATGGAGTTATTTGACAAAATGAAAAAAACGAATAAGGAATATGCTCAATACATTCTAAAATCATTAAAAGTGGATAGAAAATCAATTGAAAAAATCCTGAAATAAAAAACTGTTGCCAACACGGTGTATAAAACATAGCTAATAAGTGCTTAACCAAAAAGTTTGTGTATATTTAAAAAGTCCGCCAAATTTTTAATTTAGCTTTTAAAAAGAGAAAAATTAAAAACAAAATATAAAAATTCGGCTCTGTGTTAATCCGAAATTTAGTGTCTTTTTGCACGCCACTAATCATACACAAACACGTTGGCAACAATATGAGAAAAACGACAGTAATACTTTTTATGGTCTTTAGTTTAAATTCTATTTTGGCTCAAGTCGAGAAGAATATTCACGAATTGAATTCAATGAAGAATCTATTAACCGATGATGTTAAAGATATTTTAGATATAAATTTAACTGACAAAAAAGTTGTCTTTTTAGGAGAATCTCATCATAATTTTGGTTCAGATTTTTTAGCTAAAACTGAGTTTGTAAAGTATTTAGTATTAGAAAAAAGCTACAGAGACATTGCATTTGAAGGTGATTTTTTTGGACTTTATTTTGATCATAATAGAATAAACTTATATTCTTTTTGGTCACGATCTATTCAATGCAAAGAACTATTTGAATTTTTAAAAGAACATAAGGTCACAATTTGGGGTTTTGATAATCAATTAGGTTCTGGCTATACTTGGAATAATTTTTCAAAAAAATTAGCCGAATTTTTAAAGTCTAACTCAATTAGTTTTAATGAAAAATTTATTGAAATAACTGAATTATATATTAAGAACAGAAAAAAAGCTAATAAAGTAGTTGGTAAAAACAATTTAAATTATTTGGTAAAAGAAATTGAAAAACTACTTAAAAATGATAAAATAATTCTAAACAAACTTTGGTCACAGTTTTTAAAAAATTACAAAAGCGATATTCTTATAAATTCAACTCATAAAAGCAATAGCAAAGGAATACCAATTAGAGATAGTCAAATGGCAAAAAACCTAGATTTCCTAGTTAAAACAATGCCTGATAAAAAATATATTATTTGGTTAGCAAATGCACATATGGCAAAATACGAATATGAATTTATGAAAGGCCAAACTATGGGAAGTCAATTTGTAAATTCAAATCCTAATATTTCTTACCACATTGCTTTTTCTTCTGTATTCATCGAACGTAGAAAACCTAAATGGATAGAAAAATCTAGTAATGACAAGAAAAATTTACTTCACTTTTTACCTTCACTTGAGAAAAACTATTTTATGAACTCAAAACAAATAATTAGTGATAATCCTGAATATGCAGAAAAAGAATACGAAGGAATATTTAATCTTGAGAAAAATAAAACTAATTGGCTTAAACACTTTGACGCTTTAGTTTTTATTTCAAAAGGTGAAGCAGTAAAATATCCTGACTAAAAATACTGTTGCCAACAAAGTATATAGCTCATAGCTAATGAGTTGCTTAATCAAAGTTAAGGCATATTTGGAAAGTCGCCAAATTTTTAAATTTGACGATTTCCAATAAAAAAAGATAAATAGTAAAATTTAAAAATCTGGCTTGTACATAATCCGAAAAATAATCACTAATTTACACGCCACAAACCATATACAAACACGTTGTATGTAATGCCCGAAACGCGACAATGAGAATTGAAAAAAATGAATAAAATTGAGCAGATGGACAAAAATCTTAACCAAATAAAAACGGAGATTTATGACAAATGCTCTCTTAATATTTCGGACTTCAAAACTGAAACTGAAAGCAAAGAATATAGCGCTTGTCGATTTCAACTCAACGGACTGAATATTTTAAGTAGAAATGCCAAAATAACGCCGAAAAAAGTCGGACAATTTGTTACATTTTGGAAACGAAATGGAAATGGACCGATTGAGCCATTTAACGAAAACGACCGAATTGACTTTTATACCGTGAACGTGAGAACTGAAAATGAATTTGGACAGTTTGTGTTTCCTAAATCTGTTCTGATTAAAAAAGGAATTATGTCAACGGAAAAGAAAGAAGGGAAAAGAGGTTTCCGAGTTTATCCGAAATGGGATGTTGCGAAAAACAAACAAGCTGAACGCACTCAAAAATGGCAATTGAATTATTTTTATGAAATAAACGATTCGACTGATTTACAAAAAGTGACTGAATTGTATGATGGAAAATAAAGCACTACATACAACAATGTATAACCGCAATTACGGCGGATTCGACTACGTCCGGTTCCACTCGGAATTGCTAACGTCAGTGCTTAACCGAAAAACAGTAACTTAAAACCCGTAACTGACGGTTATACGAGACCGTTGTAAAACATTTAAGACAAACATTCTGCTGATTTAAAATGGCAAGAGAAAATTGGAATAGTGAAAAGATTTTTGACCGATTAGTGAATAACAAATCGCAGAAAACCTATTGGAATAATATTTCGGAATTGAGAAAAAGAGCAACTGAAGAAATTTATGACCAAGCTTATAAACTTGCCAAGTCTGAAAATGATAAAAACAAAATTATCGGAATAGACGTTTTGGCTCAATTAGGTTTTGACCCAAGAATTGGACAACAGAAAACTGTAGAATTGTACTTTGATTTACTGGAAAATGAACAAAATGACGATGTTCTTTTTTCACTATTTTTTGGGATAAGTCATAACAATGAAAATCTTACGGAAAAGCAAATTTTAAAACTGACTGAATTTAAAAATTCTAAAAATAAAGATATTCGTTACAGTTTAGTTTCTGCCCTATCGACAGTTGAAAACCTAAAAGCTATCGAAACTTTAATTGAGCTTTCGGAAGATAAATATTCATCAATTCGGAACTGGGCGACATTTGGAATCGGAACTTTAAGCGAAAAAAATAATGACCGAATTTTAAAAGCATTGTGGAAAAGAACCAAAGACAAACATCAAGAAACGAAACTTGAGGCTATCGTTGGATTAGCAAACCGAAATGAAATTGGTGTTAAGGAACAAATAATAGAGGAACTGAAAGAAGGCGAATATGGAACTTTGTTATTTGATGCTATCAAAACGCTTAAAGACAAAGATTTTATTCCATATTTAGAAAGTAATTTAAAATCTGCTAAAAAAGATAGCGGAATAAAAGAAGAATGGATTAGCGATTTAAAGCAATGTCTGAACAAACTGAAAGAATAAAAAACGTTTTACAACAAAGTACTGTGGTAAAAAACAAGTAAAAACTCATTAATTTTTTAATAAAGTACTTCTGTAATTATTATCATAACTTAGTCCTGATTTTGCTATTGCAAAAGCCTGTTTTAATAAGGTATTAAAAACCGCAATTAAAGCTATTTTTTTACGCTTTTATTTGAAACCCGAACCTAGAAAAAAAAGACGAAAACAATTTAGTTTTCGTCTTCGTCTTTAATAAATTCTGACTGATATTTTTCTAAAAATGCTTTTTGTCTAGCAATCATTTGTTGTCTTAATTTATCAATATCCATAAAGTCATTCCCAAAATTACTTTCAAAAAAATCATCATTAAAAAAATGTTTACTAAAAAGGGAATCTTGAGAAAAAACATCTTCAAACCCTTGATTTTCAAACGCTGAATAGTTTAAAAAAACGTGATTTAAAAGATTGCATTAAGCTATCTTTATCTGACAATGAAAGAGTCTCAAACTTATCATTGGAAGACCAAGAATAAATACTATCGTACCTAATCAAATGTCCGCTTTCATCAAATTCTTTATCAACTTTCCAAGTACCTTTAGGCGCTTCAATTATATTAGCCTTATTGTCTTCTTTTTCAACTTTGTTGGTTTCATTTTCTTGTCCTTTACAACTAACGCTTAACAAACCAACCATCAACAATAAAATATACTTTTTCATCACTTTAGTTTTTGAATTAAACTTAATTTTGGGTTTGTTATAAATGTTTTTAACAAACCACCAGCTTCTATCATTTTAATCAATCTATTTTGGTGGAACACTTCTGATTTTCGTTCACCATTTTTATACCAAACACATTCCAAATAACTGTCATTATCAACCAAACCGAATATTAAATCCTTTTTTGGAACATATTTAATAACTTGCATTTTCGGAGAGGTAAGTTTTCCTTTAACTTTTACCCATTCCCCAGATTTAAACTTTCTTGGCATAACAATAAAATTTTAAAGAATTAAACTTATTATTAAGAGGATGCTAAAAAATTCAGCATCCTTCTTAATATTTTACTCTAAAATTTAGTGTAACAATTATGAAATCTTGATGCTTCTAGCAGGCTTTTGTTTAGCCTCTTCTTTTTTTGGTAAAAGAATATTTAAAATACCATTATCATAATTTGCATTAATCTTTTCATCGTTTACACTTTCTGGTAAATTAAAGGTTCTTTTAAACGAGGAGTAACCAAACTCTCTACGAGTATAATTTTCTTCCTTATGTTCACTTTCTTCCTTTGTTTCCGTAGAAATAGATAATACTTGATTATCAAGGTCAATTTGGAAATCTGATTTCTTTAGACCTGGAACTGCCATTTCAACCATAAAAGCATCGGCAGTTTCTTTAATATTTACTTTAGGTAAAGTAATTCCAGTATTAAAATTTGAAGTGAATACTGATGGTAGATCTCTATTAAAGATGTCATCTAACCAATTTGACAAAGTTGGGAAGTTTTGATTTGAATTGCTGTTCGCTAAACTTCTATTTTTAGGAACAGTTAATAAATTGCTCATAATTAAAAAATTTAAATTAAACATTATTTCAAATTTGAAATCTTTACGACTTCAATAACCTCTAAACAAATTAAATGCCAAAATCAATTTACTATGTTTTATCACAATTAACACATATTATTATATGTAAATTTGTCATAATAATAAAGAATTACCACATTTAACCACAACAAAATGACATATTTTCATTTGTAATTTGTAGTAAAACTAAAAATCTATTATGTAATATAAAAATTAACGCATAAAAGCTTGTAATAGGCACTACACACAACAAAGTACTGTGGTAAAAACAAGTAAAAACTCATTAATTTTTTAATACAGTACTTTGTTACCTACAGTTTTTTTAATATTCTATTCAACCAAGATTTCTTTTTCTCTAAAATTGGCTTTTCATTATTTTTAATCAAATCCCATATTTCATTCGTAATCATAGGTTTTAGTTTGTCAATTTTTGCTTGCATTTCGGCTTGTATTGTTTTTGAATATTTCCCCGTGTTCAAGACACATAAACTATCTTCAATTTCCTCAATAACACTCCATTCACGTTCTGATATTTTTTTTAAATCACTTTTTGTACCTGTCCTGAAATCAGCCATTACATCGTATTGTCCGCTGTATTTTGCGTAAACCTTGTATTTCTCAATCCCGATTAATTCGCTTATTTTTCCAGAAGCTTCTTTTAGTTTGTCCGAATTAAATCCTTTAGTCAATTCGGTCAAGATTAAGTTGTCTTTTATATTATTTTCTAGTCCGTTCAGAGTTTTGTCATCATCGATAATTAGGAAATCTGAAGGTTTAAATTCCGCAATAAATTTTAATATTTCTTCTTTTCTGTTTTTACAATTTGAGTATTCAGGTAAAAATCCGACGATGTCTTTTTTTATTCCACGATTTTTAAAAATCAGATTGAATTCAGTTAAAGTTTTTACAGTTCTCCTTGTTGAACTTAACCAAATCTCAAATTCCGCAAGAGTTAGAAGTTGATTTAAATTCTCAACACAAGATTCGTTAAATTCAGAATATCCATCCGAGTGAATTCGGTCAGCTTTCCACGATGGATTTGTTATTAGTACTCCATCTAAATCTAATATCAAAAGTTTCTTATTTCTCAAATTGCAGGTAACGTGTTTGTGTATGATTTCGTTGCGTGTTTCAGCAACTAATTTAGCAAATAAATCACAGATAGAAAGTCCGCGAGGACTTTCGTAAGTAGGCTATAACTAGCAATGAATTATACACGGTGTTAGCACCAGTATTTTATCCGTCTATTAATATTTCAGTCGCATTAAAATCTTTCATTGTTAAAGTAAACGTATGGTTTAAATCGTGTTCACTTTCAAATGCTATTTCCCAAGTTTTCGATTCGTTTTCACAGCGAGGTAAGTATAAATAAACAGATTTAAATTCCTTTTTAAAGTCAACTATTTTAAAGTCCTCTTTCCAATTCCGAAATTCAGATTCAATCATTGGTTTTATAGAAGAGATTATTTGTTCAAATTCAGATTCAATTTTGCGAAAGAATTCTTTCTGTAATTCAGTCGGTCCACTCACATTTCCCTCAATTCCGATTTCTATAATTTCGTTAGTCGGTTTGAAATGTCTTCCACATTCAAAGTAATTCTTTTCAGGATTTTTCTTGAATTCTGAAAATATCATTTTCCCAAAGAACTCGTCTTCTATTTTAATTGTCTTTCCAAATATAAAGTCAAATATTCCCATTCTGTTTTTTATTGGTGCTAACGTTGTTGTATATGGTTTGTTGCGTGGTTTAAGTAACTAATTTAGTAAATAATTACGGACAAAGAAAGTCCGCGAGGACTTTCGTAAGTAGGCGAGAAGCCAGCAATAAATTATATACGGCTTAAGTTTGTAATTCATTAAATTAGAAACATAAACAGAAAGTACAAAAGAGAGGAATAAGGTTAATATATACGCAGAGACTATGATCTCGTCAACATTGAAAATCCCCTCTCTTTTTGTTCCTTTTTCTTATTTGTTTTTAATAGTATTCACGAACCTCATGCTTCGGTTTCTACACAGATTTCGTACAGTTCTATGAGGCTTTTAGACCTCGATTTTAAGTCGTTGAAACTCGCGTAGCTTGTCCTTTCAAAAAACATTTTCTTATGAATAAAGATATAAAATATTTTGGACTTGACATCAGTCATTTAGTTTTTGATGTAACAGATTCTGATGGTAATTATTACCAATTTAAAAACAGTATTTCGGGCTTTAAAAAGTTTACAAAACTGTTAGATTTTAATAGTCATTGTGTAATGGAAGCTACGGGTTATTATCATTACCAATTAGCTTATTTTTTACAAGAAGAAGGGATTAAAGTTTCGGTAGAAAATCCCTTAGCCGTAAAACGATTTATACAAATGAAGTTGTCTAAAATAAAGACAGATAAAAGTGACTCAAAGTTGATTTGTGAATATGCCAAACATGTAAAATTAAAGCTTTGGAAAGGCAACTCAAAGCATCAATTAGAATGTCTTCAAATGACCAGACTCCTTGGTGTGTATACAAAACAAAGCACAATGTTAAAAAATAAACTACATGGCGAAGCTGTTTTAGGCAATCCAAGTAAAGTAGTAGTTAGCTCTTTAAAACGCAGTTTAAAACAAGTTCAGAAAGAGCTAAAAATGATAGAAGATAAATTGTTAGTTTTAGTAAAAGAAGTGCATCAAGATGTTTTAACACGCTTAAAAAGTATTCCAGGAATTGGTCCCAAAACATCATTAATGCTAGTGGTTTTAACCGATGGATTTGATCGTTTTACAAGCGGAAGTGAATTGTGTAGTTACGCAGGTTTAACACCAGTGATCCGTCAAAGTGGAAGTAGTGTAAAAGGACGTCCGCGAATTAGTAAAATAGGGAATCAAAAGCTTCGAAATTTATTATTTATGTGCAGTTTTAATGCTTGTAAATATAACCATGCTTGCAAAGCAATATACGATCGATTAGTAGCCAAAGGGAAGAGTAAAAAATTAGCATTAATAGCGGTTTGTAACAAACTATTAAAACAGGCTTTTGCAATAGCAAAATCAGGACTAAGTTATGATAATAATTACAGAAGTACTTTATTAAAAAATTAATGAGTTTTTACTTGTTTTTTACCACAGTACTTTGTTGTACCTCGTTTTTTTACATACATACTGTTCTATTCCTTTTAGTTTCTTTACTACCTTCAATTGGAAAATCCATAAAATATCTGTCTGATAAGTCCGCAGAAGTTACCATATGAATTAGGTTGGAAATGAAGTAAGAATGGGATAAGTCTTCTAATTCATAAACATTATAGAAATTTGAATCACAATCGGCATTAATAGGTGGTTGTAAACCTTCTCCATCAACCCAATGTCTAATGAAAATATTCCCACCTAATGAAAAGTGATTAATAATTCCACCTGACAGTCTAATAGATTCATCTATTACTGTTGAATTTATTCCTCCTTGATAATCAAATGAAATAAGTCCTCTAAAAATTCTGTTATTATCTATTCTTGCAACTGATGGGAACC
This sequence comes from Olleya sp. NP1-10, assembly GCF_055804415.1. Taxonomy (NCBI): domain Bacteria; kingdom Pseudomonadati; phylum Bacteroidota; class Flavobacteriia; order Flavobacteriales; family Flavobacteriaceae; genus Olleya; species Olleya sp. NP1-10. Next base: position 2,321,681 of record NZ_CM147840.1, on the reverse strand, counting down.
TTACAATTGAGTTGAAATTCTCAACAACTTTATAAAGCCCATTTTTATGAGTCCGATTGGATAAAACTTTGGATTTAACTTCAATAATTGCTTTCACACAACTTTGAGTGACGATAACAAAATCTCCTTCTGAAAAAATAGGTGCTTGATTATTTTCATAAACTAAAATATCAATCTGTTTAGATACTACATTTTCATTATGGGAAATTTGATTCAAGATGAAGCCAGTTCCAACAGATAAATTTTGTGGTAATTTGTTTCTTAGAATTGTTTTAAGTTTCTCTTCCTTATACCTTCCATCTTCTCCCCAATTTGCATTTCCTATTAGATTCCGCACTCTATTTTTAACTGTATCAAGTTCTCTATTTAGGGATATTTGGTATTCTAATGTGTTAATCATATTCTCTTTGGTAATTGGCTTGTTAAATGAGGTACAACGTTGTTGTATAAGAATAGTGCGGTTTTGTGTGCGAGGATTTTCCGAAGGAAAATCAGACGTAACAAAATTGCACTAACCTTTGATTAAGCACTAAACTACGCATTATTTTTATACGTTGTTAGCTGCTGTACTTTAATCTATTCATATCGATTGTAATAATCACTAACAAAACATAATAATGATAACGCTCTTAAACTATTTTTTTCAGTACCATAATTATTAGATAAACCGTGCATAACTCCGTGTCGATTCAAATCGCTAAAAAAATCAGGATTTTCATCTTTTCGAGTATCAACATTTAAAGGACTTTCTTCTCCCAAAACATTTATAAAATCAGGATTTTTTGTGAGGTCTATATTTTTGTCAAAATTCTTTCTTCTTATAAACATTTTTGATTCTGTAATTCCATCTGCTTGAGATAGAAAAAGAATTGTTGAAGAATAGTACATTTTCATTTTGTGAGATTTAAAAGCTTCTTTTATAATTTCACTTCTTTCTGAATGTTTAGTGATTAAGTTTTCTTCAATATTATCAATTTTTTCATAAAAAAAATCAGTCAAAATTTTATCTGCCTTTTTAACTTTTTTGGAATTTACTAATTCTGTTAATTCAGCTATTTTTTTTAGTTCAAAATCTCCTGGAATATACCAACCGAATTTTAATAAAACTAAAGCACTTTCTTTCATTGAGAAATCAGCAATTTTTAAGTGATTTAATATTATTGATGAAATTCCTCCTTTTGCGTTTAACTCTTTGATTAATCTTTCAGTAGTTGTTAGGACTCTTTTCATTTTGTTGTTTTCCGGTTTTTTTGGGTATTGCAGCTAACTGGTTATATGACAACTAATATAGTTGTTTTTGGGATTATATTTCCCTTTATGACAACTTTTAGTAACTTATATCAAATAAGTTTCATTTTATTATAGCTGTATAATTAAAAGCTAAATTACAATAATGCGTTTGCAAGTACAATACGTATAACTACGTATTTTTTAGCTAGTGATTATTTTGTGTTATTATAAGAGACCGTAATTAATTGTTTAATTTTAGGCTACTTATTTTTGGAAAGTATATTATGTAGTTACGCTAGTTAAATACCAACAATCCGTCAAAGTGGAAGTCGTGTAAACGGACGTCCAAGAATTAGTAAAACAGGAAATTAAAAGCTCCGAAATTTATTATTTATGTGCAGTTTTATTGCTTGTAAATATAACAGTGCTTGCAAAGCAATATACGATAGATTATTAGCCAAAGGGAAGCGTAAAAATAGCATTAATAGCGGTTTGTAATACCCTTTTAAAACAGGCTTTTGTAATAGCCAAATCAGGACTAAGTTATGATAATTATAGAAGTGCTGTATTAAAAAAATAATGAGTTTTTACTTGTTTTTTACCACAGTACTTTGTTGGCTACAGTATTTATTATTCATTTTCATTTTTTTCATATCCTATACTTTCTGTTCCTAATATATTTAATTAATTTATAGATTAAGAATGGTAGTATAAAATAAAAAATAATTTTAAGAACAATAAGAGCATACATACCTCGATATTTTCCTTCATAATATTCCTTTGGTGCACCTTTTAAAAAATAATAGCCTGTTAATTTACTTTTATACAATGGTTGATATTTAAGGTTAAAGTCAATGTATTTTGAAAAACCTACTTTTAATGTTAAAGTAGAATTATCACTCATTAATACACCTCTAATATCAAATCTAATTAAATCGGCTGTTGCTTCATTTCTGTCAAAAGTTTCTTTTAGAAGAAGAGAGTCAACAATCATATATTTTTCTTTGTTGTTTAAGCTCTTAATATTCTCAAATTCTTTAAAATATCTATTATTTACTAAATCAAGAATTGTAAGTCCAATTGAGCCAATACATAGAAAAAATAATATAAAAAAGAGAATTGCTTTTATTCCGTTATACATTGTTTTTTATGAATTAAAGAATGATATAGGTTAGTTTTATTAGAGTATTCAATTCAATTATGCTGGTTTTTGCAAATTGTTGCCAACGTTGTTGTGTATGGTTAGTTGCGTGGTTAAGCAACTAATTTAGTAAACAAAAACGAACGCGTGAAAATTCCGAAGGAATTTTCCAAATAAGCACTTGCCAAAGCAATTAATTATACACGTTGTTACCACACGTATTTTATTTTCCGTTTTTCTTTTTTTCAGTTGGTGGTGCTGGTGGTGGCGGAATATTCAAAGTTCCAGATTCTTTATCGGATTCAGCGCTTATTTCCTCCATTTGTTTTTTACTCACAACTTTTATGTCATCAACTAAATTGTTTTCTCTGTCCTTAAATCGGATAAACAATTGTCCAAATTCAGTTTTAGTTTCTTTATTGTAGAAATGATAGCTATAAATCAAAGGATTCTCATTCATCATTGTCAGATAATAAGTTGCTTTCAATTCAGAATTATCAATGTCAGATTCAAGTTGTTTAATTTCCGAAATTGCTTTTTCATTATCAGTTCCTTCGTACCAATTTGTCAAATCAGTTGATTCTTTTTTGTCTATTAATATTCTTCCAATATTTTCACATTGAAGTATATATTTCTCCAATTCAGGCTTAAATATTTCCTTTTTTTCTTGAGCGAAAATATTAGTCGAAGTCAATAATATCAATATTAGTAATGTATTTCTCATATGTGTGGTAACGTGTTTGTATATGGTTTGTTACGTGGTTTAAGCAACTAATTTAGCAAATACAAACCGAATAGAAAATCCGCGAGGATTTTCGTAAGTAGGCTTGTACCAGCAATTAATTTTATACGGTGTTGGCACCAGTTTTTTGTTCCGTTTTATATAAATTCAAATCGTCTTTAATCTTATAGACAACTAGTATTAATAGTTTTAATAACATCAGATAATCGTTTTGTTGGCTATCGACTGAACTGCTGTTAGTTCCGTGTAAATATTTGTTTCTTAAATCCAATCCGTTAGAAAACTCTTTTTGATTTAGATAATAATTCAAATATCTTCTTTCTTCTTTAGTGAATAAAGTGTTTTCAAACTTTATCATTCCGTTATTTTCCATTTCTAAAATCTCGTTTCTTATTCGCTCGGAATAATGCCAAAAATTTAGAGCATCTTCATAATGCAATTTTCCAATTACAAAAATTAACTCCTGATTCTTAATTCTTAAAAAACCATCTTTATCGGTTGATAAATATTCATTTGAAATTAAATAGTCAATCTCTCTTTTTTGATAATCTTGAAAGTCGTTATAACTTATGTTTTCGCTGATTATTAACTGATAGAATGTACGATATTTTTCTTTGTATGGTTCTATGTAATAAAGCATAGATTGATTCGAAAAGAAACAGTATTTTATTCTCAAATATTCATTGCCTACACCATAAATATATTTCTTTTTTAGTTTACTTTTTACTTTACTTAAATGTAATTGGGAAGTGCTTATTCTTAAAAGGTCAAAGTCAATAAAATCCTCTTCTACATAGCATTGATATTGTTTAATTAGAAATTCTAATTCAGGAGCAATAAATCTAATTTTTTCTAATGGTGAAGCATTTTCTGAAGCGAATGAAATTGTTAAGCCTTTAATTTCGAACCTTTCATTTAATACTTCATTTACTTGATGGGATAAAACTTGCTCAAGAATTATATTGTTCTCTTGTAAATAACGTAAGTAGATTGCTAATTGTAAATGAGATAGTAAACTTTTACCGTGAAACTTAAAACTAATTAAGTATTCGTTTTTAGAACGCATAAAAGTTCTCTCAAATGAGTCTATCTCGTGATTTTTATTTACTAATTCAATACAACCTTGTGCATTGATATAGTTAAATAAGAACGAGAAATTACCAAAAACATTTTCATTTGATTTTGTAGCGTTCAACCACTTTTCAGAATAGCAATGCGTAAATTGTCCATTCTGATTTTCTAATTTATAAGGTTCTTCTTGGTCTTTTGAAATAGAAACCTGCACAACGTTAGTAGAACCTGTTCCTTTTTCAAAAATCTCATCGTTTTGCTTCTTCTCTAATCTTTTAGCCTTTAATTTGGTTTTGTCGGATATTTTTAAAGTTCTTGATTTAACAACTAATCTAACATAGTTTAAATTGGCATTTGGCGAATCCAAATAGCTTAATATTATAGACTCTTTATCGTTATCATTTAATGAGGTTGGAAAAAATAGTTTTGGTTTTTCAGATAAAATATGGTCTTCTTCAAATTGGGAAAGTAATAACTCTGCTGATTCTGTCGATTCAATAAGGTAATCTTTAATTATTTTAGAATAATGATTGACTATATTCTTTTGCTTTAAAAACTGTCTTATATAAAACCTGCTATTTTGTAAAATTTGAGTTATTGTTTCCGCTGATATTTTTTTGTAAATACTTAATTGGCTTATTAGGGTCCAAAACGAATCATAATACTGATAATCTATTGAATCAAAATAAACCGAAAAGTTTTCGTTATTAATTTTAATGAAAAATGAAGTGATTACGTTCCAAAACGAATCGACAGTCTCAATATAATTTGTTTTTATTTCAATACTCCAATCATTACGATAGAGTTCATTATCAAAGTAAAGTTTAATTTGATATAGTTCTAAAATATCATTTATATCATAGAGTTTTTTAGAATCGAAGCTGTCAATTATAGGTTCAGCATTTTGTAGATTTCTATCACCTGATAAATCTTGTTTAGAATAAAAAACTACTCGATTTATATCTCTTTTCATTGTGGAATTTCAAGTTCAGGTGATTTTGGTCAAATTGGTGCCAACGTGTTTGTGTATGATTTCGTTGCGTGTTTAAGCACTAAAGTTAGCAAATAAAACACAGATAGAAAGTCCGCGAGGACTTTCGTAAGTAGGCTCTAACTAGCAATGAATTATACACATTGTTGTGGTTAGTTTTTTCAGTTATAGGAATTCCATAAGGACCATTTTCAGATGTTGATTTTGAGTAAGATTTTCGGTTTTTTAAATCCATAATCAGAAAATCAATTCCGTTTAGTTTTATACTTATTTCGTTTCCGTTCCAATCAATTTCTATGTCCTTATTTTCAATTTCTCGTTGGATAGAGAATTCATTCGAATACCTTTTCATTAATGGCGCAGAAATAGCATTATTGATATAGTCTTTTATTTCTTTACTTGACTCAACAAGAGTTCCACGAGAACATATAAATCCGTCAAATTCAATTCCGATACTTTCCTCCGAATGTTTCAAGACATAAGCCCAAACAGAATGGTTATCTCCTTCGACAATGACCTCTCGATTTTGTTCTTCATTTATTTTAGATAAATAGATTTCGTTCATTTAAGACTTCTTGATTTGTTTTACCATAAATGTGGTTTTGCAAAATAAAGCCAACTACACCATAAAGTCCATAAGCAACTGAATAAAATTCCGATTATGAAAAATACCATTCGGAATCTTTTAATTCCGACTTTGTTTTTCAGGTAATACCAGTCAAATAATTCCAATAAAATTCCTAATGAATAAAAAATATTTGCTCCAATTCCCCAAATAATAATTCCAATTGTGTCGTCTATTGTCCAAGAGTATTCTCCTCTTGAAAGCCCATCGTAAATTCCAAAAATTCCGAAAAGTCCAACAGCAACATTATAAATCCATCTTTTGGATTCCCACCATTTTATGTTCGATTTTAATTGTTCTATCGTCATTTTCTTAAATTAACCACAACTGGTTATATAACAACTAATATAGTTGTTTTTGGGATTATATTTCCCTTTATGACAACTTTTAGTAACTTATATCAAATAAGTTTCATTTTATTATAGCTGTATTATTAAAAGCTAAATTACAATAATGCGTTTGCAAGTACAATACGTAAAACTACGTATTTTTTTAGCTAGTGATTATTTTGTGTTATTATAAGTGACCGTAATTAATTGTTTAATTTTAGGCTACTTATTTTTGGAAAGTATATTATGTAGTTACGCTAGTTAAATACCAACAATCCGTAAAAGTGGGAGTCGTATAAAAGGACGTCCAAGAATTAGTAAAATAGGAAATTAAAAGCTCCGAAATTTATTATTTATGTGCAGTTTTAATGCCTGTAAATATAACCATGCTTGCAAAGCAATATACGATCGATTAGTAGCCAAAGGGAAGAGTAAAAAATTAGCATTAATAGCCGTTTGTAATACCCTTTTAAAACAGGCTTTTGTAATAGCCAAATCAGGACTAAGTTATGATAATAATTACAGATGTGTATAATTCATTGCTAGTTAAAGCCTACTTACGAAAGCCCTCGCGGACTTTCTATCTGTGATTTATTTGCTAACTTTAGTGCTTAAAACACGCAACAAACCATATACAAAACCGTTGGCAAACATTTGAAAAAACAACATAATGAATATTAAATATAACGAATCCAAAAAAACGATAGAAATAAAAGACAGTTTGAAAACCCAGTATTGGATGATAAATATTATGGCGATTTTGAATATAATAAATTCAATTCTTTTCCCTGTTTTTGTGCTTGAGAAAAAACAAATGGAATGGTTTGGATTTATATGGGTAATTATTGGAATTGCATCAGTAATAGGTTTGATTTATCAAATTTGGAAAAAAACTGCATCTGAAAAACTTAATTTGTCTGAAATCAGTTCACTTAACGAAAAGCAAATTTTTGGCAGAAAAAGGTTCAGTCTGAAATTGAAAAACGGAAAATTAAGAGATTTGATGGAAATGAAAAACGAAACTGATATTAAAAAAACTAAAGAGTTGTTTAAAAATATCGGAATTGAAACAAACTGAATAAAAAAATAAAAACGATTTGCCAACACCGTATAAAAATAATTGCGGTTTAGTGCTTAATCAAAGGTCGTTGCGTGTTTGTAACGTCTGAATTTCCTTCGGAAATTCCTCGCATACAAACCCGCAACTATTCTTATACATAAACGTTGTGCGTAAGTTAAACTCAACCGTATGGAAAAGCAGAAACTAAATAAGAATGTTGACGAGAGTAACTTAGAACACACTTTTAAGAATATTCTATTACTTGAAAAACTATTTATTTTAGAAATCAAAAAGATTTACGAAATTGAAAGTGGAATATCTGAAATAAACCACTACATAATGTCAATAACAAATAGAGCGATTTCTTTAAATAGAGGTTTTGTTACTCTTGCGGAATGTAATAATTATCAAACAGCAATTTCATTGATGAGATTGCAAATAGATAATTGTTTGAGATTATATGCTTTGAGTTTATACGCTAATTCGAGTGAATTTTATGAAAAAGTTTTAAACGGAGAACACATTAGAAATTTAAAAGACAGAGAAGGAAATAAAATGACGGACAATTATTTAGTCACAAAAATTGATAAGATTTTTCCTCAATTTAAATCTTTGTACAAAAAACTTAGTGGACATATTCATTTTTCATCTGAACATTTCCATTTCAATAACAAGGTCGAAAACGAAACGTTATCTGTGTCGGTAGGAAATATTGAAAATTTGACGATTGCTGAGAAAGTAGATTATACATTTAATATGTTTTTGCTTGGAAAGGACCTTTTATCAATAATCGCTGAATATAGAAAGGAAATTACAAACTGAAAAAAAACTACGCACAACAAAGTACTGTGGTAAAAAACAAGTAAAAACTCATTAATTTTTTAATAAAGTACTTCTGTAATTATTATCATAACTTAGTCCTGATTTTTGCTATTGCAAAAGCCTGTTTTAATAAGGTATTACAAACCGCAATTAATGCTAATGTTTTGCACTTCCCTTTAGCTACTAATCGATCGTATATTGCTTTGCAAGCTTAGTTATATTTGCAAGCTTTAAAACTGCACATAAATAATAAATTGCGGAGCTTTTAATTCCCTATTTTACTAATTCGTGTAAATCCTCTAAAAACTATTCAAAACCCTAAGACCAACACAATTTGTAGCGTTTAAAGCATACAAAGCACCATCAACCATTTGGTAAAACCGCACACCAAGCACAAAAAGCCTAGTCCCAAGCACATTAGGCAAAGCATCTGGTGTTAAAGTCAAAGCAGACCCAGTATAACTACGCTCCATAACTAAAGGTGGTGCCAAATGCAAGGCGTAATCCAAACGCTCAAAATCAAAATCCAAAACACCATAAGTCAGTGCAATATGTGTGGCTCCATCCACAAAACCAACCTGATCAATATTAAAATCTGTAAAGGTTAACGCGTAATCACTATCAGACACAACAGACTCAAAAGGCAATACCTGTTGTACATCGCAAGTTGGTGTATAGCTAAACGTTTGTAAGAGCTGTAAACCTTCCGCCTGCCCTACTCCATTAACAACAGTACGTGCTCCACGTATATTAGTCGCGTCTAAAGCCTTAATTCTCATAAACAAACCCATCAAACGACTATGAAAATGCGGAAAAGTATACCCCTTATAAAACGGAGCCAAAGCTAATCTAAATGCTTTATTAACTGCAGAACAATGCCCAAACTCATTGGCATTTTCACGCACACGCTGCATACTAGCCTTGCTTTAAATAGCTTTTTTAGTAAAACCACCACCTGCTTTTCTTGCAATAGGTTGCCCATTCAAATAATAAAAATTAACACCATTTAAAGTCCCTACCAAAGGGATAATTCCTGTCTGTTTTGCCATACCATCAAATTTTTAATTAAACATCTATAATACAGTAATATACAAAATATTTTAATAGAGGTTATAGCGTGGTTATAGCATGCTTATAAAGTACTTATAACATGCTTATAGCGTATCCAATAGCAATCAATAATAACTTAACTAAATAATTAAGGTAATAATCAAAGGACACAACAGTAAGAGAGACAAAAGGCTTTAGCGTAGTAATAGCCTAACTATAAAATATTTTCACAGAGTATGGGACATTAAAATCTTGTAAATCTCCCCTCCAAACACATCACAACAACCAACATAAAACCAAATACAACCCTCATAACGGTAGCAGAGGTATATACAAAAACCAGTAAACACATTTTACACACTAAAACACTAACAGTAAGCACCCTACACCTTGTTTTTAGAACCTATGTGTAATACAAAAAAGAACAATAAATACGACTAAAGGGTTTTGATTCTAAAATGATTTTAGGGTAACTGCAATTGGTTTACCAATTTTTAAGTATATTAGTTAGGTTATTTTAACTACAATTAATTATGTCTTTAATAATTAATTAGACACAACAAACTAAACTAAACTAGATGATAATGATTAAAAACCAACGTAACTTAGTATTGGGCTTAAGCCTTTTAAGTATCACACTACTAAACAGCTGTAAAAAAGAAGTAAAACCAACTAACACTGAAACTAAAACAGAAGTAAAAGACAGCATAAAAATAAAGTATGCAAGTACTGTAATTCCGTTTTTTGATAACTGGAAGTTAATTTTAGGAGACGGGTCTAATGCTGGTATTGTTAATGATTTTGAAAGTAAAGACTTTTTCTATACGACTTATGATGGTAAAACGGATTGGGTTGTCTTTAAGACACCAAATGGCGGAGACACACACGGAACTTCTAATAACACCAGAACAGAACTAGCACAAATTAAAAAATGGTACCCAAAAACAGCTAACGATAAATTGTCTGCAACTTTAAAAGTCATGAATGTGTCTGCTACTGGTGATGCACGTGTAGCTGCAACCCATTCCGTAGTTGTAGGACAAATTCACAGTGCTGATGCTTTTGAAAACGAACCATTAAAGATATTTTACAAAAAATATCCTGGACACGATAAAGGTTCTGTTTTTTGGCATTACGAAATTAATACTGCTGGAGACGACAATTCTAAACGTTGGGATTATTCTTCAGCGGTTTGGGGTAACGACTTCTCGGTTGTTGGTAGCGAGGCCAATACCTATCCAGAACAACCTAAGGATGGTATTGCGCTAGGCGAAGAATTTAGTTATACTATTGAAGTCAAAGAGGGAATTATGAATTTAACATTTACTAGTCCAGGACATGAAACTAAAACATTTACTAAAAACTTAATACAGTCTGAATATACAACAGTAGATAACATCCCTGAACAAACTAAACAACTATTTTTTCCTATAGGACAAGATGGTATCGAGCGCGAAACTGCTTATACAGGAGAAGGTTGCTTTTTTAAGCTTGGTGCTTATAACCAAACCAACGGAAAATCTCCTGATGTAAATAAAAACTGGTGTTCTGGTGCCCAAACTCATAATGGTGATATTTCTAAGCAATATGCGGATGGTAACTATGCTGAAGTTTGGTTTAAAACCGCTAGCATAAGCGTTAGTGATGCTGCAGTATCAAATGAAGGGTATTTTACTAAAAACGATTAATAATACCCTAACACATAATATAAACCACTTTGTAGTTACAAAGTGGTTTTTTATTTACTACTAATTTTACTGTAATAAGGCTGCTATAGCATCAAATTTCTTTTCTATGGCATAGTCTAGAGCCGTTTTACCCTCATTGTCTTTTATAGTAGTGTCTGCTTTATGTTGTAATAATAACTTTACAATATCAATTTTATCATATTGGGTCGCAAAGGTTAAAGCAGTCGTCCCATTATTATTAACTGCATTTAAGTCTGCTCCATTTTTAATTAAATAGTCTGCAAAAGCAATGTTGCCTTTAAAACTAACACCTATTAATGCGGTGTTCCCTGAGGCATCTTTATCATTGATTGGTGCATTATGCTCAACCAAGACCTTTGTAGCTGCTTCATTATCAAAATAAGTAGCCAAAATTAAAGGTGTAAATCCACGTTGATCTTTAGCTTCTGCTAACCTTGGGTGTTCTGCTAAAATGGCTTTTAAACCTGCTGTATCTCTATTTTTTATACTTTCAAAAAGCTGTTCTGTATTCATTTTCTTTCAATTTTATTGTTATTTAAAACTGACTATAGTTATAATTTAAACTTAATTTAAAACCTAAAACCATTAGGTTACAAATCAATTAAAACGTCATTTAAATTAGTCTTAGTCAATAAAAAAGGAATGAATTTTATGCCAATTCATTCCTTTAAATTATATGTTTGCGTTCTTAATTATATATCAAAACGACCTAAATTCATCACTTTAGTCCAAGCTGCAACAAAGTCGGTTACAAACTTTTCTTTACTATCATCTTGTGCATATAATTCTGAATAGGCACGTAAAATAGAATTAGATCCAAATACTAAATCAACACGTGTTGCGGTAAATTTAACTTCTCCAGTTTTACGGTTTTTTATTTCGTAAATACCATTATCATTTGATTTCCATTCGTAAATCATATCGGTAAGATTAACAAAGAAATCATTGGTAAGTGCTCCTTCAGTTTCTGTAAACACACCATGCTTAGTGCCTCCAAAATTGGTTCCCATTACACGCATTCCTCCAACTAAAACAGTCATTTCTGCAGCAGTTAACCCAAGTAATTGTGTTTTGTCTAATAACATTTCTTCTGGACTGACTACATATTCTTTTTTCTGGTAGTTTCTAAAACCGTCAGCAAGAGGCTCTAAAGACTCAAAAGACTCAACATCTGTCATCTCTTGTGTAGCATCTCCTCGACCAGGTGCAAAAGGAACACTTACATCCATTCCAGCATTTTTAATAGCTAGCTCTACACCAACATTACCTGCTAATACAATAGCATCTGCAACGCTAATATTAAATTCTGCTGCAATTGGCTCTAATACTGCCAATACCTTTTGTAATTGCGCAGGCTCGTTAGCGTCCCAAGTATTTTGTGGCTCTAAACAAATACGTGCTCCATTTGCTCCACCTCTAAAGTCAGATCCTCTATACGTTCTAGCGCTGTCCCAAGCGGTAGCTACTAACTCAGAAATAGTTAAATCTGTACTAGCAATTTTAGCTTTAACAGCATCAACATCATAATCATAATTACCTTTAGGGATTGGGTCTTGCCATACTAAATCTTCTTGTGGTACGTCTGGTCCAAACCAACGGTCTTTTGGTCCCATATCACGATGCGTTAATTTAAACCAAGCACGAGCAAAAGTATCAGAGAAATAATCAAAATCATTCATAAACTTCAAAGAAATCTCTCTATAGATAGGGTCCATTTTCATGGCCATATCCGCATCAGTCATCATAGGATTGTACTTCGTAGTTAAATCTTCAACATCTACAGGCTTATCTTCTTCTTTAATACTCACTGGTTCCCATTGATCTGCTCCTGCAGGACTTTTTCTAGATTCCCATTCATGGTTAAATAACATTTCAAAAAAGCCATTATCCCATTTTGTAGGATGTGTGGTCCAAGCGCCTTCTAAACCGCTAGTAACTGTGTATCTTCCTTTTCCAGATTTTGTTGGGTTAGACCAACCCATACCTTGCTCCTCTACACCAGCACTTTCTGGGTCAGGCCCTAAAATACTAGCGTCTCCATTTCCGTGTGCTTTTCCAACGGTATGTCCTCCAGCTGTTAAAGCAACCGTTTCTTCATCATTCATAGCCATACGCTTAAAAGTCTCACGGACTTGTTGCGCTGTTTTTAAAGGGTCTTGTTTACCATTAACCCCTTCAGGATTTACATAAATTAATCCCATTTGTACAGCTGCTAATGGATTTTCCATAGTATCAGGTTTATCCACATCGCTATAACGCTCATCACTTGGTGCTAACCACTCTTTTTCTGCTCCCCAATACACATCTTTTTCTGGATGCCATATATCTTGACGACCAAATGCAAAACCGTAGGTTTTTAAGCCCATACTTTCATAAGCAATAGTTCCTGCAAGAATAATTAAATCTGCCCAACTAACTTTATTACCATATTTTTTCTTGATAGGCCATAGTAAACGTCTAGCCTTATCTAAACTCACATTATCAGGCCAAGAATTTAATGGTGCAAAACGCTGATTACCAGTTCCACCACCACCACGTCCATCGGCTAATCTATAGGATCCAGCTGCATGCCATGCCATTCTAATCATTAATCCTCCATAATGTCCCCAATCTGCAGGCCACCAATCTTGAGAATCTGTCATAAACTCATGAAGATCTTTTTTAAGGGCATCAACATCCAGTTTTTTTAATTCTTCCTGATAGTCAAAATCTGCACCTAAAGGATTCGTTTTAGAATCTTGTTGGTGAAGAATATCTAAATTTAGAGTATTTGGCCACCAATCGGTAACTGATTTTTCTGTGGTAGTAATTGCACCTTGCATAAAAGGACATTTTCCAATATCCGAACCTGCTCCATCTGGATTAGTTTCTTGGTTTTCTGCATGTATTGAATCTGCAGAATCGTTAGTTGAATTTCCCATAGTATTTAATGTTTGATTTATAATTTAATTGGATATAAAATTAGTTATCTACCCTCTAAATTTACCATTAAAAAAATTGATTGTTACTATTTTAATATAGCTTTTAACTATAACAAGTATTAAAACCCATAAATATTAACTATTTAATAAAGTTTTGCTAACACGTATTAATTACAGTCTTTATTACCTATTTTTACTTTTAGAAACAAAACTTAATAAAATGGCAAAAATAACATTAGGAGGTAATCCAGTAGAAACTTCAGGTAATCTTCCACAAGTTGGTCAACAAGCTCCTGAATTTACATTAACTGTAAGTGATTTATCTGTAAAAAAACTATCAGACTATAAAGGACAAAAAGTAGTATTAAACATTTTTCCAAGTGTAGATACTGGTACTTGCGCAACATCGGTAAGAGCTTTTAATAAAGAAGCAGCTAACATGGATAATACACAAGTATTATGCATCTCTAGAGATTTACCATTTGCTCAAGCTAGATTTTGTGGTGCAGAGGGTATCGAAAACGTAACCATGTTATCCGATTTTAAAACAGGTCAATTTGGTAAAGACTACGGATTAGAATTTGCTTCTGGTGCTTTTGAAGGCTTACACTCTAGATGTGTTGTTGTTATAGATGAAAATGGAACAGTTGCCTACAACGAGCAGGTACAAGAAGTCGCTGACGAGCCAAATTATAAAGCTGCATTAGAGACCTTATAATATATGGACACCAAAGAATCTTTTGTTGTCAACAGAATAAAAAGTGTTGGGTATGCCTTTAAAGGCATGCTCATGCTTTTAAAAACCGAAGCCAGTATAAAAATACAATTTTGCATAGCAATACTAGTTACTATTGCTGGTTTATATTGTAACATATCTGCAACCGAATGGATCATGCAATGCTTTGCTATTGGATTAGTAATGAGTATTGAAGGGATCAACACTGCTATTGAAGCCATAGCAGATTTTATACATCCAGAACATCATGCAAAAATTGGCTTTATTAAAGACATTGCAGCAGGAGCTGTATTTATCGCCTCAATAGCTTCCACAATCATTGGCTTGATTATTTATATACCAAAGCTATTTTAAACAATTATCCATTAGGATAAATGTTAACTATTTGTATTTTTACACAAATTAAAACCTGATAATGGCGAAAGCAAAAAAAACAGTTAAACCTAAAAAGAAAAAAGCATAAAAAAACCTGATTTAACGCTTAGTAGTCAGCAAAAATTAGTTCTTGGTAGCTTTTTAATAATATTAGGTATCTTGTTTTTTATTGCCTTTTTATCTTATTTATTTACAGGACATATTGACCAAAGTGCTTTAAGTGAATTTGGATCAAGAGAAGTAGAAACCAAAAACTGGTTAAGCAAACTTGGTGCTTGGATTAGCGACCTATTTATACAACGTGGTTTTGGTGTGGCTTCTTTTATAATCTCTGGGTTAACTTTTTTATCTGGTATTTATGTTTTAACAGACTTAAACAAAACGAAACTCCGTAAACATTGGTTTTGGGGAATCTTAGTTATTATCTGGCTATCTATATTTTTTGGTTTTTTTACACATATTAATGATAGTTTAAGTGGTGTTATTGGTTTTGAAATTAATAGTTTCTTCCAAGATTACATAGGTAAAATAGGTACAATTCTATTATTAACCTTTGCCTTCATTAGTTATTTAGCAATCCGATTTAAGTTTACACCACAACGTATTTCTTCGATGTTTAAAAAAGCATCAAAAGATATTCAAAAAGATTTTAATGACGACTTTGTGCCTGTGGACAATTCGTATTCAGATGAAGCTGAAGCCATGAAATCAGCTTTTGAAGTAGACAAAAAAGTAGAGCCTACAATTTCAAATCATTCAAAAATAGAAGGTACAACTCAACTTGAAATTAATCCAACAACTCCTAAAAAAGAACCAATAACAACAATTAAAACGGAAGTAGTTTCGCCTAAAATAGAAATAGAAGAACCTAAGGTTGAAATAGAAGTTGAAACGGTTAAAGAAGAATTATCTGAAACCGACAATTTAGCCAATAAATTAGTGGAAGATTTTGGACAATTTGATCCTACTCTAGAATTGGGCAATTATCAATTCCCTCCTTTAGATTTACTTAAAAAGTATGATAACGAAGGCGTTACCATTAATCAAGAGGAACTTGAAAATAATAAAAACCGAATTGTAGAAACTTTAAACAACTACAAAATTGGTATTGCAAGCATAAAAGCGACAATTGGACCAACGGTAACTTTATACGAAATTGTACCAGAAGCAGGTATCAGAATTTCAAAAATTAAAAACCTTGAAGATGATATAGCATTATCATTATCCGCTTTAGGTATACGTATTATTGCTCCAATACCTGGAAAAGGAACTATTGGTATTGAGGTACCAAATAAAAACTCGACAATCGTATCGATGCGATCTGTTATTGCGTCTCAAAAGTTTCAGAAAACCGAAATGCATTTACCAATAGCAATTGGAAAAACGATTAGTAATGAAACTTTAGTGGTTGATTTAGCAAAAATGCCTCACTTATTGATGGCTGGAGCAACAGGTCAAGGTAAATCTGTTGGTTTAAATGCTGTATTAACGTCTTTATTATATAAGAAGCATCCTGCTGAAGTTAAGTTTGTTTTAGTAGATCCTAAAAAGGTGGAATTAACTTTATTTAATAAAATTGAAAGACATTACCTAGCCAAGCTACCTGACGAAGGAGAAGCTATTATAACTGATAATACCAAAGTAATACACACCTTAAATTCATTGTGTATTGAAATGGACAACAGGTATGAAATGCTTAAAAATGCTTTATGTAGAAATATTGTAGAATATAATAACAAATTTAAAGCACGAAAACTAAATCCTAACGATGGTCATGCCTTTTTACCATACATTGTATTAGTTGTAGATGAGTTTGCAGATTTAATCATGACTGCTGGTAAAGAAGTAGAAACTCCAGTTGCAAGATTAGCTCAATTAGCTCGTGCAATTGGTATACATTTAATTATTGCAACACAACGTCCATCTGTAAATGTAATTACAGGTATTATAAAAGCCAATTTCCCAGCAAGAATAGCGTTTAGAGTATCTAGTAAAATTGACTCTAGAACTATTTTAGATGCTGGAGGAGCAGATCAATTAATTGGTCGTGGAGACATGCTATACACTCAGGGTAATGATATGATACGTATACAATGTGCATTTGTAGATACACCTGAAGTAGAAAAAATAGTCGACTTTATTGGTGGTCAAAAAGCATATCCAGACGCTTATTTGTTACCAGAGTATGTTGGTGAAGAAAGTGGCACAAGTCTTGATGTAGATATATCAGACAGAGATGTCTTGTTTAAAGATGCTGCCCAAATTATTGTTACAGCTCAACAAGGATCTGCGTCTTTATTACAACGTAAATTAAAACTAGGTTACAATCGTGCAGGTCGTTTAATTGACCAATTAGAAGCAGCAGGTATTGTTGGTGGTTTTGAAGGTAGTAAAGCCAGACAAGTGTTAGTTGTAGATTTAGTGGCTCTTGATGAACTATTAGAAAACGAAAAGAAATAAATTACACTTAAAATGAAAAAAGTATTAGTATTATTTTTATTAGCAACAACAACTATTTTTGCTCAAGATGATAAAGCAAAACAGTTATTAAACGAGGTTACAGCTAAAGCAAAAAGTTACCAAAATATTTCAATTGACTTTAAATATGTTTTAGAAAATCTTGAAGAAAACATCAAACAAGAGACTAAAGGTGACGTAGTCATGCAAGGCGAAAAATACAAATTAAACATCTTAGGTATTACGCGTATTTATGATGGTCAAAACATCTATAGTATCAGCCCAGAGGATGAAGAAATTACTATCTCTAAAGGAAGTGATGAAGATGAAAGCACCATTACACCAAGTAAAATGCTATCGTTTTATAAAGATGGTTTTACCTACAATATGGATATTGTACAAGACGTAAGTGGTCGTAAAATACAATACGTAAAATTAACACCAATTGATTCTAATTCTGAAATAAAATATGTTTTATTAGGTGTTGATAATAAAACAAAGCATATATACAGATTAATTGAAGTTGGAAAAAACAGCACTAAAACAACTTTAACTGTAAACTCTTTTAAAACAAACGAGACTTTATCAAAATCGTTATTTACCTTTGACAATAGTAAATACAAGGATTATTTTATCAATAAACTAGATTAGTCTTAAGTGAAAATATTAGATCGGTACATATTAACATCATATCTTAAAACTTTTATCAGCGTGTTTGTCATACTCATGCTGATTTTTGTTTTACAAGCTATATGGCTATATATTAAAGAATTAGCAGGTAAAGACTTAGACCTTGTCACTGTATTAAAATTTTTAATGTACATCACTCCTACATTAATACCTTTAATTTTACCGCTTACAATTTTATTATCTTCGATAATGGTTTTTGGTAATTTTGCCGAAAATTATGAGTTTGCAGCCATGAAATCTACAGGTATATCACTACAACGTGCCATGTCTGGTTTGGGTATATTTATAGTTGGATTATCAATCTTAACCTTCTTTTTTAGTAACAACGTCATCCCTTGGGCAGAATATAATAGTTTTAATTTAAGACGAAATATTGCCAAAGTTAAACCTGCTATGGCTATAGCAGAAGGTCAATTTAATGACATAAGTGACCAATTAAATATTAAAGTTGAAGAAAAATATGGTGAAAACGGTAAATTTCTTAAAGGCATAACCATACATCAAAAAAGTGGAAAAAGTTTTTCAGGAAACCATATTACCATAATTGCTAAAACAGGAGAACTAGCAAGTTCTGAGGATTCAAATATTTTAAAACTAATACTTTATGATGGGTTTTACTATAATGATACGCCTCCTAAAAAAATAGCTGAACGTAATAAAAAACCATTTGTAAAAACTGAGTTTAAAAAACACATTTTAAATTATGATCTATCTAATCTAAATAATGTGGATTTAGATGAAAAAAATGTAGATGATAATTATAAAATGCTTAACGTAGCAGAACTTAATTTTTCAATAGATTCCTTAAAAACTAAAAGACAAACTACAGTTGAAGATTTTTCTAAAGCGTTATACACCAGAACAAATTTATCTACTATAAACTTAACAATAAATGCTAAAAAAGACAGTCTTTACAAAGGTAATATCTTAGATATATTTAAAACTAAACGTAAAATCCAGGTTTTGGATTATGCTATCAATAGCATTTCTAGTACACAGCAAATTATTAAATCTAAACAAAATAACTTAAAAGGTGAAAATTCTAGAATATACAAACACGGAATCCAATTACATAAAAAGTTTGCATTAGGAGTTGCTTGTATTATCTTATTTTTTGTGGGAGCACCTCTTGGTGCATTAATCCGCAAAGGAGGATTGGGACTACCAATGGTAATTGCTATTGTTTTATTTTTAACCTATCACTTTATTGGTTTATTTGCAGAAAACAGTGCAAAAAATGGAAACTTAAATCCTGTACTAGCTGCTTGGTTTTCTACATTAATCATGTTACCCTTAAGTATATTTTTAACTACTAGAGCAACACAAGACAGAGGGATTTTTGAGTTTGATCACATTACGGTACCTATTAAAAATTGGTATAATAAAAAGTTTAATCGTGGATCAAAGCTTGACAGTTTAGATCCTAATTTTAGAACTGTCCATTTTGAAGATAAAGAGATTTTAAATTACAAATCTTTATCAAAAATTAATATTATTAGCCTTAGTATAGCTCTAATATTATTCATTTTATATTTTGTTTTTAAGAATAATAAATTACCTCAATTAGCACTTGCAGGAATACAAATTTCAGGTATATCAGTAATAATATTTATATTCAATTACATAAAATCAACAATTACTTATAACACCTTAATTGTTAAAACAAAACATAAAGAAGAAACTTTGATTCAAAAAGGTTTAGGATTATTTATTTATCCTTTAACTCACTTTTTAAGAGTTAGTAAATTATCTGTTGGAACAAATTTTAATGGGTTAACTACTATGGATACTGTATTTGAAACAGAATCCGAACCAATTATACTTATAGACAAAGATTTAAAGGATTACAATATAACTACAAAGTTAAGCTTCATTAGTTTCAGCATAGCTTTAATTCTATTTGTTTTATACTTTGTATTTAAAAATAATAAATTACCCCAATTAGCACTTGCAGGAATACAAATTAGCGTAATTTCATATCTAGTTTTTCTCTTTAATTATATTAAATCTTCAATAGAATTTTTAAAACTTTTAAAAGCTATTAAAGTAAAAAGAGAAAACTTTTTTATACTGATTTTAGGAGTTATAATGTATCCAATCATTCATTTTAAAAGACGTCAAAAACTATAGGCTTAATTGCACTAAGTGATAAATATGCAATATCTTTGCAGGACAACACATTTGTTATGAATACTACACAAAAACAAGATAAAACAGCTTTTAAATTAAATACAATTGAAGAAGCTATACAAGATATAAAAGCAGGTAAAGTCATTATTGTCGTTGATGATGAAGACAGAGAAAATGAAGGTGATTTTGTTGCTGCAGCAGAATTAGTTTCTCCTGAGATGATAAACTTTATGGCAACGCATGGTCGTGGTCTAATATGCACACCTTTAACGGAACAACGTTGTGAAGAATTAGATCTACACATGATGGTAACCAATAATACAGATCATATGGAAACTGCCTTTACAGTATCTATAGATTTAAAAGGAAATGGTGTTACTACAGGTATATCTGCTGCAGATCGCTCTAAAACAGTACAGGCACTAGTAAATCCTGAAACAAAACCGTTTGATTTAGCACGACCAGGACATATTTTTCCATTAGTTGCCAAAGAAGGTGGTGTTTTAAGACGCACAGGTCACACTGAAGCAGCAATAGACTTTGCAAGATTAGCAGGATTACAACCTGCTGGTGTGATTGTTGAAATCATGAACGAAGATGGAACTATGGCTAGATTACCTCAGTTAATTGAGGTTGCTAAAAAGTTTGATTTAAAACTAGTATCAATAGAAGATTTGATTGCTTATCGCATGGATCATGACTCGTTAATTGATAAAAAAGAAGACTTTGAAATTCAAACAAGATTTGGTGCTTTTAGATTAAGAGCATACCAACAAACTACAAATAATCAAGTTCATATTGCTTTAACTAAAGGAGATTGGACTAGCAATGATACTGTTTTAACTCGTGTTAACTCGACTTTAGTCAATAACGACATTTTAGGTACTTTAACCAATAATGCCGATGAGAAGCTAGACGACATGTTTAAAGTAATTAATGACGAAGGAAAAGGAGCTATACTGTTTATTAATCAACAAGCTGAATCGATGAACTTACTACAACGTTTATCGGTTTTAAAATCAGAACAAAAACCTGATACTATTGCTAAAGCACCTGCTATAGCAATGGATAGTAAAGATTTTGGTATTGGTGCACAGATTCTTCATGATTTAAATATTCATAAAATTAAGCTTATCTCAAATTCACAACAAACAAAACGTGTTGGAATGATAGGTTATGGTTTAGAAATTATTGAATATGTTAATTACTAATTAACTTTTAATTGAAATAAAAAAAGCTCCAATTAATAATTGGAGCTTTTTTTATATAATTATAATGGTTTTATAATGATGTTTTTATAGCTTCAACCATTAACTCTGCACGTTTTTTTGTTTCGGCTTCAGTCCAAGATAATTTTATTAGACATGATAAGTTTCGTCCTATAAAATGGTCAGATTTTTCAAAAGACTTATCCTTTAAGTAAGACATACCCTCTTTAACTTCTTTACTAACGGGATATAATGTTTTCAAGTCTTTTAAATGATCCCATTTTCTAACATAATGCCAATTGTTATCATAATAATGAAAACATGCATCAACTCCATTAGTTTTAAATGAAGTAGATACTTTACGAGCAATCTCTAAATCTGGTAAGAAAAAACTTAAAAACGCATAACTCTCCTCTCCTCCTTCAGGTACAGTTCTAAAAGTAATTTCAGGAATTGTAGATAAAGCATCTCTTAAAATTGTGTAATTCTTTTTCTGTATAGCAACAAAATCTTTTAAACGTCTAACTTGAGCTAAACCTACTGCTGCATGCAACTCTGACAATCTAAAGTTATAACCTAAGACAGGATGTGATTCTGCACCTCTATCGCTACCAATATGGTCGTGACCATGATCCGTAAAATAATCTGCATGTTTAGCATATTCTGGATTATTGGTAATAACAGCTCCTCCTTCACCTGAAGTAATTGTTTTTACAAAATCAAAACTAAAGCACCCTAAATCACCATAAGTCCCTAAATATTTTCCTTTATAAGTACCTCCAATTGCCTGACAAGCATCCTCAACTAATTTTAGATCATGCTCATCCGCTAGTGCTTTTAAAGCCTCTAGATTAGCCATACTACCACACATATGAACAGGCATAATAGCTTTCGTTTTATTTGTAATGGCTTGTCTAACAGCTTCAGGATCTAAAGTCAAAGTATCATCAATATCAACTAAAATTGGTATTGCACCAAGCATCATTATAGCCTCAAAACTAGCAACAAAAGTAAAACAAGGCATAATAACCTCGTCACCTGCTCCAACTCCTGCTAATGCTAATGCAACAGACACTGCTGCTGTACCATTGGTTACTAATTGTGCGTGATTAACCTCAAGTGTCTTTTGTAATTCTTGTTCTAATGACTGTGCTTTATAATGACCATTTCGCATAGCATCAAAACCATAACGCATTAAAACACCACTGTCTAAAACGTCCTGCACTTCTTTTCTTTCTAAATCTCCAAAGCTTTCAAATCCTGGCATCTCTATTATTTTAATTAAGCTTCAAAACTAAACGAAATAAAGCAATAAAAAAAACGTCTAAATTGAATTTTAGACGTTTTATATATAGTGTAAATTGAATTTTAATAATTCTCTAATATAGCATCAATAAAAGCATAATGCCTATCTGTTTCTCTTAAAAAAGTGTAGCCAGACAACTCTCCAATTATTTGTAATTTATCATTTAAAACAACTAAGTTAGGGTATCCTCCAGAGGTATTATATTTATTAACTACTTTTTGATTTTTTTCTTTTGTTCTTCAGAAATAATATCAATACGTCTTGGCATATCAATCATTAAAAGCACAAACTGATCTGCTTTGGCTTCAAATTTGTCTGTATGAAAAAAATCTTTTTTCAACATTTTACAGGGTGCACACCAATCGCTTCCTGTAAAATAGATTAGAATAGGTTTTTTTGAAGCTATAGATTCCTTTTTAGCTTCAGACAAATCTGTTAACCAATTAAGGCTAGATATGTAGTCCTCTTCGTCTTGTGCACTAATCGAAAAAGTGACACTCATTATAAGTAGAAACAGTATTTTTTTCATTTTATTCAATTTTAAAGCGATACAAATGTATTGCTTTTTATGAAATAACAACAATCTTGCCAATTATTGTTTATTTAAGTATTACACTACTATTTAAAGGTTTTCTTACTTTTTTTAACTCTGCCATAAAATCATTTTCTGATCTATAACCAATAGGCATTACTAAAACTGATTTTAAATTTTGAGTGTCTAATTCTAAAAGTCTATCGTAATCCTGTGGTACAAAACCTTCCATTGGACAAGCATCAATGTTTAACATAGCGCAAACAGTTAACAAATTACCCATTGCTAAATACAATTGGTTTTTAGCCCACGCTTCTTTCTCTAGTTGAGTTTTCTTTTTAAAATCTTCAATTAAAAACGTTTTAAAAGGAGTTAAAATATCTTCTGGGGTATTTCTTATGTCTTTTACTCTTTCAAAATAATTTAGAATAAAGGTTTCATCTAATTTAGTTTCAATACAAAATACTAATACATGTGAAGCTTCTCCAACTTGCTTTTGATTAAATGAAAAAGGGATTAATTCTTTCTGAAGCGCTTTATCTTTAATAATCAATAGTTTAATTGGCTGTAAACCATAAGAAGTTGCTGTTAAATTAAATGCTTCTGAGAGTGTCTTTATATTTTTATCAGAAACCAACTTTTTATCATCAAAGCTTTTAGTTGCATATCTCCAATTTAAACGATCAATAATGTCCATATTTTTTTATCAAAAATAAAATATAACATTGTAAATACAATCACAATTATTTTTTAAATGTTACAATTTGATTATTAGGCAACTAAAATAAAAATTGCATTTTTTTAAAAAAAGTTGAATTTTATTTGAATAGAACTAAAATCATATCTATATTTGCACTCGCATTTAGGGAATACCTAATGAGGCACTCAGGAGAAATGGCAGAGTGGTCGAATGCGGCAGTCTTGAAAACTGTTGAGGGTCACACCTCCGGGGGTTCGAATCCCTCTTTCTCCGCAAAAAAAAATCACAACTTTCGTTGTGATTTTTTTGTTTTAAATAGTTTCTATTTATTCTTTCCAAAAACCTTCTATCTCTTCTAATGATTTACCTTTAGTTTCTGGTATAAATTTATAGGTTACAAAAACAATAACTAATATAAAGGCTATAAATATAAAGTATGGTAAAGATCCATTCCAAGGTGCTGAGTTATTAGTCTCACTTTCCATAACCATAGGAAAAGATTGAGATACAACATAATTTGCAGCCCATTGCGCTGCTACAGCTACAGACATTGCCACACTACGAATTTTATTTGGAAACATTTCTGATAGTAAAACCCAAACAACAGGACCCATTGACAATGCAAACGAGCCAATAAAAATTAAAACACCTATTAATGAGACTAAACCTACGCTTTGTTGCTGTAAACTAACACCTAAAAGTAAAAAGCCTATAATCATACCTACAGAACCAATATATAATAATGGTTTTCTACCAAATTTATCTACTGTAAACATGGCAACAAAAGTAAATACCAAGTTTACAAAGGCTAACAATATTTGCTGTGCTAAAACATCTTCCTTACCAAACCCTAAAGCTTTTTCAAAAATATCTGCACCATAATACATCACAGCATTAATACCTGTAAACTGTTGTAACATAGACAAAACTGTACCTATTATTATAATTAACAATATAGCTTTTGATGCATAATTAACTTTTATATTAGTATCATTTTGAGTTAAAGATTCCTTTATTTGTGCTAACTCTTTTGATGCTAAATCTTCATCATTAATTTTTTCT
The DNA here is from genome assembly GCF_055804415.1 of Olleya sp. NP1-10. Taxonomy (NCBI): domain Bacteria; kingdom Pseudomonadati; phylum Bacteroidota; class Flavobacteriia; order Flavobacteriales; family Flavobacteriaceae; genus Olleya; species Olleya sp. NP1-10. Next base: position 2,296,794 of record NZ_CM147840.1, on the reverse strand, counting down.
AAAACCATTAAAGCCTCATCTTCTTTTCCTTTTAAAGCTAACCATCGTGGACTTTTAGGTACAAAAAATAGTAATAGTAAAAATAATCCACTTGGTATTAATTCTGACCAAAACATACGACGCCATCCAAATTCTATATTTTCTGCTTGAGTTAAATTATGACCTATGTAATACGTTGCTAAAAACACAACAAAAAAACCAATTACAATAGCTAATTGATAATAAGTAACCATACGACCTCTAATATTTGAAGGCGCTATTTCTGCAATATACATTGGTGCATTCATTGATGCTACTCCTATACCTAAACCTCCTATTATTCTAAAAAAGACCAACATGCTTACCGATTGAGGAAATAATTCTGGCAAACCAGAACCAAAGGCTGATAATGTAAATAGTATTGCTGATATTATTAAGGACCATTTTCTACCTATTTTAATACTTAATGGAGCAGCTACAATAGCTCCAACAAAACAACCTAATAAAGCACTTCCTACAACCCATCCTTTTAAGGCAGAACTCAAATCAAAATGCTCAGTTAAGTAGAATTGTGCTCCATTAATAACACCTGTATCGTATCCAAATAATAAACCTCCTAATGCAGATACTGCTGCAATTAAAAGTAAAAAAACTCCTTTTTTCATTCAATATAATTTTTGTTAGTACATCAATATACTACATATAATTATTGAGAATAATCAAAATCATACTATGTATGGTTTTTGTATAGGTGGAATTAATATTTTTTCAAGCTATACTTGAGAAATCAGTAATTACACCATTATTAAATATAGTTTTGTATAGCTGTTTGACACAATTAAATCTGGATTTTTTAAGTATTATAACACATATAATAAACAAATTATTAAATCTATTTATAAGAAATATTGAATATGATTTTTATCATGTTTTAAATACTAGTTTTAACCTATTTTGGTCTAAGTAAATTATATGAATACTTTTTATTAAAACACTAAATAAGTAATTTATGAAACTATCTATTTTAATCCCAACTGACTTTTCAAATAATGCAAAAAGTGCTATTAATTATGCCATAAAATTATATCAAAACAAAGAATGTACATTTTATTTTCTGCACGCTTGGACTATCAAAACAGATAACAGAACATACATAACATCAAACTTTGTTGACACATCAAAAGAAGAGACTAAAAATAAATTAGAAAACTTTAAAAACAATACCCAAAGCTTAAACCCTAATAGCAAGCATACTTTTAAAACTATTTTTAGCACAAACAACCTTATAGACGCTATTGAAAATACAATAAAAGACTTAAGTATTGACCAACTTTTTATGGGAACCAAAGGTGTTACTAAAACAAAGGAACAATGGTTTGGTAGCAATACCGTTAATACTTTAAAAAAAATAAATCAATGTCCAATTATTGTTGTACCAGATAAATATAATTTTAAACCTCTTAATCAAATTGCTTTTGCAACAGATTATAATAGACACTTTGGAGACGAATTGAAAACCATAAAGTCTTTTGTAAAATTATACGACTCTAAATTACAAGTAGTACATGTTTGTAAAAAAAATACACTAACAGATAATCAGAATCATAATTTAACAATGCTACAAGCTAATCTAAGTGATATACCACATAGTTTTAATTGGATGCAAAATGAGGTTAAAAAAACTGAAGAAATAGCCAATTTTGTTGACCAACAAGATATTGATGCTCTAATTTTAATTAACTATAATCACAGTTTTATAGAGAATTTAGTTAACGAACCTGTTATTAAAAATGTAGCCTCCTATCCTACTGTTCCCTTATTAATATTACCTTACAAAGACTAAAAATTAAAAAAAGAGCTAAAAATATAGCTCTTTTTTTATGTAATAAAGTTTTAAGAAGTCTGTCGTTTTTTACCTGTAAAACCTTCAATTTTTATTATAAATACAGCTGGAATATTGTCTTTATAAATTTTACTAGAAAAATCACTAATAAAACTAGCTTTACTTTGTTCTTTATCCAAAATAATATTTTTAATTCCTAATGAAAACTTATGTAAATAGGCTTTAGCATCACTCCCAAAGTGTTGTTCAAATTTACCATGCACTAATACAGACTTCCAATTGGTAACGTTATCAATATCCGAAACAAGTAATGATATCGCTGGATGCTTTCGCATAGCCTTCATTTTATGGCCATCTCCAGAATAACAAATTATTGCCTGTATTTCTTTATCAAAAAAGTAAGTTATAGGTACAACATAAGGTTCATTATTAAAGATATAACCTAGTTGTCCAATATAATTATTTTCTAAAATGAAGTCAATTTCCTTTTGTTCTAAATTTATAAACATTGCGCAACGGTTTTAAGGGTTAATTTCTTTATCAAACTCAATTTCTAATTTAGCAAGCAACATTAATTCTGTTTTATTTGTTTTAGAAAAGCTAGATGCAACACTAATAGCTACAGTTAATATTGCTTGCTTTAATGTTTTAGTAAACAAGCTCTCGTTGGATTGCTTGTAGGTTATAAAACTATTATAACAGTCTTCAAAATCATATGCTTCATCAACTAAAAACCACGTAAAAGCTTCAATTATATCCACTTTATTTTCAGAAAACATCCAATTGTCCTTTACTTTTTGTTTTAAAGTTTCAATTTCTATCTTAGATGTAGTGCCATCAACTGCAGCTATAGCATAAAACAATTTACCTAAATTTTGGCTTAATTCTTTATTATTTACTGAAGTGTTTTTCATTGCTGTAAATTTTCAACTTAAAATTACTTCTTAATACTCATATATTTTATGATATAAATCAGGAATAGCATTATTGGTCTTTCTTTTTTTGTAATTTTATTTTTTTAAACTCCATTAAACACTTTATGTTTAAGAATAACCAAGATGTTTTTGAAATTCTTTCTGAAGCCATATCTGAAGGTATTTTAATAGTTGATGAGACCCAAACCATTATAGCTGCAAACAAGTCTACTGAAGACATGTTTGGATTTAATAAAGATGAACTTAACAACAAACCATTGTTAACTTTAATTCCATCAAATTTTCACAAAGGACATGGACACCATTTCAACACGTTTTATAAACACAGTGAAAAACGGACTATGGGAAAAGGTAGAGAGCTTTATGGTTCTAGAAAAGATGGCAGTACGTTTCCTGTAGAAGTTGGTTTAAATCCTTTTAATGTAGGAGAAAAAAATACGTTATGGCTTTAGTAATTGACATTACCGAACGTAAAAATTATACTGACAAACTTGAAAAAACAGTTAAAGAGCGTACCAAACAACTAAGAGAAGCTTTAGAAGCTGAAAAGGAATTAAACGACCTTAAAACAAAGTTTTTATCCTTAGTTTCACATGAGTTTAAAACACCTTTAACAGGTATCTTAACCTCTACCATGTTATTAAGTAAATATAAGTTAGAAAGTCAACAAGATAAACGCGACAGACATATTGATACTATTACCAGTAAAGTCCATTATTTAAACAATATTTTAAATGATTTTTTATCTATTGAAAAATTAGAATCCGGAAAAATTAATTATAAGTTTATTCAATTTAATTTAAGTAAGGTTGTAAACGAAGTCATCTACAACGCTAATATGTTATTAAAAGAAGGACAGAAAATTTTATATCCCGAAAACATTGACGACATTACGTTAATCCAAGATGAAAAAACAGTCGAACTAGCCTTATCCAATTTGGTACACAATGCTATCAAATATTCGCCTGAACAAACTACAATTGAAATTATTGTTAAACAAGATACTGAAAACACCAGTTTCAAAGTTATTGACAACGGAATTGGAATTCCTGAAAAGGATCAAAAAACATTTTTAATCGTTACTTTAGAGCCGAAAATGCTTTACTTGATCAAGGTACCGGAATTGGTTTAAATATTACCAAAACACATCTTGAAAATCTTGGCGGAAACATTACTTTTTCTAGTATTGAAGGCCAAGGAAGCACCTTTACAATGACCATACCTAACACTGCAAAATAAATGAAAACCATATTACTAATTGAAGATGATGCCATTTTAAGAGAAAACACTAAAGAGCTTTTAGAACTTTCAGATTATGATGTTACGACTGCATCAAACGGAAAAATTGGTCTAGAAACAGCTTTAAACACTTTGCCAGATATTATAGTATGTGATATAATGATGCCTGAATTAGATGGCTACGGAGTGTTACAAGGGTTGTCTATAAATGATGATACAAAATATATTCCGTTTATATTTTTATCTGCAAAAACAGAGCGTCAGGATGTTAGAAAAGGAATGGATCTTGGTGCTGATGATTACATTACTAAACCTTTTACAGAAGATGAAATTATTAGTGCTATAGAAAGTCGATTGGCTAAAGCTGCCATTTTAAAAGACTCAAGACAAGCAAATGAGACTATAAAAAAAGACGATAATCAATTAAGAACACTAAATGATCTTAAAAACTTTTTTGATGACAATGGAGAGGTCTTTAGCATCAAAAAAAATGACACAATCTATCAAGAAGGCCATAATTCTAACTACATTTATTTAATCACTCAAGGTGTTGTAAAGTGCCATAAGTTAGACGAAAATGGCAAAGAACTAACTACTGCGTTACACAAGGAAGACGATCTGTTTGGTTACACCTCTTTTACTCAAAATATAACGTATCAAGAATCTGCAATTGCAATGACAGATGTGACATTAGTTGGTCTCTCTAAAAATACACTTAAAGACGTTTTAAATAGTAATCACAAAGTAACTTTAGAGCTAATACAACTGCTAACGGACGATATATCTGGTGTAAAAAATCAATTATTAGAAATGGCATATAGCTCTGTTTACAAAAAAACAGCGTCGACTATTTTAAAATTTGCAGAAAAATTAAATAAAAAACCAGAAGATCCAATTAAAATTTCTAGAAACGATTTAGCTAGTGTTGCCGGAATAGCTACAGAAACGTTAATAAGAACCATGTCATCTTTTAAAAAACAAGGTTTAATTGAAATTGAAGGTCGTAATGTCAAAATTTTAGATATCCAAAAGTTAAAAAACATGCATTAAGCTAGTATTTCAACTAACACTTAATAAACATGATTTTTATCATTTTTTTAAATTAGCTTTCATTATAAATTTGTTTTAATAAGAACAAATACAATGAAAACTATTCTATTACCTACAGATTTCTCTGATAATTCTTGGAATGCCATTCAATATGCTTTAAACTTTTACAAGCATATTAATTGTACATTTTACTTATTACATGTTAATAGATTAAGCGATACCATAACCAATGACAATGTGTATTTAAGTACACCAGATGTTATTGATAAAGTGTATACTAGGCCTTCAAAAAAAGAACTTAATAAGCTGCTAAAAAAGATAGTAACAACATTTCCTGAAAATACAAAACATACATTTTACACCATTACAGACCATAATTTTTTTATTGATTCTGTTAGAAAACACGTCGAAGAAAAAAATAGACCTAATCGTTATGGGTACTAAAGGAGCATCAGGACTACAAAAATATATTCTAGGTACAAATACAGGTGATATTATAACAAAAGTACATTGTAACACACTAGTAATACCAGAAGAAGCAAAATACACAACAGTGAATGAGGTTGCTTTTCCTACTGACTTTTTACAATTTTATGGCAGTCATACCTTACAACCAATATCAAATATTTTAGAACAACAAAAAGCTGCTGTTAGAATATTACACATTAACAAAAAACAAAAAGATTTAAACGAAGGTCAAAAACAAAATAAAGACTTTTTAGAAGACTTTTTAGTCATTACAGTTCAAGCTTTCATTTTTTAACTAATACAAAAATAGAAGCTGCTGTACAGTGTTTTGTAGAAAGTAGAAATATAGATATGATTGCTATGGTAGCCAAAAACCTGAATTACTTTCAACACATATTATTTCATAATAAGGTTGAAAACATTAGTTATCAAACAACAGTTCCGTTTTTAGTGTTGCATGAATAATGTTATTTAAGTACTAAAACAATTAAAAAAGTAATATTGGTTAGTAAAAACGTTAAATACTTGTGTAGAGTTTACTACTTGTTATTATTTAGTTACATACTATTAAGACAAGATAAAAGGAAACGATCCAGAACTTAAAACCACCTTTGAAATACTACTTAACTATTGGCAACAATTTCAAGACAATCCAATGTGGTTAGTACAAGCAAGACAATAATCCAAACTATTGATTGTGTATCTTTGTAAAAAAGATAGCCACACTAATGCATTTTGATTTAAAAAATACGTTTATACATTCGCTTCCTGCAGATCCAATTACAGACAATAGCAGACGTCAAGTCTCAAAAGCCTGTTATAGTTTTGTGACACCAAAACCGACTGCTAATCCTAAAATAGTACACGTTTCTCCTGAGATGTTAGACAGCTTAGGTCTGTCAGAAAACGATGCTAAAACAAAGGCATTTTTAAATATTTTCACTGGTAATACTGTTTTAGAAAACACCAAACCTTATGCCATGTGTTATGGTGGACATCAATTTGGACATTGGGCTGGACAATTAGGTGATGGACGTGCTATTAATTTATTTGAAGTTGAACACAATAATCAAAACTGGAAATTACAACTAAAAGGCGCTGGAGAAACCCCTTATTCTAGAACTGCAGATGGTTTAGCTGTTTTAAGAAGTTCTGTTAGAGAATATTTATGTAGTGAAGCTATGTACCATTTGGGTGTACCAACAACTCGTGCTTTAAGCTTAGCTTTATCTGGAGACCAAGTATTGCGTGATGTGATGTATAATGGCAATCCTACTTACGAAAAAGGCGCTATCGTTACCAGAGTATCTCCTACTTTTTTACGATTTGGTAGTTTTGAAATTCATGCCTCTCGTAACGATTTACCTACTTTAAAAACACTTGTAGATTACACTATAAACACTCATTTTTCTCATCTTGTTACTGCAAATACAAAAGCAGAGATAAACAAACAAACCTATGTTCAGTTTTTTAATGAGGTTGCTACACGTAGTTTAGACATGGTTATCCATTGGCAACGTGTTGGATTTGTACATGGTGTAATGAACACTGATAATCTATCCATTTTAGGATTAACCATAGATTATGGACCTTATGGTTGGTTAGAAGGTTATGAGCCTGGTTGGACACCAAATACAACAGACAAACAAAACAAGCGTTATCAATTTGGCACGCAACCTGATATTGTACTTTGGAATTTGTACCAATTAGCAAACGCATTATACCCATTAATTGAAGAAGCAGAAGGTTTAGAAGCTGTTTTGGCTAATTATGCCGAACAAAAAGACATCAAATACTTACAAATGATGCGTAGTAAAATTGGATTGTCATCCGAAGAACAACTAGATGCTAACTTAATTCAAGAATTAGAGGACTGTTTACAGTTAACAGAAACAGATATGACTATCTTTTTCCGTAACCTATCAGATTTTGAAAGCTCTACTCCTACTAACGGATTACAAATTATTCGTGAGTCTTTTTACGACATAAAATCTGTAACCGAAGCTGTAAAAAACAGATGGAACTTATGGTTTAATAGTTATGCAGACCGTTTACAACGTGAGTCAATTTCCACGAAAGCGAAAAAAGAAAACATGAACAAAGTAAACCCAAAATATGTGTTACGCAACTATATGGCACAATTAGCTATTGATGATGCCAATAAAGGGGATTACAAATTAATTGACGAGCTATATAACCTTTTAAAACAACCTTATGCAGAGCAACCTAAACATCAAAAATGGTTTGCAAAACGACCAGAATGGGCTAGACATAAAGTAGGCTGTTCTATGCTATCTTGCAGCTCTTAAAATTAGGTTAAAAATAGGGCTAACTGGTTTTCAATAAAAATAACTACTTAGTATTTTGTATCTTTACATAAAAAGAAAAAGGATGTCAGACACTAAAAAACCTGATAATATTGTCTTTAATCAAGAGACACAAAAATACGACGCTTCATTAAAACCGTATGCTACAAATGTTGGTGCTCCTGCTATAAAAGTAACAGAAAACGTCACCTGGAAAAACAAAAACGTACACAAAGCTAACCAACAAATTAAAGCTAAATATTTAGAGCTAAAAGCAGAATACGAAAAAATGATGGATGAGCTAGAATATAACAATTTAGTCTATAACGCTAAGTTTAGTTTTCAGCCAATAATTGGAGATACCTATCATTTGTACAGAGACAAAAAGGGACAACCTTTTTTATCCATCATCTCTCCAGACCAATGCAATTTTGATTTTGTAGGTAGTTTTTATTTAAACTCAGAGCATATCTGGAAAAGGACAGACCAAGAGGACAAAACACAACAATTACAATAACAAAAAAATCCCAAGTAAATACCTTGGGATTTTTTTATAATATATATTAAAACAGTAATTATTAATTGACTAACTACTACTGTTACTAATAATTAGTTTCCTTTTTTGTAATCTTCTAAAAACTTAGCTAAACCACTATCTGTTAAAGGATGTCTTAATAAACCTTCAATAGAACTTAAAGGACCAGTCATAACATCTGCACCTAATTTAGCACAATCAATAACGTGCATTGTATGACGTACAGAAGCAGCTAAAATTTCTGTTTCAAAAGCATAGTTATCAAAAATATGTCTTATTTCTGCAATTAAGTTTAAACCATCTGTAGAGATGTCGTCCAAACGTCCAATAAAAGGTGACACATAAGTTGCACCAGCTTTAGCAGCTAATAATGCTTGACCAGGAGAAAACACTAACGTTACATTAGTTTTAATACCTTTATCACTAAAGTATTTACAAGCCTTAACACCATCTTTAATCATTGGTAATTTAACCACAATTTGATCGTGTAATTCGGCAAGCGCCTCACCTTCTTTAACCATCCCTTCAAAGTCAGTAGATATTACTTCTGCACTAACATCACCATCTACAATATTGCAAATGTCAACATAATGCTTCATAATATTATCGTGACCTGTAATACCTTCTTTAGCCATTAAAGATGGATTAGTAGTCACACCATCTAAAATACCCATATCCTGAGCGTCTTTAATCTGGTCTAAATTGGCAGTATCAATAAAAAATTTCATTTAAAAAATATTTAAGTTGTGTATATTTAATTATTTGGGCGTTACCACAAGGGTCAGGCTGTCCGTTATATCTTTTTTTGCCATTTGTGGCAGCAAAAAAAGGATGCCACTTCCATCCTTAACGCAACGCAAAGTTACAATTTAACTTTAGCATCTAAAATAATCATATCAAATGATATTAACATTTTAGTCTAAAAACTTAAACGTCCTCTGGCAATCTAAATCATGTTGGTAATAATACATTTTAAAATTATCATGATCCCAATGTAAAGTCCAATTAAAAACAAAAATTTCAAAGTAAATAATAAGCAAAGCCATAGCGCATAAAGCAACAATTATTGTTTTACCAAAAATTTTAAAAACCCTATGTTTTATAGTGTCTAACAGATAAACTAACCCGTAAATAAAAACACTATAAAATAACACATTACCAACAACCCCTTTAACAAACAGGTTACCAGACATAGAAAACACCCAAGAACCATCTGTACTTTGCACAAACGGAAATCCATAAAAAAATGGCCAACGCTCGTCAGTAAAACATTCGTATTTAAAAGTGATAAAATGTGGTAGAGTAAAGCCTATAGCAATACATAAGGTCGCTAAAAGCCTTTTCATTATTATAATTTATAATGATTAAGTAATAATTTTTCGTACATCTTATCAGGTAATAAAAACTTTAATACTATCGAAAATTTTTGCATTGGTGCACCAACCTTATAATGTATTTTAGGTTTTTTAGTATTAATAACCTGATGTACTTTTTTAGCCACTGCAATTGGTGAACTACTATTGTCTACATGATCATCAATATCCTTTAAAACATTTGGATATTTAGTGTATGGAGAATCTTTTAAAACTGGAGCATGATATCGTCCTGCAGCAATATTTGTAGCAAAATCACCTGGAGCAATGTTAGTTAATTGTACACCAAAGTCTTTGGTTTCCATACGTAATGCTTCTGTTACAATCTCTAAAGCTCCTTTACTAGCACTATAAATCCCTCTGTAAGGTAATCCCATATAACCAGCAATAGATGTAATATTTATAATCAAACCAGACTGTTGTGTTCTCATTTGTGGTAACACTGCCTTGATAACATTTATAGGTCCAAAAAAATTAGTATTAAAATTATGTTGGATTTGCTCTTGTGGTATTTCTTCAATAGCACCATTAATACCAACACCTGCATTATTAACCAAAACATCCAGCTTACCTTCTGCTTCTATTACAGTTTTTACAGCACTTGCAATAGTTACCGTGTCATTAACATCCAAAGCAACCAACTTAAACTTACTATTGGTATAGTTTGAAGGATTACGACTGGTGCCATAAACGGTAAACCCTTTATCGGTTAAAAACTCTCCAATAGATTTTCCTATTCCAGAAGAACCTCCTGTAATTAATACAACTTTAGACATGTAAATAAATTTAAAAGTTAAAAGTAAAAAAGTTGAAAGCACAAAACGACTTTAACCAAAAAAGATTTGCTAGAATTAACTAACAAATCTTTATTTTATGTTTATAAATCTCTTTTTTATAAAAGGATTTAGAATAATCAAAAAAGGCAAGCTACCTACATCACACCGCTACGACCATTTACCTTTGCTTCGTTCCCGACCTGGAGGATTCAACAGGAGCTGGTTGTGTAGGACTTGCCGAGTGCAAAGATACACACATTTTATTTTTTTACAATCATTTTTTAAAATGAATTTTAATAAATAACTTGCTACAAAATAAGTTTATAAAATGAAAGCATTTAAATACCTTACAATCATATTTTTAGCCACTACACTTTTTTCTTGTGGTGATGACGTTGAAGCTCAAAAAAAGAGCTTTTCAGTGACAACTAACGCTAAAAATGGTACAATTAGCATTAATAAAACGCTAGAATTGTCTCTAAAAAATCCTAAAAACATCCAAGTTTCTTCTGTTACGTATCAGTTAAACGGAAAAACAATTGAAGCTAAACAACAACTTTCTGACTTTAAATTAGGCGAACATAATTTAAAAGCAACCATAAATTTTAATGGAGAAACGACAGAAGTTAATCAAACCATAGCATTATTAAGTGATGTGGCTCCTAAATTTTTGAAAGTAGAAATTTTAAATACTTTTCCGCATGACAACACTTCTTTTACGCAAGGTTTAGAGTTTAATAATGGTGTATTATATGAAAGTACTGGACAACGTGGCGAATCTAAGATCAGGAAAATAGATTACAAAACTGGTGACGTTATTACTGAAACAGCTATACCTGATGCCTTTTTTGGAGAAGGAATTACAGTTTTAAACAATACCGTTTACCATTTAACTTGGCAAGGTCGAAAAGGGTTTACTTACGATGCTAACACTTTAGAGAAAAAAGCAGCTTTAATTATAGACAAAGTCAAGAAGGTTGGGGATTTGCTAACGACGGAACTAAACTTTATAAAAGTGATGGTACTAGCTTAATTTGGTCCTTAAATCCTGAAACTTTAGTTGAAGAAGACCACATACAAGTTTGTACTACAAAAGGAAAGATTGGTAGATTAAATGAAATTGAATTTGCTAACAACAAATTGTACGCAAATATTTGGGAGAAAAACGGAATTGCAATTATAAACCCTAAAAATGGTGCTGTAGAAGCGGTTATTGACTGTACAATACTTACCAAACAGATTCCTAATTTTTCTATTAACGAAAACTGTTTAAATGGGATTGCTTACAATCCTGAAACTGAAACGTTCTTTTTAACAGGTAAGCGTTGGGATAAATTATTTGAGGTTAAAATTTTAGAAAATTAACCTAACATATTAAAAGTTAAAAGTTTAAAAATTGGTTGTTAAAGTCTCTTAATTAAGTTTTTCATATAAAATGATAAATCTAAATTTGAGGCTAATCAACCAACCAAACATTGAAAACTTATACAATTATATTTGTCCTTTTGACTGGCTATTTTGTGTCTGCTCAAACAGTAAACGGTATTGTTTACGACTCTATTGCTACCATAGAAAACATTAAAATTACCAATCTTTTTTCAAAAAACATGACTGCTTCTGATGCCAACGGAACGTTTTCAATAGCAGGAAAAATAGGTGATACTTTAAAATTTAGTTCGATATTTTATAAGGAACAAACCTTAGTTTTAGAAGCTTTTCATTTCCACGAAAGTGTCGTTATCGAGCTAAAAAAATCTACAATAATTTAGACGAAGTCAAACTTATAACACCATATAAGGAGCAATTAGCAGATATCAAAACAGTAGAATCTAAACTAAAAAATCAAATTTTAGAGGATATAAAAAATAATCCTCACCTCTACTCTGAGCAACCAGTAGCTGGTGGAATAGACATTATTCAGGTTTTTGGATTAATTGCTAAACTGTTTGAAAACAAGGATAAATACGTTCCGCCTCCTTTTATTGAAATGACTTACGAAGATTTAGAAACACTTTTTGAACAATCAAAACTATTTAATAACAGCTTTTTAGTTAATGATTTAGCAATCGAAAAAGACTACATTCCTATGTTTTTAGAATTTATTGTTAAAAATGAACTTAACAATAATCTTCTAGCAAAGGAAAAAGAGTTTGAACTACTAGAAATTTTTGTACAAAAAGGTCAAGTGTTTAATAAAATTGTAGCAGACTTTAAAAAAGAACAACTTAATAAGAATTAAAGGCTTTTGATACTAAATCATTAATTCAAAAGTTATATTTTAGTCAACCAAAGTTACAATTACATTTATATGAAGCGTACGCTATATTTTATCTGCTGTTTAGGATTTATATTATTTTGCAGTTCTTGTCGTAAGGATTTTGAGTTTCAGGCTAGTTCTGGAAATCTAGGTTTTTCTAAAGACACAGTATATTTAGATACTATTTTTGCAAATATTGGCTCAAGTACCTACAACTTAAAAGTGTACAATAATAGTAATGAAGACATCTCTATACCTAATGTACAACTACAAAATGGTGAAACTTCTGGTTACCGATTAAATCTTGATGGTCAAGCAGGAAAAAGCTTTAATAATGTTGAATTATTAGCCAAGGACAGTTTATTTATTTTTATTGAAACGACTTTTAATACTAACACTACACCACTTACTAACGACCAATTTTTATACACAGACAAAATAATTTTTGACGCTGGATCCAACCTTCAAGATGTAGATTTAGTGACTTTAATTAAAGATGCTAATTTTATATATCCTGATAAAGACAATACTACTGGTGTTATTGAAACCCTAACGCTAACCGTAGATGGTCAACCTGTAGAATCAGAAATACAAGGACGAGAACTACTACCAGAAGAACTTACATTTACAAACCAGAAACCTTACGTAATTTATGGTTATGCTGCTGTACCATCAGGCGAAACATTAACTATAGATGCAGGAGCACGTGTCCATTTTCATGCTAATTCTGGATTATTAGTGTCAGAAGGTGCTACTTTAAATGTCAATGGAGATTTAAGTACTGACCAAGATCTTTTAGAAAACGAAGTGATTTTTGAAGGTGATAGACTAGAACCATTATTTAATGATGTGCCTGGACAATGGGGAACTATTTGGCTATTTGATGGCAGTTTAAACAACATTATAAATCATGCAACTATTAAAAATGCTACAGTTGGAGTATTGTCAGATGGTAATGCTGATGCGGTAACAGATAAATTAACCATTACTAATTCTCAAATTTATAACATCAGTACATTTGGTATTTTAGGTCGTAATACCTCTATCAAAGCAGATAATTTAGTCCTTAATAATGCTGGGCAAGCTAGTTTTGGTGCTACTTTTGGTGGAAAATACAATGTCACACACTCTACTATAGCAAATTATTGGAATAGCAGTTTTAGACAATTTCCAGCTTTGTTAATTAATAATTTTGTTATTGATGAAGACAATACAGCTTTTGTTTCTGATTTAACTGAAGCAAATTTCAGCAATTGTATTATCTACGGAAATGACAATCCTGAGTTGTTAATAGATGAAATTGAAGACGCTTCCATAGTATTTAACTTTAAGTTTACTAATTGTTTACTTCAATTTCAGGATAGCAGTAACTTTTTTACAAGTGAAAACTATGATTTTGAAGATACTACACACTACGAAAACATGATTTTTAATGACGACCCTAATTTTAGAGATCCTTTTGATAATGATTTAAATATTGGTGAAGATTCTGCTGCAATTGGTCAAGGTAATGCGACTTTTGCGACACAAGTCCCTAATGATATTTCAGGTAATGATAGAACTGCAAGTCCAGATTTAGGTGCTTATCAGCATACTGATTTTTAAGACTATAAAACATATCCTCAGTTCGACTACGTCGACGTAGAAGACGTGAATCGAGATTTTTTTGTATAATTACATTAAAGCAAAAACCACAACACAAAAAAGCCAGCTAAAAAGCTGGCTTTTTTTCCGCGAAAGCGAAATATATAATTTAAAATTAGGCTACAAATAAAGGTAAATCACTCATCATTGCATTTACTTTAATAGCAATTTCGTCTAATTTACCTTCATTGTCATGATTTTTAATCACTTCATCAATTAAACCAACAATGACTTCCATTTGGTCTTCTTTTAAACCTCTGGTTGTAATTGCAGCTGTACCTACTCTAATTCCTGAAGTTACAAATGGTGATTTATCGTCAAAAGGCACCATGTTTTTGTTTACCGTAATATCTGCTTTTACCAATGCTTTTTCTGCATCTTTACCAGTAATATCTTTGTTACGTAAATCAATAAGCATCATGTGGTTATCTGTACCACCAGAAATAATTTTGTAATCACGCTTTACAAAAGCTTCTGCCATAGCAGCTGCATTTTTCTTAACTTGTAACATATAATGCATAAATGGTTCAGTTAACGCTTCTCCAAAAGCAATTGCTTTTGCTGCAATGATGTGCTCTAAAGGTCCTCCTTGATTACCAGGAAATACTCCAGAATCTAATAAAGAAGACATCATGCGTAGGTTTCCGTTTTTAAGTTTGATTCCAAATGGGTTTTCAAAATCTTTACCCATTAATATCATTCCTCCTCTTGGTCCACGTAATGTTTTATGTGTTGTTGTTGTTACGATATGACAATGCGGAATTGGATCGTTTAAAATTCCTTTTGCAATTAATCCTGCAGGATGTGATATATCTGCTAATAAGATAGCTCCAACACTGTCTGCTATGGTTCTGAAACGTTTAAAATCTATATCTCTAGAATAAGCAGAGGCTCCAGCAATTATTAATTGTGGCTTTTCTTTAGTTGCAATTTCTTGAATTTTATCATAATTTAAAACTCCTGTCTCCTGCTCTACTCCGTAAAATACTGGATTATATAATTTACCAGAAAAATTTACTGGAGACCCATGAGTTAAATGGCCACCATGTGATAAATCAAATCCTAATATTTTATCTCCTGGTTTTAAACAGGCATGGTAGACAGCTGTATTAGCCTGACTACCAGAGTGAGGTTGCACGTTAGCATATGCTGCACCAAACAAAGTTTTTGCTCTGTCAATTGCTATTTGCTCGACCTCGTCAACCACTTCACAACCACCATAATAACGCTTTCCTGGATACCCTTCGGCATACTTGTTTGTTAGTACAGATCCTGCAGCTTCCATGACTTGGTCACTGACAAAGTTTTCTGATGCAATTAGTTCTATACCATCTAATTGGCGTTCTTTTTCGGCTTGAATTAATTCAAAAATTTGTTCGTCGCGTTGCATAATTGTATTGTTTTTAATTTCCGCTTTAAGCGAAAATAGTTTTATCGTTAAATATTTATCAAAAATAAGAAATAACCCTTTTAAATAATTGAAAAAACATATATTTACTTATAATTTATAAACAACAAATCAACAATTATATATATGCCATTATCAGCCAATAATCCAGATAGAAAATCGTGGTTACACGTCGATAAAAATTCAGATTTCCCTATTCAAAATATTCCTTTTGGTGTTTTCTTAACTAGAGATGACATTATTACTATAGGAACAAGAATTGGTGATACTGCAATAGATTTAGGCGCTTTACACCAATTAGGTTATTTTGAAGGAATCCCATTAACAGATGATATTTTTTTACAAGATACCTTAAACGATTTTATCGCAGATGGTCGTAAAACTTGGCGTTTAGTAAGAAATAGAATTGCCGAAATATTTGATGCAGATAACACATCTTTAAAGGATAATGTAAAAAACAAAGAAGTTGTATTATTTAGATTAGATGAAATTGAAATGCAATTACCTGTTCAAATTGGTGATTACACAGATTTTTACTCTAGTATAGAGCATGCTACCAATGTAGGTACGATGTTTAGAGATCCTGATAATGCTTTATTACCAAACTGGTTACATATACCTGTTGGATATCATGGTAGAAGTAGCTCTATTATTCCTTCTGGAATACCAGTACACAGACCACAAGGTCAAACTTTACCTGCTGGAGCAACAGACCCAGTTTTTGGTCCAAGTAAATTAGTAGACTTTGAGTTAGAAATGGCTTTTATTACTACTGATGCTAATGATTTAGGAGAACCAATACCTGTAAATGAAGCTGAAGAATATATTTTTGGTCTAGTGTTATTTAATGACTGGTCAGCACGTGATATACAAAAATGGGAATATGTGCCATTAGGACCATTTTTGGCAAAAAACTTTGCCTCTTCAATTTCTCCTTGGATTGTAACCTTAGATGCGTTACAACCATTTAAAGCAGACAACCCAAAGCCTTTAAAAAAGCAATTACCATACTTACAACAATCTGCTAAAAAGAATTACGATATTAATTTAGAAGTTGCTATACAACCAGAAAAAGCTAAAGAAACGGTTGTTACACGATCTAATTTTAAACATATGTATTGGAGTATGTCACAACAATTAGCACACCATACTATTAATGGTTGTCCTGTTAATTCTGGAGACATGATGGGAAGTGGTACAATATCTGGACCAACACCTGATAGTTATGGGTCTATGTTAGAGTTATCTTGGAGAGGTGAAAAACCTGTAAAAATGCAAGATGGGTCTGAACGTAAATTTATAAATGACAACGATACTGTTATTATGAGAGGTTATTGTGAAAAAGATGGTACCAGAATTGGTTTTGGAGAAGTTAAAACAAAGTTATTACCTGTTTTTGAACCTAAAAAAACAAAATAACAACACACTATATTTCAAACACTTAACCCTTAAATTTAATTATTTAAGGGTTTCTTTTTTAGGTTTGGCACGCAATTTGGATTTCTATTAACATAGAAACCAATTAAATCCAAAAAAGATGAAAAATTTTACTCTTATTACAGTACTTCTTCTAGTGCTAACATCTTGCGTTGGAAGAAAACAAATTGAAAAACAATTGCAATCTTGTGATTATGATCTAGCTATTAGCAATGCTTTAAAAAAACTAGAAAACAACAAAGACAAAAAGCGTAAGCAAAGCTATGTAATGATGTTACAAGATGCATACTATAAAGTTGTGGATGAAGATCATACTAACTTAAACCATTTAGCTAAAGATGGTAATCCAGAGTTATATGAAACCATATATAATATTTATTTAGATTTAGATAGTCGTCAAAATGCTGTTAAACGTGTTTTACCATTACAAATTGCTGGTCAAAATTTAGAACTTGATTTTAATGACTATAGTAATGAAATTATTAATTATAGAACTAAAGTATCAGAATACAAATACACGCAAGCAAAACAATTAATGACAACACATGATAAGTTTTACAATCGTGATGCTTATGAGTTGTTACAGTCTATTGAAGCTATTAATCCTAACTATAAAAATGTTAGAGAGTTAATGAATGAGGCACATTTTAAAGGAACTGATTTTGTTTTAGTTACTATACAAAATCAAACTCGTCAAATTTTACCACAACGTTTAGAAGCTGATTTATTAAATTTTGATACGTATGGGCTTGATCAATTTTGGACAACTTATCACGCTAACGCTAATTACAATTTAGAGTATGATTATGCTATGGATTTGCAATTACAACACATAAATATATCTCCAGAACATATAACTGAAAGACAATTATTGCGTCAAAAAAACATAGTTGATGGTTGGGAATATGTTTTAGATGACAACGGAAACGTAGCCAAAGATAGTTTAGGTAACGATATTAAACAAGATAAAATAGTTAATATAAAAGCTAGATTTTTTGAAGTAAACCAATTAAAATCAACACAAGTTATTGCTAAAGTTGTGTATACTGATTTAAAACAAAATCAAATATTAGACAATTTTAATATTGATAGTCAATTTATTTTTGAAAATACTTTTGGAACTGTAAAAGGGGACCGAAGAGCTTTAAATACTGAAGACTTACAATTACTAAGAAACAAACAAGTGCTTTTTCCAAGTAACGAGCAAATGGTTTATGATACTGGTGAAGATCTAAAATATAAACTTAAAGATATCATATCAGAATACCGTTTTAGAGGTTAAAATATAATGTTTGAAACAAAAAACTCTCAAAGCAATTTGAGGGTTTTTTGTTATAATTTTTAGGTAGAATTATTAATCCCCTTTTAATATATATATCATACTATCTATATCTTTTTCTGAAAAAGCATTACTTATACTAACATGTCCTTCTTTAATTACACTATTAACTATTGGCAAAGACACAATTTGTTTATTAATAACAATAGCTATAGGTTTACCTATATTATTGCCTGTTAATATATATAGTTTACGAGTACCTTCTTCTGTTAATGATATTGCTATTTCTGGTTGAATAGATCCATAATCAGAAAAAACTTTACTTACATTTAAAATATCAGATATAAGTATAGTTGGATTATCTTCTAATTTAACATCGGTATTATTTGAATTATATTTATAATCAATTAAAGCATAAAATCCATCTTCCCTATCAACCGGAATTGTAGTAAATATAGTTGAAGATGTATAATAATTATCAGCTGAAACAGCATCAGTCAATTTTGAAATTGCTTTATTAATAGAAATAAACTCAGCAGATATGCTTTTATTCAAGCTCTCAGAATCATAAAATCCATCTATAGTATCAGGATTAATTTGTTTGTATAATTTATCAATATCAGATTCACTGAAATAGTTTTGAAATCCTATTTTTATTTTATTAGAAATAACACTGTCAGTTAGCTTATTTTCCAACTGTTTAATTTGCTTTGAATAATTTTCTAAACCTCTTGTTTTTAAATGCTCTAACTTAAATTTTAAATCTGTTTTTTGGACTTCTCCAATTTCTAATTTAGCAATTAATTCTTGCATCTTATCTGGTTGTGTTTGAGCATAACTTACTGTAACTACAATCCAAAGTAAACAAGTAACTAATAACTTCATAAGTTATGCAAAAAAATCTTTTAACCCACTTAAAATACTTTGTACAGCGTAAGATGCCAATATTAATCCCATAATTTTACTTATTACGGTAATACCATACTCTCCTATCTTATCTTGAACTTTGTTAGCTGCTAACAATAAAAGACCTGTTAAACCAACGACTAAGAAGACTAATAATGTGGTTAACAATTGTTGTTGAATTGTATATATGTGATTATCGGTTAGTAATACCACAGCCATTATAGCTCCTGGCGAAGCTATAGAAGGGATTGCCACAGGAAAAATAGTAACGTGTTTATAATCTTTAATCCCATGTTTTTCAGTTTCAGGTTTTCCTTCACCAAAAATCATAGTTAAAGCAAATAAAAATAATATTACACCTCCAGAAATTTGAAACGCATCTAACGTGACATTCATTCCTTCTAAAATTAATTGACCAATAACTATAAAAAATAATAAGACTAAAAAAGCCACAAAACTAGCTCTAACAGCTACACGTTTTTTATATTTTTTATCAAAATTTTTAGTCGCTTCTAAGTATACAGGTATAGAACCTAGAGGGTCTATCACTGCAAATAAAAACAGGAAAGAGGTCAAAATTTCTTTCATAAATTATAAACGTTATTTTTTTAAAGTTACACCTTGGGTCGTAAAAGACAAACCTTGCTGTCCGTAGGTTGTAATCATAACACCTTCAAAATAAGGTGGATTTGCATTTTGCGGTATGGACCAATCAAATAAAAAGTTAGCTCCAGTTCCACCTTCACTATCTGTTTCATTTATAACAATCTCTATAGTTTGCATTGGTTTTACAAAAATTGGTTTTGTAAAATACGATTTAATCAACTGGCCCTTGGTATCATAAAAGTCTGCTTTGTTTATAAAAATAGTATCAGAGGTATTAATATTTCTTATACTTACAGTTGCGGTTAAATCATGTTTTTTATGCTCCGTAACACTATAAATTTGAGAATACACGGATAGATAACTTGAACCTGATAATAACGAATCCGATAATGCTGTATTCCACTGCATGGTTTTCCAGTTATTAGAAGGCACATGGTCATCTTTTTTTCAGTTTCACAACTAAAAAAGAAAATAGTATTAAAATAAAAAACAATTTTGACTTCATTATGATTAATCAAATTGGTTAAGATTAATTTCATTTATTTGACCATGACTAGCATGTGCAACAGCAACACCATTTTTTACAATAATTAATTGTGGTGATTGATGCATGACTTGAAATTTGTAACCCGTCTCATTAGACACCTCTCTATAGTTTAGTAGATCTAAATAATACAAATCTATATTTAAATCTAAGTCATACATTGCAATAAATTGATTCATAACCATACTACTTATACCGCATCTTGTAGAATGCTTAAATATAACTTGAGTTTTGGTTTTTGATTTTTGAACAATAGAATCTAATGTTTCAACAGAGGTTAAAGGTATCCATGGTAACACCTTTTTTCTTTTGGTGGAGCATCGCTTCCAAATAATTTATTAAAAATTCCCATTTGTATTTCTTTTTTTAGTTTTAATTATACCAATTTTTAACGAAGATACTACAGGAAACCGTATAAACTATATCCTAATTTCCTTATTTAAACCTTCTAAAATATTTTGAAGTTCTCCTCGTTTGATTGGCTTGATTATATAGTCGGAAATTTCAGAAATACTTGCAGCTTTTTTCACATCTTTAGCATCAACAGAAGAAGATACCATATAAATTATTATTTTTTTACCAACTTTTGGATTAATTTTCACAAACTCGTCCATAAATTGAAATCCATCCATGATTGGCATATTAATATCTAGCAAAATTACATCTGGTAATGTTTCAATAGCATCAAGATTATTAGCTATAAAGTCAAATGCCTCATCTCCATCAGAAAATGCCATAATGTTTTTGTCATAACCTATAGATTTCAAGATTTTTACTACTGTAAATTTGTAGATTTCGTCATCATCAACAATACAAATATTTAAATCACTTTTCATTTTTATTTATTAAAATTAATGATGAAGGTTGATCCTTCATTAACAACACTTTTAGCAGTAATATTACCACCTAACGCTTCTACGTGCAATTTAGTCATAAACAAACCTACTCCTTTTGCTTCAGGATGTCTATGAAAAACTTTATGCAGACCAAATAATTTATCTCTGTGTCTGTTAAGGTCTATACCTAATCCATTATCTTGGATGTGTAATACTGCCTTTCCATCAACTTTAGTTGTCCATACATGAATTTCAGGTGTTCGGGTTTGGGACCTATACTTCAGTGCATTTTCAACTAAATTAAGAAAAATACTTTCAAAATAAATCTTATTATAGGAAATTTTATTTATTTCTGAAAAATCGAAGGTAATGTTGGCTTTAGTCTTAATAATTTGAGCAGCCAACAACTCTTTTGTTTTATATAAAGTCTCATCAAAAAACACATTGGACTGGCTTACTTTATCATTTTTAACTTTTAACGCTTGTATTAACGTGTTCAAAGTAAGGGTTAAATGGCTGGTTACCTTTTTAAAATTATGTATAACTTCTTCCTTTTCTAATTGACCTATAGACAAATCATACATGTCTAATAACGAATTTAAGTTACTTACAGGAGCTCTTAAATTATGAGATGTTATTTGAGCAAAATCTGCTAATTGTATATTTTGTGCAATTAATTTATCCGCTAAATGTTCTAGATTGATATTGGCATTTACTATTTTTTGTTTATCTTCTTTTTGTTTAGAAACATCTCTAATGGCTGCAGAAACTAGCAACCCATCTTCTGTCTCAACTGGACTTAAACTAACTTGAACAGTAAACTCTTCCCCTTTTTTATTTACACCTATTAGTTCTTTATTTTCACCCATACCTATGGATTTTGGATCCTCAAAGTAATTATCCTTGTAGGTTTTAAAATTTTCAACAATACGTTTTGGTATTAAAATTTCAATTTTTTCATCTAACAATTCAGTAGAGGTATAACCAAACATTTTTTCGGCTTGCTTATTTATTAAATGTATTTTCTTATTAGCATTTAAAATGACCATGGCATCTGGAGCAGACTCAAGTAATCCTCTAAATTTAATTTCAGCCATACGTTGTTTGGTAATATCTTGGCAAGTACCTATAATTTCACAAATTTCATCATTATTATCTTTAATTACTTTTCCTAATACACTAACTGTTTTAATTGATCCATCTGAAACCATTATACGATGTACAAGCTCTCCATCAAAGCACCTGTTAGTCATTGTTAGCTTCATATGATTTATTAACAGATCGACATCATCAGGATGAGTCATTTCTAATAACGTATTTTTATCTATTTTAACCTCTTTATCTACTCCTAAAACATCGTACATACTTGAAGACCAAGTTATTTCATCTGTTTTAGCATCTAAAACCCAATGACCAATATTATTAATTTGTTCAGCAAAATTTAAAAGTTCATTTTGTTTAAGCAGTTTACTTTCAGCTTGCTTTAGATAGGTAATGTCTTGAACCACTCCAAATACTCTAACACATTCTCCGTCTACAAATTCCGCTTTACCAATATCTCTAACCCAAATATGATCACCATCAGGACTAACCACTTCCAACTCTAAATCAAATGGTTGTCCTGTCTTTTTTATGGTTTGTATGGCTTTTATTATTTTTTTACGACTAGTTCCATTTTTATATAAAAACAAGCTGTTGTTTCCATACAACTGTTTATCACTTTTAATTTTGAGAATTTTTTTAGACATCGCACTAAAGGTTAGTTTGTCGGATTTTATATCTAATTCCCAAGTACCAATTTTAGCAACTTCATTTGTGCTTTTTAAAATTTGTTCTACCTTTTGTTTTTCTTCGCGTTGTTTTTTATGATTGGTAACATCTCCAGTATACATTAGCAAACCTCCAACGGTCCCATCAGATAAATACCAAGGTCTAACGTCCCAAAATATCCATTGTATTGTTCCATCTGCCCTCACAAAAGGGGCTTCATCACAAGTATCAATATAACCATTTAAACATTTTTGATGCTGTATTTTCCATTCTTCTCCTATTTCAGGAAAAATATCGTAATGCGACTTACCTATAAATTCTTCTCCTTCTTTATTATATGTTTTTTTCCATTTTTCAGAAACAGCTATATATTTCATGTCCTTATCTAACATCGCTAAAGAAGGAGCTGCTTGAGAAATAAAAATTTGATTATAATATTCTTTCTGCTCAAGATCTAATCTTAGTTGACCTAATTCTTCTAAGTTTTTATCAACTAAAGCTTGTGTGTTTTTTAAACGCGTGTTACTAATTTCTAAATCTTTATTTTTAGCCAACAACAGTCGTATATTAGGAAACCATAAAGAGAAAAAACCAACAATTATTATTACTGCGCATAAACCAAAAATAATATAAAAACTAGATTCTATTTTATATAAATTAGATTCTGCTTGTTTTTGATACTCATTGACAATAGCATCCATAACAAATAAATAACTTAACTCAGTTACTCTAAAACTAGTAATATTATCTAGCTCTAAAATCTTTGTTTTAACAAGGTTTTCACTATCTTTAATCAGCAATTCTAAGTTATCATTGGCAACCTTAAACAATGAGTCTAATTTTAAAGAGTTTCCTGTCTTTTTGTAATCGTTAAACAAAAATAATTGAGTCTCTTTAAGCTCTTTTGTAAGATGATTAACTGAATCACTTATTGTAGTTATAGGTAAAACATTTTTGTCATAATGTGTTAAAAAAATTAATTTGGCTAAACGCTGACCTAACATTCTTTGTTTACCAGATTTATTTATCAAATAAGCATCATTATTTTGCACTAAAACATGCCTTTTTAAAATATAAAAGAGAGATAGAAATACTATTATAAAAGTAGTGGCAAAGATTATAAATCTTCGGTTGGTTTTTTGTTTAAGTGTGTTCATTGTTAGGCTAACATGATATTGATTTATAGCTGTTCAAACCGTAAAAAATCACAATTTAAACTAAGGGCAACTATTGACTAATACATAATAGATTAATCAACTATCATTTTAGGAGAATTAACATCACAAATAAAAGCAAAATAATTTTATTATTAAACTAGTTAGGTCAAGTGAGGTTAACATTAATAAATATAAGCTTTATTTTAATAAAACCCTAAGCCAAACGACAAAAAGTCACTTAAAACCAATGCTATACAGACATTTTGTCTTACAAATACAATTGGTAAGGTGTTTGAAATATACTTAGCGTTAACAAATTTAAACACAACAGTTTTCGCTTACGCGGAAACACAAAAACTAATATATGAATCCAAATAATTATACAATCAAATCGCAAGAAGCCATACAACGTGCGCAACAGATTGCACAAAGTTATGGTCATCAACAAATAGAAAACGAACACTTTTTTAAAGCCATTTTTGAAGTTGATGAAAACGTATTACCATTCATTTTAAAAAAATTGAATGTAAACATTCCTGTACTAGAACTAGCTTTAGACAAACAATTAGAAAGTTTTGCTAAAGTTACAGGTGCAGATTTAATGCTATCCAGAGAGGCCAATAAAACTTTAAATGAAGCTTCAATCATAGCCAAATCTATGAACGATGATTACGTTTCTGTAGAGCATTTTATATTAGCTATTTTTAAATCAAATAGCAAAATAGCACAAATGCTTAAAGACCAAAGCGTAACAGAAAAAGGTTTAAAAGCAGCTATTGACGAGCTAAGAAAAGGAGATCGTGTGACCTCACAAAGCCAAGAAGAAACTTACAACTCGCTTAATAAATACGCAAAAAACCTCAACCAATTAGCAAGAGACGGTAAACTTGATCCTGTTATTGGACGTGATGAAGAAATTAGAAGAATCCTTCAAATCCTATCCAGACGTACCAAAAACAACCCTATTTTAGTTGGTGAACCTGGAACTGGTAAAACTGCAATTGCTGAAGGTTTAGCTCATAGAATTGTTGATGGTGATGTTCCAGAAAATTTAGTCGACAAACAAATTTTTGCTTTAGATATGGGAGCACTTATTGCGGGTGCAAAATTTAAAGGCGAATTTGAAGAGCGTCTAAAAGCTGTAATCAAAGAAGTTACGGAAAGTGAAGGTGATATAGTATTATTTATTGACGAAATCCACACCCTTGTTGGTGCTGGAGGTGGTCAAGGTGCAATGGATGCTGCTAATATTTTAAAACCTGCTTTAGCACGTGGAGAACTTCGTGCAATTGGAGCTACTACTTTAGATGAGTATCAAAAATACTTTGAAAAAGACAAGGCTTTAGAGCGTCGTTTCCAGAAAGTAATGGTTGACGAGCCTGATACAGAAAGTGCTATTTCAATACTAAGAGGTATTAAAGAAAAATATGAAGCACATCACAAGGTACGCATTAAAGATGATGCCATTATTGGTGCTGTCGAGCTATCTCAACGTTATATAACCAATCGTTTTTTACCAGATAAAGCAATTGATTTAATGGACGAGGCTGCCTCTAAAATGCGCATGGAAATTAATTCTAAACCAGAAGAATTAGATGTTTTAGATAGAAAAATCATGCAATTGGAGATTGAAATTGAAGCTATCAAACGTGAAAAGGATGAAGTTAAATTAAAATCTTTAAGAAACGATTTAGCAAATCTCAAAGAAGAACGAAACGAAATTAATGCCAAATGGAAAAGTGAAAAAGAAGTCGTTGATAACATCCAAAACACAAAACAAGATATTGAAAACTTTAAGCTTGAAGCTGAAAAAGCAGAACGTGATGGTGATTATGGTAAGGTAGCCGAGTTACGTTATGGTAAAATAAAAGAAGCGCAAGAGCAATTAGAGCTTTTACAAAAGGATTTACAAGACAACCAGTCTGAAAATTCTTTAATAAAAGAAGAAGTAACCTATGAGGATATAGCAGAAATTGTAGCCCGTTGGACAGGTATACCTGTTACAAAAATGCTTCAAAGTGATCGTGAAAAATTACTTAAACTTGAAGACGAATTACATAAACGTGTTGTTGGTCAAAACGAAGCTATAACTGCTGTTAGTGATGCTGTAAGACGTAGTCGTGCTGGATTACAAAATCCAGACAAACCTATTGGCACCTTCTTGTTTTTAGGAACTACTGGTGTTGGTAAAACCGAGTTAGCAAAAGCTTTAGCAGAATACCTTTTTGATGATGAAGGTGCAATGACTAGAATTGATATGAGTGAATATCAAGAACGTCATGCGGTTAGCAGATTAGTTGGTGCACCTCCAGGATATGTTGGTTATGATGAAGGCGGACAATTAACCGAAGCTGTTAGACGTAAACCATATTCTGTGGTACTTTTAGATGAAATTGAAAAAGCACATCCTGATACTTTTAATATTTTGTTACAAGTATTAGACGAAGGGCATTTAACAGATAATAAAGGTCGTATTGCAGATTTTAAAAACACAATAATTATTATGACTTCAAACATGGGAAGCCAAATAATACAAGAGCGTTTTGATACTGTTAAAGATGTGGACACAGCAATTGAAGGCGCAAAGGTTGATGTTTTAGCACTATTAAAGCAAACGGTTAGACCTGAGTTTTTAAACAGAATAGACGATATTATAATGTTTACACCTTTAACACAAGATAATATTACTGAGATTGTTGGATTACAATTAAAAGGAATCACTAAAATGATTGCTAAACAAGGGATTACATTTGA
The DNA here is from genome assembly GCF_055804415.1 of Olleya sp. NP1-10. Classification (NCBI taxonomy): domain Bacteria; kingdom Pseudomonadati; phylum Bacteroidota; class Flavobacteriia; order Flavobacteriales; family Flavobacteriaceae; genus Olleya; species Olleya sp. NP1-10. Next base: position 2,269,692 of record NZ_CM147840.1, on the reverse strand, counting down.
TGCCACTCCACAAGCAATAACCTATCTTGCCAATAAAGGCTTTAATCCAGAATATGGAGCAAGACCTGTAAAGCGAGTAATTCAAAAGGAAGTACTAAACCAACTAAGTAAAGAGATTTTATCTGGTCAAGTTAGTACAGAAAGTATCATTTTGTTAGATGAGTTTGATGGACAACTAGTTTTTCGTAATCAAGGCGATTTAGTGACAGAAGACATACAATCATAAAGTTCTGTTAACACAAAATAAACTAAATATCAACACGTTTTGATAATGGTTGGTTAGTTGAAAAAGCAACACAATACTTTTACATAAGTGGCGTGTTGCTTTTTTTGTTCTATATTGTAACCGCTTAACAAAAAACCATTTGACTTGCATACTACAAAGTTTAAAAACCAATTTTTAATCCTTTTTTTAATTCTAACCAATATAGTCTATTGTCAAGTAAAATTTAAAAACACTTTAAAAACAGAATCAGATTTTAACAGTCTTAAAACAGCTCCTGTTACAAAAAAATACGGTCGTGTAGATGCTTTAAAGGTCGTCTATGATATTAAATCAAAACAGTTATACTTTATAAATAGTAAAGTGTATAAATACCACTTTAGATTTTGTAGTGGTTACCTCAACATTCCTCAATCTTTACAACAGTTTAATAACACTAATTATAAAGCTAAACATAAAGACAAACGCTTTTTATTAGGAAACATTAATCACTATCTAGCCAATGACGCTTATAGCTTAGAATTGTCTCCTATAGATGATATGCAGATAGACGATATAAAAGCTTTTTATAATGCAGTTAAAAAAGCAACTTATTTTAAAAACTTTAATTTCTTTTTAAATACCGCAAGATTAGAACAATTCAAATCAGCGATTCAAATCCCTACATTATCGGCTTCAGATTTATATGGTGACCAAACCTACCAAGCTGTAAGTACTCAAAAAAGTTATGGCTGTTTAAAATTTGTTGATGCAACTAACCTAGCTAAACAAAACATCTCTAAAAACGATATTATAGTAATTAACCAACCAATATTAGAACTTCCCATAACAGCAGGTGTTATTACAACCATATTACAGACACCATTAAGTCACATTTCTGTTTTAGGAAAAAACAGACAAATACCTATTGCGGCTTATACAAAAGCAATGCAGTCTAAAATTTTAAAACAATATGACAATCAATATGTGTCTTTTGAAGTAACTTTAGATACTTTTTATATCAAAACTATTACCAAAACTCAATTTATTAGAAAAACTAAAAAAGAAAAAAGGAAACGCTATTCTTAACAAAAAACACCTCTATAAAAACACTAATTGATATTGACAATTTAAACCAAAAATCAATAAATACCGTAGGTGGAAAAGCTGCCAATTTTGGAGTTTTATATGATTTAGCTAAAAAAGAAAAGTTTAAAATCCCTGAATCTGCTTTTGCTATCCCTTTTTACTTTTATGAAGCACACTTAAAAACCTCTGGAGCAGATACTTTAGTTAAACAAATGGTTTATGATTATAAAATTAATCAAGATAAAACTGTTTTAGAAAAACAATTAAAAGTAATCCAAAAAAGAATAAAAAACACACCAATAGCATCCAATTTAATTAGCAGCGTTAATGCTAAAATAAAAAGTTTAGGCAGTCATACTAGACTACGTTTTAGAAGCTCAACAAATGCAGAAGATATTGTTGGTTTTTCTGGTGCAGGTTTATATGACTCTAAAACAGGAATTGTAGACCATAAAAAGAAAACCATTGAAAAAGCTATTAAAAAGTATGGTCCAGCTTATGGTACCAACGTGCTTTTTTAGAACGCGATTACTTTAATATAGACCAAAACAGTATTGCAATGGGAGTTTTGGTACATCGCTCCTTCCCTAACGAGAAAGCCAATGGTGTTGCGATTACTAAAAATCTTTACAGAAAAAATTATTTAGGTAATATTATAAATGTACAAGTAGGCGAAGCCAGTGTTGTACAACCTGAAGCTGGTGTAACCTGTGATCAGATAATATGTTACTCTGGATCATCATCTAAACTATATAATGAAAAACGTATAGTCGAAATCATTTCTCATTCAAATCTAAATAATGGAAATTTAGTAATGTCAGAAACCGAAATAATTAACCTTTCTGAACAATTAGAAAAAATCAAAAAACATTATTATTACAACGTATATAAATCAAAACAAAAGTATTTAGAGTTTGGATTGGATATCGAGTTTAAATTAGATGGCGAAAATAGAGACCTTTACATAAAGCAAGTCCGTTATTTTAATGATTAGAGTTGTAATGACTTTTTACTTTTTGCTAATTGCTCTTTAAACAAGCTTTCAGTAACCTCAGTATTCCAAAACGGAATCATTTGTTTCATTATAGCTTGTCCTTGGTCAGAATTAAGTATTTCCGGAAAAGCCTGCTGTAAAACTTGCAACATTACTGAAGTCGCTGTAGATGCTCCTGGTGAGGCTCCTAGTAAACAAGTGATACTTCCGTCTTTGCTACTAACAACTTCGGTCCCAAACTGTAAAACACCACCTTCATATTCGTCTTTTTTAATAATTTGTACACGTTGTCCAGCAACTAACAACTCCCAATCATCACTTTTGGCATCCTTAACAAATTTTCTTAAAGCGTCCATACGGTCTTCATGAGACGACGTTACTTGTTCAATCAAATATTTAGTTAATGGTAAATTGTGCCAAAAAGCACCTAATAATGGAGAAATATTATCAAATTTAACCGATTTTAATAAATCAAAATTAGACCCTTCCTTTAAAAACTTAGGACTAAAACCAGCAAATGGTCCAAATAGTAATTCGCGTTTTCCATTAATATATCTAGTATCTAAATGTGGTGTTGACATTGGTGGATCACCAAGTCCTGCTTTACTATAGACTTTAGCATTGTGTTGGTTAATAATGGCTTCATTTTTACAAACTAACCACTCTCCACTTATAGGGAAACCACCATAACCTTCTTTCTCTTCAATTTCTACCTTTTGTAACAATAACAAGCTTCCGCCACCTGCTCCAATAAACACATGTTTAGACTCTAAGTTAAATTTTTCATTAGTTTCTAAATTTTCAACCTCAACGGTCCAGTCAATATCAGGACTTGGGTCTATATCTTTAACCTCCATGTTACAATGTACAGGAGTATTATATTTAGTTTCTAAAATATTAAATAAAGTTTTTGTTAAAGCACCATAATTAACCTCTGTACCTCTATCTATTCTTGAAGCAGCCATCACTTCATCTTCTTCTCTATTATCCATGATTAAAGGAAACCACTCTTTCATTTTACTTTTGTCTTTAGTAAACTGAATGGTATCAAACATAAAATGATGTTTCATGGTATTATAACGTTGTTCTAAATACCTAGCGTTTTCTTTTCCTAACACCCAACTATGGTGTGGTACAGCAGCTATAAAATTATTTGGATTAGTCAACAAACCTTGATCTGCCAAATAGCTCCAAAACTGTTTTGACTCTTCAAACTGTTGACATATTTTAATTGCTTTTTCAATAATAACTTGACCTTCTTTTTCAGGACAATAATTTAATTCGCATAAAGCAGAATGTCCTGTTCCTGCATTATTCCAAGCTGCAGAACTTTCTTGAGCAACCTCGTTTAAACGCTCGACAATTAACACTTTTAAATCTGGTTTTAAGATTTTAGTCATTAATGCTAATGTAGCACTCATTATTCCGCCTCCAACACATATTAAATCATAGTCTTGTGTACTGTCTAGTGTATACTTGCTCATTTATATCTATTTTTTCTTTAAATATAAATAAGTCATTTGATAAATTAATTTTTAATGAAAGAAAAAAGTAAAAACTGACCATTATCATTGTAAAAAAAGTTTATTAGGTGATTTTACAACATGAATTCATTCTATCATTAAAACTCGTAACTTTATGTACTAATTTTTACACCAATGAATATCCTAAATAAATACATAGATCATACTTTATTAAAGGCTACTGCTACAAAGTTTGATATCATTAAATTATGCGAAGAAGCTGTAAAACACGATTTTTTTTCTGTTTGTGTTAATAGTAGTTATGTCGCTTTGGCTAAAGCCGAAATCAAAAATAGTAATACAAAAGTCTGTAGTGTCATTGGATTTCCGTTAGGAGCTATGAGTACTAAAGCTAAAGTTGAAGAAACCAAACAAGCTATTAAAGATGGTGCAGACGAAATTGACATGGTTATAAACATAGGCTTACTTAAAAGCGAAGCATTTGACGCTGTTTATAATGACATTAAAGCAGTAAAAGACCTGTTACCTAATCAAGTCTTAAAAGTCATTTTAGAAACCTGTTATTTAACAGATCAAGAAGTTACAAAAGCAAGTCAATTAGCAATAAAAGCTGGTGCAGATTTTATTAAAACGTCCACTGGATTTGGTACAGCAGGTGCAACTGTACATCATGTAAAATTAATGAAAGAAGCTATTAAAAATACTGATACTAAAATTAAAGCTTCTGGTGGAATTAGAGATACTAAAACCGCTTTACAATACATTAATCTTGGTGTAGATCGCATCGGAACCTCAAACGGAATAGCTATAGTGACAGGCAAACCTTCCGGAGAAAAAGCTATTAAGTTCTACAGTAATCATTTCATTTTCAAATAAAAAACTATGAGCATACATATTGGAGCCCAAAAAGGCGATGTTGCAGAAACTATATTATTACCTGGTGACCCATTACGTGCCAAATGGATTGCCGAAACATTTTTTGACAATCCGGTTTGTTTTAATCACGTTAGAGGCATGTTGGGTTATACTGGGACGTATCAAGGTAAACCAATCTCTGTGATGGGAACAGGAATGGGTGTACCCAGTATTTCTATCTATGCACACGAGTTAATCACACAATTTGGTGTAAAAAACTTGATACGTGTTGGTAGTGCTGGATCATACCAAAAACACATAAAAATTAGAGACGTAGTTTTGGCTATGGCTGCTTCTTCAAATTCTGGTGTTAACGAACTTAGGTTTGGTGGTGCAGACTATGCGCCTACTGCAAGCTTTGAATTATTTCAAAAAGCAGTAGAGACTGCCAAAACTAAAAATATTGCTATAAAAGCTGGAAATGTTTTTACTTCTGACGAGTTTTATGCAGACGATTTTGAGGCCTATAAAAAATGGAGTAAATTTGGTGTACTTTGCGTAGAGATGGAAACTGCAGGATTATATACTGTTGCTGCAAAGCACAATGTTAATGCGTTAACCATTTGCACAATATCAGACTCGTTAGTTACTGGAGAAAAAACGACTAGTATAGAACGGGAAACCACCTTTAAAGATATGATCAAAATAGCTTTAGAGTTAGCTTAATTATTATTTATGAAAAAACATATATTATTTGTATTAATCGTTTTTATTTCTGTCTCAATAAAAGCGCAAGAGCAAGAGTTTACAACCTCAACAACGACTTATTATTTTATTAGACATGCCGAAAAAAATAAAAGCGATACGTCTAACCATAATCCAGAGTTAATAAAAAAAGGAAAACGTCGTGCAAGAAAATGGAAACGCTATTTTAAAAATCAAAATTTAGATGCTATTTACAGCACAAATTATAAACGTACACTATCTACAGCCTTTCCTACTGCTAATCATAAAAAGCTACCTGTAATTCTATACAGTGCCAAACAAACTGATTACGATAACTTTTTAAAATCTACTAAAGGACAATCTGTTTTAATTGTTGGACACAGTAACACAACACCAAGTTTTGTAAATGCTATTTTAAATAAAGAAAAATATCAAGACATAGACGAAACCATAAATAGTAAATTATTTATAGTCACTATCTCTAATGGTCAAATAACCGATAAAGTTATTGATGTAAAGTAAACATGATTGCATTACAACCTATTACAATAGCTAAGCAAAATACATTATTACAATTAATGCAACGCATTTATCCTCCGGCTTACCAACAGCTTTGGGTAAATCAGGATTGTAATTGGTACATTAACAGTCAATACAATAAAAATAATTTAAAAGAAGAATTACAACAAGCGCATTCTGATTACTATTTTATTACATTTAATAATACGATTACTGGCATCCTAAGATTAGTACATCAACCCAATAAAAAAACGACTAAGCTGCATAGGCTATATTTAGACCAAGATTATCAAGGACAAGGTTTGGGTAAAAAGGTTATGACTTTAGCAATAACTATAGCTAAACAAAACCTATCTAAAACCATTTGGCTAGAAGCTATGGACACACAAACACAAGCGTTACAGTTTTATAAAAAAATGGGCTTTACAATTACCGAAGCCTACGCGTTAGATTTTGATTTAATACATCCTAATTTAAGAGGCATGTATAAAATGACTAAACAATTATAATTACTTTAACTTCTAATTTATTAGCTTTGCATCAATGCAAAAAAAGATAAACATACTTAACAAAAAGGCTAAATTTCAATATGAAATTTTAGATAAATATACTGCTGGAATAGTTTTAACAGGAACCGAAATTAAATCCATTAGAAACAGTCAAGCCTCTATTGCTGAATCTTTTTGCGAGTTTAATGAGCAAGGTGAATTGTTTGTTATTAACATGAACATTCAAGAGTATGCCTATGGTAACTACTATAACCATAGACCAAAAGCCGAACGTAAGCTATTACTTAACAAACGCGAACTTAAAAAACTACTTAAAGAGGTTAACACGTCTGGTTTAACCATTATCCCTTTACGTTTATTTATAAACGAGAAAGGTTTTGCTAAATTAGACATTGCTTTAGCTAAAGGTAAAAAACTGTATGATAAGCGTGAAACGATTAAGGATCGAGATAACAAACGTGACTTAGCTAGAATTAAAAAGTCCTTTAATTAATGACATACAACTTCATTTTCATAAATAATTAGACGGTTATATTTCATTTTAGAATAAACAAAACCACCTGGTTACTAATTATTTAAAATTATAAATTTTATAGTTTCTATAACAATATTCAATTTTTATAAGTTTTATGTTTGGTGCTAGGCAACCATTTTAAATAAATGTGCGTCTATATAATTAAACAACCAACTTATAATGAAACACGCTTTAATCGCTTTATTTACATTAGCTAGTCATTTTGCTTTTGGACAAATTACAGGTACAGTAACCTCTAACAACAACAATCCTTTAGCGGTTGTAAATATTTTTATAGAAAATACTTATACAGGTACCACGACTAATAATGATGGTAACTACGTTTTAGATATTAGTAAAACTGGCGATTATACCATTACGTTTCAATACTTAGGTTACAAAACCTTAAAGCAAAAGGTAACCATCACAAAGTTTCCGTTTGTGCTAGATGTTACTTTAAAAGAAGAAGACATCAATTTAGATGAGGTTGTTATAAATTCGGATGAAAATCCTGCTAACAACATCATTAGGCAAACTATTGCTAAACGTAAAGAGAACTTAAAAAAACTTAAATCGTTTAAAGCTCAGTTTTACTCCAGAGGATTACTTAAAATGGTAGATGTACCAGAATCCGTTTTAGGACAAGAAGTTGGAGACTTGGATGGTGCTTTAGATAGTACCAGAACAGGTATTGTGTATTTATCCGAAACGATTAGTAAACTAGAATACCAAGCACCAAAACCTATTAAAGAAACCATTATAGCCTCTAAAGTTAGTGGTGATAGTAATGGCTTTAGTTTTAATACTGCGACTGATGTCGAATTTAATTTTTATCAAAATACCTTTGAGCTGGGTAGCGAAATTGTCTCTCCTATCTCTGATTTTGCATTTAATTACTATAAGTATAAATTGGTTGGTACATTTTATGATGACTTAGGCAATCTTATTAATAAAATTGAATTATTACCTAAACGAAAAAACGACAAGGCATTTGGTGGCTTTATTTACATTGTTGAAGACCAATGGAGTTTGTTTGGTACAGAGGTAACTTTAACAGGACAACAAGCACAAATACCTGCAGTAGACTTATTTAAAATTAAACAATCGTTTACGTACTATAATACCGAAAAATTGTGGGTAAAAACAACGCAGTTATTTGATTTTGAGTTTGGAATATTTGGGTTTAATGGTGATGGTCGTTTTACTGCTGCTTACAGTGATTACGAGTTTGATCCAAATTTTGATAGCAAAACCTTTTCAAGAGAAATCTTAAGTTTTGAGGATAATGCAAACAAAAAGGATTCGTTATTCTGGGAAGCTAAGCGTCCAGTCCCTTTAACATCAATAGAGGCTAATGACTATGTACGTCGTGATAGTATCCAGTTGGTAAGAGAATCTAAACCCTATTTAGACTCGGTTGATCAAGTAAACAACAAATTTAAATTTGGTGATATTTTAGGTGGTTACAGCTATAGTAATAGCTACAAAAAAACATATTTTAATATCTCCTCTCCTATTAGCAAATTAGCGTTTAATACCGTTCAAGGTTGGAACGGAACACTTACAGCTAACTACACCAAACGTTTTGAAGACAATCAAAAATATTTCAAGGCATCGTCATCCATCAATTATGGCCATTCTGATGACAGACTAAGAGCTACTGGACAAATTAACTATAGATTTAACCGTAAAAACCGAGCGTTTGTATCCTTATCAGGAGGTAGTAAAGTAGAGCAATTTAATCCTAATTTATCAAGTTTAGCTTTACTAAATACATCTTACTCTTTATATACAGAAAAAAACTACCTTAAAATTTACGACCGTAGTTTTGCGCAACTAAATTATAATCAAGAAGTATTAAACGGTTTATATCTATATTCTGATCTAAGTTACAATAACCGCAAACCATTAAATAATACCACAGACCAAGCGTGGTACCCAAAAAGCGACAGAGATTATACTAGTAATAATCCGCTTGATCCCACAACTACAGGAACCAATGCTTTTGATCCGCACAACATCATGAAGTTAAACGTCAACACACGTATTAATTTTGGACAAAACTACATGAGTTATCCCTTTGGTAAATACAACATTCCTAACAGTAAAATACCAACCCTGTATTTAGGTTACGAGAAAGGCTTTGGCAGCAATAACGCCAATTACAACTTTGATCAATACAAAGCCATGTTGTATCAAAACATCAACTTAGGTAATAAAGGAGATTTAACCTATTTAGCAAAAGGAGGTGTATTTAATAACGCAGACAATATTGCGTTTATAGACTATCACCATTTTAGTGGTAACCAAACCAACGTTGTTATGGATGGTAATTATATTAATAATTTTAAAATATTACCATACTATGCTTTAAGTACCAATAAGGCTTACGCCGAAATACATGCCGAACACAATTTTAAAGGCTATATACTTAATAAAATTCCGTTACTAAATAAACTTAACTTTAATCTTGTCGCTGGATTTAATGCTGCTACAACAAAAACAAATAAACCATACACCGAATATTCGCTTGGATTAAGTAATCTAGGTTGGGGTAAAATGCGCTTTTTACGCGTAGATTATGTACGCGCTTACCAAGGTAGCGGATTAGTAAACGATACGTTTTTATTTGGCTTTAGCTTTTAATACCTAAATGCTCTATTTAGTAAACAAATAGATGACATTACCTACACCAACAATACCTGTTAAACAACCTAAAATAAAATCCATTTTAGTAGCTATATAAGTTAGCTTATGCTCAATATTTTTAGCGACAATAGCATAAATCGTATATAATGTAAAAGAACCTATGGTAGAGCCTATCGAAAAATAAAAAGCGTTAAACATATTGTATTCAAAATACTCAAAGCCTATTAACAACGAAATAAAAGTAAAGTAAAACGGTATAGCCATCATGTTTAATAAAGACATTAAAATACCGTAAAAATAAGATTTAGATTTAGGGATTTCCTTTTCCTTAACCTCCTTTTTAGGAGCAAAATAAATTCTGAAAAAATTAATAGATAACAAAAAAAGTATACCAGTACCTATTTTTTGTATCAAGGTAATATACTCAGAGTTTTTCATTAAAATATTAGCAAGGTAAGCGCCTAAATTGGCTTGAAAAAATAAAACCGTAGCATAACCAGCTATTAAGTAAAATGTAGATTTTTTACCATTTTTTAAACTATACTTTACAACAGTTAAATTTAAAAAACTAGGCGTAATACTCCCTAAAGCAGCTATACAAAACCCTAAAATTAAGCAGATAAAAAAATTCATGTTTTTATTTTATAAAACAAAGAAACAAAATGCCTGTCTTATTTTGACAATTCTTAACAGTTTTTAATAATAAACACTGGCTAAAAATACGTAGTTATACGTATTGTATTTCCTTGTACATTATTATAATTTAGCTTTTAATAATTCAGCTATAATAAATGTTGTAACCAATTTGAGAAATGAAACGTAAGATATTAGGAATTGGAATTTTACTATTCATCGGAATTTTATTTTTACGAGCAAATTTACCAATGACTGAATCTAAAGTAATCGGAACATATATAAACACGAATTACGAAAATAAACACTGTTGTTTGGAAACGCCTCACGTTGCTGACACTCTGATTTTAAAATCTAACGGAACATTTTCAAGCGGATATTATGGAAACGGAACTTATGAAATAAATTACAGAATTTTATCAACTGAAATTGACTGGACTTACGATTATGAATTAGGAAGAGCTGGATACAGTACATATTTTAGTAATAAACTTTTTGAAAAACCGAAAATTATATTGAATTACGACTTGAATCATTACTATGAAAAAACGGAATAAAAAACTGGTTACAACAACGTGTATAATTAATGGCTAGTTCTCGCCTACTTACGAAAATCCTTGCGGATTTTCTATCTGTGATTTATTTGCTAACTTTAGTGCTTAAACACGCAACGAAATCATACACGTACGCATTCATTTTTATAATGATGCAACAAACTCTAAGATTAATACTAAATATTGGAATGAATACTTCAGAATACTAAAAGAATTTTCCGAATTTAAAAAAAATGATTTATAATAAACTAAAGAAACACGTTGGCATTAATTAAGAAAACTGAATTGGAAATTATAGAAACACATAGAAATGATTATACCATTTCAACTGACAAGGATAAATTAGATATATTGAGCATTCACAAATTCCTTGCAAATGAAACTGATTGGGCTAAAGGAATTCCAATTAATACTTTGAAAACATCCATTGAAAACTCTTTGAATTTTGGACTTTATTACAAAAAAAACAAATTGGCTTTGCTAGAATAATTTCAGACTATTCAACTATTGCATATTTAGGTGATGTTTATGTTCTAAAGGAATATAGAGGAAAAGGATTAAGTAAATGGCTGATAAATGAAATAATGGAACACCCAAATCTTCAAGGATTAAGACGCTGGATTTTATTAACGGATACAGCTGAATGGCTTTATAAAAAGTTTGGTTTTAAGGAAATAATTAATCCTGAATTTTATATGGAGAAACATAACCCGAATATATATAACGGAATAGATAAAACTAATGCCAACAAGGTATAAAAAACCTAAGATACTTGTACTAAATTTGAATATTAGAAATTTTAAGAAAGTCTGTTAAATATAAAATCTGTCTTTTAAATGAAAAATAATGTATTTATATTTAGCTAAGTTTTAAACGCAAACGAAATCTTTATCTTTTGAGCTGCGTTGTTCATAACAAACGTTATATATCATTACAACTCAACAATGCAGAATTTAATTAATTACATACAATCAAGAATTACTTTAACTCAAAAAGATATTGATTTAATCAAAAAATATTTCATTTCCGAACAAATACCAACACAAACTAATCTTTTAGAAGCCGGAAAAGTTGAACGGTACATTTATTTTTTAGATACTGGAATTGTAAAGGGGTATCAAAATATTGACGGAAAAATTGTCGTACAGCATCTTGTTTCAGAACAAGATTTCTTCACGTCTTTAGATAGTTTTATGACAGAAACACCGTCAATAGATTATTATGAAACGATTACTGAAGCTAAAGTTCTAAAAATATCAAAACCAGATTTTGATATTTTACAAAAGGAAACTAAATTTTGGGCAATATTTATCAAAGAAGTAACCAACGAACATTTAGGTTGTAAATTAGAACGTGTTAAAGATTTTCAGATATTAACAGCAAAAGAACGCTATCTAAAATTTGTAAATCAAAATCCAAAATTAGCGCTGAATGTATCTATCGACAATATCGCTTCTTTTTTAGGAATGGAACCTCAATCCTTAAGTCGTATCCGCAAACAAATCACTTTCTAACAAATGTTATTTCTATCCTCTTAAAAGGTATCGAAATTTGCTCAAACAAAATTTCAATAATTATGAGCAACGAAATATCATTAGTAACAGGAGGAACTGGACATTTAGGAAACAACTTAGTCAGACTATTACTTTCCGATAACCAGAAGGTAAGAACAACCGTAAGAAACATTAAGAATACAGCACCATTTGAAGGTCTGGACTGTGAAGTTGTACAAGCTGACCTTATGGACAGAGCCTCGCTAAAAAAAGCATTTCAAGGAGTTACCAACTTATATGCGGTAGCTGCAAACTTTAGTATGTGGGCAAAAAATCCAAAAGAGGAAATTTATGACAACAACATGCAAGGAACCCAAAATGTCTTTGATATGGCAAAAGAATGTGGTGTTAAAAACATTGTATATGTTAGTTCTGTCGCTTCTTTAGATTTCACAAAGTTACCAGCCAATGTAGATAACGGATATAATAAAGACCGCAGAAATTGGTATTATAATTCTAAAAATGATTCCGATAAACTAGCATTAGAGTTAGGTGAAAAATATGGAATTAGAACTGTTTTGGTTTTACCTTCCGCAATGATTGGTGATAAAGCTTACAAATTAAGTTATTCTAACAACTTAGTATTACAAATTTTAAATGGTGAGATACCTGTAGACACCAATGTAACTTTAAATTGGGTAGACGTAAAAGATGTAGCTTCTGGTATGTATAGCGCTATGACCAAAGGTAGAAATGGAGAACGTTATATTTTATCAAACGAGAAACACACTAGCATGCAAGAAAGCGTAAAAATAGCATCCGAATTATATCCTGAGTTAAAATTAAAAATGCCAAAAAAAGTTCCAAAATGTTTATTGTATTCTGTAGCTGGATTAATGGAGTTTAGTAGTAAAATTACAAGTAAAGAACCTTTACTACAGAGACATTACTTAGATATGTTTTATGGCTTAAAACAAGATTATGATATTAGTAAATCTAGAAAAGAATTAGGGTATAATCCTAAACCTTCTAAAAAAGCTTTGGAAGATGCTTTAAAATATTTAAAAAGCGACTGGAAAAAAGAAAACGGTATATAATCCGTATAAAATTAATGACTAGTTCTAGCCTACTTAATAAAGTCCTCACAAACTTTTTATTTGTTTTGTATTAGCTATTACCTCTATTCTACTTAACCCGTTTACAACATAAAAAATACGTAGTTATACGTATTGTAATTATTATTTAGTAATTGTAGTTTAGCTTTTAATAATTTAGCTACAATAACGTGAGATCTGTTTGATATTAGTATTGAAAAGTTGTCTTAAAAGTAGTTGGCTACAATTTAAACTTACTCAATTGTTAAACAAATCGAATAAAGAAAGACTTGAAAAAAAGGAATGATTCTTTTTTGTGGTGAGAATAGATGCCATATTTTGAAAAAAATTGGAATTATTGGAAACTCATTACCCAATTATACCTCAATTCCTTTAGTGATGATGAACAAAGATGGAAAAACAGAGTCAGAAACAATTTCTGATTGCCCAACTATGATGTTATGGTTTGAAAAAAATCAATATCAATTAGTATGTTGGGATTGGGTTCCTGGACCAGGTCCTGGTGATTTTGAACTAAATTTTGAAGATGAAAATTCTGTTGTTGCTTTTATTGAGTCATATTACTTTGGAGAAAATGAGTATTTCGAAAAACGATTAGAATACGAACTGAATAAAAAACAGTAGCTAACAACGTATAAAATTAATTGCTAGTTTCTAGCCTACTTACGAAAGTCCTCGCGGACTTTCTATCTGTGATTTATTTGCTAACTTTAGTGCTTAAACACGCAACTAATCTTATACAACAACGTTGCCAGTAATTTGACGAAATGAATGGACATTACTTCTTTTTTGGAATTTTAATGATATTTCTGATTTCAATGCCGATTTTCCTTATTTGGGATTGGAATAAAAATCGAGAATTATCAATCAAAGAATTGCTCAAAAATTTTTGGGAAAAGAAAAAAGTATATATTGGAATTTTTGTTGTTTTTATAATAATGGAATTCTTCATTCCTTTAAATAAAAATCACGGAATTGAATTTAACTCTAAACGAGAAATACTCGGAATTCCTGAATTAAAAGCTGATTGGAAAAAAGACAAAGCTCAATCAGAGAAATATACAACTTACTGGTGGAAACCTGAACCACATAATGGACATTTCAAAAAAGTAATTGAATACGGAATTTTAAATGCAAAAACCGAAACGGATTATTATCACAATGCGAATCGAAAAGGAACCTTTGCGTGGTCAAAATATGATTTCAAAAGTGAAACATTCGAATATTTCATTGAACAACCGAATGACAAAAACATATCATTTACAGAATCTGGAAAATTAAAAATAGATAAACTAACCAAAATAAAGAAAGTAGAAAAATCTGAATTTAAAAAATATATATCTGAATAAAAACTACTGGCAACACCGTATAAAATTAATTGCTAGTTTCTAGCCTACTTACGAAAGTCCTCGCGGACTTTCTAGCTGTGATTTATTTGCTAACTTTAATGCTTAAACACGCAACGAAATCATACACAAATAAGTTGTAAATAATTAAAACTGACCGCTCACATTGTTTGAAAATTATTGAATAAACAACCTATGAAAAAGGATGATTTTAAAATAAAACATGGCGAATTAGAAATAGGATATGATGATATTTATATACATTATGAAGAATTTAGTTTAGGACTTGGTCTATGCATGTATATCAATAAATCAAAGAAACATAAAATTATAAACCTAAATCCATATAGATTTTTAAATACATTATTAGGAGAATATGACACCAAAAATCATATTGAATTTATCCGATTTATAGAATGGGGAATTTTATCAGAAGAGTTTAAAAAAACCTTACTTCCATTTAAAGAATTGAAAAACATTGTACAATTGCGAAAATAATTTTACAAATAACTATTTACAACACCATATACAACTAAAACTAGCTTCTAGCCTACTTACATAAGTCCTAACAAACTTTTTATTTGTTTTGTATTAGCATTACCTCTACACTACATAACCCGTTTACAACATAAAAAATACGTAGTTATACGTATTGTAATTATTATTTAGTAATTGTAGTTTAGCTGCAATAATGTAAGGTCTATTTGATATAAGTTGCTAAAAGTTGTCATAACGGGAAATATAATCCCAAAAACAACTATATTAGTTGTCATATAACCAGTTAGCAAACATATGAAAAAAGCGCTCATAATAATATTGAATTTAATTATAACTTTTGTGATTTATGGTCAAGAAAAAAATGATTTTAAATACACTAGAGATTATGATTCAATTTTAAAAATATCTAAAGAAAAAACAAATAAACTATCCTATAAAAACTTATTTGAACGATTTCAAAAAGCAGATTCAACACTAACAAATTATGAGTTAGTTGCTATGCAAATTGGCTATACAGATAACCCTAAATATTACCCTTATCAAGACATTGAACTTGAAAGAGAGATTTGGTCTTTAAATGAAAATCAGGAATTTGAACTAGCAGAAAAGAAGTTAGACACATTATTATCGAACAATCCATTTAGTATTTTAGGTCATAGAGAAATGAGTTATGTTCAACACAAACTCGGAAATAAAAAAATTGGAAGTTTACATTATAAAAAATTTGAGTTAATTGTTGCAAGTGTTTTATCAACTGGAGATGGAACTTCTTATGAAACTTCTTGGTTTACGCTTTCACCTGCTGACGGACAATGGATAATCAAACTTGCATTTAGAGAAGATATTTGTTCTATGGGTTCAGGAAGAGATAGTAATGGGAATTTTCACGACATATTGGGAATAAAATTTGAGGATTCTGAAGATTGTAAAAAACTTTATTTTAATATAGAACCCGCAACAAAAAGAATGTTTGGAAAAGAAGATTTAAACCTTGAAGAAACAGGAGAAAAAATTGACATTGACGAAAATGGTAAAGTCATAATTAAAAAGGAAAAACAGAAAAAGAAAAATAGGAAATAAAATACGTTTGCTAACAACGTGTATAATTAATGGCTGGTTCTCGCCTACTTACGAAAATCCTCGCGGATTTTCTATTCGGTTTTTATTTACTAAATTAGATGCTTAAATACGCCACTAATCATACACAAAACCGTTATCCATAATTAAAAAATATCACAAATAAATACAATGAATGAAAGAGCTACAGAAAATGACGTAATCCAAAACTCTAAATTAGAGCATTTATATAACCACGATTTTGGAAGTGGTAGATTCTTTCAAGTAGTTTTTGAAGATGAAAACGAAGCACACGTAAAGTTAGCTCCGAGAACTTTGATGAAAGTGGTTTATCTTAGAGACAAAGATAATATTGAGGGTATTGAAATCATAAAAGAAATTTCTGGAGAAGAAAAACAAAGAATTAAATTTAACAAATTTGATTTTAAACAACTCAAAAGCTTTTTAAGTTTCATTAACTCTATTGATTTAGCAACAATCAATGACCGCAGAATTGTATTGGCTGATAATTCATTCGACATTATTGATGATATGACGAAAAAGAAACTTGGAACTTTACTTTCTGGTAGTGATGGTGGTAATTTATTAAGAGACCTTTTAGACGAGGGACTAATTACTAATCAGGATTTAGTAAATACTGGTTATAGAAAACAACAACTCGAAATATTTAGAAAGTTACTCAGTGAAGAAGAATTTTTACAAAAATATAAAGATGAAATAGGTAAAAGTAACACCAAAGATGAAACAGCTTGGCAACATTACTTCAATGTAAATGAATGGATTTTTGGATATGGATTAGACTACAAATATAAAAGTATCCTACAAAAAGAATTTAGAGCTTCTGATAGTGACGCGAGTGGTAGCGACACAGTAATTGGAGATTTTCTTATTGGAGATAATAGATTTACAACATTTATAGAGTTAAAACTCCCAACCACGAATATTTTTAAAAATGAAAAAAATCGTTCTGGTGCTTGGAGATTGTCAAATTCATTTATAGATTCAATTTCACAAATTTTAGAGCAAAAAGCAAGTGGAACTATTAAAATAGAAACTACTAAAGAATTGTTTGATGAACAAGGTAATGCAATAGAACAAAAATCTTATGATTCAAAAACAATTTTAATAATTGGGAATTGGGATGAACTTGATAAATCTAATGATAGTGCTCAAATTAAGAAAATAAAGAGAAAAACATTTGAGCTTTATCGTAGAGATTCTCGAAACATTGAAATAATAACCTATGATGAACTTTACGAAAGAGCAAAATTCATAATTGGAATATAACAACTACGTACAACAAAGCTCTGTTCCAAAAAACAAGTAAAAACTCATTAATTTTTCAATAAAGCACTTCTGTAATTATTATCATAAGTTAGCCCTGATTTTGCTATTGCAAAGGCCTGTTTTAATAGGGTATTACAAACCACAATTAAAGCTAGTTTTTTTACGCTTCCCTTTAGCGACTAATCGATCATATATTGCTTTACAAGCATGGTTATATTTTCAACCATTAAAACAGCACATAAATAATAAATTTCGGAGCTTTTAATTTCCTATTTCACTAATTCTAGGACGCCCTTTTACACGACTTCCACTTTGACGGATCACTAGTGGTAAACCAGTGTAATTACACAATTGACAAACACGTTAAAACAAATACATATAAAAATAATATGTGTATTGTTTCATCCTTCATAACTAATAAACGTCAAATATTATAACATTTACTTTCTAAGTTATTTTAATTAACTTCGTTTGGCTTTAAATATAACTTATTAAAACGGGATTATATTTGCTATATGTTGGCAGTAATTTAAGAAACAACAACCTATTAAAATAAACTTAACTACTAATAATTTTAAAATAACTAACCAATGAGGTCAATAAAATTCATATTAATAATAATCTTCATTTTACCACAGTTATCTTTTACTCAAAATAATGAAAATCCAATTTTAATTGCCTACATAAATAAAACTACTCAACTGTATAAACAGCAATTAAATAAAATTGTAAAAGAAATAAACCTTTTAGATAAGCTTGTATATGACTTTGATAAGCTTGAATCTTATGATAATCACTATTATAAATTATCAATGTCCTCTAACAAAAAAAGAAAGTTAATAGATTCGATAATTACAGCACCAAAACCATCTGGTATAAGTAAAGAAGAGATGGCTGAATTTTTATATTTTTTTAAAAAACAAAATCAAGAATATTCTAATAAATTACAAAATAAGATATATCATATTGAAGATGTGCATAATACTATAATTAATTTATATTATATGACACTTGAAGATAGTATAATTGAAAACGAAACGGATTTAAAAACAATTATTGAAGTCTATAAATCTTTTGATATTTTAACAAGACACCATACAAGCCTAAAGATTAAAACTAATAATATTTTATCAAAATTGAAGTATGAAAAAGAAAACAAACCTAGTTATTTAAACTGTGAAAATATAGCACATTACTTAAAGTTTTGTGATGATTTTGATAAGAAGACCACCTCTAGATATCTTCAGATAAAAGACTCTACAGTAAACCTTTACAATAATCTACAAAAAAAATATCAAACACTTAAAATTGTTACAAAAGTAAAAGAAGATGAAAATGAACCTGCAACAATAGATAGTGAAGAATTATTTAAAAAATATAAAGGACATTATTCTAACAAATTAGTAGATCCTTATTATGCAAACATGGATAAGTCTCGTCATCTATTACAATACTATACTGATTTTACAGCTGAACTTAGAAAAGAGATAAAACTACTTAAGGAAGATAAAAACTGCAATTAAATCTCAAAAAAAATAGTATATAAAACCTCTTTAAAAACTATAAATTTAAATCACATATAACTAAGTAAGTCCTAAATTACAAACGCTAATAAACAAACAAGTAATTTTAATATATAGCTTAAGCCTTATATAATTAAGTAGCCTACTCCTAGCCTATTTACTAATACCCTCTTGGATTTCCAATTCGGTTTTAATTTACTAAATTAACGACTTAACCACTCACCTGATCTTATACAAACACATTATAAATAATGTAAAAAAAGAAATGAAACTATTTAAAACATTACTACTTGTAAGTTTATTATCTATATCCGCATGTAAAGTTCATCAAGTACAAGAAACTAAACCATTAAACCTTGTAAAACTAACTCAATATGGTTTAAATGCTAATGTATCTATAGCAACTACAAAAGGAATATTATCTAAACCTATTTTAAAACACGGAGAACTAATAACTCTTAATTTTAACCAATTGGAAGGTTTTGCAAAAAAATAATACCTATTATCCTAACCTAGACATAACCTTGGTATCCAAACAAAAAGATACTGTTTATCATAATGACAATATATTAGGGCTAGATAAAGACGTAAAAGGCATTACAAAAGACTCACTTAAGATTCCACTTTTTACTAATTACCCACTTTTAATAAGGTATAATATTTCATCAGGAAACGAATACACACTATACGGTACACTTCGCGATACTAAAAGCGAAAAAAACTAGTAATAAAAATGGATTTTAAGTTAATTCAGAATAATAATCCTCATCTAATAGTTAATAAAAAAGGACTTGATTATTCCGATATTTTTATAACCACAGAAAGTAGTCCTACCCTAATACTTGAAGATAATAAAATAGAAAATAGTAAATACCTAATGTTATATATAAAAAACCTAGAAGGTTATACAGTAAAAAATAATAAGGCTTCATTTTATTTAAAAAATACAATTACAAACAAATTAGGAGAGATACTTATACACGATGATAAACAGATGGTCTCTGGATGTAAAGATGGAAAACTTATAGAACAAATGATAAGTATACCTATTGAGCTTTTTGAAATAAAAAACTATAGCAAGCCATTAATTTATAATCTAAACATTTCAGATAAAAATAGTGATACTAAATTAATAATATCTATAGAATTAAATTAGTTATCAACCCCCTTCAAAAGCCCAAAAACAAGGGATAATTCTAGTCTTTTTTAACACAAAACCAAATATCAATACAAAAACCTGATAAACAAGCACTTAACACATATATCAAAATAGGTTATAGCGTGGTTATAGCATGCTTATACCATACTTATAACATGCTTATAGCGTTATAAAAAGCAGTCAGTACGCACTAATCTTAATACACAACCAACTAGTAAAACCATATAACATTTTGGCTTGTATAATGTAGTAGCCTAATCCTAACTTATTTACTAATACCCTCTTGGATGTTCTATCTATAATCACCTTACTAATTTTAGTTCTAAAACCACAGAACAAAATCATACACATAACCGTATAGCACAAGCTTTTTTAATAAAAAAATATTATATGCTAATACACTAATAATAGACGTTTAATATTATAAATTTACTGTGTAATTGTAATTAACATATGTCGTTAGATTAAGATATAATTCCTTAAAACAGAATCATATTTGATAGGCGTTATAAACAAGTAAAAAATGAAAAACAAAATACTTATAATTTTAATACTCTTTACAAGTATAATTTCTGTTAAAGCACAGCAAACAACAACAAAAAAGGTAGACCATCCCAAATATGGTAAAGCCATCCTTGAAACCTATTTTGACCAAGATAACAACCCAAACCAAAAATTTATCTATACAAAAGATACACTGTATACTAATGGTAATAAAGAAGTTGGAGAAGTCATCCTATATTATAAAAACGGAACAGTAAGTGCAAAAGGTCCTTTTTCTACATCAAATAAGAGCTCATATTATGGATCTACCCGAAAAAAACAAGGAAAATGGCAACATTACAATAAACAAGGGAACTTAGAGATAACACTATTTTACAAAGACAATAAAATAGATGGCCTATATACTACATACCATAAAAACGGAAATATTTCCAGTACCATAAACTATATAAACGGAAAGAAACAAGGGAACTCTAAAACCTACTTTACTAACAAAAAGTTACATAAAGTTTTACAGTACAAAAACGGAAAAATATATAACGTACTAGAGTTTTACAATAATAAAGGCACACAAATAGAATATGGGACTTTAAAAGAAAGTAATGGTACTTTAGATATATACGACCTAGACACTGGAAAAATATCAAAAACGTACACCTATGAAGATGGTATACCTCATAATATCGAAACCAAAGACATACCATCTGCAAAAGGCACTATCAATCAAAAAACTTACAAAACTAATACTGGAAAGAGTATTAAAATTGTGAGACTATTAAATAACAAACTTGAAGGTCTACAAGAAGAATTTAATTATGACGGCATCTTAAAAGACGCTAATTACTTCTCTAACGGAAAAAAACACGGTACACAAACTAGATATAATAAAGATGGTACTATATTTTGGCAAGACACCTATGTAAATAACAAAAAGACAGGACCGTTTATACATACTGCAGAAGACTCTGAAGCCGAAGGTAACAGATATAGCGGTAAAAAAAATGATAACGTTGTGCTTCACTCAGGGTTTTATGATGAAGATCAGAAAATAACAGGTCGCTTTACAAGTTACACACAAAAAGATAGTATTGTGATTACAACCGGACAATACAATAAAAACTATAAAACAGGCGCTTGGAAGTTTTATGATCAAAAAGGCAAACTTATTAAAGAGGTAAAATATGATAATGACATAATAGAAAAGCAATAAATTAGCGCAACTTTCAATATATCAATATAAATAGAATATTAATTAAAATGAAAAAAATAATAATCCACACCTGCGTCATACTTCTTTTGTTAGCTTGTAAAAACAATCAAACTAATAAAGAGAAATTAATTGCTTCAAACATTAAAACCAGTTTTTATAATAAGCAAAAGATTGATATCTCTAAAAAACATAATACTACAGAGTGTTTTGCTAAACAGATTAGAGTGTATTTAGACGATCCTGATACATCTGGTACAAATATTAGAAACAAACCAAATGGTGAAATAATTACTAAATTAATAGTAGATGATTTAAATCATGATTATATCATAACTGTCACAGAGGCTAAAAATGGTTGGTTTAAAATTAAAAACCCAATAATGGGAATGGAAAATGAGGTTATAATACCCAATGATGAAGGTTGGATTCATGGCTCTGTAATAGCTGTAGATACTAGAAATTATTCAGGACAACACTTAAATATTCTAGAAAGACCTATAGATGGTGAAATTATGACAATCATTAAAGAAGAAGTCGTTCAATTAAAGATAAAAGATATTTGTGGAGATTGGGTTCAAATTGAACACAACAACTCTATTGGTTGGATTGAAAGTAAATGGTTATGTGGTAACCCGCTAACTAATTGTTCATAATTCTCATTTTATTAATTTTACTTTTATTGAAACACAACCTATATATGACCCAATTAATAAAACAAACCTCATTTATACTTTTAGGTCTACTCGTTCTGACAAATTGTAGTAACCATACAAAGACTACTTTTAAACTTAAAGAGGGAGATTTACTGTTTCAAAACACAGGATCTGACGAGATTGATAATGCTATAAAAGACGTTACTGCAACTGCTGCTGCCAAAAACTATTCTCATGTAGGTATAGCCATGCAAAAAGATAACCAATGGTTTGTTGTAGAAGCAATACCAAAACAAGGCGTTTGCATAACACCAATCGCTCAATTTTTAGAAAGAAATAAAAACAAGCTCAACAAATCTCAAACCACAGTAGCAAGACTAGACAATTATTACAAACCTTATCTAAAAAAAGCAATAGATTATGGTATTGCTAGAGTTAACATTCCTTATGACGATATATTTTTATGGGATGACACATCCTATTATTGCTCAGAGTTAGTGTATAAAATGTTTTCAACTCAAAACATACCTCAAGATTCTATTCCTTTTCTTACACACCCAATGACTTTTAACGATAGTTCTGGACAACCTATGACTAGTTGGGTTAAATATTACAAAGCACGCAACCAACCAATACCAGAAGGTATTGAAGGGACAAACCCTAACCTAATGGCTAGCAGCACTCACATTACATTTGTACATGATTATGAAAACCAGTAAACCTAAAATCACCACCTTAGATTTTGGTTTTAGTGTAACTTTTAGTCAAGTAGTTAGACTTATAATAAAAAGGTTTTAAATGAATAAAATAGTAACCATTATTATAGTAATTGTTATCGGCTTTGTCTTAACAGGTTTTGTAACTAAAAAAAGACAACAACCTAATCCTAAATTTATTTTAGACTTTATTAAAAACAATCCTGATAAAGGCGCTATAACAGTTATAAGAAACGATTCTGTTTTAATTAACAAAAACGAAAACAGATTACAACCTTTAGCAAGTACAGTAAAAATTATTATCGCCATAGAATATGCACACCAAGCAGCCAATAAAACTATTGATGCTAATGAATTAATTAACCTATCCGAATTAAATAAATATTACATACCAAACACAGATGGTAACGCACACAATAATTGGCTTAATTACATCTCAAATAAAATTGATGATAATAAAATTTCTATAAAAGAAATTGCTAAAGGGATGATAATGTTTAGCTCTAATGCTAATACCGAATGGTTGCAACAAAAACTAGGTTTAAACAACATCAACACACAATTACAAAAATTAAACTTAACTAATCATACACCTATATATTACATGGTATCGTCCTTATTTGTAGGTAAAGAAGTCTCTAAAAACTTAAATAACCAATCATTACAACAAGCTTTAAAAACAGTATCAGCATCAGACTATATTGCATTAACAAACAAAATACATCAAAAATTAAATACTGATGTTAATTATAAAAATGATGTTGGAGATTTAAGTATGCCTATTCAAAAAATATGGAGTGATAATTTGCAGGCTTCAACAACTAAAGCATATGCTACATTAATGAAAAAGCTAAACAATAAAAGTACTTTTTCAGCAAAAATCTACCAGTATTTAGATCCAATAATGGAATCTATGATGCAAAATAAAGGCAATCAAATTAACCTAAAACATGCTGGATTTAAAGGCGGATCTACAGCTTTTGTATTAACACAAGCGTTTTATGCAACAGACAAAAAAGGAAACACGACACAACTTGCTATGTTTTTTAATAACCTAACCAATTCAGAGTTTCAAAACCTTAGCTTGCAGTTAAACAATTTTTTAATAGCAACACTTTACAACAAAGACTTTAGAGAAGCACTCTTAAACAATTATTGATTACTAATTCTTATCCTCTAGAAGTGGTACAAATCTAAACTCACCAAATTCTGTTTTTTCAAAATCGGTTTGACCTGTTCTTACAAACAGAGTCATGATTTGCACATCGTCTCCTACAGGAATTACCAAACGACCTCCAATAGCTAACTGTGCTAATAAAGCATTGGGTACAAAAGGGGCTCCAGCAGTAACTATTATACTTTTAAAAGGGGCTTCTTCACGCATACCTTTATAACCATCACCAAAAATTAAACTTTTAGGTCTGTAACCTAACTTAGGTAAAAAACGACTGGTAATTTTAAACAATTCTTGTTGTCTTTCAATACTATAAACTCTAGCTCCAAGTTCACATAATACAGCTGTTTGATAGCCACTACCTGTACCAATTTCTAGAACTTTATCACCACGTTCAACTTGCATCAATTCGGTTTGAAAAGCAACAGTATAAGGTTGTGATATCGTTTGGTCTGCTGCAATAGGAAACGCTTTGTCTTGATACGCATGATCTAAAAAGCTAGAATCCATAAATAAGTGTCTTGGTATCTTGCCAATAGCAGATAAAACAGCACTATTAGTTATGCCTTTGTTTTTCAAAACAGCAACAAGTTGCTGACGTAAGCCTTTATGTTTAAAAGTATCTTTCAATGGTAGCAGTTAGTTTAGAGCATAAAATTACTTCAAAAATTTAAAGCTGAAAAGGATTTTCTTTCAATTTATAATTTTGTTTCACTTGGATTATATAATTAGTAATTTCATATAAAATACTGTTCAAAAAAACTTATTTTTGTTGAAAACGTAATAACTTATGCTTAAAGCTGGTGTATTAGGTGCTGGTCACCTTGGAAAAATTCATCTTAGATTATTAAACCAATCTGAAAAATTTGATTTAGTAGGATTTTATGACGCTAATCCTGATAATGCTAAACAGGTTGAGGCCGAGTTTGGTTATAAATACTTTGATACTATTGAAGCATTAATTGAAGCTGTAGATGTGGTGGACATTGTCACTCCTACTCTATCGCACTACAATTGTGCTAAACAAGCCATATCTAAAGGCAAACATATTTTTGTCGAAAAACCTATTACCAATACTGTACAAGAAGCCGAAGCTTTAAGAGCTTTAGTTGCCGAATATGGTGTGAAAGGTCAGGTTGGTCATGTCGAGCGTTTTAATCCTGCATTTACTGCAGTTAAAGACCAATTAGACAGTCCAATGTTTATTGAAGCACATCGTCTAGCCGAGTTTAATCCTCGTGGTACTGATGTACCTGTGGTGTTAGACTTAATGATTCATGACATTGACGTTATTTTAAGTGTTGTGCAATCTAAAGTGAAAAATGTATCTGCAAGCGGAGTTTCAGTCATCAGTGACACACCTGATATTGCAAATGCTCGTATCGAGTTTGTAAATGGTTGTGTGGCTAATTTAACTGCCAGCAGAATATCACTAAAAAACATGCGTAAAACTCGTTTTTTTCAACGTGATGCCTATATTTCTGTAGACTTCTTAGAGAAAAAATGTGAGGTTGTAAAAATGAAAGATGCTCCAGAAAATCCTGGCGATTTTGATATGGTTTTACAAAATGCTGAAGGGGTTAAAAAACAAATCTATTTTGATAATCCTGACGTGTCTGCTAACAATGCTATTTTAGACGAGCTAGAAACCTTTGCTGATGCTATAAATAACAACACAACACCAATAGTAACATTACATGATGGTACTGAAGCCTTACGTGTAGCAACCATGATTATTGATCAGTTTTAGTATATGAAGTACGTTATATTCTTTTTGCTGTTAAGTGTATTAGCATCCTGTAAAAAGGATACTAAACAAAAGGAAATAACAGCAAGTAATTATACATTATCTGTACAAAAAGCGTCTATTAACCATGATGATTTTACCAATAAAATATCGGCAGAACCATTTAGTATAAACGCTGAAAACATTAAATTTAACGAGCTTGTTAGTACCATTTTTAAAGACGAAACGATAACGGTTCACTTTCAAAATCAAGATTTATATGACCTACCACTTCAAGTGTCTTTAACAGTAGATAATAACACTAAAGCGGTTCAAAAAGAAGTTTTGGACCAAATAGTTAATCAATTATCGCTTAAAAGTAGTTTAAAAAATCAAGATTTTTTTGAGCTTACTATATCAGACTCGACTAAGTTGTACAAACATTATGCAAATAATAAACAAACCAGAATCTATAAATCAAAAGATTCTATATCGCTACAACACGTCTCGTTAGTCAAATTTTCAAAACTAATAAAAGAAAGATTTGACATCAATTGTTACAGTACAAATAACAGAGCTGTAATAAATTATGATACAAAAATTAAAGACTTAGCAACTTTTAAAGCTAATTTAAAAGAACAATTAGGTTTAACATTTATAAAACAACAACAACTCACTTACATTATTAGTGATTAAATAAAACAGTATATAAAATGAAAAATATAGCAGTTATAGGTGCAGGAACAATGGGTAATGGTATTGCTCATACATTTGCACAATCAGGATTTAAAGTACAATTAATCGATATTAGCGAAGCTTCATTAAAAAAAGGAATGGATACCATAGCTAAAAACTTAGATCGTATGGTTGCTAAGCAAAAAATTACTGAAGCTGATAAAAATACTACACTTGATAACATAACGACTTTTACTAGTATTGAATCTGGAGTTAAAGAGGTCAATTTAGTAGTTGAAGCTGCTACCGAAAATATTGATCTAAAATTAAAAATATTTAAACAATTAGATGAAGCTTGTAGTCAAGACACTATTTTAGCAACTAATACTTCTTCTATTTCAATCACACAAATTGGAGCTGCAACTTCAAGACCTGAAAAAGTGATAGGTATGCATTTTATGAATCCTGTACCAATCATGAAATTAGTAGAGATTATTCGTGGTTATAACACTAGTGATGAGGTAACTAAAACCATCATGGAACTGTCTAAAACGTTAGGTAAAACACCAACTGAAGTTAATGATTACCCTGGTTTTGTGGCTAACCGTATTTTAATGCCAATGATTAATGAGTCTATTGAAACGTTATACAATGGTGTTGCTGGAGTCTCAGAAATTGATACAGTCATGAAGTTAGGTATGGCACATCCAATGGGTCCATTACAATTAGCAGATTTTATTGGTTTAGACGTTTGTTTATCAATATTAAACGTTATGTACGACGGATTTAAAAACCCTAAATATGCACCTTGCCCACTGTTAGTAAATATGGTTCAAGCAGGAAAACTAGGTGTGAAATCTGGCGAAGGTTTTTATGATTATTCTGAAAGCAGAAAAGCAGAACACGTTTCTAAACAGTTTATATAACACTTAAAAAAAGGCATAAGACACATACTAACTTATGCCTTTTTTGATACTATTCTTTTGTATATTTTAAACATGACTAAAATTTTACCATTCAAAGCTGTAAGACCAACTAGAGACAAAGTAAGTTTAGTGGCTTCAAGATCGTATCAAAGCTATACACAACCAGAAAGAGAAGCACGTTTGGACCATAATCCGTTTTCATTTTTGCATATTGTAAATCCTGGTTATAAATACGATAAAGAAATCTCTGGTGAAGCACGCTATAATTTAGTAAAAAACAGATATTTAGAATTTAAAGAAGATGGTGTATTTATTCAAGATAAAAAACCCTGTTTTTACATTTATAAGATAGTTGACAGAGATCATCAGGTATTTAACGGTATTGTTGCAGCAGCAAGTGTAGAGGATTATAACAATAATATTATTAAAAAACATGAGGACACTATCGCTTCTCGCGAAACAGTTTTTAAAGACTATCTAAAAACTGTAGGCTTTAACGCAGAACCTGTATTATTAACCTATCCTGATAATAACACCTTAGAAAATATAATTACAGAAAAACAAAAAGAACGAGCAGAATTTGAGTTTACTACAACTTATAGAGACACTCATTATTTATGGTTAATAGATAAAGAAGAAGATATCAAGGCTATAGCCGAAACATTTGATAAAACCAACACACTTTACATCGCAGATGGACATCACAGGTCATCATCATCACAGTTATTATGTGAAGCATTAAAAAATGAGAATAAAAATCATACAGGAGAAGAAAGTTATAACTTTTTTATGAGTTATTTAATCTCTGAATCTGAATTACGCATTCATGAATTTAATCGTTTGGTAAAAGACTTAAACGGATTAACTAAAGAGGAGTTTTTGATACAACTTGATACCATGTATCGTATCGAAAACAGAGGCATCACTCCTTATCAACCATCAAAAGCACATCATTTTAGTATGTATTTGGATGGCGAATTTTACTCGTTGTATTTAAGAAAAACTAATTATCAATTTAACACCTCTCTAGATCAATTGGATGCACAATTATTGTATAAAACTATACTTAAACCAATCCTTGGTATCACAGATTTACGTAACGATGATCGCATACATTACCTTAGCGGAAAAAAGGATATAGTAAACTTAAAAAGTAAAGTGGACAGTAAAGCATATACTGTTGGTTTTGGTATGATTCCTGCAACTATTCAGCAAATGAAACAAATTGCAGACGACGGACTTACAATGCCTCCAAAAAGTACTTACATAGAACCAAAAATTAGAAGTGGTGTCACTATTTATGAGTTTTAAAACTAAAAAAAATGAAGCAAGTAATCACCATATGTACCTTATTAGCATCTATTCTACTATATTCTCAAGAATTTGAAGGTACTGTTACCTATAAAATGAATTATACTATTAAAAGTACTGAATTAGATGTGCAAGAACTCAAACAATTAATGGGTACAGATGTAAAAACACACTTTAAAGATGGTTTTTATTTAGAAGAAACCAACTCAGACTTTATGAGTTATCAATTATATAGTCCTAAAGACACACTAATTTATTTTAAAGACAACATAAAATCTGATATTATAAAATATTACAGAACAAATATTAAAACTAACGATGATTTTTCTTACAAAATTAAAAAGAAAACAGACACCATTTTAGGTTATGTATGTGACAAACTAATAGTTAAAGATAAATATGGAAGTAAAACTTATTATTACTCTAACGAGTTGGCTTTAGATCCAGATGATTATAAATATTGTTTGGTCTCAAATAAAAACAAAATTGTTAACCTAATGAAGGCTATTTACCTTAGGTTAGAAATGACATTACCAGCATTTACAGTTAATATTATGGCTACAGAAATAGAAAAGAAAAAACTAAAAAAATCTTTATTTAAACTACCTAAAAATCATGTTTTAATTGATGGCAACCTTTAAAATGAGCATAACAAAAAACCTAAATACTATAAAACAAACTATTCCAGAACATGTGACGTTGGTTGCGGTCTCAAAAACAAAACCTGTAAGTGATTTAATGGAAGCCTATGATGCTGGACAACGCATTTTTGGAGAAAATAAAATCCAAGAGATGGCAGACAAATATCAAGAGATGCCAAAAGACATTAAATGGCATATGATAGGTCACGTACAAACAAATAAAGTCAAGTATATGGCTAAGTTTGTAGATTTAATTCATGGTGTAGACAGCCTTAAACTTTTAAAAGAAATTAATAAACAAGCTAAAAAATACGATAGAAGCATTAATTGCTTATTACAAATTAAAATAGCTTCAGAAGATTCTAAATTTGGAATGACACAAAAAGAGGCTTTAGCACTACTTGAATCAGATCAATTTTCAGAATTAACAAATATTAAACTAACAGGTGTCATGGGAATGGCTACTTTTACTGATAATCAAGAGCAAATTAAAAAAGAGTTTAATACATTAAAAACAGCTTTTAACAATCTTAAAACTATACAAACCAATAACTGCCAACTAAAAACTATTAGCATGGGAATGAGTGGTGATTATCTATTAGCAATAGATTGTGGAAGTACAATGGTTCGCGTTGGAAGTAGTATATTTGGGAAAAGAAATTATAATTAAAATCAACTTTTTATTTACACAATAGTAGACATAGAAACCACAGGTGGTAAATTTAATGAAGAAGGCATTACAGAAATTGCTATCTATAAATATGATGGTCATGAGGTCGTAGATCAATTTATAAGCCTTGTTAATCCTGAACGTGACATACAACCCTTTGTCGTTAATCTTACAGGTATTAACAGTAAAATGTTACGTAATGCTCCAAAGTTTTATGAGGTAGCAAAACGTATTGTAGAAATTACCGAAGACACCATTTTGGTAGCCCATAATGCACAATTTGATTATCGTATTTTAAAAACAGAATTTAAACGTCTAGGTTTTAAATACGAACGTCAAACTTTATGCACTGTAGAGTTGTCTAAAGATTTAATTCCTGATATGCCAAGTTACAGTTTAGGTAAATTAGTTAGGTCTTTAGGTATACCTGTAACAGACAGACATCGTGCATCTGGTGATGCTTTAGCTACTGTTAAGCTATTCA
Organism: Olleya sp. NP1-10; assembly: GCF_055804415.1. Lineage (NCBI taxonomy): Bacteria > Pseudomonadati > Bacteroidota > Flavobacteriia > Flavobacteriales > Flavobacteriaceae > Olleya > Olleya sp. NP1-10. Next base: position 2,238,776 of record NZ_CM147840.1, on the reverse strand, counting down.
AATTATTACTTAACAAAGACACAAAAAAAACGATTATAAAGGATTCGATTAGAAAAGAACCTAAACGTCAAATGGAACCTCGTTTGATAGACATAATAGATGGTTTACCTTCTAAAACTGGTGTGTATTACATGCACAAATCTGATGGAGATATCATTTACATTGGTAAAAGTAAAAATATAAAAAACAGGGTAAACCAACATTTTATTGGTCATACTCCTAAATCTAAAAAAATACAAGCTCAGGTTACTAATGTAACTTATGAAGCTACAGGAAGTGAGCTTGTTGCGCTTTTAAAAGAAAGTGAAGAGATTAAACTAAACAAACCAATCTTAAACAGAGCCTTACGTAAAAGCAAATTTACACATGCTTTATACAGTTTTACAGATCATAATGGTTACATCAATTTAACCATTGATAAAGCTGATGGACGTAAACCGCATATTACTACATTTAATACACGACAAAGTGGTCGTCATTTTCTAGAAAAAATGGTCGAACAATTTAATTTATGTCAAAAATTAAGTGGTTTATATAAAACAAATACAAGTTGTTTTCAATATGAAGTAAAGAATTGCGAAGGTGCTTGCATACAAAAAGAATCTCCTGAAGACTACAACAAACGTGTACAACAGCTTATTGACAAATACAGTTATAAAAACAAAAACATGATAATTGTGGATCAAGGTCGTGAGGTAAACGAGCGAAGTGTAATTTTAATCCAAAACGGAATATTTAAAGGCTTTGGTTTTTATAATTTAAATCATCAAATTAATAATCCAGAAATATTAGAATCTATTATCACACCAATGGAAAATAATAGAGACCAACAGCATATAATACAAAGTTATATGCGTAAAAATAAGCGCTTAAAAATTATCGAATTAAATAGCCAATAATTTATTACGCTAATTGTAGTATTTTTGCACCATGAATACAGCTAATCAAACTAAGACCTGGAAAGAAAAACTTCATGAAATTATTTATGAAGCAGACACTCCTGCTGGTAAATTATTTGATGTTGTATTACTTGTACTAATATTTGCAAGTATTGTTCTAGTAATGCTTGAAAGTGTTAGAAATATAGATGCTAAATACCACAATGTACTTTATATTGGAGAATGGATAATCACTATTTTTTTTAGCATAGAATATATTTTACGGATTATAACTGTAAAAAAACCCTTTAAATATATTTTTAGTTTTTATGGTATTTTAGATTTATTATCCACAATACCAATGTATATCTCATTTATTTTTGTTGGCTCTCATGCATTAGTAACTTTAAGAGCTTTAAGACTATTACGTGTTTTCAGAATTTTAAAATTAGCTAGATATTTAGGTGCCTATAATCAATTAAGGGATTCTATTGTTGCTAGTCGTGTAAAAATATTTGTCTTTTTATTTGCTGTATTAGTATCCTCTGTCATTTTTGGAACCATTATGTATCTTGTAGAAGGCGAAGAAAATGGCTTTACTAACATCCCTAAAAGTGTCTATTGGTGTATTGTAACCCTTACAACTGTTGGTTTTGGAGACATTGCACCACAAACTGCTTTAGGGCAATTTATAACAACAATAATCATGATTTTAGGATATGGTATTATAGCAGTTCCTACCGGAATTGTATCTGCTGAATATTCTAGAAACTTGAAAAAATCTGATGATGAAAAGTTAAAAACTACAGAACCAAAAATTAATCTAAACACACAACGTTGTTCTAATTGTCATGAAAACAACCATGATGATGATGCTTATTTTTGTAAAGTCTGCGGAAACAACTTACATTAAATCTATCTAAGACCTTTTAAAGTGAAACACACTAACAAGTATTTAATATCTATTGTTGGACCAACTGCTATTGGTAAAACTGCACTTAGCATTAAATTAGCCAATTATTTTAATACTGAAATAGTTTCAGCAGATTCAAGACAGTTTTTTAAAGAAATGAGTATTGGTACTGCTGCTCCTACAAATCAAGAACTAGCTGCTGCTAAACATCATTTTATACACAACAGATCAATTACTGAAGATTACAATGTTGGAACTTTTGAAAAAGAAGCTATAAGCTGTATACAAAATCTTCATCAAACAAACGATATTGTAATTATGGTAGGCGGTTCTGGTTTGTATGTTGATGCAGTTACAAAAGGATTGGATTATTTTCCTGAAGTAGATAAAACTATAAGAACAGAATTAAATACTCAATTAGAAACCGAAGGACTTGAAATACTTCAACTAAAATTAAAAACCTTAGACCCAATAGCCTATAATACCATAGCTATAGACAATCCACAACGCGTAATTAGAGCTTTAGAAATCTGTATTGGTAGTGGACAACCTTATTCCTCTTTTTTAAATAAAGATAAAAACAAACGACCATTTACAACCATAACCATAGGTCTAGAGGCAGATAGAGAAATTATTTACAACCGCATAAATGAACGTGTGGATATTATGATTGATAATGGTTTATTAGATGAAGTAAAAGCATTACTACCTTACAAAAACCTAAATAGCTTAAATACGGTTGGATATAAAGAAGTGTTTAAATATTTAGAAAACACATGGACTTTAGACTTTGCTATTTCTGAAATAAAGAAAAATTCTCGTCGTTTTGCTAAAAGACAACTAACTTGGTTTAGAAAAAAACAAGAGACATTATGGTTTGACTACCTTACACCTATTGAAACTATTTCTTCTAAAATAGAAACTATTATAAACAAAAAAATCCAGCTGAATAGCTGGATTTTTTAATATAATATACCTTGTTTAAGCATCTTGATTTACGACTAATCTAAAACCTTCACCATGGATGTTTAAAATTTCTACATTTGGATCTAATTTTAAATACTTTCTAAGCTTAGCAATATAAACGTCCATACTTCTAGATGTAAAGTAATTATCATCTCTCCATATTTTTGTTAACGCTAACTCACGAGGCATTAAATCGTTTTCATGTAATGCTAACATACGTAATAATTCGTTTTCTTTAGGAGATAATTTAACTTGCTCTCCTCCATTGTAAGTTAAAAATCTAAGTTTTGAGTTTAAATCAAAACCACCAATTTTAAATTCAAATTGTTTGCTATCTGCAACAGTATCGTTAGCTTTACGTTGCATGATTGCTTTTATTTTCATTAGTAAGACTTCACTATCAAATGGCTTATTTAAATAGTCGTCGGCACCAACTTTATAACCTTTTAGCACATCTTCCTTCATCGCTTTTGCTGTTAAAAATACGATTGGAATATCTGCGTTTTTCTCTCTAATTTCTTTAGCTAAAGTAAATCCATCTTTATATGGCATCATGACATCTAAGATACATAGATCAAAATCACCACGTTTAAATTTTTCAAAGCCTTCCATACCATTTTTAGCATGAGTTACTTCGTAATCATTCATTGATAAATAATCTTTTAAAACGGTTCCAAAATTTGGATCGTCTTCGACTAATAATATTCTCTTTAATTGTTCTTCCATAATGTTACGAGATTAACGGAAGCTTTATTGTAAAAGTACTTCCTTTTTCTTTTTCACTTTCTACTGATATATGACCATGATGGTCTTCTACGATTCTTTTAACGTAAGCTAAGCCTAAACCATGACCCTTTACGTTGTGTATATTCCCTGTGTGTTCTCTATAAAATTTTTCAAAAACACGTTTTTGAGCGGTTTTACTCATACCACTTCCGTGGTCTTTAATATGTACTAAAATATTGTTTCCTGCTAACTCAGTTGTAACAATAATTTTTGGTGCTTCTGGAGAATACTTGATGGCATTATCCAAAACATTAACTAAAACATTGGTAAAATGGGTTTCGTTAGCTAATACAGAAGACTTTTCAGCATTGATGTTAGTCTCAATGTGACCTCCTCTATCTTCTACTATTAGCTCCACATGAGTTATAGCGTCTTCTACTAAGTCGTTAAGCTCTAGTGGTTCCTTACTAATATTTAGTTCATTTTTTTCAAGTTTAGATATTCTTAATACATTTTCTACTTGAGCATGCATACGTTTGTTTTCATCTTTAATCATTCCTAAATAGCGCAAGACCTTTTCTTTATCGTCTATTATTTTAGGATTTTTAATCGAGTCTAACGCCAAATTTATTGTAGCTATTGGTGTTTTAAACTCATGAGTCATGTTATTTATAAAATCTGTTTTAATCTGTGAGATTTGACGTTGTCTGATTAATTGATATAATGCACTTGAATAAGCTATTATAATAATTAAAGTGAAAATTATTGACAATGTTAACATGGTTAACACAGATGATAATATAAATTTATTACGTTCCGGAAAATTTACTAGAAGCCTATAGTTGCTATTATCGTTTTTGTTGTAAAAAAAGGAACACTAAAAGTGGAGGCTTTGTTTTGCGGAAGCTCAAAGTTTTCGGTTTTAACTTTTGTTGCTAAATCATTGCTATATATGGCAAACTCATAATCAATATTAATGTCATCCTCTATCAGTTTTAATGCTAAAAGTCTATCAACTTTTTCAACTGTAACACGCTTATGTATTGGTTTTAAGTAGGCTTTGTCTTTGTAAACTGACTCAAAAGCAAGGTGAGTTGTTTCATTAACTTTACTTAATTTAGAAAGCATTGTCGATAGGTTTTTACTACCATCAATCGAGTTGTTTTCTATTGTTTCAGTTTCACGCTTTTGCAAAATTCTTCGGACGTTTAAACTATCTAAACCTATGTCAAAGAGCGATGACGATACCTTAAAGTTTTCTTCTAAAATACCGTTTCTGTAAATAATAGTTTCGTTGGTTTCTGGACTATCTTCTTTTAAATAAATATTTATTATTGCTGTAGTATCATTAACGTTAATGTTACCTGTACTTAATAAATCATTAAATTTTTGTAGGTAGTCTTCTTTTTCCTCATTCTCAACTGTTTGAGAAACATAGCTTAAAGCTTTTTTAACATTAAAGTTAAATTGCTTTTCAGTATTCTCTAGAGAATTATTGATATAATAAGCTTGCACTAAAATAATACCAATTAGAGAGCAGCTCATTAAAATGACCAATACAAGAAAAATCCTTTTATTCATCAGCCAAAATTAAGATTTTAACATTAACAAAACCTTGCTTTTAACCTTACATTAACAAAAACGTTAATTTTTAAGGATTTGTTATTCTTTTTAAGATTTTTTTGTGGACTTTTCCTACCTCAAGCTTTGTAGTTTCTAGGCTTGTGTTATTAATTACAAAATCTGATAATTCGATTTTTTGATTATCCGACCATTGATTATTCATAATAGCTTCAACTTTTTCTTTAATAGAGTTATCCCGTTTTAACACACGTTTTAATCTCACCTCTTTTGGTGCTACTACAGTAATAATGTAGTCATATTTTTTATAGGTTCCGTTTTCAAAAAGTATAGCAGCTTCGCTAATAACGTAAGCAGTGCTTTGCTTTTTTACCCAATTTGCAAAATGCTTTGCTACTTTAGGATGTACTATAGCATTCATTTGTTGCAATAAATCTTGGTTATTAAAAATTTGACTTGCAATAAACGGTCTATTAAGTTTATCATCTATATAGGCTTGTTCTCCAAATAACTTAATTAATTTTCTTTTGATTATTTTAGAACGATTCATCAAAGCTTTAGCTTCAGTATCTGCTATATATATTGGGACGCCTAAAGTTTTAAAAAAATTAGCGACTGTAGTTTTACCACTACCTATACCTCCTGTTAAACCTATAATTTTTGGTGTCATTGTTTTATAATAAACTCAATTTTTTGTTGTAATAATCTTACATTTTTAACACCTTCAGGTTGCTTTACTATTATTGGTGTTAAAAAGGCATCATCAATAGCCTCTTTATAATCACATATAATTTTAAAATCTGTGGCTTTGATATTATTGAAATTCTCTAAACTGGTTGCATAACTAATTGAAATTTGCTTGGGAAAATAGTTTATACGCTTTCCTTTAGGACTATTTAAAATTTCAATTGGAAGTTGGACTACACCTTCTGAAAATTTAGAAACTTTTAAGTTAAAAGCAACTTGCTTAACATTAGTTTTTACTTGATTTCCTAGACTATCTAATTTTAACAACAATGATGTGTTTACATCGGATTTGACATCATTTAAAACTAAAGCTTCAGTATTAATAACTTTTACATTATCAAGTATTGTTTTTGGACCGATCAACTTTACACTATCAGGTGATGCTTTAAAGGTTTCTAATGTGTTATATCCTTCTACAAAATCAATAGTTGTATTTAACTGTATTGGTACAAACTTTATGTTATTTATATCATACTTAAACAATAAGGTATCAGGATTTATACTTATGATTTTTTTTGTTTGTTAAACTGATTATTGATATTTGAAAAACCTCTTGAAACACTCCATATTAAAGAAGAATCTATTTTTACTACATCTGTATTAAAATCTACATCTAACTTTGGTGTATTAATAGCGTATCTAAGCCAGTTAAAACCATAGGTTTCCATTGTGACGTTAAGTTTTAATTGGTCTTTATTTAAAACCACAAAAGTATCGTCTACATTAATTGGATTAACTTCAAACGGAATAGTAGCTGTATAAGATTTAGATAGTTTTGTTAAAATTAATATGGAAAATGATAATACAAAAAATAGTAAAAAAACGTTTAGTTTTCTACTTCTAAACAATCCTGAAATTTTATGTTTAATATTTTGTTTCATTTAATTCTTGAAAAACAAATGTGGAAAAAGTTGTTCTGGAGTTTCTTTTTTTAAAGTTAACATTATTGTTGATTTAAAAAAACCATAACCATAACCTAAAAACTGAATGGATACTGCTATTATGGACTGAACCGCTATAATTAAACTTTTTGTTTTAGCTAAAGCTGAAATAAATATCATTATAAAGTATCCTATTACCATATAAATTGGCCAATAAACATTAAACAGAGTCAATAATAAAGCTATTAAAACACTAAAACAAAACACCGTAGGAAACCAATAAGTAATCTTTTTAGTTTGAGGATGCCATTTATTTAATATTGGTCTTACTGAACCAAATTTATTAACTTGCTTATAAAATTTAGACCAAGAAATGCGTCTTTTATGATACACATAAGCTTCCGGAATTAACTTAGTCCTGTACCCTAAATCCCATAATCTAATGGATAAATCTGGATCTTCTCCTGGATGTATGTTTCCAAAACCATTAGTAGCCTCAAAAGCTTGTTTAGACAATCCCATATTGAAACTTCTTGGCTGAAACTTATCTAAACTTTTTTTACTACCTCTAATTCCGCCTGTTGTTAATATAGATGTCATACTAAAATCAATAGCTTTTTGAAGATTAGTAAATGATTGATGTGCACTATCTGGTCCACCAAAACAATCTACAAAATCTTGTTTTAAACTATTTTCAACTTGAGTTAAATAGTCTTTAGGTAATAAACAATCACTATCTAAAATTATAAAATAATTCCCTTTAGCTTTTTGCATTCCATAATTTCTAGAATCACCTGGACCAGAATTAGATTTAAAATAGTAGGATATATCTAATGTATCGGAATATTTTCTGACTACATCTTTAGCTGTAATAGAAGAACCGTCTTCTACTATTACAATCTCATAATCAACCACTGTATCTAATTTTGAAAAACTTAATAAAAGCTCTTCTATTTCATTAGGACGATTATAAACTGGAATAATAAAAGAAAAATGTAGTTTCATATCACAAATGTAAGTTAATCATATAAAAAAAGCCACCTCTAAAGGTGGCTTTTAATGGTATTAAAAATTAAGGTTAGTTCTTAATAATTTTAATTGTTTCAGTAGCATCATTAATTGTTACTTTAACAAAGTATGCACCTGAATCTAAATTAGCCATATCTACAGTGTTATTAAAACTGTTTGGTGAGTTTCTGTAAACTTCTTGACCTAACATATTATAAACACTAACATTTGAAATCTCTTTTTGAGCTTTTAAGTTTAAACTATTACTTACTGGGTTTGGATAGTAGGTAAATAATGATTCTTTTTCAAAGTCAGTAGTAGATAATAAAGCACTACATGTTACATCTGCTGACCAGCCAGTTTCTTGTACAATACTATCAGAAGTAAATACTATTGTTAAAGCTCCTGAAGCATCTGTAGACGTAAATGAATCTCCTATACTTAAAGGAGTGTCTGAAATATCTCCATCTCCACTTTCTTCACCACAAACTGACTGTGCTAAAACAGGATAAGTTGCATCTGGACCATTATAGATAGTAATGGAATCATAACATCCTCCACCAAAATTATTAACCTCAATATCTACATATGTAAATGTAATAGTTACAGCATTACCTGCCATATCAGGCATAATAGTTGTAGTTTCATTACTACTTGATGAGTATGAACCAGAATTACCTCCTTCATCTAAATAAATACCTGATGTACAATCTGCTGGAACAGCTACATAAGCTGTAGAAAAAGTAAAAGGCCCAGCCCAGTCTGATAACTCTCCACCACCACAATCTGCTTGTACATAGTAAGAGTAATTATTATCACCTACTAAACCTGTAGCCATAAATGGATTTGAAGTTGCCACAGTAGTAGCTGTCATCGTTTGGGTTCCTCCTGCTGTTAAATCTACTATTTCAACATTCCATAAAGTAGCAGAACCATTTTCAGACCATCCTAAATCTGCAGTTGTTTCTGTAATATTTGTAGCAGTTAAAGATGTAGGGGTTGGACAAGTTTCTACAGTTGAAAATGCAAATGGACCTGACCAAGCAGATAAGCCTTGAGAACCACAATCTGCTTGCACATAAAATTCATAATCATTAGTTTCGGTTAATCCCGTAGCTGAATATGGATTTGTAATTCCAATAGCTGTAGCTGTTCCAGTAAAGGTTCCTCCTGCTGTTACATTTACTATTTCAACATTCCAAGAAGTCGCTGAGCCATTTTCTGTCCAACCTAACTCTGCACCAGAATCTGTAATGTTTGTGGCTGTTAATATTGAAGGTTCTAAACAAGCAGGAATTTCTTCTACAATAAAATCATCAAAATAAATATAATACCCATCTAAACCTCCATCTGGTACATGAATAGCAATATATACATTACCTGAATAAGCACTTAAGTCAATAATTTCCTCAGTGTGTGTTGTACTTGATACTGTAGTTAAACCTAATAAATCTGTAGAAAAATCTGCTGGCGCATTTCCTGTAGTTGAAATTACGACTTTATAATCGTTTGGTTCATTTGTACTTCTAGCTCTTACATTATATTTTAATCTTTCTGTTCCAGTTAAAGTGAACTGAGGTAAAATTAAATAATCATCATTATTACCGTTATTAAAATCTGTATATAATCCTACAGACCTACTTCCTCCTACTCCATATAAACCATAACTCTTCCAAAAGTCTGTATCACCATTGTTGTTGTTTTCAGAAAAACAAATTGGTAAATTTGATTCTGTTGTTGTTTCAAAATCTTCCGTCCATGGAAATGTAGAAACTATTTCACAAGCTGTAGAAAAAGAGAATGGTCCAGCCCATTCACTTAAATCTCCACCTGTACAATCTGCTTGCACATAAAACTCATAAGATGTTGAAGGTGATAATCCATTCTTTATAAATGAATTAGCAACACCTGTATCTGTAGCTGTTCCTGTAAAAGTTCCACCTGCTGTTACATCTACTATTTCAACATCCCATAAAGTAGCTGAACCATTTTCAGACCATCCTAAATCTGCAGTTGTTTCTGTAATATTTGTAGCTGTTAAAGTTGTAGGTGTTGGACAAGTTTCTGTAGTTGTAAATGTAAATGGTCCAACCCATTCACTTAAATCTCCACCTGTACAATCTGCTTGCACATAAAACTCATAAGAAGTTGAAGGCATTAATCCACTTTTTATAAACGAATTAGTAACACCAGTATCTGTGGCTACTTCAGTCGCTGGAGTACCTTCTTCTACAACTTCTAAATTATATAATGAGGCTGTTCCTCCTTCAACCCAACTTAGTTCTGCTTGAGTAGGGGTAATAGCTGTTGCATCTAAATTTGATGGAAAAATACAACTAGGTACTGACCAATATATACATGTCACTCCTGAAATATCCATTTCGTTAGAATAAACATAAGCACCATTTGCTCCAACAACTGTAATTCCTGCCGAAACTCCATTGTCATAATCTAAATCACCAAAAACAATATCTTGATAAACAAATGCAATTTCGTTTAAAGTTTCATAAAGTACCACTTGAAAAGTAATACCTCCAGTAGTAAAATTATTATGAGCCTTATCTTGATATTGAATTATTGTTCTTCTATTTGGAGCTGTTCCTAAAGTTTGAACATAAATTTTATCATTTGTTTGTATATCTAAATCATCTGAAAAAGGATAAAATCCTTGAGCAGTAGGTGATGATGTGACTAACACATTACCAGAAGTTGCATCAAATAAAATTCCTCCATTCGTCCCTATTCTTAAATCTGAGGAAGACACGCCATCCATAGTAAAGCTAAATGGTAAAATAAAATTATGCTCAGAATCGTCTGTGACACTAAATTCAGTGTCATATGTTGTACTAATATCTTCAAAAGCTGTGGTACAGGAATCATCAGATTCATATTGTGCTTGAGATTGCCAAATAAACGCAAACATAGCAAAAAGTAGTAAAGTAGTTTTTTTCATATTAAATCTTAGTATAAGTTAGTAATAAATTAATCATCCTTTAAAAGTATTGAAATAATGACAACGACAAAGCTTATAAGTTATCAAATCGACAAAACGCAAAAAAGAAGGGTTAAAATACCGTTATCTAAAAGTTACTTTAATATTAAAAGCTGTAGGATTATACACACGACTAGCAATCAGTAAATTACAAAATATGAGACAAAAAAAGCCTTACAAAACTGTAAGGCTTTTAAATACTTAATATATAAGCTATTACTTATCTTGACCTTCTACAAATGCATTCATAACAGCATCACTAACTCCCATATTACTAAAACCTCCATCGTGAAATAAGTTTTGTAGCGTTACACGTTTGGTTAAGTCACTAAATAATGACACTGTGTAGTTAGCACAATCTAAAGCTGTTGCATTACCTAAAGGCGACATTTTTTCCGCGTAAGCGATAAACCCATCAAAACCTTTGACTCCACTACCTGCAGTAGTTGGCGTTGGTGATTGTGAAATTGTATTTACACGTACTTTTTTGTCTCTTCCAAAAAAGTAACCAAAACTACGAGCTATACTTTCTAAATAGGCTTTATTATCTGCCATATCGTTATAATCAGGAAAGACACGTTGTGCAGCCATATATGTTAAAGCTACGATACTTCCCCATTCATTCATTGCATCTTGTTTGTATAAAGTCTGCATTGTTTTATGAAAAGACATTGCAGATACGTCTGTACCTTTTTGCGTCCAAGCATAATTTTGATCGGTGTAATGCTTTCCTTTTCTAACATTAATTGACATACCAATAGAATGTAATACAAAGTCTATTTTACCTCCTAAAATCTCCATAGATTTTTCAACAAGATTTTGTAAATCTTCTTCACTTGTTGCATCTGCAGGTATAATCTGCGATCCAGTTTTTTCTGCTAAAGCATTTATTTGTCCCATACGCATTGCAACAGGTGCATTGGTTAAAACAAACGTACCTCCTTCTTCATGAACACGTTCGGCAGTTTTCCAAGCAATAGAGTTTTCGTCTAATGCTCCAAATATAATTCCTCTTTTTCCTTTTAATAAATTGTATGACATAACTTATAGTTTATCAGTTAAGTTGTTAGTTTATTTTAATATCTTTCAAAGATAGTATTTAATATGTTTTTATTTCGCTTTCGCGGAAATTAAGCCTCTAATTTAATAATTGTTTGGCATGTGCAATTGCCGAATCTGATAGCTGGCTTCCACCTAACATTTGTGCAAGCTCAACAACACGATCATCATGATTTAACTTAATAAGATTAGTTGTTGTTACCTCATTAACATCTTTTTTGTACACTTTATAATGGGTATTCCCTTTTGCTGCTATTTGAGGTAAATGTGTAATACTAAAAACTTGCATTTTAGTACTCATTTGGGACATAATATCTGCCATTTTATTAGAAATTTCTCCAGATACACCAGTATCAATCTCGTCAAACATAATAGTTGGTAATTTGACGTATTTAGATAAAATAGATTTTATAGCTAACATAATTCTAGACAACTCACCACCTGAAGCAGCTTTTTTAAGAATATTAAATTGCCCACCTTTATTAGCAGAAAATAAGAAGTTTAAATTATCCTTACCGTTATTTAAATATGTTTCAGAAGCTTGCAAACTAATATCAAATTGGGCATTTGGCATGCCTAGTTGACTTAAAATAGCTTCTAATTGTTTTTTTAATTCTGGAATAGCCTTATTACGTTTATCTGTAATTTGTTTAGCTTCAGCATTTAAAATCTTTTCTATTGCAGCAATTTCATTTTCTTTAGCTAAAATATCTTGATCAGCATTTTCTGTAGCTTCTACTTTTTTAGATAAATCATCTCTGATAATAATCAGTTCAGAAACTGTTTTAACTAAATGTTTTTGTAACAAATTATTTAATGTAGTTAGTTTACCACTAACCACTTCTAACCTATTAGGATCTGCATCTAAGTTACCTTCAAATCGTTCTATATCGACTAAAACATCGTCTAGATCAATCAAACTACTTGTTACTCTATCAAGAATACCTTGGTAGCTAGAGGATATTGTTGCTAATTTTTGTAATGCTGTTTTAACTTCTCTTAAAGATGTTAAAATACCTGTTTGTTCTTCATTTAAAAGTGCGTTAGCTTCCTCTAGTTTAAGCTGAATACTTTCTACGTTGCTTAATAATTCATATTCTTCTTCTAAAGTTTCTAACTCATCTTCTTTTAGGTTAGCTACTACTAATTCGTTTAATAAAAACGAATTGTAATCGTGTTCTTTAGTCGCCTCAGCTTGAAACTGCAATAATTGTTTTAATTCCTTTTTTAAAACTTTGTGTTGTTTTAAATAAGTAGCATAAGTCAACAGATTAGTGTCGGTTTTTGCCAAAGCATCAATCACCTGAAATTGAAAAGCATCATTAACTAATCGCATGGTTTCATGCTGAGAGTGTATATCTATTAATTGTTCTCCTAATGCTTGAAGGCTAGATAAATTTACAGGCGAATCGTTTACGAAGGCTCTAGATTTTCCTGATGGTAAAATTTCACGTCTTATTATTGTCTGCGTTTCGTAATCTAAATCTTGATCTTTAAATAACGTTTTAAGTTTATATTTTGAAATATCAAAAGTTGCTTCAATAATACACTTATTTTCTGGGTTACGTAAACTTGACAAATCAGCTCGTTTACCTAAAATTAAAGAAAGACCTCCTAATAATATGGATTTTCCTGCTCCAGTTTCTCCTGTAATAATGGTAAACCCATCGTTAAAGTTAACCTGAAGTTGATCTATTAATGCGTAGTTTTTTATTGTTAATCCTGTAAGCATTCTTAAAGTGAAAAGTTGAAAATTAAAAAGTGAAAAGTCTTGGTTTTTCGCTTTTTAAGAATGAAAATAATTTAAGTCTAAAATTTTATATTTCTCCATTTAGAAGAGTGTATTGGTGCCACTTTATTAAGTGTTTCTATTAAGTCTGCAATATCAACACTTGGACCATCAGAAAAAATTTGTTCTATTTCTTCTGCTTTAGCATCAAAAAACACACGTAATAAATACGAGTTTGGGCGTCTTCTATTCATATCCTTGAAATAAGACAAACTAGATGCTATTTTGTTTTTAGCCTCTTTTTGATTATCACTCATAGCATCCAATCCTAGTCTATGATAATCATATAAAACGGTTCTAAATTCTTTAAAAGTTGGTGATAATAAATTGTCTATTAAAGCAAATCTACTTTGCAAACCATCTGATAACTTCCATCCTGCATAATTTTCTTGTTGAGAAAAGTTAACAATGTTTTGTGCCTGTTCAAAATACTTACTACCGCCTTGTTTTTTGAAGGTTTCTGCATCCATACCTAAAATCATATTAACATGAAAAGCTAAAACAGATATTAAATTAGAGGCATACTGTGTTTTGTTATAAATAAGATTTTGAAACTCGATATACTCAAACGTAAAATTTTTATCGTTAATATTATATACTGGAGTTGTATAACTTGAACCAAAAACGGGTCTTGAAGATTGTATTTGTAATGTTGCTTTGTAGTTATTACCCGAATACTCACTAATATTTATTACAAAATTACAATCTATACGCTCTTGAGGTTTAACCTTTATATCTGTCCATTGTGTATTAGATATAAATTCTTTTAGTTGTTTTTCAAGTGTTTTAAATTGTTGTAAGTTTTCATCACCTGTTTGCTGTGCATTAACTACAACAGTAGCATTTAACTCTTGTGCATTGATTGAAATACTAAAACAAAATAAAAATAAGAATAAAAAATTACGCATTTAGTGTATTTATTATAGTATTAAAAAGGTCTTTAGCAACTTCTGCTTTAGATTTTAACTGGTAAACAGTAGCTTCTTCGTTTTTATTAATTAGAGTTACCTTATTAGTATCAGACTTAAATCCTGCACCTTTATCGTTTAACGAATTTAAAACAATTAAATCTAAATTCTTCTTTTTAAGCTTCAATTTTGCGTGTTCAAGCTCGTTATTAGTTTCTAAAGCAAAGCCTACAAGAAACTGCTTCGTTTTAATTTGACCTAAAGAGGCTAAAATATCTTTTGTTTTTTCTAACTCTAAAGTTAACGTTGAAGTTTTCTTTTTTATTTTTTGAGTCGCTATATTTTTTGATCTGTAGTCTGCAACCGCAGCAGACAAGATAGCAATATCTGAATTTTTAAAATGAAGGTGAACAGCGTCATACATTTGTTGTGCACTTACCACAGGAATAACTTTAATTAAGTTATGATTAACCGTTTGATGCGTTGGACCAGAAATTAAAACAACATTTGCTCCTAAATTAGCTGCTACTTTTGCAATTTCAAACCCCATTTTACCAGAGGAATGATTACCAATAAATCTTACAGGATCTATAGCTTCATAGGTTGGTCCTGCTGTTATTAAAACGGTTTTGCTTTTTAAAGGCAAACCGTTAATGATATCTTTTTCTATAAATGAAACAATATCTTCTGGTTCTGCCATACGACCTTGACCAACAAGTCCACTAGCTAATTCTCCTGAAGTAGCAGGAATCATAACATTACCGTAGCTTTTAAGTGTTTCAAAAGAATGTACTGACGATGGATGAATATACATATCCAAATCCATTGCTGGTGCAAAATACACTTTACATTTTGCCGATAAATAGGTTGCTAATAAAAGATTGTCACAAGTACCATTTGCCATTTTTGACAATGTATTTGCGGTTGCAGGAGCAACCACAAAATAATCTGCCCAAAGTCCTAATTCTACATGGTTATTCCACATAGCATTGTCATCATCATCGTTAGTAAATGTTGAATGAACAGGATTTTTAGATAGTGTAGATAATGTTAACGGAGTAACAAAATCTTTAGAAGCAGGTGTCATAACGACTTTTACGTTGGCACCTGCTTTTATAAATGCTCTGACTAATGGAGCAGTCTTATAAGCAGCAATACCAGCACTGACGCCTAATAGTATGTTTTTGCCACTTAATATAGACATAGTTTTAGTCTTTTTTATCTTGCTCTGTATTTCTGTGGTAGATTTTGTCATCTAACCATTCTTGAACTGCTAGCGCATGAGGTTTAGGTAATTTTTCGTAAAACTTAGAAACTTCAATTTGTTCTTTGTTTTCAAAAATTTCTTCTAAACTATCATTGTAAGTAGCAAACTCTTCAAGCTTTTCAATTAATTCCTTTTTAATTTCAGAATTAATTTGCTCTGCTCTTCTAGAAATAACTGAAATTGCTTCATAAATGTTGTTTGTTGGAGCATCTATTGCATTTCTGTTATAAGTAGTCGTTGATAACGGAGCGTCGATTTTTTTAAATCCATAATATATATTAGCTTTTGGTACTATATTGTTGTAATTGTTCGTTTAAATCTTCAGCCATACTATCTGCTTCTTCCAAAAATTTTAATTCACCTTTGGATTTTTTGTAGCTATTATAATAAGTAATTGCTGTATTTAACCTGTCTTCTTTTTTTGATTCTACACTTTTCATTGCTAACTGATAAGCAGAATCAAATCTGTAAAACAACGCTTTTTCACGCAAGGTTGTTCCTGGAAAATCTGCTATAAAGTTACTAAAAGCACTTATTGATGCTTTAAAGTCTGAAATGTGATTGTATTGTTTTGCAATACTATAAGCTTTAAACTCTAGTCTGTATTCTAAATCTTTTACCAATTCGTTAATTTTTGGCATGTGCTCTGACGTTGGATACAAGTTTGCAAATAATTGTAATTTTTCTAAGGCATGATTTGTATCGTGTTGTTCTTTAGAATAAACAGGTGCTAAATCTGCGTAGCTTATTGCACTTTTATAATAAGCTTCTTCAACTTTTTCACTTTTAGGGTACGAGGATGCAAAACGTTCAAATTTGTAACCTGCTAGGTATTCTTGTCCTGTTTGAAAATAGCAATCTGCATCTAAAAACATTAACTTTTCAGCTTGGGGCTTACCTCTATATGCTGGTAAAATTTGTTCAAATAAACGACTAGCTTTATTGAATTTTCCTTCATTATATAGTTGTTCTCCCATTTTAAACTTAACAGCAACGTCTTCAGACTTTAAAGCCTTTTGATAATCGCTACAAGAAGTAAAAACTAAAAATGTAATTAAGATGTAAAATAAATTCTTCATAAAATTTTAACGAAGCGCAAAAATACGCTATTTAAATGGATTTTAAAAATATAATTTAGTTGCTAAATTAATTGAAGATATCAAGTTTGATATAGGTTTAAGTATAATTTAACTTTTATCAAAATTTGACAGGAACGCCTCAATACTTTTTTGCAACTGATCTGTTGCAGGAACTAATGGTAATCTAACTGTTGTAGCACATAAATTTAATTGGCTTAAAACAGCTTTTACTCCTGCTGGATTGTTTTCGGCAAAAATTAAACTAACAATGTCCATCATTTTAAAATGCAAATCATAAGCTTCTTTTGCTTTACCTTCTAAACCTAGGTTTATCATTGTAGAAAATGCTTTTGGCAGAGCTTGACCTATTACAGATATAACTCCTGCTCCTCCTGCTAAAACAACACCTAAAGCTAAATCGTCATCTCCTGAAATAACTGAAAAATCTTCAGGTTTATCTCTTAATAACTCTAAATATTGTCCCATATTGTTTCCTGCTTCTTTTACAGCCACAACATTTTCAAAATCTTTTGCTAAACGTAATGTTGTTTCTGGAGACATGTTTTTTGCTGTTCGTCCTGGCACATTATATAGTATAACTGGTACTGGACAAGCTTCTGCTACTGCTTTAAAATGCTGGTAAAACCCTTCTTGTGTTGGTTTACTGTAATATGGTGCAACGGATAAAATTCCTGCGAAAGCAGTTAAATCTGTATTTTCGATTTCTTCAACAACTGCTAATGTATTGTTTCCTCCAATACCTAAAACTAAAGGTAAACGTCCTTTATTGTATTTAATTATTGCTGTAACTATCTCTTTTTTTCCTGTTTGGTAACTGTAACACTCTCACCTGTTGTACCACTTATTACTATATAATCTGTACCATTGGTAATGTTGTATTCTACAATGTTTTCTAGCGCTTTGTAATCGACCGTTAAGTCATCATTAAAAGGTGTTACAATTGCTACTCCTGTGCCTAAAAAAGGGTTATTCATTACTTTAATTTATTTAATATGTTTAGGTATTTTATTAATTCGGTTTTAAAAACGGATTTATCATTAATGTTTACATTAATAATTAAATCGTTTAATTCTGGATTAGTGTTATTTAAACCAACTTTTAGGGTTGCATTTGTTGCTGCTGTTGCAACTTGCAATGCTAAATCATTGGTTTGATACAAGTTAATTAACAAATCAAAAGATGTATTTACAAAATCCTTAGCTATTTGTGATTTAAATTGACCATTCCAGCTCAAATCTTTTTTTGCAAAGGTATTTGTAAAGACAGAAATTTCCTCTTTTTTTGGATTAAAATATGATAAAATTTTTAATTGATTTTGATTGACTTTTAGGCTTTGTGCTAAATTATTAATCCACTCTATATCAGCAAATTCATTATTATCTACCAGTACACCAATGCTGTTAATTTTGTTGTCATTAGGCTGTACTACTCTGTTTAGTACAGATTTCTTAACATACTTTTTATTAGATTTGTCTATAAATCTTTTTAAAATCATCTATCTTTATTCCTTTGTTACAAATGTAATGATTGTAACTAAATATTGACTTTAAATTATTCAACTTTAAATATGAATTTAAGACCACTTTTATTTTTGCTTGCTATTTTGTCTTTAGCATCCTGTAAGCAAGAGGCTTTTAGTTTAACTAAAATCGAAGGTAAACAGATCCCAATTACGGACTCTATTGCTATTGATAAAGGCATAGACTCGATAATTAAACCTTTCCGCGAAAGCGTAAACAAAGACATGAATGCTATTTTGTCTTACGCTCCTGAAACTTACAGTAAAAATGATGGCGACTTAAATACTGCTATTGGTAACTTGATGGCTGATGCTGTATTGACGCAAAGCGACCCAATTTTCAACAAACGCACTGGTCACAACATAGATATGGTTTTATTAAATCATGGTGGTATACGATCTATTATATCTAAAGGAAACGTAACGACAAGAACCGCTTTTCAAATCATGCCTTTTGAAAACAGTATTGTTGTGGTTGCTTTAAAAGGACAACAAATTGATAGTTTAACACATTACTTAAGTCAAGCTAAACGAGCACACCCTATTAGTGGATTGCAATTAACTTTAGACAAAAATTATGCGATTACTGAAGCTTTATTAAACAATAAACCTATACAAAACGATAAAACCTATTATGTTGCTACTAACGACTATTTGTATAATGGTGGTGACCGAATGCGATTTTTTAAAACAAATGATAGTCTTTATGTTTTAGATTATAAAATAAGAAACGCTATGATAGACTACTTTAAAAGTGTAGATACTATCAAACCTGTAATTGACAATAGATTTATCCAAACTAAATAACCAGAAATGAAACGTAGAGACTTTATACAACAAGCAACAGCTGCGACTGCTTTAATTACAGTTGGTGGTTATGGATTACAATCTTTTGCAACAACTGCCAATACTAAAAAAATCACCATTCTACATACCAATGATGTGCATAGTCATATTGATGCTTTTGGTCCTGAAGATGGACGAAATGCCAATAAAGGTGGTGTCGCTAGACGTGCAACTTTAATTGAAAATATTAGAAAAGACAATCCTAACACCTTATTACTTGATGCTGGTGACATTTTTCAAGGCACACCATATTTTAACTATTATGGAGGAGAATTAGAATTTAAACTAATGAGTCGTTTAAAATACGATTTAGCAACTATTGGTAATCATGATTTTGATAATGGCATAGATGGTTTATATGCACAATTACCACATGCTAACTTTGGTTTTGTATCTGCAAACTACGACTTTAAAAACACTGTTATGGATACACATGTTAAACCTTATCAAGTCTTTAAAAAAGAAGGTTTAAAAATAGGTGTATTTGGGTTAGGAATACAATTAGATGGTCTTGTTGATAAGTCTATGTATAAAGAAACAGAATATTTAGATCCTATTGAAACTGCTCAAGAAATGACAAGAATCCTTAAAAAGGATGAACAATGTGATTTAATCATTTGTTTGTCTCACTTAGGCTATAACTATAAGAAAAATCCAGATAAAATAAGCGATCTTAAATTAGCTAAAAACACTAAAGACATAGACTTAATTATTGGTGGTCACACACATACTTTTTTACCTAAACCTACAGTTGCACAAAATATTGATGGTAAAAACGTATTAGTAAACCAAGTTGGTTGCTACGGAATAAATCTTGGTAAAATTGATTTTTATTTTGAATCTGATAACACTAAAAAAGCTGAAGGAACTTCAATAATCGTTTAACGCTTTACAGTTTGTGTAGATATTGGTGGTGGGTTGTGTTTTATTTTGATATACTCGTATAAAAAATAAAATCCAACTGCCATTAATGAAGAGTATATTACCTGTAACAATTGTTGTGACGAAATAAATAAATAAGCTACCTGAACCATTTCTGAAAAAACAATACAAACACTAGCTAAAAACAAAAATAAACCAGGCTTAGTCTCATGATATAAATAATGTATCAACGATAATGACAACACTAGCAATATCAATACATTATAGGTAACCTCGATTAAAAAATCTAATGAATACACAGATATATCTTCATCTTGCATAATCATTTGATTTAACACGTATATTATATAAGCATTAAACACCAATAAGACTATAATATGTATTTTAAAGTCTTTTAATAATGGTTTTAATTTTATGTCTTTAACAAAAAATATTATTAAAGTAACGTAAGCTATAATCACTAAAATGTTTGCAAAATAGTAAGCCATAGCATTACTTGTATCAAAGACTATTTTCAAAAACTCTGCAATTGAAAAAGCAACGAGAAAAAACCAAACAAATGGTTTTTATCCTTAACATGACTGTAGTACAAGTAAACAAACAGTGGAAATATAGCAATCCATGAATAATTTGATAAAGCAGGACAAACAAATATTCTACCAACCGCAACAAGCAGGACAAGTATAACCAATATTATGGATACAACATTAAACCTTGATAACTTCATCATTCTGATTTGAGCAGCAAATATACATTAATTTCGTTATTAGACGAAAATAAATGCTTTTTAACGGATTATAACAAGAATTAATCAAGTTTCTGTAAGAAATCCTGCTCAGAAATTAATTCGACTTTAAGCTTTTCTGCCTTCTCTTTTTTACTTGGTCCCATATTGTCTCCAGCTACAATGTAACTAGTTTTAGATGAAATTGAACTACTTACCTTTCCACCATTATCTTCTATCAGTTTTTTAAGTTCAGTTCTTGATACGGAATGAAATACACCAGAAACAACAATTACTTGTCCTTTTAACTTGTCGGTTTGACCCGCTAATTTTTCAGCAGAAATCTCTAATTGCAAGCCATAAGATTTTAATCTGTTGATTGTATCTTGGTTCTCTGGGTCTGTAAAAAAGTCAACAACACTTTGGGCTATTCTAATACCAATCTCATTAACCTGCTCTAAATCTAAAACCGAAGCAAAAGCCAATGCATCAATGGTTTTATAATGTTTAACTAATGTTTTCGCAACCGTTTCTCCAACAAACCTAATACCTAAAGCAAATAAAACACGTTCAAAAGGAATTTGCTTTGAAGCTTCAATACCAGCAATTAAATTGTCGGCACTTTTCTCTGCCATGCGTTCTAAGGGTAATACTTGTGCTTTGGTTAACTCGTATAAATCTGCATAATTTTTAATTAATCCTGCATTAACTAAAAGCGCAACAGTCTCTCCTCCTAAGCCATCAATATCCATCGCTTTTCTAGAAATAAAATGCTGAATACGACCAATGATTTGAGGATTACAACCATTGTAATTTGGACAAAAATGTTTCGCTTCTCCAACTTCTCTTTGTAAAGGTGTATGACATTCTGGACATTCTGTAATGTATTTTGTAGGTACTGAATATTCTGGTCTTTTTTCTAAATTTACTGCAATAATTTTTGGTATAATTTCTCCTCCTTTTTCTACAAAAACCGTATCTCCTTCTCTAATGTCTAATTTTTCAATTTGATCTGCATTATGTAAAGATGCTCGTTTTACAACTGTTCCTGCTAGTTCAACAGGTTCTAAATTAGCAACAGGTGTAATTGCTCCTGTACGCCCAACTTGATAAGTTATTTGATTTAATACAGTACTAACTTGCTCTGCCTTAAATTTATAAGCCATAGCCCAACGTGGTGCCTTGGATGTAAAACCAAGCTCGTCTTGTTGGTGTAGATTATTAACCTTGACCACTACTCCATCAGTCTCATACGGTAAATCGTGTCTAGCCACATCCCAATGGTTAATAAACTCAAATACTTGATCTATACTTTGACACAATGTCGCTTCATTAGGTACTTTAAATCCCATTTGACGTGCTTTGTCTAAGCTTTCAAAATGCGTTTTATAATCAAAATTTCCACCAACTAAACCGTATAATAAACAATCTAAAGGTCGTTTTGCAACCTCAGCACTATCCTGAAGTTTTAAGCTTCCTGATGCTGTGTTACGTGGATTTTTATAGGGCTCTTCTCCATCAGCAATTCGTTCTTCATTCATGGCATGAAACCCATCAAAAGGCAATACTATTTCTCCTCTAATTTCAAATTGCTCAGGTACATCTTGTCCTTTTAATTGTAAAGGCACAGAATTAATGGTTTTTATATTAGCTGTAACATCATCACCTTGAATACCATCTCCACGTGTTACTGCATTAAACAAGGTTCCATTTTGGTATGTTAAGTTAATAGATGCGCCATCATATTTAAGCTCGCAAACATACTCAACTGGACCATCCACCATTTTTTTAATACGTGTTTCCCAATCTTTTAAATCTTCTAAAGAATACGAATTATCTAAACTGTACATCCTATGTTTATGTACCACTGTATTAAAGTTTTTAGTCACAGCTCCTCCAACACGTAATGTTGGTGATGTAGCGTCAAAAAACTCTGGATGAGCCTCTTCTAAAGCTTGTAATTCTTTTAATTGTATATCAAAATCATAATCGCTAATAGTTGGACTGTCTAAAACATAATAATTATAATTATGTTCTCTTAACTGTTCTCTTAATGCGTTTATTTTTAATTGTATGCTCATATAATGTGACTATTAGCAATGGTTAACTGCTTATTGTATTATTTTTTCTTCCAAAAACCATACGGTCTTTTCCAAAAAAATCTTGTTTTAATTGTACGTTTTCAAAACCATTATGGTTTAATAAATCTACTGTTTCTTGACCTAAATATTCATTTATTTCAAAAAACAATTCGCCTTTAGGCTTTAAATATTGTAATGCAAAATTTGTAATAGCCTTATAGAAAATTAAAGGATTATCATCGTCTACAAATAAGGCTAAATGCGGTTCGTTTTCTAACACATTAGCAGACATCGCTTGTTTTTCAAGCTGTCTTACATAAGGTGGATTAGATACAATAATGTCAAATTTTAAATCTTTAAAAACACGATTCCAAGTCGTATCCTCCAAAATACTTGCTTCTAAAAAGCTAACATTTACTTGGTTTAACACTGCGTTTTGTGATGCGGTTTGTATCGCTTTCGCGGAAACATCAAGCGCATGAACAGTACTTTTAGGTAAGTTTTTGGCCAAACTAATAGCAATACAACCACTGCCTGTACCAACATCTATAATTGAAGCGTCATTTACTGAAGCTTTGTTACTGTAACTATCAATAATTAATTGTACTAATTCTTCGGTTTCTGGACGCGGAATTAAAGTATTGGAATTGACTTTAAAAGGCAGTCCAAAAAACTCAGTTTCACCTATTATATATTGTATTGGTTGCTCTTGTTTTAATTGTTCTAAAGCATCAAAAAAAGGCTGCTGCTCAGCTTTTGTGATACTTAAATTAATATCTAAAGCAACATCTAATCTTGAAATATTACTATACGCTTCGGTTAACATAAAGAAAAAAGTAAACACTTCGTCCTTACCATAAATGGCATCCAATTGATTATGAAACAACGCTTTTAAATCGTTTACCAACATATACTTTATATATTTTTTGACATCCAAATACCACAACTAAAATGTCCTGTACTACCTAAAGGTCCTTCAAGATGCTTAAAACCATTGGTTTCGTAAATATGGATAGCTTCTTTTAAAACAGGAATAGTTTCTAAATAGGCCTTTTTAAATCCTAAAGACTTTCCGTGTTCTAAACATTTTAAAAATAGTTTTTTACCAAAGCCTTTTCCGCGTAAGCGATTTGAAAAATACATTTTTTGTATTTCAAACACCTCGTTTTCCATACCATTTAAAGGTTTTAAACCTCCACCTCCTTCAACTTTGCCATCAACGACAACAACATAATACACAGATTTTGGATCTGCATAAGCCTCAAACATTTTAGGCGTTTCAGCATCTTGATAAGCAGTACCAACTAATGGTAATTTATACTCGATAAAAACCTCACGTATAACTGCCTCTATTTGAGGATTATCCTGTGGTTGGATTTCTCTTATTTCAATAGTAGTATTACTCACTTTTAAATGTTATTTTTGTCTTTGATTTAAAGGTGAAAGATACGGTAAATCTAAAAATAGAACCATGAGAAAAACACTAATTTTATTAACAATACTATTCTGCTTTTTTAGTTGTAAAGTGACCGAAAGACCAGAATTTATTAAAGTTGAAAATATTAAAGTGTCACACTCTAATTCTAAATTTATTACACTTACTGCAGATGCTTTTTTCTTAAACCCAAATCACATTAGTGGGCAATTAAAAACTGACGGAATTAGAGTTATTGTTAACAACAATGAACTTGCATCTGTCACAAGCGAAAGTTTTAAAGTCCCTTCTAGAAAAGAATTTAGCATACCATTACAAGCTAAAATCCCAACAGACAGCCTACTTAGCAACAAAAATTTAAGCAGTTTATTGGGCAGTTTATTTAGTAAAAAAATGAAAGTCCAATATCTTGGCGAAATTAAATATAAAATTTTAGGCTTCTCGCATACTTACAATGTAGACCGAACAGAAGATGTAAAAATCAAACTATAATTTTGACGGATCAATATTACATACAACGTGCTTTACAAATAGGAAAAAAAGGATTAGGACAAACACGTCCAAATCCAATGGTTGGTAGCGTAATTGTAGTAAACAACCGCATAATTGGTGAAGGTTACACTAGTAAATATGGTGGTAGTCATGCTGAAGTTAATGCTATCAATAGTGTTAAAGACAAATCTTTATTAAAACAAGCCACTATTTACGTCACCCTTGAACCTTGTAGTCATTACGGAAAAACACCACCTTGTAGCGATTTAATTATCCATCACCAGATACCAAACGTTGTTATTGGCTGTGTAGATGACAATCCTGAGGTAGCAGGAAAAGGCATCAAAAAATTATTGGATGCTGGACGTAATGTTAAGGTTGGCGTATTAGAAACTGAATGCAAGGCACATCACAAGCGTTTTTTTACATTTCATAATAAAAAGAGACCTTACATTATATTAAAATGGGCAGAATCGGTTGATGGTTTTATAGCTCCAAAAAACAGAGATCAATTACAACCCGTTTGGATAACTAATCCAATGTCAAGGCAACTAGTACATAAATGGAGAGCTGAAGAACAAGCCATTTTAGTTGGTACAAACACAGTTATTATGGACAATCCAAGCCTAACGGTTAGAGATTGGACAGGAAGCAATCCAACACGTGTCGTTTTAGACAAAAATAACTTATTGTCTGATGACTATACTATTTTTAATACTGAAGCAGAAACTCTAACTTTTAAAGAGCAATCTGTTACTGCTATTTGTGATTATTTATTTAAAAACAACATCAATTCTGTGATAATTGAAGGTGGATCAAAAACGCTACAAGCTTTTATTGATAAAAACCTTTGGGACGAAGCAAGAATTTTTAAAGGAGATATATTATTTTCTGAAGGCGTGTCAGCTCCTAATTTTAAAGGGAAACTTATCGAAAAACATTCGGTTTTAGACGATAAACTATTCATCTACTCCAATTTATAACGTCATTTTTAATTAAATTTTATTTAATTAAATTATGATAATATATATTTTAAAACTAATTTTAAGCAACTATTAAGAAGACTATTAGTCATTAAACGTCTATTTAATAGCATCGTTTTACATACAATAGCTTGAGATTTAGACTGCTAAAAACAGATTAAATTCAGCCAAATAACAACCAAAATATGGCTTTACAAAGCAATACTACCATTTTTATTAATGGTCAAGAAATTACAGCTTTTAAAAAATTAACGCTTAATCAGCAAATAGATGCACACCATTATCTAGTCTTACATTTTAGGATGGATGTACTTGAAGATTTAGAAATGACTTTAGGCGAAACCACAAAAAATTATCTAGGTGAAACCATATCTGTACAAATAGCGCCAATAGACGATATTGAAAACTATCACCAATTAGAGTTTAAAGGTATAGTCACCCAAGTCAAAACTATAAAAGGTCACGAAGCAAGTACTGGTGACACCATACAAATAGTAGCACAAAGCCCTACTTTTATAACAGACGATGGTCCACATTATGCCTCACACAGCGACAAACAACTCTCTGAAATTATACAAAATACGTTAATAGATTACGACCAATCGCAATTAGAAGTTGTAGTACAACCACAAAACAACGTATCTTTACATTATACTGTACAACATAACGAAAGCGCTTATAATTACATTAGCAGACTTGCTGCACAACACTCAGAATGGTTTTACTATAATGGATCTCAACTTATTTTTGGAGCTCCAGAAACTAACGAGCTTGAACTAATCTATGGTTTTGACTTAAAAGAATACCATTTATCACTATTACCGCAATCGCACAACTATAAATATTATGCTAACGATTATTTATTAAACGAAATACACGAAAAAGACGCCAAAGACATTACTGCTGGAGTTAATGGATATAATGGTTTTGTAACCAATAAATCTAATAGTATTTTTAATAAAGAAACCAAAGTTTGGCATAACCATTATAACGATCCACAAGCAAAACAACGTTTAGATACAAGTATTGAGTTACAAAAAAAGCTATCGAAATCAAACAAGTCATGCTTAATGGTGTTAGTGATAATCCAGGAGTCAAATTAGGAAACATTATAAAAATTGAAGGCAACAATTACCGAGTAACACGCGTTACACACTCTAACTCTGAAAACGGAAATTATTTAAACGAATTTGAAGCGATTACAGCAGAGTTCGATGCTTATCCAAACACCAACATAAGTGCATTTCCTAAAAGTGAAACACAAACAGCAATTGTATTAGAAAATGTTGATCCGGAAGGTTTAGGTAGAATAAGAGTACAATTTCCTTGGCAAACCATTACTGGTGAAATGACACCTTGGATACGTATAGTAACACCACATGCTGGTGTAGATAAAGGCTTCCACTTTATACCTGAAGTTAACGAAGAAGTATTAATTGGTTTTGAAGGCGGAAATGCTGAACACCCATATATGTTAGGTAGTTTATACAACGGAAACAATAAAGCCAGCACATTTGAAAGCAGTAATAACGACATAAAAGCCATACGTACAAGAAGTGGACATACCATAGAGCTAAATGATACTGATGGTGAAGAAAAAATAAATATTTATGATAATGAAGGTAGTGTCATAACATTTGATACACAAGCAAAATCATTATTTATAACTGCTGCCGAAAATATAGAGTTTCAAGCCAAGAACATTAAAATGATTGCTGAAGAAAATATTGATATTCAAGCTCAAGGTGATATTAATGCCTCATCAGAAGGTGACACAAATATTATTTCAGAAAGCGCATTGGCATTACAATCTACTTCAGACACCACAATTAATAGTGATGCTTCCGTAGCTATTGAAGCCTCAAGTGATGCTACAATAACAGGTATAAATGCAATTATAGAAGGTCAAGCCTCTGCAGAAGTTAATAGTGCACAAACTAAAGTTTCAGGTAGCGCAATGACAGAAGTTTCAGGAGCAATTGTAAAAATAAATTAAACCCTAAAAATTATGCCAGGACCAGCAGCAACAATAGGAAGCATGCATGTATGCCCAATGTTAAACCCAGGAACTCCTCCTCCACCTCATGTCGGTGGACCAGTAGTTGGACCAGGTGTACCCACAGTATTAATTGGTGGTAAATCTGCAGCAGTAATGGGTGATTTATGCACGTGCATTGGACCTCCAGACTCAATAGTTATGGGTGAAGGTACCGTTTTAATTGGCGGAAAACCTGCAGCAACCGTAGGTAGCTTAACCGCACATGGTGGACAAATAACTCAAGGCGAACCAACCGTATTAATTGGCACAGGTGTTAGCCCAACCACATCAGTAATGCCTATTCATAAAATACCATTTCCAACAATTAATCCTACACTTAAAGTTATGGCGTCTATAACAGGTCGCAGAAGCCAATTAAATGAGGCTATAGCACAACAAGAGGCGCTAAAAAAGGAAGTAATCAAAAGAGGATTCTTAAATGATTTTGGCTTTAGTATTTAATTCGTTTAAAAAAGTATTATGAAAGTAAGTTATCCCGAAAAAAATGGTAAAAAAACTGATTTGAAATTTAGAAACAGTTTTGGGAGATACCTAATAACCAACTTTAACACATGGCATGGAGGTATTCATTTAGAAGATGCAAATAAACAAATTAGAGCTATTGCTGATGGGAGAATTATTGGATATCGTTTAAAAAAACAATATCTTTTTGAAGAAGAGACTAATAGCATGGTAAGCACCAAGGAAAATGAGGTGTCTTCTGATAATAATAATTGTGAAGAAAAAAAGGGTTTAACTACTCAAATTCATTCATGTTATTGCAACATGATATTCCTCTTTCAAGAACTACTGTTAAAAAAGACAATAAAGGTAATGATGTAGAAAAAATAGAGAAAAAATATGTTACTTTTTATAGCTTATATAATCACTTAATGTGTTTAGATGAGCTAAAAAAGAAAACCAAAAAAGAAGAAATCCCCATATTTCTACAAAAAGAAGAAACTAAGGTCATTGCAAATAACAAATTAGGTGCTACTACTAAAGTTGAAGGTTTAAATGCTAGAGTTCCTGTTAAAGGAAAAATAAAATGGACAAAAAGTTATAAGCATACTATAAAAGTTGTCATACCTAACGGAACATTAGTCGAAAAAGTAACAAAAGAAGGAATTGAAGAAAAAATAGGAAGTTGGGCTAAAGTAAAGTATACTGACCCTAATGGAAAAGTGTATGAAGATGCTTATATAAGTACAAATTTTAAAAGAGATAAAACAAAAAGGGTTGAAGACCTTGGTAATAGTTATCAAATAACAACTACAGAAGATGAAGGTGAGTTTATAGACCAATCATCCGTTTCCGAAACGGATAAAAATAAAGAAGGAGCTATAATTTACGAATCAACATCAAAAGAAAGTAATCAAAAAGACATAATAGCTAATGGGAACCCTGTAATTATAGCTAAAAAAGATAAAAATTGGTACCAAATAGAAGGTAAAAAAGGTTACTGTTATAAAAATGATTTTGAAACAAAAGTTTATCTAGACGAGAGTAAAATAATTCCAGATGATATTACAGCTTGTGATATTCCTATAAATGCAAATGACTTAATTGGATTTACAGGAGCTTATGAACATGGAGCTGCTGGTAGAAAAGAATATAACACCTGCCAAGTAGATGTATTCATGGCAGAAGGTGCTGAAGATTTTATAGATAATTGTTATGGAGCTGGAAGCAAAGAAGATAAAAAATATTTATCCTTTCCACAATGTACTAAAATTAAAAAGAGAATAGAAGTTGATATCGATTTAAAACAAGATACTATAGTACAAGTTTTAGATGTTAAAGATATTTACGCTAAAATTAAAATATCCCCCAAACCAAAAGAGAAACCAGTTAGAGCTGTTTTTGAGACTTCATTTTTGAGAGATTCCAAAAACATGACTTTTTCAATTTCTGGTGGAGATCATTATACTATTGCAGACAAAACGTTATTTCCTAAAATAAATGCTTATTTCAATAACAAACTCCCTAATGCAGATGTTAGACTAGAATGGCATAGACGATGTTATAAAGATGGTTCTCCTTTACCTGGTAAAGGTTCAGCAGCATGGAAAATTAAAGAGAAAGAAATAATTGCTAGTGGTAAAAAAGCATATCGTAGTTTAGAATATACTCCTGTCTCTAAAGATGAAAAAACTAAAAACCCAGAAGAATTTTGGATAGAAATTAATCACCTAGACGAAAAGGCGGTTATTGAAATGATACCTGAAAGAATCTTAGAACCAAAAAGTATAGCTAGTACATCTACACTTAATGATTATGTTACAAACTATGATAATAGATATGAACAAATCACCTATAATCGCCCTAATCTTAAATGGTTTTTTCCAAATGAAAATGACAATATAATTGCTGAAGAAGATTTAGAGGATAAAATATATAGCTCAGACATTACCTACAGCCATTTGGTTGATCACGGAGTTATCTACACCATAAAGCCTAAACATTTTGATGAGGTTAATAATGCTTTTGGCGGAAAACTATTAGGCTTAGATGCTAAATTATATTATGTAAATGGTATTACAAAGAAAAAAACAACAATAAGGTAAGAGAAAAAATACTATACAAACAAAAAGAACACGACAAAAAATTAAACTTTAAAGACAAAGCTCATTTTAAAGGATGTCGCAAAGTAACAGCAGGAGATAAAACAGAAGTATTATCTAATTTAAAAAAAGGTTATTTAGTAGTACCCGAAAAGTCTAATGACATACTTGATAAAGAACTAGAAAAAGCTACTGTAGTTAAAGCAAGACCTACTACAATAAAGGATATTAAACATGATAGTAAAATATACCGTAAATTAAGTTTTAAAAGTTTTAAAGGAAATACTCCTCATACCGAAACAGGTTGGGTAGAAATAACTAATATTAAAGAAAAAGATTATTTTAGTGCGTATAATTTAAATAAATTTGGTTTCAAGTATTTTAATGCTGGTAGTGAATATATGTACGACATACAAAATGTATTAGGTAAACCTAGTACAGATAGTCATTTTATAAAGACACTTTGGGATAAAATAGATGTAATTAAAAAAGATAGTGTTATTACTAATGCTGAATTAGAACATGCCTATCGGTTTTTAGAAATACAAGACGAAGTTTCAAAAATGGTTTGTAAGCATAAAATAGAATGGTCATATATTTTTGAAGAAATAAAAGCAGAAGCAACAGGGTTTTATAACTATGCAATTGAAACACTATATGATAAAGAGTTACATAAGGACTTACACAAAGCCAAAGATGAAAAATTGGAAGGTTTAAAAGTAAAAGTTGAAAACTTAGCTTTTTGGACTGATTTAAGAGCTGCAAAGTATGAAGAAAAGAAGACTACTGATGATAACACAACTAGTAATGAAGAACAACAACCTGTAACTAATCCTGTAGAAAATAACACAACTACAGAAGAGGATCAAGTAAAACTACCTGAACGTATCATGCCAAATACAGATGAGGTTACACACTTCCACCCTATTGCATTTGTCAATCATATGAAACTTATTTTTGGTAGTGGAGGAATTAACGAAGAATGTCCAGAACTTGTTTGGGGTAAAAAGGTATCTTGTGAATTCAGAAAACGAGTAGTACAAATTTCAAAACGTTTAGAATGTGACCCGAATCATTTAATGTCTATAATGGCTCTCGAAACAGCCGAATCATTTGATCCAAGTATAGACAATGAAGTAGGTAAAGATAAAGATTCAGAAAAAAGGGGTACGTAGGATTAATTCAATTTGGAAGAAGTGCTGTTGATGATATTAACAGCAGATATTTTTTACATAAAGCCAAACTTTCAAAAACTGCTTTAGTAGGTATGACAGCAGAAGAACAATTATGTTATGTTGAATGTTTTCTGTTACGTCATAAAGGAAAGTTAAAAACTCTGACAGACTTTTATTTAGCTGTAATTTTTCCAGCAGATGTAGGTAAAGGAGATCAAAAAGATCATGCTGTTTTTAATAGCTCATTAACACTTAATTATAAAACCAATGGAGAAGTAAAAAAAGATGTAACCTATTACAGAAAATATGGTTATGATGCAAATCCCACCTTTTTTAAAGAGGAAACAGATAAAAAAGGTAATAAAAATGGAAAAACATATGTCTGGGAAATGACACAAAAAATAAAAGAAGTATATGATAAAGGATTAGAATTTAAAAATACTTCTATTAATTGTGAATGTAATAATAATTGTTCTTGTAATAAAAAATGCATAGATGTAAAAGATAAAGTTTCTTGGATAACTCAATTTAATAAGTCTGAACGGAAGAGAAATAGTGAAGGTAAATTATATATGCAAACAGATGCCTGTTGGAGAACTTCTCAAAAACTATTAATGAGTGCTGGCCTAAGTAAAACTTCAGGTTTTAAAGGAGGAATGATTATTACAGCAAAAGAGAATGATACTAATACTTCTATAGCTGTAACAACAGAAGCAAAAGCAGGTGTCGATTATATTGATGCTGAATTGGAAAAGGGAAAACCAGTATTGGTTGGTTTAAATCACACACTTAATTATAGACACAATGGAAAAATAATAAACGAAGGTACTACAGATCATTATGTTGTTATTGTAGGAAGAGGTTGTGAAGATGATAAGGTTTATTATAGATTTTATGAAGTAGGTACTAGTTGGCCACATCATGGTAAAAATTCTAAGAACAAGTTGTTTTTAGGGGCTGATTTTTCTTTGAAAGGTAAAGCTAGTCATAGAAGTGAAGAATATTTTGTTAGTCAGGTTAGAAAAAACTAAAAAGAATGAAAATAAAAGTAATAACATTTTGTTTAACTGTTCTATTAATTTCTTGTTTTAAAGCAAAAAAAGAAACTAATTCAGAACTAAAAAAAGAAACTGAAAATCTTGTTTCAAGTGAAGTAACAAATAAATCAATCGCTAAACAAGAATATTTTACTAATACAGAAGAATTTAAAAAGTTTATTAACACAAAATGGATAAGTATAGAAGGAGACGTTTCTTGCTCTGAAAGTAGAACTATTGAAATAAGTGGCGGTTATCTTTTAGAATATGACGGCATGGAGCCTAGTAAATGTAAAATTGAAAGTATAAAGAAAGTAAATTCTAAAAAATTAGAAATTAAGATAGAAGAGAATTGTAATTATGGAAATACTTTTAATATTGAAATTATTGATTTTAACAGTAAGTTAGTAAAATGGTCTTTTTATAATGGTATATCGTACAATGCTAAACCATTTAAGAACACATGTAACGATAAAAAGGTTATTAATTTATACGAATATCCGAATGGTTTTATTTCGCCAACTTCTAATTGGTTGGGAGAATATTATTTTGAGAATAGAGATATAGGCAAGCAAATTTTTATTACAGATAAAAATATTCGATATAAATCCGTAGCAAGACAACATTATGATGAATATGAATTGATTTCAAATCAAGTTGCTGATACGTTGGCTTTGTATTATTACAAAGGTGTTTCTCACACAGATGAATTTTTAAAAGATTATTTACCTCTTATAAAAATTTATAAGAAAGGTAGTAAATATTATGTAAATACATCTCTTACTACACCAGAGAATGTTAAAATTGAAATTCAAAAATTGAAATAATCAACCTTCCCTACTTCTGCTAGTTTGTAACTAGTGATGTTAACTAGTAAGCGTTAAAAAACAAGATATTATAAAGCCACAGTTTAAATAAAAGCTGTGGTTTTTTATTTTATAAGAGTTTAAGAAGAAAAAGCTTGTATGGTTTTAATTTTTTGTAAAACCATATCAATCATTTTAAACACGAAGTTTTTATTTTCTCCCTGCTGATGCAAGCGTCACGCTTAAATATATTAAATAACAAATAAGTCACAATTTAAAAGCTTCAGTCTTTTGGTCATAATACATCACTATTTAACAAAGTAATAAACAAAGTTTACGAAAAAGGAATAAATTTAGCTTCAGAAGCTTTAAAAAAAATAGAACAAGCACGTGAGGCAAAAAAAGTTTTGTTAGAAGAAAAAATTAACAACCTGTGTTTTTGGGATCAAATCACTGATGGTGATGTTGAAGAAGCTGACCATCATTATAACGGAAAAGAAAAACCAGAAGAAAAAAGAACTTTTCCTGCTGATAGTTCTAGTATTTATCATTTTCATCCTATTGCTTTTGTAGAGCATATGAAGTTGATTACGGCTAATGATAAATATGGTATAGAACTTACACCTGAAATGTTAAAACAAATATTCCCTAAATCAACAGAAAAAAAGGAAAGAGGTTGTTGAAGATATTAATGAACACAAATGTAAATTTGAAATCAATACTATCAATCGACTATCTCATTTTTTAGGTCAAATTGGTACTGAAACAGGTCAATTAATGCAATTAAAAGAAAATTGTAATTACATTGCAGAAACTATTTATAAAATTTTCTTAAGAAAAGTTTTAATAAATTATCCAACTGCTACTGGTAAATACACTTTTAAATATCATGATTTAATAGAAGGTTATAATGCAGATTTAACTTGTGAATACACAAACCCGAAATCATCTAGTCAAAAAAATTACGGACATAAGAGAAGTGTTGAAAACCCCATTAAAATAACTAAAGTCGGAAAACAAGCATCTTGGACTTATAGTCAATTTAATGCTTTGTACACCATTAAATCTAGTTACATTAAAAGTAAATCCCTCTTTGATTATGTATATGGTTGTAGGATGGGCAATGGAGATAAATCAACTTTAGATGGTTCAGATTATTTTGGAGTTGGCTTTATACACTTAACAGGTAAAAATAAATATAAGATGTTAAATACTGAATGGAAAAAAATATATCCAAATGAGCCTAAAGATTTTATGGGAGATGATATCTCTCTTTTAAAAACAAATATCGATGTTGCAATGAGAGCTTCAATGATTATTTGGAGAGATTCTACAAAAAAAACACATACAAAATGTGATAAAGGAATTACGGATGATATTATTACCAAAGTGACAAAAGATGTTAATGGAGGTGACAATGGGTTAACTCATAGAAAAAAATACACTAATAAAGCATATCAAGTTCTAACAGAAGCTCAAAAAACAATGGCACAAATTAGATTTTTAATTACTGGTTTAACACTTTTTTTATAAGCTGTAAAAAAGAACAAAATAATAATACCGTTCCATTTATAGTGAAAAATGAAGAAGTTAAAGTCAATAACATTGATTCAAATAAGTTAAAATATAATATTAAAGATTTACAAGGTATTTGGGAAAGCTACTCATACTATCTTGAACATGAATCTGAGTTCAAAGATTTTAATCAAAATAAATTTTACAAAATAGTATTTAATAAAAAATCATTAGATGTAAAAATAGAAAATAAAGATTTTAAAAAATAAATTTTAAAAAATATTATTTAGGTTTTTTAAATTTAAATGAAGAAAAAAATATTAGATGAAAAAAATTTATTGATAATCTAAAAGATTCTGGAGACCTATTAGTTAGATTAAATCAAGAAATTGAAGCATATGAAAGTTCGAATATAGAAATAAGCACAAATGTTGAAAGATATTTTGATGTAGCCGAAATTTTAAATGATGGTTTTAGCTATGAAAAAAATACTGAATATTTTAATTTTAAATCATTACCAACCTTGCCTTTAGAAGTTTTTTATAAATTAAAGAAAAAATCTAAAGTTGATAATATTAATTATATAAAAGAGTTTAACATATATAATTTTTCTCAAAAAGCTAGGGTAAAAGTTAATAAGACTTTTTTTATAATAAAACTACTAAAGAATCTGTAAGAACAGCATTTCTAATTGAGAATAATGTTGTGTATGTTGAAGAAATATTAGATGATTGGCTTAAAGTATATTATAACGGAAAAATCATATCAAAGGGTTATGTTTTAAGTTCTGATTTTGAAATTATTAATTAAAGCTCATTCTTTCCATTGACGCAAGCTTCTGACTTGTGCTATAAAACACAAAATATACAAACCACATTTTACAGCTGTGTTTTTTTTGCTTTTAAGAAAGGGAAAAGCATGTGATGCTGATGGAAATGATGAAAGTTGGAAAACCGCTAGCCATAGACTTTTAGCCTTTGATATCGAAGCATTTAATAAAAGTCAAGAAGCTCAATATCATAATGAAGATGGTGCACATGAAGTAAATGTAGGTGATGAAGTAGGCTTAATAAAAGAAGTGACAAATATTTGGTTATCATCAAAAAAATAATGAAGATTTTATTTTTAAAACACAAAAACTTACTTTAGTAAAACTGACAGATAAAGAAATTAAGCTATACGAAGAAAACGATGAATTTCACTATCTACAAGTTGAAACTGTAAATATGTATTTGAGTACTGATACTTTAACTATTGAAAAAGAATGGGTTAAAAGTAAAGATTTTACCGAAAAATTCTTTAGTCCTTATCATTGTAAAAATTTTGGTTTTAAAATATTAGATGCTGGTAGTGAATATATTTATAAGGTAAAAAATGCCCAAAACGATGAAGACAAAATATCTGAATTTTTAAAAAAATATGGGAGAAATTTAATATTAGTCAAAACAATGTAATAGAAGCAACCGAAGTTAACGCTGCCTTAAACACAAACGAAACACTCTATGAAATGAGCAGAATAGTAACAAAACATAGAAGTGAATGGGCACTAACTGAAGCTGAAATTAAACCAGAAGTAGAAAAATTTTATAAAGATCAAATAAATAATGCTAAAAAGAACAAGTTGGCACAAGAGATTATTGATAGTATGGAAACTAAAAAGCAAGAATATCTTGATAGTTTAACCCAACAAGTAACTGATTTAATGTTTTGGAATGAAGCAGAAAGTGCATCGGTAACTGATACAGGAAAAGAAACAGAAACTACAACTACCCCAACTTCAACTTCAGCTTCTACTTCTACTTCTACTTCTACTTCTACTTCTACTTCAGAAAATAAAGAAGATAAACATGAACGCGTATTTCCAGCATCTGATGCCATTTTTCATTTTCACCCATTAGCTTTTATCAATCATATGAAACTCATTTTTGGAAGTAGTAAAGCCGAAAATAATTATGAAGCAAGAGTGAGAGCTTTTTTACGAGTTATTAAAAAGTTTGAGGGTGTGCCCGGAGAAAAAGGGTATACTACACTTTTTGACAAAAAAGACTTTTTTCGGATATGTCTAAACACCCAGAAAAACCTATTTATTGGTATACCAAAGCTGATGGTACAAAAATATACAGTACAGCAGCAGGATCTTATCAAATTATGAAAGAAACATGGTGGGATTTTAACGGAGAAGTTGTAAAGAATCATAAAAAAACAGGTGATTATAATAAAAACAGAGATTTTGTCGATAAATATAAAATAAAGGATTTTTCTCCTAAATCTCAAGATGAGTTTTGTATCGCATTATTAATAGATGGATACAATGCAAAAAAACAACTAAACTATTTACTTAATGGTTTTGTAACTAGAGCAATAGAAGAATGTGCGTCACATACCTGGGCAAGTTTTACACCTGGTAGATATGAAAAACAAGGACTAACAAAAGGACCAACAAAAGGACTTACAGAGAGGTCAAAAATAAAAGATGCTATACACGAAGCTAGAGTCAAGCAATGGGAAGCATATGATAAATTTCTTGCTGAAGAATTAGCTGGACAATCTGATTTACATTTAGAACCTGGATTTTTAAAAAAGTTTGGAATTAAAGAACCTGAACCGAGAGAAATCATAGAAAATAAAAAACTTGGTCTTGATTTGACTAAAGCACTTGAAAGATTAAATAAAAGAGCTGGTGATATGACTACTTCTGTAGGTAAATGTGTTAAATATGTACGATGGGCACTTGAAGCTGGAGGTATGAGTACTACAGGAAGACCTAGATCTGCAAAAGATTACGGTCCATTTTTACTTCAAAAAGGTTTTAAAGAAGTTCCTGATGGGAATTACCAAATAGGTGATATATCTGTTATTGAAAGTTTTACAAATAATCCTGATGGACATACAGCTATGTGGAATGGTAAGAATTGGGTTTCGGATTTTATTCAACGAACTCTTTATCCAGGAGATAACTATAGAAATGCTCAACCAAATTATAAGATTTACAGATGGGAATAAATAAAATGTTAAGACTTACAATAATTTTTGTTTTTATACTTTCAGTTACTTCTTGTAAGCAAAATGTAAAAAAAGATAATATTGTTCAAACTTCAGAAAGCTTACAGAAACCTGATAATAAAGGTATTAAAAAAATAAACCAGATTTCTAAAGAAAAATCTATTAAACTTGTTAAGGAATTTTATACGGCATACTTAACATATTTAAATGAAAGTTCTGATGATTTTAATTTTACTAATTATTTGTCTGATGAATTAATTGAAAAAATAAATAGCGTGGACTATAATATGATTATTACTGGTCAGGATCATGGGAAGTTTGATTTAAACACATTGAAAGTTTCAAAAACATCAAAGAATGAAGTGTTTAAAGTTGAATTTATAGATTTAGGCTATAATGTGATAGTATATCCAAAAGTTAGTGAGATTGATAATAATTATAAAATAACAAATATTGCAAGAGTGCTTGAAGAGATAGATAAATCGGCTTTACCTCCTGTGAAAAAATCAGATGATTATAAATATTACGCTTTTGAATATGAAATAAATTCTGGAGTATACAATAAAGAAATAAATTATTTCATAGATTATTTAGAGGAAGATTATATTGTTTTTCAAATAACAGATTCAGATAAATTTTGTGATTACAAATGTAGGCAAGAAAGGGTTAAAGATGGAATTTTACTTTACTATGTAGATGTAGGCGATGAAGGAAATGAAGAGTATACAGGAGATACCAGTAAACCTCTGATGAAAATATATAAAAAGGGTAATGATTTCTATGCTAAAAGTTCACTTATCGATAATGGTAAAGAAGTTAGACTAACAGAAGTTGAAAATAGGTATTAACCATTTTTTCGAAGTCTATTGACTTCGTTTTAGGAATTACAATACACAAGCCACAGTTTTTATAGTTGTGGTTTTTTGTTTTTATAAAGTAGCTGCATTTTTAGCGAAAAAAATTTTAACCTTTTTATTGGTAAGCATTTTTCTACGAGTCTAAAAATTGTCTGTTTGTCTTTCCTCGTTAACGCTCGTTTGTAACGAGTGCCACATTGAGTAAGAAAGCACTAATATAATAATAAAAGATGGTAAACGTAATGCTAAGAGTGGCGAAAAAACAAAATTACTTTCTGACGTACAAAAGGTATATTGGGTCATGCCAGATAATAATAAAACTTTAGATCCTATTTGTACCTCTAAAGATACTGTAATAAACATAAATCATTCTAAAGAAATTACAACTACTGAAGGTAAATACAAATCAGTAGTTTGCAAACAAATTATTGACAGTAAATCTGGAGTTTATACGCAAAAAGGATGGATAAAATCTTCCATGATAGCTAAAAAAGATTTGTTTAGTGCATATAATTGGGATAAATTTGGGTTTAATATAATTGAAGATGGTATTGAAGAATATATGTACGTAGTACAAGACTATTTAGGCGAAGAAAATTCTGAAACAGATATAGTAAATGCGCTATGGTATCAAATGGACAGAAACCACAGTAATGTAATATCTAGCCATGAAATAGACCTAGCTTACAGATCTAAAGAGTTTCAAGACTTTGTTTCTAAAATAGTTTGTAAACATAAAAACGAATGGTCATATACAAAAAATGAAATAAGAACAGAAGTTGCTGGTTTTTACGATTATTTTATTAATAAACAACCTGAAGAATACAGAGGATCTGTTGATGAATTAAAAGAAGGTGAACTTAATGCAATAGAAGATCAAGTAGATAAACTAATGTTTTGGAAAGAAGCTAGCTGCAAAAAGTACAATCCACCTAAACCAGAAACAAACAACAAAAATACTGGTTTAGATTTTAGAGGAGGAATAGTTGAAGAACCTACTAATTTATCAACCTTCAATAATCCAAATACATCTGAAGCAGTTAAAACAGAAGTGACTACTGATAAGACCACAGCAAATGACAATGAGGAAAAATTACCTAGAATCTTTCCTAACACTCAAAATGTGTTTCACTTCCACCCTATTGCTTTTATAAATCACATGAAACTTATTTTTGGGGAAGGAAGTGAAACAGGTGAAATTTGTTATGCTGAAGCCAGAGTTAGAGCTTTTATGAGAATGTTGCGTGTAGGAGAAGGGTCTGTAGGAGAAAAAGGTTATACAACTTCTTATGGACATCAAACAATGACTGATTTAAGTAAACATCCAGAAACTGTATATTTAGGTTCTAGTGCTGCAGGTGCATATCAAATGTTGAGAGAAACTTATTGGACACTACAAGGGTATATAGTTAAAGACCATAAAAAGGTAGGTGATCCTGTTCCTGCAAGAAACCTTATAGCTAAATATAAAATACCAGATTTTTCTGCTCTTTCTCAAGATAAGCTGTGTGTTATTTATATGAAACATCATGAAAAAGGGTTAATAGAATTACTTGCTGAAGGACAAATAGAAAAAGCTATTAGAACAAAAGCGAGTAAAATTTGGGCTAGTTTACCTAATGAAGGTGTACCTTTCGAACATAAAAAAAGTAGATATAAAATGCCAGATGGTAAAAGTTATCAACCAGCAGAACACATGAGTGATAGTTGCTTGAAAAATTACCGTAAGTTTTATAGAGAGGAAGTCAAGGGTATTACTGATTTACATTTAAAACCAGGTTTTTTAAAAGAGTTTGGTTTTGATTGTTGTAAAGATAATAGTTTATCAAATAATGAAGGTGGTTGGCCAGTAAAAGAGTACCATAATGGACATAAAAGAAGACTAGGAGGTCCTTATGGACCAAGAAATGGAAGAACACACCATGGGATTGATATAAATTTCGGTTCTGGATATGATGATTATGGTGCTCTTGTAATAGCTACCCATGATGGTGTTATAATAAAAGCAGAAGATAATATACAAAATGGAGCAGGTAGGAGAGTTTCTATAAAGTCTACGGATGGAGCTTTTGTGACAAAATATTTTCATTTAAGTGTTTTTTTAGTAGATATAGGAGATAAAGTTAAAAAAGGGCAAGTTATTGGAGAAATAGGTTCTTCAGCTAAAGGTAAAGAAAATGGAACTGATTGTCATTTGCATTATGAAATACATAAAAAAATTCGGCAGGTAAAATGGCTTCATATAATCCAGCTGAAGGAGGTAGTTTAGTTGACCCTCAAACTTGGATAAATTAAGAACATTATAAATAAAAAAACATGGCAATTTTTATAAATAGAATTATTATAATCTGTTTAGTCTTATGCTTCTTTTCCTGTAAAGCAACAGAAAAAGAAAAGAATGAAGAAGTTACAACTGAATCAGAAATATTAACTTCTCCTAAAGTTGAATTAGAAGAACAAACTGATTCAGAATTTGTAACGTATTCCTATTCATATAAAGAACCAGTTGAAGCAGGATATTATGAAGTACAAACATTAAAAATAAAATGGAAAGATAGCCTTAATTTAAAATTTAAGATAATTATTGATAATTCTATGTGTACTACTGATGGAGAGGAAACAGAAGCTTCGTTAATAGAAGAAAATAAATATCAAGTAAAAAATCATCCAATTATTAAACAATTAAAGTTTGATAGTAATAAAAATGAAGTAAAGTTGATTTGTTATTCAGGTAAGAACAAAGGAGAGTGTGATCCTATGGATAACATTATAATGAGAAAAGCTTCCTTTACGGGTAAAAGTGAGTTAAAGAAAGAAGAATTAGAAGAAGAACAGAAAATCACATATGAAACTATTTATGAGTTGAAAAAGCAAAAATATTCCACAGATTGTTCTGGTAAGGATTATGTTTTCTTTTTAGTTGGTGGTCAATTTAAAACAAAAGATATTTTTTTAACTCACGACTTAAAAGAATTAATGACACAGAGTATTATGTTTACTTTTCACCACCATTATTAGACCCTATACCAAGTAGTCTAAAAGACGAAGCGTCTTTTTCTTTGAGTAAACCAATAGGTAAAATCATTAATAATATGAAAGGTGAATTACAATTTGAATGGTATGGTTTTTATAATAGAAGAACTAAAGAAAGGGAGTTTACACAAAACCCTTTTACAAATAAAATAGAAGACAATTATATTACTTTAAAATGGTGTGACATTGGTAATGTTGATGGTTTTTAGTTAAAAAACTTGTTTTTATCTGATGTCACAAACGTCACGATTAGAATTATAAAGATTAATTAATACTAAAAATAGAAAACTAAACCAATCACAATTCAATTACCCTAAAAACCTTCAGATTAACCATTAACAAAACACTTAAACAAACTATTCTGAAAAATACACGACTGATTGAATATAAAAACAAGATATTTGCATTTGTTAAAAAATAAAGTAAATGATCAAAACAATTATATTCGATTTTGGAGATGTCTTTATCAATCTTGATAAAGAAGGTGCAATGAAAAACGCGTTAGAGCGTTTTGAAATTGAGGAACTGTCAGAAGAACTTGTTGCTATAAACGCACTATATGAACAAGGTTTAATGGACACTACCGAGTTTTTAGATTTTTATTTAAACAATTTTCCAAAACTTTCAAAAAAAGAATTAATTGATACTTGGAATTTTATTATTTGTGATTTTCCGCCAAAACGATTAGAATTTATACAACAATTAACCAAAGACAAAAAATACCAACTAATACTATTAAGTAACACTAACGAGTTGCATATAGATTGTATTAAAAAACACATTCCGTTTTACGAAGATTTTAAAGCATGCTTTGATAAATTCTATTTATCTCATCAAATCATGTTACGTAAACCAAATACAGATATTTTTAATTTTGTTTTAAACGAAAACAATTTAAAACCTGAAGAATGCTTGTTTATTGATGACACCAAAGAAAACACTGAGGCTGCAAACAAATTAGGAATTAATGTTTGGAACAACAACCCTAAAACGGAAGATGTACTAGATTTATTTACCATCAAAAAAGAATTGTTTTAATGTTTTTAATTCTAAGTATTTGTGCATCGACACTAATTTTTGTCATCTTTAAAGTTGTTGGAAAACGTAATATTGACACATTACAAACTATAGTTTTTAACTATTTTACAGCATTTACCTGTGGAATATTAAGTTATGACGCACCAATTGTTGTAACAGATGTAATACAATCCAAATGGTTTTTTGGAGCCATTTTTTTAGGCTTCCTGTTTATTACAATATTTAATGTCATGGCTTTAACAGCCCAACGTTTAGGTTTATCTGTAGCTTCGGTTGCCAGTAAAATGAGTGTCGTTATTCCTATTATTTTTGGACTATTTGCTTACAATGAAAACTTAGGCTTACAAAAAGCATTGGGTATACTGTTAGCTTTAGTGGCTGTATATCTAGCCTCATTAAAAGCTAAATCCAACGAGAAATTTTCGTTTAAAAGTTTATGGCTTCCGTTGTTACTATTTTTAGGTTCTGGTACTATAGATACTACAATAAAATATGTCGAAACTACTTTTGTACCACACAATGGTATTCCGATATTTTCGGCTTCAATATTTTTTATTGCTGGTTTAATTGGTGTTGGCCTACTTTCCGTGAAAGCGATACAAAAACAATTTACATTTGACCCTAAAAGTTTAATCTCTGGTTTTGTATTAGGGATCGTTAACTACTACTCTATTTACACTTTACTAAAAGCATTAAACGCAGATAATTTTGAA
The DNA here is from genome assembly GCF_055804415.1 of Olleya sp. NP1-10. Lineage (NCBI taxonomy): Bacteria > Pseudomonadati > Bacteroidota > Flavobacteriia > Flavobacteriales > Flavobacteriaceae > Olleya > Olleya sp. NP1-10. Next base: position 2,195,220 of record NZ_CM147840.1, on the reverse strand, counting down.
AGTTCGACAATATTTACAGTAAATAACGTGTCAATTGTAATGTTATCAACCTTATTAGGTTTAATATTTTTTAAAGAACGTTTATTACTTAAAAATTGGATAGGTATTGGTGTTGCTGTAATTGCTATACTTTTGGTAACTTTAGCCTAATTTATGGAAGCAGACGTTTATAAAACCATTACCAAGCCCAGTGAAGAAGTATTGTTTAAAGACAAGAATTCTAAGTTTTTTGGCTTTGCCTACCCTGTTACTACAGAAGATCAAATTAAACAGCATTTAGAGGATTTAAAAAAACAACACCATCAAGCTAGACATTGGTGTTATGCCTATCAAATTGGGACCGAAACCATTGCTTACAGAGCTAATGATGATGGCGAACCCAGTAATAGTGCTGGAATGCCAATTTATGGTCAAATACAATCTTTTGAAGTTACTAACGTTTTAATTGTAGTAGTTCGCTATTTTGGAGGTGTTAAACTTGGCGTTGGTGGTTTAATTAATGCCTATCGTACAGGTGCACAAATGGCTTTAGAAGCATCTAATATTATTGAGCGTACTATTAATATTGATTATTTAATTACTTGTGAATATGATTTAATGAATAAAGTCATGAGGGTTATTAAAGAAAAAAACTTAAATATTACCAATCAAAAATTAGAATTAAACTGTGAAATAACAATTTCGGTTAGAAAAAAGAAGCCGAATCGATAAAATCAATATTTGATTCGATTTACAAAGTTGACATCAAAACTTTAGAACGTTAATTTTTTAAAGCTTCTAAAAAATATTTTGGAGGTCTAGTTGGTCGTTTTGTTTTCATATTCAAAAATGCCAAAATCACACTTGCTGTGCTTAAAATTTGACCTGATTTATTAACAATTTCATACTCAAACTCTACCAATGCGGTAGGCATTTTTTTAAGCTTAGTTTTTACCGTAATTACGTCATCATAAAGGATAGGAATTTTATAATTTACTGATAATGATACCACTGGTAAACCAATGCCTTCTTCCTCCATTTTTTTATAAGAAATCCCTAATTTTCTTAACCACTCGATTCTCGCTAATTCTAGATATAATGCGTAATTCGCATGATGAACGACACCCATTTGATCGGTTTCAGAATATCGTACTCTTATTTCAATTTCATCTTGTTTTGTACTCATTTTTCTAATTATTTTTTGTAGCTTGACGGTCTAATCTAACATGAGGAAAAAAACTGAATATTCAATAGTAAATCATTTTTTTTACGTTTTTTGTTCACATATTTGCCAAGCTTAGAAACTAAGTTGTCTTAATCGCTATACAGGCAAAAATAACTAACATTTAATATATTTTAAAATTAACATGAGTATAACTGCGCAATCGGTCTGGAATAACTGTCTACTTTTTATAAAGGATAATATCCAACCACAAGCTTACAAAACATGGTTTGAACCTATTGTAGCGGTAAAACTTGCAGAAAATGCTTTAAGCATTCAGGTCCCAAGTAAATTTTTTTACGAATGGCTAGAAGAGCATTACGTAAAATTGTTAAAAGTGTCTTTAACTAAAGAGTTAGGCGATACTGCTAAACTGGTTTACATTATTAAAATGGAAAACACGTATGGCAACAAACAACCGTTTACAGAAAAAATTCCGAGTTCTAATAGAAGTGCTGTAAAGTCTCAGGACGTAGATGTGCCTCTTAATAACAAAAATCGAGAATTACGTAATCCGTTCATAATTCCTGGAATTAGAAACGTGAAAATAGAATCTCAACTTAATCCTAACTATAATTTTGATAACTTTTTAGAAGGTGACTCTAACCGTTTAGCACGTAGTGCTGGTTTAGCTGTATCTGCAAAACCAGGAGGAACTTCTTTTAATCCATTATTAATATTTGGTGGTGTTGGATTAGGTAAAACACACTTAGCGCATGCTATAGGTGTGGATATCAAAGATAAATATCCTGAAAAAACAGTATTATATATTTCCGCTGAAAAATTTACGCAACAATATATAGACTCTGTAAAAAAGAACAACCGTAATGACTTTATACATTTTTATCAATTGATAGATGTATTGGTTATTGATGATGTTCAGTTTTTATCAGGAAAATCAGGAACTCAAGATGTGTTTTTCCACATTTTTAACCACTTGCACCAAAATGGGAAACAAGTTATTTTAACAAGTGACAAAGCACCTGTTGACATGCAAGATATTGAACAACGTTTATTATCTAGATTCAAATGGGGACTTTCAGCCGAGTTGCAAACTCCTGATTTTGAAACCAGAGTTTCTATTTTAAAAAACAAATTATATCGTGATGGTGTAGAAATGCCTGATGATATTATTAACTATGTTGCTAAAAACATTAAATCTAATATTAGAGAGCTTGAAGGTGCTATCATATCACTTATTGCTCAATCTTCTTTCAATAAAAAAGAAGTTAATATTGAATTAGCAAAACAGGTTGTAGAAAAATTTGTTAAAAATACTAAACGTGAAGTTTCTATAGATTACATTCAAAAAATAGTTTCTGATTATTTCCAAATGGATGTAGACACACTACAATCTAAAACTAGAAAGCGTCACATTGTTCAAGCTAGACAATTGGCTATGTTTTTTGCAAAAAAACTAACCAAAGCATCATTAGCAAGTATTGGATCTCAAATTGGTAAACGTGATCATGCAACTGTATTACACGCTTGTAAAACTGTAGATAACTTATCTTCTACGGACAAGCAGTTTAAAAAATACGTTGAAGATTTAACTAAGAAGCTTACAGTATAAATACATTATAAAATGACTGAAATTTTAATGGTATGCTTAGGAAACATTTGTCGTTCTCCTCTAGCTGAAGGTATCTTAAAATCAAAGTTAGACAATACGTATACAGTGGATTCTGCAGGCACAAGTAGCTATCATATAGGTAATAAACCAGATCCAAGATCTATTACAACTGCACATAAACACAATATAGACATTACCAATCAACGCGCTAGACAGTTTACAAAACAAGATTTTATAGACTTTGATGTTATCTATGCTATGGATAACTCAAACTATAATAATATTTTAGCTTTAGCAGAAAACGAAACAGACAAATCAAAAGTAAAGCTTATTTTAAACGAAAGCTTTCCTAATAAAAACCTTGATGTTCCTGATCCTTATTATGGAGGAAACAATGGTTTTGAAAAAGTGTATACTTTGTTAAATGATGCTTGTCAAAAAATAAGCACAACTCTAAATAGTGATACCTAATTAAATACTTTAAACGACCATGACAAAAGGTAAATTATACTTAATACCTAACACCTTAGGAGACTCTAATCCGTTTTTAGTATTACCTGCTCAAGTTAAGACTATTGTAGACAGTTTAGATACATTTGTTGTAGAAAACTCTAAAGCAGGTCGAAAGTTTATAAAAAGTATTGCGCCAGAAAAACAACAAGCAAGTCTTACCATTTTTGAGTTAAATAAACATACAGAACCACAAGATTTACCAAATTTTATTACCCCTTGTTTGGAAGGACAAAATATGGGATTATTATCAGACGCTGGTTGTCCTGGTATTGCAGATCCAGGAGCTGATATTGTTAGTTTAGCCCATAAAAACAATATACAAGTCGTACCTTTAGTTGGACCATCCTCTATCCTATTAGCTATGATGGCTTCTGGAATGAATGGACAAAGCTTTGCTTTTAATGGGTATCTCCCAATTGATAAAAATGAAAGAAAATCTGAAATAAAACGTCTAGAACGTTTAAGCTTTGAGCATAATCAAACACAATCTTTTATTGAAACACCTTACAGAAATAATAAATTTTTGGAAGATTTATGTAACACTTTAAGTGATAGTACAGAAATATGCGTCGCTTGTGACATTACCTTACCAACTGAGTTGATTAAAACAAAAACAGCCAGTCAATGGAAAAAAATAGTGTTGACCTACATAAAAGACCAACACTATTTATAATTCATAAACCTAGCTTTTAAGCTCTGTCGTACTCTACTTTTACTCTTTTTGAAGCTTTAATTAAAGACGTATCATATCCAGAAAACTTTTTTAAGTAATATCTAATAGTTGTACCATTAGCATCAGCAAATCCATTTTGGCCATAACTTCTCAAGTATTTTTTCACATTTCCTGGACCTGCTAGATGTGCAGCTGCAAGAATACCTGATTCGGTTACTTTAACACCATTAATAAACTTCCCTTTAAAACGTTTAATATCACGTCTTAACACCCATTTGTTACGCTGTGCATTTGCTATAAATGCTTTTTCTTGTAATTCTGGATTACTTAAAAAGTACTGTGGATGATAAATACCTATTAATCTTAATGTCCCTTTTCCAAATTGATATTTACCTAAATATCCAAATTGGTTAACTCTAAAGTAATCATTTTGCGATTCTTTAAAACCTAAGGCTTCTTTAAAACCCGTAAACGTTTTTCCTAATTCTGGACTAAATTCTGGTAACTGGTAAGATTGTAAATTAGAAGCAATCTCTTTTTGTTCTATATTTTCAAAGTCAACCTTGTCAGTTTCAATTTTATCTATTAATTTAACATTTTCAGTTGTATTAAAAAATACAACAACTAGTAAAATTGATATTGTAAATGCTAGGGATAATAACTTTCCAATATTTTTTTCATTTGTATTGATTTAAAAGTCTGTTTTTTAATAATCTATAGACTTAAATTTCAGCGTGCAAATATACAACAAATTTAATAATACTGAAAATCAATATGTTAACTTATGTTAAAAGTAAATTAAGTGTCCTTTTAGCTTACCTTTACTATTAATTTGAAGAGCTGGAAAAGGTACTTTTATCACATTAATTATGTTAAAAAACTGCTTTAAAAAGGTGGATTTGGTCTTTATTTTTGCTAAATCCATATCTAAACTTAAATAGAATTGTTTTGTTCTTTTTTGATTAGGAAAACTCAGATTTTGTAAATTTTCATTGCCATATAGTAATCCATCGACTCCATAACCAACTGCTAAGTTTAACCATTTAGGTACTTTACTATTTTTTAAAAAAGACTGTAAATTAGCACTCAACCAATACGTTTGACCATTATAATCTTTTAAAATTTCTTCTAAAAAACCATTTCCTAATTTATTTGGGTTTTGGTTTGCATATGGACTTTGACTAAACGAATACTTTAACTGCAATCGTTGTTCGTCCCATAACAGTTCTTGTCCAATAAACAAGCCTGCACCTGCTGCATTAGCAGTAAAATCTCCCCAAGAAAATCCCCATTCTGATGAAAAACCATCTAAAACTTCTACTGCAGTTAAAAAAGAAAAACCTAAAGTTGCTCCAAAAATCAACTGATTTTTTTAGAAACACCACTCCAATTTAAAGTTTGAGCACCAAAACGTCCTAATTGATAAGCAGTAAAGCTATGACCTAGTTTATCCATTTTAAACCACTCAGAATTATCATTAGTTGTATGAAATTTAGAGCGTTTATAATCAGAATACCATAATGTGTTTAAACCTATAATGGATAGTGAGGCTAGACTAGCCTCTGTTATTATTACAGCTTTACGTCTTTTAACATGTAATGTATCACTTGGTTTAAAAAAGGATTCTGTTTTGGTTTGTGCTGTTCCAGTAACTATAAAACAAAGACAAAAAACAAGAGTGAAAAATTTAATCAAACAATTATCTATTTACACCTTGGCTATTGATCCAACGTACATATTCGTTTTTATTTGCGTTATGTTGACTAAGTGTTTTGGCAAACTTATGGTAACCAAAGTTTTTAACATTAGCAACAAAATAATAGTAGTTATGATCTTCTGCATTTAAAACTGCATCAATTGCAGAAACATCTGGCATTGTTATAGGTCCTGGAGGAATACTTGCGTATTTATATGTATTGTAAGGCGAATCTATTTCAAGATCTTTATATAATACGCGTTTTATAATTTGATCAAAATCGTTTTCTTTTAATTTTTTAGAAAAAATAACCGTAGGATCTGCTTGTAAAGGCATTCCTTTTTTGATTCGGTTTAAGTAAACTCCTGCAACTCTAGGCCTTTCGTCAACTTTAGCAGTTTCTTTTTGAACTATAGATGCAATGGTTACAACCTCATTAACCGATAAATCTAAAGCTTTTCGTTTGGCTTGTCTAGAAGGATTCCAAAATCGAAAATATTCTTTAAGCATTTTATCTCTAAAACCTTCAGCTGAAGTATTCCAAAACACTTCATAACTATTAGCCACATACATATTTAAAACCGTTTGTTCAGTAAACTTATGTTTATCCATAAACGCTTTATCTGTCATAGCTTGAAGTAAGCTAAGGCTATCTGGTTCTATTTGTTGAGCAATACGACCAGCTAAATTCTGAATACGCTCTTGATTATTAAAACTTAATTTTAATGGTAAGTTTTTACTTCTAATTGAGTTTATAATGTCATTATTACTCATGTTTTTATCAATTGCAAAACGACCAGCTTTAATATTAGTTGTGTATTTTTTACGTTCGGCTAAAGCATCAAAACTATCTATATCTTTTAATAATGGTTCTAATTGCGCTCTAACCATATCGTAACTTGCATTGGTTGGCACGTATATAAATGCTTGTTCATTATTAAAAGCTGTGTTTTGTTTAAACATGGCTCCATAAATAAAATAAGCAAAATAAGCAGCTACAACAAGACCTAACAATGCTATGGCTACAATAATTTTTTTAATGTACATCTGTATTAATTAATTGAAATAAATATTCGTTTTTGTATTGTCCGTTTAAAAAATTCCAATCCTTTTTTAAACCTATTTCTTTAAATCCTTGGCTTTTAAACAAAGCTAAGCTTGCTGTATTATCTTCACTGATATTACAATATAACTGATGCAAATCTAAATGCTTGAAACAATAATTACAAAGCATTTGTACAGCTTCTTTACCATAACCTTTAGCTCTGTCTTGGGTTTGTTTTATTAAAATACCAATACCTGCTCTTCTATTTTTATAATCAAAATCAAAGACATCAATCATACCTAAAGCCTCATGCTTGTTATTACAAATGACTAGACGTAATTGCTTAACTTCAAAAATATCTTTGTGAGCATTATCTAAATATTGTTTTATTAAATACTTAGAATAAGGTGTTATGGTATTACTAATTTCCCAAATAGACTCGTCATTTTCAATAGTATGTATAAATGTTAAATCTTCGGGCTCTAAAGCACGTAAATAGATATGTTTACCTGTTAATGTTAGCATGTAATTGTACCTTTAAAAACTTGTGTTGCTGGTCCAATTAACATGACTTTTTTGTAGGTATTATTATCTTTTTTAAAAGACACTTTTAATTGTCCGCCTGGTACATTTAAATTTAATTGTGAAGCTGCACTTAGTCCAGAATCATGCATGGCTATTGCAACTGCAGTTGCACCTGTACCACAAGATAAGGTTTCGTCTTCTACTCCTCTTTCGTAAGTTCTAACAGTAAAAGTATCCTCATTTTCTTGCTGGACAAAGTTGACATTAGTTCCTGCTTCATTATAAGGTTGACCGTATCTAATTTTTGCACCTTCGGTTTTAACATCAAAATTTGCTATATCTTTAACAAACTGAACGTGGTGTGGTGATCCTGTATCTAAAAATTGATGTGTATCAAAGGTATCTATAGTATCTACATCTTTCATTTGTAAATGAACTAAATTGTCTTGGATTTTGGCATAATGCAATCCGTCAATCGCTTCAAAAGTAGTCTCATGCTTAACAACCTGCAAAAATTCCGCGAAAGCGACCAAACAACGTCCTCCATTACCACACATAGTACTTTGGTTTCCGTCTGCATTATAATACACCATTTTAAAGTCAACTTCAGGATGATTTTCTAGTAAAATCAAACCATCTGCTCCTATTCCAAATTTACGATCACATAAAAAAGCGACCAATTTGGTATTGTCTTTATCAAAAATTTGTTGTCTATTATCAATCATGACAAAGTCGTTACCTGTGCCTTGATATTTATAAAAAGTTAATGTCATTGGTGTACTAAATTGAATGACAAATATAAGTTTTTTCAGTTGTTAAAACGTCGTTAAAGTTGAAATTGACATTCAATAATTAATTAATTTTAATCGTTATCTAATAAATCTAAACTAAGTTTTTTTATGAAGAAGATGTTAACTTTGGTTTTAGTTTCGGTATTAGGAGGTGCAATTACCCTAGGAACATACAAAACCTTTCTTGAAAAAGAAGAACCGAAAATTGCAAATACAAACACACAGGATGATCCTGTTTTTTTACCTACCAATTATAACACAACCACTACAACTTTAGCTGCTGCAGAAGGTATAGACTTTACTACTGCTGCAGATCAAACTGTGCATGCTGTTGTACACGTTAAAAACGTGGCTTTAAATACTGCACAACCCACTTTACAAGACTTGTTTTATGGTCGTGTACCACAAAAAAGACAATTAGGTACAGGAAGTGGTGTAATAATATCTCCAGATGGTTATATTATTACTAATAACCACGTTATTGAAGACTCTGAACAATTAAGCATTACACTTAATGACAACCGTACATTAGAAGCCAAAATTGTTGGTACAGATCCAAAAACAGACATTGCTTTACTTAAAGTAGAAAGTGATGAGCAATTACCATACACCACTTTTGGCGATAGTGATACTGCTAAAATTGGCGAATGGGTTTTGGCTGTCGGAAATCCGTTTAATCTAACGTCTACAGTAACAGCAGGAATTATAAGTGCTAAATCTAGAGATTTAAGCGGTCGAAGCACGCAGTCTTTTATTCAGACTGATGCTGCTGTAAACCCAGGAAACTCTGGTGGTGCTTTAGTTAATACAGCTGGTCAATTAATTGGAATTAATACTGCTATATCGTCTCAAACGGGATCCTATATTGGTTATTCTTTTGCTGTACCAAGTAATATTGCTAAAAAGGTAGTGCAAGATATTATGGAGTTTGGTAATGTCCAAAATGGAATTTTAGGTATTGTACCAAGATCTTTAGATAGCTTTACTGCTGAAAAATTAAAACTTACCGAAACTGAGGGTGTTCTAGTTGAAGAAGTTGAAGAAGACTCTGGTGCTGATATTGCTGGAATAAAAAGTGGAGATATCATTAAAGAAATTGATAATATTAAAATCAGAAAATTTAGTGATCTTAGAGGTTTTTTAGACTCTAAACGTCCTAATGATGTCATTAATATAACTCTATTACGTGATGACCAACTTAAAATTGTTCAAGCAACATTACTTAAAAATAATACTATAATTTTACCTTTTATTGGAATAATTAAAGATGCTAAACCACAAGATTTAAAAAAGTATAAAACAGATAATGGTGTAAAAATATTGAAGGTTAATGGTAGTTATAGTGATTATTTAACAAGTGAAGGTATCGAGGAAGGTAATATTATTACTGCTATTAATAACAAAAAAGTTAATAGTATTGAAGATGTAGAGGCCATCCTAAAAAATAGAGATCCGTACCAATTATTAAGTATTGAGCTTATAAACTCAAAAGGACAAACCAATCGTTATGGACTAAGATAATCCCTGATTGCTTTGCTAGAAAAAGCTCTTAATTTTTAAAATTAAGAGCTTTTTTATTTTACTTATAGTTATTGAACTTCATAAAAATCTAAACGTCTAATAATAGTTGGTATCGATTTAGAAACAAATGATGACGTATCATAAATAAGTCCAATCCCATTTGAATAATAAAAACGGTCTAAACCTGGTAGTTGCTCATTATCTAAATTTTTAGCGTATCGTTCTGAGTGTATACAATCAAACTCTCCTGCTTCAACACTTATGACAGTAGTACCTTCTGAAAGGGTTTCATAAACAGTTCCCCATTCATTTTCTTGTAATAAACGTTCTTCATTTACATTATTTGTGAATTTTATCGACCCTTCTTCATTTATTAAGCTTCCTTCAAACTCTCTCAAAAACTCGAACGATTCACCATTAGGATTACAAAAAGTGATTGCATCTTCATTTCCGGTTGTTAATGTTCTGAATTTGTAATAGGATTCACCTGAAAAATCTTGTATACCAACTATACTTATCGAATCTATTACGCCTGTATCATCATACGTTTCTGTAACAAGGTTATATTGGTAATTTTTGTAAACCCAGGAATTACCAACTGTTAAAGCGAAAAAATTAGCATCAGATTTACTAATAAGATTTTCAGAATTATCTGATTTAGTACAAGAATTAACAATTATAATAATGCAAAAAAACAATAATAAGCGTTTCATAGTATTTTGTTTTAGTTAGTTAATAATAAATATCATTGTTAAATAAATTATTTGACTTATGATTAGAAATCTATTTAATAAACGAAGAAATAAAAACTTTATTACAACTAACTAATTCAAGTACAACTTAAACACATGCTAAATTATAAACAATCATAATAAAAGCTTTTTTATTTTTTACACGTTTTACTTTACGAAATCGTTTGAAATCTATACTTTTGCCGAAAATTTAGAAGTCTAAATTAACAACACATACTAAATAATTTAAAATGTCCATTAACGAAACTTACGAAAACGAATTAGCGTTTCAAGCAGACAGACGACGTGCTACAGTCGAATTTATTAAAATTGTTAGCGATTTATGGTATGACAAATCTATAGAATTAGTGATTTTTAGAAATCAGTTAATTGATAGAAATGTTTCCGAAATTTTAAACCTTCATGAATATGCTGGAGAGTTTGTTCAAAAACCAATTTCTATATTTGATTCGGTCGAAATTGCACAAGCTATTCAAACATTAGATGTTCCTCCTGCTAAATTGGATATTGGTAAATTAACTTACGAGTATCATTTAGAAGAAAAAAAATACAGCAATGCATTAGCATTTGTTTCGACTAAATTAAAAGGAGCTAGTCAGACTAAAGACATCAAACCTAAAGACGTAGTACTTTACGGTTTTGGACGTATTGGACGTCTGGTTGCCAGAGAGTTAATGACACGTACTGGAAAAGGTAGTCAATTACGTTTACGTGCTATTGTAACACGTGGTAAAATCGATGCTACTGTTTTAGAAAAACGTGCTGCATTATTACGTAATGACTCTGTACATGGTGAATTTTCTGGAACTGTAACTACAGATTTAAAAAACGAAGCTTTAATTATTAACGGTACAACGGTTAAAATTATTTCGGCTAACCAACCGGAAGATATTGACTATACAAAGTATGGTATTAATAACGCTTTAATTATTGATAACACTGGTGTCTTTAGAGATAAAGAGGCTTTAACACGTTTAAAAAACTCTCCTGGAGCAGATAAGGTTTTATTAACAGCGCCTGGAAAAGGAATTCCTAATATTGTTTATGGTGTAAACCATTTACAAAACGATCCTGACAAAATAGATATTTTCTCTGCTGCATCTTGTACAACCAATGCTATTACACCTGTTTTAAAAGCTATGGAAGATACTTATGGTGTTAAAAGTGGACACCTAGAAACGATACATGCTTACACTAACGATCAAAATTTAGTAGATAATTTCCATAAAAAATATAGACGTGGACGTGCTGCTGCTTTAAACATGGTTATTACTGAAACTGGTGCTGGACAAGCAGTCTCTAAAGCGCTACCAAGTTTTGAAGGTAAATTAACATCAAACGCAATACGTGTACCTGTACCAAATGGATCTTTAGCTATTTTAAATTTAGAACTTAGTACTAAAACATCTTTAGATAGTATAAATGCGACTATCAAAAAGTATGCTTTAGAAGGTGATTTAGTCGAGCAAATTAAATACGAAATGAGTGATGAGCTAGTATCAAGTGATATTATTGGTAGCTCTGCGCCTTCTATCTATGATAGCAAAGCCACTTTAGTTAGAAAGGATGGTAAAAATGCAATCGTTTATGTTTGGTATGATAATGAATATGGTTACAGCCATCAAGTCATTAGATTAGCTAAATATATTGCTAAAGTTAGACGTTTTACTTACTATTAACATCTAAATAGTATTTACAATCGTATATATTAAAGCCTCGCATTTGTGAGGCTTTTTGTTATTTTTAAACCCTATTTTTTATATTTTCGCAAAGCGAAAGACAACAAATACACAACAATGCGCCACACACAATTATTATTAGCAACAGTTTTTATCTTCTTATTTTCATTTACTATTACAACACAAGCACAAACTAATGAAGATGATGACAAACTATCTTTAGACTCTGGTACTCTTGAAAAACAATTTGAATACCTTACTAAAAAATCTACTAATTGGAGAGATCAACGTGGACAATCCTTTGAGGTTATAAAAAACGAATGGGTTGCCAAAATTAAATCACATACATTAGACTCGGTAAACGCATTAAAAAAAGAATTATTAGACACTCAAAATAAAGTATTGTCTCAAACTCAAGAAATTGACAAATTAAAAAATAACTTATCAAATACAAAAACAGACTTAAAAGAAACCAATATTGAAAAAGACAATATGTCATTACTAGGTTTACAAATGAGTAAAACTGGTTATAACACTTTACTTTGGTCTATTATTGGTGGTTTATTAGTATTTTTATTCTTCTTTATTTTTAAATTCAAAAACAGTAATTCTGTTACTAAAGAAGCTAAGTTAAAATTAGAAGAAACAGAAAACGAATTTGAAGAACACAGACGTAATGCACTAGAGCGAGAACAAAAAGTTAGACGTCAACTTCAAGATGAAATCAATAAAAACAGGAATAGTTAATTAGCTATTTAAGTACAACAATTTAAAACTGCAAATTAATTTTTACAGTTTTTTTATGCTCAAAATTGAAATTCACAAACTACTACGACTAGAAAAAAGACATACAAACTTGTCTAAATGTAAAATAAACTTTACATTTGTTGAAACATAAAACAATTTTGACATGAAAACACATTATCTCTTATCAAACAACTTTAAAATTATAGGATGGGTAATTTTAATATTAGGCTTACTAACAGGAATAATATTTTATAAAACTATTTTAGATGGTGAATTATTACAAACTAATGTACTGGTCTTGTATAATTCTGATGGTTTATTTGACAATAACAATGGTTTCTTTAAAATAATCAAAAATGGTATTTTAGATGAAATTGTTGCTATATTAATTATTGTTGGTGGATTAATTGTAGGATTTAGTAAAGAGAAAATAGAAGATGAATTTATTTTTCAGTTAAGAAAAACATCTTTAGTTTGGGCTATTATATTTAATTATATAGTTTTAATGTTTGCAATTGTATTTGTTTACAATATGACCTTTTTTGAAGTTTTAATCTTTAACATGTTTACACCTTTATTGTTTTTTATAATACGTTTTAATTTTCTTAAATATAAATCTAGAAATTATGACGAATAAAATTAAAGTACAGCGTGCTATTCATAATTTAACACAAGCAGATTTAGCGAACAAAATAGGTGTTAGTAGACAAACCATAAATGCGATGGAAAAAAACAAATACGTACCGTCTACAGTTTTAGCTTTAAAATTATCTAAAGTTTTTAAAGTATCTGTTCATAATATTTTTGAACTTGAAGAAATAGATTAAAAAAAAGTGCAACCCAATGGATTGCACTTTTTATATTTTAATAATGTCTAGATTACATTCCTCCCCATTCTTTTAAAGAGTCTGTATTCATTTTTACATAATCAGCATTTCCTGCTTTTGTAGCCAACTCTAAAGATTGTTTAGCAGCTTTAATCGCACCTTTTTTATCACCAGCTTTAGCGTTAATTAAAGACTGTTGACGTAACCACCAAAACTTAGGAGAATCCTTAGACATATCAATAGCTTTGTTCATCCAAGTAACCGCTTGGTTAATGTCTTTACCAGATTCTAAATAGTAACGTGCAGAAGCATAATAATCGTTTGCACTAGGTCCATTCATGGTCTTATTAATAGCATCTGTAACAGTTTTATCTGTTGCTACATCAATTTTCACAGCAACATATGCTTTTTCCCACATGATACCTAACATTGCAGAATCGTTAGTTAAATCGTCAAATGACATTGTAAACGTTTCAATATTCATCGGTAAGGTATAAACTTCTGCAGATACTTTAGCAACGACTTTAGACTCCTCTAATGTTTTAGGTGTTCCCCAATTATTAGTATCGCTATAGAATATAACGTCCCAACTCGTTTTGTTTGGTACTGTAAATACAGCATAAGATCCTGCTTTTAAAGCCTTACCTCCTATTGTAACATCACTTCCAAAGTTAATTATTGTATTATTATTTGCTCCTGTTCTCCATAATTTTCCAAAAGGAACTAGGTTTCCAAATATTTCACGACCTCTCATAGATGGTCTTGAATACTCTAAAGTTACATCTGTAAGACCAACTTTTTGTTCTATTTTCTGAAACGGACTAGGTTGAGGCGTCTCAATCTGAGCATTAACAGCAAAAGATACTGTTAATACCATAATTAGTGTGAATAATTTTTTCATGGTTATATTTTTGATTTTTATTGACGTAAAATTAAGCATAACTATAACCTTGTTTGTTAATAAAACCTTAAAATAACAGAAGACAATTTTTCTAATTGATATATTAATCGTAATATTGCGATATACAAATTAATTAAAAAAATGGGATTAGTTAAAACCGAAAAATTTTCAGATTCACAAAATCAAATTGCTCTATTTGCTAAAGCTTTTGGACATCCAGCTAGAGTGGCAATCATTCAACATTTATTTAAAATTAATACTTGCGTTTGTGGTGATTTAGTGGAAGAAATAGGTTTAGCACAACCTACAATCTCTCAGCATTTAAAAGAATTAAAAAAACTAGGCTTAATTCAGGGTACTATTGAAGGTACAAGTGTTTGTTATTGTATAGATACAGACAATTGGACTGCTATGAAAACCATTTTAAGCGGATTTTTAGACAACGATTTAAACAGTAATACTTGTTGCTAATACCAATACATTAATCATAATAAAAACATAAATTATGACATTATCAGAAATTAAAACACACCTATCAAAATTAGACACTATTTCATTTACATTACCAAACGGTAGCTTAGTACCAAGTCATTTTCATGTCACGGAAGTGGGACTAGTAACTAAAAATTTTATCGACTGTGGTGGTACAGTAAGACAAGAAAAGAAGGTTAATTTTCAGTTATGGAATGCTGATGACTATGACCATAGATTACATCCTGAAAAATTGGTTAATATCATTCAATTATCTGAAAACATTTTTAATCTAGAAGGTTTAGAGATTGAAGTAGAATTTCAAGGAGAACAAACGATTCAAAAATTCGGAATAGAGTTTCAAGACAATACATTTAAGTTAACATCATTATTAACAGACTGTTTAGCTAAAGACAAATGTGGTATCCCAGAACCTAAACAAAAATTGCAATTTTCTGAAATACAAGAAGGTAATTCTTGTGCGCCTGGATCTGGATGTTGTTAACATCATTTTAGAAAGACGAGGTAAAATTATTGGTATCTAAAATTCATTTAAAATGAATACAAAAATCAAAGACTATATAAACACGTTAACTGTTGAAACTATTACAGATCAACGTAAGGCTGTTTTACAACCGTTAATAGATTTTATTAAAAATAAAAAAACGACTAAACAACCTATAAACATTAATTTTATTTGCACGCATAACTCAAGACGCAGTCATTTATCTCAAGTTTGGGCACAAGTAATGGCAGATTATTTTAAGATTAATCAAGTTGCGTGCTACTCTGGAGGGACTGAAGCTACAGCACTGTTTCCTAAGGTAGCTGATACATTAACTAAAACAGGTTTTGATATTAAAGTAATTGCCGAAAGCAACAATCCTGTTTATAGTATAAAATTTGATGCTAATAGCCTACCAATTATAGGTTTTTCTAAAACATATGATGACACCTTTAATCCTACCTCTAACTTTGCTGCAATAATGACGTGCTCTCAAGCAGATGGTGGCTGTCCATTTATTACTGGAGCAGAAAAACGTATAACAATCACATTTGAAGATCCAAAAGCATATGATAATACAGAGCTACAAGGTGAAAAATACCTAGAACGCTCTACACAAATTGCTACAGAAATGAAATATATTTTTAATAAAGCAATCGCCTAAAACATATTATTTTTATAAATGTATTAACATCATAAAGTAGCTTGTAATAAGTTACTTTATGATGTTTTTTTATATCAAAAATTTAGCTCTCAAATTGAAGGTCACACAAAGTCTTGTTAAATTTTGTTTAACCATATTAAAATATCGTTAAACATTTTGTATCTTTATACCATCAAAATTTTATATGATGGCAAAAAAAGACAATTAGTTCAAACGACATAATCACATTTTACATGGATTACGTCCTTGAACACAATCATAAACCTAAAAGTATTTACGCTTTCGCGAAACAAAATAATTTTGACGAAGCTAAGTTTTATGAACACTTTGGTAATTTTGAAGCTATTGAAAAAGGCATATTTCAAGCCTTTTTTGATAACACACACAAAGCGCTTGAAGCAAGCGAAGACTATGCTAATTTTGAGCCAAGAAACAAACTATTAAGTTTTTACTTCACTTTTTTTGAAAACCTAACTGCCAATAGAAGTTATGTAATTTATGCGTTACATCAACACAAAAACAGCTTAAAAAATTATAAAATATTATCAGGTTTAAAAACAAGTTTTACACATTACATTAAAGATTTAGATATCGAATTAATTGATGTTAAACAAGAGCAATTAAACAAAATACAAGACAAAGGTTTGACAGAAACTGCTTGGCTTCAATTACTATTAACATTAAAGTTTTGGATGGATGATACCTCTGCTTCATTTGAAAAAACAGACATATTTATAGAAAAATCTGTAAACACAAGCTTTGATGTATTAAATATTGCTCCTTTAAAAAGTTTAATTGACTTCGGAAAATTCATTTTTAAAGAAAAAGTAAAAACAAGTTAATTATAACACTCACAATTAGAGTGTGTTGTAGGATACTATTTTAAGTATCAACCCATTTAAATTAAAAACTATTGAAAACGATAGACAAAATACCAACATCAAAAATATCTAGAGCAACCAAGTTGGTAACTACAGGTGCAAAAGTTGGTGTTAATTACATAAAATATTATGGTGATAAAATCACCAAAACAGAAGCCGAAGCTAAAGACAGACTTAACAAAAATAATGCTGAAGACATTTATGATAGTTTAAAACAGCTTAAAGGAAGTGCATTAAAAGTTGCCCAAATGCTAAGTATGGAAAAAAGTATTTTACCACAAGCTTATGTAGAGAAGTTTTCTTTAGCACAATTTTCAGTTCCGCCTTTATCTGCTCCTTTAGTTAGCAAAACATTTAAAAAATATTTCGGGAAACTACCAAGCCAAATTTACGACACCTTTAATCTTAATTCTGTAAATGCAGCCAGTATTGGCCAAGTGCATTTAGCCGAAAAGGATGGGAAAAAACTTGCTGTGAAAATTCAATATCCAGGTGTTGCAGATAGCATTGCTACAGATTTGGCTTTGGTAAAACCTATAGCTATTAAAATGTTTAATATTAAAGGTAAAGACTCGGATAAATACTTTCAAGAAGTCGAAAATAAATTAGTTGAAGAAACTAATTACATTCTAGAGGTACAACAAAGTAAAGCAATTGTAGAGGCTTGCAAGCACATACCTAATCTTAAATTTCCGGAGTATTATGAAGACCTGTCTTCTGAGAGAATCATTACAATGGATTGGATGGAAGGCGAGCATTTATCAGAATTTACGGCTTACAATACAGATCAAAACAAAGCCAATACTTTAGGGCAAGCGCTTTGGGACTTTTATATGTATCAAATGCATGTTATTAAAAAAGTACACGCAGATCCACATCCAGGAAACTTTTTAGTCTCTAAATCAGGCGATTTAATTGCTTTGGATTTTGGTTGTATGAAAACTGTTCCAGAAGAATTTTACGTTCCTTACTTTGAGCTTGCTAAGCCCAATGTGATTAACAATAAAACATTGTTTACAGATACAATGTACGAATTAGAAATATTAAGAAAAGACGATTCTGAAGAAGAGCTAGCATTTTTCTCTGCAATGTTTCATGAGTTATTAAGCTTGTTTACAAAACCATTTCATGAAGAAACCTTTGATTTTTCTGATCCAGAATTCTTTAATGCTATTTCAGAAATGGGACAACGTTACAGTAAAAGTAGTGAACTTAAAAAAATGAATGGAAACAGAGGCTCTAAACATTTCATTTATATAAACAGAACCTTTTTTGGATTGTACAATTTGATGTTTGACTTAAAAGCAAAAGACATAAAAATCAACAATTTCAAAAACCTTTAAATGGCATATTTTAGCAGACAAGACATAGATAACCTTGAGCATTTATATAAAATAAATTTAATTAATAGCTGCTCAGGGTTTAAAAGCGCTAATTTAATAGGTACAAAATCTGCAGATGATCAAGAAAATGTAGCTGTTTTTAGTTCTGTAACACACGTTGGTAGCAATCCACCTTTACTTGGATTTTTTTGTAGACCAACTACAGTAACTAGAAACACTTATAACAATATAAAAACGACTGGTAAATACACAATAAATCCTATCCAGTTAAATAATTTTGAAGATGCACATCACACCTCAGCTAAATATGACACCAATATTTCTGAATTTGATGTAACCAATTTACAATCTGAATATAAAGAGGGTTGTTTAGCTCCTTTTGTTAAAGATGCGCCTTTACAACTTGATATGACTTTTGTTGAAGACTACATTATTAAAGCAAATAATACCATATTAGTCATTGGTAAAATAAACGGAGTATATATTAATGACGATTTATTGGAACACGATGGCTTTATAAATTTATCAAAAGCCAATATTGCTGCAATAAATGGTTTAGATGGTTATGCCATACCGAAACTTGAAAAACGTTTAGAATACCAAAGACCTAAAAAATAAATAAAAAGTATAGAAAGACTCAACGTCAGTTCTAGTAATTTTTGAAGAATAAAAAATTATATCAAGAACAACAAATCACATAAAACCAAACCCATGAGAATATTAGTAACAGGAGCAACAGGCTACATTGGTAAGCGTATTATTCCGTTACTACTAGAGCAAGGTCATACTGTTGTTTGTGCTGTAAGAGGAAAATTAAGAACCGAACGTCAATATCCTGAAGAAGAAAACCTTCATGTTGTTGAGGCTGATTTTTTAAAACCAGAAACACTTACTAACATCCCTAAAGACATTGATGCGGCTTATTATTTGATACACTCCATGTCAAATTCTGTAGATCAATTTCATAAAATGGAAGAAGATTGTGCTGTAAATTTCAAAAATTATATTGAAACGACTAATGTCAAACAAGTTATTTACTTAAGCGGAATTACAAACGACACTAAGCTATCCAAACATTTATTATCCAGAAAAAATGTCGAAACAACCTTACAATCCAAGCATTATGCTTTAACCGTTTTTAAAGCAGGAATTATTGTTGGATCTGGAAGCGCAAGTTTTGAAATTATTAGAGATTTAGTCGAAAAACTACCTGTAATGATTGCTCCAAAATGGCTAAACACAAAAACACAGCCTATTGGTGTCAGAGATGTTCTTGCATTTTTAACCAAAGGTTTAGGTAAAACCGAATTATATAACACCTCTCACGATATTTTTGGGTCAGAAATTATGACTTACAAGCAAATGCTACTTCAATTTGCTGAAGCTAGAAAGCTTAAACGATACATATTAACCGTTCCAGTAATGACACCAAAACTATCTAGTTATTGGCTATATTTTGTAACCTCAACGTCATACAAACTAGCATCATCATTGGTAAATAGTATGGGAATTGAAATAATTGGTCAAAAAAGTGATATCAATTCTATTTTAGACATTCAACCTGTAAGCTACAAAAAAGCCATAAAATATGCTTTTGCTAAAATTGAAGGTAATGAGATTATCTCAAGCTGGAAAGATGCTTTAATTAATAGTCGTTTTAAAAAACGGGCTTCAACCAAATACCTTAAAGTACCAAAACATGGTTGCTTTAAAGATATTAAAGAGCAAAAAGTCCTTGACGAGCAACGTACTTTAGAAAAAATTTGGGCTATTGGTGGAGAAAACGGTTGGTACTATGGTACATTTTTATGGAAAATTAGAGGCTATTTAGATAAACTAGTTGGTGGTATTGGTTTACGTCGTGGACGTACTAATAAAACAGATATTAAAACTGGTGATGCATTAGATTTTTGGCGTGTATTATTAGCAGATAAAGACCAAAAAAGGTTAATCCTTTTTGCCGAAATGAAATTACCAGGTGAAGCTTGGTTAGAGTTTCAAGTCGCAAAAGGTAAAGTCTACCAACGCGCCACATTTAGACCTCGTGGATTAGCAGGAAGATTGTATTGGTATAGTGTTTTACCGTTTCATGGTTTTATTTTTAAAGGTATGATAAACAAATTAGCAAATGCCTAAAGGTATTAAAAAACAACATCTACCATCTAAAGACTGTTTAACCTGTGGACTTCCATTTAGTTGGAGAAAAAAATGGGAAAAGAACTGGGAGAACGTAAAATATTGTAGTCAAAAATGCAGAACAAACAAGACAAAACCAGCCTAATTTGGTTTAAAAACAATTTAAGAACACACGATAATATTTCGGTCACAAAAGCTTTAAATAATAGCGAAACTATATTGGCAATTTATTGTTTTGATCCAAGAGATTTTGCTACTACAACTTATGGCTTTAAAAAAACGGAGCGTTTTAGAGCTCAATTTTTAATTGAAACTGTAAAAGATTTAAAAATACAATTAGATAAATTAAATATTCCTTTATTCGTTTACACGGAAACTCCAGAACATGCCATTTCAAATTTAATTAAAGACTATAGTATTACTGATGTTTATTATCAGAAAGAATGGACTTCAGAAGAAGTTTCGGTTATAAACCAAGTCAAAGCATCTTGTTCAAAATCGGTAACTTTTAATGATGATTTTGATCAATTTTTATTTCATCCAGAAGATATTCCGTTTCAAACGGAAGCTTTGCCAAACGTATTTACACAATTTAGAAAACAGTGCGAAAAACATTGTAAAGTCAGACATTTAACTGAAATAATTTCAGCGAAAGCGAAAAAAACAAACATTACCAACAACACCACTATTCCTGATTTAAAAGATTTAGGATTGGACTCCATTACATTACAACCTAACAATGCATTTCCGTTTAAAGGAGGACAAACCGAAGCTTTAAAGCGTTTAAATAATTATTTTTTTGAAAGCAAAAAATTAGGCTTCTACAAAAAAACACGAAACGGATTGATTGGTACAGATTTTAGCAGCAAGTTTTCGCCATGGTTAGCAAATGGAAGTTTATCTGCTAAACAAATTTATTTTGAAGTCATGCGCTTTGAGCAACTTCATTTTAAAAATCAATCGACGTATTGGTTAATATTCGAACTGATTTGGCGTGACTATTTTAAATACGTCTCTTTAAAACATGGCAACCACATTTTTAAATTAGAAGGCATATTACAAAAACAGTACAATTGGTCTTCTAACTCAAGTAAAATACAACAATGGATTGAAGGTAATACGCCAGAACCTTTTGTAAATGCCAATATGATTGAACTTAAAAAAACAGGCTGGATGAGTAATCGTGGTCGTCAAAATGTAGCAAGTTATTTTGCTAAAACATTACAATTGGATTGGCGTATTGGAGCTAGTTATTTTGAAAGCCTACTTATAGATTATGATGTACACAGCAACTATGGAAATTGGATGTACGTTTCGGGAGTTGGCAACGATCCTAGAGATCGTGTATTTAACGTTAAACTTCAAGCCCAACGTTACGATGCCAATGGAAAATACCAACGCTTGTGGTTACAAGATACTCTGTTTTAGTTTATAGTATTTTTAACTCAAGTTGTAATCATTAATACACACACACTTACCATTTGAAAACACTAAGACTAATACTTGGCGATCAACTAAACAGTAAACACAGTTGGTATAAAGACAATCCAGATAACATTACATATTGTTTGTTTGAAATGCGTCAAGAAACTGACTACGTTAAACACCACATCCAAAAAGTGATTGGCTTTTTTGCTGCTATGCGTGATTTTGCAAACCACTTAAAAAATAATGGGTTTGAAGTGATCTATTTTAAGCTTGACGATAAAAATAATACGCAAGATTTAACAAACAATCTAAAATATTTAATAAATCAACATTGTATTACAAACTTTGAGTATCAATTACCAGATGAGTATCGTTTGGATCAACAATTATCAACTTTCAGTAACTCATTAGATATTAAAATCAAAGCAGTTTCTACAGAGCATTTTTATACCAAACGTCAAGATTTAAAACAGTTTTTTAAAGGTAAAAAACAATACTTAATGGAAAACTTTTATCGTGACATGCGTAAAAAACACGATATACTAATGGTTGCAGACCAACCTGAAGGTGGTAAATGGAATTACGATAAAAGTAACCGTAATAAATGGAAAGGAGAACATCCAATACCAAGTTATAAATATTATAAAAATAAGGTTGACGACATCGTTACTTTACTAAACACACAAGAGGTTAAAACCATTGGTGAATTTGACACTAAAACGTTTAGCTATCCTATTAACCGAGAACAAGCCTTAGACCAATTAAAATATTTTTGTGAAGAGCTACTAATTCATTTTGGCGACTACCAAGATGCTATGCATACAGACCAAGTCTATTTATTTCATTCTAGATTATCGTTTGCAATTAACCTTAAAATAATTTCACCTAAAAACGTAGTCGATACGGTATTAAATTATTGGCGCAAACATGGTCAAGACATAGCTATTAGCCAAGTAGAAGGTTTTATTAGACAAATTATTGGCTGGAGAGAATATATGCGTGGCATGTATTGGGCTTTAATGCCAGAATACAAAACACTTAACCATCTAGAAAACACCAATACTTTACCAGACTTTTATTGGACAGGAAACACAAAAATGAATTGCCTAAAACAAGCCATAACCAATAGTTTAGATAATGGTTACGCACACCATATCCAACGATTAATGGTAACAGGTAATTTTGCTTTACTAGCGCAAATAAATCCTGACGAGGTTGACGCTTGGTATTTGGGTATTTATGTAGATGCTTTAGAGTGGGTTCAATTACCAAACACAAGAGGTATGAGTCAATTTGCAGATGGCGGAAAAATAGCTACAAAACCTTACGTCTCTAGCGGAAGCTATATTAATAAAATGAGTAATTATTGTGACTCTTGTTATTATAACAAAAAAGAAAAATTAGGCGATAAAGCCTGCCCTTTTAATAGTTTGTATTGGAATTTTCTAGACGATAAACGTCCACAATTGGGCAATAATTTCAGAATGAAAATGATGTACAGTCTATTAGATAAAATGGACGCACAACAAATAAGTAGCCTAAAAGAAAGAGCACAACAAATTATTGAAAATCCTGATAGTTTTTAAAAATCATCACGATACAATTTTTAGAGAAAAAACTAAAAATCACTCGATGTGACGATTACGTAAAAGAATAGATAATAACAGAATTAGAAAAATAAAATAGACACGTAACGTCACTTCGAGTGATTTGTGAGGTACGAGCAAATTGTGTCGAGAAGTAATAAAGAGAAATCAATAAAAATGAAACAAAACCTAAGCATAGTGTGGCTAAAACGCGACCTTCGACTACAAGATAACGAAGCCATTACTAATGCTTTAAACTCAGGTCAGCACACGCTCCTACTCTATGTTTTCGAGGATTTTTTATTACAAGACAAACATTACAGCCAACGTCATTGGGATTTTGTAAAACAATCATTACAGGATTTAAACTCACAATTACAACCTTACAATTCTAAAATCTTAGTAGTTAACAGCTCAATAATTAGCTTAATTAAACAACTACAAATCCACTACACAATTACTCAAATCTTTTCTCATAAAGAAACTGGTATTTTATCTACCTTTAATCGTGATATCGCTTTCGCGGAATTTTTAGCCAACCAAAATATTACTTGGACAGAAAACGACAATAATGGTGTACAACGTGGACTAACTAATAGGCACAATTGGTACGAGCAATGGAATGATTTTATGATGCAAGCCGAGTTTCAGTTTCAACCGAAACCTAGCCAACTACTAAACATCAATCAAATTGAAACACTAGAAACCAAACTAAACATTGTTTCCGTGACAACGGAATATTCAAAAATATTTCAAAAAGGTGGCACAACAACTGGATTAAAATACATGCAATCGTTTTATAACGGTCGTTACCATAATTACATGTATCATATCTCAAAACCATTAGATGCCAGAACAGGTTGTAGTCGATTATCACCTTACATAGCTTGGGGAAATTTATCCATTAAACAAGTCATCAATGGTGCTTCAGACGTTGTAAAACATAAAACACATAAAAGACATTTAAATGCATTTGTATCCAGACTACGTTGGCAAGCGCACTTTATACAAAAGTTTGAAATGGAACATCAAATGGAGTTTAAAAGTGTAAACAAAGGCTATCAAGAACTTAATAAACCCGTTAATTTAAAATATCAAGAAGCCTGGAAAACTGGACAAACAGGTTTTCCGTTAGTAGATGCTTGCATGCGATCTTTACAAGAAACTGGCTATTTAAATTTTAGAATGCGTGCTTTAGTAGTTTCATTTTTCACACATAACTTATGGCAACCTTGGCAAGACATGAGCGAACATCTAGCCAGTTTATTCTTAGATTTCGAACCAGGCATACATTATCCACAAATACAAATGCAAGCTGGCGAAACTGGAATAAATATGTTACGCATTTATAATCCGTTAAAAAATAGTTTGGAGCACGATCCTGAAGGCACATTTATTAAACAATGGGTACCTGAGTTAGCAAATTTGGACACTCCGTTTGTACACGACCCAAGTACAATGACATATTTTGACCAGCAACTGACAGATTTTCAGCTAGGAAGAGATTATCCTTTTCCAATAGTAAACGAAAAACAAACAAGAAAATTTGCTAGTGATACACTTTGGAACATGAAAGACAATTCTTTAGTAAAAAAAGAAAGTAAACGCATACTATTACGACATACTCTTAACGACCGTAAACGCCTAATACCTAACAATAAGTAACTGTTATAATTGTATAAACAAATAATATGTTAATTTTTGTTTAACTAATTAGAATAAAGGTTAAACATTTTATATATTTGATATATATTAAAAATAACATCACATTAATTGCTTTTAAACACAACACATAACAATAAAGATAGCAACAAGTTAATAGATAATTTAGTTGGTAAACCATTTTCATTTTTACAAATAACAAAATTGAAAGGTATTGGATCTAAAAGAATGATTGTGGACGATACCAGCCCAAATATGGCATCAATTTTGAATACAGTTAGTGATACTAATTATGGTAATATAGAGTTAAGACCCAAAGGGATTTTAATACATATTACCAAAGGATTAAAAAATTTTACTTGGGCAATTCCGTATTATAAATTAGTAGTTTACAAGACCAACGGATCTAGTATACATTCAAATGGAAAATTTATTCATTTCAGAAATAACAAAACTTTTAGAGAAAATAAGAAGTTTTTTAATAAATTGATGAATGAAAAGGTGAAATTTGACGAACAATACAATTTTTCGCCATTTTAAATGAAAAAAGAATTTACAATAGAAGAAACCGACAGAATAATAGAAATGGCTTGGGAAGACCGTACAACTTTTGATGCTATCAAGTTTCAATTTGGTTTAAAAGAGCAAGACGTTATTGAATTAATGCGTCGTGAAATGAAATTGAGCAGCTTTAAAATGTGGAGGCAACGCGTACAAGGTAGAAGCACTAAACATAGCAAAAAAAGACCTTTTGAAGACGGTCGTTTTAAATGCTCTAGACAAAAACAAATTACACATAACAAGATATCTAAACGTTAGATAAATAAACAACCTGCTTTGATTTGGCATGTTAAACCAAATACAGCAATTAAAAAGACAAAATGAACAAACAAAACACAGTAGTAGATCATGACAAATACAGCCTTAATGGTTTTGATCATGAAGATATAGGTGACGATCACCTTTACACTGGACTTGAAACACCAATGAAAGCAGATGCTTTCAAGCTTTCGGACAGTGATAAAAAAGAAAGAATTGCTATTCTCTTTGAAGAAATAATGGATGTTTTGGGACTAGATTTAACAGATGATTCGTTAAAAGGAACACCAAAACGAGTTGCCAAAATGTATGTTGATGAAATATTTTCTGGATTAAACCCTCAAAATAGACCAAAAATTGCGTTATTTGACAACAAATACCAATACAATCAAATGTTGGTGGAGAAAAATATAACTTTCTACTCCAACTGCGAGCATCACTTTGTACCCATTATAGGTAAAGCTCACGTAGCTTATATTTCTTCAGGAAAAGTTATAGGCTTATCAAAATTAAACAGAATTGTACAGTATTATGCTAAGCGTCCTCAGGTACAAGAACGGTTAACAAATCAAATAGCAGAAGACCTAAAAGCAACATTAAATACAGAAGATGTTGCGGTAATTATTGATGCCAAACACTTATGTGTATCGTCACGAGGTATTAAAGATGAATCTTCTGCAACAGTGACGACGTTTTATGGTGGACAATTTAATACACCAGAAAAAATAGCCGAATTACAAAATTATTTAAAAGAGTAGCATTATGAGTATCGTAGAAAAAGCAATCGAATTTTCAGAAAGAAAGCACAAATTTATCACTACTAGCGATCGTATTCTTGCATCAAGAGAAGCTAAGGATTTAATCCTTGGAGTAAATGAACTTTACAAAGAAAACAAAGATCCTAAGTTAATGGATATTATGAAGGATTTAACCGCTATCAAACAAAAAATTGAAAAGCGTTTAAAAGGAAGACCATCTGCTGCATAAGTTGTAGATAACTATTAAATTACATATTAAGTGGTATTATTTAATAAGAGCAATCTTATTAATACCACTTTTTTATACCTAATTTTAAAAAAAGCTATGAAACATTTAGTCATTATTGGTGGTAGTAAAGGCATCGGAAAAGCCATTACAAACACTTTTTTAGAGACTCACAAAGTCACAAATATTAGTCGTACTACTCCAGATTTTAGTCATGAAAACTTAGCACATCACTCTTGCGATATTTTAACCGATGATTTACCTGATATTGATCAAGTAGATACGTTAATCTATTGTCCAGGAAGCATAAACTTGAAACCTATTGGTCGTTTAAAACTAGATGATTTTAGAGCAGATTTTGAAATTAATGTTCTTGGTGCTGTCAAAGCAATTCAAAAATATGTCGACCCTTTAAAAAAAGGTCAAAACCCATCTGTAGTATTATTTAGTACTGTGGCTTCAAAATTAGGTATGCCTTTTCATGCTAGTGTTGCTGCTTCTAAAAGTGCTGTTGAAGGTTTAGTAAAATCTATTGGAGCAGAATTAGCTCCAACAGTAAGAATTAACGCTATTGCACCAACAGTGACGGATACTGATTTAGCATCAAAACTGCTTCGTAATGATAAAATGATTGAAAACATGACGGAAAGACATCCTCTTAAAAAGTTTTTAAACCCTCAGGAGGTCGCTGATATGGCTCAGTTTTTAACTTCAGAAAAAGCAGCCTCAATATCTGGACAAATATTTGAAATGGATTGTGGGATAGTAAGCTTTAAAATATAATTATTTATGAATCCTTTAAAAGCATTTGCTGCTACATTATTTAGCAAAGATTCTGTAACTATAGATTATAACAATCTGCCTAGTATTTATGATATAAAAATCAATAATATACAAGGTAAACCTATAGATTTAAATCAGTTTAAAAACAAGCATATTTTATTTGTAAACGTTGCTTCAAAGTGTGGTTTTACACCACAATATAAAGACCTGCAAGAGCTTTATGACCTACACAAAGACAAGTTACAAATTATTGGTGTTCCTTGTAACCAATTTGGAAGTCAAGAACCAGGTACTGCAGATACTATAGAGTCGTTTTGTCAAGTAAATTATGGTGTTTCTTTTTTAATAACAGAAAAGATAGCAGTTAAAGGTAGACAACAACATCCTTTATACAGTTGGCTAACTAAAAAAGAGAAAAATGGCAAAAAGAGCTCTACAGTTAAATGGAACTTTCAAAAGTATTTAGTAAGTCCAGAAGGACAATGGTTAGACTACTACTACTCTACTACAAAGCCAAATAGTTCTAAAATAACTAAGTATTTAAAATGAAAATATTTAAAGCCTTAATATTATTTTTGATTATAAACTTTAGCGGACTAGCATTTGGTAGTTGGTTAATGGATAATGGTCCATTAACAGATTGGTATATTAATTTAAATCAAGCTCCTTGGACACCTCCAGGTTGGGTGTTTGGTGTAGCTTGGACGTTAATAATGATCTGCTTTTCGGTATATCTTGCGTATTTATTCAATACTAAAAAAACTAATTTACTAATACTGTTATTTGTAATTCAATTTATACTTAATGTTAGCTGGAATTACGTGTTTTTTAATCAGCATTTGGTTTCGGTTGGGTTAGTAATCATAAGTTTACTTACAGTGCTTATTTTTTCTTCTTTTTCAATTTTAAGAAAGATTTAAAAAAACGAAGCTATTTACTTTTACCATACATGATTTGGATGCTAATTGCTACCTCTCTTAATGCCTATATTCTTATAAACAATTAAACAGTTGTATCATGAAAATTTACAGATTACATAAAAAACAGAATTTACCAATTACAAAAGCTCAAGCTTGGGATTTTTTATCTGATCCTAAAAATTTAAAAGCAATTACTCCTGATTATATGAGTTTTGATATCTTATCTGGTGCAGATAGGCCTATGTTTTCTGGACAAATCATACAGTATATTGTTACACCAGTTTTGGGAATTAAAACAAAATGGGTTACTGAAATTACACACATAAAAGAAGGCGAGTATTTTGTTGACGAGCAACGTTTTGGTCCTTATGCATTATGGCATCATAAACATTTTATTAAAGAAATTGATGGTGGTGTAGAAATGGAAGATATTATAGATTATAAAATCCCATTGGGTCTTTTAGGTCAATTGGCACATCCTATTTTGGTTAAACCAAAATTAGAAGAGATTTTTAAATATAGAACAGAAAAATTAGAACAACTTTTTGGTAAATATTAATACATGGCAACTACAGTAAATATATTTTGGTTTAGACGCGATTTAAGATTGGATGATAATGTTGGTTTTGTTAATGCTTTAAAATCAGACCTTCCTGTGCTCCCTATTTTTATTTTTGATAAAAATATTTTGGAGCAATTACCTGAGGATGATGCTAGAGTCAATTTTATTTTTGATACTCTACAATCTATGCGTAATACATTGCAAAGCGAACATAATAGTAGTTTGGCTATTTACTATGATACGCCTGAAAAAGCTTTTAAAACCATAATAGAACAGTATACCATAGACACTGTTCACACCAATCATGACTATGAGCCTTATGCTACAAAAAGAGACAAAAACATAAAACAATTATTAGATAAAAATGACATTAGCTTTAAAACGTATAAAGATCAAGTCATTTTTGAAAAGGATGAAGTCGTAAAAAAAGACGGAAAACCTTACGTTGTTTACACTCCTTATATGCGACTATGGAAAGAGACTTTTAAATCTCATGATTTAACTATTTATTACACCAATAGCTATTTAGATAATTTGATTGAGCATACAAGACTACCAAATGTGACGTTAAGCGACATTGGTTTTAAAAGCGCATCACAAAATATTGAGGATTACGACGTAACACCAACGCTAATACAGGAATATGAAGACAAACGTAATTTTCCTGCTAAAGATGCAACGTCTAAACTAGGACCTCATTTACGTTTTGGAACTGTAAGTGTACGTAAAATGGTCAAAAAAGCTATTGCTGAAGACAATGAAATTTTCTGGCAAGAATTAATCTGGAGAGAATTTTTTATGCAAATACTTTGGCATTTTCCAGACACTCATAAAGATGCTTTTAAAGCTAAATACGATAGAATCGAATGGCGAAATAATGAAACCGAATTTAAAGCTTGGTGTAAAGGTGAAACAGGCTACCCTTTAGTTGATGCTGGTATGCGACAACTTAACCAAACCGGATTTATGCACAATCGCGTACGTATGTTAGTTGGAAGTTTTTTATGTAAACATCTATTAATTGATTGGCGTTGGGGAGAAGCTTATTTTGCCGAAAAACTTCATGATTACGATATGTCCAGTAATGTTGGAAATTGGCAATGGGTTGCAGGATCTGGTGTGGATGCGTCTCCTTATTTCAGAATATTTAATCCTACAACACAAATCGACAAATTTGACAAGCAACATGAATACATAAAACAATGGGTTCCCGATTATCAAGAATTAACTTACCCAAAACCTATAGTTGATCATAAAGAAGCTAGAGAACGCTGCTTAAAGGTTTATAAGGAAGCTGTTGCTTAAAATATTAAAGAGGAAATAAAATTCCTCTTTTTTATTTCCTATATTTAATATCAAACAAGATATTAAACCTAAATTTTATGAATCAAAATCTTAAAAATGAAGTTATAGAACAACTAGAAAAAGATATTTGTTTTGGATTTGAAAATGAAAAAGATCTAATTGAAAATATTAGTGATATGTTTTACGATGAAGAAGATTTGGACTTAAAGTGGTTAACAACACAAGTTAAAACAAGATTAAATAACCATTACACACACAGTTTAAATTGGGACAGACCTAGTGATTTTGATAGACTTGTTAAAGCTTTTGACCAACTCAACACAGCCAATATTGTGTCTTTACACAAGGCAGGTTACACTAAACAAGATGGTAGAAATGATTGTCACGAAATTATCAATGAACTAAAATCCTTTGGCATTACCTCAAAAGGATATTGTTTTTATCATACGCAAGATTTAGAAACAGCAATAAGTAATCTTAAGACTTTACATATTGCTTTTGATAGTTATAATCAGGATGATGAACTGGCTCAAGAAGTCGCTAAAAACATTATTGAAGTTTTAAAAAATAATGGTTTTAAAACAAAATGGAATGGTAGCTTAGAAACCAGAATAGCCATTTTAGACATTAATTGGCAAAAAACAATTGATAATATAGATTATAATTATACACGTATTTTTGATATCTTGAAAGCTAATACTGAAAAATCAGTAATTAAAAAAAGCACCAAAAAGCCTTTTTGGAGAATATGGTAATAAAAAGAAGCAATACTTGAAAGCAAAACAAACCTATCTTAAAGGTAAATCTGTATTTATTGTATCATTAATAGTTATTACTATTACAGCTCTTACAGTATATATAACTGGTATTAATTATAACAGATCTGTAACTTCAAACCTATATTTATCATTATCAATTATTGGCATAGTATTAATATTATTTATGACATATGGTCTTTATGTTGGCGTCAAATTAAAAGACAATTATCCAAAAATTAAAACGTTTAAGTCTGGAGATTATATACCTTCAGCAGGTTCGTTTCCAGATATACAAGCACCAACTATTGATACCGAAGATGTTATTATTGGTATCGTCATATCTTTTTTATTCTGGATAGTAACTTCAGTTTTACTTTTTCTGTTTTTAATTTTAATAGAAGCTATATTTTGGTTTTCTATTTTTATCCTTTTAGCAATGCTTTATTGGGTGTTTTTTAGAGCATTAAAATTAGTGTTTTTTAAATCTAAAGTTACCAAAAATAACTTAGGTCTATCTTTAATGTACGCTACCACTTACACTACGCTATACTTATCTTGGATATTTTTAATTGCTTACTTTTCTCAAAACTTTTGATTAACCTTAATATTAATTATATGTTAACCTTTATTAAAACTTAGTTTCGGTTTTTAGAATTCTGTACATTTAATCTAGTTTAATTTTTGACACAAAAAACAAATACAATGAGTAGTTTAAAAAATAAAAAAGCAATAATCACAGGTGGTGGTAAAGGGTTAGGTAAAGCAACAGCTATTGCATTTGCCAAAGAAGGTATTGACGTAGCCATTACTGGACGTACAGAAAGCACACTAAAAGAGACCGTTACTGAGTTAGAAACATATGGAGTAAAAGCCACATATTCAATTTTTGATGTTGGTAATTATGACGAAGTTAAAACTGGTATTGCTAAAATTATTGAAACTTTTGGGACAGTAGATATTTTAGTTAATAATGCAGGTATTGCTGCTTTTGGAACTTTTAATGATATGGAAGTTAGCCAGTGGACAAAAATTATACAAACTAACCTTTTAGGTATGTATTATGTTACTAAAGAAGTATTGCCTGTTTTAATTAATAAAAATGAAGGTGATATAATTAACGTCTCATCAACTGCAGGATTAAACGGAAACGCTAGTACATCTGCCTATTCTGCTTCAAAATTTGCAGTTATTGGTATGTCAGAATCTTTAATGAAAGAGGTCCGTAAAAACAATATTAGAGTATGCACATTAACGCCAAGTACAATAGCATCAGACATGTCTATAGATCTTGGTATTGCTAATAAAGACTCAGAAGACAGTGTCTTACAGCCTGAAGATTTTGCAGAATTAGTTGTTGCTGGATTAAAATTACCTAGACGAGCTATGCTAAAAAGTGCAGCTTTATGGTCTACTAATCCGTAATCTAAAATATAGTCTAAATCAAAGCATCCATTAAGTTTTAATGGATGCTTTTTTGTTTAACACCAGAATAATACCAAGTTAACACTTTGTAAATCAAAATTTTACTATATTTAGTAAAACAAACAACTAAATAGTATGAACACACAAGAAGTTGCTCAAAAATGGGCTAATATGTGCAGAGAAGGTAAAAACTTAGACTGCGTTACAGAACTTTACGCTGACAATGTAGTTAGCAGAGAAATGCCTGGAATGCCAGGAGAAATTATTTCTGGAAAAGAAAATGTTTGGAATAAAAGTAAACAATGGTATGAGAACGTTGAAAACCTTCATTCAAGTGAGATTGGAGAACCAATAGTTGCTGGAAACTTTTTTACTGCAAAAATGAGCTTTGATTGCACCTTTAAAGAAGGTGGAAGACAACAAATGGAAGAGGTTTGTGTATATGAAGTAAAAGACGGTAAAATTGCTAGCGAGCAGTATTTTTATAACATGGGTCAATAATCCTAAGTATAAAAAAAGCTTCAGTATTGCTGAAGCTTTTTTTATCTTTTATCTAAATTTAGTTTCCGTCAATACGTTCAATTTTAGCTCCAATAGCTTGTAAACGTTCTACAATTTTTTGATAACCTCTATCAATTTGCTCGATGTTGTGTATTGTAGAAGTACCTTTTGCAGATAATGCAGCAATTAATAACGATATACCTGCTCTAATATCTGGAGATACCATTGTTGTTGCCTTTAATTGTGATTTAAAATCATGTCCCATTACTGTGGCTCTATGTGGATCGCAAAGTATAATTTTTGCTCCCATGTCAATTAATTTATCTACAAAAAACAAGCGACTTTCAAACATTTTTTGATGCACTAAAACCTCACCTTTTGCTTGTGTAGCTACAACTAAAACAATACTTAATAAGTCAGGAGTAAATCCTGGCCAAGGTGCATCTGCAATAGTTAAAATAGAACCATCAATATAATTTTGTATTTGGTAACCCTCTTTATGAGCAGGAATGTAAATATCATCTCCTTTACGCTCAACAGTAATACCTAACTTTCTAAATACATCTGGTATTTGTCCTAAATCGTCCCAACTTACATTTTTAATTGTAAGTTCTGATTTTGTCATAGCTGCTAAACCTATCCAACTTCCAATTTCAATCATATCTGGCAGCATAGTATGCTCTGTTCCTCCTAAACTATCCACACCTTTAATGGTTAGTAAATTAGATCCAACACCAGAAATTTTTGCTCCCATTCTATTCAGCATCTTACATAGTTGCTGTAAATAAGGCTCACAAGCTGCATTGTATATAGTTGTTGTACCTTCTGCTAATACAGCAGCCATTACAATATTTGCTGTTCCTGTTACAGAAGCTTCATCTAAAAGCATATCTGTACCAATTAATTTATCGGCTTCTACACCATAAAAATAATCTTCACGATTATATCTAAACTTTGCTCCTAAATTAATAAACCCTTCAAAGTGAGTATCTAAACGACGACGTCCAATTTTATCTCCTCCTGGTTTTGGAATGTACCCTTTACCAAAACGTGCTAATAAAGGTCCGACAATCATAATAGATCCTCTTAAAGAACTTCCTTCTTTTTTAAACTGAGCAGATTCTAAATATTCTAAATTTAAATCGTCCGCTTGAAAAGAGTATGTACTTTCTGATAATTTTTCAACCTTAACACCTAAGTTACTTAAAAGTGATATTAACTTATTAATATCAATAATATCAGGTATGTTATTTATGGTTACTTTTTCTGGAGTTAATAAAACTGCACATAATATTTGTAACGATTCATTTTTGGCACCTTGAGGTTGTATATTTCCTTTTAGTTGGTGACCACCTTCAATTTTAAATGTTCCCATAAATGTGATTAGTATCTTTTTCGGTTTCGGTTTTGATTATTATTTTTTTGTGACCTCCTTTTTTATTATTGTTATTGGAGTATTTTTTTCCGCTTGATGCTTTCATTAATCTAGAAGAATCAGTCAAATCTTCTTCAGAGTTTTTAAGATTAATTTCTCCGTTTGAAAGCTCAAATAAATGGTCAAAAATCACTTTATCCTCAACAGTGTCTTTGTTCCAATTTAAAAAGCACTTTTTCATGTGATTGGCAATGGTATATGTCAAAGCCTCTTTCATTTCACCTTCTTCCCAGGTTTTTGCAACATCAATCATTGTTTTTATGTTATTACCATAAAAACGATATTTAGGAAAATTTTGAGGGTATTTTAAAGGTTGTGGACGTTCAGACAATTCCTCTTTTGAAGGCGCTCCATATGGAGAATCAGCATCTAATTCAAAATTAGACATAATAAATAATTGGTCCCAAAGTTTATGTTGGAAATCTGGTACATCACGCAAATGTGGTTGCATGTTACCCATTACTGCAATTATTGATTTTGCTAATTTATTGCGCTCTTCTTTGGTGTCTTGCGCTTTAGCATGATTAATCATTTTTTGAATATGGCGTCCATATTCAGGAATAATTAAATGTTCACGCTCTGTGTTATACTCTATGTCGTCTATCAAAATAAAAAAGTGTAGAATTTATAAGTGTGCATCGAAGTTTTTATAATGCTTGTGCAAAATACAAAAAAAATTAAAGACTTATCACGCCTTCTACTTTTTCTGTAACTTCTAGATACTTTTCAATAACATGGTCCGGATTTTTCATTCTAACGTTAATGGATACACTGGTGTATTTACCATTACTAGATTCTTTTGTTTTAATAACTGCTCCCATGTTATCAAAAATAGCTTCTACTTCTGCTATTTTCTGTAAATCAGATAGCACTATAAATTTATACAAATACTCATTTGGCCAAAGCGCAGTATCTTGTAATTGTTCTTTTAATTTTGCGTAAAATTCTTCTGGATTTGGTGTCTTATTCATAGCTATTTAATAAGCAACAAATATACCATTTTGTTTAGATTTTTTTTAATGAATTTATTTCGGATTTTTACCAATAAATTTTTTTCAATTGAAAGCAAAAAAGATAGTCATTACAGGAGGCCCAAGTACAGGAAAATCGGCAATTATTAACGAGCTAAACAAACGTGGTTATACATGTTATGAAGAAATCTCGCGTCAAGTAACCCTAGATGCCAGAGAAAAAGGCATTGACCAAATGTTTTTAACCCAACCTTTATTATTTAGCGAGTTGTTACTTAAAGGTCGCGAACAACAATATACTGATGCCCAAAATAGCAATAGTGAGTTTGTATTTTTAGACAGAGGTGTACCTGACGTTGTGGCATACATGGAATATGCGAAAGAAGGCTATCCAGAAAACTTTGTAAAGTCATGTCAAGAAAACACTTATGATTACGTTTTTATTTTGGCACCTTGGCAAGAAATATATAAAAGTGACGCTGTGCGTTACGAAAGTTTTGAACAAGCCAAAATAATACACCAAAACCTATTAGAAACCTATCAAAAATACGATTACAATCTGCAAGATGTACCTTTTGGAAGTATTGAAACCAGAGCGCAACATATTTTAGATGTCGTTAAAGCTTTGTAAATGAAACATCCAATTAACATACTAGAACGTTATTGGAAATTTACAGCCTTTAGACCACTTCAAGAAGATATTATTAATGCTGTTATTGCTAATGAAGACACCTTTGCTTTACTACCAACTGGTGGAGGAAAAAGTGTGTGTTTTCAAGTTCCTGCTTTAGCTAAAGAAGGAATATGTATTGTTATTTCGCCTTTGGTTGCTTTAATGAAAGATCAGGTTAAAGCATTACAAAAAAAGGCATTAAAGCAATTGCTTTAACTAGCGGAATATCCAGTAAAGATATTGACACACTATTAGATAATTGCATCTATGGTAATTATAAGTTTTTGTATTTGTCGCCAGAACGCTTGCAACAAGAATTAGTTCAAGATCGTATAAGACAAATGAATGTCAACCTTATTGCCGTAGATGAAGCCCATTGTATTAGTCAATGGGGAAATGACTTTAGACCTGCTTACAAAAACATAACCGTTTTACGTCAGTTACAACCTACGGTTAATGTTATTGCTTTAACAGCAAGTGCTACTCCAGAAGTTATCGAGGATATTAAAACCGAATTAGATTTTATTAGTCCCAAAGTATTTAAGCAATCGTTTTATAGACCAAATATTGCTTACATGGTTTTTGAAGAAGAAGACAAATATTTTAGACTTGAAGCCATATTAAATAAAAATAAGCAACCGTCCATAATTTATGTAAGAAACAGACGCTTGTCTCTTGAAATTGCTCAATATTTAGAACAAAAAAACATAACAAGTACCTATTATCATGGTGGCCTAAATAACATACTTAAAGACCAACATTTAAACGACTGGCTTTTAGGTAAAAAACAAGTTATGGTTGCCACAAATGCTTTTGGAATGGGTATTGATAAGTCTGATGTTAAAACCGTTATACACATAAACCTTCCTGATAGTATTGAAAGCTATTTTCAAGAAGCTGGACGTGCTGGTCGTGATGAGACTAAGGCTTATGCTGTTATACTAAAAAACAAAAATGATGATAATGCATTAAACAAACAGTTTTTAAATGTATTACCAACTGTGGACTTCACTAAATTGGTATACCGTAAATTATGTAGTTATTTTCAAATCTCATATGGTGAAGGTACCTATCAAACCTTTGATTTTAATTTTAATGACTTTTGTAAAACCTATAAGTTTAACACTGTAACGACTTACAACACATTAAACATACTTAATAATACAAGTATTATAACTTTAAGCAAACAGTTTAATAAACGTATTGATGTACAATTTACAGTGTCAAGCAATACGCTATTTAGGTATTTAGAAACACATAAAAGTTTTGAAATTATTACAAAATCTATTTTAAGAACCTATGGTGGTATTTTTGAACATAGCACCAAAATAAATAGTAGCCTAATTGCCGAAAAAGCTAACGTGCCAGAACAAAAACTAATTTCGGTTTTGACACAGTTAGAAAAAGACCAAATTATAACCTTAAATATTAATAAAACTGATGCTCAAATCACTTTTATTGAACCTCGTGAAGACGAAAAAACAATAAACCGTGTTGCTACCATTATTAAACAACAAAACTTACTAAAACAAAAACAAGTGAAAGCTGTTTTAGATTACGTTAATAATGACCAAATTTGCAAAAGCATTCAATTATTAACCTATTTTGGTGAAAAAGACGTTGACAAATGCGGAATTTGTAGTGTTTGTATTTCCGCGAAAGCGAAACCAAAAACAGATATTAAAACGGTAAAACATGGTATAATTACCAATTTAGAATTTGGTGCAAAAACCTCAAAAGCTTTATTTACAGCTTTACCTTTTACAGAAGCACAAATTAATGCTACAATAAAAATATTGTTGGAAGACAACACTATTGAAATTACAAAAACTAATAGTTACAAATTAAAACATTTATGAAAAAGGACTTAAAAATTGTTTTTATGGGAACACCAGATTTTGCGGTGACCACATTAAAAACCATTTTAGAACATAACTATAATGTCGTTGGTGTTATAACTGCACCAGATAGACCTGCTGGACGAGGACGTAAACTAAACGAATCTGCTGTAAAGGTATTTGCTAAATCAAAAGGTCTAACTATTTTACAACCTACAAATCTTAAAAGTGAAGCTTTTTTAGAACAATTAAAAGCTTTAAAGGCCGACTTACAAATTATTGTAGCCTTTAGAATGTTACCAAAAGTTGTTTGGGCAATGCCAAAACATGGAACATTTAATCTTCACGCCTCTTTATTACCTAATTATCGTGGTGCTGCACCAATTAATTGGGCTATTATTAATGGGGAAACAAAAACAGGCGTATCTACTTTTTTTATTGATGAAAAAATTGATACTGGTGAAATGATTTTACAAAAAGAATTAGATATTCAACCAGATGAAAACGCAGGAAGCCTTCATGACAAATTAATGCATATTGGTAGTAGTCTTGTGATTGACACTATTAAGTTAATTGAAACTGGAGAGGTTAATACCACTCCACAACCAGAGGATGCCATAAGTAAAACGGCTTACAAACTAAATAAAGACAATTGTAAGATAGATTTTACAGATACTATAGACAATATATATAATAAGATACGTGGATTAAGTCCATATCCTGCAGCTTGGTGTAAATTACACAATAATGAAGACGAATTGGATATTAAAATTTATAAAGCTGAAAAACAATTAGAAGTACATAATTTAAATATTGGGACAATTATAAGTGACAAGTCTACACTTAAGGTCGCTGTAAAAGAGGGTTTTATAAATATTTTAGATGTTAAATTACCAGGAAAACGCAATATGGATATTAAATCACTTTTAAATGGTTACCAATTTGACCAGCAAGCAAAAATGCTGTAAACCCTTATCACCATTGATGTTGCAATAAATTAATAAAAACACACCTTGTTTATTAACAAATGAACAAAGTTATTAACAAATAAGTGCTTTTCCCTTGCTATTACTTGCATAGTAGCATAATCCGTATAAATTTGTAAAGGATTTAACAAAAAAGTGTTTAATCAACTATTTATTAATAATTAAAATTAAAATTATGAACAAAACAGATTTAATCGATGCTATGGCAGAACACGCAGGAATTACTAAAGCTGCTGCAAAGAAAGCTTTAGAATGTGCGTTAATCGAAATTGAAGGATCTTTACAAAAAGGTAATAGAGTTTCATTAGTAGGATTTGGTTCTTGGTCAGTATCTAAAAGAGCTGCTAGAGACGGAAGAAATCCTCAGACTGGAAAAACTATCAAAATAAAAGCTAAAAACGTAGTTAAGTTCAAAGCTGGTTCTGATTTAGCAAACGCTGTAAACTAAACCTTTGCTCAAAATATTTTCAAAAAGCCTTCAATATGAAGGCTTTTTTTATTTGATATAATTAATAATAATTGGTTTTTAACCAAAAAAATACTACATTTAAATAACCTAATCCTTTTACAATGACTACAACCAAACCAAAAAAGGGTGACTTATTAATTGCTGAACCTTCAATTATTGGAGATATATCATTTAATAGATCAATAGTACTTCTAACAGATTATAACAAAGAAGGTGCTATTGGTTTTATTTTAAATAAGCCTTTAAATTACTCGATAAGCGACTTGATACCACAAATAGATGCGTCTTTTGATGTCTATAATGGTGGACCTGTTGAACAAGACAATCTTTATTTTATACACAAACGTCCTGACCTAATACCAAATAGTGTGGAAATATCTTTAGGTATATTTTG
Source organism: Olleya sp. NP1-10 (assembly GCF_055804415.1). Classification (NCBI taxonomy): domain Bacteria; kingdom Pseudomonadati; phylum Bacteroidota; class Flavobacteriia; order Flavobacteriales; family Flavobacteriaceae; genus Olleya; species Olleya sp. NP1-10. Next base: position 2,155,280 of record NZ_CM147840.1, on the reverse strand, counting down.
GGGAGGCGACTTTAATATTGTTGCGGATCTGATTGCAAATAATCAAATTACAGCAAATGACATTAAATTCTTTTTAGGATATTCTGGTTGGGATAGTAACCAACTTGAAACCGAATTAAAATCTAATGCATGGGTCGTTACCAAAAACACCTACAAAAAGGATATCATTGAAAAAAGCTACGAAACCTTTTGGAAAGAAAAGATGATTGAACTTGGTGAAGACTATTCTATTTGGTCTAATGCTCCTGAAAACCCAAGCTATAACTAACCTAGTCTAACTTTTACATTTAATTTTTGTAGTAGCATTTTTGCAACTTCGTTTGTAAAGACTTTTTTACGGTATTTAGTAATTGGCTGTATCCCTTTAATAACATTAGTTGTAAATAGCTCGTCTGCTTTTTGAAGTTCAAAAGGAGATATAGATGCTTCTTCTAAAGTATATTCTGGTATTAGTTTAATAATTTCTAACAATTGTTGTCTTAAAATTCCTTTTAAACAACCATCAGATAATGGCGGTGTTTTTATGGTTTTTCCTTTGACTAAAAATAGGTTTCCATTTAAAGCCTCTACAACACTTTTATTAGTGTTTATTAACAAACAGTTGTCTAGTCTGTTTTCTTTTGCATAGATACTCCCTATTACATTAATAGCCTTATTACTAGACTTTAATGTAGATAACAAACTTGGTGACAAATAATGATCTTTATATAAATCGACTTCGTATTTATTATCATTTAACAAGTAAAAATCCTCATCTAAAGCCTTAACATCTATAATATAGTTTACACCATCAGATTTTGGTAAGTATAAACCACCTTCTACTCTATCTATTTGAATTTTAACTCTTGCAGATTTACTAAGCAAATCATTAGCTTCAAGCGTGTTTTTAATCTGTTCTTCAAAAAACTCCATTGTAAAACTCATTGGTATTTTCATACGTAAAATACGCATCGAAGCCATTAGTCTAAAATAATGATCTTCAAAAAACAACAACTTACCATGCACAGCTTTAATGGTTTCAAAAAGTCCGTCACCATAAGAGTAACCACGATTTGTGTTAGATATTACTATGTTATTATCTTGAAGTGTTCCGTTAAAATTTATCATAAAAAAAGTCCCATTTTTCAATGGGACAAATATACTTTAATTGAATGTATTTTTATGCAGAACCTATAACTTGTTTTAAGTCTGAAATTTGATTAGTCCAAAGCATTTTAGCTTCTTCTACCTCATCTTCCTCTGCAAAATCAGTAACTATTATTGAAACATCTTTAGTTATTTCATCCACCTGAATTTTTATTTCAAAGAAATATGGATCGTCTTCATCTACCAACCATTTAAATTTAATGCGCTCTCCAGATTTTTTAGTAATTAATTTAGCCTGCTCTTCAGCACCATCCCAAATAAATTTGAATAATTCTCCTCGAGAGTTTACATTATCTGCAAACCATTCAGATAATCCAGAAGGTGTTGATATATATTGGTATAGTAATGATGGAGAAGCATGTACTACAAATTCCATCTCGTACTTTATTTTATCTTCCATTTAATTGTATTCTTGTCTATTATTATTTGTCCAATATATACATTAATTAATAAGTTTAGAAAAAAATTGAAATAAAAATTTTTATTTGAAATTTTATTTGCCACATTCAATAATCTTTATATATTTGCACTCTCAAAATTATGGCGAGGTAGCTCAGTTGGTTAGAGCGTCGGATTCATAACCCGGAGGTCACGAGTTCAAATCTCGTTCTCGCTACAAAATTTACACATTAAAAATCAACGGTTTAGTCTTCTAGACCGTTTTTTTTATGCTTAATTTTAAATTCTTTTGCATACGATTGTGAATACGTTTTGATTGTAAATCAGAATACTTAATTCTTATAGTATTAAAAAAGACATCTTTCAGTTTTTTAAAAAACTATAAATCAAGTCATAATGCTTTATTTTGACAAATAATTAGCTTTGATCTAAATAAAAACTACAAATACAAGTTTTTGTTACCTATATTTGTAGCATAATGAATTACATCGCTACAAACATAAAACACCTAAGAGGTCTCAAAAATCTATCTCAACAAGATTTAGCAGAAATACTTAACGTGTCAAGATCCCGAATTGGGTCGTATGAAGAAAAAAGATCTGCTCCAACTATTGAGTTTTTAATTTCTTTATCAAAACATTTCAAAATAACTATAGACTTACTATTAAAGTACGATCTGTCAAAAAGTAATGCAACAACCTTTATTCAGTTAAATGAACAACGCATACTGTTTCCTATTACAGTAGATGATGCAAATGATGATTTAATTGAAATCGTTCCTGTAAAAGCCTCTGCTGGATATTTAGCAGGCTATGATGATCCAGAATATATTGAGCAATTACAAAAAATAAAACTTCCGTTTTTACCAACCGGAAAACATCGTGCATTTCCTATCAAAGGAGACTCTATGTTACCCATGAAAGACGGATCGTTTGTTATTGGTCGTTTTATAGAAGATAGAAACGAGATTAAAAGTGGTCGTACTTACGTATTAGTAACCATTAATGATGGTATGGTTTATAAACGCGTCCAAAATAACATTGACAAAAACCAGACTTTAACATTAATATCTGACAATAAAAACTATCAAGAATACAACATTTCAATTAGCGAAGTACTTGAAATATGGGAGTTTACTTGCAGTATAAACACACAAGAGTACAGTCAAGAAGAATTAAAAATAAGTAGCATACTTAACATGTTTAATCAGTTAGGTATTGAGTTAAAAGCATTAGAAAAAAGTATAAAATGATGTATACTATTATTGATGTAGAAACTAGTGGTCCAACTAATAAGATTACTGAAATTTCAGTATTTAAATACGATGGAAATAAAATTGTAGATGAATTTACTTCTTTGGTAAATCCAGAGGTTTTCATACCTGTTTACATCACAACACTAACAGGTATTGACAATGGTACTGTAGCCAATGCACCTACATTTAAAGAGATTGCAGAAGATGTTTTAGCAATAACATCTGATACCATTTTTGTAGCTCATAACGTCAATTTTGATTATAATGTAATTAGAAACGAGTTTAAAGAACTAGACATAGATTTTAATCGAAAAAAATTATGTACTGTAAGATTATCACGAAAATTGTTACCAGGACACAAATCTTATAGCTTAGGTAAACTTTGTAATGATTTAGAGATACATATTGCTGATAGACACAGAGCTCGTGGAGATGCAGAAGCAACAGTTATTTTATTTGAACAATTACTTAATCAAAAAGATGCTGAAACCGTCTTTAATGATTTTTTAAAAAAATCTTCAAAAGAAGCGACATTACCATCTAACTTACCGACATCTGTTTTTAATAATTTGCCCAATAAAGCTGGTATATATTACTTCAAAAATAAAAAAGGAAAAATTATTTATATTGGTAAAGCTAAAGACATCAAAAAACGTGTTTTAAGCCACTTTTACAGTAAAGCACAAAAGTCTTTAGACTTATGTCGAAACACGTCTGATATTGACTTTGAACTTTCAGGAACAGAGCTTATTGCCTTATTAATGGAAGATGCTGCTATAAAACAACATTATCCAGAATTTAATATAGTTTCTAAACGTGTACCTAAAGCATTCTCAATTTTTAGTTATGAAGATAGACAAGGTATAAAACACTTAGCATATAACACCTTTAAAGCAACACCTAACCCAATTGAAACCTTTTCTAACATAGCAGAATGTAGATTATACTTAGAAAAACTTTGTAATGATTTTGAATTGTGCCCCAAGTTTTGTCACTTACAAGATGGCGTTACACAATGCTCGCATTATAAGATAAAAACTTGTAAAGGGATTTGTGACACTAATGAAACTGTAGAAGCCTATAACCTTAGAGTAAACTCTGCAATAGAATTTACAATTAATTCAAAAAAAGATATGGTTATCAAACAACAAGGTAGACATGTAAATGAAGAAGCTTTTATACTTATTAAAGATAGCACATATCAAGGTTATGGGTTTATTGATAAAACAGAGCAAATTAATAATCAAGTGGAATTAGAACATTATTTAATTCCGCAGAAAGACAATTTAGATATCCAGAAAATTTTAAGAAAAACGATACAAGCTAATTGATCGTTGTTGGTTTTGTTTTAATTCTAAAGCAACGCTCTTCTCCTAAATACAATGGGTTACCGTGTTTTTCTGACCAAAAACCTTCTAATATGTCATTGGTAACACATTTGTAAACTACAACACCTTTGTAAATGAGATTATCTTCTCCCTTATAATTAAAATTAATAACTAAGATGTTATGTTTAAAAAAACCAGTTCCAAACTGCTCTTGATTATTATTAATTAGCCATTTAGCTTTAATTCTGTTATTTTCATCCAACTGTAAATCTAAAACACCTTCATAAGTCAATCCTTCTCTATCTTGGTTTGTTCCTGATATTTGAAAGACTCCTGGTAAATTCTCTATTGTCATTTTTAATAAATCATTTCTGTAATAGTCATAAATGTATTAATAAAAATTGAAAGATAATTACGCTGTTTAATAAATAGACTCACTCCATCTATTATGATAAAACAGTTATTTTAAAACAAAAAACCCTTATTAATAAAGTAATAAGGGTTTATACTAAAAACAGTTAAGGGATTCTGAATGTATTATTTTTTAACCACACGCTTAAAAAATATTTTGTTATTTAAATCTTGTATTTGTAATAAATAAACACCTGATGCTAGATTTGATATATCTAAATTAGATTGATTTTTAAATGTTTTGATTTTTGCTCCAGTAACTGAATACAATACAACTTGACTAATGCCACCATTTTTTGTACTTATGTTAATTGAATTGGAGCTTGGATTAGGATAAACGGTTATTATTTGGTCAACATCTGTAAACTCTGGTACACCTAATGTACTTAAGTCTATATTATACTCCATCAACCCAAGATCTGAAGTACCTACAAAAACAGTTACCATATCTTGATAAAAATAATACGCAGAAGTTGCAGAAGAAACACTATGTAATTGTTGATTATTAATCAATTGCCAATTTGTTCCATCATCCGTTGAGTAATAAATTTGGAATACTGACACTTGACTATTATATGTAGAAGCAACCATTGCTCCTTGTGAAACTGTTGAAAATGCAATATCATGAACAATATCTGTTGTTTTTTGAGTCCAAGTGACTCCAGCATTATCAGACATAAATATACCAGATGATGTTGCTAAAGCTAATCTATTAACATTTAAAGGATCTTGTTGTAAATCATAAATAAGACCAGAAGAAGTCAAGTTATCTAAACCATTACTAATATTAACCCATGTTACACCATCATCCAAAGAATAATAAACTTCGTTACCAATAGCTGCAGTAATTTTACCTGTATTATCAATTAAAACTCCATTGACATAACTTACAAAAGGTAATACTACATCTTCTACTTGCACATTGTTAATATCAGTAAAGTCTATTTTTTTCAAAATGGATTCAGAAGGATCATAACCTCTAAAAGCTGCTAAAACAACATTAGTATTATTAGGGTATGTTGCTACAGATGTTAAGCTATTGGTATATAAATTAAATAATTGATGCTGAGTGTAACCATTATCATTACTAACATAAAAATTACTACCTGTAAAACTAGAAGACAATCCAAAAATACGGTTTTGTATAATTTGATCAACAAAAATAGAACCATCACCATTATTAGAAAAATTATTTAAAGGCGAGATATTATAAGGCGTGTCTAGATCTGTATCTAGATCTCTGTGGACATGACCAAATTGCACACCATAATATAAACTTGAATCTACACCATTTCTATAAACAGATGTTTTACCTGTACTTACAAAATATGGGTTAGGTATACCTGATACTGTCAAACCTCCATCATTAGAAAGTAAAGGAATATAATTAGAACTAATAGCTATTTGATTAAAATCTTGAGGATTATAACTAGCATTTAATCCATAGTAATAACTATCTGTATTATCAATAGGGTAAACTATATTTTGAAAAGTAAGTCCTCCATCATTAGAAATCACCATTTCATTCTCTTCTAAAACAATAACTTGTGATGGGTTATTCTTATTAAATTTAATAACATTAATATTATCTAAAACACCAGAAGACCATGTAATAGGTACTATACTAAAAGTATTACCACCATCAATAGACTTATATAAATTCTCTACAGTTCCACCAAAACTTATCCCAGTACCTAAGTAAATAGTTTGATCATCTATAGGGTTAAATTCTATTGGATTCAAAACAATACTTGGTAATTTTTCTACAAAAGTTTGACCAGCATCATCAGATATTAATAGTCCACCATCGATACTAGTGCTACCATTACCTCTTACTAAAAATAACTTATTTGGGTCATTAGGACTTACAGCTACGTTGTTTAAAAAAACAGTATCATTATTATTAGTATAATATATCATATCCCAAGTTAAACCTCCATCTGCAGTGTAATATGTTTTTCCTTCTGTGTTAAAACCAACAGGAAAATTAGTATCTATAATTAATACATCCATATTTAAATCGTAGAAATCATAAGAATTTACATAAGCTAAATCTGTTTGATTTGGTAACGAAAACGATTTTATAATTGATAAAGTCGCTATATCTAAAACTAATACAGCATTATTTGGTGAATTACCTTGAAAAGCAACGAAGGTTAAAGTTGTACCATCTTCAGATAATTTTAATTGCTCTATGCTTGCTCCAGGTAAAAAATCTAAAGCGTATAAAACATCCCAATTATCACCATTATCTTCAGACACTACGATGTGATTCCCTAATGTTTTAGCATAGATTTTATTGGTCACATTTAAATCATAAGTGAGATCAAAAATTCGACCAAATTCTTCAGATCCTGTAATTTGAATTTGAGAAAAAATTTGCTGTAATGAAAAGCACAACACAATTAAAAAAAGAGAAATAGTTTTGTTCATAATTAGTATTTTAAATGAACATCAATATTCTTTAATAAAAATTATAACTTATAAAATTTTGATACAATAAATGCGACAGCTTTAATAAAAAGTGTGACATCTTAATTTAAACACTTGATAAATAAGAATATAAGCCTGAGCTTTCAGATAAACCCATTTTCACACTAATTCGCTCTTTGCGTTTACGAGAAGCTACTTCTGTAATGTTAAACAATGAAGAAATCTCTTTATTAGTTAAATCCATATATAAATAACTTATATATCTAATATCATTTGCAGTTAATTCTGGATGACGTTTTTTAAGTTGATGAATAAAATTATGATTAACCTCTTCAAAGTGTTTTAAAAAACTATTCCATTCTTTTTCATTATTAAGTAAACTATTTAATTCTTTTATTTTTTTAGAAAGAAATACATTTTTTGAAACTTCTGTTTGATTTGATAATGAAGCAATAATATCTTTAAGTAATTTATTCCGACTTGAGATTTGCAAAGCTTTAGCTGCTAGTTTTTGATTACGAATTTCAATTTCTGTTTTATATTTTTCTTGCTCTAATTCAATAATTTCTTTAGTTTTTTTATGCAACACTAAACGTTGTTTGTTTTTAATTGAACTGTTTCTTAATGCCCAAGAAATTAATATTATTACTAAAGCACAAACTGCAAATAATGTATAAAATTTTGTTCGTTCTGATGCTTGCTGAAGTTTATTTTGCTGAAGTTCTTTTCTATAATTAGCAACCTCAAACTTAACTTTATTGGCTTGATAGAATCGTCCATTTTGTATTTTGCTTAACGCCTGAGTTAAGGCAATAACAGAATCTTTAGACGCTAAAACTTTATCAATTAAACCTTGTGTTAAATACACCTCTGCTAATTGATTATAAATTTTGATTTTAAATTCAGGGTTTTCGGCAACCTTTAAAGCTTGTTTAGCATAACTAACAGCATTTAAAATTTCTCTATTTCTTTTTGAAATATTTGAAAGTAATATTAATGTTGATATTTTTTCTTCCGTTAATGCACTTGAGTCTAAGTTAGGCAACAGCATTAATGCTAGTTTTTTAGCTTCATTTAGGTCGTTTTGCTTATACTTATTTTCAGCCAAAGCAACATCTGACAAAATAGTAATTTCAGGGTGATTTTTTAAACGAATCTTACTATCTTCTAGATAATTTACAGCAAGGTCCAACTTATCAAGCTCATTTGCAACAATACCTAAATTTAGTGCATATAACCCGATTTTAATATCATCCTCGTGCTTAAGTGCTAATGTATAAGCTTTATAAAAATACTCTTCTGCCTTATTTAAATCGCCTTCTTTACTGTATAAAATAGCAATATTATTTAAAACCGTCATTTCTTCACTTTCATCAAGAAATTTTAAAGCTAAAGTATAAGCTTCTAAATAATTATCTAAAGCTTCACCATAATCCAGCATAGAATAATAATTAGCTCCAATATTATTTAGTGCTAAAAATTGTTGTTTATACCAGTTGTTATCTTCTGCAACTGTACGGACTTTAGTTAAAATCTCTAATGATAATGTATAGTCTTTATTATCACGAGCTTTAATACCTTTTACTATTAAAGTGTCTAAGGTCTTTATATTTTGAGAAAACACTAAAGTGCTTATAAAAAATATTAAAAACTGGATAAACACTTTCATACAACTATACTTAGTATTTTAAATAGTTACACTTTACTTTGAATTAACGTTATTATTAAATTTTATTTAAGATTAGAAATCATAGTTTGTAAATCAACTTTGTCTTGCTCTCCAGAGATCATATTTTTTAAAGTGAATTGATTATTTTTTAATTCCTCTTCACCTACCAAAACAACAAACGGAATATTACGCTTATTAGCATAATTCATTTGCTTTTTCATTTTAGCATTATCCGGATATAATTCGGCATTAATATTTTGCTCTCTCAAAGCCTTTATGGCTTTTAAGCTGAATAGCGATTCGTTTTCACCAAAATTAATAAATAAGACTTCGGTAGATTTTGTTATGGTTTCTGGAAACAAACCTAACTCTTCTAACACTAGATAGATACGATCTAATCCAAAACTAATTCCTACTCCACTTACATTTTTAAGACCAAAAATACCAGTTAAGTCGTCATAACGACCTCCTCCACCAATGGATCCCATAGCAACACCTTCTGGTGCAGAAACTTCAAAAATAGCTCCTGTATAATAATTTAAACCTCTAGCTAAAGTCACATCCAATTGTAATTTAGCCGATTTTAAACCTAAAGTTTCAATTGCATTATTAATAAAACCTAACTCTTCAATACCTTTTTGTCCTTCTTCAGAAGTTGACAATATCGTTTTTAAACTATCGATTTGAGACCCAAAATCTCCTGATAAAGTAAATAACGGTTGAAGTTTAGCTATACCTTCTTCAGAGATACCTTTATTAAGCATTTCTTCTTTTACTTTAGCTTCACCTATTTTATCTAACTTATCTAAAGCAACAGTAAAATCTATTAATTTATCACTGGCACCAATAACTTCTGCAATACCAGATAATATTTTACGGTTGTTTATTTTAATGGTTGCTCCTTCTAGTTTTAAGGCTGTAAACACCTCGTCATACAATTGTACAAACTCAACTTCTTGCCATAAACTATCGCTACCTACAACATCTGCATCACATTGGTAAAACTCTCTAAAACGCCCTTTTTGTGGTCTATCTGCACGCCAAACAGGTTGCATTTGATAACGCTTAAAAGGAAAATCAATTTCGTTTTGGTGCTGCACAACGTATCTTGCAAAAGGCACTGTTAAGTCGTAACGTAATGCTTTTTCAGAGATTTGCTTCGTTAATAAATTACTCTCTCTTTTTATGTAATCTTCTTGAGAAATAGCTCCTTTTTTAGGATTTAAATAATCACCTGAATTCAAAATTTTAAAAATCAAACGGTCACCTTCTTCTCCATATTTACCCATTAAGGTATCCGAGTTTTCAAAACTTGGTGTTTCTATTGGTTGAAACCCAAAACGTTGAAATTTAGACTTTATGGTACTAAAAATATAATTTCGCTTTGCTACTTGTTCTGGATTAAAATCTCTTGTTCCTTTTGGTATGCTTGGTTTTTGTGCCATAATATTTCCTGCGAAAGCAGAAATGTTTTTAATGATTACTTTTTACTTTAATAGTATTTTAAATACTAAGAATACAAAAATATATAATACTGTTGTCTTTGTTTACTTTTACAAGGAAAAACAACACTATGCTTTTTATTACTACTTAATTAGTTAATTAACGTATTCATATACTCATACAATTCGCCTTTTGTAATAGCGCTTCCTGCTTTAATTAACTTAAACTTATCTAAATTCTTGTCTTCAGAATAGTCTTTTTTACCTTGTGTAAAAGTTACAGTTTCGTCCATTAAGTTTTCACGAAGCCAATTAAACCCATCTTTTGTCGTAACATCTATTGGTCCATCGATCTTAATTCCAATAACATGCATATGGTCTTCGTTAAAGCTGAATAAATGAATGTTTTGAGCCGAAATTTGCTCGACATATTTAACCGATTTTAAAACACCTTCCCAAACCAAGTCACTAAAAACATCTAGTTCTTGTTCTGCTACCTCTGGTTGTTTTGTTTTAATAGTTGCCCACTCCTCTGCTGTGATAGATTGTGTGGCTAGAAAATTTATAAATTCTTGATGCAATTCTTCAAATTGTTCTTTTGTAAGTCTTGAATACTTCATTATTTCTTCTTTGTTATATTTAATGCTTTTGCAACGTCAAATGGTCTGTCTGTTGCAAACAAATCTATACCTTTATCTCTCCAAACTTTGTAAGGCACTTCTCCTTTAGCTTCTGCTTGCTTATCAAGGTTACCTAAAGTCCCTAACATTGTTTTTATACCATGAGATTGAACGGTTTTATAAAACTGGTTTGGTGATAATTTTGTACCTGTAAAAGCCAGCATATTTTGTGTTGGTATTTTTGAATGTAATAACCAATCTAATTCTTTTTGATTTCTAGCTGAAACCGATAACATTAAATTTGGTGCTAATGCATATGCTTGGGTAGCTTGCTTAATATCATAGGTAATAAGTATTGAAACATCTTCGGCTTTAACTTGCTTTACTAATGCCACAATTGCATCAAAAGACACACTACGTTTTTTGTCTAAAGTTAACACTACATTATTTTGTTTTGCCCAAAGTAAAACCGATTTTAATGTTGGGATTTTAAATGTAGTCTCATTACCATAATCATCAACTAAGTTAAATGCTTGAAGCTCTTCATAAGTATATTTATTCAATCTATCTGTTCCTGTTGTTGTACGCTCAAGTGTGTTATCGTGCATTAAGACTAATACATTATCTCTGGTTTGTGCGACGTCAATCTCATAAATTGCAGGTATGCTGTCATTGACATATTTTAAAGTTTCTAAACAGTTTTCTGGATAGTGCTTTAAACCTTTACCTCCACGATGTACACTAATAATTAGGTCGTCTTCTGGGTTATATTTAAAAGTATCAATTAATGCTGATTGTTTTTCTATTTGTGCTTTGGTTTCAGTAGTAGTTTCATTAGTCTTAGATACATCTTGTTTTGAATCCTTACAAGACACTACGCTTATTAAAAACACTAGTAAAGTTAACTGTTTGATGGCTTGATTTCCGCGAAAGCGATACAATAATTTCATTTAAAATTGATTTTGTGACAAAATATTAAAAAAAATGCGCTCCTTAAAAGGAGCGCAAATTTACGTAATATATTGTAGTTTTATATAGTCTGTAATTCTAGATTTTTAATAACACTAGAATTATTTTGTGTAATGACTATCCGTATTGTTTATCGTCTTCTTCTACCAAAGTAACCACTTTTCATACGTGCGTTGTATGTTTTTGTAGCTCCAGTTGCTGTAGGATCAAATGCTTTTTTGTCATCAAGATCTTCTACTGTTGATAATTCTTCTTCTTCATTATTAGATTGTATCTCTACTGCTTTAGTTTCAACTTCTTTTTCTGGCTTAGGTACAAAAACTACTTCTTCAATACTAGACTCTATAACTATTTCAGGTTTACTTTCAGTCTCTATTTTTTCCACCTCTTTTTGTTTAACCTCTTTAAAATCCTCAATATTAGGTAAAACTGAATCTGTTTTGATTTTATTAGTATCTATTGCACTACTTTTTAATCCTTTTCTGTTTAAAGCAAAAGTTGTTTTTCTTAGATTTAAGATTTCGGTTAGTTCTTGGCTTGATTTATCTATTATGCTCATAATGTGAAGGTATTTAAAGTAATAATCTGTGCAAGATTAAATATTATTTAAGACAATCTAACAATATTCCTTTAAAATTACGTATTTTAAAGACTTAAAGCAATTTAACCCGATAAACGGTAATACAACTATTACATTACATAATTTATTTTTTTACAAAAACACTTTAACCTTATAAATTAGCATTTTATCTATATTAACATATTTTAAACACATTTTACCAATTGATGATAAGATAATAAATTAGATTTGTCCGATACAATATATTATCACCTATGATTAACCTTGAACAAATTATTGAAGATACTGGTGCTAAGATCGCTGTCTTAGCTGATAAAGAAGGAAATGTAATCGAGTCTATTAATACAGAACAATCGGTTAATATTGCTTTAATGACAGAAACTAGTTTATCTATGTGCAATGATTTAATACATGACATTACAAAAAATAAACTAAACCAATTAATAGTGCGATCTGAAAAAGATTACATAGTCATTAACAAATTAGAATCTGATGATTTTATATTTGTTGTTTCTGATAATGTATCTATGTTTGGATTATTACTAAAACAGATGAACTCTTTACAAAACAAATAATATTAACAAACATTAAAAAAAACAATTATGTCAAATTTTTTAGAACAATTTACTGAGGATATTAAATCAAATGTACCTGGTTACATTGCTGTATCTGTAACAGAGGTAAGCTCTGGTGTATGCTATGTATCACATTCTAACTCAAAGGATTTTGATCCAGAAATCGCATCTGCTTTTAACTTAGAAGTTGTTAAAGCTAAGAAAAGTGCTATTAAAGCATTAGATCTTGATGCTTCAATACAAGACATTTTAATTACACTTAATAGTCAAATACACATTATTGATGTATCTGAAAATGGTGAATATTTTATTTACTTAGCTGTAGATTCTGATAAAGCAAATTTAGGTATGACTAGAGCATTACTTAAAAAATACAAGAAAGAAATTGTAAGCCAACTATAAGCTTAAATTCTTTTTAATAAATAAAGCGGATAATTCTAATTTTAGAATTATCCGCTTTTATTTTTAATGCTAATGTCTTTAGATATTAGAAAATATACCTAACTCCAAATTGTGCTTGCCATCTGGATAATAAACTTGTATCATATGAAAAAGTTTCAGTTACACCGGTAAATGTATATGTTGGTACTCCTGAAGCATCAACATCTACTCCTACAGGTTGAACAGATGTTGGTTGTTGTACAACTCCCCATTCACTATTTAATAAATTTCCAATGTTTAAAACATCTAAACTTAATTGTATTGTGTTTGTTTTTCCTCCACCAACATTAAATTTATAATCTTGTAACAGCTTAAGATCCCAACGACCTCTCCAAGGTGCTAATGCTCCGTAACGTTCTACGTAATCACCACGACGCTCACTTAAATAATCATCTTGTTGAATAAAAGCTTCATAAGCTTCAGCTTGACCAGCACCTGAAAATTGCATATTTTGTAATTCTGAAGCAGTTGGAACATACAACAAATCATTTAAATCTGATCCATCACCATTTAAATCTCCTCCATAGGTATAATTAAAGCGTCCACCTTGAGCGTACTCGAAAAAAGTAGAAATTGTAGTTGACCATTTGTCATCTCCATAGGTAAACTTTTTACTAGCGACACCAATAAAACGGTGTGTATCACCATATTTTGAATAGGATAATACATCATCATTTGCATTACCAACTATAGGATTAAAAGCAAATGCATCCCCTGTAATTTCTGCCTCAATTGAGTTAACGTCTTTTGAATTCAAATAATTATAAGCTAAACTTGTATACAATCCGTTGTCAAAAGTTTTTTGAGCTTTAGCGGTAAAATTCCAAATACGTCCTTTATCAGAATTTGTAAATACATAGGCATTATTAATTATATCTGCATCTGTATAAACAGGTCTATTATCACCTGGTGCACCTAAAGTACCAGATGGATTACGTAATCCCCAATTTTGAACATGCGCGCCATTAATATCTTTTGTGTAAGAAATATCTCCTGTTGCAACAATACCATTATCAAATCTATAATCAGCACCAATGTTAGTTCTCCATACTTGAGGGAATTTAAAGTCAGGATCTACCATCTGGTAAAAGAAAACTTCTGGGTTAGCAATTTGGTTACCTAACCAAACAAATGGTAAACGTCCTGTAAATAAGCCTGTACCTCCACGAACTTGAAAACTATTATCTCCTTCCACATCATAATTAAAACCTACTCTAGGAGAAATTAAAAATTTATTAGAAGGCATTTTAGTATTATCTAAAAATACGCCTTCTCCTGTATTAGGATTAATATACTCTATATCTGGAGAATAACAACATGCTCTATCAATGACCTCTTGAGCTTTTGTTGATGAATCAAAGAATAATGGTTTGTCAAATCTTACTCCATAAGTTAATTTGAAATTATCGTTAACATTCCATTCGTCTTGTAAATAAAAAGCAAATTGACCAACATTAGTTTCTGCTAAAGCCCAACTATCATTATTAGTATTTGTATCATAAATATTTTGTGCATTAGCCATCGCATCTGCTAACATACCGCTAGAAATAGCCGCATTGAATGCTTCAATATCAGCAAAATCACCACCCAAAGCACCTACATAACCTCCTTCTGGATACTCAGGGTATTGACCTGGTCCAAAACGATAACCGTAAGCTCCTAAATTAAATGAATTGTCAAATTCAAATTTTTCATAAGACACTCCAGCTGTAAATGTGTGATCTCCTTTAATGTAATTTAAATTATTAGAAAATTGAAAAACCTTCTGGTCTAATTTATTATTAATAGAAAAAGGTTCGTGACCTGCAACAATATAAGTGGATTCTGCACCATCTAATATTCTAAAAGCAGGCATTGGAGACGATAAAGGGTTTCTAAAATCATCAAAATGACTATAACCAACTTGTAATTTATTAGTAATACTACCTGATAGTGTAGAATTTATTTCTAATTGAACTGAATTTATATTATTATTAATTTCATAACCTGAGTTTTCAAATTGTAAGGTAGCAAAACTTGGACCTCTAAAACCTAAAGCAGTAGGATGGGCTGGTTTTTCTTTAGAAGCATTTAAAAAATTATAAATTACAGCTAAACGATGACTATCACTAATATTCCAATCTAATTTAAAAATTCCTTTAGTAGAATTTGAATCGTAATTAAAACCTTCATAACGTCCTGTATCATACCCAATACTAGCTAACCCATTTTGAACAGTTATTAAATCAGACTCTAAAACACGAGTTTCATTAATAGCACCTGTACCTCTATTAGGAGCAAATCCATTTGTACCTAAATCAGAACGTTCATCTTTTTCAAAGTTTGCAAAGAAAAATAGTTTGTTTTTAATAATTGGACCACCTAAACTTACACCATATTGGTTTTGCTTTAAGTCAGATTGAAAAACGTCTTGTCCCATAATCTTTCCTCCAGTCATGTCTTCGTTTCTAGTAAATCCATAAACTGTACCATGAAACTCATTAGTACCACTTTTTGTAACTGCATTAACTGCAGCACCTGTAAATCCAGATAAAGTTACATCGTAAGGCGCTAACGAAACTTGAATTTGGTCAATTGCATCCAAAGATATCGGCTGAGAATCTGTTTGTCCACCTGGCGTTGCTGCATCTAAACCAAATGGATTATTAAATACAGCTCCATCCAAAGTAAAATTGTTAAACTGATCATTTCTACCTCCAAAAGAGTTTCCTGAAGCGGATGGTTCTAGTCTTGTAAAATCGGCAGCTGATCTAGAAATTGTAGGCAATGTTGTTAACTCTCTTTTTCCTACGCTAGTTTCGGCACCAGTCCTATCGCTACCAAAAGTCCCAGAAGAAGAACCAGTGATAACTACCTCATCTAAAGACTCTTCACTAGTACTCATTATAGCATCAATATTTGTTGTTTTTCCTAAAGTTAAAAATACATTTTCAAATACTTTATCCTCAAAACCCACATAAGATACTGTTACTTTGTATGGTCCACCAATCCTTAAGTTTAATAAATTATATCTACCATCTACGTTAGATATTGCTCCATATTTTGTCCCTGTGGGACCATGGACAGCTACTATATTTGCGCCAAACAGATGCACATTAGCATCATCCATAATAAGTCCTTTAATATTAGATGTAGTCACTTGCGCATATGCAAAGACTGTAAATAATATCAAAATAATAGTTAATTGATTTTTTTTCATGTCGTTGTGTGTTATGTTTTTAACATATTATGCGTGCATAATACCATATAAAATTAACACAAAAAAAGCTACTCGATAAGAGTAGCTTTAATATTTACATCTAATTTATTAACTTTTTGTTAACAAATAAAATATTATGCTTGTGCAACAACGTCAAATTCTAAATCAACTTTTACTGATCTATGTAAACGTACAGTAGCAGTATACTTACCTAAACGCTTTACAGTTGTTACTGAAATGAATTTTTTATCAATATTTTGACCTTCTTTAGCTAATGCTTCAGCTACATCAATATTGTTAACAGATCCAAATAATTTGTCTCCTTGTCCAACTTTAGCTGCTATTTTAATTTCTAAAGCTTTGATAGTTTCTGCAACTTTATTAGCTTCTTCAACTTCTTTAGCTTCTTTAAAAGCACGTTGCTTTAAAGTTTCTTCTAATGCTTTTTTAGCAGAATTAGTTGCTAAAACTGCATGTCCTGTAGGGATTAAAAAATTTCTACCATAACCGTTCTTAACCGTTACAACATCGTCTTTAAATCCTAAATTCTCAACGTCTTGTTTTAATATAAGTTCCATTGTTATGCTATTTTTATTTTAATAAATCTGCTACGTAAGGCATTAAAGCTAAATGACGCGCTCTTTTTACAGCTACAGACACTTTTCTTTGATACTTTAAAGAGGTACCTGTTAAACGTCTTGGTAAAATTTTACCTTGCTCGTTAACAAACCCTAATAACCAATCTGCATCTTTGTAATCTACGTACTTGATTCCAGACTTTTTGAAACGACAATATTTTTTGTTCTTGTTAGTTTCAATATTTAAAGGAGTAAGATATCTGATTTCTCCTTCTTTTTTTCCTTTTGCTTGTTGATCTATACTTGCCATGATTACGCTTTTTGTTTTAATTTAACTCTTCTACGTTCTGCCCATGATACAGCATGTTTGTCCATTGCAACAGTTAAGTAACGCATAAAACGCTCATCACGTCTAAACTCTACTTCTAAAGGATTAATTACTTCTCCTTCTACTTGGTACTCAAATAAGTGATAAAATCCACTTTTTTTGTTTTGAATTGGGTATGCTAATTTTTTAAGTCCCCAATCTTCTTTTGATACCATCTTAGCTCCTCTAGAAACAAGAAAATCTTCGTATTTCTTTACTGTTTCCTTTATCTGTGTCTCAGATAAAACGGGATTTAAGATGAAAACAGTTTCATAATGATTCATAAAAATCTAATTTATTTGTGTTAAAAATGAGTGCAAAAATACTTCTTTTTATTTAATCTCACAAATTGTTTTTTATCCATTTCAATAAATAACATTCAACACAAGATAAATAAAATGTTAATTTTTACATTTAAGCGATGTTTTTTGGTTTTAATCCGAATTTTTTGTACTATTGTCGATAAATTAACCTATTTAAAAAATATACTATGATATTAAATTGTGTAGTAGTTGATGATTCAGCAATACAAAGACTATCTATTGTAAAGCTAATTGAAAATAACAATAATCTAAATTTAATTGCTGAATACAGCAGTGCTTTGGAGACTAAAAATGGATTAAACACACATAAGGTTGATCTTATATTTTTGGATATAGAAATGCCAGTACTTAATGGTTTTGAGTTATTAGATGTTTTAAATAATAAACCTCAAATTATTTTTGTTACAGGTAAAACAGAATATGCATTTAAAGCCTTTAACTATGATGCTACTGACTATTTACAAAAACCAATTACTAGAGAGCGTTTTAGCCAAGCAGTTGATAAAGCTGTAGAGCAACACAAACTTAAACTTGATTTTAATCAAGAAGAAGGTGAACATATTTTTGTTAAAAGCAACCTTAAAAAACGTAAAGTATATATTAGAGACATCAAATGGATTGAAGCTTTAGGTGACTATGTAAAGTTAGTGACCGAAGATACAAGTCTTGTTGTTTTATCTACAATGAAGGCTTTTGAACATGAATTACCAGAAGGTAAGTTTTTAAGAATCCATAAATCTTATATTGTTAATCTTGACAAAGTTGATAGATTTAACAGTAAAAATGTTGAAGTTGGTGCCTACGAAATACCTTTAAGCCGAAACAAAAAAACACAATTAGTAGATGCTTTAAATAGTATTTAATTAATAAAATATATGCCAAAAAAAGCCTACTTTTTCAAGTAGGCTTTTTTTGATTAGTAGTTATCTACATTTACCACAATCCTTACACCTTTAAAATTACCAATTGCTTCAAAAGACGTTTGTACCTTTTTGATTGCTTCTTTTGTTTTACCCAAAGGTTGTCCTTGGGGGATTTTAATTAAAATATTTTTATGATATTGATTTCTAATTCTCGAAATTGGAGGAAACTCTGGTCCTAAAACATTTTGTTTAAACAATTGTGTCAATGCTTTTGCTAACCAATCTGCCGACATATCTACTTTATTATAATCACGATGTTTTAGTGTGATTTTTACTAATCTGTAAAATGGTGGATATTTATAATTATAACGCTCTTCCAACTGTTCTTTAAACATACCAACATAATCATTAGTTGAGACTTGTTGTAATATTTTGTGATAGGGATTATAAGTTTGTATTAAAACTTTACCCCTTTTTCTGTACGTCCTGCTCTTCCAGATACCTGAAGCATTAACTGAAAACTACGTTCATGAGCTCTAAAATCTGGAAAATTCAACATATTGTCGGCATTCATGATACCAACCAATTTTACGTTTCTAAAGTCAAGCCCTTTAGTTAACATTTGTGTCCCAACTAAAACATCAATTTCTTGTTGTTCAAAAGCTGTAATTATTTTTTCGTAACCAAATTTACCACGTGTAGTATCTAAATCCATACGACCCACTTTAAAATCAGGAAAAATTTGCTTAACCTCAGCTTCTATTTGCTCTGTACCAAAACCTTTGGTATCTAATCCAGGCGTACCACAAGCCATACACTTAATTAACATTGCACTATTATAACCACAATAATGACAACGCAATTGTTTACGATATTGATGGTAAGTTAAACTAACATCACAATTAGGACACTGTGGAGAGTGACCACAAGTATTACACTCTACAATTGGAGAATACCCTCTTCTATTTTGAAATAAGATAACTTGATGTCCATCTTTAATGGCTTCATTAATTTCTTCAATTAATCTATCCGAAAAATGACCTTTCATCTTTTTACGCTTTTGTTTATCCTTAATATCTACCAATTCTATATCTGGTAATTGGACATTATTATAGCGTCTGTTGATGTTTACTAAACCGTATTTATTTTGTTGCGCGTTATGGTAACTTTCAATACTTGGTGTTGCGCTACCTAGCAACGTTTTAGCTTTAAATATCGAGGCTAAAACTACTGCTGCATCACGTGCGTGATACCTTGGAGCAGGATCAAATTGTTTAAAAGAAGATTCGTGTTCTTCATCCACAATTATTAATCCTAAATCACTAAATGGTAAAAATATAGATGATCTAGCACCTAAAACTATTTTTGCTTTCGCGGAATTACCAAGCACTTGATTATAAACCTCAACACGCTCATGAGCCGAGTATTTACTATGAAACACAGCGACTTGTTCTCCAAAATAATTTTGTAACCTCGTCACTAATTGTGTAGTTAAAGCTATCTCTGGCAACAAGTACAATACTTGCTGATTATTTAATAAAGCTTGTTCAATTAGTTTTACGTAGACTTCGGTTTTACCTGAAGAAGTAATACCATGAAGTAACACCACATTTTGGGTTTTAAAACTTTGCTGTATTTGCTGCAAAGCTTCGGTTTGATACTGGTTTAATTGTTTAGAGGCTTCATTGTCTTCGCCTTCATAAACCACACGATCTGTTTGTATATGATAATCTTCTAAAACACCTTTATCTATCAATGTTTTTATAGTAGAAGATGTTGCATTACTTTCTGCAACTACATCAGCAACTTTTACAGGCTTTTTAGTTTTTGCTGCAATTGAAAATAAAGTCAAAATAACATCACGCTGTTTAGTGGCTCTGCTATTTAAATTTTCTAATAACTGATTTAAATTATCTTGGGTATTATAAGCTTGAGTTAATTTTACGTATCTAACGTATTTAGGCTTATACTTATCATAAATTTCTTCGTTTAAAATTATAGCTTCCTTTTCTACTAAACGTTTAACTACAGGAAGCACATTTTTTTTATCTAATATATTAGATATATCTTGAATCTTAAGTGAAGATTGATGTTGCAATGCTTCGTAAATTAAATACTCGTCGTCTTTTAACTCGGTTTCATTTAATTCTATGGTATTATTTTTACTAATAATCGTTTCGCTTTCAAGCAAAAAAGCATTAGGTAGAGCTGCACGCATAACTTCGCCTTCTGTGCACATATAATACTTTGCAATCCATTGCCACAATTGCAATTGTTTTAGAGTTACAATTGGTGTGTCATCTAATATTTGATGAATTTGCTTAGCATCATATATTAATGGTTTAGTTTGGTGTATTGCAGCTACAATACCTGTGTGAATTTTGGATTTTCCGAAAGGGATGGAAACACGCATACCAACCTTTAAAAAACCACTTTCTGCTTGCGTAATACTATACGTAAAGCGATTTTCTAAAGGGATTGGAAGAATGACATCTATAAAATGCAATGGATGCGTATATTTTTGATTAATTATTGGGTGTTATTTTACGCGTTCCCAATATTGCGTAGAGTATAAAAACCCTATATAACCTCTAACCTGAAGTTTGTCCTCGTCTGTTACAGCTAAACGTAAGTCATAAACTTTTCCGTTTTGTGGATCTACTATTGACCCATGCTTATAATACTTACCATCTTTAGTCATGTTTTTAATAAGGTGTAATCCTAAAATTGGTTTGTTATAATCGTCACCTTTACACTTTTTGCAAAGATTTTTTGTTTAGCAGGATCAAAAATCTTCACTATTTTACCAAATACTTTTCCATCTTTCTTGTAGATTTCTACAATAGATTTTTTTGCTCCTGTCTCATCATCAACGGTTGTCCATTGCCCAAATATACTTTGCGCTTGTGTTGATAAACTAATTAAAAATACGGCTAATACTAAAATACTTTTTTTCATAATTAAAAATTTTTACGGAGTTGCTTTAATGACATGTTTAGCTCAAATCCTAATAAAAGGATATTGGCATTTAACCATAAATAAAACAACAAGATTAAAATGGCTCCAATGGAACCGTAAAGCTCATTATATTTGGCAAAATTTTCGATATAGATTCCAAATAAAAACGAGGTTACCATAATTAGTATTGTTGTAAATAAGGCGCCAACCGAGAAAAATCTTGAGGACTTTCCTTCTGCTGTTCCAAAGTAATACAACACTGCTGTTGCTAGATATACCATTAACACAAAAAAGCCATATTGTGCTAAGGTACTCCAGATGCTAACTTGACGTTTTTCTATAAAACCATGATCTTTTAAATTGTCTAATACATAAATATTAAAATATCCTAAAAAGGCTACTGTTAACATTAATAGTATAGACAAAATTAATGCCACACCTAAAGCGTAAATATATTGTTTAAAAACGTTTCTAGTAAGAATTTGATGGTATGAATTTTCAAAACCCGAAAACAATGCATTTATACCATTGGCCATCAAGAATATAGACAATAAAAAAACTGATGATACTAAACTACCGCTTTGATTACCTCCAATGTTATTAAATATGTTATCAGAGAAAAAATCTGATGTTGTTGGAGGCAAAAAGGACTCTAAAAACATCAAAAAATCAGTTTGAAAATCTTCTATTGGTATGTGTGGTATAACTATAATAACAAACAATAAAAAAGGAAACAATGCCATAAAAAAACTATAGGCAATTGCACTTGCACGTGCTGTTAATGCACCTTTTGCTATACCAATAACATATAACTCTAATAAGTCATATAATGATAACCCTATTAATCCTGGTAGTTTAACTTTTGATAGTAATTTAATAAAAACATTAAGCACAGGTATTTTAAGCAATTTATCTTTTAATTGCTCTTCTACCATTTTTTCTTGAATTAACTCCTCTTCTACAGTTTCTGGCATCAAATATATTTTTAGTCTACAGCTTTTAAGCTTAAATCCATATTGTAAACTGAGTGTGTTAAAGCTCCTGAAGAAATATAATCTACACCACAAAGTGCGTACTCACGTATGGTTTTTTCGTTAATACCTCCAGAACTTTCTGTTAAACATTGATCTCCTATTAATTTAACTGCTGTTTTTGTGTCTTCGTAATTAAAATTATCAATCAAAATTCTATATACTCCTTCTGATTTAAGAATTTCTTTAATTTCGTTTAAATCTCTAGCTTCAACAATTATTTTTAAATCACGATTAGTGTCCTTTAAATATTGTTTGGTTTTATCAATTGCTTTGGTAATACCTCCTGCAAAATCTATATGATTATCTTTTAACATGATCATATCATACAATGCAAACCTATGGTTTTCTCCTCCTCCTATTTTTACTGCCCATTTTTCTAAAGCCCTTAGACCTGGAGTTGTTTTACGTGTATCTAAAACTTTTGTACCTGTACCTTCTAGTAAATCTACAAATTGCCTGGTTTTGGTCGCAATTGCACTCATGCGTTGCATAGCATTAAGTACCAAACGTTCTGCTTTTAAAATAGATTGTGATGCACCTGTTACATAAAAAACAATGTCACCATATTTAACAGTACTTCCGTCTTCAATTAAAGTTTCCACAGTCATATTTGGATCAACATAATTAAAGACTTGCTTAGCAAATGCGACACCTGCAATAATCCCTTCGTCCTTTACAAGTAATTTTGCTTTACCTTCTGCAGATGCTGGAATACATGACAGTGAGCTATGGTCACCATCTCCTACATCTTCACGGATTGCATTGGTAATAATTAAATCTATTTCTTTATCAAATTGAGCTTTACTAATCATGTTGTATTTTTATTTAATGTAAAAATAAGAATTGATTTTTGAAATACTATTTTTACATTAAAAAATGTATAATACATAACATCCTAAATTGTAAATTTGCGTATGACTATTAAACTACTAGCTATAGGCAAGACTGACAATAAGCAATTACAACATTTAATTGATGAATATACAAAGCGTTTAGGTTTTTACATTGGATTTGACTTAGACATTATTCCTGATTTAAAGAAGGTAAAAAACTTAAGCGAAGACCAACAAAAACAAAAGGAAGGTGAACTTATTTTAAATAAGCTAAAGCCTACTGATATTTTGATTTTATTGGATGAAAATGGAAAGCAATTTGACTCAGTTGGATTTTCTAACTACCTTCAAAAACACATGAATTCTGGTGTTAAACAAGTCGTTTTTGTAATTGGTGGACCTTATGGATTTAGTCCTGAGGTATATGCTAAAGCACAAGGTAAAATATCGTTATCTAAAATGACATTTTCACATCAAATGGTTCGCCTTTTTGTTATAGAGCAATTGTATCGTGGATTTACTATTTTAAGAAACGAACCTTACCATCATAGATAAAAGAAACGATTAGCGTTTAAACTTTTTATGATGTTTAAACTTTTGTCTAAAACGCTTTTGTTTTTTTGAAACTATAGAAGGCTTATAATGGTTTTTCTCCTTTTTTAAATCTTCAATTAGTTTAGTTTTAACTTTGCTTATTAATACAGCATCACGTTTTATGTAACTAATAAAACTACCGATTAAACAAGCAAAACCTAAAACTATTGTTACAGAACCATTATCAAAGTAAGGAAATTGAGTATATAAATTTACAGCTAACCTAGGTTGATAATTTATAAAAACAAACACACCATAGCTGATAGCTAACAAACCAAAAACGGAAAATAACACAATATTTTGATTGATACTTTTTAAAGTTTTCTGCTCAATTGAAATAATATTAGCATGGCTTAAAATAGGATTGTTTTTCTTTTTTTGAAGGTTTACATAATTCAAAAAATCATCATTATAGGACATAAAAGACGTACCATAACTCCTTTTTTCTAAATCTTGATGGGTAATATTATATTTCAATTTAAAAAACAGGTGTTACTTTTCAGTTCTTACCTTACAAGTTTTAGTCTCCTTTTTAGAAGCATTTGATAGTAAACTATTCATTATTGTGGCAGACATTATTGCAAATCCAAAAAAATATTTCCAATTAGCATTGTCTTTAAATAAATATGAGCCTAGCAATATAAAAGCTGCCCAAATAACTGCGTTGATTATAATTATTTTTTTCATACTAGATAAGACGTAAATTCTATAACTTTGTTACACAATTTTAATTAAAATTTTAAATTATGCAAATTGTTTTTGCTACCAACAACTTAAACAAAGTAAAAGAAGTCCAAAGTCTTATACCTAATCATATCAAACTTTTAAGCTTAAAAGATATTGGATGTTTAGAGGACGTGCCAGAAACACAACCAACTATTGAAGGTAATGCAAAACAAAAAGCAAACTACATCAAGCAACAATATGGTTACGATTGTTTTGCTGATGATACTGGTTTAGAAGTAGAAGCGTTAGATGGAGCTCCTGGTGTGTTTTCTGCAAGATATGCTGGACCACAACGTAATGACCAAGATAACATGGATTTACTTTTAAAAAACTTAAAAAACAAACCTACAAGAGATGCACAATTTAAAACTGTTATAGCATTAGAATTAGATGGTAAGCTAAACACTTTTACAGGAATTTGTAAAGGAGAAATCACTGTGACTAAACAAGGTGAACAAGGGTTTGGCTATGATCCAATATTTAAACCTAATGGATTTGACAACACGTTTGCCCAAATGGATATAGTGCAAAAAAACACTATTGGTCATCGTGGTAAAGCAGTCCAACTACTCATTAATTTTTTAAACTCGATGTAATTTAACACACATTAAAACTAAAATAACTTGTTGTAAAAATTTATTAATCGTAATATTGCGATATACAGATTGAGTTGTGATTTTAATATAATAAAAATGACTAAAAAAATTAAGCTTCCTTGACAGAAATCTAACCCTTTGGATCTTTGTCGCAATGTTAATTGGTGTTGCAATTGGATATTTTGTCTCATCATTTCCGGATGTTATCAATTCATTTAATAGCGGAACGACAAATATTCCGATAGCAATCGGATTAATATTAATGATGTATCCTCCTCTTGCTAAGGTTAATTATTCTTTATTGCCTAAAGTATTTAGAAACACTAAAATTCTTTCAATTTCACTGTTACTAAACTGGGTTATTGGACCTGTTTTAATGTTTATTTTAGCATTAACCTTTTTACAAGATTATCCAGAATACATGGTTGGCTTGATTTTAATTGGATTAGCACGTTGTATTGCAATGGTTTTGGTTTGGAATGACTTAGCAGAAGGTAGCAGCGAGTATGGAGCTGGATTAGTGGCTTTAAACAGTATTTTTCAGGTGTTTGCTTATAGTTTTTATGCTTGGTTGTTTATAACTGTTTTACCTCCTTACTTTGGTTTTGAAGGTGCTATCGTTGACATTTCTGTAGCTACAATTGCAGAAAGTGTTGCTATTTATCTAGGTATCCCATTTGTCTTAGGAATTTTGAGCAGATTACTTTTAGTCAAACTAAAAGGAGAAGATTGGTATAATAATAAGTTTATACCAACCATATCACCAATGACGTTAATTGCATTATTATTTACAATTGTAATCATGTTTTCTTTAAAAGGAGAATTAATTGTAGAAATCCCAATGGATGTATTAATCATTGCTAATCCTTTATTAATATACTTTACGTTAATGTTTGTTATTGGCTTTTTCTTGACTAAAGCAATGGGAGCAAATTATGATAAAACAGCAGCTGTAGCTTTTACTGCAGCAGGTAATAATTTTGAATTAGCTATTGCGGTAACCATTGCTGTATTTGGACTAAACTCTGGACAAGCCTTTGCTGGTGTTATTGGTCCATTGGTAGAAGTACCAGCTTTAATACTATTAGTTCGTGTGTCCTTTTGGTTGCGCAAAAAGTACTTTAGTAAAAGTGCAGTATAAAATTCAATACAAAAAATGTAATAACTAGCGGTTTTGATGTTTTCAAAATCGCTTTTTTTATTTTTAAAACTATAATTAAACATTTTTTTAAAATGTAAAACCTCTGTTATTACCTTTAAACACTATACAATTAGTAACTTAAAGCAATAATAACATCCCTTTGGTAATTATGTTAAATAAAAGTGTACCTTTGCACCTTGAAAAACCCAAGTGGTTTATTTACTCCTCAGAGAGAGGATGTGTTACTAGAAGTTTTAGGTTAAGTATGTTCAATGCACTTCTATTTGTAACACCAAACAGATTGACATTGAAATACATATACAAAGAATGAGCACATTCCAAGATTTAGGTCTTAACGAAGATCTATTAAAAGGTATAACGGATTTAGGTTTTGAAAAACCATCTGAAGTACAAGAAAAAGCAATCCCAATTTTATTAAGTGAAGAAACAGATTTAGTTGCATTAGCGCAAACTGGAACTGGAAAAACAGCAGCATTTGGTTTTCCTATGTTGCAAAAAATTGACGTTAACAGTCGTACAACCCAAGGTTTAATATTATCTCCAACGCGTGAACTTTGTTTACAAATTGCAAACGAGATGAAAGCCTATGGTAAATACTGTAAAGGTTTAAATGTGGTTGCCATTTATGGTGGATCAAGTATTACTGATCAAGCTAGAGAAGTAAAACGTGGAGCACAAATAATTGTTGCCACTCCTGGTCGTATGAAAGATATGATTAGCAGACGCTTGGTTGACATTACAAAAATTCAATATTCAGTTTTAGATGAAGCTGATGAGATGTTAAACATGGGTTTTAAAGAGGATATTACAGAGATTTTATCTGGTACTCCTGAAGACAAAAACACATGGTTATTCTCTGCAACAATGCCAAAAGAAGTTGCTAGAATCGCTAAAAATTTCATGTTAGATCCAAAAGAAATTACTGTTGGACATAAAAATGAAAGTACAAGTAACGTTTCTCACGAATATTACATGGTTAATGCACGTGACCGTTACCAAGCACTAAAACGTTTAGCAGATGCTAATCCAGATATATTTTCTGTTATTTTCTGTCGTACAAAACGTGATACGCAAAAAGTTGCAGAGCAACTAATTGAAGATGGTTACAGTGCTGGAGCATTACATGGCGATTTAAGTCAAAATCAACGTGATATTGTGATGAAGCAATTTAGAACACGTCAAATACAAATGTTAGTAGCTACAGACGTTGCTGCACGTGGTATTGATGTAGACGATGTAACACACGTTATAAATTACCAATTAAGTGACGAAGTAGAAACTTATACACATAGAAGTGGTCGTACAGGTCGTGCAGGTAAAACTGGTGTATCTATGGTAATTGTTTCTAGAAGCGAAATGCGTCGTTTAAAAAGTATAGAACGTATTATAAATAAAAAGTTTGAATTAAAAGAAATTCCTAACGGAATGGAAATTTGTGAAGTACAACTTAAGTCTTTAGCAAACAAAATTCATACGACTGAAATCAATCATGAAATTGATCCATATTTAGAAGAAATAAACACATTATTTGAAGAGACTTCAAAAGAAGAGTTAATTAAAAAGTTTTTCTCTGTAGAGTTTACACGTTTCTTCAATTACTACCAAAAAGCTAAAAACTTAAATGTTTCTGCTGGAGACAGTAATCGTGAAGGAAGAAGTCAATCATCTGGAAGTGCAACACGTTATTTTATTAACGTAGGAGAAAAAGATGGTTATGACTGGATGAAGTTAAAAGATTTCTTAAAAGAAGTTTTAGACTTAGGACGTGATGATGTATTTAAAGTAGATGTAAAAGAAACTTTCTCTTTTTTCAATACAGAAAAAGAACACCAAGAAAAAGTATTAGCTTTTTTCACAGATTATAAAGACAATGGACGCTTTGTTAATGTAGAAGTTACAGAAGACAGAGGTGGACGTGGTGGTCGTGGTGGTCGCGACAGAAACCGAGGTGGTGGAGGAAGACGTCGTGATGGTGGAGACCGTAGACGTCGTGATGACAAACCAAGAGGAGAAAGACGTTCTAGACGTAGCGATGACAACTCTGGAAACAGAAGCGATAGACGTAGAAATAACGATGGAAACTCAGAAGGAAGAGAAAGACGTGGAGATAGAGATAAGTCGGTTTTTAAAACCTCTCACTCTAGACCAACACGCTCTAGACGTAAAGATTAAAACTAAACATTCGTTTAATTTTAATTAAACCTTTCTGTTAATATTTAGTCAAAATACAAAGAAAACGCCATATTTAGCGTTTTCTTTGTATTTTTATATTTATAAACATATACATGAAGTACTCCCTATTTATTGTTCTATTGGCTTTAAGCACAACTTTTGGATTTGCGCAAGTAAAATCTGAAGGCCAAACTACTGTTGCAACTGCACAAAAAAATACAGACTCGACGTCTATTAATAAAGACTCAACTGTAAAAGGAATTATAATTGATGCGACCTCAAAAAGACCATTAGAAAATGTAAATATTGTTAACTTAAATCAAGTTATTGGTACAGCAACAAATAATAAAGGTGAATTTGAATTACGTGCACAAGCTAATGATACATTACACCTCTCCTATTTAGGTTTTAAATCTATTAAGGTAAAAGTAACTAATGACTGGGTAAATAAAATTGAAAAATCTACCATCACTTTAACAGAGTTAGCTTTAGCTTTAGAAGAAGTTGTTGTTACAGGTTTACAATTAACTGGTTATTTAGAAGTAGACATTAAACAAGTTAATATAAATACAAATTACAGATATAGTATCTCTGGTTTATCTAATGGTTATGAAGCTGGAAAAAGACAACCAAGTGCTGTTACCAAGGTTTTAGGCTCGATATTTAATCCTTTAGATTTTTTGTATAATACATTTAGCTCTAAAGGTAAAGAGTTACGTAAGCTAAAAAAGATGAAAGACGATGACAACATCCGAAACACCTTAGCAACACGATTTGACAGAGAAATGTTAACAGCTTTACTTGGAGTAAACAAAGTAGATTTAGACGAGATAGTTAGCCAATGTAATTATTCGCAAGAATTTGTAACAACTGCAAATGATCTTCAAATATTAGATGCTATTAGTGAATGTTATGAAGAATACAAAGTACTAAACAGAGGTCGTAAAAAAGAATTTAATTTCAACACATAAAAAAACTCAAACCATTATAGTTTGAGTTTTTTTATACTACTTTTCAGGATTATCCTCATAAAATCTAGCCACAATATCATCATAACTCTTAATTGTTTTTTTACACCAATCAAGTCGTTTTTCTAATAGTTCGGTTTCACTTAATTGCCAATCAATATTAGTTTTTTTTAGTTTAGACGTTGCATGTTGTAAAATTATAGCTGCACTAACAGATATATTTAAACTTTCAGTAAAACCAACCATTGGGATTTTTAAAAAACTATCCGCTTGTTTAATCACCTCATCAGACAAACCTTCGGTTTCTCTTCCAAAGAAAAAACAAGACTTTTTTGTTACATCAAAATCATATAACTCACAATCTTCAGTATGTGGTGTCGTTGCAACTATTTGATAACCTTTAGCTTTTAAATCGGTTATACAATTAGTAACGGAATGATATCTATTTAGGTCTACCCATTTTTGTGCTCCCATTGCTATTTCTCCATCAATACTTTTACTATTAACCTCTTCAACAATATTAACTTCTTGTATACCAAAAACATCACAACTACGCATTACAGCACTAGTATTATGTAATTGATACACATCTTCTGTTGCAACTGTAAAGTGTTTGGTACGTTGTTGTAAAACTTTTGTAAAACGTTGTAATCTATGATCCGTTAAATACGTCTCTAAATGTTGTAATAATTGTAAGTCTACCATATATCTAAAATAAAAAACTTAGTTGTTAGAGTCTTTAATATCAAAATTTAAAATAGCAATCTGGTCTTAATTACTATTATCAGCACAATTTATAAAAACAGTAATTTTAATAATTAACAAAAGTGTTTTATATTTATTAAAGATTCAATAATTAAATTGAATCTCTTGTTTTTTTGCAAAGCATTAAGATTTTAAAAAGAATTAGTCTTAAGTTTATAATCTAAACACCAAAAGTAACAAAATATTAATGGCTGTAAAACAACTCATATCCTCTTTAGTTATATTAATACTATTTTTTACGACAGTTGTTGCGCAACAGACTTTTAAAATTAACCCTAACGATACTATTGTTTACAACGATAGTAATAGCGAAAAAGTAGTAGCTTTAGGTAGTGCTATTGAAGCTGCTGTCCATAACAATCAGGTGGATAATTTTATTTCTAAATGGTATAAAAATGTATTTATCAAACGTATCATTGATTTAAACCCAAATTCTGGCAGCATGACTGCTAATTATGCTAAAACATTTGTAAGTGGTATCAAAAAAGGATTAGATAAATTTCCAAACGAGAT
The DNA here is from genome assembly GCF_055804415.1 of Olleya sp. NP1-10. NCBI lineage: Bacteria > Pseudomonadati > Bacteroidota > Flavobacteriia > Flavobacteriales > Flavobacteriaceae > Olleya > Olleya sp. NP1-10. Next base: position 2,124,361 of record NZ_CM147840.1, on the reverse strand, counting down.
AGTTACTGAAGTCCAAAATGGCTCCTATTATGACTTTGTAAATTACAGATACGATCAATATTTACAAACCTATTATTTGTTATTTAGGTTATACTCAACAGAAGGTGGAATGAATTATCACGATTATAGAGTCCATAAAAAAGATGGCGAAATGCTATTTTCTGACGCTTATATATATTATTCAGGAGAAAACTTATCACAAACGATGTCTAGGTTAATGAGCTATGTTACGCCAAAAGATAAAATATTAGGCTTAGTAGATTCTCCAAAAAACAAAGATATTGATAATCTATTTTCTGCATTAAAATATAAAAATGCTGGTCATTATGAGCTATCTTATAAACTGATTAATACTATAAAATCTGAAGTTAGTAAAGATAAGTTTTTTTGATTTTCAAAACACTTATTGCTAGTAATGTAGATGAAAATAAATATTTAGCAGCTTTAGAAGAATTGATAAATACTTTTCCGAACGATCCTACTATTGTTTTAAATAAAATTGATTACCATATTTATAAAAACGAATATTTTGAAGCTATTCAAGTTATTAATCAACTACAGGAAGAAACTGAGGATGATTTTTTAAATTACTTAAAAGCTAATGTTGCTTTTCAAGACAAGAATTATGACTTTGCATTAAATAATTATAAATATACTATTGATAATTACCCTGATTTTTTTGAAGGTCAAGCTGGTTATTTAAGTACTTTAGTTATGATGGAAAATTATGATAAAGCTACTACCTATGTAGAATCTTTAATAAAAGATGGTTATGCAAAACAAGACATTATTAATTATATTGAAGAAAATGATGACTTTGGTTTAAATATACTACAACCCTTAGTAGACTCTAAAAGCTATAAAAACTGGAAAATTAAAAGCGATAATTAAAAAAATGAAACATTTAGTAGTCTTAACAGGTGCTGGCATGAGTGCAGAAAGTGGTATTAAAACATTTAGAGGTGCAGATGGACTTTGGGAAGGACATGACGTTATGCAAGTCGCATCTCCTAAGGGGTTTAAAACCAATCCTGAACTTGTTTTAGAATTTTACAACCAACGTAGACGTCAATTACTAACTGTAAATCCTAATCAGGCACATATAGATTTAGCTACTTTAGAAAAGCATTTTAAAGTCACTATTATAACACAGAATATTGATGATTTACATGAACGTGCAGGAAGCACAAATGTGATCCATTTACATGGCGAATTACTTAAAGCTAGAAGTGTTAATGATGAAAACCATGTTGTAAACTGGAAAAAAGATTTAAATATAGGAGATTTAGATACAAACGGAAACCAATTACGTCCACACATAGTTTGGTTTGGTGAAGCTGTACCTTTAATTGATACAGCTGTGGATATTTGTGCAACTGCAGACTTACTTTTAATTATTGGAACATCTTTACAAGTCTATCCTGCTGCTAGTCTAATGAATTATGTACCAGAAAGTACTCCAAAATATTTTATAGATCCTAATCCTTCAATTTCCAGCACTAAACACTTAACAGTTATTCCTGAAACAGCTACAAAGGGTATGAATACTTTTATTTCAATATTATAACTATGTCCATAAAACACCTGTTATTAATTGGTTTTATAAGTACTGTAACCTATGGTCAAAATAGCATCCTTTCTTTTAAAGAAAAACTATTATTAAAATCAAATATTAATACACAAACAGAATCTTTTTCTGTTCAAAACGATGGACAATCTATTTTAGTTAATGCCAATAATACGTATCGACTAGAAGTTGGCGCTAATTATAAGTTTTTAGGTTTAAAAATTGGTTTTTCCCCAAGTAATAAGTCTTCTGAGTTAAAATCAAAGTTTTTAAATCCACAATTAAATATTTTTATTAAACAATGGATTCAAAGTTTTGAATATCGAAAAGTTCAGGGCTTTTACCAAGAAACTAATGCTCAAGACTTGGCTAAGTTTCCGGATTTAAAAACAACAAGTTGGACTGGCACAACTTCATATGTATTAAATCATGATTTCTCATTAAAACACTTAACGCATTTAACAGAATGGCAACGTCTAACTGCTGGTAGTTTTATACCAACATTACAATATGGTTTTAATAGATTAAGTAATAATATTGATGAACAAAAAGTAGTAGAGAATAGTTTTGACTTATCCATTGCTCCTGCTTACTACTATACCTGGGCTTTTAAAAAATATTGGTTTATATCCTCGTCTATTGCTCCTGCTATTGGCGTACGTTTTACAACTGAAAAATCAAACGAAAACATACAAAAAGATACGTTTATAACACGATCATTAGACCTTACGTTTCAATTTGGATACACCTCTGAAACCATAAGTGCTGGAGCACGATTTAACTTTGATAATAATGCTATTAATAAAGATTTAAAACAAAGTATGATCAATGATAAAAGTTATGCTAGTCTTTATTTTGGATATAGATTTAATCCACCAAAGTTTTTAAAACAAACCGTTAGTAATATCGAAGACCGTTTAGGTTTATAGCCTATTTCATTAAGTTTATATCAGCAATGCTTTTAATACGGTTACGTTCTAGGAAGGCATCAATAGTTTCAAAATGCTCTATAACACGTTGGTCTTTAAACTCAAAAACCTTTTCTGATAAACCCTGTAAAAAATCTCTATCGTGAGAGACTAAAACTAAAGTACCATCATAGGTTTTTAAGGCTTCTTTTAAAACATCTTTTGATTTTAAATCCAAATGATTTGTTGGTTCATCTAGAATTAATAAGTTTACAGGCTCTAATAATAACTTTACCATAGCTAATCTTGTTTTTTCTCCTCCTGATAAAACTCCTACTTTTTTATCTATATCATCACCTTTAAACATAAAACGACCTAAAATATTTTTAATTCCGGTCCTAATATCGCCTTTAGCAACGTCATCAACCGTTTGAAAAACAGTTAAATCATTATCTAACAAAGCCGCTTGGTTTTGTGCAAAATAACCAACTTTGACATTATGTCCTAAACTACATTCTCCATCATAATCTATTTGACCTAAAATGGCTTTAATCATAGTAGACTTACCCTCTCCATTACGACCAACAAAACTTACTTTTTCTCCGCGTTTAACAGACATATTAGCCTGACTAAACACAACAACGTCATCGTATTTTTTAGTTAAATTTTGTACAGTAATTGGATAATCACCAGATCTTGGTGCTGGAGGAAAACTTAATTTTAATGAGGAATTATCGACTTCATCAATCTCGATAATTTGCAACTTTTCTAGCATCCTTTCTCTTGAAGTTACTTGATTTGTCTTAGAGTAAGTTCCTTTAAAACGCTCAATAAAAGCCATATTATCTGCAATAAATTTTTGTTGCTCTTGATATGCTTTTACTTGATGACTTCTTCTATCTTCTCTTAATTGTAAATAATGACTGTAATTAGCTTTATAGTCATAAATACGTCCCATTGTTACCTCAATAGTACGATTGGTAATATTATCAATAAATGCACGATCATGCGATATAACCATAACAGCATCTGCTTTATTTACTAAAAAGTCTTCTAACCAAATTACAGATTCAATATCAATATGGTTTGTAGGCTCATCCAATAAAATTAAATCTGGTTTTTGTAACAAAATCTTAGCAAGCTCTATTCTCATTCGCCATCCACCAGAAAACTCGTTAGTTAATCTTATAAAATCTTCTTGTTTAAAACCTAGACCTTTTAAAGCTTTTTCTACTTCTGCATCATAGTTTACATCTTCTAAAGCATAGTATTTTTCACCAAGATCAGAGACCTTTTCAATAATAGACATATACTCATCACTCTCATAATCTGTCCTTGTCTCTAACGCTTTATTAAGTGCATCCATTTCATCTTTCATGGCATACACATGTTTAAAAGCTTTTGCTGCTTCTTCAAAAACAGTACAATTATCTTCAGTTAATAAATGCTGTGGTAAATATGCAATAACTGCATCTTTAGGCGCTCTAACATGACCTCTTGTTGCTTTTTGTTGTCCTGCAACAATTTTCATCATTGTAGATTTTCCTGCTCCATTCTTACCCATCAAAGCGATCTTATCTGTTGGATTAATAACAAAAGATACATCACTAAAAAGTGGGCTTCCGCTAAACTCTACTGCTAAATTATCTATAGAAATCATGGTCTGTTTTTTAAAGTTGCGAAAATAATAAAAAGACTAGTATTTAATTCAAATACGTACTTATAATTACTACAACTCGACTTAAACTTAAAAAGGTCAGACTAGAAAAGTGTTTTAAACTTAATCTAATCTGACCTTGATTGTTATTATTTTTGCTACTGTTGTAATACAGTATACAGAAATACTATTTATTCAAAAGATTTCATAATCTCATCATAACCTGGGAAATAATGAGAATTAGATGCTAATAAATTAGACTCTTTTGCAACCATAGTCACCTTATATTCTGGCGCATGTTCTGCTTGTACAATATATTTATAAGAACCATCTTTACCTGAAGTGTTTTTACTTTTAAAAGAATAAGTGTAAATACAAGAAGCTGTTTCATAAGCTTTGTCACCTAAACCTGATGATACTCTCTCTATTTCTGCTAATATTTTTTCGTTTTTAGAAATAGCTGCTTGTAAACGCTCTACTTTTTCTTGTTTATATGAAGAAGAACCTTCTTTTTTATACATTTCTTGTTTTTGTATAATTTTTTTGTCAGCTTCTATAATTTGTGTGTAGTAATTTTTGTTGTATTTTACATTATCACTAAATAAAACAGAATCTTTTAATGTAAGTTCAACAAACTCGTAACTATCAGGATATTCAAGTTTAGATTTAATTCTTTTTTCTAGTTTGGCTTTTACAATCATATCTCTATTTTGATAAGAATTTTGAGATGCACTTTCCTGCTCTGATTTACAAGAAGTAAAAAGAATTGCTACAAGAAGTGTAGTGCCAAATAAGGTTTTAGTAATTTTATTCATAATAAGCGTGGTTAAATTAATTAAGTTTTAAGGAATTACAAAATTAAAAAAAAGAACATATCAAAAAAACTTTTTAGATATTTCGCAATAAAACACCATGTTTTTGATAAAAAAACTATAAAAAAGTTAATTAACCCAATATTATTAAAGAATAAGTATCATTTTCACAAAATTTTAAGATTTAATGATTCAAACAGCTCTAATACTAAACATTCAATAATTTTATCACTTTTAATTTTAATAGATTTAACTGAATCAAAAAGCAATTTCAACTCAAACATTTCTTCTATCTTTGCAACTATTAAAGTATAATTATGAGAATTGATATTATAACCGTTTTACCAGAATTAATAAAAAGTCCATTTGAAGCATCCATTTTAAAGCGTGCAATTGAAGCTGACTTAGTTGAAGTTCATTTTCATAATTTAAGAGATTATACTACAGGTAATTATAAGTCCATAGACGATACTCAATTTGGTGGTGGAGCAGGAATGGTTATGAGTATTGAACCTATTGATAAATGTATTACTAAATTAAAAGAAGCAAGAACTTATGACGAGGTTATATACATGACTCCAGATGGCAAAACTTTAAACCAAGGTATTGCTAATCATTTATCACTAAAAGAGAATATTATTATTTTATGCGGTCATTATAAAGGTGTAGACCAACGTGTACGCGATCTTTTTATTACTAAAGAAATTAGTATTGGTGACTATGTTCTATCTGGAGGAGAACTTGGTGCTGCAGTACTTTGTGATACTATTATAAGATTAATTCCTGGAGTTTTAGGTAATGAAACTTCTGCTTTGACAGATAGTTTTCAGGATAATTTATTAGCGCCTCCAATTTATACCAAACCAAGAAGTTATAAAGGGTTAGATGTACCAGAAGTACTGTTAACAGGTCATGCAGCTAATATTGATAAATGGAGAGAAGAACAAGCTTATAAACGTACCAAAGAAAGACGTCCGGACTTATTACAAGACTAAATTTATAGACTATAAAAAAGAACTATAAATTTTTAAAGTTTTTACTTTATAAGTTTTACAATTTACTTATATTTGCACCCAATTTCGGATTAACCTCTGGCGAGATACGTGAATGTTACTCTGAATCAATCATTTAAAATAAAATAAAGATGGAATCTTTAATTAAATTTGTACAGGACGAGTTTGTAACAACAAAGGACTTTCCTGAATTTTCAGCTGGAGACACAATTACTGTGTACTACGAAATTAGAGAAGGTGAAAAAGTAAGAACTCAGTTTTTAGAGGAGTTGTATTACAAAGAAGAGGAACAGGAACTTCTGAAACCTTTACTATTAGAAAAATGTCAGGAACAGTTGGTGTAGAGCGTATCTTCCCTATCAACTTACCTGCTTTACAAAAAGTAGAAGTTAACAAAAGAGGTAAAGTTAGAAGAGCAAGAATCTTTTACTTTAGAAACCTTACAGGTAAAAAAGCTAGAATTAAAGAAGCTAGAAGAAAGTAATTTTTTCAACCTGAAATATATTAAAAAGCCTAACTTAACTAAGTTAGGCTTTTTTAGTTGTTAACTATTGGTGTTAATTAAAATTAGTTACTGTTAAAAAAACATATAAAAAACACTATTAAACAATTAATTTTCAGTATATTAAATTAATATTTATATTAATTTAATGTTACATTTGATTTAGTCAAACTGTTTTGGGGTTTTATTAATATCTAAAAAACAGTTTTAGTGTACATTTAGTAACAATTAAATAATAAGTTACACCCTAATGTAGCATTGATTTAATATTTGTTGGACTTATAAGTACCAAAATGTTATCTCAAAAAAGCCATAACAATACTTAGTGAAAACTATTATGTTATGGCTTTTATGTTAAAAATATTAATATATCTTTTTAATATAATTAAATTTAATCTTTAAAAGACAAAAATGTTATTACCCTTTATTACTGATAAGGAATATAAAAATATAGATTTTACCATAACACCTTTTCAAAAGGCAGAGTATGATAATTGTACTTTTATCAATTGTAACTTAAGCGATTGCTATTTATCTATGATAAACTTTGTAGATTGCCAATTTATAGATTGTAATTTAAGTAATTGTAAAACATCAGATACTACACTAAATAATGTAAAATTTATAAATTGTAAATTATTAGGCATGCTTTTTAATGATTGTAACCAATTAATAATGGCTATTAATTTTGAAAATTGCCAACTAGATTTTGCATCATTTTATCAATTAAAATTAACTAATAGCCTATTTACTAAATGTGTTTTTAATAAAACTGAATTTACAGAAGCTAATTTAAGTAAATCTATATTTAAAGATTGTGACTTTAGAAAAGCTATTTTTTTTAACACCAATCTAGAAGAAGCAGATTTTACTACAGCTTATAATTATATTATTAATCCTGAAAATAATAGAATTAAAGGTGCTAAATTTTCGAAAGACCAAATTGAAGGACTCCTGGAACATTACAAAATTAATATTTCTTAAAAAAACACCTATATTTTATTAAATCCGCAATAAACGTCGTTGTGGCTAATATTCAACTAAATATAGATGTTAAGTAAACGTTTTCGCTTTAAAAAACCTTCTATTTTTTGTATATTCGCCAAGCTTAAAACTAAACAAAATTTAAATTATATTTATGTCAAACTCATCAAAAATAATATATACTATTACAGATGAAGCGCCTGCATTAGCGACGCGTTCATTTTTACCAATTGTTCAAGCATTTACTGCCTCTTCTGGAATAGGTTTAGAAACCAAAGACATATCATTAGCTGCACGTATTCTAGCAGTGTTCCCTGATTACTTAACAGAAGACCAACGTGTGTCTGATGATTTAGCTTATTTAGGAGACTTAGCTAAAACACCTGAAGCAAATATTATCAAACTTCCAAACATTAGTGCCTCTATACCTCAGTTAAAAGCTGCTATATCAGAATTACAAGCTAAAGGTTTTGCTATTCCTAGTTATCCTGAAGAAGTAACTAACGATAAAGAAAAAGATGCTAAACAACGTTACGATAAAATTAAAGGTAGCGCTGTAAACCCAGTTTTACGTGAAGGAAACTCGGATAGACGTGCACCAAAAGCGGTTAAAAACTACGCTAAGAAAAACCCACACTCGATGGGTAAATGGTCAAAAGACTCTAAATCACATGTAGCAACAATGACCGAAGGTGATTTTGCACATAACGAGAAATCTGTAACACTAACAGATGCAACTTCTATAAAAATAGTACATACTGATTCTGATGGGAATGAAACAGTGTTAAAAAATGATTTAGCACTTTTAAAAGGAGAAATCATTGATGGAACTATATTAAGTAAAAACGCTTTATTAACTTTTTTAGAAGCTCAAATTAAAGACGCTAAAGAAAAAGGTGTATTGTTTTCATTACACATGAAAGCTACAATGATGAAAGTATCAGATCCAATTATTTTTGGTCATGCTGTTCGTGTATTTTTTAAAGATGTATTTGCTAAACACAGTGCTACTTTCGAGAAAATTGGTGTAGATGTTAACAATGGCTTTGGAAACTTATTAAGTAATTTAAACGAGTTACCAGAAGCTGAACGCAATACAATATTAAAAGATATAGATGCTGCTTATCAAGCTAATCCTGCATTAGCGATGGTGGATAGTGATAAAGGTATTACAAACTTACACGTACCTAGTGATGTAATTATCGATGCTTCTATGCCAGCAATGATTAGAAACTCTGGACAAATGTGGAATGCAGATGGTAAATCTCAAGATACTAAAGCTGTAATCCCTGATAGTAGCTATGCTGGGATTTATACAGCAACTATTGACTTTTGTAAAGAGCATGGTGCTTTTGATCCAACAACAATGGGTACAGTACCAAATGTTGGACTAATGGCTCAAAAGGCTGAAGAATATGGTTCTCATGACAAAACGTTTGAAATGTCTGCAGATGGAAAAGTTCAAGTTATTGATGCAGATGGAAATGTATTAATTGAGCATACTGTTGAAGCTGGAGACATCTGGAGAATGTGCCAGGTTAAAGATGCACCAATCCAAGACTGGGTTAAATTAGCTGTTACTCGTGCAAGAGCATCTCAAACTCCTGCTGTTTTCTGGTTAGACGAAAACAGAGCACATGATGCCGAATTAATTAAAAAAGTAAATACTTACCTTAAAGATCATGATACTGATGGTCTAGAGTTACATATATTATCACCAATAAAAGCAACCGAATTTACTTTAAAAAGAGTAAAAGCTGGTGAAGATACAATTTCTGTTTCAGGAAACGTATTACGTGATTACTTAACAGATTTATTCCCTATTCTAGAGCTTGGTACATCTGCAAAAATGTTATCTATTGTTCCTTTAATGAATGGTGGAGGTTTATTTGAAACTGGTGCAGGAGGATCTGCTCCAAAACACGTACAACAATTTGTTGAAGAAAACCACCTACGATGGGATAGTTTAGGAGAATTTTTAGCACTTGCAGTTTCTTTAGAGCATTTTAGCCAAGTGAATAATAATCCAAAAGCTAAAGTTTTAGGTGATGCATTAGATGATGCTACCGAGAAATTATTAGAAAACAAAAAAGGTCCATCAAGAAAAGCTGGCGAAATTGATAATAGAGGAAGTCACTTTTATTTAGCAATGTATTGGGCAGAAGCTTTAGCTAATCAAGAAAAAGATGCCGATTTAAAAGCGCAATTTGGACCAGTTGCATTAGCCTTTAAAGCAGAAGAAAGCACAATAGTTTCTGCTTTAAATGATATACAAGGAGTTGCAGTTGACATTGAAGGATATTATTCTCCAAACGAAACATTAACGTCTAAGGCCATGAGACCTATCCAATTATTTAATGACTTATTAAAAAGTATCTAAAGCATACTTTTTAATTTAATAATAAAAAGCTTCTTTTTTAAAGAAGCTTTTTTTGTTATAAACAACAATTTCAAAACATTAATAACTAATATATCACTTGATTTTTAGTTATTTTTACTATTCAAAATCAAAAAATGAATTTAATAAGAAAAGGACTCCTAATCGTATTCCTATTATCTACAGCAAACATTTTTGCTCAAGAAAACTATACTTTAAGTGGAAAAATAACTGAAGCTAGTAGTAATGAAACCTTAATAAGTGTAAATGTGATTATTCCAGAATTAAAAACTGGTACAGTTACAAATGAATATGGCTTCTACTCTATCACAATACCTAAAGGAAATTACAAAGTTGTTATTTCATATTTAGGCTTTTCTGATATAACCGAAACTATTGAGCTAAATAAAAATATTAGTAAAAACTTTATCTTAGAAGAATCTTTTGAAAATTTAGACGAAGTAGTCATCACAGAAAACATCGAAAAATTAAGTATCAAAAAACCTCAAATGAGTGTCAATGCACTTAGTGCATCAACTATAAAAAGTATACCTGTAGTACTTGGTGAAGCAGATGTTATTAAAGCAATTACATTATTACCAGGAGTTACTAATGCTGGTGAAGGCTCTTCTGGCTTTAATGTTCGTGGTGGTGCAGTAGATCAAAACCTTATTCTTTTAGACGAAGCAACAGTATTTAATTCTTCACATCTTTTCGGCTTTTTCTCAGTTTTTAATCCAGACGCCATAAAAGATTTAAAATTATATAAAGGAGGAATACCTGCACGCTATGGAGGACGTGTGTCTTCCGTGTTAGATATTTACCAAAAAGAAGGGAATAGTAAAGCGTTTCATATGAATGGCGGAATTGGTTTAGTGTCCAGCAGATTATTGGCAGAAGGTCCTATAAAAAAAGACAAAGGTTCTTTTTTATTTGGAGGTCGTAGTAGTTACGCTCATCTATTTTTACCACTTTTTGATATAGATAACAAAGCCTATTTTTATGATTTAAATACTAAATTAAGTTATGATTTAGATGATAATAACAGTATTTACTTATCAGGATATTTTGGTCGAGATGTATTTAGAATTGCAGATAGCTTTGACAATACCTATGGAAATACAGTAGTAAATTTTAGATGGAATCATTTATTTTCTGATAAATTATTTTCTAATATGTCTTTAATTTATTCAGACTATTATTATGGTTTAAAATTAAATTTTGTGGAATTTGATTGGGATTCTGGTATTCAAAATTTTAATTTCAAATACGATCTTAAGCACTATGTTTCAAATCAATTTAAGTTACAATATGGTTTGAATAGTATGTATTATAAATTTAATCCTGGACAAATAGAACCTTCAACGCCATCATCTGGTATTAATTCTTTCAAACTAACAGATAAATATGCTTTTGAAAACGCATTATATATAGATGCAGAACATACTATAAACGATAAATTAGCTTTAAGTTATGGTTTTAGATTAAGCTCGTTTCTAAGATTAGGACAAGATCAATTAAACACATATGACAATAATCAAGCTGTAGTATTTAATGAAGATTTTCAAATTTATCAAAAAGCAAATCCAACTGGGACAGATACATTTAATCGTAGTCACATAATTAAAACTTTTACAAATCTAGAACCAAGATTAGCATTATCGTATCAATTAAATGAAAATACATCAGTAAAAGCTAGTTATAATAAAATGACTCAATACTTACATTTATTATCCAACACATCCTCACCTACACCTTTGGATGTTTGGGCTCCAAGTGGTAAATACATTCAACCTCAAAAATTAGATCAAGTTGCAATTGGCTATTTTAAAAGTATAAATGAAGATAAATACTCACTTGAAGTAGAAAGTTTTTATAAAAAAATTAAAAACCGAATTGATTATATTGATGGTGCAGATCTTATAGCCAATGATGCAATAGAGCAAGTCATTTTAAATGGAGAATCCAGAGCTTACGGATTAGAAGTATTAATTCGTAAAAATGAAGGTAAACTAAAAGGATGGTTAGCCTATACATTATCAAAATCTGAACAAAAAACACCAGGTAGAACACCACAAGAAACAGGAATAAATAATGGTAATTGGTATAATACAGCTTATGACAAAACTCATGATTTGTCAATAACAACTAGTTATGACTATAATAAAAAATGGGTGTTTAGTGCTAATTTTTTATATCAAACAGGACAACCAACAACGTACCCGAATGGTCAGTATATCTATAATAATATAAGTATTCCAAGTTACAGTAATCGTAATGCAGATAGGTTACCAAGTTATCATCGTTTAGATCTTTCAGCAAACTATACTCCAAAACCAGAAAAAAATAATGGATGGCAAAGTTATTGGGTCTTTAGTATTTATAATGCATATAATCGTCGTAATGCAGCATCAATAACTTTTGGAGAAAATAGAATGTCTGGTAATAACGAAGCCACAAGACTTGCAATTTTTGGACTTATTCCATCCGTATCTTACAATTTTAAATTTTAATAACATGAAAAAAACATTATACCTTATATTAGCAATATTGTTATTTAATTGTGAAGACGTAATTGATTTAGATCTACCAACAGCAGATTCAAAATTAGTAATAGAAGCCTCCTTAAATTGGTTTGAAGGTACAGATGGCTCTCAACAAGAAATAAAACTATCATTATCAGCACCATTCTTTGATAATCAAGTTCCTCCTGCAAACAATGCAATAGTAAACGTTGAAGATACAAACGGAAACGTATTTAATTTCACAGAAATTAACAATACAGGAATCTATCAAACAAATAATTTCATACCAGAAAACAATCAAGAATACAATCTAACTATAATTTATAACAATCAAACTTATATTGGTACAGAAACATTAATAACAACAACACCTGTTGACTATGTAGACCAAAATGATGAAGGAGGTTTTTCTGGAGAGGACATAGAACTTAAAGCCTATTATACAGATCCAGCAAACGTCGATAATTATTACTTCTATCAATTCGAAACAAGTATTGCACAAACACCAAATTTAGAAGTATATGATGATCAGTTTACCGACGGTAACCAAATTTTTGCATTCTTCACAGAAGAAGATTTAGAATCAGGAGATGAAGTAACAATCACAAATTATGGTATCTCACAACAGTTCTATCAATTCATGGATCTATTATTACAACAATCAAGTTCTGATTCTGGAGGTCCTTTTGAAACACAACCAGCAACCGTTAGAGGCAACTGTGTCAATACAACAAATCCAGAAAACTATCCTTTAGGATACTTTAGGGTTTCACAAGCCTTTCAATTTACCTATATTGTACAATAAAATTTGGGCGTTACCACAAGGGTCGCGCTTTCGGCAGTCGCTCTCTGCGAGGAGCTTCAACAAATGCCTCAATCCCTAACGCAAAACACAACAATAATTAAACAATGTCATTTATAAAAACAACCGAACAAGATTCAAATTACAATCACTTAGAAAAAATGTCATTGTCCGACATCTTAAATAACATAAATAAAGAAGACCAAACCGTAGCTCAAGCAGTTCAAAAAGCCATTCCCCAAATTGAAGCTTTAGTTCATCAAATAGTAATTAAATTAAAACAAGGAGGAAGATTATTTTATATTGGAGCTGGTACTAGCGGAAGATTAGGTATAGTAGACGCATCAGAATGCCCTCCAACTTTCGGAGTCTCCTATGATTTAGTAATAGGTTTGATAGCTGGAGGAGATAAAGCAATCAGAGAAGCAGTAGAGTTTGCTGAAGACTCAACAAATCAAGGATGGACAGATTTACAAGAACATAAAATTTCAGATAATGATGTAGTTATTGGTATAGCAGCATCAGGTACAACTCCATATGTAATTTCAGCTTTACAACAATGCAATAAAAACAATATAATTACTGGATGTATCACTTGTAATAAGAATAGTCCATTAAGTCAAACAGCACAATTCCCAATTGAAGCAATAGTAGGACCTGAATTTGTAACTGGTAGTTCTAGAATGAAAGCAGGAACGGCTCAAAAACTTATACTTAATATGATATCTACATCAACAATGATTCAATTAGGTAAAGTAAAAGGAAACAAAATGGTTGATATGCAATTAAGCAATGATAAATTAGTCGATAGAGGTACAAAAATGATCATGAGTGAATTAAATATAACATACAACGAAGCTCAATCATTACTTACAAAACATAAAACGGTTCGTAAAGCAATAAACATTTACAACAATGAAAACTAAATCTACAGATAAAGATATATTAGTAAAAGGAATCAAACAATTAGGTATTGCTCTTACCTTATTAATACTTGGACCTACTTTATTACATTTAGTATTAACTAACAGAGAACGTCCATTCTATTATTTGCTATTAACTATATCGATAATCATATGTTGTATAGCTGTAATATTTATATTTAAAGGTATCAATACTATTTTAGATAGTATATTTAAAAGTAAAAAATATAAATAAGAACTACCGATTACTCTCCTATAAATAAGACCTTTTATTATCATAATTAAATAGCA
>NZ_CM147840.1:2100000-2105000 GCF_055804415.1 Olleya sp. NP1-10 | reverse complement strand
GGTTGCGCTCGTTATAGGACTTAACCTGACACCTCACGGCACGAGCTGACGACAACCATGCAGCACCTTGTAAATTGTCCGAAGAAAAGTCTATCTCTAAACCTGTCAATTTACATTTAAGACCTGGTAAGGTTCCTCGCGTATCATCGAATTAAACCACATGCTCCACCGCTTGTGCGGGCCCCCGTCAATTCCTTTGAGTTTCATTCTTGCGAACGTACTCCCCAGGTGGGTCACTTATCACTTTCGCTTAGCCACTCAGACCGAAGTCCGAACAGCTAGTGACCATCGTTTACGGCGTGGACTACCAGGGTATCTAATCCTGTTCGCTCCCCACGCTTTCGTCCATCAGTGTCAGTATATTATTAGTAATCTGCCTTCGCAATTGGTATTCTATGTAATATCTATGCATTTCACCGCTACACTACATATTCTAACTACTTCATAATAACTCAAGATAACCAGTATCAAAGGCAATTCTACAGTTGAGCTGCAGGATTTCACCTCTGACTTAATTATCCACCTACGGACCCTTTAAACCCAATGATTCCGGATAACGCTTGGATCCTCCGTATTACCGCGGCTGCTGGCACGGAGTTAGCCGATCCTTATTCTTACAGTACCGTCAAGCTGCTACACGTAGCAGTGTTTCTTCCTGTATAAAAGCAGTTTACAACCCATAGGGCAGTCTTCCTGCACGCGGCATGGCTGGATCAGAGTTGCCTCCATTGTCCAATATTCCTCACTGCTGCCTCCCGTAGGAGTCTGGTCCGTGTCTCAGTACCAGTGTGGGGGATCCCCTCTCAGGGCCCCTACCTATCGTCGCCATGGTATGCCGTTACCACACCATCTAGCTAATAGGACGCATAGTCATCTCTTACCGTAACCTTTAATGTTATCTTGATGCCAAGTCAACATACTATAAGATATTAATCCAAATTTCTCTGGGCTATCCCTTAGTAAGAGGTAGATTCTATACGCGTTACGCACCCGTTCGCCGGTCGTCATCTTTAGCAAGCTAAAATGTTACCCCTCGACTTGCATGTGTTAAGCCTGCCGCTAGCGTTCATCCTGAGCCAGGATCAAACTCTTCATCGTTAAATTTTTAAGTGTTTCCACTAATATGCTTAACAATTAAAGCTGTTTAAAAATACTCAAAATGGTTTATTCTCTTGTTTGAATTAAATCGTTTCCAATTTAGTTCTTACGCTGTCAATTCAATATGTTTATGAACTTTTCTGTATCTCTTAAGATGTTATTTCCTTAAGCGGGTGCAAATATAATTCGCTTTTTTAATCCCACAAGTTTTAAATGAAAAAATATTTTTTTATTTAAAACTCTCAATAACTACTTTAGAACGTTTTCCTGAAACTAAATAACTTTTAATAGGTTACGTCGTTTTCGGGGTGCAAATATACAACCCTTTTCCATTCTACCAACACTTATTTTAATCTTTTTTTTAATTTAATTTTAATATTGCTTTTTAACAGCTTGTAATCAGTTGATTATCTCTTGAGATTTTATTGTGTTTTTTTAATGTTGTTCTTTGATTATATGTCAGTGTTTGGCTACTTTGAAATTGTGTTTATTGATTGTCAACGCGTTAGGGATAGAACGGTCTGTTTGAGCTCTTTTTTTATATTCCAATCTTTATTACATAGGATTATACTTTTAGCATGAAAACAAACTTTTAATCTAGCCGTTTACTTTAATAAAAAAAGCGAGTAGTGATAGCCCGACCCTTGGGGAACGCCATTATTAAACTATAAAAAGAAGTTCCAAACTAATCCAAATCTAATCTTAAAGTCTCGGAATGGTTGGTTTGGGGCTGAATAATAATTAGGATCGGTAAAGAGCGCATTGAAATGTTCGGCTTTTAGAAAAATTCTTGTTTGACGGATTTTTGCGTTTACAAAGAAATCTAATCTAGAGAATCCTCCTAGCTCTTGATTGTGATTGTTTTGAGTGTAAAACTCGGATAACAACGGATCATAGCCATCCATATTATAGGATGAGAAATAATTAAAGATTACTCCTGTTTGCAAATACAGTGCTTTTTTGAATACATGGTTTGAGTAATAAAGCGTATTTCTGGTTACTATTTGTGGTACATTTAATGTATTTGAATCGTCTTGGACGTTTTGATATAATATAGTATTGTCTAATGCAAAGTTTTTGTATTTAACTTCTTTTGCTAATTTAGCCTTTAGATAGGTTATCTGATTAGTGTTTTGAAATGGCTTTATTGCTTCATCTTGATCTTTTGCAAAATAAACATAATCTTGTATGGTACTTAGGTCTAATGTTAGACTGACATATTTATTAGATTTTAAATTAAATACTTCTTAATGATATAAAATCTAAGACTAATATAACTTTCTACTTATAAGTATTTAAAGTTTTTTTATTCTATGTTAGTTAAGATTATTATCGTACTAGTTCTTACTAAATTTACTGCTTCTAATTGTGACAGTTTAAATTAAAATGTTCTGTCTTTATATTATATATATAGTAATTATAGTTTATAAGCTTGTTAAGTAGTATTGAGCAGCTATTTAAATTACTATCATAGCATTATAATTGTACATAAAGATTAAGGATTACGGTTGCTTATACTAAACATTATCTTATCTTATCTTATCTTATCTTATCTTATCTTATCTTATCTTATCTTACTTTACTATAGTCTAGTCTACTAGTTATTCAAAAAAGTATATACCAAAAAAATCCTCAACAAATAAATGTTGAGGATTCTCTAAAAAGGCGACGACCTACTCTCCCACAATGTAGTACCATCGGCGCAAATGGGCTTAACTTCTCTGTTCGGAATGGTAAGAGGTGAGCCCCATCGCTATAATCACCTTAAATCTTTCGGTGTGTGTAGAATACTCTACTTAACCGTATATAATAACATATTGAAAAAATATTCATGAAAATAATATTGAACTTTATAAAAAACAGGCGTACAATAAGCCTATGGGTTATTAGTACTACTTGGCTATGACATTACTGCCTTTACACCTATAGCCTATCAACGTGGTCATCTCCCACGACCCTTTAAAGAAATCTCATCTTGTGGTGGGTTTCGCGCTTATATGCTTTCAGCGCTTATCCCTTCCCAACGTAGCTACTCTGCAATGCTCCTGGCGGAACAACAGATACACCAGAGGTTAGTCCAACTCGGTCCTCTCGTACTAGAGTCAGATCCACTCAAATTTCTAACGCCCACTGTAGATAGAGACCGAACTGTCTCACGACGTTCTGAACCCAGCTCGCGTGCCACTTTAATGGGCGAACAGCCCAACCCTTGGGACCTTCTCCAGCCCCAGGATGTGACGAGCCGACATCGAGGTGCCAAACCCCCCGTCGATATGAGCTCTTGGGGGAGATCAGCCTGTTATCCCCGGCGTACCTTTTATCCTTTGAGCGATGGCCCTTCCATACGGAACCACCGGATCACTATGCTCTACTTTCGTACCTGATCGACTTGTAGGTCTCTCAGTCAAGCTCCCTTATGCCATTGCACTCTACGCACGGTTACCAAGCGTGCTGAGGGAACCTTTAGAAGCCTCCGTTACTCTTTTGGAGGCGACCACCCCAGTCAAACTACCCACCAAGCACTGTCCCTTCTTCGAAGGTTAGACTCTAGATAAGCAAAGGGTGGTATTTCAACAATGACTCCACAACGCCTAGCGACGCCACTTCAAAGTCTCCCACCTATCCTACACATTACTTATCCAAAACCAATACTAAGCTATAGTAAAGGTGCACGGGGTCTTTTCGTCCCACAGCGGGTAATCGGCATCTTCACCGATACTACAATTTCACCGAGCTCATGGCTGAGACAGTGTCCAGATCGTTGCACCATTCGTGCAGGTCGGAACTTACCCGACAAGGAATTTCGCTACCTTAGGACCGTTATAGTTACGGCCGCCGTTTACTGGGGCTTCATTTGAGATCTTCGCCGAAGCTAAACCCTCCACTTAACCTTCCAGCACCGGGCAGGTGTCAGGCCATATACGTCATCTTTCAATTTAGCATAGCCCTGTGTTTTTGATAAACAGTCGCCTGGACCTTTTCACTGCGGCCACCCCGAAGGGTGGCGACCTTTCTCCCGAAGTTACAGGTCTATTTTGCCTAGTTCCTTAGCCATGAATCTCTCGAGCTCCTTAGAATTCTCATCCCAACTACCTGTGTCGGTTTAGGGTACGGGCTGCTTCACTTGCTTTTCTTGGAAGTCGATTCGCTAGATTATCACCGCGACCGTAGTCTTAGTGTACTATCGAGGTGTTACCACTCTCTTCAACGCACAATTCCGTCTGTGCGCACTAACTATTCGCCTCCGTCACTTTTAATGTGAGCAGGTACAGGAATATTAACCTGTTGTCCATCCACTACCCCTTTCGGGTTCGCGTTAGGTCCCGACTAACCCTCAGCTGATTAGCATAGCTGAGGAAACCTTAGTCTTTCGGAGTGCGGGTTTCTCGCCCGCATTATCGTTACTTATGCCTACATTTTCTTTTGTAGCTACTCCAGCATGCCTCACAGCACACCTTCAACGCCACTACAATGCTCCCCTACCACTTTTACAAGTCCATAGCTTCGGTAATATGTTTATGCCCGATTATTATCCATGCCGAACCGCTCGACTAGTGAGCTGTTACGCACTCTTTAAATGAATGGCTGCTTCCAAGCCAACATCCTAGCTGTCAAAGCAGTTCAACCTCGTTTTTTCAACTTAACATATATTTGGGGACCTTAGCTGATGGTCTGGGTTCTTTCCCTCTCGGACATGGACCTTAGCACCCATGCCCTCACTGCTGATTAACATTTTATAGCATTCGGAGTTTGTCAGGAATTGGTAGGCGGTGAAGCCCCCGCATCCAATCAGTAGCTCTACCTCTATAAAACTATAAATCAACGCTGCACCTAAATGCATTTCGGGGAGTACGAGCTATTTCCGAGTTTGATTGGCCTTTCACCCCTACCCACAGGTCATC